>CAWAIV010000013.1:0-159916 GCA_963782145.1 uncultured Pseudomonadota bacterium
ACCGCCGTGCCCAGTAACGTGGACGCCGCACGGTGGGGCTCATCTTTATTTTAGCCAACCGGCGGGTCGTGCGCCGATTGACAATTCCGCCAGCCGCATCGCACCGGGCATCGATGTTCGCGGAACTAACGGATACGTAGTCGCACCCGACGCCGTTATGGCGGATGGCTCATTCTATGAGGCTATCGCTGGTACGCCGGACCTCTGCGAGGCATTCAGGCCGGTGAAATTCCCGAAATTCCCGACTGGCTCGCTGATTTAGCCGACTGGCCGGTGCAGCTGCCCGAGCGCGGCCCATCTTGTGGGGCCATTCCCGGGAGCCGGCTGCGTTCGTTCGCGCTGGCCGTGCTTGAGGGAGAAGCCACCGAGTTGGCCGCTGCGCCGGTCGGCACCCGCAACGCCAGTTTGAACAAAGCGGCCTTCGTGATCGCAAGCAAAGGCGGCGCTCACGGCGTTCTCGCCGAAGACGAAGCTTGGGCCGCGCTTTGGAACGCTTGCGTAGGAATAGCTATCTGGACAGTCGCGCCGCAGGTGACGGGCCGAAGGCATTTGAACGCACCTTTCGCTCAGGTTGGCGCGATGGCCTCTCCAAGCCATCGGCCGGCCCGCGCGAGCGGCTCGCTGCCGCTTCCAATTTCGCAATCAACCTCAAGCCCCGCACAGTGTGAGGCAGTCAATGTCAGCGACAATCAAAGCATTTCCATTTCGCACTCGGTACGACCACCTTCGGGATAATGCTCGCGCCATTGTCCATGCCGGCGGCGTTGTGGTCGTCCGCGATGTTGACGGAACGGAGCGCCGTTTCAGCGGCAACGACAAGGAGGATGAGGTTTTGGAATGGCTGGCGCGCCGTCCCGATGCCATAGCCTTTTTCGGCGGGACGCCGCTTGAGACCTTCAAGGTTCGGGATGAGCCGCCGCCTGCCGAACCCGCGCCTGAACCGGAAGCCCCGCCGGCACTCGCACCGCCGGCCGATTTGACCGAAGCGGCGGAGCCGGAAGAGTTCGACCAGCAGGCCGAAGATGGCGGCGAACCGCCTGAACTAAAGCAGCGATGATTAAAGAACCGGCGCGTGAAGATGAGACCGGTGACGATCTAGAAATCACGCCCGACGGCAAGGTCAGTATTCCTTCCGAGAAAAGGCCTTGTTTCATCGTTTTTGAAAAATGGACGAAGGTCGAAGAACACGACAAGAAATGTAAGCCCGGCGTCTGGTATTTCGGTTTTTCAAAGAAGGGCAAGAACGGCGACGTTGAATTGACTCTGCAGTTGGTGTGCTCACCGCTGTATATCGATGCTATCACCGCTGATGAGCATAACGGCAATTTTGGCCGCGTCCTTCGTTTCAAGAAGAACTCACGAAATGTTTGGCGCACATGGGCTATGCCCATGGAAATGCTCGCCGGCAGCGGCGAAATTCTTCGGGCTGAGCTGCTGGCGCAAGGCGTGACGATTGCGCAGGACGCGAAACACACCTTGCTTCTGAAATACATAAGCGAGACAAAGCCGACGAAGCACGTGCGCTGCACGACGCGGGTCGGGTGGAGCGGTGAGCTCCTTTGTGCTGCCGAGCCATGTCATCGGTAGCGCTGCCCAGGGTGTCATCTTTCAGACCGGCGAGCGTGGCCTACCCGAATATGCGGAGCGCGGCAGTCTGGATGGCTGGCGCGAAGAAGTCTCGGCATTCGCTATCGGCAATCCGGTGTTGATGGTGGCGTTATCGGCGGCCTTTGTCGGCCCATTACTGCAAAAGGTAGGGGCGAGAGCTGGCATTCACTTTGATTCGCGACAGCTCGGCCGGCGGAATCGACGACCCTCGTGCGGCGGCCAGTGTATGGGTGGACCGGAGCATGTTCGGAGTTGGAACGCGACGGCAAACGGCATGGAGGGCGTCGCCGCAATGTTTAACGATAATTTGCTGCCGCTCGATGAGATAAGTGAGTGTGCGGCCCGCGATATTGATAGGATTGTTTATGCTATCGCAAACGGGACAGGCCGCCAGCGGGCGAGCCGAAGTGGTGCAGCCCGCAGTGTCGTGCGTTGGAAATGCTTCGTGCTATCGAGCGGCGAGCGATGATTTCAACCGAGCTCATGAACGCGGGCATCAAAGCCAAGGCCGGCCAACTTGTGCGCATCATCGACCTACCGGTTGGCCGACAGTTTGGGGCTTCGGGGATTACCTTCATGGCTTAGACAGTGGGGCAACGTTCAGCGACACGCTCAATGGTGCTGTTGCGCGCCATCATGGAAAGGCCGGCGTCGAGTTTCTTGAGCACCTGACGCGCGACACTGCAAGTGGGGCGAGTTATTGAACGGTTCAAGCAGGAATTCAAAATCGAGGGCGATGCCGGGCAAGAGCGGCGGGTTGTCGGGCGCTTCGCTCTCATCGCCCTGGCCGGTGAACTGGCAACAGAGTACAGCATCACCGGCTGGCCGGCGGGCGAAGCAACCGAAGCGGCAAAGATCATGTTTAGTGCGTGGCTGGCGCACCGGCAACACGGCAACAAGGAGCCCGCCCAAATCATGGAAGCGGTCGCGGCGTTCATCCAACGGCATGGCGATAGTCGGTTCTCTAATCTGAACGTGGACGAAAAGATTTCCGTGTATGATCGAGCAGGTTGGTACGAACAATATTCTGAGGGGCGGGTCTATTGGTTACGCCAGACGGGCTACAGGAAGCGCTTCGCGGCTTTGACTTTAAACGCAGCCTCACGGTGTTGGTCGGAGCCGGAGTGATGCCGGATGAGCGAGACGCTAAGGGCGAAGCGAGCCAGGCAAGAAAAAAATCCGAGGGCGGAGCATGCGCCTTTATAAGATTTTCAGCGACAAAGCTGATCTGAGGCGAGAATGTCGGTAAATTCATCGAAAAAGTTGACGTTACCGAAAAACACCAATGTTCTCATACAAGTAACGTCGGTAACGTCGGTAACGTCTGGATTCGAATATGTGAGAGTTAGGGGACGGTCAGTAGAGCGCGCTATTGACCAATGAGAACACTGCAAGGACGATTTTGTATTATTAGACGTTACTTACGTTACTAACGTTACCTGTATGAAATTAATGGGCTTTTTCGGTAACGTCAGGGTAACGTCAGGGCGCTTTCGACGTTACCGAAGCGGTAATTAGACACCGGAAATAGGTCGGAGGTCGGGAAGGTGGGTTCCGCTCACAACCGAGCGCAACATTTTTTGTGCAGCCGGCGTGTATGCCTATAAAATAAGCAATAGCCGCCACGCCGTTTAAACGCCGTGCCCAGCTCGCGGCCCATGATGTTGGTGAAGATGCCGACCGCCTGAGACTAGGGCCTACCGGGGGCGACGGATGGTAGGCCGGCCTCGCGACGGTCGGCCACGCATGTTGGCCGATTCAAGATTACCGGGATATTGCCGGCAAATTACGGATGGAGTGGATGCGGGCCGGGCCGCGCTGCTGAGTGGCCTATCGGCGAGAAAAGGTGACCCGCGCACAAACACCGGCCGGCCGGCTGAGAACAGCTGATTTGCGGCTTCCTGGCCGGTAACACCACCATGGGCCGCGCAGTGCGCTGGCGGCATCCTGACAGCGCATAAAAGCGGCCTGCCAGAGTTCGGGAACGCCTCAATATTGAGGCTGTAGGAACCTCAGGGGGAAATAGCCATACCGAAAACCCCTATTCGGCGGGCCGGAATTTGTACGTGATTTCAATCCTCAAAATGCAGGATTGAAATACTCATACCAAAATCAGTTGATTTAGGTATTGTATTGGGATATGAAAATGGTGACCAAGGGAGGCCTCCATGACCCGCGTCGCCATCTACACTCGCGTTTCCACCGGCTCACAGACCACGGAAAACCAACGACGCGAGCTTCAAGCCGTCGCTGAACGGCTCGGGCATACGGTCGTCGCAGAGTTCACCGATAGGGTATCACCGGCGCAAAGGCCGCAACCAGCGCCCAGGCCTGAATAGCCTGCTGGACGGTGTGACCCGCCGGGACTTCGACAAGGTGATGGCGTGGTCGGTCGACCGGCTCGGCAGGTCGCTGCCGGACCTGCTAGCTTCATGGGCGAGCTAAAGGCCAAGGGCGTTGACCTTTACCTGCACCAGCAGAGCCTCGATACCAGCACGCCGGCTGGCAAGGCGATGTTCCAGATGCTCGGCGTGTTTTCCGAGTTTGAGCGCGAAATCATACGTGAGCGCGTCAATTCTGGCCTCGCCCGTGCCAAGGCACAGGGCAAGACGCTCGGTCGGCCACGGCTCGACACGGCCAAGCGACTAGCCGCGATCCGAAAGCTCCGCCAGCAGGGCGTCGGCATCAACAAGATCGCCCGGACGCTCGGGATTGGCGTTTCGGTGGTGCAGCGCATCGTAAGCGGCTCGAGTCGGCTGCGCAGTAGCTGCCGGGCACCTACGGCCGGCATATCGCGTTCCAAACGACGGCTGCCAGCATCGTCATATTGCCGGCCGGCCCGCGCTGATGTTTAATTTGCAGGGATAATTGTCAGCCGAGCTGTAGGCGCCAGCATGGCCCGCGACGAGCAACCGACATTCGAGCGGCTTCCGGCTCACTGCACCTGCAACGGTGAGGCGTTGGAGCTTGTTCGGCATTACCCAAATCGCTTCCTTACCGGAACTCAAAACCTATCGCTGCCGCGGAATGACGGCCATGTAGAAACCGTCGAAACCGAGAGTGGCGAGCGCAGGTCATAAAGGCGCCGGCCACACTGAGATGTGCCTACGGTCGAGTGTCGGCTGAGGACGGGAGCCTGGCCCCATGGTCTCGGGCGCTGTTAGCCTATCTCGGTCACAAGAAAATTCAAAATACGTTCCGGTACACCGAATTGGCGCCAACGCAGGTCAAGGAATTCGGCGATATTGACGGTCCCCATCTGAAACATCGTGAACTTGGCTCGGATATTGCGCAATGTCGAGGTCTAGGCAGACCTGACATTATGACTGCGTTAAGCACGCAGAATTTATCGTGAAATGTTTAGCAAAGTGTTCATTAGCTGTAGGTGCCGTAATCTACAAACTTACGGGAGTTGAAAATATGCATATTGAGCTGGTCGAGCCAAGTCGAACAGTTCGACGGATTGTTACTGACATTATCGAGCCGTGGGGACACGAGGTGTCCAGTTTCACGGACGCTCCCGAAGCGCTTCGGCACCTTCAGGCTCATAAGGACATTGGTGCCTCTCATAACGACTGCCGAACTACATCAAGTTCAGGTATCCAATTAGTCAGCGATGCACGAGCGTTGGCTGGAACGCAGCGGCCCCTCTACATCATCTTGATGTCTTCAAGTGACCAACGAACAGCGATGGTGCGGGCACTCGATAACGGTGCCGATGATTTTATTCGAAACCCGCCGGCCTCAGAGAGCTTCGATGCCCGTTCGTGCCGCTGACCGCATTACATCGATGCAGGCTGAGTTAGTTAATCTTGCAACAATCGATTTTCTCACGGGACTTTTAACGCGTCGTGCATTTGTCTCGGCTGCCAGAACCGGTGATAAATCGTGCGCGCGACGGTAAGCCTATGTCTATTCTCATTTGCGATCTCGATAAGTTTAAATCCATCAACGACTGCTATGGCCACGAGGTTGGCGATCTCGTTCTGAAAAAAGTCAGCGCAGAAATCAAATCCATTGGCGTGCAGGCGGGCGGTCGGCGGTGAAGAATTTGCCCTGCTAATCGAAGGCCGTTTAGACGATGCAACTGAAATAGCAGAATGTTTTTGTGACTCCGTCAGTGCACTCACGATCGGTGCTGGAAATGAGATGATTAAGGTCACATGCAGTATCGGTGCGGCGGAATGGGAGCCGGGTGATACAATTGACACGCTCTTGCGGCGGGCGGATTTGGCACTTTACGAGGCCAAAGCGCTTAGGTCGAAACCGAATTGTCGCGGCTGACAGCTTTGCCTTGTCCGGGGAACATAAAACGTGGCGGGGAGTGCGCTGAATTAGCGCGCGCACGGAGTATCGTTGCCAGCGGCGAGGGGGTCACCACATAATTTCACTGGTCGGTCTCGCGTCGCGCGATTGAGATTACGCCGATGTTTGACGCACGGACGAAAAAAGACGCTTTCGTTAGCGTCTGGAACATCCGCGTCGAAACGACCGAGACTGAGAAATCAGCTCTCTTTTATCACACTCAGCACATAAACGAAACTGGCTGCAGCTATAGCGCCGTACAATATAGAATTGGGATGATCACAAAGCCCATATATGCCCGCGCAAGTGTTGTATGCCCAGGCTTGGCCGTAGTTTTGAGGTCCCGCGGCGGCGTAAATCCAACCTCCCACCGCAAGCAGAAAGAGTGAAACAAAGGACATTTTACTGCCCCCAGTTGGCGCTATGGAAATTATAAGAAGTCAAAACAATAAATGTAAACATAACACTCGTGCGCCTATAGCGGGCAGTCGCTGGTGATTTCATTAAGCATATGAAAGATTCAAATTATCCGTTGGCGCGATTAGTATCACATGGGTCAATCAACTCGCTTTGATGTTCGCGTTAGGTCTTGCTCATCCCCCTATGCCGACAACGCCTCTCGTTGGCCGCGTTTCTCCTTAACTGCTATATTTCCTGCGACACTGATTTGTTTTTGTGAGACTACAAATGCCCCGTAATACGATTGCGAAGCTCGAAGATGGCTGCCCTCCCTGGGCCGAAGGCTTGTCCGACCGGGAGCGAGCCTTTGTTGAGTCCTATATCGTCGACCTCAATCCGACCGAGGCGGCTGTGCGCGCCAAGCTGGCAAGACGCGCAAGAGTTCGACTGAAATAGCCAGCCGGATGCGAAAGAAGCCAGCCGTTGCGGCTGCCATCTCGCAGCTCATGTCGGAGCGTACAGGCGTCACGGGCGCCGCTGTGGTCAATGAAATCGCGCGGATTGCCTTTGCGAAAATGCCTGATTTTGCTCGCGTCGAGAACGGCGCGCTTGTAATCACCGACACCGACCAATTGACAGAGGACCAGTGCGCGGCGATTTCCGAAATCAGCGAGACGGTTGGCGAGGGCGGCGCTCCACGGTTCGCGTCAAGCTGCACGATAAACTTGTCGCACTCGATAAGATGGCGAAGGTGTTGAGCTTGTACAAAGAGCGCGTCGAAGTCAGCGGCCCGAACGGCGGTCCAATTGAGCACGAACACGCACTGGCCGATGTGCGCACTCGAATGTCGCCGAGCGCCTGGATCAAATCGCTGAGCGAATGGCGGCGAAATCGTCAGATACAGCCGCCGCCGCGTCGCGTGGCAGCTCCGGTGCCCCCTATGGGCCGCGTCATAGACGCGGAGTAACGTTTTCCCGAATAATATTTTAGTGTTCATGTGCGTCCATGCGCGTCCGTGTGACGCCGTGTGAGTTCGTGTTACTTGCGACGCTGTTACATGTGGGTTCCATTTCGCGCTCGGTGCCTGCGTATGTTCCACTATGTTGCGGGCATGACAAAGCATTCTACGCGCGCGTGGCGTGCCTACTTGAAAACGAACAATACAGGGCCGGAGCAAATGTGCGACCGCCGTCAGGCGTCCGCGTGCGATGGTGGGTTGAGCTACGTTGTATTGCGGAGTGATCGCGGCGTACTCGCTGTATCGCGTCCGTAATGACGGCATGCTCAGGCGGCTGCGCTGCTGGCCGCTCGAACTTGGTCGCAACGCGGCGACAAAGCGCGGCCCATCTCTCTCGAATGATTCAACACTCTCAGATTGGAGGGCATCAAATGCGATGAAGTTTTCGGGATCGAATCTCTTCGGTGGCGGATCAAAAGTGCATAACGGATTCCCTCGCCAATCGCGGTGCTTTTTGCAAAGGCGCGGCATTGACGTCCCACAAAGCGGGAAAGTGCCGCTTGGAAAGGTCGATTCGGCGTTCAAGGGGCTAAAAATCGAAGAGCGGTTGCGCATAAAAGTGCAGCTTGCGGAGTTGGGCATAATCGATTGAAACCGGCACACGAATAGGACTTGAGGCATGAACAATATCGTAAACGGAATCCTCGGACGCGACCTTGCGCGGCTTGCTCGTGAGGGCGGCGCTGAGACGAAGCTGATTGGCCGTCCTACGACTGATCCGACTCTCTTGAATGAGGCTGAGTTCTTTTTCAAGCACGGCATGAGCCGCGCGCAGGCCGCCGAAATGATGCGGGAGCGTCGGCGTGAGGAATTTGAGGGTCGGGTTGTTGCGGACCTTAACGGCGATCCGCCGGAAGGATTGTGCCGCACCAAGGGCCTCAGGCCGAAACATGCGCTATTTGCGCGATTCCATGCGTGGCGGTTACGTTGAAGCCAGCCAGCTGTCGGACTTGCAGACCCGAAAGTGCGAATTGGAGGCGATGGCAGCGGCGCCGGCCGAGACAGAAGCAAGAAATTCGAAATGCCGTGCGTAAGACTGCCGCAGCACTGCTGGGCCGCGAAGCCGACGCGGGGGGTACCGACCGCAAAGCACTCGATGACCGGCTTTCGTCAAGAACGCCACCAGGCCGAAGCAGCGCGGGAGGCGATTGCTGAAATTGACCGCAAGATTGAAGTATCAAAGCTTCGGGTTGCGCATCTGAATTCTCGTGAGTCCGAATTTTTGCATCCAGCCATGGTCGAGGCCGCAGACGCGATGGGGCTTGGTAAATTGTATCTCGCGAAGATTGCCGAGTTGCGCGCGGTAACTGATTTGATTTTTGGGCTGGCGCATGTGGCTGGCGGCTATGGCTCTGGTTTTGAAAACCCGATATCGATCAAGCTTCCCAAAGTGGGTTTGCCTTCACTCGCGCGGACCAACAGCAACGATTACGTGATCGCGGAAAACGGCCGCGATGATGTGTGGCGCGGCTTGGCCCAATCGCTGTTGCTCGATCCGTTTCACGCCGCCGAAAAAGCCATTCCGTTGCCGAAATGAAGGTCGGTCCCCATGCCGCTGCGCTTGGTCGCGCCATCGATTTCTTTGGCGACCCTAAAACTATGGCCCGCGCGCTTGGGATCACATCTCGCGCAATGTGGAGCATTCGGTATCGCGGAAAGGTCAGTGGGGAGATAGCCGAACAAATCCATCAACTCACGGACGGGAACGTGCGCCGTGAAGAGTTGCGCCCTGACCTGTTCCCGCGTTGCCACCATTACGATCGCGTTCGCATTCGGAGGCTTAATGAGCGCCGACAACCCCCCATCTGAGCCGCAGCGGCTTTTCCCGTTGTTCTGGCGAAATACCGAAGCGTTACTTCGTAGTCATCTTTTCCAGCTTGGTATTGAGGACGAAGATGCGGAAGTGATTGCATGCGACTTGATGGCGCGGTGTGCCGATATTGAGCCGCTGCTACCTGCAAATCCGAATTCTCAGGTCCATCGTGATTTCGGAGCGTTGATGATCGATGCCATCACGGCCGAGCAGCGGATTTTAGCGGCCAAGCGGGGGAGGTTCCCGGGGCAGGCTATAGGCGACTGGCCGCCGACACCAATCGGGTTCGAACATCCATTCTTGGTCGCTATGCAAAAGGCCGTGGGCCAGATAGAGGCCGAGGCAAATAAGGCGGAAGGCGGCAAGCACTTGAATTGAAAAGGGCGGCCGAAGCCGCTTCCGCTTTTGGGGCACAGCCGACATGGCCGGATATCGTGCTGGCCGAGTCCCGGTCGAAAATGACCTGGGCCGTGTGAAAGCTCCGGCGCTCGCCGTGCGGGTAGAAGAATGTTTTAGAAATACTGCACTCTGGAAACTGTTAATGTTTCAGACATGCGGCTGGACGTCAGGTTGGAGAATTGTATTTTATACATTTTCCAAATGTATGAGTTTTCACACAGCCAAGACCCAGAGCGCCCTAAGAACCCGCTTTGCCTGAGGTACTTTCGCAGTTAGATTCTGGACGCGCGTAGCTCTCGGTCGCCCGATAATGTTCATCGTTTCGCAAAGATATAGCTATCTTGCTTGTGGGCCGCGTGTGGCATGCAGAGTATGTGGCAAGACCGCCACGGCCCAAGTCAAGGAAAGTGGTAGTCCCTACTTTGCCTACTTTGGAGCGCCGCCAGCTGAGTGGTCGTTGCACTGCGGTGCATGCAAAGCCCTTCTTATGACCACTGTCTTTGAAAAACTCCGCAATCCATTTTTTAGAAGCCTCTCCGAAAAGAACCGAGAACAATATGAAAAAAACCGCAGGAAAGTGGTTCAGTGGCTATTGGCAGGATGGCCAGAGACCCAAGAGCGGCTTCGCACCGACAATCTAATTGGTGGAGGTGCTTGGGCACACAAGCGGCATTTAGCGCACCTAAAACGACAGTTTCCAGAACTGCTGCACTTTACGGCGGAGTCCGCCACCTAAAGGTAATGTATTAGGCGCCTAAAAGGGAATAATCGTACATTTCATCAGGTTCCAGAAGGGCAGCAGTCTTTATTCGGAGAGCGGCATTCGGAACGGTAGCGGACCAATAGGTGCAATTGTCATGATTTAGTTTTTTTTGCCGTACCTTTGCCTTCCACTTCGCCGCCGCAGTCCTTGCCTTTGTAGGCCCAGCTTAGGGTGTCTTTTAAAAATTTTAATGATGCGTCATATGAACCAGGGCATTGCGGCGCGGTACTCTTCAACAAAAATGATTTGACCAACCCTCCCGTTAGCGTCCCCGTCCCGTTGCCCTGTCCGCCAGACGCAGTTTGGAAGCTTACAGTTACATCCCTGCCATTCTGCGCTACTGTTATGGAGATTTTCTGGTCTCCATGTCCATCCTTATTGATCAAATCGTTTGTGCCTTCGTATGTGCCCTGTATCTGAGGAATTGGAGGTCCGCATTCGACGTTAAATAGTCGTGTAATCGGTGAGTTTTGCAATTTTACATCGATCGGCGGAGCGTCGTCCGGAGCAAATAGGTACACCATATTATTTTCTTGGTTGAAGAATTCAGTTTTGGTTATTCGTACCTTTTGGGCCTTGCAATCTAGTTGTGTTACGTCGGCACGAGTGCGAAAACTATCGGGAAGGCTGTCAGCATTTGATTTTGGAAATTGCTTACTGAATTTTTGATCATTGTCAAATTTGAGCACAAGGAGCGTCTCAAACTGGTAGGAAGAGTTTGATAGCGCACTTTTTTGACTGTAGGAAATACTTCCGTTTCCCTGTTGGTTTCTGGAAAGATAGGAAAAATGCTTTTGAGAACCGCGCATATCCGACAGTAGGTTCTCCCTTGCTTGATCATTGCACATTATATGTTTTGCAATTGACAGGATGCTCCCGGGCTTAATTGGTGCGCCATGCGACAAATTGAGAGATTGGGGCTCGCCCCAGTCAAAATGGCTTAGGATTTCACCGGACTTACTAAAAGTAGTTCGTTCAGCCTCCGTCCAAACGGAGTTTTTGCAGTCCATCACGGTCGTATTCACCTGATAGTCCTCAGAAAAGGTGTTTGCTTTCGATGTGGCGGCCGTTTCAGACCGCGATGGAAAACTAACCGTATAGGCAACTTTGTCTCCAAACCTTTTCACAGAACTCGGCTTGAAATAAAAAGGCGTATCCGCGGTGTTGAAAGCGAATAAGACCCACTCGCCAGGCTTCTTGCTCCATAAGTTTCGGTTCGATTTGTCCTTTGATATTTTTGAAATCCAAATGGACCTAATCCAGGTAAGCTTGCTAAAAGTTCCGGAAGCCTGAACAAAAACGAAGGCGGCCAAGAACAACATAAGGGCAACCGCGATAGGACCCGAGCCGGCGCCAACGTCGCGGCTCACGGATTGCGCGGATGTCACGAACGAGGCCTGACATCTCGTGGCGAAAACCCGTTGTTGTAATCGAAACGGCCTGATGATCGAGTAAGCTCTTTATGTCGTCTGGCAACTCAGCCTTTTTAGGTAACGTCGCTCCATTAACGCAAACGGGAATGACGGTAATATCTCTTGTCAAAGCCTGGGTGATTTCGAGTCGCACCCAGTCTTCGTGATTATCGAGGCGGCGATTTCCGCTGTCATCGCGAGCGTTGAGCCACTCTGGCCCAATCAAGACCAACATTACTTTGCATTCTGCCAAGCGCTGTTCCAGCACAGTCGGGAATTTTGCGCCGGCGTGCATGTCAACATCGATGAAAATATTTTTGCGGCCGAACTCATGTTCCAGGTACTGGCCAATACCCAGGGCGTTGGCAGCGCTATCTTCACGACGGTAGCTTATGAAGAGCTTCTGAGACATGTGAATAATAGCCGAAAACCGCCCCTAAGCTGTAGGGTTATACTTGCACGAACGGATACGTCAAAAACAAAAACGGTTCAGCAATAATTCAAGTACGTCGAATATGTTTGAACGGATTTTGCTCATTCCCAATTAGGTCTAAACGTCGGCGCCGATAGCGCCGCACGCCGTGCACACCATGCGCGGTCCGAAAGCCGGTACCGGGATGTTGTCGGCGTAGCCGTTCACGTCGAGCACCGCCCCATGGTGGCACCGCTAATCGTTGCAGTGGACGGCAAGCGCGTGCACGCCGTTGGCGCGCATGTTGCCGAGGGTCATTGGTGGCACAATGACAGCCATTCACTCACCCCGGCTATCTGTGTCCCTGCTGTGTCCCCATAAATAAATTGGCGCCATGACCGACTTGGGGTGCTGTAAAATCTCTTATTTTCCAGGATGTTATGGTGCCCAGGGGCGGAATCGAACCACCGACACCGTGATTTTCAGTCACGTGCTCTACCAACTGAGCTACCTGGGCGCCGAACCCGGCCAAAGCCGGCCGGGAGCGGAAGCGCGGGCGTTATAGAGGCCCGCTCCCACCCTGTCCAGGACCGCGCCGCCCGGTCACGGCGCCAGCCCGAGCGCGGCGCGGAACCGCCGCTTCAGCGCCACCCCGTCGCGCTCCGGTAACACCCGCGGCGGCTCGTCGGCGGCGATGCTGACGCGGGCGAACAGCGTCGCCTCGAGGCGCTGCAGCCGGTCCGCCAGATCGGCAAGCCCGGCGGCATCGGTCACGTCGAGGCAACTGGCGATGCCGCAGGCGCGCGCCACGCCGACCAGGTCGGTGCCGCCCTGGGTGTGGCTCGGCTGCGCGCCGGTCTCGCCATAGACGCCGTTGTCGAAGACCACGATCGCGAGATTGGCCGGCTTCTGCAGCGCGATGGTGGCGAGCGACCCCATGCCCATCAGCATCTCGCCGTCGCCGGTGATCACCGCCACCCGCCGGCGCGGTTGCGCCAGCGCGAGGCCGAGCCCGATCATGGCGGCGCCGCCCATGGCGCCCCAGAGATAGAAATTACGCGCGTCGTCGCCGGCGGCGGCGAGGTCCCAGCAGGTCGAGCCGAGGCCGGGCACCACCAGCAGGTCGTCGCCGCGGTTCGCCAGCAGTGCGGCCATGGCGGCGCGGCGATCGAGTCCGGCCCGGCTCATTGGGTCCACACCTTCCTGCCGATCAATTGCTGCGACAGCAGCAGCGCGACCACGCGTTCCTCGCCAAAGGCTTTCTGCACCGCGCGCTCGGCCAGGCCTTCGACCTCGTCGGCCATCGTCGCGCGATAGACCTCCGCCTCGGCGAGCGCGAGCACCGGCGCGACGATGGCGCCCATCGGCACCTGCCAGGGATTGAACTCCTCCCACTCGCCGCGCATGGTGATGAACATCAGCAGTGGAAAGCGGCAGGTGCGCGCCAGCGAGAACATGTTGACGCAATTGCCGACGCCGCTCGACTGCATCAACAGCGCCGCGCGCTCACCGCCGAGCCAGGCGCCGGCGGCCAGCGCCACGCCCTCTTCCTCGGTGGTGAGCACCACGTCGCGCATGTCGGGGTCGGCGCGGCAGTGCTCGATCAGGCGCGAATGGCCGGCATCGGGCACATAGCCGACTTGGCGCACGCCGGCGCGCTGCAGGCACGCGTAGAGCCGATCGGGCCAAGCGGGCGCGGCCTCGGTCATGAACCCTTGCCCGTTTCGCCTTCCGGCGGCCGCTCGCCGTCTTCGTCCTCTTCCTCCTTCACCGGCACCGCATAGACGCCCTTTAGCCAGCGGTTGAGGTCGATGTCGGCGCAGCGCTTGGAGCAAAACGGACGGAAGGCGTGATCGGTCGGCTTGCCGCAGAGCGGACAAGCGGGCGCGTTCGGGGATTTGCGAGCGATTTCGTTCATGGGGTTACGCTAGCCGTATTTTCAGTCATCCACCCGTTCGTCCCCGCGCAAGCGGGGATCCAGTGCCAAATTCTCCAGCATCGCTTCTTTGTCCCTGGATTCCCGCTCGCGCGGGAATGAGCGGAGTTTTGGTCGACGCCTGATAAACATGATTTAGTACTTATTTCCACAGCGCGAAGCCCATGCCGCAGCCGGTGCCGGCCGCCGAGCGATAGCAGGGGATGTACTCCTGCCAGACATTGTTCAGGTGCCCGGCGGCACCGACGACCGTGATCCAGTTGCGGATTTCCGAGGTTCCTGAATTAAGCTTCTCCGCCGGGATCGAAGCCAGCGCCTCGCCGTCATTATCCTTGCACGCCTTGAGCACGGCGCGATCGAGCTCCTCGTCGACGGTGAAATGGCTCAAGCCGCCGGAGGCGAGGATGCCGACACGGGCATCGCCCGGCGCCGCTTTCACCGCGGCGCGGATCGCCTGGCCCAGCTCGTAGCAGCGGCGCGGCCGCGGCTGGTTGGGCGGAAAATAGGTATTGAGCGCCACCGGCACGATCGGGATGACATGCCCGTTCATCATGCGCCGGTGCACGAAGCCGAAGGCGTGGCCCTCGCCGTGTTCCTTGGCGAGGCGCTTGCCCTGGCTGACGTCGAAGCCCTGGTCGACCAGGCTTTCGATCAGGTGGCGGCCGAGCGCGGCGTCGACCGGATAGGCGCGGCTTTCAACGGCCTCGTGGAATTGCGAGCGCGCCTTGCGCCAGAAGGCGGGCGCGTCCTCCTCCATGTGCAGCGGGTTGTTCTCGATGGTGTCGCCCCAATAGATCAGGATCGCCGGCATGTTGTCGTCGAAGAACTGCTCGTGCTGGTCGTCGCCGATAATGATCAGCGCATCGAGCCTGGCCTCGGCCAGATCGCCGGCCAGCCGCGCGATATTGGCGGTGCAGCGCGCCGAACGCTGCTCCAGCACCTGCGGCTCGATCTGTTGCTGGATCGCGGGATCGGCCTGCGCCAGCAGGTCGCCATAGGTGCAAAGCTTGCCGTTCTTGTCGATCAGCTTGCGGCCGGACGCGTCGATGGCGGCATGCTTGGGATAATCCTCGGCTGGGCTGTTGAGCAGCGGGCTGTGCGAGGTACCGATGGCAAGGACGATGTCGGCCATTTCCACTCCCTGTTACTTTCGGCCGGCGTCCAGCGCGCGCAGCTCGGTCTTGAGGATCTTGCCGTAATTGTTCTTCGGCAGCGTGTCGACAAAAACATAATGTTTCGGCCGTTTGAAGCGCGCAATATGAGCGAGGCAGAGGGCGTCGAGCTCCTTTTCGCTTGCCTCGCCGACGACGTAAGCCACCACCACTTCGCCCCATTCGCGGTCCGCCCGGCCGATCACCGAGACCTCGCGCACCGCGCCATGGGTGAGCAGCACCTCCTCGACCTCGCGCGGATAGATGTTGGAACCGCCGGAGATGATGAGGTCCTTGGAGCGGTCCTTGAGGTGCAGATAGCCCTCGGCGTCGAATACGCCGACATCGCCGGTATGCAGGAAGCCGCCGCGCAGACTGGCGGCGCTCGCTTCCTCGTTGCGCCAATAGCCGGCCATGACGACATCGCCGCGCGCCAGGATTTCGCCGGGTTCGCCTTGGGCGACCGGACGATCGTCGGCATCGGCGACGATCACCTCGACATTGGCATAGGGCTTGCCGGCGGAAGCCAGCCGCTCGCGCCAGCGTGGAGCGCTGCGGTCGGCGATGTCTTCCTTCGACAGCGTGGAGATGGTCATCGGCGCTTCGCCCTGGCCGTAGATCTGCGCCAGCCGCGGACCGAAACGATCGAGCGCGGCGAGCACGTCCTCGCCATACATGGGCGCGCCGCCCCAGATCAGCGTGCGCATATTGGCGGCATTGCAGTCGGCCGGACAGGCAACCAGGCGCTTGATCATGGTCGGCGCCGCGAACATCGACAGGCGCGGCCAATGATTGATGAGCGCGATCACCTCCTCCGGCTCGAAGCCGCCCGATTCCGGCGTCACCTGCAGGCCGAGCCGCGCCACATGCTGCATGATATAAAGGCCGGAGCCGTGGCTCATCGGCGCCGCATGCAGGATGGCATCGCCGGGCGTGACCGGATCGACCTCCGCGCCATAGGCGAGGCTCGCCTCGATCAGCGAGCGATGCGTGAGCATGGCGCCTTTTGGCCGTCCGGTGGTGCCGGATGTGTAGAACAGCCAGGCGAGATCGTCGCCGGCGCGCGCCACCAGATCGACGGCGTCGGCGGCAAACAGCGCTTGGTATTCGGCGCCGCCAATGGCGATCAGGTGTTCGAGGCTCGCCGGCACGTGCGCGGCAAGCTCGCTATCGAGGCCCGGCGAGGCAAAGCAGACGCGCGCGCCGGAATGTTCGAGAATGTAGCCAAGCTCGGCAGGATGCAGCTTGGCATTGGCCGGCACCGCGGCAAGGCCGGCGTGCCAGATGCCGTAGAGCAGTTCGAGATAGGCCGGCGAATTCTTGGCGACCAGGGCGACGCGGTCGCCGGGCGCAAGACCGAACCGTTCGCGCAGCGCGCCGGCGAGCCGCGCGGCGCGGGTGGCGAGATCGCGATAGCTGGCAACGACGCGCGTGCCCAAGGCCGCCGCCGGCACGTCGCCGTGACTGAGACCGGAGCGCTGAAGCCAGGACGCGATGTTCATGCGGGCCTGCGCATGTGCGGCCGCTACACCGCGTTGAGCCAGCCGAAGCGGATCGGGAAGCCCTCGCCGCCGAGCAGAGCCATGGTCTCGTAGAGCGGCAGGCCGACGACATTGCTGTAGGAGCCGACGATCTTCACCATGAAGCTGCCGGCAATGCCTTGCGCCGCGTAGCCGCCGGCCTTGCCGCGCCATTCGCCGGAGGCGAGGTAGGATTCGATGTCCTCGTCGGAAAGGCGCTTGAAGCGCACCCGCGTTTCCACCAGGCGCTGGCGGAACGACTCCTTCGGCGTCACCAGGCAGATGGCGGTATAGACGCGGTGATTGCGGCCGGACAACAGGCGCAGGCACTGCGCCGCCTCGTCGAGCAATTCGGCCTTGGGCAGGATGCGGCGGCCGACCGCGACCACGGTATCGGCGGCCAGGATATAGGCGCCGCGCAGCTCATCATCGAGCTTGACGTTCTCCAACGCCGCGGCCGCCTTGGCGCGGGCGAGCCGCGTCGCATAGGCGCGCGGGATCTCGCCGCGACGCGGGGTCTCGTCGATATCGGCGGGCTTGAGCGCGTCCGGTTCGATGCCGGCCTGATTGACCAGCGACAGCCGCCGCGGCGAGCCGGAGGCGAGCACGAATTTGGGCCGGCCGATCATGGGGTTAACGGCTTTATCATGAGGTCTCTATCGGGCGCGGAAGCTAGCGGAAGCAGGGTCGATTCACAACTCACTCATTCCCCCTGCTTGGTGTGCCGAAACGCGCGCGGATCTGCTCGCTCAACTGCTCGCGCAATTCGCGGTAGGCGGCAAGCCGCTGCTCGCGATTGCCCTCGGCCGCGGCCGGATCCATGGTCGGCCAATATTCCACGTCGGCGGCAAGCGTCCGCGTGAGCTCCAGCGCCTTGTGATGGGCCTGCGGCGACAGCGTCACGATCAGGTCGAAGTTGAGCCCCTGCTCCTCGTCCAACTCCTCGAAGGTGACCGGCCGGTGGCGGCTGATGTCGATGCCGACTTCCTCCATCACCGCGGTGGCGAAGGGATCGACCTCGCCCTGCTGCACGCCGGCCGAGGCCACATAGGCCGAGGTGCCGAACATCTGCTTGAACAATCCCGCCGCCATCGGCGAGCGCACCGCATTGAGGCCGCAGGCGAACAGAACCGCGTGGGGACGCGATGCGCGCGCGGCGGCGGCCATCGAAGGAGGCGCTCACCCCTTCCAGTGCAGCACGCAGATCAGCGTGAACAGACGGCGCGCGGTGTCGACGTCGATCGCCACCTTGTCCTTGAGCCGCTCCATGAGGACTTGCGAGCCGTCGTTGTGGACGGCGCGACGGCCCATGTCGATCGCCTCGATCTTGTCGGGCGTGGCGGTACGGATAGCCTGATAGTAGCTGTCGCAGATGGTGTAGTAGTCCTTGACGATGCGGCGCAGCGGCGACAGCGACAACAGATGCGCCACCACCGGTGTGCCGTCCTCCTCGCGGATGTCGAAGGCGAGCCGGTTGCCGGTGATGGAGAGATGCAGCGCGTAGGGCCCGCCCGCGTGGCCGACCGGCGCGAAATAATTCAGCTCGAGCAGATCGTAGATCGCCACCTGCCGTTCGTGCTCGACGTCGGCATTGGAGCGGCCGATGGTTTCCTCGTCCAGCGTGACGGAAACCAAGCGCTGCCGGGCAGCGGCTGTTTTCGGCGGGCTCATTCGGTTGAGACGGATGGCGACCGAGCGGGCGTGGGCGCCAAGGCCTTCCGCCTCGCCGAGCGCGATGGCCGCGGGGCCGAGCGCGCGCAATTGCTCGGGGCCGCATTTGAGCAGCGAGGTGCGTTTCATGAAATCGAGCACGCCGAGACCGGAGGAGAAGCGCGCCGAGCGCGCGGTCGGCAGCACGTGGTTGGAGCCGGCGACGTAATCGCCGATCGCTTCCGGCGTATGCGCGCCGATGAAGATGGCGCCGGCATTGCGGATGCGGGCGACCAGCGCCTCGGCGTCGGCGGCAACGATCTCCAGATGCTCGGGCGCCAGGCGATCGACCAGCGGCACGGCGTCGGCGAGTTTCGGCACCGTGACGATGGCGCCGAAATTCTGCCAGGAGGCGGACGCGATCTTGGCGCGGGACAATGTTTTGAGTTGCGACGCCACCGCCTTCTCCACCTCGCCGGCAAGCCGCTCATCGTCGGTGATCAGGATCGACTGCGCGCTGGCGTCGTGCTCGGCCTGCGCCAAGAGATCGGCGGCGATCCAGTCGGCATTGCCCGTGCTATCTGCGAGGATCAGCACCTCGGACGGGCCGGCGATCATGTCGATGCCGACGGTGCCGAACACCAGGCGTTTGGCGGCGGCCACATAGGCGTTGCCGGGGCCGACGATCTTGGCCACCGGCGCAATCGTCTCGGTGCCATAGGCGAGCGCGGCGACCGCCTGCGCGCCACCGATGCGATAGACCTCGTCGACGCCGGCGAGCTTGGCGGCCGCCAGCACCAGCGGGGCCAATTTGCCGTCCGGCGTCGGCACCACCATGACCAGGCGCGGGCAGCCGGCGACCTTGGCCGGCACCGCATTCATCAGCACCGAGGACGGATAGGCCGCGGTGCCGCCCGGCACATAGAGCCCGACCGCTTCGATGGCGGTCCAGTTGCCGCCCAGCTCGACGCCGAGCGGATCGGTGAAGCGCTCGTCTTTCGGCTTCTGCCGCCGGTGATAGGCTTCGATGCGGTCGCGCGCGAGGGCGAGCGCGGCGAGTGCCTGGTGATCGCAGGCCTGCGCCGCCGCCTCGATCTCGGCGGTACTCACGCGCAAGCCGACCTTGCCGATGTCGACGCGGTCGAATTTCGCCGTCAGCGCGATAAGGGCCTGGTCGCCGCCGGCCTTCACCTCGGCGAGGATGGCGCGCACGGCGGCTTCCACATCGGCCGCCGCCTCGCGCTTGACGCCGAGGAAGGTTGCGAACCGCGCGGGAAAATCGGCGCTCCGGCTGTCGAGACGAAGGGGCATGGAAAGACCTTACGGGCAACGCCCGGTAACCGGTCACTTGCGTGATGGCGGCCGTGCCGTCAACCCTGCCGCAGTGCGGACCGTTCGGCGCGCCGTTCAGGCCGGCTCGGAATCGCTACCCGCGCGCGCTTCGACCGGTTCGCGATGCTGGGGGCAGGCGCAGGCCGACCAGGTCGGGCCCAGATCGGCCAGTTCCGCCTCCAGGCATTCGACCTCGAGCCGCAAGGCGGCGCCGCCGGAGAAGATGAGCGTCACCACGCCGGCCGGCGCCTCGGTTTCGGCGAACTCGACCGCCAGCAGATTGAGCACGCCATCCTTGGCCGGATTGCAATTGCGGCATTTGCAGGAGAGCACGCGCTCGAAGCGCAGCGCCGAGCGGCGGCGGCGGTATTCCGGCTTGTCGGCTTGCGCGCCTTCCCAGTCGAAGCGGTTGAGACCGAGGACCAGGCGCTTTTCCGACGGCCGCCAGTGCACATCGGAGACGTTGACCACCGCGTCCTGCACATGGGTGGAGACGATTTCGAGATCCTCTTCATCGAGGACGATGAATTTCAGCGGGTCCATCGGCATTCGCTCCCGTCACGGCACAGGTAGGACGGCGCCGGCGCGCCCGCAAGATGCGCGCACCTCCGGGACTTCCCGTAATCAGGGGAAGGCCGGTTCCAGCCCGGCCGCGGTCCAGCGCGGGCGCGAGGCCGAATCGGAAAGCGCGCGCAGGAAGGCGCTCGCCGCGTCCGCCACGGCGCTGCCGCGCGCAATCGCGGCAGTATAGGTATTCGGATTGTGCAGCGCGCCCGGCAGCGGGCCGATCACGGTGGCGCCCGGCACGGTGAGGATTTCGCTGATGAAGGTGGTGCCGAGCTCGGCGCGGCCGTCGGCCACCGCCTGCGCCACCTCGTAGCCGCGCCCGCCGAGCACCGCCTTCTTGTTGACCTCGTCGGCGATGCCGAGCTTCTGCAGCAGGGCGGCGAAGAAATTGCCGGAGGAGCCGCCGGCGGCCGGGTCGGTATAGCCGACGCTTTTGGCGTCGAGCAGCGCCTGCTTGAATGCTTCCGGCGTGGAAATGTCCGGCGCCGGGGCGCCGTCGCGCACGGCGACGCCGGTGACGGTGCGGCCGAGGTCGAGGCGGCTGCCGGCGAGGAAGCGGCCCTCTTTCTCCATCGCCGCGATGGCCGCAGCCGGCAGGATGACGAGATCGGCCGCTTCACCGCCGGTGAAGCGCGCGCGCAAGGCGCCGGCGGTGCCGAAATTAAGCTCGAGCGTGTGGCCGCTGGCACTCTCGAACTCGGCGCCGATGGCGCTCACCATCGATTGCACGGCGCCGGCGCTCATGACTTTGACGGTGGCCACGGGCCTTCCTCCGCTTTGTTCCGGCCGGATGGTGGACGAGGCGGGCGGGTTCGTCCAGCACCGCCCTTCCCCTCATGGTGAGGAGCGTCCGCAGGGCGCGTCTCGAACCATGCGGCCCTGGAACTCGGCGCCATCCTGCGAGACGCCCGCCGTCGGCTGGCTCCTCAGCATGAGACGGAGAAAAGCCAAAGCTCCGCCGCCCGTATTGTTTGGTCGGCGCCGGGTTCGCCCTCTTCCGCTTTCATTGCCGCCCGCTCTCGAAGTGCCGAGGGCGCACGGGACGCCTGGGGTCCGACCGGACCCGCGGGCCTCGACGCCTCGCGACATCGAGGCGTGTCGAAGTCCGAATTGCCGCAAGTCCGCCATTGCCAAGGCGTCCCGCGCGCGGTGTTTATAGGTTTGCTCCGCAGCGCCCCCGGTGGACCGTCCATTTCAGGCGTCCTGCCTTTCGGCGAAGCCACCTATCCACCGCTCTCGGCCCAAACGGTGCCCAGCACTTCTGACCGTGCCGGCTGCCGCCGTCAGTGGGGCCACGCGACGCGCGGCTGGCGCGCCGGGACGCATGCGGCTTGGACCGCCGGGCCGCCCCGCCGCATCTCCAGCGAAGCGTCATTGCCCGGCCACCGCTCCCCCGCCCCGTATCTGAAGATGCTGATCAGACACCCCTCGGTAGCGAGGGCGGGATGACTGGATTGATATCCTATAAGAGGAATATTGTCAAGTATGACAACGACTATGGTTCCGAAGCAGGGCATAACCGAACCCCGCTTGCCTATGGATCGCGGCCCGTCCTCACAGCCGGCCTATCGGATATGTCCTCCCAAGCGGTGGGAAATCCGGCGATCATATCCCCAGTCGGACCATCCAACGGGTCGGGCACGCCTCTGCTGTTCGACAGTAACGCGGTCTCCCGCCCGCACGATTAACCGGCGCCTGCCCATACGGAAGGTCGGCGTCAAAATGCGCAATTGATGATCGATGCGGACGGCATCGGCCCGCACAGACCTCCGGCCCTAGCAACTGTCGCCACTAACGAGATCCGCGCAGGTCTTGGCGGTCAGTGAAAGCTTGATCAGATCCGTATATGCGCCAGTGTCCTCGTTGAGGCCCTTACGGTATGAGAGCTTTAATGCAATGTAACCGAAAGGGTCTAAATTGTGGACGATCGCAGCATCAAGCCAATTATCGGTTCACCCGGAATAAGCCTCTTCCCACCAATGATACGTCAAGGTGAAGAAAGTCTGCTCGAAAAGATGAGACAGCGTGCTAGATGGTGCACTTAATTTCATCCAGAGCATCGCCTCCGGGCCGACACGGAAAGCCTCCTGTTGATCCGAGAAGAGAATCGTTTTTGCTTTATCTGTATTCTCATCATACTGGGCCAACAATTCTGGGCGAACGCTATAGAGCAGAGTGGCTGGGCCGAGCGAAACAAAACCGTGCAACCGATCCCACAGCCAAACAGGAAGGTACTCTAATTGCCCATGGCCAAGCGTTGCGTCTTTAATATCGTCTTGTTTGAACGCCGTCGCTCCGCGAATATAATGTGACCCTTTTAATGTTGGGCTATACCAGCCCACCTCTCCCGACAGCCCGAATTTCTTGACATCGACATTTGCCGTCGTGTTCGTTGAATGTATCTCCCTGGTTGCGCCGGCGTAGGCAGCAATTGCCAGCCCCCTAAAGTCCGTCGATAAGAGAAGCTCCGGAACAATATTATAAGAAACAGCGACCGTACCGTCCGCTGCCCAAGTCGTGTCGTCCGTCTTACGATCTTGCGTCCATGAAAATTCCGCCCCTTCGGCGTCCGCCGTATCTTTGGGTTTGGAAAAAAGGCCGATGTCTCCAAAATCTTTGCGCAGATAAAAATTCAAAGATTTCGTATACGCGACTTTCGGAGCGACGCCGGATTTTTGAGCCGGAACTTGGGTAACCGTTTGTTTCGAATCGGTTGCGCCCACACTCGTATGCTTGGCGAGACGTTTACTTTTTGCTTTTCGCGCAAGTTCGGCGCGTATGCTCGCGATATCGCTTTGTTTAAGCCCTGGATAGTCCTGCCGAATGCAATCGTCCAAGCTCGTACAGGTGGCGTTCGCGTCAGAAATACCCGCCAACATTGCCAAAGCGAACGCGGCCAACAATAACCTCATGACACCGCCCTCCCCGACTCTTTAACGACGCTATTTGGTTGGCACGAGACCTCTCGCAGCGACCTTGTGAGCAAGCCTTTGCGATGCGAGCACAAGCAGACTTGTCGGATGGACCCGAGACTTGATCAACATGTCAATGAAAGCACCGATCGTTTTACAGTCTTGGACATCCTTGGTCCGCGGGTTGCATCCGAACTCCAATGCGAAGTTTGTCGCATAGTCCATGATCTCTCGTGGATCCAAGTGAAGATCTTTTTGTAAAGTTGAATCGTCGGTGGAATTTGGATCGATCGTCAAAAAGAATGCGCGAACGCGTTTTCGTATTTCCGCTGCCGTCGCCATATCTCGCTCCACGAGAATAATTTTTATATTTTACTTTTGCACGAACATCGTGGCAATGCAAGCAATGCGTGAGTATCCGCGAAAGCGTCTTGGTGTAACAGAATGAAGCTTATGCGATCTTGTTCCTAGCGGGTCCCTTGTCGGGAGCGACAATGCCCCAGACAAAGTCCCCGGTTTTCGCTGCGCTCGATCCGGGCTTCTGGCTACTTGCTAAAACAACGGCGTCCCCGGCACGAAGGCATCGAACGCCGCCCAGAACTGACCGCGATACTGGTCCTGCTCCTGCAGGATCTCATGGCGGGCGCCGGGCAGGATCAAATGGCGGCCGGCCAGCAGGTTCATGCCGAAACTTTCGATCGCCGGCGTCGACACGACCTCGTCGCGGCCGGCCGCCACCAGCAGGATCGGCTGGCGGATGCTCGCCGCATAAGTGGGCTCGGCGAAGCGCTGCATCAGCCGCAGCGCCGAATCGGCCCAGGCCACGGTGGGCGCGCCGAGACCGAGCTCGGGGTCCTCCTCCAGCACCGCGGCATTGCGGGCAAAGCGCACCGGGTCGGAGGTGAGCTTGTTGCCGAGGAAAGGCTCGCTGCCGATGGCGGCGCCGCCGCCGGTCGGCACATAGGCGCCGCCGCGCCCGATGAACCGCATGAAGCGCGCCAGCGGCGCCGCCAGGCCGAGCAGGCGCTGGCCGCGCGGCAGCGCGATCATCGGCGCCGACAGCACCATGCGCTCGAACCAGCGGCTGCCGTCGTGACAGGCCCGGATACCGATCGCCGCGCCCATGGAATGGCCGATGGCGAAGATCGGCGGCGGGCAGTCGGGCAGCACCACCTGCTCCATGATGGCTTCGAGGTCGATGGCGTATTGGTTGAAGCTGCGCACATGGCCCTTGCGGCGGTCGGACAGCGCGTGGTCGGACAGCCCCTGCCCGCGCCAGTCGAAGGTGGCCACGGCAAAGCCGCGCGCGCGCAGATCGCGCACGGTCTCGAAATATTTCTCGATGAATTCGGCGCGCCCCTGCAGCACCAGCACGGTGCCCTTGCGGCCCGGCGGCGGCGCCCAGCGCGCGAAGCGCAAAGTGACGCCGTCGCGGGTCTTGATGGCGCCGGCCACCACATTGTCGGGCACCGGATTGGCGGGAATGGAAACGAGTTTCATGCAAAGCGCCAAGAGGAACCGGTGCGGAGCGCAAGCGCGCCTTATAGCAGGGCGCGCCGCGTCCTCAATCGCGCCCGCGGCGGCAAATAATAGTTGTTTTATATCAATATCTTATCGGCATGTCCGGGAACCCTTGCGGGGCTCCCGCCGCGTTCCCATATCTTTCTCACGCAGGCCGCCTGGCGGCTGCGGATACGGGTCTTCAAGGTCCGGCCAGTTGGCGGACCGCCCACATGTCGCTCAACGAAGGAGGACACTGCCATGCGTACATTCGATCTTTCCCCGCTCTATCGTTCCACCGTCGGCTTTGACCGGCTGTTCTCGATGATGGACGGCTTCGAGGCCGCTCCGGGCTATCCGCCCTACAACATCGAGCGCACCGACGAGAACAACTACCGCATCACGGTCGCGGTTGCCGGTTTCGGCGAGAACGATCTGTCGATCGAGGCGAAAGAGAACACGCTGACGATCAAGGGCTCCAAGCAGGTCAAGGAAGAGCAGAAGGGCGAGGTGCTCTATCAGGGCATCGCCGCGCGCGCCTTCGAGCGCGTGTTCCAGCTCGCCGACTATGTCGTGGTCAAGGGCGCCAAGCTGGAGAACGGCCTGCTGCATGTCGACCTTGCGCGCGAGATTCCCGAGGCCAAGAAGCCGCGCACGATTCCGATCGGCAACGGCGAGGCCAAGCCGCAGGTGATCGATACCAAGGTCGCCGCCTGACGCAGGGCGACGACGGGCGTAACGCGCAAAAACCGACTTAGTGAGAAGCGCCCCGGATATCCGGGGCGCTTTTTTGTTTTGCGGGTTCCGACTTTCGGTCGGCCGCGCAACGATATCGGGAAAGCCTATTGGCTCTTCGCCGGCGGCGCGGCAGCCGGCGCCGCCTTCGGCGTTACCTTGGGCACGACGACGGTGTCCGCCCGATCGGTCTTGTGAGCGAAATCCGGCGTCGGACGAATCGGCGTCAGCGCCGCGTCGGAAGCGTGCGCGCTTGCCGTCGCGCGCTTCGGCGGCAGCGGCACCTCGCCGCGACGGCGCGGCTTGAGATGGCGGCGCGGCGGCGCGCCGTCGTCCGCCTGCGGCACGTGGATGATGCGCGGCGCGCGCACGTAATGGGGGGTGACGGCATAGGGCGCCGCCGGCGTCACCGCGAGGATGTCGCCGAAATGCGCATCGGCGACCACGCGCAGCTCGACGCCGTAAGGATCGATGGCGTGCACCACGTAATAGGAGCCGCGCCGCACCGCTCGCCGGTTCGGCGCCAGTCCCATCAGACGCACGGTGTCGAGAATATCGGAAACCGGCAGCACCGCCTCGACGGCGACCGCCTCGCCGGCGCGCGAAGGGGCGGCAAAACCGGAAGCGCCGATGGCCGCCGCCGCGATCGCCAGCCCGATGATCCATTCCCGTTTCAAGGCGCGCCCTCGTGTTTTGATCGGCACCGCGGCAGCGCGGGTTTGCCGCTTGCCGTGTCCGGCGCCGCTGCGAAACCCTCGGTCATGACCGCTCTCCGACCCCCGTTTTGCGCACCATAGCCAAGGCCCGGGCGGGCGGCGCTTTTTCCTTAATCCAAGGTTAAACGGTTAATCGGGCGCACGCCTTGCGCGGCCTTGGCGGGGCCGGCACAAACGCAACGACCTTGCGTGAACCAAGCGCGCTTGGTCCTGTTCTTGCTAGGATAGGGTGGCGCACTGCAACAAAGCGAAAGGTCCGTTAAATCAGGCGTGGACCAGCCTTGTGTGGCAGGGCAAAATTTGGCAATGTCCTTTAGGACAGCATTGCTGTCCTAATGGCGGCGGCCACGGAGCCTGCCTCTTTTCGCGCCGAAGTGTTGCGAAGCGGAGGCAGACGTCGTTGGCGCCCAATGGGAGCAGCCGCGGCGGCAACGCCCGAGCAAGGCTGCCCTTCTTGCGATCGGTTGCAGGCTGAGCGCGGCGGCAATTCGGCGCGGCGACGAGGCGGGTGCGCCGGCGGCCCCAGCGGGCGCCGGCGAGGAAGGGCGAGATGAGCGAGCGAAGAAACGACAGCGGCGAACCAAGCAACGCGTGGCCGGCCAGCGACGCGGCCGGCTTGCCGCAGGCGCAGGGGCTGTACGATCCGGCACTCGACAAGGATTCCTGCGGCGTCGGCTTCATCGCCAACATCAAAGGCGTGAAGTCGCACACCATCGTCGAGGACGGGTTGCGCATTCTCTGCAACCTCGAGCATCGCGGCGCCACCGGCGCCGACCCGCGCATGGGCGACGGGGCCGGCATCCTGGTGCAGATCCCGCACAAGTTCTTCGCCAAGCAGGCGGCCGCGCTCGGCTTCACGCTGCCGGAGCCGGGGCACTACGCCGTCGGCCAGTTGTTCATGCCGCGGGAGACCAGCTGGCGGCAGATCATCCGCGACATCTATGCGGAGATGATCGCGCGCGAGGGGCTGACCCTGCTCGGCTGGCGCGAGGTGCCGAAGGACAATTCGACGCTCGGCGAATCGGTCAAGCCGACCGAGCCGACGCACCGGCAGGTGTTCATCGGCCAGGGCAAGAAGAAGTTTTCCGAGCACGAGTTCGAGCGCAAGCTCTATCTGCTGCGCAAGATGATCTCCGCCGCCATCTACAAGAAGCGCGAGCGCCGCGTCGCCAGCTTCTATCCGGTGTCAATCTCCTGCCGCACGGTGATCTACAAGGGCATGTTCCTGGCCGACCAGCTCGGCGCCTATTATCCCGACCTGCACGATCCGGATTTCGAGAGCGCCATCGCCCTGGTGCACCAGCGCTTCTCCACCAACACCTTCCCGGCCTGGTCGCTGGCGCATCCCTACCGCTACATCGCGCATAATGGCGAGATCAACACGCTGCGCGGCAACACCAATTGGATGGCGGCGCGGCAGGCCTCGGTGTCCTCGCCGCTGTTCGGCAAGGACATCAGCAAGCTGTGGCCGATCTCCTATGAGGGCCAGTCCGACACCGCCTGCTTCGACAACGCGCTCGAATTCCTGGTGCAGGGCGGCTATTCGCTCGCCCATGCCATGATGATGCTGATCCCCGAGGCCTGGGCGGGCAATCCGCTGATGGACGAGGAGCGGCGCGCCTTCTACGAATATAATGCCGCGCTGATGGAGCCGTGGGACGGCCCGGCGGCGATCGCCTTCACCAATGGCCGCCAGATCGGCGCCACGCTCGACCGCAACGGCTTGCGGCCGGCGCGCTATCTGCTCACCAACGACGACCGCATCGTCATGGCTTCGGAGATGGGCGTGCTGCCGATCCCGGAGAAGGACATCGTCAAGAAGTGGCGGCTGCAGCCGGGCAAGATGCTGCTGGTCGACCTCGACGAGGGCCGCCTCATTCCCGACGAGGAATTGAAGGCGACGCTGGCCAAGAGCCACCCTTACAAGGAATGGCTGGCCAATACGCAGATCGTGCTCGAGGACCTCGAAGGCACCGGCAACGTGGCGCCGATCTCCAACCTGACGCTGCTCGATCGCCAGCAGGCCTTCGGCTATACGCAAGAAGATCTCAAGATGCTGATGACGCCGATGGGCACCACCGGCGAGGAGGCGATCGGCTCCATGGGCAACGACACGCCGATCTCGGCGCTGTCGGACCGGCCGAAGTCGCTGTTCACCTATTTCAAGCAGAACTTCGCCCAGGTGACCAACCCGCCGATCGATCCGATCCGCGAGGAACTGGTGATGAGCCTGGTCTCCATCATCGGGCCGCGGCCGAATCTGTTCGATCTCGAGGGCCTGTCGGTGAACAAGCGGCTGGAGGTGCGCCAGCCGATCCTCACCAATGAGGACCTGGAGAAGATCCGCGCGATTCACGAGATGACCGGCGATCATTTCAAGTCGCTGACCTTCGACATCACCTATCCGGCCGAGCACGCCGCCGACGGCATGGCCTGGGCGATCGACGAATTGTGCGAGCGCGCCGAGGAGGAAGTGCGCGGCGGCTGCAACATCATCATCCTCTCCGACCGCAAGGCGAACGCCGAGCGCATCGCGATTCCGTCGCTGCTCGCCTGCGCCGCCGTGCATCATCACCTGATCCGCAAGGGCTTGCGCACCTCGGTCGGCATGGTGCTGGAGACCGGCGAGCCGCGCGAGGTGCATCATTTCGCCTGCCTGGCCGGCTACGGCGCCGAGGCGATCAACCCCTATCTCGCCTTCGAGACGCTTATCGACATGGCCGAAGAGCTGCCGCAGAAGCTCGAGCCGAAGGAAATCGTCAAGCGCT
The DNA here is from genome assembly GCA_963782145.1 of uncultured Pseudomonadota bacterium. Lineage (GTDB taxonomy): Bacteria > Pseudomonadota > Alphaproteobacteria > Rhizobiales > Xanthobacteraceae > Pseudolabrys. The sequence goes on from CAWAIV010000013.1 coordinate 28,917, forward strand.
ACATCAAGTCGATCGACAAGGGGCTGCTCAAGGTGATGTCGAAGATGGGCATCTCCACCTACCAGTCCTATTGCGGCGCGCAGATCTTCGACGCGGTGGGCCTCAAGCAGGAATTCGTCGACCAGTATTTCACCGGCACCCATACGCGCATCGAGGGCGTCAGCCTCGCCGAGATCGCGGAAGAAACGGTGCGCCGGCATCGCGACGCCTTCTCCGACGCGCCGATCTACAAGTCGATGCTCGACGTCGGCGGCGACTACGCCGTGCGCGTGCGCGGCGAGGACCATGTGTGGACCGCCGAGACCGTCAAGCAGTTGCAGCACGCCGTGCGCGGCAATTCGCAGGACCACTATCGCGCCTTCGCCCGCATCGTGAACGACCAGAACGAGCACCTGCTCACCATCCGCGGCCTGTTCCGGCTGAAGACGGCAGAGCAAGACGGCCGCAAGCCGGTGCCGCTCGAGGAGGTCGAGCCGGCCAAATCGATCGTCAAGCGCTTCTCCACCGGCGCCATGTCGTTCGGTTCGATTTCGCGCGAGGCGCACACCACGCTCGCCATCGCCATGAACCGCATCGGCGGCAAGTCGAACACCGGCGAGGGCGGCGAGGAAGCCGACCGCTTCAAGCCGCTGCCCAACGGCGATTCGATGCGCTCGGCGATCAAGCAGGTGGCCTCCGGCCGCTTCGGCGTCACCGCGGAGTACCTCGTCAACTCCGACATGATGCAGATCAAGATGGCGCAGGGCGCCAAGCCCGGCGAAGGCGGACAATTGCCCGGCCACAAGGTCGACAAGACGATCGCCAAGGTGCGCCATTCGACGCCCGGCGTCGGCCTGATCTCGCCGCCGCCGCATCACGACATCTATTCGATCGAAGACCTGGCGCAGCTCATCTTCGACCTGAAGAACGTCAATCCGGACGGTTGGGTGTCGGTGAAGCTGGTGTCGGAAGTCGGCGTCGGCACCGTCGCCGCCGGCGTCGCCAAGGCGCGCGCCGACCACGTCACCATCTCCGGCTTCGAGGGCGGCACCGGCGCCTCCCCGCTGACCTCGATCAAGCATGCCGGCTCCCCGTGGGAGATCGGTCTCGCCGAAACCCACCAGACGCTGGTGATCAACCGGCTGCGCTCGCGCATCTCGGTGCAGGTCGACGGCGGCGTGCGCACCGGCCGCGACGTGGTGGTGGGCGCGCTCTTGGGAGCGGACGAGTTCGGCTTCGCCACCGCGCCCTTGATCGCCGCCGGCTGCATCATGATGCGCAAGTGCCACCTCAACACCTGCCCGGTGGGCGTGGCCACACAGGACCCGCTGCTGCGCAAGCGTTTCAAGGGCCAGCCCGAGCACGTGATCAACTACTTCTTCTTCGTCGCCGAAGAGGTGCGCGAGATCATGGCCGAGCTCGGCTTCCGCAGCTTCGACCAGATGATCGGGCAGATGCAGATGCTCGATCAACGGGCGCTGGTCGAGCACTGGAAGGCCAAGGGCCTCGACTTCTCCAAGCTGTTCACCAAGCCCAAGGCGGATGCGGCGACGCCGATCTTCAAGTGCGAGCCGCAGGATCACAAGATCGCCGATATCCTCGACCGCAAGCTGATCGCCGAAGCGACGCCGGCGCTCGACCGCGGCGCGCCGGTGCGCTTGCAGGCGCAGATCCGCAACATCGACCGTACCGCCGGCGGCATGCTCTCCGGCGAGGTGGCCAAGCGTTACGGCCATGCCGGCCTGCCCGACGGCACCATCCATGTGCGCTTCACCGGCACCGCCGGGCAGAGCTTCGGCGCCTGGCTGGCCAAGGGCGTCACCTTCGAGCTGGAGGGCGACGCCAACGACTATGTCGGCAAGGGCCTCTCCGGCGGGCGCATCGTGATCAAGCCGCCGGCCGACTCGGGCATCGTGCCGGAGGACTCCATCATCGTCGGCAATACCGTGCTCTACGGCGCCATTTCCGGCGAATGCTATTTCCGCGGCGTCGCCGGCGAGCGCTTCGCCGTGCGCAATTCCGGCGCCGTGGCGGTGATCGAGGGCGCCGGCGACCATTGCTGCGAATACATGACCGGCGGCGTGGTGGTGGTGCTGGGCATGACCGGACGCAATTTCGCCGCCGGCATGTCGGGCGGCGTCGCCTATGTGCTGGACGAGGACGACACGTTCAGGAGCCGCTGCAACCTGGCCATGGTCGAGCTCGAGCCGGTGCCGGACGAAGAGCAGATCGCGGAGACCGAGTTCGGGCTGCACGAGGATTTGGAAAGCCACGGCCGCGTCGACGTCATGGCCGACATGACGGTCAAGGATGCCCAGCGGCTTTACCTGTTGATCTCGCAGCACGCGCGCTATACGGGTTCGCGGCGCGCGGCAGAGATCGTCGCCGACTGGACGCGCTATCGTCCGCTGTTCAAGAAGGTGATGCCGGTCGAATACCGCCGCGCGCTCGCGGAGATGGCAAAGGAGAAGGCCGCCGCGATGCAGGCCGCGGAGTAAGTATGGGTAAGGTCACCGGGTTTCTGGAAATCGAGCGGCACGACCGCAAATACGAGCCGGTCGCCGAGCGCGTCAAGCACTGGCGCGAATTCGTGCTGCCGCTGGCGGAAGACGACCTGCGCAAGCAGGCGGCGCGCTGCATGGACTGCGGCGTGCCCTATTGCCATGGGCTGTCCCGCATCACCGGGCTGCCGACCGGCTGCCCGGTCAACAACCAGATCCCGGACTGGAACGACCTCACCTATCGCGGGCACTGGGACGAGGCCGCGGTCAACCTGCACTCGACCAATAATTTCCCCGAGGTGACGGGGCGCGTCTGTCCGGCGCCGTGCGAGGCCTCCTGCACGCTCAACATCGACGACAACCCGGTCACCATCAAGACCATCGAATGCGAGATCGCCGACCGCGCCATCGCGCGAGGGCTCAAGCCCGAACTGCCGGGACAGAAGACCGGCAAGAAGGTCGCGGTGGTCGGCTCCGGCCCGGCGGGCTTGGCTTGCGCGCAGCAACTCGCGCGCGCCGGCCACGACGTGCATGTCTATGAGCGCTGGGCCAAGGCCGGCGGCTTGCTGCGCTACGGCATCCCCGACTTCAAGATGGAGAAGATCCATATCGACCGCCGCGTCGAGCAGATGACGGCGGAAGGCGTGGTCTTCCATTACGGCGTCGATGTCGGCGTCAGCATGCCGGTCGACAAACTGGTGAACGAGCATGACGCCGTGGTGCTGGCCGGCGGCGCCGAGAAGCCGCGCGATCTGCCGATCCCCGGCCGCGAGCTCAACGGCATCCATTTCGCCATGGAGTTCCTGCCGCAGCAGAACCGCCGCGTCAGTGGCGAGACGCCGACCGCGGCCGCGCCGATCCTGGCCACGGGCAAGAAAGTGGTGGTGATCGGCGGCGGCGACACCGGCTCCGACTGCATCGGCACCTCGATCCGCCAGGGCGCGGTGTCGGTGGTGAATTTCGAGATCATGCCGGAGCCGCCGGCGCACGAGAACAAGGTGCTGACCTGGCCGGATTGGCCGCTGAAGCTGCGCATCTCCTCGAGCCTCGAGGAAGGCGCGGCGCGCGAATTTGCGGTGCTGACGCAGAAGTTCTCCGGCGAGAACGGCGCGGTGAAGAAACTGCATTGCGTGCATGTCGACGCCAAGTTCCAGCCGGTGCCCGGCAGCGAATTCGACATCGAGGGCGATCTGGTGCTGCTGGCCATGGGCTTCGTGCATCCGCTGCACGAAGGCATGGTGAAGACGCTCGACGTCGCGCTCGACAAGCGCGGCAATGTCTCCGCCGATACCGAGAGCTATCTCACCTCGGTGCCCAAGGTATTCGCCGCCGGCGACATGCGGCGCGGCCAGTCGCTGGTGGTGTGGGCGATCCGCGAGGGCCGCCAATGCGCGCACGCGGTCGACAAATTCCTCATGGGCGCGACCACGCTGCCACGGTGAGCGGCAGCGTTATTGCGGATGCCGCGAGGCGGCGATCCGCAATCCGGAATGTCACGCAGGAATTATCGATGGGTGCCGGGTTCGCGCGCCCGAGTGACGCTTTTCAGCGCAGCCAGCCGAACAGACCGTCGCGGCCGAACAGCGAGGGGAACGGATTAGTCGAGCGGTGGCGCGCCGGCCGCGGCTTGATCGGTTCCGGCGGCAGCAGCCTGCGGCTCGCCCCGTTGCGTCTGCGCCGTCCGTTCCACCGGTGTCGCCGGCTTTTCACCTCGGCCGGTTTCGCGATCGCGGCGGGTTTGCTGACGACAGCCGGCGCACGGGTTTGCGTTCTGGCCGGTGCCTGCGGCGCGGCCGGTTTGGCCGCGGCGGCGGGCGCGCGCGGCACGACGATCGGCGCCGGCGCCTCCGGCTTGGCGGCGGGCGCCGTGGCGGTGGGCGCGGCATTGGCCACCGCCGCCGCCGGCGCGGTCGGCGCGGCGCTGGTTGTCGCCGGCGCCGGTTTCTTGTTGGCGTCGCTGCCGAGCGGCCAGGCGAAATCGTCGGCGCGGCCGATGCGGCGCGCTCACCGCATCGCCCTTGACCAGCACCTTGGTGGCGATGGCATCGCCGAGCGAGGTGTGCATGCCGGGGCCGCCGGCCAGCACGTCGGCATTGCTCGGCGCCACCGTCAGCGGCACCACCGGCCCGGCCAGCGGCCGTTCCGTCGAGCTGGCCGGATGTCCGGCACCGGCGCGATCGGCCCGGTCGGCAGCGACACCACCGCGCGGTTGTTCATGTAGCGGCGGATCTCGCGCTCGACATAATGCGCGAGCTTGCGCGCGCCGTATTTGGTGAAATAGACGCCGTCGCCGGAGCGCAGGCGGCGCATCTGGCCTTCATAGTCGGGCCCGTAGCTCGAATATTTGCCGGCGTCGTCGACGAAGCCGTCCCAGACATCGATATAGTTGATGCCGGCGCGCTCGGCGCGCGCGCGAAAGAGATCGTTGAGATAGACCGCGTCGGCGGTGGAGCGGGTGCCGCGGATCGACGGCAGCCCGACCCAGAACACCGGCACGCCCTTGCTCTTGAGCGCGGCGATGGTCTCGTCGATGCGGCGCGAATAGACCTGGGCCCAGCGGTCGCTGCGGAACGGAATGACGCCGCGCGGATATTTGCGCTCGGGCGCGGCGATGAGCGGCTGATCGGGATTGTCGGCCTGATCCGGGTTCTGCTCCTGATCTTTCGCGGCCTGCTCTTGGCCGTTCGGCGGCGCTCCTTCTGGTCCTTTTCGGCTTGCTTGGCGACGTCCTTTTCGCTGATGTTCTGGCGGTCGCTGACGCCGAGCATCATGACCACGTAGTTCGCCTTCTCCTTCGCGAGCTCGTCGCGCGCGACATGCCACCAGTCGAGATCGCTGCGCCATTCGATAGCGGATGAGGCCGGAGCGCTGCTTGTTCTCGCGCACGATGCCGATTTCCGGCGAATCGGCGAAGGCGTCTTCCAAGTCCATAGGCGAGCCAGTCGGCCATGCCGTCGCCCATCACCACGATGGTGGTGGTCGGCGGCGGGGCATCGGCGTGCCGGCTTGTGCGCGGCGGCGGCGCGCGCGAATAGTCGGACATGTTCGCGCGGCTGGTCGCGCTCGAGCGGATGCTCGCGCCCGGTCGGGCGCTGCTCGAAGCCGCCGCCGAACAATTGCTGGAAGAAGCCGCCGCCGCTCGGGCGCTGGTGCTGCCGGCGCAGGAACGGATAGCGTTGGTCGGTGATCTGCGCCTGGGCCGGCGCGACGGCGGCGAGCTCAAGCGCCAGCACGGTCACGCCTTCGAGCGCGGCCAGCAGGCCGACGCCGATGAGCCACTGTGAAAAACGCCGTCTGCCGAACATACGCCGCGGACCACGATCAGTGGGGGCCGCAGCCGGCCAGCCGGCCGGCCTCGCCCGCCGTCATGGGCCAATAGCGCGCAAAAAATGTCAACTCGAAGGTGGGGCCGGCGGTTAGCGTAGCGTCGCGCAGCCGGTTAAGCAGGCCGGCGGAGGCAAAACCGTCGGGAACCCGGCCGATCCGGGCCTGGAAACGGCGGATGGCCTCGCGGGTGCGGGCGCCGAAGCCGGCCGTCCGGCTCGCCGATGTCGTAGCCCTGCGCGGCCAGGAGCTGCTGCAGTTCCAGCCGCTCGGCGCGCGACAAGACGCGCTCGTAGCGCGGCCAGTGCTGCACGAAGGGCGCGCCGCCGCGCAGCCGGTCGGCGAGATGGCCGATAGCCAGCGCATAGGCTTCGGCCGGATTGTAGCGCATGATGACGCGGAAATTGTGCAGCATCAGGAAGCCGGGCCCCTGGATGCCGGCCGGCACCAGCAGGAAGGCGCGTTGCTCCGGACGCGGGAACGGCTTGCCGCCGGGCCGGCGCGAGACCGAGCCGCTGCCATTCGGCGAGCGTCATGCACCTTGCGCTTGTCGGCAAGCAGGAAATCGAAGGTCGCCGGCACCACCACCTCGTAGCCCCAGGTCTCGCCGTTGCACCCAGCCGTCGCGTTTCAGGTTGTTGGCGGTGGAGGCGATGATGTCGGGCACCGAATCGACCACGTCGCGGCGGCCGTCATGGTCGAAGTCGACGGCATAGCGCAGGAAGGCGGTGGGCATGAACTGCGTCGGCCCGAAGGCGCCGGCCCAGGAGCCGACGAGGCGATCGGGGCGGATGTCGCCGCGTTGCAGGATTTCCAGCGTGGCGAGGAATTCGCCGCGGAAATAGTGCTGGCGGCGGCCGATGCAGGCGAGCGTCGCGGTCGAGCGCAGCACCGAGCGTTCGCCGCCGAGCGTGCCGTAATTGGTCTCCACGCCCCAGATCGCGGCGATGATGGCGGGATCGACGCCATAGGTGCGCTCGACCGCATCGAAGGTGCGGCGATATTTGGCGATCAGCGCGCGGCCCTTGCGCGATGCGCTCGTCGGTCACCAGGAGGTCGAGATAGTCCCAGACCGATTTGGTGAACTCCGGCTGGTTGTCGAGCAGATCCATGATGCGCAGGTCGGGCGTCAGCGCCGCGCGTGTATTTGCGGTAGACGGCGCGCGCTGATGCCACGGCGGGCGGCGGTCGGCCATAGCTCGCGCCAGGCAGGCGGGGAAATTCGCCGCCGCGGCGCGGATGGCGGCGCGCGTCATGTCGGGATCGCCGGAGGCGCCGGATTGCCCGCTCCAGGGCGGCGCAGCCCGCGCCGGGCAGGCGGTGCGCGAGTCCGGTCGGCCGGCATAGGCGTCGGGGCGCTGATGTCGTGCGCCGGCGACGCCGCTGCCGGCGACGGCGAGCAGCAACGCGGCGAGCGAGACAGAGCGGGGTCTTGCGCATGGCCCTTCCCGGTACCGGAGTGCTTCCGCACAATCGCTCTATGGGTGCCCCGATATCGTTTCGAGGACGTTAATGGGTTAGGCTCGAACTCCCCATCTGGACCGGCGGGCGACAGCATGCTTTGTGCCCGGCAAAACAATATCACCCTCCGAAAGACCATAGCATTCCGCATGACCCACATCCGCAAGGCCATTTTCCCCGTCGCCGGCCTCGGCACCCGCTTCCTGCCGGCCACCAAGGCGATGCCGAAGGAAATGCTGCCGGTGGTCGACCGGCCGCTGATCCAGCACGTGGTCGACGAAGCGCGCGAGGCCGGCATCGAGCATCTGATCTTCGTCACCGGCCGCAACAAGGGCGTGATCGAGGACCATTTCGACCGCCAGTTCGAGCTGGAGCTGACGCTGACCGAACGCGGCAAGACGGCCGAACTGCGAACTGTTGTCGGAGGACCTGCCGGAAGCGGGCACGGTGAGCTTCACCCGCCAGCAGTCGCCGCTCGGCCTCGGCCATGCGGTGTGGTGCGCGCGCGAACTGGTCGGCAACGAGCCCTTCGCGCTGCTGTTGCCGGACGTGCTGGTGCAGCACGACCCCGGCTGCCTGGCGCAGATGATCGAGGCCGCGCAGACGCTCGAGGACAACGCCAATATCATCGCGGTGGAGGAAGTGCCGACGGAGCGCATCCACATGTATGGCGTGGTCGGCGTCGGCGCCGAGCAAGGGCAAGGCCTTCTCGATCACCAAGATGGTGGAGAAGCCGAAGGCGAGCGAGGCGCCCTCCAATCTCTCCATCACCGGCCGCTATATCTTGCAGCCGGAGATTTTCGCAATTCTGGAGAAGCAGGCGGCCGGCGCCGGCGACGAGATCCAACTCACCGACGCCATGCTGGCGCTGGCGCGCACGCAGCCGTTCTATGGCTTGAAGTTCGCGGGCCGCAGCTTCGACTGCGGCGCCAAGATCGGCTTCCTCGCCGCCAATATCGCCTATGGTCTGGCGCGCGAGGACATCGCGCCGCAGTTCAGGGCGGAGATCGAGCGGCTATTGGGCGAGAAGTAACCGGCGCGCCAGCCGATCCCGCCGCGGCGCGCGCAATCGGCGCTAACGCGCGGCGTGGGCGCGCACCGCATTGTTGACCAGCGTCTTGCCGAGCGACCAGACCGCGCCGGGCACGCGGTGGGCGCTGGCGGTGACCTGGTCGAAGGCCGTCTCGATCCAGTCGCAGTCGTCATCCGACATCACGAAAGCCGGCAGCAGCTTGATCGTGTGACTGCCGTGGCCCGCCACCTGGCAGAGGATCTTGTGCTCCTTGAACAGGGGGATGGTGATGAGCTGGCAGAACAAGCCCTTGCTCGCGGTCTCGACCATGTTCCACGCGGCTTTAAGCTTGAACGATGTCGGCGCGCCGAATTCGATGCCGATCATCAAGCCCTTGCCGCGCACCTCCTTGAGCAGTTCGTAGCGCGGCACCATGGCATTGAGCTCGCGCAACAGGCGCTCGCCCTGCCGCGCGGCATTGGCGATCAGTTGTTCGGATTCGAGCACGTCGAGCGTGGCGATCCCGGCCGCCATCGCCAGATCGTTCTTGGCGAAGGTGGAGCCGTGCACGACCGCGCGGTCCATGCGGTCGAACACCTTGTCGTAGATCCATTTGCGCCTGAGCACCGCGCCGATCGGCACATGGCCGCCGGACAGCGCCTTGGCGACCAGCACCATGTCCGGCTCGACGCCCCAATGCTCGACCGCGAGGAAGCGGCCGGTGCGGCCGAAGCCGGTCTGGATTTCATCGGCGACGAACAAGGTGCCGTGGCGACGGCAGATCGCCGCCGCCTCTTTCAGGTAGTCGTCGGACGGCAGGTTCACGCCCTTGCCTTGGATCGGCTCGACGAGGAAGGCGGCAACCTTGCGCGCCGACAGCGCGCGCTCGAGCGCCGGCAGATCGTTGAACGGGACGCGGATGCAGTCCGGCAGCAGCGGCCCGAAACCGTCGCGGAAAATGGCGTCGCCGTTCAGCGACAGCGCGCCATAAGTGAGCCCGTGGAAGGCGTGATCGCAATAGACGATGCCGGGCCGGCCGGTCGCGGCGCGGGCAAACTTGATCGCCGCCTCGACCGCCTCGGCGCCGGAATTGGTGAAGAACACCTTGTCGAGATAAGGCACATAGGCCAGCAGCCGCTCGGCCAAAATGCCGGCAAGCGTCGACACATCCAATTGCACGAGATTGGCAAGCTCGCTGGCCAGCACGTTGGTCAATGCCGCGCGCAATGTCGGATGGTTGCGGCCGATCGCGAACACGCCGAAGCCGCTGAGCAGATCGAGATAGCGCACGCCCTGGCGATCGAACAAATACTGGCCGCTGCCGCGGCAGAAACCGACATCATAGCCGATGGTGCGCAACACGCGGATCATCTGTTCGTTGAGATGGGACCCGTGCATGTCGTAACGCTCGCGCTCGCGCGCGGCGAACATGGCGGCGATGTCCTGGCTCGACGACGTCTCCGGCGATTCCGATGCGCGCGGCGCGAGCTCGGCCGGCAATACCGCGGTATCGCGTAATTTTCTCATTTTCGGCGGTCCCACAGTCTCGTCAATACGCGCCCCTCGGTCGTCGTCAGCACTGCATTCGACCTCTGTCCCGGCTCGGTGACGCACCGCCTATATCACGGGGACAGCGTTCACTTCAGGTACTCTGGGGAAATTCGACGAACAGGCAAGACCGGCGGCGTTCGATGCAGAGGGATGACGTCTTTCTGCGAGGCAAATTTCGGTGAAAATATGTCGCCATGGGTGGGCGTTCGTCAATCGGATGGACCGGCCCTATGCACCGTCGGCAAGCCATGCCGGCAATCGGCGCCGACAACGGAGCGCCGGGGACAGCGGGGTCGTTCAGCGCTGGAACCTGATGCCGAGCAGTACCGTGCTGGCGGTGTAGTCGACGCCGCTCACATTCGAGCGCAGCCAGTCCTGGCGGAACTCGCCCTTGATCTGCGTGGTGCGGTCGATCTTGTAGGTGATGCCGACGCCGGCCGAATAGCGCTTGTCGACCCGGTCGGCGGAAGTGCCGCCCGGCGTCGACACCACGCAGTCGCACAGCGGCACGGTGCCGTCGCCCGAACTGTCGACGGTGGAGCCCTGGTAGATATCCCAGCCGTAGCCGAGCTTGATGCTGCCGATCAGCCAGCGGCGGAAGGCGTGATCGACCTGCACGCCGATGTCGCGCGAGAGCACGCCGGAGACGCCGGCGATGGTCGATTCGCCGATGGTCGAGCTGGCGTTGAGCTTGACCGTATTGAGCGCGTCGGCATTCCAGATCAGCGAGGCGTCGCCGATGAGGCCTTGCAGCGGCTCGAGCCGGCCATCCTGATAGGTGCGGCGCGCATAGCCGACGGCGACTTCGCCGGTGAGATTGCGCTTGAGCTCGAAAGTGGTGCCGACGAGGCCGGCCACGCCCCTGGAATCGCGTGCATAGCCGGAGGTATCGACCTCGGTGTCGTGCACGCGGCGGTCGACCTTGACCTCGACGAAGGGCCTCACCCCCGGCATGGTCTCGTAACTGCCGCGCAGCGTACCGCCATATTGATCGTAGTTGCGGTCGGTATTGCTGACGACGGTGCCGTCGGTGAGGGTCGAGTGCTGATAGGAGGTGCGCTCGACATCGCCCTTGGCGGTGATCTCGAAGCGGTTGAAACTGCGGCGCAGGCCGGCGCTGCCGCCATAGGTGATGAAGACCGGCAGCTTGGACAGGCCCGCCAGCAAATTGGGACTGCCGGGATTATCGGTGGAGAGCAGCGCGCGGGTGCCGAGCAACACGTGGGTGTCGTGGGTGACGTCGATGCGGCCGTCGACCTTGCCGGTGACGTTGGGACGGCTGAGCGTCGGCGTCTCGTCGGGGCTGTAGCCGGTATAGCCGCCGCGCAACTCGGCCTTGAGCTCGTGGCGGTCCCACAGCGATTGCACCCGCAATTCGGGCGCCGCGCTGTAGAGCATGGCGCCGTCGCCGCCGGGGCTGGCGCCGGGATTGCTGTTGTAGCCGCCGGTCAGCTCGAGCGCCGGGTAGAACAGGAATGAGCCGGCATGAATGCCGGCCGGCTCATACGGGTCGGTCGGCTCGTCGGCATGGGCCTTGCGCCTCTTCGGCTGGCGAATCGGGCCGAGCGCGACCGTCGGCACGGCCGCCGGCGCGGCGGCAAGCGCCGCGTCGCCGGGCAGCGGCGGCGGCGGTTGCTCGTAGGGCGACACGATCGGCGGTGGGGCCTGCGCCGTCACGTCCTCGGCATCGGCGGGCGGCCGGCGCACCGGCGCGCGGGTCGGGGCATTGCCGGCGTCGTAGCCGGTCGAACCGGCGCCGGAGGGCAGCGGCGTGAAGGCGGTCGGCTGATCGGCCTCGGCCAGGGCGCGGCGATCGAAGGGTCGGAAAGTGGCGGGTTTGCGCGCGTCGCTGAGCTTCGGCGTCAGCGGATCGCTGAACGAGCCGGTCACCTGCGCCAGCGCCGGTCCACTGCCGAGCGCCGCCCAGACGGCGACGAACAGGCCCGCGCGGAACGGCGCAAGCGGACGGGAAATGACAAGGCGCAGCACCGTGCTCGGCCTCCGGGTACGGTCGTCGCGGACGCATAACAGCGCGCGCCCGCGCGACCGGCGGGCGGTGGTTAACGGAAACTAAAGCGGGATGGTTAACGGGGGGTTGATTGGCGGCATTCCGGGTCGCGAATGCGGCTCACGAACCCGGAATCAAGGGGCGATATAGTGTGTTGCACTGGATTTCCGGGTTCGCGCACTTCGTGCGCGCCCCGGAATGACAGCGAATTATATCCAACCCTGCAATTCGCGGGCGACCACGTCGCGAATCACCGCCATGCCGCCGTCCGAATCGTTGAGGCAAGGGATGTGCGCGAAATTCTCGCCGCCGGCCTGCTTGAAGACCTGCGCATTCTCCATGGCGATCTCTTCCAGCGTCTCCAGGCAGTCGGCGGTGAAGCCCGGCGTGATGACGACGAGGTTCTTCACCCCCTTCGCCGGAAGCGCCTGCACGGTATCGATGGTGTAGGGCTTGAGCCATTCGGCGGAACCGAAGCGCGACTGGAAGGTCATCATCAATTTGTCGTCGCCGAGCGCGAGGCGCTCGCGCAGCAGCCGCGTCGTCTTGGCGCATTGGCAATGATAGGGGTCGCCTTTGTGCAGGTATGCCTCCGGCATGCCGTGGAACGAGGCGATGATCAAATCGGGCTTGAAGGAAAGCTTCGCGAGGCCAGCTTCGAGCGAACCCGCAAGCGCCTCGATATAGGCCGGCGCCTCGAACCAGGCCGGCGCCACGCGCAAGGCCGGCTGCCAGCGCATCTTGGCCAGCGCCTCGAAGGCCTTGTCGCAGACAGTCGCCGAGGTGGCGGCGGCATATTGCGGATAGAGCGGCACCAGCAGGATGCGATCGCAACCGGCCTGCCGCAGGGCGTCGAGGCGCGAGGCGATCGAGGGGTTGCCGTAGCGCATCGCCCAATCGACCAGGAGGCGCGGGTCGCTCTCGTAATGGGCGGAAAGCTTCTCGGCCTGCGAACGGGTGATGGTCTTGAGCATCGACTCGTTACGCTCTTTGTTCCAGATCTTGTCGTAGTCCTTGCCCTTGCGGCCGGGGCGCACGGTGAGAATGATCAGATTGAGGATCAGCCACCACAGAACCGGGTTCACCTCGATGACGCGGCGGTCGGAGAGGAATTCCTTGAGGTAGCGGCGCATCGACCAGTAGTCGGTGGCGTCGGGCGTGCCGAGATTGACCAGCAGCACGCCGATGCGGCGCGGCGGAACGGGAGGATGCTGGGCGGCGCGGCAGATGGTCGGCCATGGCGCGTTATGAGCGGCAAACGGCGGGCGGGGTCAAGGTCGCATCTCCCCTCCCCCCGCTAGCGTCAGCGAGTGGTGGGGAGGGGTCGGGGGTGGGGGATCTTGAGCGCGCTCCTCACAGATACCCCCCACCCCGACCGCTTTCGCTTCGCTCAAACGGTCGACCCTCCCCACCGCTTCGCGGGGGGAGGGATGGCGCCGTGCACGCGGCGACTCAACAGGACTTCTCACCCCACCGGGCGCTCGTCGGCGATCACCTTGCCGTCGTTGGGCAGCGAACCGATTGCAACCAGCGTCACCGCGCCCTTGAGCTTGGTAACCGACTGCAAACTGGCAGCGACCGCGCTTTGCAGCGCCGCGGCGGGCGCCGCGCATTCGGCCATCAGGGTCATGGCGTCCTGCTCGGCGGCGCGGCTGACCACCAGGCGCAGGCGCTTGAGCTCGGGATGACGGGCGGCGAGCTCGGCGATCTGCTTGGGATGCACGAACATGCCCTTCACTTTCGCGGTCTGGTCGGCGCGGCCCATCCAGCCCTTGATGCGCGCATTGGTGCGCCCGCAGGGCGAGAGGCCGGGCAGCAGCGCCGAGAGATCGCCGGTGGCGAGCCGGATCATCGGATAGTCGGGATTGAACGAGGTGACGACGACCTCGCCGACCTCGCCGTCCGCCACCGGATCGCCGGTGCCGGGGCGCACGATCTCGACGATGACGCTCTCGTTGACGATCATGCCCTCACGGGCAGGCGACTCATAGGCGATCACGCCCAGTTCCGCGGTGGCATAACATTGCAGCACGGCGACGCCGCGAAGCCTAAGTTCGTCGCGCAGCGAGCCCGGCAACGCCGCGCCGGAGACCAGCGCGCGCTTGATCGAGGAAGCGTCCTTGCCGGACTTGGCCGCGGTATCGAGCAGAATCTTGAGGAAGTCCGGCGTGCCGACATAGCCGGACGGCCGGTAATGCGCGATCGCTTCGAGCTGTTGCTCGGTATTGCCGACGCCGCCGGGAATGACCGCGCAGCCCAGCGCATGCGCGCCCGATTCGAGGATGAAGCCGCCGGGGGTGAGGTGATAGGCGAAGGAATTGTGCACCACGTCGCCGGAACGAAAGCCGGCGGCATAAAGCGCGCGCGCGGCGCCCCACCAATCGCGGCCGGAGCCCTCCGGCTCGAAGATCGGCCCCGGCGACATCAACAGCCGGCGCGCCTTGCCCGGCGGCGTGACGTTGAGGCCGCCGAACGGCGGATGTTCCTTTTGCAGGGCGGCGATGTCGGCCTTGCGCAGCAGCGGCAGCTTGGCGAGGGCGGCGTGCGAGGTGACCGCATGCGCATCGACGCCGGCCAGATGCCGCGCCCAGCCCGGCGCCTGCATGGCATGCGCGACGATCTTGTTGAGCACCGCGCATTCCTCGCTGTCGCGCAAGAGCGGCGAGCGGGTCTCCAGGGAATCGTAGTGGTCGGTCATTCTCTACGCCAGCCAGCGCTTGCGCCGCCGATAATACTTGCCGTCGCGGAAGCTCTTGCGGCGGCCCTCGGAAATGCCGAGGTAGAACTCCTTCACGTCCTCGTTGGCGGCCAGCATCGACGCTTCGCCGTCCATCACCACGCGGCCGTTCTCCAGGATGTAGCCGTAGCGGGCAAAGCGCAGCGCCATGTGCGTGTTCTGCTCGGCGAGCAGGAAGGAGACGCCCTCCTTGTCGTTCAGATCCTTCACGATGACGAAAATCTCCTCGACGATCTGCGGGGCGAGGCCCATCGACGGCTCGTCGAGCAGGATCATCTTGGGGCGCGACATCAGCGCGCGGCCGATGGCGCACATCTGCTGCTCGCCGCCCGAGGTATAGCCGGCGAGCGAGCCCTTGCGTTCGGCGAGCTTGGGGAAATAGCCGTAGACCATGTCGATGTCGCGGCGGATCGCCGCCTTGCCGTCGCGCCGGGTGAAAGCGCCGGTGAGCAGGTTCTCCTCGATGGTGAGATGGCCGAAGCAATGGCGGCCCTCCATCACCTGGATGCAGCCGCGGCGCACCAGCTCATTGGGCGACAGGTCCTGCACCTCGTCGCCCTCGAACAAGATCGAGCCCTTGGTGACGTCGCCGCGCTCGGCGTGCAGCAGGTTGGAGATCGCCTTCAGCGTGGTGGTCTTGCCGGCGCCATTGGCGCCGAGCAGCGCCACGATGCCGCCGCGCGGCACGTCGAGCGAGACGCCCTTGAGCACCAGGATGACGTGATCGTAGATCACCTCGATATTGTTGACCGAGAGGATGGTCTCCGGCGCGGTGCCGGGCGCGGTGTTTTCGGCGACGGACATGCGGTTCTCCTTACCCTCCCCCTCGCGGGGAGGGTCGGCGAGCGATAGCGAGCCGGGGTGGGGTTCTTTGCAAGAAACCCCCACCCCGCTCATCTCGCTGCGCTCGGTGAGCGACCCTCCCCACAAGGGGGAGGGTTTGAGTCTTACGTCACGACGACTTGTCGCAAGCCTCGGTGCGCTTGGGCCAGCCGGCGTTCTTCTTGACGTAGTCGGCGGCGGCCGCGTTGAGCAACGGCAGCACCTTGTCCTTCATGGGCTCGATCCAGTCGGAGACGCGGTGCCAGTTCTTGCCGTCCCACTGCTGCATGTAGGCCGGGCTGTGGCCGTTGTGATCGGTACAGGTCACGTGCACCGCGGTGCCGAAGTTCGGGAAGCCGAGCTCCTTCCAGCGCGCCTGGGTGATGTTGAGCGCTTCCAGGCCGCGGCGGACATCGGGGCCGGTCACCACTTTCTTGCCGGTGATCTTCTGCGCGTTGCGGATCGCTTCGGCGACCAGCGCGGTGTTGAAGACGCCACGGTTGTAGAAGGTGTCGGCGAACTTGTCCTTCTCGACCTGGCTCTTGCCCTTGTCGACGACGTATTTCTTGATGTCCTTGATGGCGGGGTAATCCTCGCCCAGGCCGCTGAAGTTGAGGGCGAGGTAGCCCTTGGCCTGCGTGCCGCCGCCACGGGCATCGTCATCGGAGCCCGACCACCACACGCCGATGAAGTGATCCATCGGATAGCCGTTCTCGGCCGCGCGCTTGACCGCGGTCGGGTTCATGGCGCCCCAGCCCCACATGATCATCCAGTTCGGACGATCGCGGCGCACCGACAGCCACTGCGAGGACTGGTCCTGCATTTCCTTGCCGGCCACCGGATAGAGCTTCACCTCGAAGCCGTAATCCTTGGCCAGATCCTTCAGCAGCGGGATCGGCTCGCGGCCGTAACCGGCGTCGAGATAGATGAAGCCGATCTTCTTGCCCTTGAGCTTGGCGAGACCGCCTTCCTTGGTGCCGATGTAGCGGATGATCATCGACATGCCGTCCCAATAAGTGGCCGGCGGGTTGAAGATCCAGGGGAAGTCGTTGCCGACCGCGGAGGCCGACAGCCCATAGGCCATCGACAGCACCGGGATCTTGTCGACCGCCGCCTTGGGGATCAGCTGCAGCGTGATGCCGGTCGAGAACGGATTGACGACCGTCGGGTGCTTGTCCTTGATCGATTCCCAGCACTCCACGCCCTTCTTGGTGTCGTAGCCGGTCTCGCATTCCTGGACGTCGAGCTTGACGCCGCCGATGCCGCCGTCACGCTCGTTGAGCATGGTCAGATAGTCGTGCATGCCGTTGGCGATCGGGATGCCGGAATTGGCATAGGGCCCGGTGCGGTAGGTGAACAGCGGCACGAAGATCTTGTCCTGCGCCTGCGCTTTGCCGATGAACGCGGGAGCGCCCATCAGAACCGTGCAGGCCACCGCCGCGATAAGTTGTCTTGCCTTCATATCGTCCCTCCTTTGGTTCCCGCCATTTGCGGCGCGTTTTTTTGTCTTTCGTTCGCCCCCGCTTCGCGAAGCGAGGCGGCGATTTCGCATCCGCAGCGTCGTGTTGCTGCGGTCGGAAATTGGGTCCCATCCTCGTTGCGCATGATCTTATCCGAAAACCGGTACCCATCGTTCCGGATCATGCGCCATCCTGCACCATCAGTATGGAAACGGCCACACCCTCAGTTTCTGTTTGCCGACCTGCCAGAGCCGGGCGAGCCCGGCCGGTTCGGCGATAAGGAAGAAGATGATCAGCGCGCCGACGACCATGAAGGTGATGTGTTCGACGGTGGCGGCGTGGATATGCAGGCCGAGCGCCTCCGGCGCGAAGCGCAGCGCGATCGGCAGGATGTAGATCAGCGCCGCGCCCAGATAGGCACCGAGCAGGCTGCCGAGGCCGCCGATGATGATCATGAACAGGATGGTGAAGCTCTGGTTGATGTTGAACACCGCCGGCTCGGCGCCGCCATACCAGAGGAACACCATCAGCGCGCCGGCGACGCCGCAATAGAACGACGACACAGCGAATGCCAAGAGCTTGGTCCGCAACAGGCGGATGCCCATGAGCTCGGCGGCGATGTCCATGTCGCGCACCGCCATCCAACTGCGGCCGATGCGGCCGTGCACCAGGTTGGAGGCGATCCAGGTCATCGCCACCAGGATGACCAGCACGATGTAGTAGCGCGTCTCCGCGGTGGCGCGCGGGCCGGTGACGATGATGCCGAACAGCGTGCGCTGCGGCACCTCGATGGCGCCTGAAATATTGTAGTTGTAGAGCCAGGACACGCGGATGAAGCACCATTCCAGGAAGAATTGCGAGGCCAGCGTGGCGATGGCGAGATAGAAGCCCTTGATGCGCAGCGAGGGCAGGCCGAACACGGCGCCGACCGCGGCGGAGAAGAAGCCGGACGCGATCACCCAGATCAGGATGTTGACGTTGGGGAAGATCGAGGTGAGCTTGTAGCAGGCATAGGCGCCGACGCCCATGAAGGCGCCGGTGCCGAGCGAGAGCAGGCCGGTATAGCCGGTGAGCAGGTTGAGCCCGATCGCCGCCAGCACGAAGATCATGAACGGGATCATCACCGCGTTGGTGAGGAAGTCGTTGTTGAACAGCGGGATGGCGAAGGCGACGGCCAGGATGACGGCAAGCCCGATGCGGTCCTGCAATATCGGGAAGATCGACTGGTCGCTGGCGTAATCGGTCTTGAACTGGCCGGCCTCGCGATAGAGCATCGTTCCCTCACACCCGCTCGATAATTCGCTCGCCGAACAGCCCCTGCGGGCGGAACAGCAGGAACACCAGCGCGATCACATAGGCGAACCAGGCATCGGTGCCGCCGCCGACCAGCGGGCCCCAATAAAATTCGGCAATCTTCTCGCCGACCCCGATGATCAAGCCGCCGACAATGGCGCCCGGAATCGAGGTGAAGCCGCCGAGGATGAGCACCGGCAGCGCCTTGAGCGCGATCACTTCGAGCGCGAAAGAGACGTCGGAGCGCGCGCCCCAGAAGATGCCGGTGACCAGCGCCACCAGGCCGGCGGCGAACCAGACGATCACCCAGATCTGCTCGAGCGAGATGCCGACCGACAGCGCGGCCTCGTGGCTGTCGGCGACCGCGCGCAGCGCGCGGCCGATGCGGGTCTTGGAGAAGAACACGCCGAGCCCGGCCACCATGATCGAGGCGACGATGGCGGCGGCGATGTCGAGGCGCTGCAATTGCACCATGCCGCCGAGGATATGATAGGTGACGGCGCCCTTGGGCAGATAGAGCGCGTCGGTCGGCATCACCTTGGGGTCGCCGCCGAACACGTATTCGCCGAAGCCGATGAGGAAGTAGGTGATGCCAAAGGTGGCCATGAACAGGATGATGTCGGGCTGGTTGACCAAGGGGCGCAAGACGGCGCGCTCCACCGTGAAGGCCAAGACGAACATGACGGCGATGGTGAGGGCGAGCGCGAGGAAGGCGTTCAGGCCGGCATCGTGCAGGCCGACCAGGGTCAGGGCGGCGAACACCACCATGATGCCTTGGGCGAAATTGAACACGCCGGAGGCCTTGAAGATGAGCACGAAGCCGAGCGCGATCAGCGCATAGAGCATGCCGGCGACCAGGCCTTCCCACAGCGTCTGCGCCAGCAGATCGGGCGCCTGCGCCATCTGCACGAAGGGGTCGAAGAATATCATGTAGAGCATGTGCATTGGTTATTGTCCCCTCGCCGCTTGCTCTGCCGGCTCCCCTCCCCCTTGTGGGGAGGGGTTGGGGGTGGGGGTCCATGCCTTTGCAAAACGAACTACCCCCACCCCGCTCGTCGCACTTCGCGCGGCGAGCGACCCTCCCCACAAGGGGGAGGGTAAAGCGAGCGCGGCGTGAGGTTTGTGCATCACATCGTCCTCAATGCGCCACGCCGAGATAGGCGTCGATCACCGCCTGGTTGCTCTTGACCTGGTCGGGCGTGCCGTCGGCGATCTTTTCGCCGTGATCGAGCACCACCACCCGGTCGGAGAGATCCATCACCACGCCCATGTCGTGCTCGATCAGCGCGATGGTGGTGCCGAAGTGGTCGTTGACGTCGAGGATGAAGCGCGACATGTCCTCCTTTTCCTCGATGTTCATGCCGGCCATCGGCTCGTCGAGCAGCAGCAGTTCCGGCTCCATGGCCAGCGCGCGGCCGAGCTCGACGCGCTTCTGCAAGCCGTAGGGCAGCCGGCCGACCGGGATGCGGCGCACTTCCTGGATGCGCAGGAAGTCGATGATCTCCTCGACGCGGGCGCGGTGCTCGACTTCCTCGGCGAGCGCCGGTCCGTAACGCAGCAACTGCCAGAAGAAGTTGCACTTCATCTTGAGCGAGCGCCCGGCCATGATGTTGTCGAGCGCGGTCATGCCGCGGAACAGCGCCACGTTCTGGAAGGTGCGGCCGATGCCGCCCTCGGCGGCCTCGTAGGGACGCATCTTGGCGCGCGTGGCGCCCTTGAAGGTGATGCGGCCTTCTTGCGGCTGGTAGAAGCCGTTGATGACGTTGAGCATCGAGGTCTTGCCGGCGCCGTTGGGGCCGATGATGGCGCGGATCTCGCCCTTGCGGATGTCGAAGGACACATCGCTCACCGCGCGCACGCCGCCGAAAGTCAGCGAGACATTCTCCACCGCCAGCAGCACGTCGCCCACCGCGACATCGGGTCCGCCCGGGGCTCTCATGCGCGATCCTCACGACGGGCGCTCACCCTCCCCTGGAGGGGGAGGGTCGCCCCGCCGAAGCGGCGTGAGCCGCGAAGGTGTGCGGGGTGGGGTGACAGCAGCGCCGAAGATTCACCCCCTCCCGGTTCGCTTCGCGAACCGACCTCCCCCCTCCAGGGGGAGGTGAAGAGAGTGTGTGGCGACCGCGGATGCCTCATGCCGCCTGCTCCATCGGCGGCGGCACCGGGACCATGTCGCGGATCTTCACCCGCGCCTTGATCGTGCCCTTGCGGCCATCCTCGAAGGTGACTTCGGTGGCGATATCGGCTTCCGCCGAGCCGTCATAGAGCGCGGTGACCAGGGTTGCGTAGCGCTCGGCGATGAAGCCGCGGCGCACCTTCTGCGTACGCGTCAGCTCGCCGTCGTCGGCGTCGAGCTCCTTGTGCAGGATGAGGAAGCGCTTGATCTGCGCGCCCGCCATGACTTTGTCGGCGGCAAGCGCCCGGTTCACCTCGGCGACGTGTTTCTCGATCATGTCGTAGACCAGCGGATGGCCGGCGAGTTCCTGATAGGAGCCGTAGACCACATTGTTGCGCTCGGCCCAGCTGCCGACCGCGGTGAGGTCGATATTGAGCATGACCGCGACGAAATCGCGCCCGTCGCCATAGGCCACCGCCTCGCGGATGTTGGGAAAGAACTTGAGCTTGTTCTCGATGTATTTCGGCGGGAACAAGGTGCCGTCGGTGAGCTTGCCGACATCCTTGGCGCGATCGATGATCTTCAGGTGCCCGGTCTTCTCGTCGAAGTAGCCGGCATCGCCGGTCTTCACATAGCCGTCGGGCGTCGTCGCCTCGGCGGTCTTGGCCTCGTCGCGGAAATAACCGGAGAACATGCCGGGAGACTTGAACTGCACCTCGCCGTTCTCGGCGATGCGCAGGTCGACATGCGGACAGGCGGGACCGACGGTGTCGGAATAGATTTCGCCGTCCGGCTGCGCCGTCACATAAAGGAAGGCCTCGGTCTGGCCGTAGAGCTGCTTCAGGTTGAGCCCGATCGAGCGATAGAAGGCGAACAGGTCGGGGCCGATCGCCTCGCCCGCGGTATAGGCGGTGCGCACGCGCGAGAAGCCGAGCACGTTCTTCAGCGGCCCATAGATCAGCACGCTGCCGAGCGCATAAAGCAGGCGGCCGCCGAGGGGTACCTGCTGCTTGTTGAGGATGCGCTCGCCGTAGCGGCGCGCGACGCCGAGAAAATAGTGGAACATCGCGCGTTTGAGGAAGCCGGCGTCCTCCATGCGGATCATCACGCGGGTGAGCAGCAATTCGAGCGTGCGCGGCGGCGCGAAATAGAAGGTCGGGCCGATCTCGCGCAGGTCGGCCATTGCCGTGTCGGTATTCTCCGGGCAGGCGATGCAGAAGGCGGCGACCAGCCCCTGCGCGTAATTGAGATAATGATCGCCGACCCAGGCGAGCGGCAGATAGGCGAGCGAGACGTCGTTCTCGTTCAGGTGATCGAAGGCGACGGTGTCGCGCGCGGCGGCGATCGAGCGCTCGCCGGTCAGCACCACGCCCTTGGACTGGCCGGTGGTGCCCGAGGTGTAGAGGATGATCGAAGGGTCGGAGCCCTTGCTGGCGGCGATCTCGGCATCGAGCCATGCACCGAGCTTGGGATCGGCGGCAAGCGCCTGGCGACCGTCGTCGATCACCTCGTCCATGGCGCGCAGGCGGCTATGGTCGTAATCGCGAAGCCCGCGCTTCTCGTCGTAGACCATCTGCTCGATCTTGGGCAGGCGCTCGAGCACCGACATGATCTTGTCGACCTGCTCCTGGTCCTCGACCGCGGCAAAGCGCACCTCGGCATGCGAGAGCACGAAGCAGAGCTCGTCGGCGACCGCGTCGGCATAGACCGGCACCGGCACGGCGCCGAGCATCTGCGCCGCCATTACCGACCAATAGAGCTTGGGCCGGTTGGCGCCGACAATGGCGATGGTTTCGCCGCGCTTGAGGCCAAGGCGGGAGAGGCCGACCGCATAGGCGCGCACGATCTCGAGCTGCTGGCGCCAGGTCCAGGTCTGCCAGATGCCGAGATCCTTGTGCCGCATTGCCGGCCGCGAGCCGAACAATTCAGCGTTACGGATCAACAGCTTGGGAAACGTATCCGCTTGCGCGGCGGCATTGGTCGCCACGGCTAGTTCCTCCACTGGTCCTGCCCGCGTGTTGCCCACGCATTATCCTTACCTCCGCCGGCATCCCCACACCGCCGGAGCATCCCTGTCGACTTATACCAGATTGCCGCGAAATGGTCCCGCAGCAAACCATTCACTTGACAGACGAACGGGGGTTCGGTTCGCTATCCGAGGCGGATTGCTTGTGCGACGGCGCGCTGGGTTTTCCTCGAAACGCGCGGCCTAAGTCTTCCAACAAATTCAAGCGAGATCGTTACGCATCGAAGCGACTGCTTCGAGCACGGTGCGTTCCGTCCCCCTGGAGCGGGAGGGTCGCGCGCCGTCAGGTGCGCGGCGTGGGGTGAGGTGGTTCGCTTGGCGATGCACCCGTTCCCGACCGCCTTGGCTTTCGCTCCGGCGGTCGAACTCCGGGTCAAGCCCGAGGGCAGGCTCTCGCTCCTCTGGGGGGAATCGCCTCTCGTGCGGCGAGAGCGTGCCCTCATAAAAATTCGATGAGACCAAAATCCGCTTTCCTCGCGAACGCAGCCATCAAACGCCGCAACGCGCATGTTTGTCTTTGGCCAAAACCCGAAGTCAGCCGTCGCCCGCGGCAAGGTCGGCAAGGCCGCCAAACCCGTCGGCTACGCGCAATCTCGCGAAATTGCGCCTCCTACTTCGCAGCTGCCACGCCTGCGAACATATTCAGCATCAACCAATCGGGAAAGGCTCGGCAAAGTTTGGTAGGGCCGTGAAGCTCGATTTTGTCATCGTTGATCATTCGGCGCAGCGATAGGTGACCGTTCCAAACCAGTGTCATCGTGTTGGTATCGGTGGTGATGTAAAGGTCGACCGGATAGCCTGGCTCACTGATGCATAACTCCAGCCCCTTACGGTCGCCAACCAACCAGTAATTTCGCTTGGCTTCGGCCTTATCCGTAAACACAAACTTCAGGCAGGTGCGCGTCTGGGGAAACTTTTTCAGGTCTATGCGGCGTCGCATGTCCCACATCAGCAAGTCGGGATCGAAATCGCTATCGGTGAGCTCCTGACGCACCCAACGCTGACCCCAGACGCCCAGTTTCTCGATGACTGGTTTCAGTTCCCAGCCAGCCTCGGTCAAAGCATAGCCGCCGGTGTCCCGATCGCGCGCGATCACCCCAGCCCGTTCCAGATCGTTGAGGCGCTTGGACAGCAGGGCGGGCGAAATGCGCGGGACGCCTCGCTGGATTTCGCTGTAGCGGGATGAGCCGCAAATGAGTTCGCGCAGTATCAACGGTGTCCAACGTTCACCGATGACCTCCAGAGCCTTGGCGACAGAGCAGAACTGACCGTAGGTCTTCACGATTTCAAGCCTACCCCGCCGGCGGATGCACCGCTACAGAAATTGAAGTAGCCGCGGCCTGGGGGGCTCCCTAGGGTTTGCACGGAGTGGAAGTGTGCAAGCTATCGGAGAGCGCGATGACGGCGATCGAGGCGAGAGTGGCCGATCACTACACCAAGGGGGCGTTGCAGGCGGCGATCGATGCCGGTTGGACCAAAATGCGGGCTCAGTCCGATGTTGCTCCCATCGACCAGTTGGCCGGGGTGGACGAGTTCCACATCGGCGGTCGGCTGGCGACTGAGATGGTCTGTGAGCGGATGGAGCTGGCGCCCGGTCTGAAGACACTGGATGTCGGATGCGGCCTTGGCGGAGCCGCGCGGTTTATGGCGGCGCGTTATGGTGTCGACGTACAAGGCGTCGATCTTACGCCGGAATATGTCCAGGTGGGCAACGCGCTGACGCAAGCGATAGGACTGCGCGACAAGGTGCGGCTGGTGCGGGCGAGCGCCCTCAACCTGCCGCTCAATGACGCCAGTTTTGACCGGGCCAGCATGTTCCACGTTGGCATGAATATCGACGACAAAGACGTGCTTTTCGCCGAGATCAGCCGGGTACTGAAGCCGGGCGGTCTGCTGGCCGTCTATGATGTGATGAGAGTCGGAGAGGCGCCCTTGGACTATCCCGTCGCTTGGGCGCAGGACGAGAGCACCTCCTTTGTGGCAAAGGTTGAGGCCTATGAGGCGGCGATAGAAGCGGCAGGCCTGTCTGTGTATGTCGCCGAGCCCAAGAGAGAGCTTGGGCTTGAGTTCTTTGCCCGGATGAAAGCGCGGATGGCCGAAAGTGGCCCACCGCCGCTGGGACTGCACATCGTGATGGGCCAGGATGCCGGTGCTAAGGCCGGCAATATGGCTGCAAACATCGCGAAAGGTGCGATGGCCCCGGTACTCATGCTGGCGCGCAAGAGATAAATAACACGATGGTCGATACGCAAAGCGGCCAACGGGCATCGACGGAATATTCAGCAGCAAAAGCCAATTCATCAAAGGCCGAATGTCGCGTTCGTGTCATAAACCGACACCACCGCCTGTGTGCGCAAACTTTGCAATTCGCCCGATAGCGGACTCACGAGTCCACGCCCTAGAACGTGTTTGACTTAGATTGAAGCGCTGGAGCAAGCGCGGCGCGCTCCCTCTCCCCATAGCCCGTCGAAGACGGGCGTAAACGCCCTAATGGGGGAGAGGGTTGGGGTGAGGGGGCAAGTGATTCATCGATCATCACTTTCCCCCTCACCCGGCGCACTTCGTGCGCCGACCTCTCCCCCCAGGGGAGAGGTGGAGGCTTTGCCGAGTCGCGATTTAATCTGAAACAGAAGCGCTCTAATCCCCGAAGCGGCCGAGCGCCTTCAGATCCAGCACCGAAATGCCGCCGTGCTCGAGCCGCAGCAGGCCGCGGCCCTCCAGGATCTTCAGGCTCTTGTTGGCGACTTGCCGCGAAACGCCGGACAACAGGCCGATTTCTTCCTGCGAGATTTCCAGATGCCGCTCGTGGTCGCGGTAGAGCGTCGGATTGAACAGCCAGGCAATGTTGCGGGCGACCCGCGCCGGCGCGTCGAGCATGCGGTCGTATTCGACCAGCGCGATGAACTGGCCGAGCCGCTCGTTGAACTGGCGGATCAGGAAGCGGTTGAAGGCGACGCTGTTCTCGAACAGCCAGAGGAAGGTGGCGCGATCCATCAAGGCCATGCGGGTGTCGCGCAAGGCCACCAGATCGTATTGGCGCGCTTCGTTCTTCAGGATGGTGCCTTCGCCGAACCAGCCGCCGGCACGGATGCCGGCCAGGCTGACCGCCTTGCCCGAGAGCGACACGGTGGAAAGCTTGATCAGCCCCGATACCACGCCGGTCCAGCAATCCAGCCGGTCGCCGCGATGGCAGATGAAAGCGCCCTTGGTATAGGCCTTTTCGACGATGCCGCGGCGCGCCTGCTCCAGTTCCGGCGCGCTCAGATCGCTCGACCAGAACGCAATCTCGTGGAGGCGCGCTGCTGCGATCACATGCCGGCTCCGCCCGCCACTACTCCGCCGCCTTGAGGAACGGCTGGGCGCCGCTGCGGAATTGCTCGCGCAAATTCGCTTCCTCGGCCTTGGCGATGGCGAGATGGCGCACCTTGACCGGGCCGTAGCCGCGGATCTTTTCCGGCAGCGCGGCGAGCGCCACCGCGCTGTGGTGATTGTGCGGGGTCAGCTCGGCGGCGACGGTCGACAACAGCGCCCGGTAATCGGCGATCAGCCGGCGCTCGGCGCGGCGCTCGGCGGAGTAGCCGAATGGATCGAAGGGCGTGCCGCGCAGGAATTTGAACTTCTTCAGCACGCCAAAGAATTTCAGCATCCACGGCCCGAACGACATCTTCTTCAACTCGCCGGTCACCGGGTTGCGCTTCGCCAGCATCGGCGGCGCCAGATGGAATTCGAAGCGCAGGTCGCCGTCGAATGTGCCCTTGACCCGCTCGATAAAGCCGGTGTCGGTATAGAGCCGCGCCACCTCGTATTCGTCCTTGTAGGCCATCAGCTTGAACAGATAGCGCGCCACCGCTTCGGCAAGCCCGGTCTGGCCGGGCGCTTTCTCGGCTTCCGCCGCGCGCAGCTTCTCCACCAGGTTGCGATAGCGCCGCGCATAGCGCGCGCTCTGATAGGCGGTGAGGAAGGCGACACGGCGCTCGACGGTCTCGGCGAAGGATTGCGAGAACTTCAGCGAGTCGTTTTGTTCCTGCTGTTGTGGCGTGACCAGCGCGTCCACCGCCGCCGGATCGATCGCCGCGCGGCGCCCATAGCGGAAGGCGGCGACGTTCATCGGCACCGCCTCGCCGTTCATCTCGATCGCCTTCTCGATCGCTTCCGCCGTCAGCGGCAGCGCGCCGAGCTGATAGGCGTAGCCGAGCATGAATATGTTGGCGCCGATGGATTGGCCCAGAAGCGCGGTGGCGAGCCGGCCGGCATTGACGAAGTGGCTGTTGCCGCCGCCGGTGGCGCCGGTGATGGCGCGCTTGAGGCGTTCGGTCGGCAGCGAATATTCGGCATTGCGGGTGAAGTCGCCGGGCAGGAATTCGGCGGTGTTGACCACGACGCGGGTATTGCCCGGCTTGATGGCGCTCAGCACCTTCTTGCTGCCCAGTTCGACGATGTCGCCGCCGAGCACCAGGTCGGCGCCGCCGGCGGCGACGCGGATGGCGTGGATGTCGTCTTGCGTATTGGCGATGCGGATATGGCTGAACACCGCGCCGCCCTTCTGCGCCAGGCCGGCCATGTCGATGACGCCGACGCCCTTGCCTTCCAGATGCGCGGCCATGGCGATAATGGCGCCGATGGTGACGATGCCGGTGCCGCCGATGCCGGTGACGATGATGCCGAAGGGATGATTGGCGAGCGGTAGCGTCGGCGCCGGCAGCGGCGCCCAGTCGGCAGGCTCCGCGACGCTCTCGCCCTTCTTCAGCTTGGCGCCGTGCACGGTGACGAAGGACGGGCAGAAACCGTTCAGGCAGGAATAGTCCTTGTTGCAGCTCGACTGGTCGATGGCGCGCTTGCGGCCCCATTCGGTCTCCAAAGGCTGCACCGAGACGCAGTTCGACTTGACGCCGCAGTCGCCGCAGCCCTCGCAGACCAGATCGTTGATGACCACGCGCTTGTCGGGATCGGGGAAGGCGCCGCGCTTGCGGCGGCGGCGCTTCTCGGCGGCGCAGGTCTGGTCGTAGATCAAGACGCTGACGCCGGGCACGCTCGCCAGCTCGCGCTGGATCACGTCGAGCTCGTCGCGGTGATGCACCGTGAGCCCGCGCGGCCAGTCGGTGTCCTTGGCATATTTCCACGGCTCGTCGGTGACCACGACGACGCGGGCGGCGCCTTCGGCGGCCACCTGGCGGGCGATCTGCGGCACGGTGAGGCCGCCGTCATTGGCCTGGCCGCCGGTCATCGCCACCGCGTCGTTGAACAGGATCTTGTAGGTCATGGTGACGCCGGAGGCGATGGCGGCGCGGATGGCGAGAAAGCCGGAATGGTTGTAGGTGCCGTCGCCGAGGTTCTGGAACACGTGGCCGCGCTGGGAGAACGGCGCCTCGCCGATCCAGTTGGCGCCCTCGCCGCCCATCTGGGTGTAGCCGAGCGTCTTGCGGTCCATCCACTGCGCCATGTAATGGCAGCCGATGCCGGCATAGGCGCGGCTGCCCTCGGGCACGCGGGTCGAGGTATTGTGCGGGCAGCCGGAGCAGAAATAGGGAATGCGCTGCGCCACGTCGGTGGTCTCGGCGAGCGCGTGCTGCGCCGATTTCAGCCGCGCCACGTGGGCGGCCAGTTCGTCGTTGGGCGCCATAGCGCAGCAGCCGCTCGCCGATGCAGATGGCGACGTCGTTGGGATCGAGCGCGCCCTTGACCGGGAACAGCCAGTTGCCCTGCTCGTCCTTCTTGCCGATGCAGACCGGCTGATTGGCGGTGCCGTAAAGCTCCTCGCGCACCTGCACTTCGATCAGCGAGCGCTTCTCCTCGACCACGATGATGAGATCGAGGCCCTGCGCGAAGTCGGCGAGTTCCTGGCGGCGAGATCGGCCAGGGGCAGCCGATCTTGAACAGGCGCAGGCCGAGCGTCGTTGCACTTGACCTCGTCGAGACCGAGTTCGTCGAGCGCCTGGCGCACGTCGAGATAGGCCTTGCCGGTGGTGATGACGCCGATCTTCGGCGTTGCGGCCGCCCGAGGTGACGATCTTGTTGAGCTTGTTGGCGCGCACGAAGGCGAGCATGGCGTCGCGCTTGAAGTCGTGCAGGCGCGCTTCCTGGCCGAGGATGGTGTCGACCAGGCGGATGTTGAGGCCGCCCTCGCGGCATCGTGAAATCGGCCGGGGTGACGATCTGCACGCGGTCGAGCGCTGCCGTCGACGACGCCGGTCGAACTCCACCGTCTCGTGCATGCATTTGAGCGCGGTCCAGGCGCCGGTGAAGCGCGACATGGCCCAGCCGTAGCAGCGCGTAGTCGATGATCTCCTGCACGCCGGCCGGGTTGAGGATCGGCATCATCACGTCGACGAAATGGAATTCGGACTGGTGCGCGGTGGTGGAGGATTCGGCGGTGTGGTCGTCGCCCATCAGCGCCAGCACGCCGCCGTGCTTGGCGGTGCCGGCGAGATTGGCGTGGCGGAACACGTCGCCGGAGCGGTCGACGCCCGGGCCCTTGCCGTACCACATGCCGAACACGCCATCGAACTTGCCCTCGCCGCGCAATTCGGCCTGCTGCGAGCCCCACAGCGCGGTGGCGGCCAGCTCCTCATTGATGCCGGGCTGGAACTTGATGTCGGCGGCGGCGAGCTGGCGGCCGGCGCGCATCATCTGCTGGTCGAGGCCGCCCGAGCGGCGAGCCGCGATAGCCGGTGACGAAGCCCGCGGTGTTGAGCCCGGCGCGGCGGTCGCGCTCCTTCTGCATCAGCAGGGCGCGGATCAGCGCGTGATAGCCGGTCACCAGCACGCTGGTCTGGCCGAGATCGTATTTGTCGTCGAGGCTGACGGGTCGGAGCGTCATTTGCGTGGCCTTCTGGCGCCCCGAGGCAGAGTAACAGCCGGCGATAGACCTATCATATAGGGCGCTGCGCGCGGTGCGGAAGCGCAATAACGCCCATCAATTCAAGCGCATGGCTTCATTTCGTCGGGACCGGCGCCAGGGGCAAGGAAATTTCGGCGGCACGGCCGCGCGCGCATTTTGGCGCAATGCAGCAGCATTGTCCGGAGCGGCGGCGGGCCGCGGCGATTGACCCCGGTCAATGCAAGCCGGAAGCGGCCGGTGGCAAGTCTTCATCATGGCGCTGGCACGAAAAAAAGCCGTCCCCGACTTCGCCAAACTCCGCCAAGAGATGGTGGAGCATCGACATCTTTGCCCGCGGGGTGCGCTCCGAGCCCGTGCTCGACGCGATGCGCAAGGTGCCGCGCGAGGCGTTTCTGCCGCCCGACCTGCACGAGTTCGCCTATGAGGACGTGCCGCTGCCGATCGCCGCGGAGCAGACCATCTCGCAGCCCTACATCGTCGCCTTCATGGTGGAAGCGCTCGGGCTCGACGGCGGCGAGAAGGTGCTGGAGATCGGCACCGGCTCCGGCTACGCCGCCGCGGTCCTGGCCGAGATCGCCGGCGAGGTCTACACCGTCGAACGCATCGGACAATTGGCGGAGAAAGCGGCCAGCCGCGCTCGCCGAACAGGGCTACGCCAATGTCCACGTCCTGCACGGCGACGGCACGCGCGGCTGGCCCGAGCATGCGCCCTACGACGCCATCGTGGTGGCGGCCGGCGGGCCGAAGATGCCCGAAGCGCTGCGCGCGCAACTCAAGATCGGCGGCCGCCTGGTGATCCCGGTCGGCGCGAATGCGCGCGCGCAGGAACTGGTGCGCGTCACGCGGGTCGGCGAAAACGACTACCGCCGCGAGGACCTCGCCGACGTGCGCTTCGTGCCGCTGCTCGGGCATGAGGGCTGGGAGCCGGAAGCGCCCGCGCCGGAAGCGCGCCGGGTCGTTGGCCTGCGCGAGGCGCCGCTGCAGCGGACAATCGCCGATGCCGCCGAGCCCTTCGCATCGATCGAGAGCGCCGATCTGGCGCCCCTCCTCGACCGCATCGGCAATGCGCGGGTGGTCCTGCTCGGCGAAGCCTCGCACGGCACCTCCGAATTCTATTCGATGCGGGAGCGCATCTCGCGCGAGCTGATCGGCGCAAGGGCTTCGACTTCATCGCCATCGAGGCCGACTGGCCGGACGCCGCCCGCATCGACCACTATGTGCGCCATCGCGAATATACGCCGTCCGAATGGACTGCTTTCGCCCGCTTTCCCGACCTGGATGTGGCGCAATATCGAGGTGCGCAATTTCGTCGACTGGCTGCGCGGCCATAATGCCGGCCTCAAGCCGGCAAGCGCGCGTCGCCTTCCACGGCCTCGACCTCTACAGCCTCTACGCTTCCATCCGCTTCGTGCTCGAATATCTCGACGAGCGTCGACCCGCCATCGGCCAAGGTTGCGCGCGAGCGATACGGTTGCCTGACGCCTTGGCAGGCGGACCCGGCGACCTACGGTCATGCCGCGCTCACCGGGCGCTATCCGGTCTGCGAGCGCGACGTCGTGCACACGCTCGAGGATCTGCTCAAGAAGCGGCAGGCTTACGCCCCCAGGACGGCGAACGCTTCCTCGACGCGGCGCAGAACGCGCGGCTGGTGGCCAATGCCGAGCGCTATTACCGCGTCATGTATTACGGCTCGCGCGCGTCGTGGAACCTGCGCGACGAGCACATGTTTGAAACGCTGCAGACATTGCTCGCGCATCACGGTGCGCACAGCAAGGCCATCGTCTGGGCGCACAATTCCCATATCGGCAACGCGGCGGCGACGGAAATGTCGGCGCGCGGCGAGCTCAATATCGGCCAGCTATGCCGGCAAGGAATTCGGCGATGCACTGCTACGCGATCGGCTTCGGCACCGATCACGGCACCGTGGCGGCGGCTCCGATTGGGACGGGCCGATGGAGATCAAGCGCGTGCGGCCGGCGCACGACAACAGCTACGAGCAATTATGCCATGAGAGCGAGCGTGCCGCGCTTCATGCTTGGGCTGCGCGACGCGAGGTAGCGCCCATGTGCGCGGCCTGCTGACGCCGCGGCTCGAACGCGCCATCGGCGTGATCTATCGGCCGGACACCGAACTCGCCAGCCATTATTTCGAGGCGGTGCTGCCGCGGCAATTCGACGAATATATCTGGTTCGACGAGACCAAGGCGGTGACGCCGCTCGCAAACCAAAGACCTGGAAGGCCTGCCGGACACCTATCCGTTCGGGCTGTAGCGGCGCAACGCCGGGGCGCGTGCGCCGGGCGTGCATTTGCCGCAATGCGCAGAGTGATGGTCAAACGGCGCGGAACGATATGGTCAAATCCGGCGCGGCCTGTATAGCTGCGCGGCCGAATCACGCCTGATGTTGCAATCCCCTTCGCACACCATCGAGACGAGGGCCTCCTGGGTCGTCGCCGCGTGGCGCTGTTCGCCATGACGATGTCGTTCGGCGCCGCCTGGATCACCGCGGTCGCGCTCAAGGACATCGCCGCCGAGGTCGGCGGCGCGCGCTCGATCCCGGCGCTGGCGAGTCGCTCGGTCTGGCTCGGCTTCGGCGCCGGCGGCATAGTGATGGGCCAGATCGCCGACCGCGTGGGCACGCGCTGGACGGTGATGTTGCGGCACGCTGATGATCGCGCTGGGCCTGGCGATCTCCACCTTCGGCCCGCCCTGGCCGCTGTTGATCGGGCATGGCCTGTTCATCGGCCTGATCGGGCTCGGCGGCATCAATGCGCCGCTCTATATCTATGTCAGCCGCTGGTTCGACCGCCGGCGCGGCTCGGCGCTGGCGTTGATCTCCAGCGGCTCCTATCTCGCCGGCGCGACGTGGCCGCCGCTGTTCGAGCGCGCCATCGCCGCTTTCGGCTGGCGCGAGACCATGCTGTGGTACGGCCTGCTCGAAGTGCTGATCGTCGTGCCGCTGGCGGCGATCTTCTTCCGCACGCCGCCGGAGGTGATCAGCCGGCTTCGACGGCGAGCGCCGGCGCCGTGCCAGCGCGCGTGCTCGGCTGGCCGCCCAATGTGGTGTTCGTGATGATGTGCTGCGCCTCGGTGCTGTGCTGCGTGCCGATGGCGATGCCGCAGGGCCACCTGGTCGCCTTCTGCAGCGATCTCGGCATCGCCGCCTCGGTCGGCGCGGCGATGCTGTCGGTGCTGCTCGTCACCGCGTTCGTCAGCCGGCAGATATGGGGCGCGATCTCCGACCGCATCGGCGGGCTGTCGACGGTGCTGATCGGCTCGGCCTGGCAGTGCTCGGCGATGATCGCCTTCCTGTTCACGCAGGACGAGGTCGGGCTGTTCACGGTGGCGGCGCGCCTTCGGGCTCGGCTTTTCCGGCATCATCCCGGCCTATGTGCTGGCGCTGCGCGAACTTGTTTCCGGCGGCGGAGGCGTCGTGGCGCATTCCGACGCTGCTGATGTGCACGGCAGTCGGCATGGCCGCTCGGCGGCTGGCTCGCCGGCGCGCTCTACGACCATTTCGGCTATTACGCGCCGGCCTTCGCCTTCGGCATCGGCTCCAACATCTTGAACTTGATGGTGGTCGGCACGCTGGTGATGCGCCAGCGCTGGCGCGCGGCGTTTGTCTAGGCTCTGCGCCGGCCGGATCAGCCGCACGCCCAGCAGGATGCCGAGCGCGATGACCGCCGGAAATAGCGCCAGCCAGGTGCCGGCCGCGACCAGCGCCGAAGGCGCCGGCCCAGGCGATGGAGGAAAACGCCTCGGCGAAGGTGGCGACGCGCGAGGAAACCTGGCGGCGGCGGAACTGGCTGCGTTTCGCCTGCACGCGGAAGCAGAGCTGGATCGCGGTCGAGGCGCCGGCCGCGATCAAGACGCCGGCGCCGGCCACCAGCGCCGCGCGCAGCGAGGCGAAAGCGAGCGCGGCAATCAGCGGCGCGAAGATCAGCGCGATGGCGCCCATCACCGCTTCGATCTTGGCCCAGAGGATGCGGCGCGGCGCTGATCGGCGCGCTGGCGACCAGATCGGGCGCGTCCTCGCCGGAGATCGACAGCCAGGCAAGCCCGCCGCCGAGCTGGCCGGCCGCCATCACCATCACCGGGATCAGCACCACCAGCGCGCCGGTGCCGCTGTGGAAGCTGCGCCACAGCAGCACCGCCGGCGGCAGCAGATAGAGGATCTGCATCAGCGTCTGCGACATCAGCCAGGGATCGCGGATGAGCAGCGTCCATTCCTTGCGCCGCAGCACGCGCGCCGGCGAGCCGCGGCGGAACGTTTTCGACCAGCGGCGCTGGCGCACCAGCGGCCTGCGACGACGCCGGCGGCGGCGATCACGTGATCGCCGAAGCGCGCCGAGAACGCCGCGATGGTGGCGCCGAGCAGCGCCAGGCTGACACCGCGCGACCAGCGACCAGCGCAAACGGATCGCCGAGCGCGGCGCGCGCCGGAAGCCACAGCGCATTGCCGAGATCGGGCGCGCGTTCGACCAGCCAGTTCGATTGCAGCAGCGCGTAGCGCGAGAGGCTGCCATAGGACAGGATCGCCGCGATCTGCAACCCGATGACGAAGGCGGCGCCGATCACCGCGGCCACGATCTGCGCCACCAGCCGCGTGCGCCGGGGCGCCGATCAGGCGGAACAGCGCCACGGTGAGCGCGACCGCCAGCGCCGCCGCCAGCACGCCCATGGCGGCGACCACGGCATAGGCGGCGAGCCAATGCGCGCCGCCGATCGAGCGCCAGCACATTGATGAAGGGCGCCGCCAAGCAGCATCGCCAGCGCGGCGACCGCGGCGGCGATGCGGGCGATGCGCACCGAGAAGACTTTGCGCGGGTTGACCGGCGAGGTGAGGATGAGATCGAGGTCGGAGCGGGAATAGAAGGCGCGCGTCACCGACTCCATCGCCTGCGACAGCAACAGCGACCACGACAGCAGCAGCGTGCCGGTGATCACGACCAGCGTCGGCTTGTCGGGCATCGGTGCCGGTCGCGGCATAGCGGGCGACCATCGACCAGGCCATCAGGTGCATGAGCACGGCGAAAGATGATCAAGCGCGATGGCGACGTTGCGCCCGCGCCGGCGGTGGCCGGCGGTCATCAGCGCCAGCCAGTCGCGCCAGCCGAGCCGCAACTCGTGGCCGGCAAGCCAGACGAGGGTGTCGGGACGGCTCATGGTTTAAATCCGGTCATTCCGGGGCGTCCGCCGCAGCCCGCAGGGCGAAGGCGGACGAACCCGGAATCCAGAAACAAGTTCGGCATATGTGTCTGGATTCCGGGCCCGCTCGCTGCGCGAGCGTCCCGGAATGACAGGTTGATTTTTCGAGAGGCGGCTCACGCGGCCTCGGCCTCGCCGGCGACCAGCGTGAGGAAGGTATCCTCCAGGCTGGCGGCGGTGGCGCCGGTCTTGTGGCGCAATTCGTCGAGCGTGCCCTCGGCGATCAGCCTGCCGCCGGCGATGACGCCGATGCGGTCGGCCATGCGCTCGGCGACTTCCAGGATATGCGTGGTCATGATCACGGTGCCGCCGGCGGCGACGCGCTCGCGCAGCACGTTCTTGACCTGGCGGGCCGAGCCGGCATCGAGCCCGGTCAACGGCTCGTCGAGGATGATGAGCTTGGGGTCGTGCACCAGCGCGCCGGCGAGCGCCACCTTCTGCCGCATGCCCTTGGAGAAACCCTCGCAGCGCTCATGCGCGTGCGGCGTAAGCCCGAGCCAGCCGAGCAGCTCGCGCGCACGCGCTTCGGCCTCGCGCGCATCGATGCGCCAGAGCCCGGCGACGAATTCGAGATATTCGTACGGGGTGAGCTTGTCGTAGATCATCGGCTCGTCGGACAGCCAGGCGGTGATCTGCTTGGCGGCGACCGGATCGGCGAGCGCGTCGATGCCGTCGATGGCGATGGTGCCGGCATCCGGCCGCAGCAGGCCGACCACCATGCGCAGCGTCGTGGTCTTGCCGGCGCCGTTGGGGCCGACCAGCGCGTAGAATTCGCCGCATAAACGGTGAGATCGAGCGCCTCGACCGCCGGCCGGTCGAAACTTTTGCTGAGCCCGCGCAGCGCCAGCGCGACGGGACGGGAGGATTGGGTCATGGAGCCGCCATTGCCGAGAGTGGTTCAACGCTCTCTACAGGAGGAGTTGTTGCGGCGGCGTAAATCGGACAATTGCGAGAGATCGCGTTAAGCTTGAGGAGGGGTTAATCGGCACCGCGCAATTCACCCTCCCCCACCACTCGCTACGCTCGTGGGGAGAGGGGAGATGAGAGGCCGGTCGCTTACGCCTTCGGCACCAGCTTGAACATCGCCTCGCCATAGTGCGCGCGCGCGTCGGCCAAGAAGCGGCTGCACGGCGTCGACGAAAGCGGCGTGTTCCGTCGCGCCGGTTGCACGAATCTCGCAGCCGGCGTCGGCGATGATGCGGCACGCCTGCGCGTGTTCCTCCTCGGCCAGCTTGCGCTGAAAGGCGACCGCCTTGCTCACCGCGGCCTGCATCGCGCGCTGCAACTCGTCCGGCCAGGCATCGATACGCGGCGCGATGCAGGAAGATCGGCCGCGAAACGTAGAAATGCGAGGTGAGCGTGTGGAACTTGTGGAAATTGTGCACGCCATAGGTGACGGTATTGGCGAGCGGGTTCTCCTGCGCGTCCAAGCTGCCGGCCTTGATCATGGCGATGGCTTCGGTGAGATCGAGGCGCAACGCCACCGCGCCGAGCAGTTCGAAGGTGCGCTTCTGCACCTCGCTCGGCAGCACGCGGATACGCATGCCCTTCATGTCGGCCGGCCGATGCACCGGGCGCAGCCGGTTGGAGATGTGGCGGAAGCCGTTCTCGAACCAGCCGAGGATGCGGAAATTCGCCCGCGCCTCGGTCTTGGCGGCGAGCAGCGCGCCGAGTTCGCCGTCCATGGCGGCGCGTGCCTGCGCATTGCTGGCGAACAAGAACGGTAGGTCGACAAAGCCGAGCTCCGGCACGCGGTCGGTCAGATAGCTCGACGACTGATAGCCGAGGCTGAGCAGGCCGTTCTCGACCAGCCAAAGTATGTCCTCGGCGCGGTAGCCGAGATCCATAATGTTCCAGACATATTTGATGTCGACGCCGTCGCCGAATTCGGCGGTCAATGTGTCGCCGATGAATTGCAACGCCTTGCTGAAACCGGTCGACGGCGGCCCGTAGCCGCCCATGCGAATTTGAATCGGTTTGCTCATGTCCCCTCGCGCCCGCGCGGCCAGCCCCTCTATAGAGGGCCATGGCAATCTGGCCAAGCGCACGCCATATGCTAGGTTCGCGGCAAAGAGTCATGGGAGAACGCCGATGAACACACGCGCCAAGGTGGCCACGGCCGGGATTTCACAGGGCAAAATTTCCGATGCCGAATGGGCGGCGCGGGTCGATCTGGCCGCGGTCTATCGGTTGGTCGCCCATCACGGCTGGGACGACGTCATCTATAACCACGCCTCGATGCGGGTGCCGGGCGAGCCGCGGCACTTCCTCATGAAGCGCCACGAACTGCTTTACACCGAGGTGACCGCGTCCAACCTGGTCAAGGTCTGCATGGACGAGGACCTCGACGAGAAGGCCGGCGTCAACCGTCCGGGCTTCACCCTGCATGGCGGCGTCTTGAGCGCGCGGGCGGACGTGAACTGCGCGCTGCATGTGCACACGGCGACCGGCATGGCGATCGCCGGGCTCAAGCATGGCTTGCGCATGCTGTCCCAGCAGGCGGTGCGCTTTTATGAGCGCGTCGGCTATCACGCCTATGAGGGCATCACCGAGGATTTCGGCGAGCGCGAACGGATCAACCGCGACCTCGGCCACAACCGCGTGATGATCATGCACAATCACGGCCTGCTCAGCGTGGGAAAAAGCGCGCGCGACGCCTTCGTGCTGATGTATCACCTGATCGAGGCGGCCGACATCCAGTTGCGGCTGGAGGCGACGGGGTCGGAACTGATCGAAATTCCACCGGCGATCTGCGCCAAGACGGTGGCGCAATACGAAACGCATGACAGCGGCCGCGGCTCGGCCGACTGGGCGGCCTATCTGCGTATGCTCGATAGACTGGATCGCGGCTACCGCAACTGACGGCGCTTTCGGCGGGTTTCCACGGCGGCCGCGCGCGGCGGCGGCCCGCCCGGGCACGGCGTCTTTGTGACAAGGGCACCCGCGCCCACCCACGCCGAAGCGCGCCTAAGCGCTTTGCGCCGGCGGGCCATGGGGCTATTCTCGAAAAAAATTAAGTTTTCGGGAGGGGACCGCCATGGCTGATGCTCAGAAATCCATCTGGTTCGGCGCCGCGTTCGTCGTCGTCGCCGCGCTGTCGGGGGCGACCTTGTGGAAGGTTGCGCAACCCAATGACGACGTGAACCGTCAATTGGCCGCGCTCAAGAGCGAGGTGACTAGCAAGATCGACGCCACCAATGCGGCGCTGGCGAAAGTGCAGACCGCCGCGAAGACGTCCGACATCGAGGACAAGCTCGCCGCGCTCGACGCCAAGGTGGCGCAGACCAATGCGACGCTCGCCGAGCTGAAGAAAGGCGAGGTGCTCAAGAGCGTCGCCGAGAAGCTCGACGCGCTCAATGCCGGCATCAAGAGCACCGACGCGGCGCTTGCCGACGTCACCAAGTCGATCCCGAAGGGCAGCCTCGATGGCAAGATCGACGGCGTCGACGGCAAGCTCGCCGCGCTCGGCGGCGGCCTGAAGTCGGTCAGCGATACGCTCGGCAAAGAGCTGAAATCGGTCAGCGACACGCTGGCCACGATCAAGCAGGAGATCCCGGCGCAAAACGCCGGTCCGCAAATCGCCGCGGTGAGTACGCAGATCAAGAGCCTCAACGACGCCGTCGCCGGCCTGAAAGCGGCGAGCGCCAATGCCAGCGCCGGCGACACCGCCGCGCTCACGGGCGCCGTCGGCGAATTGAAGAAGAACATCGATGCGGCAACGGCGCTCGGCGCCAAACTCGGCGATCAGCTGGCCAAGCTGCAAGCGACGGAAAAGACCGCGGCGGCGCCGAAGCCCGCCGACCTCATGGTGGTCTATGTGCACATGCCGGATGCGCGGCAATTGCCGCAGCCGATCGCCACGGTGACGCCGCTGACCGTGCAATTCGCGCGTATCGGCAGTGCCGACGACAAGGGCCAAGGCAAGGTGATCGTCGGCAAGCTCAAAGAGATCATCAAGGGCCGCAAGAGCTGCACCATCTCGGTGGTCGGCTATGCCGACACGCTGGGCGGCGATGACGTCAATCTGGATATCTCGAAGCGGCGCGCCGCCACGATCGCGGCGCAACTGAAAACGGCTTTCGCCGGCACCGGCGTGCAGATCAACCAGGCCGCCTGGGGCGAGCGGCGGCTGAAGGACTGGACGCCGGACCGCACGCCGAGCCTCGCCAACCGCCGCGTCGACGTAGCGGTGGACTGCAAGGGGTGAGGGTTAAGACGCAGTCCGCTCGCTTTAACCTGCGGTCGTCCCCGCGAAAGCGGGAACCCAGTAATCACTAGAGCGTGTTTGACTTAGATTGAAGCGCTGCAGCAAGCGCGGCGCGCTCCCTCTCCCCCATAGCCCGTCGAAGACGGGCGTAAACGCCCTAATGGGGGAGAGGGTTGGGGTGAGGGGGCAAGTGATTCATCGATCATCACTTTCCCCCTCACCCGGCGCACTTCGTGCGCCGACCTCTCCCCCCAGGGGAGAGGTGGAGGCTGTGCCGAGTCGCGATTCAATCTGACACAGAAGCGCTCTAATGCTTGTACTCAATATTAAGGGCTGCGGCGTACTGGATCGCCCGCCGCCGCGGGTGACGACGGTTGAAAATATGCGCGTCCCCTACCCCCAGCGCCAGAAGTCGCGGCCCTCTTCGCGCATGAAGCGCGCCAGCACCATCTTGTGCACTTCCGACGCGCCGTCGACCAGGCGGGCGGCGCGGGCGGCGCGATAGATCCATTCGAGGATGGTGTCCTTGGAATAGCCGCGCGCGCCGTTGACCTGGATGGCCACGTCGGCGGCGTTGTGCAGCGTATCGGCCACCTGCACCTTGGCCATGGAGATTTCCTTGCGCGCGCGCGAGCCCTGGTCGAGCTTCCAAGCCGCGTGCATGGTGAGCAGGCGGCCGATCTCGATCTGATGCGCGACCTCGCCGAGCTTGACCTGGATGTTCTCGCGGTCGATGAGCTTGACGCCGAAGGCCTCGCGGCGGCCAACGTATTCCTGCGCGATCTCCATGCAGCGCTTGGCCCAGCCGAGCCAGCGCATGCAATGGGTCAGCCGCGCCGGGCCGAGCCGGATCTGCGTGACGCGCAGGCCGTCGCCTTCGTTGAGCAGCACGTTCTCGGCGGGGATTTCCAAGCCGTCATATTCGATCTCGCAATGACCGCCGTGCTCCTCCGGGCCCATGATCGGAATGCGGCGCAGGATGCGCCAGCCCGGCTGGTCCTTGTGATAGAGGAAACCGGTGAGGCCGCGGCGGCGGTCGTCCGAGGTGCGCGCGATGAGGATGAAATTCGCCGCGCCGTCGGCGCCGGTGATGAACCATTTGCGGCCGTGGATCACGTAGCGGTCGCCCTTCTTCTCGGCGCGCGTGAGCATCATACCGGGATCGGAGCCGGCGCCGGGATGCGGCTCGGTCATGGCGAAGGCCGAGCGCACCTTGCCGGCGACCAGCGGGCGCAAAAACCATTCCTTCTGCGCCGGCGTGCCGGCGCGGGCGAGCAGGTTCATGTTGCCGTCGTCGGGCGCCATGCAGTTGATGGCGAGCGGGCCGAACACCGAGCGCGCGGCTTCCTCGTAGATCGCCGCCCAGGCGACGATCGGCAATTCCATGCCGCCGAACTCCTTCGGCGATTGCGGCGCCCACAGACCTAAGGCGCGCGCCTTCTCGCGCACCGGCTCAAGCCGGTGGTGCGGGATGTTCTCGTAGTCGGAGAAGTTCTCCGGGTCGGCCTCCAGCGGCAGCACATGCTCCTCGACGAAGGCGCGCACGCGCAGGCGGATGTCTTCGTGTTCGGGGGATAGGGTGAAGTCCATGATGCGTTTCCTTATGCAACCACCACCACCTGCCCGCCGTCGGCAACGATGGTGGCGCCGGTGATGTAGCTGCCGGCCTCCGAGGCCAAGAGCAGCAGCGCGCCGTCGAGATCGCCCGCTTGGCCGAAGCGCCCCATGGGAATTTGCCGCTTGAGCTTTTCACCTTGTTCGCCGGTGAGATATCGCTCATTGATCTCGGTGACGAACCAGCCCGGCGCGATGGCATTCACGCGCACGCCCTTGAAGGCGAGCTCGATCGCCAGCGCCTTGGTGGTCTGGATGACGGCGGCCTTGGCCACGGCGTAAGCGGCGGTGCCCTTCTGCACGCCGAATCCGAGCACCGACGCAATATTGATGACAGCGCCTGTCTTGCCGGCGGCGAGCATGCGGCGCGCGGCCTCCTGCGCATTGTGGAAGACGGCGTCGAGATCGATGCTGAGCACCTTGCGCCATTCCTCCGGCGTGACTTCCACCGCGCGCGTGGGCGACTGGGCAATGCCGGCATTGTTGACCAAAATGGTGACGGTGCCGAAGGCCTTTTCCGCCGCATCGAACGCCGCTGCCATGGCGGCGCGGTCGGTGACGTCGGCCTCGACGGCGATGGCCTTGCCGCCGGCCGCCGCTATCTCGGCTTGCAGCTTCTGCAGCCGCTCGGCCCGCCGCGCCACCAGCGCCACCGCGGCGCCGTTGTCGGCGAGCGCCTTGGCGAACTGCACGCCGAGACCGCTGGAGGCGCCGGTCACCAGCGCCACGCGGTCCTTCAGGCTGAACATGTCGGCGGCCTTCATGGCCTGCTTTATACACATGCCGCGCCGCCCTATGGAATAGCCACCGCGCCCCGCGTAGCGTGCGCTGGGAAAAGCTACCGATTCGGGCGCGCGCGTGAAACGGCTGCTGAAGGCGACCGTCAATAGCTGGCATGGGCTGATCGCCTGCGCGCGGTCGGAAGCCGCGTTCCGCGAGGAACTGGTGCTGCTGGCGGTGGGTATCCCGCTCGCCTTCATCCTGACCGGCGACGTGGGCGAGCGCTTCGCGCTGATCGGCGTGCTGTTCTTCATGCTGATCGTCGAATTGCTCAACACGGCCATCGAAAAGCTCGCCGACCGCGTCACCGCCGAAACCGATCCGCTGATCAAGCGGGCGAAGGACATGGGCTCGGCGGCCATCTTTCTGTCGTTGCTGGCGGCCGGCGCCCTGTGGATCTGGGCGCTGGCCGCGCGCTTCTGGCCCTGACGGCGCATTTCGTCATTCCGGGACGCCGCGAAGCGGCGGGCCCGGAATCCAGAGCACCCCGGTAGAATCATCGTATGGCTCTGGATTCCGGGTTCGCTCGCTCACGCGAGCGCCCCGGAATGACCGGGCCTCACGCCGCCGCGAGGATGCGCCGCACCTCCGGCCAGCTTCGCGCGCCGAAGGTCGCGAGATCGTTGGCAAGCTGCGGCGGAAACCATTCCATGAAAGCCGGCTGAAAACTCGCGCGCGCCTGCACCCGCTCGAACCAGTCGGTGAGATGCGGGCGGCTCTTGGTCCACATCTCCGCCATGCCCATCATGGCGAGCCGGTTGACGTAAGGCGCCATGCCGATATCGGCGAGCGAGTACGTGTCGCCGGCAAGCCAAAGCTGATCGGCGAGCGCATCCTCCATCTTCTGCAAATAACGGTCGTAGAGCAGGAACGGCCGCTCGATGCCTGGCGCATCAAAGCCGAGCGTGACGATCTCCTTCTTGCGCGCGTGCCAGGTCGGCGTCACCGACTGCGGCGGCGTGCTGGAAAGAAAGCGCGCGACGCCCTCCTCGCCCAGCCGCGCCACGGTGTGCCGATGCGTGCAGGCGAAGGTCACCTCGGCGCAGGCCGGATGCATCTCCTCGTCGACCGCCTTGGTCCACAGCCGCATGCGGTGGCGATCGAAAGGATCGGCCGGTTTTAGCGGCGGGTCGGGAAAGACCTCATCGAGATATTCGCAGACCACTGTCGACTCGGTGAGCACCTTGCCGTCATGCACCAGCGTCGGCACCACCGCCTTGGGATTGAGCTGCATATAGGCGGGGTCGAACTGGTCGCCCTTGAGAATGTCGAGATAGGTTCCCTTCCACGGCAACCCCTTTTCCGCCAGCACCAGCCGCACCTTGGCGGCGCAGACGGACGAGCCGTGATGATAAAGCTCCAGCATCGGCCTCTCGTTTCTTATCCCTCCCCCAACGGAGGAGGGTGGCCGGCGTTAGCCGGCCGGGTGGGGGACGCATTCCTTAGCGCCTCGTCAATGACCTGCAGAACGCCATCCAGATTGCTATCGATGTCACTATTCCAGAACCGGAGCACCTTGTAGCCTTGCCTTGCGAAGTGCAGGTCACGCTCCTTATCGCATGCAGCCTTCGAAGCGAAATTATGCTGACCGCCATCAACTTCGATAATCAGCCTTTCTCTGAGGCAAACAAAATCCAATATCCGGCCGTCGCTAGGAGCCTGTCGTCGAAAATGATAACCTCGCGATTTCCACGATCTCAAGTGAACCCACAGTTTGACTTCTTGCGGCGTCATCGACTTGCGCAATTCGCGAGCGCGAGCATTGGCCATGGGCTCACCCCACCCGGCCGGCTTCGCCGGCCACCCTCCCCTTGCAGGGGAGGGATAAGAAATTACCGCCCATAAAGCGCATGCGGCAGCGCGGTCGCAAGCCCGGGCAAGAACCACAAGACGACCAGCGCGACAAGCTGGATCGCGACAAACGGAATGATGCCGACATAGATGTGCCGCGTGGTGATCTCCGGCGGGGCGACGCCGCGCAGGTAGAACAATGTCGGTCCGAGCGGCGGGTGCATGTAGGAGGTCTGCAAATTCACCGCCATGAGGATGCCGAGCCAGACCGGGTCGACGCCGGGCATCGTCAACAGCGCCGGCGCCACGATCGGCACCACCACGAAGATGATCTCGAAGGCGTCCATCACGAAGCCGAGCAGGAAGATCGCCAGCATCACCGCCAGCAGCGCGCCGTCGGTGCCGCCGGGCAGATCGGCGAGCGCAGCATGCACCAGCCCGTCGCCGCCGAGCGCGCGGAACACCAGGCTGAACAGCGTCGCGCCGATGAGGATGAGAAAGATCATGGCGGTGATCTGCGTGGTCTTGTCGACCACCGGCCTGAGCACGGCGCGAATCCGCGTCTTGCGCGCGGCCAGCACGATGGCGCCGACGGCGCCGACCGAGGCCGCTTCGGTCGGCGTCGCCACGCCGAACAGGATCGAGCCGAGCACCGCCGCGATCAGCACCACCGGCGCCAGCAGCGCCTCGATGAGACTGCCGCGCGGCGGCGTCTCGGTGACGGCAATGGCCGGACAGCTTTGCGGGCGCCAGACCGCCATGGCCACGAGATAGACGAGATAGAGCCCGACCAGCAGCAGCCCGGGCAGCATCGCGCCGGCGAACAGGTCGCTGACCGACACCGCCTTGGGCGCGAAATTGCCCTGCGCGAGCTGGGCGGCCTGATAGGCATTGTTGAGCTGGTCGCCGAGCACGACCAGCACCGTCGAGGGCGGCACGATCTGCGCCAGCGTCGCCGACGCCGCCACGGTGCCGGCGGCGAGCCGCGGGTCGTAGCCGTGGCGCAGCATCGACGGCAGCATGATCAGGCCCATGGTGACGGCAGTCGCGCCGACGATGCCGGTGGAGGCCGCCAGCAGCGCGCCGACCAGCACGACGGAAAAGCCAAGCCCGCCGCGCAGCCGCCCGAACAGCCGGCCCATGCGCTCGAGCAGAGCCTCGGCGATCGCTGAACGCTCCAGCATCACGCCCATGAACACGAACAGCGGGATCGCCAGCAGCACCTCATTGGTGACGACGCCGAAAATGCGCTGCGGCAGCGCGCCGAGGATGGCGAGATCCATGGCGCCGGCGAGATGGCCGACGAAGGCGAAGGCGAGCGAGACGCCGGCCAGCGTCAACGCCACCGGATAGCCGGCGAACAGCGCGGCGATGACGGCGACGACCATGAGGATGGCGAGCGTCTCAGCGAGGGGCATGGTGCCGCCACAAGTTCACCTCCGCCTGCATTCTCCTCTTCACCTCCCCCCTTGCGGGGGAGGTCGACCGCGCCACCAGCGCGTTCTCGCGCGTCTTCGACGCGCTATGGCGCGGTCGGGAGCGGGGTAAGCAACAAACGCCGGCGCGTGTTTCTACCCCCCTCCCCATCGCTCCCCCGCAAGGGGGGAGGGAGACGTTGCTGCGCGCCTCGAACGTCATTGCGCGCTTCCGTTGCTTAGCGCCGCCGCCGCCCGGATCGCCTGCGCCACGCCCTGCAGCGCCATCAGCGCGGCGAACAGCGGGATCAAGGTCTTGAGCAGGAACACCAGCGGCAGCCCGCTCGCCTCCTGCGAGCGCTCCAGGATCGCCCAGGAGCGCGCGGCATAGGGCACCGACAGAAAGATCAGCGAGAGCGCGAAAGGCATGAGCAGCAACAGACTGCCGAGGAGATCGACCAGCGCCCGCCTACGCGCGCTCGCATGCGCATAGAAAACGTCGACGCGCACATGGCCGCCGGTAGCCAGCGTCCAGGCGGCGGCGAGCATGATCAACGTGGCATGGCCGTAGATCACCGATTGCGTCAGCCAGATCGAGCCGAAGCTGAACACATAGCGCGCCAGCACAAGCACGAACTGTGCGAGCACGATGGCCAGCGCCAGCCAGGCCGCGGCGCGGCCCACGGCGCGGGTCAGGCGGTCGATGCGGTCGGCAAGCGTGATCATGGTCATCGAGAGCCACCCCGGCTGTCATGCCCCGCGAACGCGGGGCATCCAGTAACCCCGGTA
Organism: uncultured Pseudomonadota bacterium; assembly: GCA_963782145.1. Taxonomy (GTDB): domain Bacteria; phylum Pseudomonadota; class Alphaproteobacteria; order Rhizobiales; family Xanthobacteraceae; genus Pseudolabrys. Next base: position 73,847 of record CAWAIV010000013.1, read on the forward strand.
AGCATTATAATGGCAAATGCCGGGGATACTGGATCATCCGCTTTCGCGGATGATGACATCGGCAGGGTGTTTCAGCTAATTTCATCGCATGGCCCACGACCATCGCCACGATCACGACCATTCCGAGCTCTCCGACACGCAATTGCGCGTGCGCGCGCTGGAGACGGTGCTCACCGAGAAGGGCTATGTCGACCCGGCCGCGCTCGACGCCATCGTCGAGGCCTACGAGACCCGCATCGGTCCGCGCAACGGCGCCGCCGTGGTGGCCAGGGCCTGGTGCGATCCCGCCTTCAAACAAGCGCTGCTCGCCGACGGCTCCCGGGCGGTGGCGACGCTCGGCCATGTCAGCCGCACCGGCGACCATCTGGTCGTGGTCGAGAATACGCCGCAGACGCACAACATGGTCGTGTGCACACTGTGCTCCTGCTATCCGTGGGAAATGCTCGGCCTGCCGCCGGTCTGGTACAAGTCGGCGCCCTATCGCGCGCGCGTCGTCAAGGATCCGCGCGGCGTGCTGGCGGACTTCGGCGTCACGCTGCCGGCCGACAGCGAAATCCGCGTCTGGGATTCGACCGCCGAAACGCGCTTCCTGGTGCTGCCGATGCGGCCGGCCGGCACCGCGGGCTGGAGCGAAGACAAGCTCGCCGAGCTCGTGACGCGCGACTCGATGATCGGCACCGGATTGCCGAGGCAACCGGGGGCGGCGACATGAACTGGCGCTTTCTTCCCTCTCCCCGTTTACGGGGAGAGGGTGCCGAGCCGCGCAGCGGCGAGGCGGGTGAGGGGCTCCTTCGATGCGCTCAGAATCGCGGCAACGCCCCCTCACCCGACTTCCTCGCTGCGCTCAGAAGTCGACCTCTCCCCGCACGCGGGGAGAGGTGAAGGAGGCTGAACAATGGACGGCATCCACGACATCGGCGGCATGGACGGTTTCGGCAAGGTCGAGCCGGAGCCGAACGAGCCGGTGTTCCATGCGGCCTGGGAGGGCCGCGTCGCGGCGCTGCAGCGCGCCATGAGCTTTGCCGGCGCCTGGCAGATCGACCACGCGCGCTACGCGCAGGAACGGCTGCCGCCGCTCGCTTACCTGTCGGCGTCCTATTACGAGAAATGGGCGCTGGCGATGGAAACGAATGTACTGGAGCGCGGCCTCGCCAACGCGGAGGAGCTCAAGGCCGGTCACGCGCGCACGCCAGGCAAGGCGCTACCGCGCAAGCTTGCGCCCGCCGCGCTGCCGGAAAAACTGACGCGCGGCTCGTTCTTCCGTCCGCAGCAAGGCCCGGCGCGCTTCAAGCCCGGTGACCGCGTGCGCACCAGGAACATACATCCGGCGACGCACACGCGGCTGCCGCGCTATGCCCGCGACAAGGTCGGCGTGGTCGAGCGCTGCCACGGCTGCCACGCGTTCCCCGATTCGGTCGCGCTCGATCGCGGCGACGATCCACAATGGCTCTATACTGTGGTGTTCGAGGGGCACGAATTGTGGGGCGCGGACGCCGATCCGACGCTTCGCGTGTCGATCGACGCCTTCGAACCCTATCTCGATGCCGCCTAACATGACTTGCATCGATCCCACCGCCGCGCAACGCGCTCCGTACGCTCTCTTAACCTCTCCCGCTTGCGGGGGAGGTCGGCGAGCGAAGCTCGCCGGGTGGGGGCAAGCGGCATGGCAGCATGCCCCCTCCCCCACCCCTCCCCCGCAAGCGGGGGAGGGAGCACAGCAGGCGCGCGCCATGACCTCCATCGATCCCACCGCCGCGCAACGCGCCTCGCAGGAACTGCCGAGCATCCCGCGCGACGCCGACGGACCGGTGTTCCGCGAGCCGTGGGAGGCGCAGGCCTTCGCGCTCGCGGTGGCGCTGCACGAGCGCGGCGTGTTCACCTGGGGCGAATGGGCCGCCGCGCTCGCCGCCGAGATCAAGCGCGCGCAGGAAGCCGGCGATCCCGACACCGGCGCGACTTATTACCGGCATTGGCTGGCGGCGCTGGAGCGGCTCGTCGCCGACAAAGGCGTGACCAGTCGGGAGACGCTTTCGCGCACGCGCGCCGCCTGGGAGCAGGCCTGCGAACGCACGCCGCATGGCCAGCCGATCATGCTCACGGCAGAGGACTTTGGCTAGAACAGCCCCATCCGTTCGCTCATCATGTAGCCGGTGAGCAGGGCCGCCCCGAACAGCACGATGACGACGGCGGCGGCGGTTTCCAGGCCGCGCACGATGAGCAGGCCGGCGCCGGGCTTGCCCGTGGCCAGCCGCCCGGCGAAGCCGCGGGCGCCGACCGCGAGCATGGCGACGGCGGTGACGGTGATCGCGGTGCCCAGGCCCATCACGAAGGTCGAGGCGACGCCGATCCAGAACAGCCCCTGCGCCAGCGCGAACACCAGGACGATGATGGCGCCCGAGCATGGCCGCAATCCGACCGCGACAACGGCGGCCAGGCCGCGCCGCAACCAATGCGGGCCTTTGAGCTCGGAAGGCTCCGGCGCATGCGCATGGCCCCAGGCCGAGGCTTCCACGTCCGCGTCGTGATCATGATGATGATCGTGGCCATGGGCGTGATGTGCGTCATGTGCGTGATCGTGGCCGTGGTCATGTGCGTGATCGTGAGCGTGATCAGGTGCGTGCTCATGGCCGTGATGATCGTCGGCCTCTTCCCGCCGCAGCAGATGCAGGAAGGAGCGGCCTTTGACCCATAACAGGCGCAAGCCGATCACCACAATCAGCGCATAGCTCACCGTCTCGATGACGCGCACGGTGCTGCCCATGACCTTGGCGGTGGCGCCCAAGAGCACCGCGGCGACGCCGACGATGACGATGGCGGTCAGCGCCTGCAGGATCGCCGCGGCAAAGGAGAGCACGACGCCGCGCCGCCAGGTCTCGTTATTGGCGATCATGTAGGAGGAGATCACCGCTTTGCCGTGGCCGGGACCGGCGGCGTGGAAGACGCCGTAGATGAAGGAGATGCCGAGCAGCGTATAGGCGGCGCTGCCGTCGGCCTTGGCGGCGCGGATCAGGTGCGAGAGCATGAGATAGAAGCGCGCCTGCTCGGCGAGAATCCAGCCGCTGAAGCCGCCGGGTTCCGGCGCCGCGCCGCGATGCAAGCCAAACGGCTGCGCCAGCGCCGGCGCGGCGTGGATGAGCAGCAGGCACAGCACGACCAGCGCCGCCGCCCATGCCGTTCGCGGCAGAATTTTCACGGACATTTCACCTTGATCTTGTTGGCGAAGAACGCGCCCCAATTGGCCGCCGCTTCCGGATTGTCGCTGAGCTTCTTGCCCTCGGCATAGGTCAATTCGCGCGGCCATTCGACCGTGCCGGTGCATTGCTTGGGCGCGCCGACGAGGCGCACCGGGCTGCCCTTGGCGAATTCGAAGTCGATGAAATAGGTCGGATCGTAGATCTCGATCTTCAGGTCCTTCGCCTTCACCGGCTGCTTGAACGGCAGCGTGAAGTTGAGCGTGAGGATCGCATCCTTGTAGTCGAGCCCGTAATCCGGCAGCGGCTCGGCGAACGCCACTTTGGCGCCGTCGACGGTGGCATAGGTGAAATAGCCGGTGTCCTTGATCGACTTGATATTCTCGGTGGCGAGCGGCGCCAGCTCGGCGCGGGTGAATTGACCCCGCACCTTGGCCGCCAAGCCCTGCACGGCAAAGGCGGAGTACATGTCGTCGAACACCCAGTGCTGGCGGATGCCGGTGACGCTGCCGTCGGGCGCGTAGACCAGTTCGCTCGTCATCTTCACCCAGACATGCGGATGCGCGGCGGCCGGCGCCACGCAAGCGAGACTGGACAAGACGGCAAGGAGAATGCGGCGCGGGAGGGTCATGCGGCGAGCCTAGCACAGCCCGCCGCGCCGAGCCGGCATCGCGGCGCTGTAACCGTGTTGCGGAGACGCGGCCTGGTCACGGACAGTTCACCAGGATCTTGTTGGCGAATTGCGCGCCCCAGTTCTGCGTGGAGGTGAGCGAATTGAAGAACTGCTCGCCCAGTTTCTGCGATTGCGCCGTGGTGATGTCATGCGGCAGCACCACGTCGAGCAGGCAGGCCTTGGGCGCGCCGATCAGCGTGACGGGAGACTTCTTGATGAACTCAAAATCGACGAAAATGGTCGGGTCGTAGATTTCGATCTTGAGGAGTTTCGCCTTGACCGGGTGCTTGAACGGCAGCGTGAAATTCAGCACCAGGATCGAAATCCTTGTAATCCAGCCAGTAGCCCGGCAGCGGGTCGACGAACGGCGCCGTCTTGCCGTCGGCGGTGGCGTAGGTGAAATATTTGTATTCCTTCAGCGAGTCGATATTGACCTTGGCCAGCGGCGCCAGCTCCGCGCGGGTGTACTGACCCTTGACCTTGCTGGCGATGCCTTGCAGGGCGAAGGCCGAAAACATGTCATCGAAGGCCCAGTGATGGCGGATGCCGGTGACGCTGCCGTCGGGCGCGTAGACCAGCTCGTTCTTCATCGTCACCCAGACATGCGGATGCGCCGTGGCCGGCACGGCGAAAACCGAAACCAGCATGCAGACGAGGGCGGCGCGGAGCGCGAGCATGGGGCGGCAGCTTAGCAAGAAGTGCGGCGCGATAGTGGCGCGCCCGTCGCTCATATTACGTTATCCGGCTGCAAGGCGCAGGCCCCGCCGTCGCTGAGCTCGATCTGCAGGGTGGCGTGACAGATTTCGAAGCGATGCTGCAAGTCGTGGGCGACGCGCTGCAGGAAGGCATCGCCGGGATGGCCGCGCGGCGTCACCAGATGGCAGGTGAGCGCGGTCTCGGTCGTACTCATGGCCCAGATATGCAGGTCGTGGATGTCGGCGACCTCGGGCAGGTCGCGCAGATAGCGGCGCACCGCGTCGGGATCGATCTTGGCCGGCACGGCCGCGAGCGTCAGCCGCAGCGCCTCGCGCAACAGCCGCCAGCAGCCGACGAGGATGACCGCCGAAATGAGCACGCTGACTGCCGGATCGAGCCATAACCAGCCGGTTGCCATGATGCCGGTGGCGGCGGCGATCACCGCGACCGACACGCCGGTGTCGGCCAGCATGTGCAGGAAGGCGCCGCGCATATTGAGATCGGATTGGCTGCCGCGCGACAGCAGCCAGGCCGAGCCGCCGTTCACCAGCACGGCGCAGGCGGCAACGATAATCACCGTGCCGCTGGCCACCGGCTGCGGCTCGATGAAGCGCTGCACCGCCTCCCAGACGATAATGGCGGTTGCCGTCAGCAGGATCAGGCCATTGGCGAGGGCCGAGAGGATCGAGGCCGCGCGCAGCCGGTAGGTGAAGCGCCCGCTCGGCCGCCAGTCGGCGACCGCGAAAGCACCCCAGGCCAGCACCAGCCCCATGACGTCGCCGAAATTGTGCCCGGCGTCGGCGAGCAGCGCGAGCGAATTGGTGGTGAGGCCGTAGACCACCTGCGCCGCCACCAGCGCCAGGTTGAGCACGGTGGCGATGGCGTAGGCGCGGCCGAAATTTGCCGGCGCCTGGCCGTCGGCGTGATCGTGATGGGCGTGGCCGCCGTGCACGGGTTCGCTGCTCCTTGTCAGGCGCCGAACCTAATACTTGCGGACATGAATACTAGAACAGTTCCCGTCACCCTGAGGTGCGCGCCGCGAGGCGCGCCTCGAAGGGCAACGGCCCGGGCCGATCATCCTTCGAGGCTCGCTTCGCTCGCACCTCAGGATGACGAATCACACCCCCGCCGCGCCGCCATCGGCGCGCGGGTCGTGTCCGCCCTCCAGCGTGCCGTCGGGATTGAGCACCACCGCGCCGGCATGGCCCATGGTGTCGGAATAAGGCGCATCGAGCACCGCGACATCGTGGCCGGCCGCCATCAGCCGGTCGATCAGGTTGCCGTCGAAGCGCGGCTCCAGTCGCAGATTGGTTTGCGTCGAGCCCCAGGTGCGACCCAGGAGCCAGCGCGGCGCATCGAGCGCGGCATCCAGCGGCTGGCCGAACAGCACATGGCGGGTGAATACCGCGGCTTGCGTCTGCGGCTGGCCGTCGCCGCCCATGGTGCCGTAAGCGATGACGCGGCCGTCCTTGAGCGCGGCCAGCGCCGGGTTGAGCGTGTGGAACGGACGGCGGCCGGGCTTGAGCGCATTGAGCGCGCCGGGTCGCAGCGAGAAGCTCGAACCGCGGTTCTGCATCAAGACGCCGGTCGCCGGTAGCAGGCAAGCCGAGCCGAACTCCCAATAAAGCGACTGGATATAGGAGACGACGAGCCCGGAGCTGTCCGCCGCGCCCATCCAGATGGTGTCGCCGGACGCCTCGGGCGCCGGCCAGGGCGCGGCGCGGCGCATATCGATCTTGCCGGCTTCCGCGTCGAGGAAGGCCGGCGACAGCAGGCGGTCGAGATCGGCGGTGATGCGGTCGGGATCGGTGATGACCCTGTCACGAACACGGAAGGCGCGCTTGGTGGCTTCGACCAGGCCGTGGATATGCTCGAAGCTTTCGCGCTGGGTCACGCGCAGGCGCGCGAACAGGCCGAGGATGATGAGCGAGGCCAGTCCTTGCGTCGGCGGCGGCGTGTTGAACAGCGTGCCGGCCTGCATGGTCACGCTGAGCGGGGCGTCGACCCAAGGGCGGTATTGCTCGAGATCGGCGCGGGTGACCGGGCTGCCGATACGCGCGAGGTCGGCGGCGATTTCGCGTCCGACGTCGCCGCGATAGAAATCGTCGAGCCCGGCCTGCGCCAGATGCTCGAGGGTGGCGGCGAAGGCGCTTTGTGTGAGGCGCGCGCCCATCTCCGGCGCCTTGCCGTCGACAAGGAAAGCCTTGGCGAAACCGGGAACGTCTTTCAGCTCGTTAAGCTTCTCGGCAGTGAGCTGCGCCTGGCTGCGGGTGACGGTGTAGCCCTCGCGCGCATGCTTGATGGCGCCCGCCAGCAGCTCCGCGAGCGGCAGCCGACCGCCATGCGCGCGCGCCGCTTCCTGCGCCAGTATCCAGGCGGCCACCGCGCCCGGCAGGGTGAGCGCGGCCAGCGGTCCGCGCGTCGGCATCTCCTCGTAGCCGGCTTCGCGATAGAGCGCGGGTGTGGCGCGCGCGCCGGCGCGACCGGCGCCCATCAGCGCACGCACGCGGCCGGACGGCTCGCGGATCAGCCAGAAGCCATCGCCGCCGATATAATTCATGTGCGGATAGACCGCGGCGATCGAGGCGGCCATGGCCAGCATGGCCTCGATGGCATTGCCGCCCTCGGCGAGAATGGCGCGGCCGTCCTCGACGGCGGCTGCATGCGGCGCGCAGACGACGCCACGACGATGGCCGGCGGTGTGGAGGGTCATCACATGCTCGCTGTAGATTGCTGACCGAGCAACAGGCACGGCGGGACTCCCTCTCCCCTCGGGGGAGAGGTGAAGAGAGTGTGCGGCACGCGCTTACGCCGCCACATCGGCAAGCCCGCGTTTCTTGAGTAGCGCGTCGACCGTCGGCAAGCGGCCGCGGAAGGCTTTGTAGGCCTCGGCCGGATCGCGCAAGTTTCCGGCGCCGTAGATGAACTCGCGCAGACGCTGGGCGGTGGCCGCATCGAAGGCGTTGCCGGTCTCGCTGAAGGCCTCGAAGGCGTCGGCGTCGAGCACCTCCGACCACATGTACGAATAATAGCCCGCCGCATAGCCGCCGCCGGAGAACAGGTGCTGGAAATGCGGCAACCGGTGGCGCATCACGATCTCCGCCGGCATCTGCAGGCGCTCCAGATCGCGGCGCTCGAATTCGCTGACGTCGAGCCCGGCCGGTTCGGCCAGCCCATGCAGGTCGAGATCGACCAGCGCGCAGGATGTGTATTCGACCGTGGCGAAGCCCTGGTTATAGGTGCGCGTCGCCAACAGCCGGTCGAGCAAGGCCTGCGGCATCGGCTCTCCGCTGCGATAGTGGCGGGCGTACGCTCGCAAGATCTCCGGCACTTCCAGCCAGTGCTCGTAGAGCTGCGACGGCAGCTCGACGAAATCGCTCGGCACCGCGGTGCCGGCGAGCAGCGGATAGGTGACGTTCGACAACAGGCCATGCAGCGCATGGCCGAATTCGTGGAACAGCGTGTGGGCGTCGTCGAACGACAACAGCGCCGGCTCGCCGGCCGCCGGCTTGGCGAAATTGCAGATGTTGAGGATGACCGGCGTGATGTCGGCGGAAAGCTTCTCCTGATCGCGCAGCGAGGTCATCCAGGCGCCCGAATGCTTGGAGCCGCGGGCGAAATAATCGCCGATGAACAGCCCGACATGGCGGCCGCTGGCGTCCGTCACCTCGAAGGCGCGCGCATCGGGGTGATAGAGCGGCACCTCGACGGGCGTGAAGGAGAGGCCGAACAGCCGCTGCGCGGTGGCAAAGGCCGCCTCGACCATCTTGTCGAGCTGGAAATAGGGCTTGATCTCGGCCTCATCCAGGTCGAACTCGGCCTTGCGCCGCTTCTCCGCGTAATAGCGCCAGTCGTGCGGGGCGAGCGCGAAATTACCGCCCTCCTCCGCCACCAGTTTCTGCAAGGCATCGCGTTCGACTTTGGCCTTGGCGCGCGCGCGGCCCCAGACCTCGTCGAGCAGCTTGCGCGCGGCCGCCGGGGTCTTGGCCATCTGGTCGTCGAGCCGGTAGTCGGCATAGGTGTCGAAGCCGAGCAGCTTGGCGCGTTCGGCGCGCAAAGCGACCATCTCGGCGATGAGCGCGCGGTTGTCGGTCGCCCCGCCATTCTCGCCGCGCTTGATCCAGGCCCGGAACAGCTTCTCGCGCAGGTCGCGGCGCGAGGAGAACTGCAGGAATGGCTCGCAGGACGAGCGCGACAGCGTGATGGCGTATTTGTCGGGCTGGCCGCGCTCGGCCGCCGCCGCGCGCGCACCGGCGCGGGCGAAATCGGGCAGGCCGTCGAGATCGGCCTCGTCGAGCATGAGCGCGTAAGCCTTCTCGTCGGCGAGCACGTTCTGGCCGAACTGGGTGCCGAGGCTCGCCAGCCGCTCATTGATCGCCGCCAGCCGGTCCTGCGCCGGCTGCTCCAGCGCGGCGCCGGCGCGCACGAAGCGGGTATGGTAGCGCTCGAGCACGCGGCGCTGCTCGGGCGTCAGGCCGAGGCTGTCGCGGCGCGCATAGAGGTCGGCGATGCGGGCATAGAGCGCCCGGTTGAGGTAGAGCGCATTGCCGTGGCGGGCGAGCAGCGGCGACACCGCGCGCTCGACTTCCTCGAGCGCGTCGCTGGTGTCGGCGCCGGCCAGCACGAAGAACAGGCCGGTGACGCGCTCGAGATCGCGGCCGCCGCGCTCCAGCGCCTCGATGGTGTTGGCGAAGCTGGGCGCCGCCGCCTCACCGGCGATGCGATCGATCTCGGCGCGGTGACGGGCGAGCGCCACGTCAAAGGCTGGAGGGAACTGCGCCGGCGACACCGCGGCGAACGGCGGCAGGCCGAAGCGTCCGGTCCATTCGGCAAGGACGGGATTGGCGGTGTCGGACGTTGCCTGCGTCTGGGTCATGCGGCCTATCTAGAGGCTGTGGAGCGAAACGCCAAGCGAGCGCCGGTGCGATCGGCGCACTGGCGCGTCGCCAACGCAAGAGGTCCGGGGACCTCGACCCCCGGACCTTGGTTCCAGTCTGCTTTTCTATTGTCGTATCGGCGAGAATTCCGTTTTCAGCTTTCGGCTAGCGCGCCACCGCGAGCGCCGCCCGGCCGCCCATCCATGTCAGCATGGCAAGCCCGATGAACGGGAAGGCGATGACATAAGCGAGGCCGAGGAAGGGCGCGGCGAGCATGAAGCCGCCAGTCCGCACCGCGGTGCCGAGCGCCGCCACCGCTTCGATCTTGGCGAGTTCGCGCGCGGCCAACACCGCAATGACCCCAAGGCCGACGAAAGGAAGCGCGATGACGTAAGCCAAGCCGATGAAAGGAGCCAAGAAGAAGAGGACGACGTCGACCAGCGTGTTGCGTGTCTCTTCGGGCGCCTCTGTGCGGACTTCCGCGGGCGCGACGACGTACAGCTTGGCAACCGGTGCCCGGGCGACCGTCTCGGCGACCACAGGCTCTTCCTCGATGAGGATTTTGCGTAATGCGGTCATGGCTCACTCCTATTTGCTTGCCTCTCAGCGAGGACTTTTGTCTGAACCTTTTGCTTGGTTCCTACATGGCAAGCCCTGTGCCAGCGGCCGGAGCGAGCCCGTTCTCCGATAAATTTCAGATAGTTAGCTCCCGTGACCGGCGCGCAAGCGCCGCCCCCTTCGCCGCAAAACGTATAGTTTTCTCATGCAGGCCGGCCGGCGGCCGCGACAAAGGTCGTGTAACTTCAATGTGTTAGAGAAATTACCCCTGCCTATTTTCGCTATACAAATCGGGACGCTTTTCTCCCGAACGGGCGCGCCGCCGCGCCGGCGAACCAGGAATGACGCGCACGCGCGGCAGCGTTGCTCTTTACATATGAGTGGGCGCGGGCGGGTGAGGCTCAGCCGCGCAGCGCGCGCAGCGCGTTGAAGATGACCGCGACGTCGATCACTTCCTGCAGCAGCGCGCCCTGCACCGGCGCCAGATAGCCGAGCGCCGCCGCCACCATGGCGGCGACCGAGAGCCCGATGCCGGCGATCACGCTCTCCAGCGCGATGAAGCGCGAGCGGCGCGCGATCCGCATCGCCGGCAGGATGCGGTCGAGGTGATCGACCAGCAGCACCACGTCGGCGGCTTCGGCGCTGGCGGCGGCGCCCTTGGCGCCCATGGCGACGCCGACATCGGCGGCGGCGAGCGCGGGCGCGTCGTTGACGCCGTCGCCGATCATCATCACCGGGCCGCTCTTGCGCTCCGACAGCACCACCAGGATCTTCTGGTCGGGGGTGAGTTCCGCGCGCACCAGGTCGATGGACAGCCCGGCGCTGATGGCGGCGGCGACCTCGTGGCGGTCGCCGGTCGCCAGCACGATGCGCTCGATGCCGAGGCCGCGCAGCTCCTGCAGCAGCTGCTCGGTGCCGGCGCGCAGTTCGTCGGACAGCAGCAGCAACCCGGCGAGCTCGCCGTCGATGGCCACGGCAACGGCGACCGCGCCCGGCGCCCGGTCGCCGGCGAGCGCGGTCATGGCGCCATCGCCGATCCGGTCGGCGATGAAATGCATGCCGCCGACCATGACCTCGCAGCCCTCGACGCGGCCGACCACGCCCTCGCCCGGCGTCTCCACCACCTCGGTGGGGACCGCGAGCTTGAGCCCCTTGGCGTGGGCCTCGGCGACGATGGTCTGGGCGATGATGTGCTTGGAAGCCTGGTCGAGCGAGGCGGCGAGGCGCAAGAGTTCCTCGGCGCTGAAGCGATCGGTGAGCCGGGTCTCCACCAATTGCGCCTGGCCGAGGGTGAGCGTCCCGGTCTTGTCGATGACCAGAGCGCGCACCGCCGCCAGCGCCTCGATGGCCTTGCCGCCCTTGATCAGGATGCCGAGCTTGGCGGCGCGCGAGAGGCCGGAGACGATGGCGACCGGCACCGCCAGGATCAGCGGACAGGGCGTCGCCACCACCAGCACCGCCACCGCGCGGATCGGATCGCCGGCGAGCGCCCAGGCCACCGCGGCCAGCGCGATGGTGACAATGAGGAAGATGATGGCGTAGCGGTCGGCGATGCGCGACATCGGCGCGCGCGAGTGCTGCGCCGCCTCCACCAGGCGGACGATGCCGGCATAGGTGCTTTCTTCCGCCCGCCGCGTGGCGGTGAGATCGAAGGCCTCGCCGACATTGGTCGAGCCGCTGAGCGCCGCCTCGCCGGCCTTGAGCTGCACCGGCAGCGATTCGCCGGTCAGCGCCGACTGGTCGAGCACGGCGACGCCGCCGGCTACGCTGCCATCGACCGGCACCACGTCGCCGCGCCGCACCAGCAGCCGGTCGCCGGGCAGGATGCGCTCGAGCGCCACCTCCTCCAACTCGCCGTCGCGGTGGCGCATGGCGGTGCGCGGCACCCGCGACAATAGTGCTGTCATCTCGCGTCGCGCCTGCCGCTCGGCATAGGTCTCCAGGAACTGGCCGCCGGCATACATCAGGGCGACGATGGCGGCGGCAAGCTGTTCCCCGAAGGCGAGCGCCGCCGTCATCGACAGCGCCGCCACGATGTCGAGCCCGACATCGCCGCGCTTGAGGCTCACCACGATCTCGGTGGCGAGCGCGAGCAGCACCGGCAACGTCGCCGCCGTCCAGATCGCCGCCGCCCAGGTGCCATGGCCGGCGAACCAGACCGCGAGGCCTACGGCGAGACCGAGCGCGGCGAGGCCGGCGAAGAACGGGCGGGCGATTTTAAGCGTGCGGGCGATGTCCATGGCGCCACCCTGGCAACCGCGCCGTCCCGCGGCCATGCGCAAGATCAAAACTCGCGGCAGGAACCGAGCGCGCGTTCAAAGACTTGATTCATCGGCCCAATTCGGCTTGATTGCGGCCCTCAACAGGAGCCCGCGATGGCCAAGTCCAGGTCCAGGTCGACATCGAAATCAGGCCGCAATGCGGCGGCCAAAGCGGCGGCCCAGTCGGCAGCCGAAGCCGGCGCCCGCCGCGGTTTCCGCGCCTGTTGCGCCGGCGGCGGCGCCTGCGGCGAGTGCCGCGTCGGCGACAGCCGCCACGCCTGCGCGCGGCCGCCGTATCGTCTGGCCGCATGTCGTCGACCGTGATCAGCGCCACCATCCTGATCGGCGCCGAGGTGTTCGGCGCCGCCTTCGCCGCCTCCTGGGCGCTCGCCACGCTGTTCGGCTTCGGCTTCCTCGGCGCGCGCATCCTCGACGTCATCCTGATGGCTCTGCGGCTTGGCCATCATGGTGCAGTTCGTGCGCGCGGCGCATCTCATCGAGCCGTTCACCGCGCGCAGCTGAGCGCGCGAGATGCCGCCGCAGCTCCGACCGAGACGACAAAGCGACGTCCGCGCAAAAAATTAAGGAAGATTTGGCGCGCGGCGAACTAAATCTCTTGCATCGCGCGCAAAATTTGTTATTTCGAGTTTGCCCAATTTCGCACGTGCCTGTGGCCGTGTGTCGGTCGGTAGGTAGCCGGACAAGAGGCCGGCCAGCCGCCTGGAGAGAAGAGCCAAAGCTCTCCAAGAAATCTGACCGACAGCCGGAGGCGAAACCGGCGCACCCTGCTCTCAGCAGGGGACGCGGCTTAAAGCAACGACGGAGCGGGCTTCTTTGGTCTCTGCCGGCCTCCACCGCCGGCGACGGGTCACCGACGAGGCTTGTCCATCTTGCCAACAGTGCGGCGGGGTCTCCCCTCCAATCCGAGGCAGCTACTGCGGTTGAGAGCTAAACGGGCGAAGTGCGTCCCCATCGCGCACCGCCCCGATAGCTCCCGAACCGCGACATCGGGCGGCTGAAGCCGTCCCCATGAGCTGGGAGTATGCGCCAATGACCGAGCGCATCCGCGAATTCCTGCGTAACCGCAACGAGGACGGCCCTTGCCTGGTCGTCGACCTCGACGTCGTGCGCGACAACTACAGCGCCTTCGCCAAGGCGCTGCCCGACACCCGCGTGTTCTACGCGGTGAAAGCCAATCCGGCGCCGGAAGTGCTGGCGCTGCTCGCCAAGCTCGGCTCCTGCTTCGACACCGCCTCGGTCGCCGAGATCGAGATGGCGTTGGCGGCGGGCGCCACGGCCGACCGCATCAGCTATGGCAACACCATCAAGAAGGAGCGGGACATCGCCCGCGCCTTTGCGCTGGGGGTGCGGCTCTATGCCGTCGACTGCAAGGCCGAGGTGGACAAGGTCGCCCGCGCGGCGCCCGGCTCCCGGGTGTTCTGCCGCATCCTCTCCGACTGCGTCGGGGCGGAGTGGCCGCTGTCGCGCAAGTTCGGCTGCGAGCCGGGCATGGCCGTGGACGTGCTGGAGCACGCGCTGCGGGCGGGTCTGGAGCCGCACGGGGTGTCGTTCCATGTCGGCTCCCAGCAGCGCAACCAGCACGCCTGGGACCGCGCGCTCGCCTCGGCGGCGTCGGTGTTCAAGGAGTGCAGCGAGCGCGGCATCAATCTCGCCATGGTCAACCTGGGCGGCGGCTTCCCGACCAAGTACCTGAAGAACGTGCCGACGGTGAAGACCTATGGCACCGCGATCTTCCGGGCGCTGCGCAAGCACTTCGGCAACCGCATCCCGGAGACCATCATCGAGCCGGGCCGCGGCATGGTCGGCAATGCCGGCCTGATCGAGGCCGAGGTGGTGCTGGTGTCGAAGAAGAGCGAGGAGGACGACGTGCGCTGGGTCTATCTCGACATCGGCAAGTTCGGCGGTCTCGCCGAGACGATGGACGAGTCGATCCGCTACCCGATCCGCACCCCGCGCGACCGCGACCCGATGGCGCCTTGCGTGCTCGCCGGCCCGACCTGCAATTCGGCCGACGTGCTCTACGAGAAGGAGCCCTACCAGCTCCCGGTCAGTCTGGAGATCGGCGACAAGGTGCTGATCGAGGGTACCGGGGCCTATACGGCGACCTACTCGGCGGTGGCCTTCAACGGCTTCCCGCCGCTGAAGACGTATCACATCTGATCGCTTTGCGATCGGGCCACATCTGACGACGACGGGAGGCGGGCGCGCCTGCCTCCCCTTCCCCTTCCACTGAACTCGATCCGTCATCCTGAGGCGCCCGCGCGAAGCGCGGGCCTCGAAGGATGAACGGGCACGGCCGGGGCCGTCCTCCTTCGAGGCTCGCGTGCTGCGCACGCTCGCACCTCAGGATGACGGGTCCGGGAAGGAGCTGACCGATGACCACGATCCGACAGGAACGCCTGTCCGATATCGACGCGCGCGAGGCGCTGCTCGACGAAGCCTTCGGCGAGACCCGCATCCGCAAGGCCTCCGAGCGGCTGCGCGAGGACCGGCTGCCGGCGCAAGGCCTCGCCTTCATCGCCGCCGCGGGCCGCCGCGTGGTCGGCAGCGCGCGGCTGTGGAACATCGCCTGCGGCGTCGGCTAGCCGGCGTTGCTGCTCGGTCCGGTGGCGGTCGCGGCCGATTGCCGCGGCAGCGGCATCGGCGCCGCACTGGTGCGCCACGCCGTGGCCGAGGCGCGCAAGCTCGGTCATGCGGCGATCGTGCTGGTCGGCGATGCGCCCTATTACAGCCGCTTCGGCTTCTCGCCGGCCAAGACCGGCACGCTGTGGATGCCCGGCCCGTTCGAGCGGCATCGGCTGCTGGCGCTCGAGCTCATCCCCGGCGCGCTCGACGGCGCCCACGGGCTGATCGGCGCTAGCGGCGCCTTCGCGCCCAAGCCCGAGCTCGCCGCGCTGCTGGCACAGGAGCGGCGCGCTGAGCGTGCGCGCGGCAACCGCCCGCACGCAGCGTAGTTCGCAGGCCTCTCACTCCCCTCCCCCCGCGAGCACTTGCGAGTGGTGGGGGAGGGGTCGGGGGTGGGGGGCTTGGTTCGATTTCAACCCCCCACCCCGGTTAGCATCGCTTACGCGACACTAACCGACCCTCCCCACCGCTTCGCGGGGGGACGGTAAGGCGCGAGCGACATTACCGTGGATGCCGCGCCCCATCCGGCGCGGCTTCCCTTTGCGTTTGTGCGCCGCGGCGGATATCACCCCTGAGGATCTGAGAGGAAGCAATAATGACTGATTGGCCCGTTCACGCCCGCATCGACGGGCCCATCGTGATGATCGGCTTCGGCTCCATCGGCAAGGGCACGCTGCCGCTGATCGAGCGCCATTTCAGCTATGACAAGTCGCGCTTCGTCGTCATCGATCCCGAGGACAAGGACCGCAAGCTGCTGGACGAGCGCGGCATCCGCTTCATCCACGAGGCGGTGACCAGGGAGAATTACCGCACGCTGCTGGCGCCGCTGCTCACCGCATGGCGGCGGCCAGGGCTTCTGCGTCAACCTTTCGGTCGACACCTCCTCGGTCGCGATCATGGAACTGTGCAACGAGATCGGCGCGCTTTACATCGACACCGTCAACGAGCCCTGGGCCGGTTTCTATTTCGACAGCAAGCTCGGGCCGGAGGCGCGCTCCAACTATGCGCTGCGCGAGACGACGCTGGCCGCCAAGCGCGCGCGCAAACCCGGCAGCACCACGGCGGTGTCCTGCTGCGGCGCCAATCCGGGCATGGTGTCCTGGTTCGTCAAGCAGGCGCTGGTCAATCTCGCCGGCGATCTCGGCGTCACCTTCAAGGAGCCGAAGACGCAAGCTGACTGGGCGCGGCTGGCCAAGCGGCTCGGCGTCAAGGGCATCCATATCGCCGAGCGCGACACCCAGCGCGCCGTCAAGCCGAAGCCGATGGACGTCTTCGTCAACACCTGGTCGGTCGAGGGCTTCCTCTCCGAAGGCATGCAGCCGGCCGAGCTCGGCTGGGGCACGCATGAGAAATGGATGCCGAAGAACGCCCACAAGCACAAAAAGGGCTGCCAGGCGGCGATCTATATGGAGCAGCCCGGCGCCAATACCCGCGTGCGCTCATGGACGCCGACGCCGCGCGCGCAATACGGCTTTCTGGTCACCCACAACGAGTCGATCTCGATCGCCGACTACTTCACGCTGCGCCAGGGCCGCAAAGTTCTGTACAGGCCGACCTGCCATTACGCCTATCACCCCTGCAACGACGCGGTGCTGTCGCTGCACGAACTGTTCGGCCAGGCCGGCGAGCAGCAGGAGGAGATCTACATTCTCGACGAGCACGAGATCGTCGACGGCATCGACGAATTGGGCGTGCTGCTCTACGGCCACAAGAAGAATGCCTATTGGTACGGCTCGCAGCTCTCCATCGACGAGACGCGCGACATCGCGCCCTATCAGAACGCCACCGGCCTGCAGGTGACCAGTGCCGTGCTCGCCGGCATGGTGTGGGCGCTGGAGAACCCGACCGCCGGCATCGTCGAGGCCGACGAGATGGACTACAAGCGCTGCCTGGAAGTGCAGATGCCCTATCTCGGGCCGGTGATCGGCACTTACACCGATTGGACGCCGTTGACCGACCGCCCCGGCCTGTTCCCGAAGACATCGACAAGCGCGACCCCTGGCAGTTCAGGAACGTGCTGGTGCGCTGAGTAGCCCCGCCCTCCCCGCCAGCGGGGAGGGTTGGAGCGGCGGCTATTTCTTCTCTTGCTCTTTTTCGCCCGGCTTCTTTGGCGGCGGCTTACCGCCATGCGCAGGAGCTTGGGCGGCTGGTCGCGGCGGCGCTGGCCGCGCCGCGGCAGGCGGATGCGGCGGCGGCGCCGGGTGCACGGTCGGCGCAGGCGCCGGATGCACAGGTGCGGTCGGTTGCGGACGCGCGGGCGGTGGCGCCGTCGGCCGCGGCGGCGGCTTGACCTGAGGTGGCGGCGCGACCGGACGCCGCGGCGCGATCTGCGGTACCGACGGCGGACGCGGCGTGTTGATCTGCGGCTTGGCTTGTGCCGGCGGCGCCGGGAGGACGTTGCTGCGGCTTCGCCAGCGGCGGCGGCGCGGTCGGTTGCTGCTGCGGCTTCGTCTGTTGTGGCGCCGAAATGCTCGGCGGTTTCGTCTGCGGCGGTGCCGACAAGCTCGGCGGCTTTGCCTGTTGCTGTTGCGGCGAGGCCGGTTGAGCGGGCGGCCGCGCCTGGGGCTGCTGCGGTTTGGCGGCCGGCGTTAGGCCCGGCACCACCACGGCGCCCTGGGCCGCGCGCGGCGGATGCGAGCCGAGCCGGCCGCGCTCGTTCTTACCGAGTGGCTGCGGCTTGGCAATGCTTGCCGCCGGCTGCACGGTGCTGCTGGTGCGCTGGATCACCGGCGCCAGCGCGCGATTGTGCGTGCCCGCCGGCGGCCGGCGCAAATCCTGCGGACGCACGATCACCGCGCCGGCAATGCCTTGCGTGCTCGCCAGCACGTGCGGTCTGACCCGATAGGTCGGAACCGGGCTGTGCCGCGCCGCCGCCACGATCGCCGGCGACACGCCGGCGTTGACCGCGAAACGCGCGCGCGCATTGTTGCCGTGCTGCATGACGATGGTGCGGTTGATCACCGCCGTGTTGCGCAGGATCGTCGCTGTGCGCTGCGGCGGCAGGAAATAGCGCCGCGGGTTCGGTGCCAGCATGTAGCGCGGCGCCACGAAGGTCCAATATGAGGGATTGTCGTCGTATTCGACGATGACTTCGTCGGGCGGCAGCGGCGCCCAGCCGACATAATCGTTGCCGCGGCGCCACCCGACCCAGGCCGGGGCCCATTCGCTGCCTGGCACCCAGAACCAGCCCAATTGCCGGTCGAAGGCCCAGCGGCCGTAATGATACGTGATCCAGCCCCAATCTTCCTCGGCTTCGTCCGACACCCAGTACCAGCCCCACTCATCGGTATAGACCCAGTGGCCGTCGGTGTAGGGACGCCACCCGGCCGGGCGATCGTCGGGCACCCAGACATCGCCCCAGCGCGGATGCCGGACCCAATGTCCATACGCATCGAGCGCGGCTTGAAATTCCGCGGAAACCTGCGCCTGCGCCGGCGCGAGCTCGGCCATGACGATCGGCGTCGAGATGGCGGCGACGGCAAGCACGAGGCCGGTCAATGAAGCCGTCATAACGCGGCGCAACGATGTTCGGTTCATTTGTGCATGTCCATCGGTCGGCAATTGTGCAAAAGCCAACGGTCTTGCGGGCGGACTGTTCCGTACGATCAAGCGGAGACTAGCGCCGGCAATATGAACGGCAGGCAAACCAATTCGGCGCAAAGCCGCCATAATTAGAAGGACAACAGCCCCGCCGCGCCGCTTTCGGTGCCGAAGGCGAGCGTCTGGCCGGTCGCATCCCAGCCGAGCGCGCTCACCGGCGTACCATCGGCAGCGCGCACCTCGATCAGCGCGCCGTCGTCGAGCCGCACCAGCAGCACGCGGCCGTCGGCGCTGCCGAAGGCGGCGACCGGCTGGCGCGGATGGCAGGCGACCACCGAAACGCGCACCTCGCCGCGCGCCAGGAGTTTCGGCTGCCGCCCCATCGGCCCGCTCTTGCCGTCGAACGGCCAGAGGATGAGCTGCTCGGAGCCCGAGGTGGCGAGGAAGTCGCCGTCCGCGCTCCACGACAGCGAGCGCACCCGCGCCGAATAACCCGACATGCGCATGTGCTGGCCGTCGGCGATGCGCCAGCCGTGCAGCATCGGCTCCTGCATGGCGGTGACCACGAAGCGGCCGTCCGGGCTGAAGCTGACGGCGAGATGCGAGCCCTTCCATTCGAGCTTCTGCGGCGCGGTGCCGGGCGCATTGGGGAACCAGAGGGTGACGCCGTTGTAATGGGCGACCGCGAGCCGCAGGCCCTTGGGCGCGAAGGCGAGGCCGGCGACGGTCGAGGGCGCTTCGAGGGTGCGCTCGTCACCCTTGCGCGTGAGCACATGCGCGGTCTTGCCGGCCGACCAGGCCACCGCGCCGTCGGGCGCCAGCGCCACCTGGTCGATCCAGCGACGCTTGTCGTCGGCGGCAAGCTCGCGCCGTTCGCCACCGGCGTCGGTCTCGACGAGCTTGCCGTCGTCGCCGCCGGTCACGATGCGGCTGCCGTCGCCGACGCTGGCGAGAATGCCGCCGGCATGAATGACGACGCGACGCTCCTCGTCGCCGGCGAACAGCAGCGCTTCCTCGCCGAGCACGAAGACCGGCGTGGCTTTGAGGAAATGCACGCCGACGACGGCGGCGCCGGCGTCAACGGGCCTTACGCGATCGGCAAGGGAGGGCAATGGAGCGGTGCTGTCGGACATCAGCGCGGCTTCGTTCTTCGGCTGTCATTGCCCGCGAAAGCGGGCAATCCAGTAATCACCACATGATCCCGTGTTTACTGGGTCCCCGCTTGCGCGGGGACGACACTTGAATATGTGGCATATGCGTGCGTCAAGCTCACGCGATACAGCTTTCGAACCCCGCGCGGATCTTTTCCTCCGGCAGATTGCGGCCGATGAAGACGATGCGGCTCGAGCGCGGCGCGTCGCCCCAGGGCTTCTGGTGGTCGCCGTCGAGGATCATGTGCACGCCCTGAAACACGAAGCGCTCGGGGTCGTCCTTGAACGAGAGGATGCCCTTGCAGCGCAGGATGTTGGGCCCTTCGACCGCCACCAGGTCCTGCACCCAGGGGAAGAACTTGTCGGGGTCGAGCGGCTTGTCGTTTTTCAGCGACACCGATTGCATCTCTTCGTCGTGGTAGTGCTTGAGACCACCGCCATGATGATGGCCATCGGAGCCATCACCGCCATGGCTATGACATGATGATGAGCGTGGTCATGGTCGTGCTCGTCGGGTTCGAGGAAAGCGGGCTCGATGTCGAGGATGCGGTCGAGGTCGAAGGCGTTGCGGCCGAGCACCTCCTCGAGCGCGATCGCCGCGCGCTCGGTGCGGTGCAGGCGGGCATAGGGGTTGAGGCCGCGGATGCGCGCCTCCAATTCGAGCAGGTCTTCCGGCGTCACCAGATCGGTCTTGTTGAGCAGGATCACGTCGGCGAAGGCGATCTGGTTCTTCGCCTCGGGCGCGTCCTTCAGCCGCTGCTTCAGCCACAGGGCGTCGGCCACGGTGACCACGGCATCCAGTTTGGTCTTGGCGCCTACCTGCTCGTCCATGAAGAAGGTCTGCGCCACCGGCGCCGGGTCGGCGAGCCCCGTCGTCTCCACGATGATGGCGTCGAACTTGCCCTTGCGCCGCATCAGCCCGTCGATGATGCGCACCAGGTCGCCGCGCACGGTGCAGCAGATGCAGCCGTTGTTCATCTCGAAGACTTCTTCGTCGGCGTTGACGACCAGTTCGTTGTCGATGCCGATCTCGCCGAATTCATTGACGATGACGGCGTATTTCTTGCCATGCGGCTCGGACAGGATGCGGTTCAACAGCGTGGTCTTGCCGGCGCCGAGATAGCCGGTGAGCACGGTGACGGGGATCTTGTCCTGGGTCGGGGTCGCGTCGGTCATGAACTGGGGGCTCCTTGCGCAGGGAGATATAGGGGTTCCCCGGCGCGGCTGCAAAAGGGGGGCGTTAGCCCCCCATAATCAGCCCTTCGCCGCGAACCCGGCGGGCGATGCCGCAAGCCGGCCGGCGGGGCGCGCCCGCCACCGGCCCGATGGCGTCGTCCGCCCGAAGGACGACCGCCCGCGACCAGGGCCGCGGGCCCGCCGGTCACAGCGCCCGCTGCTTATGCCCACATTCCTTGCAGGCATATTCGACGCGGACCTGGCCGCGCGGCGCCTTGACCCGGTTCGGCGCGCCGCACTTGCCGCAATGGGTCTCGATCCGCGTGTCGCCTTGCTTCACGGTGATCGATTTTCGCTCCAGCGCCTCTCTGACGAGGCGTTCGGTTTCCTCGCGCATTGCCTGCTTCGACATACCAGCCCTTTATGCTTATCCGCGTCCACGCGGCGCCCTCTATAGCAGAGTCCCGCGCGTCACCGCACCCCGGGTCGCCGGGAAAACGGAACCGCCGGATGACGCGTTCGTAACGTGCGGCACGCTCGCGATTGCTCTATAGCGGACACCACCCGCCCACGACCTTTTTCCGCATGCTGACCACCGCCTTCCTCTTGCTTTCGCTCGCCGTGCTGCTCGGCTCGCTGCTGGCGGTCCTCGACACCCAAGGCGCCGGGACGGCGACGCCGCTGTGGCCGCTCGCCGCGCTGCACGGGCTTGCCGCGCTCGGCGGCCTCGCCTGCCTGGCGCTGGCGCTGCGCGGGCCGGTGCGCGGGCTCGACCAGGGCACCGCTTCGTTCGGCATGCTCAGCGCCTGGCTGCTGGCGGCGGCGGCGCTGATGGGCCTCAGCCTGCTGGCGGCGCGGCTGCGCCGGCGGCGGCTGCCCGGCCTTTTGATCGGCCTGCATGCGACGCTCGCCGTGACCGGCTTCGTCGTGCTGGCAGCTTATTTCTTCTCCTAGCGGCGCCGCGCGCAGGGCCAAGCGGCGGCCTTGCCAGCCGAAATGTTATAATATAACAATTCTCCCCGCGCCGCCCGTCCCCGAAAGAAAGTCGCGCCATGAAAGCCCTCGCTGGCCTTGCCTTTGCCGCCGCGCTTGTCCTTGCCGCGAGTCCGCCCGCAGCCCAAGCCGCCGGACCGGTGAAGCTGGTGGCGGCGGAGAATTTCTATGGCGGCATCGCCCAGCAGATCGGCGGGCTGGAGGTCGAGGTCGTCAGCATCCTCAACAATCCCGACCAGGACCCGCATCTGTTCGAGACCTCGCCGGCGGTGGTGCGCCAGATCGCCGATGCGCGCATCGTGATCTACAACGGCGCCGACTACGACGCCTGGATGGCCAAGCTGCTGCGGGCGGTGCCCAAGCCGGACCGCACGGTGATCGTGGCCGCCGACCTCGCGCACAAGAAGGCCGGCGACAATCCGCATCTGTGGTACGACCCGGCGACCATGCCGCAGGTGGCGCGGGCGCTCGCCGCCGCGCTGAGCCAGGCCGATCCCGATCACGCCGCCGATTACGCGGCGCGGCTGGCGACCACGCTCGCCGCGCTCGCGCGCGTCGAGGCGCGCGTCACCGCCTTGCGCGCCAAATGGGCGGGCACCGCGGTCACCGCCACCGAACCGGTGTTCGGCTATATGGCGGCGGCGGTCGGCCTGACCATGCGCAACCAGAGCTTCCAGCTCGCCACCATGAACGACACCGAGCCGAGCGCCAGGGATATCGCCGCTTTCGAGGACGACCTCAAGAACCACAGGGTCAAGGCGCTGATCTACAACAAGCAGGTGTCGGACAATCTGACCCGGCGCATGATCGCCATCGCCACCAAGGCCAAGGTGCCGGTGGTGGCGGTGACCGAGACGCAGCCGGCCGACACCACGTTCCAGGACTGGATGCTGTCCGAGCTCGGCGCGCTCGACAAGGCGCTGAAGGAGCGGGGTCGTGATTGTTATAAGCGCGACCACAAACTCGCTTCACCTCTCCCCTGAAGGGGGGGAGGTCGCTTGCACCGCGAAGCGGTCCGGGTGAGGGGGCAAGGGCCTTTCGAGCTTAAGGATCCCCCTCACCCCAACCCTCTCCCCAGCGGGGAGAGGGAGTCCCGCAGTGCGCGTGGCGCGGCGCTGGGCTCAAACACATGACCACCGCCATCGAACTCGACCGCGTCACGCTGCGCATCGGCGCGCGCAACGTGCTCAGCGACGTGAGCTTCGCCATCCGATCCGGCGAGTTCATCGGCGTGCTGGGGCCGAACGGCGCCGGCAAGACCACGCTGATGCGCGCCATGCTCGGCCTGTTGCCGCCGAGTGCCGGAGCGCTGCGCGTGTTCGGGCACAGCCCGCGGCGCGGTGATCATCAAATCGGCTATCTGCCGCAGGTGCGCACCGTATTGCCCGACCTGGCCTTGCGCGGGCGCGATTTCATCGCCGCCTCGCTCAACGGCGAGCGCTGGGGCGTGCCCTCGCTCACTGGCGCCGACCGCGCCATGATCGACGAGACGCTCGACCTTGTCGGCGCCCGCGATCTCGGGACGCGGCCCTTGAGCGACATGTCGGGCGGCGAGCGCCAGCGCCTGCTGCTGGCGCAAGCCCTCATCGGCAAGCCGCGGCTCTTGCTGCTCGACGAGCCGCTGATCAGCCTCGATGCCCGCCACCAGGAGATTGCCATCGACGTGGTGCGCAGGGTCAGCCGCGAACGCGGCATCACCGTGCTGTTCTCGGCGCATGAGCTAAACCAGCTCATCGGCACGCTCGACCGCGTGCTCTATCTCGGCAACGGCAGGGCGGTGCTCGGCACCGTCGAGGAGGTGATCCGCGCGCCGGTGCTTTCGGCGCTCTACGGCACCGACATCCACGTGGTGCGCGCGGAAGGCCACATCTTCGTCATGGCGCGCGGCCGCGACGTCGAACAGGTCGAGCATCAGCACGAGCATGGGAACGGGCATGGGCATGGGCATCATCATTGATGCTTCGCCGCGATCTCACTTCACCCTCCCCTGGAGGGGGAGGGTCGATCGGCCGAAGGCCGATCGGGGTGGGGTGAACTGGTTCACTTCGCGATTCACCCCCTCCCGCCAACCTTCGCTGCGCTCGGCTGGCGACCTCCCCCCTCCAGGGGGAGGTGAAGAAAGGCCCTGCCATGTTCGCCTATGACTTCATGACCAATGCCTTCGCCGCCGCCGGCATCGTGTCGCTGGTGTCGGGGCTGGTCGGTTATTTCCTGGTGATGCGCTCGCAGGCCTTTGCCGGCCACGCGCTGTCGCATATCGGCTTTGCCGGCGCCACCGGCGCCGGGCTGATCGGCCTGGCGCCGCTGTGGGGCCTGCTCGGCTTTTCGCTGGCCGCCGGCATCGCCATGGGGCTGTTGAGCGAGCGCATCAGCAATCGCGACGTCGCCATCGGCGTGGTGCTGGCGCTGGCGCTCGGCTTCGGGCTGTTGTTCCTGCACTACTACACCGCCTATCGCGGCGCAGGCGACCGCGCTGTTGTTCGGCAATGTGCTGGCGGTCGACCGCGGCATGATCGCGACTCTGGCCGGGCTCGGCGCGGTCACCCTCGCCGCGCTGGCGGCGATCATGCGGCCCTTGATCTTCGCCAGCCTGCAGCCGGAATTGGCGGAAGCCAAAGGCGTACCGCTGCGCTTCGTCGGCACCGCCTTCCTCGCCGTGGTGGCGCTGGCGGTATCCGAATGCGCCCAGATCGTCGGGGTGCTGCTGGTGTTCACGCTGATGGTGGGCCCGCCGGCTGCGGCCCAACGTCTCACCTGCGGCTTGTGGGCCGGGCTGGCGCTATCCGCCGCGCTGGCGCTGGCCGAGGCCTGGCTGGGCCTGACGCTGGCCTTTTATTCCGACTGGCCGGTAAGTTTTTGCATCGCACTGTTGAGCGCGCTTGGCTATTTCCTGGCGTTGGGCTGGCCTGCCCGCCGCACCGTCGCCAGCGCCGCGGACTTGTGATAATCCGCTCGGCTTAAGGCCGGCCCGCCCGGGAACGGCTTTCTCAAAGAAGAGTGGAAGGAAACTCCGATGTCCGTGAAATTCAAGACGGCCCGTTTGGGCCTGCTCGCCGCCGCGCTCGTGCTGTCGCCGATCGCCGCGCAGGCGGAAGAATTCATCAATATCCTCACCGGCGGCACCGGCGGCGTCTACTACCCGCTCGGCGTGGCCATTTCGAAGATCTATGCCGAGCACATCAAGGGCGCCAAGCCTTCGGTGCAGTCGACCAAGGCCTCGGTCGAGAATCTCAATCTGCTGCAGCAAGGCAAGGGCGAGCTCGCCTTCACGCTCGGCGATTCGCTGGCCGACGCCTGGAAGGGCAATGCCGAAGTCGGCTTCAAGACCAAGCTCACCAAGCTGCGCACGCTCGCCGCGATCTACCCGAACTACATCCAGATTGCGGCGTTGAAGAGCGCCGGCATCAAGACGCTCGCCGATCTCAAGGGCAAGCGGGTGTCGGTCGGCGCGCCGAAGTCCGGCACCGAACTCAATGCGCGCGCGCTGCTCGGCGCCGCCGGATTGGCCTACAAGGATCTCGGCCAGGTGCAGTATCTGCCGTTCAGCGAGTTGGTCGAGCTGATGAAGAACCGCCAGCTCGATGCGACGGTCATCTCGGCCGGTCTCGGCGTGTCGGCGATCCGCGATCTGTGCGCCTCGGTCGACTGCACCATCGTCGAGATTCCGAAGTCGGTGGTCGCCAAGATCGGCACGCCTTATCAGTCGGCGCCGATCCCGGCCGGCACCTACAAGGGCAAGGAAGCGGACGTGGACACCGCCGTCGTGCCGAATTATCTGGTCACCCGCGCCGGGCTGTCGACGCAGGAAGTCTATGAGATGACCAAGTAGCCTGTTCGACAACCTGCCGGCGCTGCAGGCGGCGCATGCCGCCGCCAAGGCAATCTCGCTGCAAAAGGCCGGCAAGAACCCGCCGGTGCCGCTGCATCCGGGCGCCGCGAAGTTCTACAAGGAGAAGGGCGTTCTCTGAGCCGCTTGCGGCAGACTCGCTGAGACTCTTACCTCCCCTCCCCCCATGCGCTGTTGCGACTGGCGGGGAGGGATTTGCCTGCCAAACGAGAGCGCCTGAATGACCGACGTTGATCTCGCGGCCCTTGCGCCCGTCGAACCGATTCCGGGGCAGACCAAGACCGAAGCCCGGCTCGAAAAGGGCTGGGGAACCGACTTCGAAGGCCGCGCGCTGTTCTGGATCGCGGTCGCATTTTCCAGCGTTCCAGATCGTCACCGCGACGTTCAGTCCGCTGCCGAGCCAGATCGTGCGTTCGGTGCATGTCGGCTTCCTGATGATCGTGGTGTTCGGCGTCACCTCCACGCTGACCGACCGACGGGCGGCCAAGCTTGTCTATTGGGCGCTCGGGCTCATCGGATTCATTCTCGGCTTCTATCACTGGATGTTCTATGAGCAACTGATCCTGCGCGCCGGCGATCCCAACACGGCCGACATCGCCGTCGGCATCGTCGTCGTGCTGCTGGTGTTCGAGGCGGGACGGCGCATGATGGGGCCGGTGCTGCCGATCATCTGCGCGATCTTCCTGAGCTACGGTCTGTTCGGGCAATTTCTCCCGAGCCCGCTCAACACCCGCGGCTACGATTTCAACCAGATCGTCGACCAGATGTTCCTCGGCACCGAGGGCATCTACGGCATTCCCATCTACGTCTCCTCGACCTACATCTTCCTCTTCATCCTGTTCGGCGCCTTCCTCGAGCGCGCCGGCATGATCGGCCTGTTCACCGATCTCGCCATGGGCACCGTCGGCCACGCCCGCGGCGGCCCCGCCAAGGTGGCGGTGATCGCATCCGGCATGATGGGCACCATCAACGGCTCCGGCATCGCCAATGTGGTCACCGTCGGCCAGTTCACCATTCCGCTGATGAAGCGCTATGGCTACCCGGCCTATTTCGCCGGCGCGGTGGAGGCGACCTCGTCGATGGGCGGGCAGATCATGCCGCCGGTGATGGGCGCGGTCGCCTTCATCATGGCCGAGACCATCAACGTGCCCTACACGACGGTCTGCATCGCCGCCATCGTGCCGGCGATGCTCTATTACTATTCGGCGTTCTGGGCGGTGCACCTGGAAGCCGGCAAGCGCGGCCTCATCGGCCTGTCGAAGGAGGAATGCCCCGACCCGATCGCGTCGTTGAAGAAGAACTGGTTCCTGCTGATGCCGCTGGCGGCGCTG
Source organism: uncultured Pseudomonadota bacterium (assembly GCA_963782145.1). Classification (GTDB taxonomy): domain Bacteria; phylum Pseudomonadota; class Alphaproteobacteria; order Rhizobiales; family Xanthobacteraceae; genus Pseudolabrys. Next base: position 100,787 of record CAWAIV010000013.1, read on the forward strand.
GTGGTGCTCTTGTTCGCCGGCTACACGCCGCTGTTCGCCGGTACCGTCGGCTTGGGGCTCACCGTGATGGTGATCTTCAGCCATCCGATCGTGGCCGCGCTGCCAAAGCCGATCCTGCGCATCGCCTTCTGGATCCTGCTCGGCCTCTCGGCGGCGCTGTTCTTCGAATACGGCGTCTGGCTGCTGATCACCATGGTGGCGGTGCTGATGGCCGTGACCATCTGGGTCAAGGGCGGACGCGAGACGCTGAAAGTCGCGCTCAACAGCCTCGCCGACGGCGCCCGCCACGCGCTGCCGGTGGGCGTCGCCTGCGCGCTGGTCGGCACCATCATCGGCACGCTGACGCTGACCGGCGCCGCCACCAATTTCGTGCGCGTGATCGTGTCGGTGGGCGAGAGCTCGATCTTCTTCTCGCTCTGCCTCACCGCGCTGACCTCGCTGATCCTGGGCATGGGCATCCCCACCATCCCCAACTACATCATCACCTCCTCGATCGCCGCGCCGGCATTGTTGCATCTCGGCGTGCCGTTGATCGTCTCGCACATGTTCGTGTTCTACTTCGGCATCATGGCCGACCTGACGCCGCCGGTCGCGCTCGCCGCCTTCGCCGCCGCTTCGATCGCCAAGGAGTCGGGCTTCAAGATCGGCTGGACCGCGGTGCGCATCGCGCTGCCCGGCTGGATCGCGCCGTTCATGGCGGTCTATGCGCCGGCGCTGATGCTGCAGCCGGTCGGCCCGCGCGTCGCCGCCTACGGCTTCGTCATCGCCGCCGCTTACGTCATCCTCAAGGCGGTGATCGCGGTGACGCTGTGGGGCGTGACCTCGATCGGCTATTTCCTCGGTCCGGTGGGCTGGCCGGAACGCATCATCGCCTTTTTCGCCGCCGCCTCGCTGGTGGTCGAACTGCCGTGGACCGACCCGATCGGTTTTGCCGCCTGCGGTTCCTTCTTCGCCTATCAGTTCTGGAAGGCGCATCGCGCCCGCCGCGGCGCTGTAGCCGTGAAGCCGGCGGCGTAATTTGCGTTGCGCATGATCTTATCCGAAAACCGGTTTCCACCCCGAATTAAGCCGGGGGCAAGCTTTTTCGGAATCATGCGCTGATGCAATTCTGCCTGCTCGCCGCCGGGGCGCTCATCCACCTGCACGTCGCGGCGCTGACGCTGGCCTGGACCCATTCGATCGAGAAGATCCGCTGGGAAGAGGACTATCGCGTAACGCCCGCCGGCATCGTGGTCACGCAAGGACCGCATCCAGGGCACCGGCGCCGGCATGGAGCCGCCGCCCGACGCCACGTTCGACGGCAAATGGTGGCGCTACACGCCGAAACTGCCGCCGCAACGCCAAGTGATTCTGCGCCGCTCCGGCATGACCGTCGGCGACTGGCAGGTCTGCATCAAGGGCGCGTGCCGGACGATGGGCAGCTATCTGCCGGACAAGAAAGCCGATCCGGTGACGCTGAAGACGTGCCGGTGACCGGCGCGTCTGCCTTATGGCGTTAAAGAAAGCAGGGTCCCGTTGCGCAGCGCACGGCTGTCGCGCTGCGCGCAGGATGTCGATATTGACTCAGCCGACCGTTTCGCCCGCCGCAGCCTTGGAAGAGGGCGCCGACGGCGCCAGACTTGGCGCCGTACCGTTGACCTGTTCGGCGGTCGGCGCTTCCACCGGCCGCTCGAGCCGGCGCGACATGCCTTCGAACTGCGCGTTCTGCTCGATGGTCAGCGACTTGTTGTAGATCTCGCCGTCGACCACCGCTGTGCCGAGCAGCTTGACGCTGTTGCTGTGAATGGTGCCGTTGAAGGCGCCCTGGATCACGGCTTCCTGCGCGGTGATCTTGCCGTCGACCTTGGCGCCTTCGCAAACGACCAGGTGCGTGGCGTGGATCTCGCCGGTGACGCGGCCGAAAATTTGCAGCGCACCGGTGCAGACGATATTGCCGGTGATCAGCATGCCGTGGCCAAAGGTGGAGACGACGTCCTGCGCCGGCTTGCCGGCGGCGGTCGCCGCGGGTTTGGCCTCAAAGCCGGCGGGCTTTGTCATTTTCGGATCGCTTTTCGATGCGGAAAACAAGGCACCTCTCCTCTGGTCGCGGAAGGCGGATCCTCGGGTTCCAGGGAGATGACGGCCGCCCTGGGTTCTTTGCCCGCCATCTTTCCATCAATTCAGGTCGCGGAAAAGCGCAAAGCTTAAACTTCGCTCATGCGGCCGGATGTGCCGGCGCCGGCTGACAAATCCGGCGGCGCGCCACGCCGGGCCTTGCCAGTGCCGGCCCCCCTTGGTCTAGAATGGCGCATGACCGATGCGGCAGTGAAAGCGGCGGTGAGCTTATTCGTCAAGCACGCCAGCTACGCCACGCAGCGCGAATTGGAAAAGGTCGTTGGCGCCGCCCTCGCCAAGGGCACGGTCAAAAGCGGTGAACCCTTCACCGCGGCGGTGACGCTGTCGAGCCCGAAGCTCGACCTCGACGTCACTATCTATGGCAAGATCGAGCTTTAGCGCCTCACGGCTGGCCCAGTGCCATCGCCAGCAGCGCGGCGATGAACGGCAGCGGCAGCGATACCGTCGCGCGCAGCCACACCACGCGCGCCGGCATCATCGGAATTTCCCAGATCAGCAGGCGCTGCAAAGCGTAGAGCGCCCAGGCGGTGGAATAGGCGATCACCTGCGGCGCGCCGGCCCCGCTCTTGAGCGCGGCCGAGCCGATGGCGAAGCCGACCACCGGACCGCCCGGCGTCAAGGCGCCGCCGAGCGTGGCGATGACCAGCCCGGTGAAGCCGGAATGCGGGCCGAGCCAGGCGCCGATCAGGCCCTGCGGCAGCACCGCGGCGATGTAGCCGGAGCCGACCACGCCGATGACGATGCGCGGCGACAGGCGCACGAACTCGCCGATGCCTTCGCGCACGCCGTCATGCAGCAAGCCGCCGCCGCGCACCGCCGCCATGATTGCCAGCGCCACCACCAGCGCCCAGAGCAGCAGATTGACGAACAGGATCACGGCTTGTCTCCCAGCCGCAGCTTCAGCGTGCGCACCGCGATGCGCGCCATGACGCCGACCAAGAGCGGCAGCGGCGTCGCGATGAGCACGCGCCAGAGCACGAAATGCGCCCCGAAGAACGGCATTTCCCACACCAGCGCGCGGGTATAGCCGACCAGCGCCCAACTGGTGAGGAAGGCGACCACCGCGCCGGCGTCGGCGCCCATGGCGAAAAAGGCGCCGGCCACCGGATAGATGGTGATCGGCCCGCCCGGCAGGATGAAACCGACGACGCTGGCGACGATGAGGCCGGCAAAGCCCGAACTCCTCGCCGACCCAGCGCGCCACCATCTCGCGCGGCAGCAGCAAGGTGATGAACACCGCGATCAGGCAGCCGGCCAGCACCTTCGGCAGCATGTCGCCAAGCAGCCAGAGGTCGCTGCCGAGAATGGCGAGGAAGCGCTCCTGACCGTCGCGCATAAAGACGATGGCCGCGGCGCCGAGCGCGAGCACGGCGATCGTCGCGGTGGCCCAGTCGAAGGCGCGACGGCGGCGACGAGGAGGAACGGTTTCGGTCAAGACATTACGGCAAGGGCACGGAGGGGGGAACTCTAAGCGATCTAAGTCTACGCCACGGCGCGCGGCCTGTCTCTCGGGTTGACCCTCGGCGGGCGCGAAGTTAGCTTGCGCCTTGTCGGGGATGGGGTTCCCCCGTTAACCGCCCGCCGGGCTGATGGCTCCTACCGTGCAACTTGAGGCGGTAGGAATCGGCCGGGTGCAGGCGGTTTTGCATTTCGTCGGAAGGTCTCTGCCGCCGCAGACAGGACATCCTCGATGCTCAATCAATACCTGTGGATCACCGTCGGCAGCGCGCTGGGCGGCGCCTCGCGCTATTTCTGCTCCGGCGTGGCGGCGCGGCTGATCGGCGAGACCTTCCCCTGGGGTACGCTGATCGTCAATGTGGTCGGCTCCTTCATCATCGGCTTCGTTGCCACGCTGACCGGGCCGGACGGCCGCGTCTTCGTGTCGTCTGCCCTGCGCCAGGCGGTGCTGACCGGCTTCTGCGGCGGCTACACCACGTTCTCCTCGTTCAGCCTGCAGACGCTCAATCTGATCCAGGACGGCGAGTGGCTGCATGCCGGCGCCAATATCACCGGATCGGTGGTACTCTGCCTGGCCGCGGTTTGGGCCGGCCATATCCTCGCCGCCAGCCTGAACGCGATGAGATGGGTGTGACCATGGAACTCCCGCGCGACGCCATGCTGCTCCGCGTCTTCCTCGGCGAAGACGACAAGTTCGAAGGCAAGCCGCTCTACGAGGCGATCGTGCTGAAGGCGCGCGAGATGCATCTCGCCGGCAGCACGGTATTGCGCGGCGCGGTCGGCTTCGGCCATTCGAGCCGCATCCACACCACCAAGATCCTGCGGCTGTCGCAGGACCTGCCGATCGTGGTCGAGCTCGTCGATAGCAAGGACAAGATCGACGCCTTCCTGCCGGTGCTCGACCGCATGATGTCGAGCGGCCTGGTCACGCTGGAAAAGGTGCAGGTGCTGCAATACGGCGTGCCCGGCGAAAAGAATTCACAGGGCTGAACGGCACCCTATTCCATCGCTCTCAAGCCGAGCTTGTCGAGCAGCGCCATGTCGCGGTCGCGACCGGGATTGGGCGTGGTCAGCAGCTTCGGCCCGTAGAAGATCGAATTGGCGCCGGCGAGGAAACACAAGGCCTGCGTCTCCTCGCTCATCTCCTCGCGGCCGGCCGAAAGGCGCACCACCGAGGCCGGCATGGCGATGCGCGCCACCGCAATGGTGCGCACGAAATCGAGCGGATCGAGCGTCGCCAGCCCTGCGAGCGGCGTGCCTTCCACCTGCACCAGCATGTTGATCGGCACGCTTTCCGGATGCACCGGCAGGTTGGCCAGTGTCGCGATCATGCCGACGCGGTCGTCGAGCCCCTCGCCCATGCCGACAATGCCGCCGCAGCAGACATGGATGCCGGCGTCGCGCACGCGCGCGAGCGTGTCGAGGCGGTCCTGATAGCAGCGTGTGGTGATGATCTCGCCGTAGAATTCCGGCGAGGTGTCGAGATTGTGGTTGTAATAATCGAGGCCGCTGCGCTTGAGCCGCTGCGCCTGCTCGCCGGTAAGCATGCCGAGCGTGACGCAGGTCTCCAAGCCCAGCGCCTTCACCCCCTCCACCATGGCGCAGACGGAATCAAGGTCGCGGTCCTTGGGCTCGCGCCAGGCCGCGCCCATGCAGAAGCGCGAGGCGCCGGCTGCCTTGGCCGCGCGCGCCTCGGAAAGCACCGTCGCAAGGCTCATCAGCTTCTCGGCCTTCACCCCGGTATCGTATTGCGCCGATTGCGGACAATAGGCGCAGTCCTCCGGACAGCCGCCGGTCTTGATCGAGAGCAGGGTCGAGATCTGCACCTCGGCGGGATCGAAACTGGCCCGGTGCGCTTGCGCGGCGCGGAACATCAGCTCGGGAAACGGCAGCGCGAACAGCGCCGCGATCTCGGCCCGCGTCCAGTCGTGGCGGACTTGCGACGCGGTGGCCGGTTCCAGTTCGTGAGCAAGCGACATTCTCGAACCTCATTTGCGCGCGTGATGGCCGCGCCCTGCGTTGAAGCGCACCTTCTATAGCAATTCCGCAGGATAAACGCCGCGTAATATTTTCGGCGGGGCGGCCGCCGCCGCAATGGCGCCACAGAACCTGCAACTATATGCGGTCGCGGAATGAAACGCGCCCCGCGCAAGGCCGTGCCAGCCGTTCGTTACGGCCGAGTAAGGACCTAAAGCCGCCGGCCAGCTGCCGGCCGCGACATGAACCGCACAACACGCTCTCGCAACGGATCCGGAAAGGATTTCCGAACATGATGACACGCGCATTCCTGGTGGCGGCCGGCTTGCTGGCGGTGAGCTGCAGCGCCGTCCTGGCCAATTCCGTCACCGCTAATGTCACGGCCTGGGACTCCGCCAAACGGGCCATCACGCTGGAAGACAATTCGATGTTCATGGACATCCCGGCCACGGTCGCGGTACCGGCGGAGCTGAAGGCCGGCGACAATGTGACGATCGACTACGAAGGCTCTGAAAGCGGCATCGACGCCATCAATTCGGTCACCGTCAACAAGGACATCGCCAAGCGGCTGACGCCCATGAAGGAAAAGCGCGGCTGAGCGCTGGAAGGCGCGCGGTCCCTCGCTTTATTGCGTTGCATTTTTTGCTGCCCTGCCCTGCTCCGGTCGGTTGCCGGAGCGGGCGCAGCAGAAACCCTTGTATTTCTGGACTTTTTGACGTCCCAGCCGCTCGCCCAGTCGGCTTTTGCCTCGGCCCGGCTGGCGGATTTGAGTTACCGCAATGCGGTAAGCCCCGGGCCCCATTAGTCAAAAATCCAGGCATCAAGCGCCTCGCGCAAGCCCTGGCCGGTCATCGCCGCGCCTCGGTGGCGACACGGTTGCGAGCCGCAAAGCGAAAGGAATTTCAATCATGAAGATGCGTGTGCTCCTGGTGGCGGCCGGCCTGCTGGCCGCAAGTGCGGCTCCCGTCCTGGCCGATTCGGTCACCGCTAAAGTGCTCAACTGGGACCCCTCGGGCCGGACCATCACGCTGCAAGACAATTCGCAGTTCATGGATATTGCGCCCGCGGTCGCGGTGCCCGCCGATCTGACGACCGGCGACCGGGTTACCGTCAGCTACGCGGACAAGCCCGAGATGGATGGCGTGCAGACCGTCACCGCGGTCGTCATCGTCACCCCCAGCACGCTGCTCTCGGCCAACACGCCGGGCAACTGACGTCGCTCACGCGCCGGCCTTCGCCGCGCGCCTTGCCTCCGTCCGCCGTCCCCGCAAAGCGTGGGGACGGAACCTGATGCCGCTCCCGCGACGGCGCGCTGACGCGCATTCCGTCGGCTGCCGGTCCGGGTTACCGTCGGCGGCATGGATGCTACCCCCGACGACATCGCGCGCATCGAAGCGCGTATCGAGGAGCTGAGCGAGGCGATCGAACGCTGCCGCAAGCTGGCGCTGGCGGCCAAGATCGCCATCGCCGCCGGCGCGGCCTGGATCGTGCTGACGCTCATCTGGCTCATTCCCTATGTGCCCTACATGACCGTCGCCGCGCTCGCCGCGGTCATCGGCGGCGTCGTACTCGCCGGCTCGAATTCGACCACCTGGAGAGAAACCGAATCCGCGCTGGCGGCGAGCGAGGCCATGCGCACGGACATGATCGAGGCGCTGGAACTGCGCGTGGTGGACGAGGGCGTGAAGCGGATTCATTGAACGGTCTTTCACCTCCGTCTCCCCATGTCGACTCTGTGCTGTCATCGCCCGGGCATGACGCCGAATTTTTTGCCCGCACCTTCCTTTGTCAGATTCAGTTGTCAAACAGCAGACATGCGTCAGCGCCCGTATTCTTTGTCGAGGCGCCGGGACCGCCTGTCTTCCGGTAGACTGCATCCCCTCTTTTGAATCAGAGGGGATGGCGCGCCGAAAAGGCGCTGCCATTTCTTTATGTGCGCACCTTGTTGCCAAGGTGCGGCGCCCCTCAGCGCGCCACGGCGGCTTTTCTGTCCCCGGCGCCGTGCTTCCGGGCGGCGACAGGGCCCTCGTGGGCCCTCGATCCGGCCGGCTTCCGCCGCCCTTCGTCGCCGCCGCGTCCAGCCATCAAAGGCAGCCGGTCTTAGTGCCGGCGGACGGCTTGGCCGGGGCCTCCCGAGCGCAGGGTTACGAGCCCCGCCCGCGGGCGCCGCAGCCTCCCCCGCCCTCGTTTGCGTCTCATGAGAACGCCCCTCGGTTGGGGAGGATACCTGGGTATATAGTCCATTACAGGAATATTGTCAAGAGTACGCGACCGGTAGCGGTGGCGCCACGCACCACCATTGCGCGTCGCAATTAAAAATGGGTAATGTGACAACACTCAACCATGAGGGGTTTTTCAGGGAGGAATGTCATGCCCGCGCTCTACGCACAAACGAGCGGCGCGCTATCCACCAATGCGTCGCAGTTCACGCCGATCCCGGGTCTCTCTATTACCTTGCCGGAAGGCGCCGACGCCATGGCGCTCGTCACATTGAACCTGCCGAATCCCTATGCCGAAGGGAACGATTTTCCCGGCGCGACGCTCGGCATTTCCGTGAACGGCAAGGCTCTGCCGGTCGTGGCGAGCTTCACTTACGGCGAACGGCAGCCGGGGAGCTTCAACCGGATGCCGACGACACTGGTCGTCGGCGTACCGTTGACCATGGGCAAGCAAACCATCGCGGCGCTCTGGTACGGGGTGCGCGGCAGTAAGGTGATGCTCGATTCCCCAGCGACGCTCAGCGCCGTCATTTAGCGCCTGATTCAGGCCGATTGAATCCGTCCGCTCCTTCCCGTCCCCGCCTGCGCGGGGACGAACGGTGATCGGCTAAGCCGAGGGACGGGAATCAGCAGGCTCACTCAATCGGCGCGGTTCGAACCCTGGTCGCGGGCGCCCGGGCGGTCCACGCCGAGCAGCCAATAAAGCACCCCCAGCGCCAGCGCCATCCCGCCAATGCCAAGAAGGCTTTCCAGCGTAGCCGTCTTGAAATCGAGCAAGATGACCTTCCTGGCCACGACAAGAATGGCGATCAAGACAACAACCCGCGCGTGGATCACGCCGGATTTCTTGGTCAGTGCCGACGCGATGGAATGATTGAACTCAAGCAGAATCAGAACGGTCAGGATCGAGCCGAAGATGTCCTGCAGCAGCTCGCGTTCGGCAAACGCAAGCCCGAGCTGAAAATCGTTGAACAGCTCGATGGCCACCAGCACCAACGAATTGATGATGACCACGGATATGAACACCATGATGATGCGGGTGACGACCTGTTCGAAACGGTCATACACGGAGAGCTGGCGCCACTCCCGTTTCAGTTCGGCGAGTTTGAGCATCGGGGGCCTATCCTGTTCGGCGAGGACGCGCGCGCGGTGAGGTTAATCAGGGGGCCGGGATCTGCTCCGGCAGCACGCTGGCGACGAAAGCCTGACGGCCCTGCTTGACCGCGATGATGCTGACCGATTTGGCCGGAATGCGGTTGCCATGGCGATAGCTGATGGTGCCGGTCACGCCGGCAAAGTCGTGCGTGGCAGCCAGGGCGTAGCGCACCTGCCGCGGCCGGTCGGTGCCGGCGGCCTTGATCGCCGCCATGAGCAGCCGGGCCGTATCGTAACCGAGCGCCGAGAAGGCGTCCGGCTGCTTGTCCGGATAGGCCTTCACAAAAAGCGCGCGAAATGCCTGCACGCGTGGATTGGGATTGTCGGCGCCGAGATAGGCGTGGGTGGTGAAATAGATGTTGTCGGCATGGGCGATCTGCTTCCAGGCGTCGCCGATGTCGAGCCCATCGCCGCCGAGGATCGGCGCTTCGATGCCGGCGCCGCGCAGTGCCGTCACCGCCGCCGACACGTCGTCGGGCTGCGCCGCGAGATAGATGAGATCGGCTTTGGGCAGGCCCTGCACCTTCGCCTTGATGTCGGCCAGCGTGTAGCCGCGCACCGTCGCCACCTTGCCGCCGAGCTGTTTGAAGCGGGTCTCGAAATAGCCGTGCAGCAGCTTGGCGTAGGACGAGTCCTGCTTGTAGAGCACCACGGCCGAATGCGCCTTCAACCTCTTCACCGCGAACTCGGCGCCGGCCGCGGCCTGCACATTGTCGCCGAAGCAGGCGAGGAACAGATAGCGCGGCACCTGGCGCGGCAATTTCGGCGAGGTCGCGCCCGAGGTGAGGAACACGCGCTTGTCTTTTGCGGCGATGCGCGCGGCCGCCAGCACCATGTCGGTGTCGGAAAATCCGATCAGGCCGACCGGCGCCGGCTGCCGCTTGAGCAGCGTCGCGGCTTCGCGGGCGATGACCTGCGGCTGGGTCTTGCCGTCGACCAGGATGAGGTCGACCCGGCGCCCGAGCACGCCGCCGGCCTTGTTGGCTTCGTCGACGGCGAGCTTTGCGCCGCGCGAGGACGGCAGGTCGAGGTCCTGCTGGCCACCGGTGAGATTGTACATGGCGCCGATGACGATCGGATGTTCCGCGGCGACGGCGCGCGGGCTGACGGCGATGGCCGCCAAGACGAGGGCGACGGCACAAGCGAGCATGCGGCGCGCTAGCCGTCCGGTCGCGGGACTTTCAATCATGGCGGCACTCCCCAACCCGGCCGGCGAACGCCGGCCACCCTCCCACGCAAGCGGGGGAGGGATAAGAGAGTTTACTCCGCCGCCTCGCGTTGCGGTTCGACTTTTTCCACCCGCGCGGCGCAGTACTTGAACTCGGGGATCTTGCCGAACGGGTCGAGCGCCGGGTTGGTCAGGCGGTTGGCCGCCGCCTCGAAGAAGGCGAAGGGGATGAACACCACGCCGTCGGGAATGGCGTCGTCCTGGCGCGCGGCCAGTTCGACCACACCGCGCCGCGTCGACACGCGCACCATGTCGCCCGGCGCGATGCCGAGCTTCTCGATGGTGCCGCGCGAGAGCGCCGCGGTCGGCCCCGGCTCCAGCGCGTCGAGCACGCTGGAGCGCCGGGTCATGGCGCCGGTGTGCCAATGTTCCAACATACGTCCGGTGGTGAGGATGAACGGGTAGTCGTGGTCGGGCGTTTCGTTCGGCGGCAGCAGCTTGGCCGCCACCAGCTTGCCGAAGCCGCCGGGGCGCGGGAAGCCCTGGTCGAAGACGACGTCGCGGCCGGGCTTGTCGGGGGCGTCGCAGGGATAGGTCACCGCGCTCTCGCGCTCGACGCGCGGCCAGGTGATGTTGTTGAGCGAGGGCATCAGCGAGGCCATCTCGGCATAGATCTCGCTCGGATGCGTGTAGTTCCAGTCCAAGCCGATACGGCGCGCGATCTCCTGCGTGATCCACCAGTCGAGCTTGGCCTCGCCCGGCAGCGGCAACGCCGCGCGGCCGATCTGCACCTGGCGATTGGTGTTGGTGACGGTGCCGTCCTTCTCCGGCCAGGCCGAGGCCGGCAGCACCACGTCGGCGTAACAGGCGGTCTCGGTGAGGAACAGGTCCTGCACCACCAGATGCTCGAGATGCGCCAGCGCCACGCGCGCGTGGTTGAGGTCGGGATCGGACATCGCCGGGTTCTCGCCGAGGATGTACATGCCTTTGATCACGTCGGCATGGATCGCATCCATGATCTCGACCACGGTGAGGCCCTTGCTTGCGGATCGAGCTTGGCGTTCCACACGCCCTCGACCTTGGCGCGAATCTCCGGCGTCTCCACCGACTTGTAATCGGGGAAGAACATGGGGATGAGGCCGGCGTCGGAGGCGCCCTGCACGTTGTTCTGCCCGCGCAGCGGATGCAGGCCGGTGCCGGGACGGCCGATCTGGCCGGTGATCAGCGACAGCGCGATCAGGCAGCGCGCATTGTCGGTGCCGTGGGTGTGCTGCGACACGCCCATGCCCCAGAAGATGATCGCCGAATGCGCGCGCGCATAGGTGCGCGCCACTTCGCGCAAGGTATCGGCGGGAATGCCGCAGATCGGCGCCATCTCGTCGGGCGTGAAGTCCTTGATGTGCTCGGCGAAGGGCGCGAAGCCCTCGACATAAGTCTCGACATATTGCTTGTCGTAGAGGCCCTCGGTGACGATGACGTTGAGCATGGCGTTGAGCATGGCCACGTCGGCGCCGTTCTTGAACTGCATCATGCGCCAGGCGTGCCGCTTCAAGGCCTGGCCGCGCGGATCCATGACGATCAGCTTGGCGCCGCGCTTGACCGCCTGCTTGAAGAAGGTGGCGGCGACCGGATGGTTCTCGGACGGATTGCAGCCGATGGCGATGATGACGTCGGAGTTCTTCACCTCGTTGAAGGTGGCCGACACGGCGCCGGAGCCGACGCCTTCCAACAGCGCGGCCACCGACGAGGCGTGGCAGAGCCGCGTGCAGTGGTCGACATTGTTGGTGCCGAAGCCGGCGCGCACCAGCTTCTGGAACAGATAAGCCTCCTCGTTGGTGCATTTGGCCGAGCCGAAGCCGGCGAGGCCCTTGGGGCCGTCGCGGTCGCGGATCGCCTTGAGGCCGCCGGCCGCCTTGTCGAGCGCCTCTTCCCAGGTGGCGGGGCGGAAATGCGTCCACGGGTTGGACGGGATCGATGACCTCGTGCGGCACCTTGGGCACGCCTTCCTTGCGGATCATCGGCTGGGTCAGCCGTTGCGGATTGCTGACATAGTCGAAGCCGAAACGGCCCTTGACGCAGAGCCGGTTCTCGTTGGCCGGGCCGTTCTTGCCGGTGACGTAGAGCAGCTTGTCGTCCTTGATATGGTAGGTGAGCTGGCAGCCGACGCCGCAATAGGGGCAGACGCTGTCGACCTTGCGATCGGCGAATTCGGTGCGCACATTGATTGTCGTTGACGACGGTCGCCGGCATCAGCGCGCCGGTCGGGCAGGCCTGCACGCATTCGCCGCAGGCCACGCAGGTCGAGGCGCCCATCGGGTCGTCGAAGTCGAACACGATTTTCTCGGTGTGGCCGCGGCCGGCCATGCCGATGACGTCGTTGACCTGCACTTCGCGGCAGGCGCGCACGCAGAGATTACATTGGATGCAGGCATCGAGATTGACCGCCATGGCCGGATGGCTGCGGTCGGGCGCCGGCACGGCTTGCGCTTCACGCTTGGGGAAGCGGCCGGCTTCGATCTTCTGGCGCTTGGCGGTCTTCCAGAATTCGGAGTCCGGGTCGTGCGCCACTTCGATGCGCGGGCTGGTCGGTGACCAGCAGTTCGGCGACCATCTTGCGCGCGGTCTTGGCGCGCTCGGTCTGCGTCTTCACCTTCATGCCCGGCGCTGGGCTGCGGATGCAGCTTGCCGCCAGCACGCGCTCGCCCTCGATCTCGACCATGCAGACGCGGCAATTGCCGTCGGCGCGGTAGCCGGGCTTGGGCGTGTAGCACAGATGCGGCAGCTTGATGTCGAGCCGGCGCGCGGCGCGGAAGATCGATCTCGCCGTGGCGGATGTCGACCTCGCGGTCGTCGATGAAGAAGGTGTTGGGCGTCTGTTTGTCAGCCATGGTTCACCAAGTGCCCAGCGGTTTGGAAAGTTCCTCGGGGAAGAATTTCAGCACGCTCAGCAGCGGATTGGGCGCGGCCTGGCCGAGCCCGCAGATCGAAGCGTCGCGCATCAGCGCCAGACAGTTCCGTCAGCAGCGCCGCGTCCCAGGGACCCTGTTGCCATCAGCTTGACCGCCTTCTCGGTGCCGACGCGGCAGGGCGTGCACTGGCCGCAGCTTTCGTCCTCGAAGAACTTCAACAGGTTCAACGCCACGGCTTTCATGTCGTCCTTGTCGGACAGGATCACCACCGCGTGCGAGCCGACGAAGGCAGCCGTGCTTTTCCAGCATGCCGAAGTCGAGCGGGATGTCGGCCATCGAGGCCGGCAATATGCCGCCGGAGGCGCCGCCCGGGAGATAGGCCTTGAAGTTCGTGGCCGTCGGTCATGCCGCCGCAATATTCGTCGATCAATTCGCGCATGGTGATGCCGGCCGGCGCCAGTTTGACGCCGGGGTTTTTCACCCGGCCGGACACCGAGAAGCTGCGGAAGCCTTTGCGCTCGTGGCGGCCTTGCGACGTCGCCCATTCGGCGCCCTTCTCGACCATGTCGCGCACCCAGTAGAGCGTCTCGACGTTCTGCTCCAGCGTCGGGCGGCCGAACAGGCCGACCTGCGCGACATAAGGCGGGCGATGGCGCGGCAGTCCGCGCTTGCCCTCGATCGATTCGATCATCGCCGACTCTTCGCCGCAGATATAGGCGCCGGCGCCGCGGCGCAGATGCAGCTTGGTGTGCGGCGACAGCCCCGCCTTCTCCACCTTGGCGAGTTCCTCGGCCAGCATCAGCCGCAGCTCGGGATATTCGTCGCGGATATAGAGATAGGTCTCGACCGCCTCGACCACGAACGCCGCGATCAGCATGCCCTCGATGAAACGATGCGGATCGCGCTCGAGATAGAAGCGGTCCTTGAAGGTGCCGGGCTCGCCCTCGTCGGCATTGACCGCGAACATGCGCGGCGCGGGTTCCGCGCGCACCAATTGCCATTTGCGCCCGGTGGGAAAGCCGGCGCCGCCCATGCCGCGCAAGCCGGCATCGCTGACGATCTTGATCAGGTCCTCGCGCGTGCGTTTGCCGGCGAGGCAATCCTTGAGCAGACGGTAGCCGCCGGCTTTTTGATAGGCGGCGAAGTCGGTAGTCGGCTTCCAGGCCTGCGCATGCGGCTTCGCCTTCACCGCGGCGGCGACCTTGTCGGGCGTCGCCTTGAAGGTCTGCACATGGCCGACGGCGGCGACCGGCGCGCGGTCGCAGGCGCCCATGCAGGGCGCGCGCACCACGCGCACGTCCTTGCCGAGGATCGCCGGCAGCTTCGCGAGCAGCGCCTCGGCGCCGGCCATGGCGCAGGACAGCGAATCGCAGACGCGCACGGTGATCGCCGGCGGCGCCGGCGCCGTCCTTCACCACGTCGAAATGCGCATAGAAGGTGGCGACCTCGTAGACCTCCGTCTGCGCCATCTTCATCTCGGCGGCGAGCGCGGCCAGATGCGCGGCGGAGAGGTGGCCGTAATGATCCTGGATCAGATGCAGATGCTCGATCAGCAGGTCGCGCCGGCGCGGCCGGTCGGTGAGCAGCGCGCGCACTTCATCGAGCGCGGCGGGTCGACCTGGCGGCCCTTGGGGGTGCGCGGCGGCCGGCGGCGGCCGGTGCCATTGGCGCCGGTCGGCGGCGGCATCTGCATATTCATCGACATACTCCTGACCATACCGACGGTGCACGCCGGTCGCCCCGGTGCGGCGGCGCTGGAATGGCCTGAAACTACAATGTTTGAAGCCGTTTCGGGCGCCAGACAACCCCGTGCTCGGTATGGGTTGATAGGTAAATCCCTATCACTGCTATGGTCATTACTGCTTATTTTTTCAGCGAGACAGTAGTATCCGCGTATAACAGACTGAAATCAAAGAGTTAATTTCGGTGCTCGACAAGCTGCAATATATCATTGCCCTGGCGCGGGAAAAGCACTTCGGCCGCGCCGCGGAAGCCTGCGGGGTGACGCAGCCGACGCTGTCGGCCGGGGTCAAGCAGCTCGAGGAGCAGATGGGGGTGCTGCTGGTCAATCGCGGCTCGCGCTTCCAGGGCTTCACGCCGGAGGGCCAGCGCGTGCTGGAATGGGCGCGCCGCATCGTCGGCGACGCCCGGCAGATGCGCGAGGAGATCAATTCGCTGCGCCACGGCCTGTCGGGCCGGCTGCGCATCGCCGCGATCCCGACCGCGCTGGCCATGGTGGCGGCGATCACCACGCCCTATCGCGAGAAGCATCCCAATGTGCAGTTCACCATCTACTCGCGCAATTCGCTGGAGATCCTCGAGCCTGCTGGAGAACCTGGAGATCGACGCCGGCATCACCTATGTCGAGAACGAGCCGGTGGGCCGCGTCGGCACGGTGCCGCTCTATCGCGAGCATTACCGGCTGTTGACCGCGGCCGACGCCCCGCTCGGCAACCGCGACACCGTGACCTGGAAGGAAGTGGCGCAGGTGCCGCTCTGCCTGCTGACGCCCGACATGCAGAACCGGCGCATCATCGACCACCTGCTGAAAAGCGCCGGCGGCGAATCGCGGCCGACGCTGGAATTGGATTCGATGATCCTGTTGTATTCGCATGTGCGCACCGGCCGCTGGGCCAGCGTCATGCCGGCCAAGATCGCCGAGACGCTGGGCCTGACCGAGACCATCCGCGCCATCCCGATCGTGGAGCCGGAGGCGGTGCAGACCATCGGCCTGGTGGTGCCGGCGCGCGAGCCAATGACGCCGATCGCCGCCGCGCTGGTCTCCGAAGCCAAGCGCATCGCGCCGCGACTGTCGGGGTGACGCGAGGCACACGATATATAGCCATGCGCTATGGATCGTTTTTCACCTTGTGCTCTTGACAGAAATATTGATTTGGCCGGCGCGCGCCTGCATTCTGCGCTCCTATCCAACATCGAGCAGGCGGCGATGACCTATAAGCTCGTCTATGGCGCCGTGCGCGAACATCCGCGCAAGGTGATCCATGTGCTGCGCGTGGTCGACCAGTTGCTCGACCCCGAGGAGCTCGACGAATTGGCCGAGCAGATGCGCGAGCGGGCGCTGACGCGCGGCGAGCAGGACGCCGCGGTGGTGGTGGTGCAGGGCCATGCCAAGGAGACGCTGCGCCTGCACGGCGAGCCCTATGCGGTGGCGCGCGTGCGCACCGCCATGTTCAACGCGGCGATCGGCTGGCGCGAATTCGAGCTGGAGTGAGCGGTTCTTCGCTCATTCCGGGACCGGCCGAAGGCCGGAACCCGGAATCCAGAAACGACGTTCAGGCAGTGGGCTGGACTCTCCCGGGTTCGCTCGCTAAGGCGCGAGCGACCTCCCCCGCGGGAATGAGCGAACTCAGAACAGCCCGGTGATCTTGCCGTCCGGGCCGACATCGATGGCGTCGGCGGCCGGCACGCGCGGCAGGCCGGGCATGGTCATGATCTCCCCGCAGATCACCACCACGAACTCGGCGCCGGCCGACAGCCGCACCTCGCGCACCGGAATGGTGAAGCCGGTGGGCGCGCCCTTGGAATCGGCGCTGGTGGTGAAGGAATACTGGGTCTTGGCGATGCAGACCGGCAGCTTGCCGTAGCCCATGCTCTCGAAAGTGGCGAGCTGGTCGCGCACCGCCTTGGGCGCCTCGATATCCTTGGCGCCGTAGATCTCCTTGGCGATGGTGCGCACCTTTTCCAGCAGCGGCATCTCGTCGGGATAGAGCAGCTTGAGATTGCTCTTGCCGCTCTCGACCACCTTGACCACCGCCTTGGCGACGTCGGTGGCGCCTTCGCCGCCCATGGCCCAATGGTCGGCCATCAGCGCCTCGACGCCGAGCTTGGCGCAGGCCTCCTTGACCAGCGCGATCTCGGCCTCGGTGTCGGCGGAGAAGCGGTTGATCGAGACCACCGGCACCAGGCCGAACTTCTGCATGTTGCTCGACGTGACGCTCGAGATTGGCCATGCCGGCGGCGAGCGCCTTAAGGTCTTCCTTCTTGAGGTCCTCTTTCTTCACGCCGCCATGCATCTTCAGCGCGCGGATGGTGGCGACCAGCACCACGGCGTCGGGCTTGAGCCCGGTCATGCGGCACTTGATGTCGAGGAACTTCTCGGCGCCGAGGTCGGCGCCGAAGCCGGCTTCCGTCACCACATAATCGGCGAGCTTGAGCGCCGTGGTGGTGGCGAGCACCGAGTTGCAGCCATGCGCGATATTGGCGAAGGGGCCGCCATGGATGAAGGCGGGCGTGCCCTCCAGCGTCTGCACCAGGTTGGGCGCCAGCGCGTCCTTCAGCAGCGCGGTCATCGGCCCGTGGCCCTTGAGCTCACCGGCGCGCACCGGTTTGCGGTCGCGGGTATAGCCGACAATGATATTGGACAGGCGCTGCTTGAGATCGTCGATGTTCTTGGCCAGGCAGAACACCGCCATCACCTCGGAGGCGACCGCGATGTCGAAACCGTCCTCGCGCGGGAAGCCGTTGGCGACGCCGCCGAGCGAGGAGACGATCGAGCGCAACGAACGGTCGTTCATGTCGACGGCGCGGCGCCAGGTGATGCGGCGGCCGTCGAGCCCGAGCGAATTGCCCCAGTAGATGTGGTTGTCGATCAGCGCGCAAAGCAGGTTGTTGGCGGCGGCGATGGCGTGGAAATCGCCGGTGAAGTGCAGATTGATGTCCTCCATCGGCACCACCTGGGCATAGCCGCCGCCGGCGGCACCGCCCTTGACGCCGAAGCAGGGCCCGAGCGAGGGCTCGCGCAGGCACAGCATCGCCTTCTTGCCGATCTTGTTGAGCGCGTCGGTGAGGCCGACCGTGGTGGTGGTCTTGCCCTCGCCGGCCGGCGTCGGTGTGATGGCCGACACCAGGATCAGCTTGCCGTCGGGCTTATTCTGCAACGACTTAACGTAGTTCATCGAGACCTTGGCCTTGAAATGGCCGTAGGGCTCGAGATTTTCCGCGGCGATGCCGAGCTTTTCCTTGGCAAGCTCCATGATCGGCCGCGGCTTGGCGGCCTGGGCAATTTCGATGTCGGACTTCGGGGATTGATGCTGCGAGGCGGGCATGGGGATATCCAATTTGCTGGGGGATTATGACTTGGCCATTCCGGGGCGCGCGCGACCTGCGCCGACCCGGAATGACGGGGTGGACGTCACGCGAACCTCGCCCCGGTCGCGAGTTTGCGTAGAAGCGATGAACTCGCCAGCGTCGATCTTCTTGCCCCTTCGGGCTGCACGCGGGTGACCTTGAAGCGGCCGTCGGCGCAGACGACGGTGAATCCGTCGGCATCGACGGCGACGATCTCGCCCAGCTTGCCGGCGATGCCCTTGGGGTCCTTGGCCGGCAGCGGCTTGGCGTCGAAGATTTTCAGCGTCTTGCCGTCGAGCACGGTCCAGGCGCCCGGCGCCGGATTGCAGCCGCGGATGAGCGGATCGATCTGGCGCCAGGATTTGCCCCAGTCGATCTTGGCATTGCCCGGGCCGCAGCGGCCTTCATAGGTGGCTTTCGATTCGTCCTGCTTTATGCGCGGTGCCTTGCCGGCTTTGACCAGATCGACCGATTCCAGCATCGCTTCGACGCCGAGCGGAAACAGGCGGTCGAAATAGACGGTGCCGAGCGTGTCGGTGTCGGAGATCGGCGTCTTTTTTTGCATCAACACGTCGCCGGTATCGAGCCCGTTGTCAGGCCAGAAGATCGACAGGCCGGTTTCCTTTTCGCCGAGAATGATCGGCCAGTTGATCGCCGAGGCGCCGCGATAGGCCGGCAGCAGCGAGGGGTGATACTGGATCGAGCCGTGGGTCGGGATGTTGAGGAAGTCCTCCGGCACGAACAACGTGACGAAGGCCATGACCTGCAGGTCGGGCTTGAGCGCCTTGAACTCTTCCCACACCTTCGGGTCCTTGTAGGACGACGGCTGGTAGACCGGCAGTTTGGCGGCGAGCGCCGCCTCCTTGAGCGGGTCGGCCTTGGCGCCTTCCTTCTCCGGCGCGACATAGGCCGCGACCACTTCCTCGCCGCGCTTGAGCAGCGCCTCCAGCACGGCCTTGCCGAATGCCTGCTGGCCGTGAACGACGATACGCATTGTGAAATCCTCCGACTTTTTTCTTCACCTCTCCGCGCCGGGCGGGGAGAGGGAAATCACGCCGCCTTTTCCTTCTTCGGCGGTGCGCTGAGCGCGCCGGAATTCTTGATTTCGGCGATCTCGCCCGCCGAGAACTTGAGCACGTCCTTGAGGATCTCGTCGGTGTGCTCGCCGAGCAGCGGCGAGCGCTTCACTTCGGAGATCGAGTCGGACAGCTTGATCGGATTGCCGACCGAGAGATATTTGCCGCGGGTCGGGTGATCGACCTCAACCACGGTGCCGGTGGCGCGCAGCGAGGGCTCCTCGGCGATCTCCTTCATCGACAGGATCGGGCCGACCGGGATGTCGACCGCGTTGCAGATCTCCATGACCTCGAACTTGTTCTTGGTCATGGTCCAATCCTCGATGGTGCGGAAGATATGCTTGAGCCGCGGCAGCCGCGCCGGCGGCGTGGCGTAGTCAGGATCGGTCTTCCATTCCGGCTTGCCGATGACGTCGCAGATCTTTTCCCACACCGGCGCCTGGGTGATGAAATAGATATAGGCGTCGGGATCGGTCTCCCAGCCCTTGCACTTCAAGATCCAGCCGGGCTGGCCGCCGCCGGAATCGTTGCCGGCGCGCGGAGTGGCGATGCCGAAGGGCACGCCTTCGCCGAACTGGCTGTATTCCTTGAGCGGGCCGTGCGCCAGCCGCTGCTGGTCGCGCAGCTTGACGCGGCAGAGATTGAGCACGCCGTCCTGCATGGCGGCGAGCACCTTCTGGCCGCGGCCGGTGCGGTTGCGCTGATAGAGCGCGCTGACGATGCCGAGCGCGAGGTGCAGGCCGGTGCCCGAGTCGCCGATCTGCGCGCCGGTGACCAGCGGCGGACCTTCGCGGAAGCCGGTGGTGGAGGCGGAGCCGCCGGCGCATTGCGCGATGTTTTCGTAGACCTTGCAGTCCTCATAGGGGCCGGGGCCGAAGCCCTTGACCGAGGCCACGATCATGCGCGGGTTGGTGGCGTGGATGTAGTCCCAGGTCAGCCCCATGCGGTCGAGCGCGCCGGGGGCGAAATTCTCCACCAGCACGTCGCAGCTCTTGATCAGCGCCTCGAGCACGCGCTTGCCCTGCGGGTGCTTGGAGTCGATGGTGATCGAGCGCTTGTTGTGGTTGAGCATGGTGAAATAGAGCGAGTCGGCGTTGGGCACGTCGCGCAACTGGCCGCGTGTGATATCGCCGACGCCGGGGCGCTCGACCTTGATCACGTCGGCGCCGAACCAGGCCAGCAACTGCGTGCAGGTCGGGCCCGACTGCACATGGGTGAAATCGAGAATGCGCACGCCGGTGAGCGCCTTGCCATCCTGCCCGTAGGGCTTGTTGCTCGGCTTCGGCAGGCCATTGCCGTTGACCTTCTTGGCCGCCTTCTTGGCGCTCGCTTTTTTCACCGCCGGCGTCTTGGCGGCGAGCTTGGCGGGTTTGCGCGCGGGCTTCTTCGCCGCCGCCTTCTTCGATTTCGCCTTAGCCTTCTTGTTAGCCTTCTTGGCCATTTCCATCCTCCAAATGATCTCAGCTTCGGGTCCCGGTCGTGGGACGAAACGTTCCGCGGGGCCGGGACTGTTTCAGTTCAGCGCGATCGCGAATTAGCGGTGCACCAGCTCGCACCCACGTCCGCGATGACGCGTTTCGCGTTATTTCTTCTTCAGCGCGCTCTGCGGGTTGAGGTTGCCGATGCGGCCGCTCTCGCTGCCGGCGGCCGGGTCGATGACCGCGTTGATCAGCGTCGGCTTGCCGGAATCCATCGCCGCGTTGACCGCGCGCTTGAGCTCGTCCGGCGTCGTCGCATTGACGCCGACGCCGCCGAAGGCCTCCATCATCATGTCGTAGCGCGAGCCCTTGACGAAGACGGTGGGCGCCGGATCGGAACCGCCGCCACGATTGACGTCGGTGCCGCGATAGATGCCGTCATTGTTGAAGATGACGACGCAGACCGGCAGTTGGTAGCGGCAGATGGTTTCCACCTCCATGCCGGAAAAGCCGAAGGCCGAGTCGCCCTCGATCGCCAGCACCGGCTTGCCGGTCTCGATCGCGGCGGCGATGGCATAGCCCATGCCGATGCCCATGACGCCCCAGGTGCCGACGTCGAGCCGCTTGCGCGGCTGATACATGTCGATGACGCCGCGGGTGAGATCGAGCGCGTTGGCGCCCTCGTTGACCAGGATGGCGTCCGGGCGCTCCTTGATGATGGTGCGCAGCACGCCGAGCGCGCCGTGATAGTCCATCGGCACGTTGTTGTTCATCAGCCGCGGCGCCATCTTGGCGACGTTCTCTTCGCGCTTCTTGCTGATGGCATCGGTCCAGTCGGCCGGCGGCGCCGGCCACTTGGCGCCCATGCCGTCGAGCAGCGCCGCCACGCAGGAGCCGATATCGCCGACCACGGGCGCCGCGATCTCGACGTTGGAGTCCATCTCGCGCGGCTCGATGTCGATCTGGATGAACTTCTTGGAATGCGGCTCGCCCCAGTTCTTGCCCTTGCCGTGCGACAGCAGCCAGTTGAGGCGGGCGCCGATCATCACAACGACATCGGATTCCTTCAGCACCGTCGAGCGCGCCGCGCCGGCGCATTGCGGATGCGTGTCGGGCAGCAGGCCCTTGGCCATGCTCATTGGCAGGAAGGGGACGCCGCTCTTTTCCACCAAAGCGCGGATGGCGTCATCGGCCTGCGCGTAGGCGGCGCCCTTGCCGAGAATGATCAGCGGGCGCTTGGCGCTCTTGAGCAGGTCGAGCGCGCGCTTGACTGCGTCCGGCGCCGGAATCTGGGCGGGCGCCGCATCGATGACCTTGACCAGCGACTTGGCGCCGGCGGCCGCCGGCATGACCTGCCCGAACAGCTTGGCCGGCAGATCGAGATAGACGCCGCCGGGACGGCCGGACACGGCGGCGCGGATGGCGCGCGCCAGGCCGATGCCGATGTCGGCGGCATGCAGCACGCGGAAGGCCGCCTTGCACAGCGGCTTGGCGATGGCGAGCTGGTCCATCTCCTCGTAATCGCCCTGTTGCAGGTCGACGATCTCGCGTTCGGACGAGCCGGAGACCAGGATCATGGGGAAGCAGTTGGTGGTGGCATTGGCCAGCGCCACCAGGCCGTTGAGGAAGCCGGGCGCCGATACAGTCAGGCAGATGCCGGGTTTCTTGGTCAGGTAGCCGGCGATGGCCGCGGCATTGCCGGCATTCTGCTCGTGGCGGAATGAAATGACGCGAATGCCGGCGGCCTGCGCCATGCGGCCGAAGTCGGTGATCGGGATGCCAGGCACGCCGTAGATCGTTTCGATGCCGTTGAGCTTCATCGCATCGATGATGAGGTGGAAGCCGTCCGTCAGTTCCTGCTCGGCCTCGGCTGCCGCTGCGCTCGCCTCGCTTTTCTTTTCCTTCACTGCCGCATCAGCCATGGGATTCCTCCGTTATCCTTGCAAACCTGGACCTTCAGTCCAAATAATCCGCGTATTTCGCCACGTGTTCCGCCAGGCCGAGCGCATGGTCGCGTACCAGCTCGCCGGCGCGTTCGGTCTCGCGCGTCTCGATCGCCTTGATGATGTTGATGTGGTCTTGGATCGAGCGCGCGGCGCGATCCTTTTCGCCGATGGTCTTGCGGCGAATCATGCGCATGTGGGCGAACAGGTTCTCGGCCATGTCGATCAGCACCTGGTTGCGCGACAGGCGGATGATGGTCTGGTGGAACTCGATGTTCACCTCGGAATATTCGTCGAGCTTGGCCTGCACCTGTCCGCGCTCGAAAGTCGCGAACATGCGGCGCAGGTCGGCGATCTCCTCGTCGGTCGCGGTCTCGGTGATCAGCCGCGCCGCCATGCTTTCCAGCGCCGCCCAGGCGGTGATCAGCTCGATCACCTCGCGCTTGGTCTTGCGCACGACATAGATGCCGCGACGCGGCACCGAGCGCACGAAACCCTCGCTCTCGAGCTGCGCCATGGCCTCGCGCACCGGGGTGCGGCTGATGCCGAAGTCGGACGCCAGCTTGCGTTCGTCGAGGCGGATGTCGTCGCGGCTACGGTAGATATCCATGGCCACGATCGCGTTCTTCAAGGCGATATAGGCCTTCTGCTTGAAGCTTGTGGTGGTGTCGAACGGCGCCAGCACCGGCTGCGCGCCAACGGCGGCGAGCGCGGCAGTGCTCGCTCGGCGGGCACGGACACTGGCGGTTGGGGAGGTACGGTCGCGGACACTCATGACTGGTATACAATATGCCACGGGTCCGGACGTACTGGCAATGGCCCTGCTGCAAGGCTGGGTGGCGGCCGGCGCGCAGCGGCGCCGGCCGGCCTTAGCGGTGTTTCAGCTTTGTTCCAGACGCCGCCATTGTTGCCAATGGACGGCTCGCGCGCGCGGCGCGACCGCTCACGGCAATGGCGCCGGCATCACGCCGGCGCCGGGCTGCTCGCGCGCCGCCGCAGCGATCCGAACACGCGCGAGATCAGCGGCCAGAACAGCATGATCATGCTGAGCGCGGTGATGGAGCCGACCAGCCCGTTCGACCAGAACACCGAAAGGTCGCCCTGCGAGCCGATCATCGCCTGGCGGAACGAGCTTTCGGCGCGCCCGCCCAGCACGATCGCCAGCACCATCGGCGCCAGCGGATAATCGAGCTTCTTGAACAGGTAGCCGATGGCGCCGAACATCACCATGAAGATCAGGTCGGCGGGCGCGTTCGACAGCGTATAGGAGCCGATGGCGCAGACGACGATGATGATGGGGGCGATGATGGAGAACGGGATGCGCATGATCGAGGCCCATAACGGCACCGTCGACAACACCACCACCAGGCCCACCAAATTGCCGAGATAGATCGAGGCGATCAGGCCCCAGACGAAGTCCTTCTGCTCGACGAACAGCAACGGTCCGGGCTGCAGGCCCCAGATCAACAGGCCGCCGAGCAGCACCGCGGCGGTCGGCGAGCCGGGGATGCCGAGCGTGAGCATCGGCAGCAGCGCGCTGGTGCCGGCGGCATGCGCCGCGGTCTCCGGCGCCACCACGCCTTCCAGTTCGCCGGTGCCGAACAGATGGCCATTCTTGGAAAAGCGCTTGGCCAGGCCGTAGCTCATGAACGAGGCGGGCGTCGCGCCGCCGGGCGTGACGCCGAGCCAGATGCCGACGGCGGTGCCGCGGATGATGGTGACCCAGTATTGCGGCAGCTTTTTCCAGGTCTGCCACACCACGAAGGGATTGATCTTGGCGCTGCGGCCCTCGAATTGCAGGCCCTTCTCGATGGTCACCAGGATCTCGCCGATGCCGAACAGGCCGATCACCGCGATGAGGAAGTGGAAGCCGGTGAGCAGGGTTTCGGTGCCGAAGGTCAGGCGCAGGCCGCCGGTTACCTGGTCGGTGCCGACGCAGGCGAAGGCGAAGCCGAACATCATGCTGGCGATGACCTTGAACGGCGACTGCCGGCCCATGCCGACGAAGCTGCAGAAGGTGAGCAGGTAGACCGAGAAATATTCCGGCGGGCCAAAATCGAGCGCGAAATTGGCAACGATCGGCGCCATGAAGGTGAGCATGATGGTGGCGATGAGCGCGCCGACGAAGGACGAGGAGAGCGATGCGGTCAGCGCTTCGCCGGCGCGGCCCTGCTTGGCCAGCGGATGGCCGTCGAATGTGGTCGCCACCGACCATGGTTCGCCCGGAATGTTGAACAAAATGGCGCTGATGCAGCCGCCGAACAGGGCGCCCCAATAGATCGCCGCCAGCATGATGATGGCGGTGGTGTTGGGCATGGAGAAGGTCAGCGGCAGCAGGATGGCGATGCCGTTGGCGCCGCCGACGCCGGGCAGGAAGCCGAGCAGAACGCCGAACAGGATGCCGACCACCATGTAGCCCAAATTCATGGGCGTCAGCAGCACTTCGAAGCCGTGCATCAGCGAAAAGAAAGCGTCCAACTAAAGCCTCCCGTCACCTGGTGTTGCGCACACCGTTTTTTGTTTGTGTTTCTACGCAGCGGATTGCTGGCATCGCGGCGCCGCCGGTCTCAATAGCCGAGCCAGGCCTCGAACGGGCCCTTCGGCAGCGGCACCAGGAACCAGATTTCGAAAACGATGAACAGCACGATGGGGACGGCGACTGCTACCGGGATCGTCTTGTAGAACGGATAGCGGCCGTGCCAGGTCATGAAGAAGCCGATGAACAGCGCCATCGAGATGTAGATGCCGATATAGATCGACAGGATGACGAAGATGGTCATCGGGATCAGGACTTGCAGCACCATGATCATTTCGCCATGGGCGATGAAGCTGCCGCCGCCGTCGGCGCGTCGCGACAGCAGGTTCTGCACCAGGGTCACGCCGCTGGCGCAGAACATGATCAGCGCGACATAGAAGGGGAAATAGCCGGAATCCGGCCCGACATTCTTCGCCCAACCGGCGCCGAGCAAGTAACTGTCGATCATCACCACCGCCGCGACCGCCATCAGGGCCAGCGCCACCACGATGTTCATCGTGCGGTTGGTAACGACGCTGTCGAGCGGGTTTTCGTTTTCGGAGCTTTCAGCCATAACCTGTAACTCGTTCGTGCTTTTCGGGGGCGGGTCGCCCGTGAGGTGATCGCACAGGCCGCCGGACATGCAAATTGCGGGAGCGCCGATTCAACGGCGCTCCCGCCAAGGTACCGAACTCAGGACCCTTTGTGCAGGAAGCCGGCCTTCTCCATCAAACCGTGATGCACCGCGGCGGCATTCTCCAGCCACTTATGGAAGGCGGCACCGGTCATGAAGCTCTGATTGAAGGCGCCTTTTTCCATATAGGCCTTCCATTCCGGCGTTTCGCGCACCTTCTTGAGCAGGTCGATATAGTAGTCGACCGCATCCTTCGATACGCCCGGCGCCGTCATGATGCCGCGCAGCATCGTGTATTCGATGTCGAGACCCTTGGACTTGCAGGTCGGGATATCCTGCCAGGACATGTCCTTGGTGATCTTGGCCGGATAGGGCATCGGCTTCTCGTCGAACACGCAGAGCGGACGCACGCTGCCGGCGCGCCAATGGGCGACGCATTCAACCGGGTTGTTGACGCTCGAATCGATGTGGCCGCCGACGAGCTGGGTGCACACCGTGCCGCCGCCGCTGTAGGGGATGTAGGTGAACTTGGCGCCGGTCTTCTGTTCCAGCGCCGCAGTGATGATCTGGTCTTCCTGCTTGGAGCCGGTGCCGCCCATCTTCATCTTGCCGCCGGCCTTCTTCACCGCATCGATATATTCGCCCGGCGTCTTGTAGGGCGTCTTGGAATTCACCCAGAACACGAACTCGTCGAGCGCCATCATGGCGATCGGGGTGTAATCCTTCCAGGAGAACGGCGAGCCGGTGGCCAGCGGCGTGGTGAACAGGTTGGACAGCGTGATGATCAGCTTGTGCGGATCGGCCTTGGCGTTCTTGACGTAGAGGAAGCCCTCGGCGCCGGAACCGCCCTTCTTGCTGATGACGACCATCGAGGTCGGCATCAGTTTATGTTTCTGGATGATGCCTTGGATCAATTGCGCCATCTGACCGGCGCCGCCGCCGATGCCCGCCGGCACGATGAACTCGACCGTGCGGGTCGGCTTCCAGGCCGCCTGCGCGGGAACTCCGGATACCATCAGCGTAGCGCCGAGCGCGGCGACGCCGAGACTCAAGGCTTTGGTTGTGAGTCGCATAAACTTTCCTCCCTCTTTTTCCTCCACGCAGCCGAACGTCTTTGCGCCGTCGACTCGTGGTTTTCTTTTGGTATTCGATGAGCCTCCGACCCATCGCGGCATAACTTGTCGATAAACAAATCATATACTTCCACAACGAGCAATTGGAATAAACACAGGCTACGTCAAGAGTAAACTTCGTCGCGGGCGCCGCGCATGCGCGCGCGGCGGCGTTAGCAGAGCGCTGTGCAGGCTTTCCGGACATAAATTATTGCTGGTGCGAACAACTCAAACCCTGCCGCCGACAGCAAAAAAGCCCGCTATAATGGGCCTTAATGGTTCCTTCGTTGAAGTTTATTGCATTGCGGGGAAAGGTGTCGGCACCGCGATCTTCGGGTCTTTGCGCGTGTTGACAGCCCGGTGTGTGGCGGTTCCGGCGGAGCCTGCATGATGCCGGAAAGCGGCAGCCGCAGTAATATGATGCCCTGACAGCCGAGACGCAGCATTCAACGCCCGCCGTCGGGCGCGTAAACTATGACCGCGCCGCAGGGCTGCGGCGACTCACGGTTCCAGTGAGTTGACGACGAAGAGGTTGTCGATCATGCGCAACGGGAGCGATGGGTGGCATAAGCGTCGCAACGAAAAGCCAACGCGGCCTTTACCGTCGTACAATAAAGATGATCGAGCACGGCGTCGTCGGGCGAGCTTGCGTAGAAAGACAAATCGCTCCGATGAATTCGAAATGTGCGCGCCGACTGCTTCCGTCCTCCGCTAACCGTATTCATGCTCACCATTAGCGGAGCGCTACCGAGTTCGGCAATGTCGTTCTCCTAACATCGGAGAGCGGCCATGCAGTTTAGAGTTGCGGTTGATGCGTTTCTACAATCTTGCTCCGTCGAGCGAAGGCTCTCATCGCATACGACACAAGCCTATGCCTGCGACCTGGCCGACTTTCGGAAGTGGCTTGGAACAGGCGCGACGCCGGAACAAGTTTCGACCGCAACGTTAAAGGCCTACCTGGAAGACATGGTGAGCGAGCGAGCGCTGACGACAGCCACGATTCGCCGGCGGTTTGCCTGCCTGCGATCATTTTACAAATTTCTTGTGGACGTTGAGCAGACCAAAAATCCATTCGAAGGATGGCATTTGAAATTGGCGCGGCGAAAGCGATTGCCGCGCACCCTCTCGCGCCCCGAGGCGACGCGCCTCTTATCGACATTTAGTTCGCCCTTCATCGGCATTCAAGCCGGCGATCCGGACATGAACTTCGCCATCATCGTACGCCTGATGATTTCAACGGGTCTTCGTGTCGGTGAAGTCTGCAAGCTGCATACCGACGATATTTTGTCCGCAGGATCGATGATCCGCATACGCGGCAAGGGGGCAAAAGAGCGGATTGTTTATGTCACCAATGCAGAGTTTGCCGAGGAAATCGAGCAGCTGAGGGTAAAGCGAAACAGACACGGTGCCGCGCCGCTCTTCATCAATCGGCACGGTTCGATTATGCGGCCTCAGTCGGTGCGATTGCGATTGCGCAAGTTGGCGCAGGATGAAGGCCTCGCCCGCAGAATTACGCCGCACATGCTCAGGCACACGGCGGCGACACTGCTGATCGAGACGGGAGTCGATATCCGCTTCGTGCAGCGACTGCTGGGCCATTCGAGCATCGCCACCACTGAAATTTACACGCATGTTTCGGACGAGGCGCTGAGAACAACGCTCGCGCGGGCGAATGTGTTGGGGATGGTGATGGCGCGTTAAGAGGCTTCTCTCGCGAGGTATTGACAGTGACGCGGCCCAAGTGCGGGGCCCGCGGATGCGTAATGTTGCATAACTTGGAATTATGGGTAGATCAAATTATCGGCTTTAATTGGCAAACCTATCAATTGTTGAACCGGGAAGCCGCGATCACACGCGTGCTAGTGTTTCTCGAGGCACAAGGCGACGCCCAACGGCTGTTAAGGCCTAATGGGAAAATAAAATGGATCGCTACCCCTCAATTGTGTGATCATATCAGCAGCTTGCAACTCGATGCAGAAGAGGATCTTGAGGCGGCAGATGAAGCTCGGGGGCGCTGGTCATGACCGATCAGCTGGGCGGTTCCATTTCAACCAACGTTCCCTATTCACGCCAAGCTTTGACCAACGATGTTCGCAGACTAAGGCACGCCTGCGACGCCTGTCGGAGAACTCGTGCTCGTAACGCGATCTATAAATTTCTGATAGACGTGTATAATTTTGTGGCCTTGTGGAAGGCCGACGGCAAAGCTAAGGGTCGCGTGCGCTCGGCATTGATAATTCGTGGTGCCGATACTTCGCGCGCTATCGAGCCAATTGCCGGTTTGATCACGGCGGCGGTGCATCCCACGGTTCTTGATAGGCGCACCATCAGTAAGTGGTCGCGCGTGTTGCGTTACGCTGACGCCGTCAAGTTGCCGTCTGAGCCGTTGCAAGATTTCGTTCAGCGCAAAGGCGGCATCAACGCTTGTGCTGCGCGTTACAGCCGTCGGCTGAGGCGCAACTCGGATATGAATTCACAAAACCGGCATAGACACATTGTGAAGCGACGTCGATCGCGGCCGTACTGCGAATGTCTGCGAGGACATTCGTAATTGTGGGCGTGCCCTCGGAGAGGCGACAGATCTCACCGCCGAGATTCGCTACATGGCCAATCATGTCTTCGGATAAGCGGCGATCATGTCGATCTCTACGCGGGCGCCTGGCGTTGAAAGTTGATTTACGCAGACGGTCGTACTGGCTGGGGTCCAATCGCCAAAATACTTGCCCATAGTTGCCATTACGCCGTCCATGTCACGCATGTCGGTAAGATAGCGAGTAATTTTCACAATGTCGGTCCAGGCCAGACCTTCGTGGTCCAAGATCGACTTGATGTTTTCCATCGCCAGTTGCGTCTGGATCTCTATGCCCACCGGATGATTATGCTCAGACAGAACGTGCGGATGTTTGTGGTACAGCGGCGACGGCGTCGCCCCCGAGATGAACAGCAGATCGCCCGGCGCGGTCACACGGATGGCCGGGGCGTAGGGCATGTCCGGCTTGCGCTCCGGCTGAGTTTGAATTTCTCCCAGATCGGGATTTGTCGGCGAGGCCTTGAAGACTGGTCTATGGGCACGCATCGTATCAACTCCTCTGCTCGTCCGTTGAGTTTGTGCACGCCCGGCCAGTCAGCGTCAATTGTGTTTCGGCTGGGTCATTGATCTAAAATCTGCGCCGGCTGGGGGAATTAGCTACTACAGCGCCATATTGGACCGCCACCGCCCAGTAAGAGGGATCGCCAGGGGTACTGGCATCATGGGCAGGCGCGGCATAAGCTTTGCGGGTGAGGATCATCGCGCCGGACCGTATATGGAGGGAGTACAATGACTAAAATCAGCCGCCGTCGATTGCTGGCTTACGCCGCAGCTAGCCCGCTCGCGATCAGCGCACCTTCTGTTCTGCGCGCCGCAGAGACGCGCCAACGCATCCGTGTCGGGTTGGTTCCCTTGATTTCATCAGGGCCGATCTTCATTGCCGAAGCACAAAAACTCTTCGACAAGGTCAATCTCGATGCGGAACTAAAATACTTCTCAGACGGGGCGCTGGCCATGCCTGCGCTTGTAGCCGGCGAGCTGGACGTTACAGCAACCACTTTGAATGCCGGCCTATTCAACACTGTGTCGAAAGGTGCTCCATTCAAGTTGATCCTCGATCGCGGTAGCGAAAAGCCAGGTCACGGCTCAATGACTATCGTCGCCAGCAACGCAATGTATGCGGCGGGTTTCCACTCACCCAACGATGGGATCAAACTCAAGGGCAAGAAGATCGCCATCCAGGCACCGGGCAGCATCGACCAATATCTTCTCGGCCGCGCCGCGGAAAAGGCCGGCCTCAATCCACGCACGGATCTCGACTGGTCGTCCGGCATGCCTTATCCGGACATAATAAAATTGATGGGCGTCGGCCGGGCAGATGCCGCTAACATACCCGTTCCGCTGGCTTTCCTGGCGGAGAAGAACAAGGTCGGTAAGATTGTCGGACCAGGCTCCGATATAGAGCCGAACGCTCAACTCGCTTGTTGGGTCATGTCTAACTCATTCCTGCAGGCGAACAGATCCGCAGCTGTGCGTTTTGCCATGGTGCACACGTATGCGGCACGACTGTTCAATAAGGCCGCGGAGAGCAAGGACCCAGAAGTCGTCAAGATCATCTCGGCGGCGACTAAAGTTCCCGCTTTCCTGATAACCAAAGCTGCTCCGCGATGGACATGGTACGACCCCGACGGCATGCCTAATATTGAGTCGGTCATGGCCCAACACAAGTTCCTGACGGAATCCATGAAGCTCGTTAGCGGCAGCGTGTCGGAAAAGACGATGTTCGATCTTGCCGCAGCCAAGGAAGCCGTAGAGCGGCTGAAGACGGCCAATCCGTTCACGTGATCGAACCCGCAAAAGACGCAGGAGTCGCCATCGAATGCGATGGCGTCTCCCTGACATACAGTTCCAAGTCCGGGACGCCTGTGCAGGCGCTGGACAATGTCAGCTTTCGCATCGCGCCACGACGGGTCACGGCCATCATCGGCCCGAGCGGGTGCGGAAAGAGTACGCTGCTGCAGATCATCCGGGGCCTTCTGCAGCCGAGCGTTGGTCGGATTCGGTTCCTCAATCCGGACGGCCGCGAAGCGACCAATCCGCCGCGCATGGCCACGGTCTGGCAGAGCTTCAATCTGTTTCCGTGGCGCACCGTGATCGACAACGTGGCATTTGGGCTTGAGCTCGGAGGCATCGGGCGGAGCGAACGACGAGAGCGCGCTGGGCGCGCTTTGAGCCGGGTCGACCTCGGCGGTTTCGAGGAAAAATACCCAAAGCAACTGTCTGGGGGCATGCGGCAACGGGTCGGCCTCGCGAGAGCATTGGTGATGGACCCGGAAATCCTGTTGCTCGACGAGCCATTTGGCGCGTTGGACGCCCAAACGAGATTAGTGCTGCAAGAACAACTGGCGCGGCTCGTCGAGCGTAGCGGAACAACTGCAATCCTGGTCACGCATTCGATCGAAGAGGCCATCCTTCTGGCGGACACAGTCGTCGTCATGACGGCTCGGCCGGGCCGTCTCGCAGCTGCTATTCCGATAGAGCTACCACGTCCGCGGTCGCTGGCGACCACCCATCTCGATGGATACGCGTCCGTGTTCGACCGCATCTATGGCTTACTGCGCGATGAAGTATTAAAGACTATGGTCAGTGAAGCGGACGCCGCATGACGAGTGACCATCCCGCGGCAGCGTCCCGCTCTTCACCGGCTGCGTCCGCAGCCGTGAGGCAAGCCGGCTTGTTGACCCGTCTGTCCGAGCCGCGCGTTCTCGGATGGATTGCCGTTGCGGCGGTGTTGATTTTCTGGGAAGTGGTCGTTCTCGCGCTCAATCTTAATCCGATCTATCTGCCGCGCCCGACCAGAATCCTGTTGGCGCTTGGCCAGATGTTCGTGACTGGCGGTCTGTTGACCGACCTGCTGGTCACGCTCGGGCAAATCTTTGGGGGATTTGCCATCGCGCTCGTCGCGGGAACGGCCCTGGGCGTCTGGATGGCGACGTCAGAAAGGGTGAGCGCCGTGGCGGACAACTTTATCGCCGCCCTGTATCCATTACCCAAGGTAACGTTGATCCCGCTGTTCATCATTTGGCTCGGGACCGGCGGGCCGTTCATGCTGACCATCTCGGCGCTTGGTGCGATTTTTCCGATCGTCATCAACACGGTTCTCGGAATTCGTCAGTGTGATCCCGGCTTGACCCTCGCAGCACGCGATCTGGGTGCGTCGCACGGCCAGATCGTCCGCATGGTGCTGCTGCCCTCGGCCATACCATCGATTTTTGCCGGCGTTCGCCTAGGTCTCGGCGTATCGATAATTCTGGTAGTCGCCGCTGAAATGGTCGTCGGCAAGGTCGGATTGGGCGCGAGGCTGTATCTTGCCGGGCAAGTGCTCGAAACGGAGCAGGTCTTTGCCGTTCTGATCGTTCTCGCGATTCTCGGCGTCGTCATCACCAAAATACAGGACGCGATCGACGCGCGCCTGAGCCATTGGCGGCTTTCCTAGCCCAATTCGGGCGACCAGTTGGCGCGTCAACTCGCTAACAAATCAGACTTTTTTTAGCGAGTTTGATAAATACTCATGGCGATGAAGCAGCCAAGGCGGCGACTTGCGTCAAGTCCGCAGCATCATGAGCATGCAAAACATTACCTCAACTCCACCGCCAGCACGTCGTTCCACTTGCCGTCCCCGCGGTGATGCAGCCGTTTATGTACGACCAGTTCGTCGAGGGATGTTGGTCCGCAACGGCCGTAAAGCTGCGCTTGTTGCAGCGCGGCTGAGTCGCAGTCCTGTTTGGCTGCCACAATGATGATATAGCATTCAGGCAGCGCAGGTGAACAAATGTGCTATTTCCAACCACCGAAGGACATCCACTTCTTCGCGCAGTGGCGAGCCGTCTTGGCCGCATTGCTGACCGGCTGGAACAAGACCTCGTTCTTGATCGGCTTGGTCCCTTGTGAGCAAAACGTCTCTGAACATTGGATTGCGGTAATAAAGCACTTCCGTCGAATTGACCTCGCCGTGCTGCCCTAGTTGACAGGATTCGGTGCATATCCCGTCATGATTATGGTAGCCTGACAGTGAGCGCAATCTAAAGGGGGGCCTGTCGAGGCGTTGCCTTGTGTGGGTTGGTGGGGTTTGGCACTGGGATTAAAAGCTGCAGCACCGTCGCGCGCTGCCTCGTGACCTAGTGGGCGATTATGTCGGCTGGTGTGAGGAGCATATGAAACTGAAATCGCTACGCTATTTCCATGTCACGCAAAAATGCGGATCGATCCGCAAGGCCGCAGACCAGCTTCATATTGCCCCATCCGCGATTTCCCGCCAAATCGCCATTCTCGAGAGTGAACTGAAGCTGCGATTGTTCGAACGCACGCCAGTCGGGGTCACGACAACAGCGGCTGGACGGGTTTTAGCTGACCACACTAAGTCCATATTCCGCGACATAGGTCGAGCACAGTCCGCGATCGACGACCTCAAAGGTTTGCGGGTCGGCGAAGTCACCATCTACGCCATGGAGGGGCTGGTCAGCAATTTCCTACCCTCGCTGCTATCGTCCTTCCATTCCAAGTATCCCGGGATCAGCTTCAACCTCATGCTGGGGCCAACTGATCGCATTATCGCGGCGGTGCTGCAGGACGAGGCGGATATTGGGCTAACCTTCAATGCTAAGCCCAGACACGAACTTATGGTAGCGGCGCGCTATGCCGAGCGAGACAAGTGTATTGTCTCCCCGCGCCACCCCCTCGCTCGCGAAAAGGCAGTTACCCTGAAGACGCTACAGCATTACCCGCTCGCACTGCCGAACAACGCTTTCGGTCTGCGGCAGCTTATCGATACGGCGGCGCGTCGCAGCAGGCTGACGCTCTCGAGCCTGCTCACCACCAATTCGCTGGAGTTGACGAAGACGCTGGCCGCGACAGGCGCTGCGGTCGCCTTCATGCCCGCTTTCACCGTGCGAGCGGAGGTTGCCTGCGGCAGCCTGCACTGCGTCCCAGTCAACGAGCGGGCGTTTCGTTCAGCTTATTCTGAAGTCTGCATCCATCGCAACCGCGTCATTTCGGTTGCAGCGCGCGAGTTTCTCAACGCGTTGGTGGGCGAAATGAAATCGCTCAAGCCGCGTTAGGGTGTTCTAATTTCGGCAACGGACTCTGCAAGTTTTTCTATTACCAACTGAGGGGCATGAAGGATAGGCTGTCCGTTCCGGGGAACCTTCTGCGAGCCAAGGCTCGCGGTCCGCATTAGCGACAGGGGTACTCATGCCGAAAGCCAACGCCGCCGGCGCAGAGATTTATTACATGACGTACGGCAGCGGAGCGCCCGTATTGCTTGTTCCAGGTCTCGGTGGTGTCGGCAACTACTGGGCGCCGAATATTCCGGCAATCTCCAAAGAGTATCAGGTCATCATTCACGACCATCGCGGCACTGGCCAGAGCAGCAGGTCTCGGATTCGTTATTCGGTCGATCAAATGACCGACGATCTGCAAGCGGTAATGGATGATCTTGGCATCGAAAGAGCACACTTGATTGGTCATTCAACCGGTGGCGCCATCGGACAAACCCTCGCGGTAACTCACCCGGAGCGGCTCATCTCACTTGTAATCTATGCCAGTTGGACTAAAGCCGATCCATTCTTTAGGCGCGTGTTCGATGCACGCCGCACCTTGCTCACCGAAGCTGGCCCGACTGCTTACGTTCGCTCAACGCCCGTGTTTCTTTATCCAGATTGGTGGATTAACAAGAATATCGCTCTTCTGGAAGAGCGCGAAAAAACGGCTATTCCAAATTCCCCGTCATCGGAAATTGCAGCCAGCCGGATAGACGCAATCGTTCAGTTCGACCGCACCTCTGAGCTGGGGATGATCAAGACGCCGACGATGGTGATTTGCGCCAAAGACGATTTCCTGACGCCGCCCTATTTTAGTCGCGAGCTCGCGAAACTCATCCCACATGCCGAGCTTGTCGAACTTGACCGGGGGGGTCACTGCGCTTCGGAAACCAACAGAACAGTGTTTGAGGACGCGGTACTCTCCTTCATCAGACGGCATTCATAGCCTTGGAATAGGCATGCCGAGTATCTGAAGCGATCATCTTGATGCTACCCGTGGCCCTACAAGGGTAACTTCGATGGTTCCCCAGCTCTTTGTTTCAGGCCTTGCACTCGGTAGCATCTATGCGCTGCTCGCGCTCTCGCTAGTTTTGATTAACAAGGCCACGGATGTCGTCAATTTCGCACAAGGTGAAATGGCGATGTTTGGAACCTTCATATGCTATGCGCTGCTAACCTACCTTGGGCTTCCGCTCATCGTGGTTCTAATATTGGCCATACCGATTGGAGGTTTGCTCGGCGCTTTCACTGAACAAGTTGCAATAAGGCCCCTTCGGTCGGCGCCGCAAGTCAATGCCCTCATCGCTACTATCGGGCTTTGGATGATCTTTCACCACGCGGCCGGCTGGATTTGGGGCTATGACCCCGTCCGCTTTCCTTCTTTATTCGCACCAGACTCAATTGATGTTTTTGGTGCACGCGTCGCCCAGAACAGCCTTGGGAATATCGGCGTCTCGCTTGCCGTGATGGCGATACTCTTTTTGTTTTTCGAATATACGCGTACCGGTATCGCGATGCGGGCCACCAGCATGAATAGACGCGCCGCCCAGTTAATGGGCGTCAATGTTAGCCGGGTCTCGCTTACCGCCTGGGGGCTAGCGACTGCGATCAGCGTCGTATCGGGCTTTCTCGTTGCGCCACTGACGTTCCTTGATTTCGAGATGATGTTTGCAGTGCTCTTGAAAGCCTTTGCTGGCGCAATCTTGGGAGGCTTTAATAGTTTGCCGGGCGCAGTAATGGGCTGTCTCGCGATCGGGCTGATCGAAAATTTCTTTGCCGCCTACGTTTCGACTGCGTTTAAGGACACCTTCGCATTTGGAATCATTGTCCTCGTTCTTATGTTCCGACCACAGGGCCTGTTCACCCGCCAAATCGCAAAAAAGGTCTGAGCATGATGGCGCGTAGAGTCTGGGCATTTTGACAATTCTCGTTCTGATCGCTCTGCCTTTCGGGCTGGGTAATTACGGCTACTACATTCTCGCGAGCATCATGATCTACGCCATGGTGGCGTTGAGCCTTAACGTCCTTATCGGCATGGGCGGACAGATTTCGATCGGACACGCAGGATTTTGGGCTTTAGGTGCCTATGGCTCGGCGATAGTAATTACGAAGCTTGGACTACCATTCCTTGTCGGCGTCGCCGCGGGTGGAATTATCGCGGCAGCCTTCGGTGTGTTGGTGGCGTTACCCGCTCTGCGGGTCCAAGGACATTATCTCGCCATAGCGACGCTTGGCTTTGCCCTATTCATCCAACAAGTGCTTTTCGAGTGGGAGTTGCTCACGGGCGGCAGGCAGGGGCTGTTCGTGCCCCGGCCTGCCCTATTCGGCTACGAATTAAACAGCGATTTTAGCTACTACTATCTATTGCTCGCAATGTTTCTACTGCTCGCTTGGTGGACTGGAAATTTTGCGCGCTCTGTCACCGGGCGATCGCTAATGGCGCTACGTATGAGCAGCGTCGCGGCCGAGTGCTGCGGAATTTCCCGACCAAAACACATCATCATCGCGTTTGCAACGAGCGCGCTATTCACCGGCATTTCGGGCGCCCTCTACGGTAGCCTGATCGGCCATCTCAGTAGTGAAACGTTTTCACTCGCCGTTTCACTGTCATTCCTGGCAATGGCGGTCATAGGCGGGCTTCACTCGCGAGCAGGAGCGCTTCTTGGCGGGGTTTATTTGGCAGTCGCCCCCGAGCTACTCCGTGAATTCGCCGACGCACAGATGGTGATCTATGGGGCAACGTTGATTGTTTTCATGCAATTTCTGCCGGGAGGCTTGGTGAGTTTGGCCGATACAGTGCGTGCGGTCGCGTGGAGACGTCCCCATGGCGTTGCTTGAGATCCGCGATCTCTCTCTCTCCTTTTCGGGACTTCACGCTTTATCGGGAGTCTCGTTTAATCTCGGCGAAGGCGAGATTGTAGGCCTGATCGGACCGAATGGAGCGGGGAAATCAACTTTGCTTAATTGCGTATCCGGACTTTACCGTCCGCAGAGCGGAGCGATCCGATTTGGGGGCGATGAGGTTGTTGGCCTCAAACCTCACCAAATCGCGGCAATGGGTATTCGCCGCACATTCCAGAACTTGGAGCTATTTCGCGAGACGACTTTGCGCGAGAACGTCATCCTTGGCCTCGCCTATCGATACCGATCGAGTGTTTTAAGCGATTTCCTTGACATGCCTTTAGCGCGGGCGAAACGGCAGGCGGCGTCAGACGAAGCCGATCGCATTATCAATTCGCTTGGGCTCAACCACGTTGCTTCGGTGCAGGTCTCCGATCTGCCTTACGGCCTTCAAAAGACCGTTGAGCTCGCGAGGGCCCTGGCGGGAAGACCGCGTCTGCTGCTCCTAGATGAACCAGCGGCCGGCATGAATCCGGAAGAGAGCAAGAAAGTTGCCGAGACTGTCCGGAGCTCTGCGTGACGCTGAAAGGATCTCCATCTTGCTCGTTGAACACGATATGCGCGTCGTCATGACGGTCTGTGACCGAGTAGTCGTTCTCGACCATGGTGAAAAGATCGGTGAAGGCTCCCCTGCTGAAATCAGGCG
The DNA here is from genome assembly GCA_963782145.1 of uncultured Pseudomonadota bacterium. Lineage (GTDB taxonomy): Bacteria > Pseudomonadota > Alphaproteobacteria > Rhizobiales > Xanthobacteraceae > Pseudolabrys. The sequence continues at coordinate 138,750 of CAWAIV010000013.1, forward strand.
AGACCCGGCGGTGATTAAGGCGTATCTGGGAGAGCCGGTGAATGCTTGAGATATTTGGTTTGTCCGCGAGCTACGGTGCGGTGACAGCGCTAACAGATGTGACCTTATCGGTGGACCGCGGGCAGATAGTCTCATTGCTTGGATCGAACGGGGCAGGCAAATCAACTTTGCTGGGATGCATCACCAACAGCGTGCCGTGCCGCAAAAACGGATCAATCAAGCTTGACGGTCTCGAAATCTCTATGTTGCCGACGGAGGAGATTATTGCCCGCGGGCTTGTCCTCGTACCGGAAGGACGTCAACTCTTTTCGGAACTGACAGTCGAAGAGAACTTGCGGATGGGAGCTTATGGGTTTGATAGCGGTCGAAAGTGGCGATCAGAGCTGAGCAAAGTCTATGCGCTGTTCCCCAACCTATTAGAGCGACGCCGCCAGGCAGCAGCAACTCTTTCAGGGGAGAGCAACAGATGGTCGCCATCGGCCGCGCCTTGATGGCGCGTCCGCAGATCGTTTTGCTTGACGAGCCGTCTCTTGGGCTTGCGCCCTTATTGGTCAAGGAAATTTTCAAGCTGATCCAGAAAATCAATCAGCAGCACGTGACCGTCTTGTTGGTCGAGCAAAATGCGCGTCAAGCGTTAAGTTTGGCCGCACAAGCTTACGTCATGGAGAAAGGCCGAATTACGTTGTCGGGCCCGGCCAGACAACTGATGGAAGACCAGCACATTGTTGAAGCTTATCTCGGCGAAGCCTAAACCCATCATCAAGGAGAAGAGATCATGACAAAATCGCGCAGAACATTTCTTTCGCTAGCCGCGGCAGGCGCCGCTGCTTCGGCAATGCCGAAAATCGCGTGGTCTGCGACCCCTGGCGTAACAAAGGACAAGATCATTCTTGGCTCCTTTCTGCCGCTGCAGAGCGGTCTTTCAGCTGGCGCGACGCAAATGAAGGAGGGATGCGACGCCTATTTCCACTCCATCAACGATCAGGGCGGCGTGAACGGTCGCAAGATCGAATGGATCGTCGAAAACGACTCCTACAATCCGCAACAGACTGTTGCCGTTACAAAGAAACTGGTCGATCGAGACGATGTGTTCGCGCTCGTGTCCACCCTTGGCACCGTAACTAACCTGGCGGTGCTTCCTTTCCTTCACCAGCGCGGCGTGCCGATTGTCAACCCGGCCGGAGGGCACAAGCTGCTCAACAGGCCAACCGACAACAACGTCTTTGGCATTCTGCCGTTAAGCTCGGAAATCGGAGAGTCGATGGCCGAATACGCTGTGGGAAAGCTGGGCGCGAAACGGGTCGCAATATTTTTCCAGAACGATCAGTTCGGAAAGGATCAGCGCGACGGCGCGGTTGTGGCTCTTAAGAAACACAATATGGAGCCGGTGGCAGAAGCAAGCTACGTTCCGAGCGATGTTGACGTGAGCGCGCAGGCGATTGCTCTCAAGCAAGCCAATCCGGACGCCGTCGTTCTCGGGGTCATTCCCAAGCATGGCGCCTTGTTCGCGAAGGAGGCACAGCGTTTGGGCTGGTCGCCAAAGATGGTAGGCCACAACACTATGGCGGATCCTGTAGTGCTTAGCCTGGTCGGCCCTCAGGCGCTGGAGGGTATCTACGTCAATCTGATGACAGCCGTGTCCACAATGGATAAGCCCGCCGTACACAAGGCGAACGAAATCTTGGCCAAGTACTATCCGCAGACCAAGCCCGGCTATTATCCCTATCTCGGCATGGCTGGCGGGATCATCATCGTCGAGGGGATTAAGCGGGCCGGCAATGATCTGACTCGGACAAGTCTGATCAACTCGCTTGAATCATTGGGCACTTCGAGCCGGGTGTCGTGCCACCCATCAATTGGAGTAAGACGGATCACGGTGGGCCGAAAAGTTTCGGTTACGCTCAATGGCGCGACGGCAAGCTCGTCGTGCTCCAAGGTTGGTAAATCTGTTGCGGGCGGAGCAGATCATTGGTCTGTTCCGCCCCCAATAACCTCATAGACTCTACGAGGGACTAATCAAATGCCATACGAGCCGATCATCCCAAAGGGATCTGCGCCACCCCTGGCGCCCTACTCTCCTGGCACCAAGGCTGGAAACGCGATCTATGTGTCAGGAACTCTTGCACTCGATAGCAACGGGAAAGTTGTCGGCGCCAAGGACGTCAAGGCTCAGACCAAGCACGTGCTTGAAACGATCAAATCGGTGCTAGAGGCTGCGGGCGGGTCATTGAAGGATGTGACATTCAATCACATTTTTCTATCGGACCTTGGCCAATTATGCGGCGATGAACGAAGTCTATAAAGAATACTTTCCAGCCAATCCGCCGGCGCGATATTGTATCCGGGCCGACTTGGTCAAACCGGAATTTCTGGTGGAGATTGCTTCGATCGCGCATCTTCAGTGATGCTAGATTGCTCGGTCGTCCGTTAAGAAGCCGATTTGCCCGCTAGACGGACCATAATCACGCTCCGTAGCGCGATCAGGATCAGGCGCAAAAGAGTCCTCAACCAGACGAGGACGAGTCGGAAGTTGTGGCCGACGGCGGTGAGGATGGCGTTGGCGGCGTCGCCGGCGGTTCCCTTGAGGTAGCAGCGGCCGAGATGGCCCTCGGCCTTCATATGGCCGATCACAGGTTCGATGGCGGAGCGGCGTCGCAGCTCGCGCTTGATGGCGCCGAACACGCCGCGCTTGTTTCCCGAGATGAAGACGCGATACGGGTTCGATGCATCGTGCCCACGATATCCTTTGTCGACATAGGCGCGCTCGATCTCGCGCCCGGTGAGCCTCTCGGTGTCCTCGATCGCGGACCGCAGCGTGTGTCCATCATACGGATTGCCCGGCAACGCCTTGGCGTGCAGCACGAACTGGCCGCCGGGCGCACGGGCATTGGTCGTGACGACAGACACCTTCACCCCGAACTCATAGGGCGCGGCGGCCTTGCCTTTGCCGATGCATTCGACCTCGGGGGCATGGAAGGAATACAGCTTCCAGCCGCGCTGACGCTGCTGCTGCGAGCGGATCTGGCTGGCGCAGGCAAGCGGCCATTCGAATGCCTCCTCCAGGGCCGACTGGCCGGTGATCTTGCGGCGGATGTCGCGGATGATGCGGCCCAGCCGCGTGCGCAGGGTGCGTAACTGCCGACGATGGCGGTTGAACTGCTTGGCGTGGGCGTAGCGTCCCGCCATCATGGCCGCATGCTTGGCGATGCGCAGATAGGACTGCCGCAGCCGCACGCCATGCTTCCGGGTCAGGCGGTTAAGCCCCTTGATCGCCGCGTGCAGCAGCTTGGCATCGGTCGGGAAGGTGATGTTCTTGGGCTGCACGGTGGTGTCGATCGTGACCCGTGCCAGGTCCTTCGTCCGCAGGGCGCCACTCTGGTGCGCGACCCGCAGGCTCTCGGCCAGCAGCAACTCAAGTCTATCACCGAGCCGCTTGCGCCAATGGCTGAGGTCCGAGCGCTCGTGCGGGAACTCATGCTGGAAGAACTCTTCGCCGGTGAAGTGCTGGAAATACGGATCATGCACCCAGCGCTCGCACACGCCTTCGTCGGACAGCCCGTAGATGTGCTTGAGCAGCAAGAGCCCGATCACGAACCGCGTCGCAATCCCGGGCCGACCTTGGTCGCTGTAGAGCGGCGCGATCTCGCCGTCGATCCACGCCCAGTCGATCCTGCCTGCGAGTTCCACCAACTCATGGCGCATGTTGATGATCTGATCGAGTCTGGCCCGGAACAGATCGCCCGATCCCGTCGTCGTGTGTTGCTTCGGCCGCATCGTGTCCTCCGATGCCGCCAAGGAATCATGGTTCCCTGTTCGAGGAAATCCCAAAATGAAATTGCAAGGTTCCGCGCCCTCAGACCCCGAAATCCTGCAATCTCAAATCAGCCCAATCGACGAAAACAAACTCACATTCAGCCGCTTAGCCGTTATTCACGGCCGACTGCTCGACAAAGCAACGATGCTGCCAATACCAAAAAGCGTCCGCCAGCTCTACCGGATGGCCTTCCCATCCATGAAGGCACCCGCGGGGCTGCCACGAGCGACTTGCAATCCGCAAAGCTTTCGTGGGGGTAAAACACTTGTTCAAATATTAACTGCTTGCATGCCCTGCTGGGGATAGCGCTCGCCCGCCGCCGCCCCTTTCGGAAATACCTTTTCTAACCGATCAATATCGGCTGGGGTGATTGGCACGTCGATCGCGCCGACGTTTTCTTCGAGATAATTGCGCCGTTTTGTTCCGGGAATTGGGACGATGTCATTGCCGCGCGAGAGGACCCAAGCCAGAGCAATTTGCGAAGGCTTGCAATGCTTCTCCTGAGCGAGATTCTCGACCTCGCGCACGAGATCGAGATTACGTGCATAGTTTTGTTGCAAAAATCGTGGCGCCTGACGACGGAAATCATCTCCAGGCAAGCCTTCTGGGTTCTTGATGGCGCCTGTGAGAAAACCACGTCCCAGCGGACTATATGCCACGAAATCCAATGCCGAGCTCTCTCAATGTCGGAAGGATTTCGTCCTCTGGATCGCGACTCCACAACGAATACTCTGTTTGCAAAGCGGCGATCGGATGCACCTGATGAGCTCGTCTGATAGTCTTGGGGGCAGCTTCGGAAAGGCCGAGGTAACGTACCTTTCCCTGACGCACGAGATCGGCCATTGCACCGACGGTATCTTCGATAGGCGTCTTTGGATCGACGCGATGCTGAAAATACAGGTCGATCACGTCAACGCCGAGCCTCTTGAGGCTCGCGTCACAAGCACTTTTTACGTATTCCGGACGACCGCTGATACCGAGCCGCTCCCCGTTAGGACCTCGCACATTGCCGAACTTTGTCGCGATGACTACCCCGTTGCGTCTACCTTTAATTGCATTACCGATTAATTTCTCATTGTGGCCGGCGCCGTACATATCCGCAGTATCGAGAAACGTAACGCCAAGCTCGATCGCGCGTCGAATGGTTGAGATCAACTCGGTATCATCGACCGGACCATAAAACTCTGACATGCCCATGCAGCCCAATCCAAGCACAGATACCTTCAGACCGCCTTTACCCAATGAACGTAATTCCATCTTTCCTTCTTCTCCCCCGTGTTGCAGCTCGGAATTTAACGTTAGACCGTGCCGCCGACCTTATCCTGCTCAAGATCTATATGCAGCCAGGGAAACCATTCACTTGCGGACACTTCTTTTAGCTCGCGCCAACGACGCCGCAAAGCTTTTCTACCGGCTGATATTGGCGCGTAAGCGCGCGGTCTGCGGCGTCGATTTCTCGCCGGTGTCATTCTCTCCGATCGAAAGCGCAACACTGAAATTTGCAGTTACGCTTTATAGGGGCACACCCTGATATTTCAAGCTGGCGGCGTCGCAACTCGCTAAAAAAGCTGTAAAAGTTAGTGAGTTTAGCGGCCAGGCAAGCACGCACACCTTGGGCGCTGGCCGGCAGGCCGCGCGGCCTGACGCATTGCTTGTCGCCGCGGTTAGCCTTCGCCTCAGGCAAATTGCACGAGCCAAGGCACCGCAAATCTACAGGTCTTCCGATTTCGGCGCCGTAATGCCAGGACGTTCCTGCAGTTCGCCGCGGATGCTGCTCGGTTGACGTACCTCCGTCGTCTCGATCTCGGTGACGGCGATCACGCCCGGAGCCACTTCTTCGATCACATCGACGATTACGGTTTCGACCTTGGCCGTACCCACCGGTTCGATGCGCTTAGCCTTTTTGCGCGCGACCTTCTTGGCAACAACGCTTTTCGGCTTGGCCTTCGCCAAACGTTTGCTCGGCTTGGCCTTGGCGACGGTTCGTTTTGTTGCTTTTTTGCGCCGCGCCGTGGAGGCCTTTCGTGCCTTGGTACGTGCTGTTGACTTTCTTCCCCGCCCTGTCGTTTGCTTTTTGCGCTTGGCCATGATTGCCGCCTGTTCTGCTGTGTGCCGACTTTTACGACAGTCGGATTTAATCACGTAATCAGATCGGCCGGCTAGTACAGTCGGCCGGATTTATTAGGAATTGAGAGAGGCTATACCACCGGTTCGGCCAAACGAGAGGTTGTCGCCGTTGTCGCTTGCTGTCGACGACCTGAACTATTTTACTGAGCCCATTAGGATGCAGGCGGTGTGCCCATGAAATCGCGTTTGCCAAGCTCGACACCACATAGCCGAATGATGTCATAGGCGGTGGTGGTATGAAACCAGAAGTTCGGCAGGCTGTTGCCAAGCAGCAGGCTCTGGCCGGTGAATTGGCGCGTCTGCCCGCTTGGGAAGGTAATGCTAATCTGCTTGTCTTCGGTGCCGTCGATCTCGCTCTGCTTGAAGGTTTTGAGATAGTCGATGGTTTTTGCGATGCGGTCCTTCAATTGAGCAATAGTAGTCTCGTCGTTGGCGAATTTCAAAGGTTCTTTGCCGGCGAGACGTGCGCCCGCGTTGGCGGCGTGATCCGTGGCCGCTCGCACCTGTCGAGCCAAATTGAACATATCCGGCGACAGGCGCGTGTTCAAAAAATCGGCTTCGTTGACCTTGCGCGCGGCAGCCCAGGCCGCCGCCTTGTCGAGCACGGTGGCGAGGCCATTGAGGTGCCGAATGAAGACCGGGATAGAAATGGTGAACATGGAAACAGTCATCGGTTAGCCTCTTCTCAAGTGCCAACGCCAGTTGACGACCCTATCGCAAACCAGCGTAACGATATCGATTTTTTCAAGCCAAGGGAGGCCCGCCGTCGAAGCGACCGATGGCTATCGGCCAGTGCAGTAACGCGGGGCGGCGCCCACGTCTGGGTCGCCCCCCAAAAGCCGAAGAATATTCAACATCTTATGCCAGGCGGCGCAATGCTCCGTCCTCTCTGTAACTGAGGAGGACGATCATAGAAGATCCCAAAAATTCACTGACAACTTTTGCGAGGCGGGTACCTTAGAATAATGGCAAGCTGATCGGGGCCAAGCCACCGCTCCGGCCAAAGCACGTCTGGTCGATCCGCACGAAGCTCCAACTTGAGCGCCGAATCCATAGCGTCGCATTGATCGCGCTGATGGCGTCACAACCTTTCCGTTTAGATCGGCATTTACACCAATTGTTACCGGCCCTTTACAAATTTTGCGCGTCTAACGACATTGGTGCGCTGAGCAACGCTATCCTTAGCGGTTTTTGTCCTCGTACGCAGGATTTATCATGCCGACACTTAAACTTGGCGATGCCGTTCTTTACTATGTGATCGACGGCGACGGTGCTCCGTTGCTACTTCTGCCGGGATTGGGTCGGGGAACCACCTATTACGACTTGATCGCCAAGCCGCTGGCGGAACGTTTCCGGGTCATACGAGTGGACCCGCGCGGCATCGGTCGATCCTCGCGCGGCCCGCTTCCCTATACCGTCGAGCAATGGGCGAACGATTTTTCCGTGCTGCTCGACCATCTTGCGATCTCGGAGGCGCACGTGGTCGGTTCGTCGCACGGCGCCTCGATGGCCATGGCGCTCGTCGACGCGCATCCGAAGCAGGTACGGTCGCTTGTCCTGTTTGGCGCTTTTGCGGAAATCGACCGCTTCATCGAGCTCAATGTCCGCCTGCGAATGACTCTCGCCAGCAAGCTCGGCATGGGCGAAGAAATGCGTGACTTCATCGCGCTGTGGACGTTCGGACATGCTTTGCTAGAACGTCCCGAGGCGAATCGGCTTTTGCAGGCAGGCCTTGACGCCGTGCGCGAACATACGCCGGAAAACTATATCGCGCTGTGCCAGTCGATGCTCGATTGGGGCCGCCGACAGCCTTCATTTCTCGAGCGTTTGGCATCGTTCAAGTGTCCAACGCTGGTGGCGTGTGGCGACAGCGACTATTGGATTCCAGCGCATTTCAGCAAGCGGATCGCCGAACGCATTCCCGGCGCCCGCTACGTGGAGATGCCAGGATGCGGCCATGTGCCGGTGCGCGAGCAGCCGAAAATGGCGGCCGATCTGATCGCGAAATTCGTGATCGACGCGGCGCAGGGGTGAAAATCCAGCTGCGCGTATTGGTACAAATAGAGCGTCAAGTGCGCGGCGCATCAGGCCGTTGCTTCCGCGCGCCGTCGATTGCCGCCCATACCTTCTCGGCGGTAGCGGGCATGTCGATGTGAATAATGCCCAAAGGCCGCAGGGCATGGACGACGGCATTGATCACCGCGGGAAGGGCCCCGACGGTGCCGGCCTCGCCTGCGCCCTTCACGCCAAGCGGGTTGTTGGGCGATGGAACGGGGTTGCTCAACATGGTGAGGGGCGGCATGCCGTCGGCGCGCGGCATGGCGTAATCCATGAACGACGCGGTCACGAGCTGGCCGTTGGTGGAGTCATAGACGATCCGCTCGGCCAACGCCTGGCCGATTCCCTGCGCCAGACCGCCATGCATCTGCCCTTCGACCAGCATCGGGTTGATGATATTTCCCACATCGTCGACGACGACATAATTAATGAGGGCGACGATGCCCGTTTCGCCGTCGATTTCGACTTCGCAGACGTGGCAGCTATTCGGGAACGTGGCTTCCGACGCCTGGACAATCGCGACTTCGGCAAATCCGAATTCCATGCCGGCAGGCAAGCGGCCGGGCATATAGCTGATGCGCGCAATTTCCTCGATGCGCATCGATTTGTCGGTGCCGTCGACAAAAAAATTGCCCTTGGCGAACATGATGTCTGAAGCATCCACTTCGAGAACGTGCGACGCAATCGCCTTGCCGCGCGCGATCAGTCCATCCGCAGCCCGCACCATCGCCGTACCGCCGGCCGAGATCGATCGCGAGCCAAATGTCCCGCGCCCATGCACCACAATGTCGGTATCACCGGCGAGCACCTCGGTGCGTGCTGGGTCAAGACCTAAGAGCGAAGCGGCAAGCTGGAGAAACGCCGTCTCGTGACCCTGGCCATGATTGTGCGTGCCGAGCATAATCGATGCATCGCCGTTTGGATTGAAACGAATTTCAACGCATTCCTCGTTGGGATTGCCGAACGGGCCGCCGGCGATCGCGATTGGGTGCACGAGGCTGATGCCGCGCAGGCGGCCGTGGCGCATCGCCTGTTTCCGGCGCGCCTCGAACCCGGTCCAATCGGCGGCGCGTAGCGCCATCTCGATGTTTTCGACAAAAGCGCCGGAATCATAGGTGTAGGTCAGCCCGGTCTTGAACGGCAGTTGTTGCTGCGCAATGAGGTTGCGCCGGCGCAATTCGACCCGGTCGATGCCGAGCTCATAGGCGGCAACATCGATGATGCGTTCGATGGCGTAACTCGCCTCGGGGCGGCCGGCACCGCGATAGGGGGCGTTCGGCTGCGTGTTAGTGAACACGCCCAGCACTTCGGCGTGGATATGCGGGGTGCGGTAGACGCCGGCCAAGCTGCCGAGATTGCCGGCGGCGGAATGCGGCGTGTTGAACGCCAGATAGGCGCCGAGATTGCCGAGGCAGTGCAGACGCAGCGCCAAGAAATGTCCCTCGCCGTCCAGCGCCAATTCGACGGTCGTGACATTGTCGCGCCCGTGAAAATCGGAAATAAACGATTCCGATCGAGTGGCGGTCCAACGGACTGGACGGCCAAGCAGGCGGGAAGCCCAAAGCACCAGGGCATATTCCGGGTATGGGCTTCCCTTCATGCCGAAGCCGCCGCCGACGTCGTTGGAGACGACGCGCAATCGATTGGCAGGGATACCGAGGGCAAACTCCGCAAGCTCGGTACGAATTTTATGCGGCGCCTGCGTGCTGGCGTATAGCGTGTAGCGTCCCGTGGCGGCGTCGTAGAGGCCGATCGCCGTTCGTGGCTCCATCGGATTAGCGGACACGCGCGAAACCCTGAAATCGAGCTTGCACACGTGACGCGCGGAGGCAAAGGCTTTGTCCGCGGACGCCCGATCGCCCTCCTGATAATAGAAGCAGATATTGTCCGGCGCATGCTCGGGCCAGACAGCCGGGGCACCTGAGTTGACCGCTTGCGCCACGTCGGTGACGGATTCGCCGGGGACGTATTCGATGGCGACGAGCTCAGCGGCGTCTTCGGCTATGGCGCGGCTTTCCGCCACCACGATAGCAACGGCGTCGCCGACGAAACGGACGCTATCGAGCGCGAGTAAACGGTAAGGCGGCCGCGGCATCGGCGTCCCGTCTCGGCGGAACCGCTGAACGACAGTGTGCATACCGCCGAGCCCGTCGGCGGCCGCATCCTGGCCGGTCAAAACGGCCAGCACGCCAGGAAGCGCCAGGGCCCTTGTCGCTTCGATCGACGTGATACGCGCCGCCGCGTGCGGCGAGCGGACGACGATCATGGAGGCCTGCCCCGGAAACGACATGTCGTCGACGTAACGTCCAAGCCCGCGAATGAAGCGCGCGTCTTCGACGCGCCGGTTGGCTGCGCCAATCCGGAATTCGCTTGGATCCATCGCTGCGTTGCGCGTGGGAGGCTCTACCGCGGTCATGGCATATCTATCGATGCAAAACAGGCCGCTGCATCGTTGCGCCGCGGGCAACCGTTGCTGTGGGAGCCCGCGGCTCTTGCAGCCGCATTGTATAGCTCGCCCAATTCACTGGACGATTAGCGACTCCGCCTTGATTGGCTTCGACAGTTGGCCAAGCTCGACCAGCACGTTGATCCATGGCTGCAGCGACTCGGGTTTCAGGTTCGCATCGTATTGCGGAAGTCGGAATCCGATCGACGATGGCCTTCGGCAGCTTGGTGTACTTGCCGAGAATTGCCCGCGATTGCGCAGGATTCTTCGCGATGTATTCCGCCGCCTCGGTCAGCGAGTCGCGCCATTCCTTGAGGATGGCGGGATTCTTGCGCGCCCAGGCGCCGTTGGAAATCCACAGCGTGCCGTGGGTCGGATCAGCAATGCTCAGGATCGTATCGGCGATTGATACGTTACCCGCCGCCAGCATTGGCGTGACGAATGGCTCGAGCAACTCGACCGCGTCCAGCCGCTTTGCCTTCAACTGATCCGGCATGTTGGGGAATGGCACTTCGACCGCCTGAACCGAGTGCGGGTCGACGCCGTTCTTCTTCAGCCAGTAGAGAAACGCGATATGCATGAGCGAACCCAGCGCGGGAGAGCCGACCAGCTTGCCCTTGAGATCCTGCGGGCCCTTGATGCCAGAGTCCTTACGCACGATGACAGCGTTGAACGGGTGCGCCGAGCTGTCGATGAATCCGCCGGCAACTGCGACGACATCGAGGCCTTTGGCGGCGGCATTGATCAGGTCGGGCGGCGTGCTCGGAACGATATCGAACTGCTTGCCCAGCGTCCCCGGCAGCAGGCCCAGATTCTGGATCAGCGGTAGGCTGACGTCGAGACCGTGACGCTCGAAGATGCCGGTGTCCTTCGCCACCATGGCCGGTAGCCAGGTCACGACCGGCACATAGGCCGACCGCACGGGTGTCTTAGCCGGCGTTTGTGCCAGCGCTGGGCTCGCCAGCCCAACGATCGCGGACGCAAGCAGTATATTCAGGAAAAATCGAACCGACGGTAGCTTTGCCATGAAGCCCTCCCTATGAGCTGGCAGGTTTGTCGATCGACAAAGGTCGATCGAGAATACGATTTCGCAGGATTCCGATGCGCTCGACTTCGAGCTCGACGACATCGCCGGGCTGCAAAAAGTGCATCATTTCGAGGCCGCAGCCGTTGCCGACCGTGCCGGAGCCGAAGAATTCACCGGGATATATGGTTTCCGAACGCGAGACAAAGCTCAGTACGTCTTCGAACTTCCAATACATCGAGCGCGAGGAGCCGCGTCCCCATTCTTCCCCGTTCACTCTGGCAATCATAGTCAAGTCGTACACATCGCCGAGCTCGTCGGCGGTGACGATCCACGGGCCCATCGCATTGCCGGTATCGAAATCCTTGCCTTTCGCAGGACCGAGCTGCCCCGACATTTCTAGCACCTGCTCGTCCCGCGCGCTGAAATCGTTGAAGATCGTGTAGCCGAATATATGCTTGGTGGCCTGGTCTCTGGCGAGGTCGGCGCCGCGACCCTTAAAGAAGAAGCCGAACTCCAGCTCGTAATCGCGAATTTTGGAATAGGCGGGCCACAACACGTCTGCGTCGGGGCCGATAACGGAAAAACGGTTTGCCTTGTAGTAGATCGGCCGTTCATAGAACACGGCCGGAACCGCTAAAATCTTCCTATCTTCCATGTCCCGCAGGGCCGCGGCGGGATCGCTGCTTTGCGCGGCGCGCACTTCACGCGCCTTGCGATAGGCCTGCACAAGATGTTGCTCGAAGCAGAGACAATCGCGAATTTGGGCGGGCACCGGAACCGGAGCCAGCAGGCGCAAGTCAGCGAGCGGCAAAGTGGCGTGCGTCTTGCCGTCGCCTGCGCGCGCAAGCGACATCGCCATGTCCAGCGCCGCATCGCCGCCCTCAATAAGTTCCTGCATGCTGCGCAACGCCGGCGCCTCGTCGCCATAGCGCGCTTGATGGAGCGATTGCAGGTCGACAATTCGCGTTGCATCGTCGATGACGGCGCCGACGCGCGCGGTACGGTTTTTGGCTTGATATGTCGCGAGTTTCATGTCGTCTCGTTACTTCCGCGCTCGCGCAACCAGCCGAGCCATCGGTTCGAGAAATTCAGGAAAATAGCGCTTGGTCTTGTCACCGCGGAACGACCGATAGAAGTAATCGACATTAACAACAATTCGTTCGGAGCCGCCCCAGCTGGCAAATTCTTTCAGCGCAATGTCTTGCACCGCCTCCTCGACGGACATGCCGGCGTCGAACCGCTTGCGCGCTTCCTCGCGCGTATAGGTGAGATACTCGCCGACGCGGCGGACGCCCGATTTGTCCGTGATCGGTCCATGACCGGGCACGACGATATCCACGTCCATCGACAGGATAAGATCGATAGCGGCGAACCAGTTTTCCACGGGGCCAGCCCAGAGAACCGGCGTGTTGTCGACGAAGACGATGTCGCCGCTGTAGATCGTCTTGTTCTGCGGGACATAGACTAGCGTATCGCCTTCCGTATGCGCCGGGCCGACCTCAATCAGATGGATGTCTTTGTCGCCGACCCTAAAATTCATGCGGCCGGAAAACGTGCGGTTCGGTCGAACCGGGTCAACTCCCTCGAAGTTGAAGGGCGGACCGTGAATTTTCCAGATGAAATCGCCGACAATCCCGACGGGGCGGTTCTTCAGTGCATCGCGAAACAATTGCGGATTGGCTGATTTCATCGCCTCGGCGGTGGCGTTGGAGGCGATGATTTCCGCGTGCGCCATCAGCCTGTTGCCGAACCAGTGGTCGCCGTCCTTATGCGTGTTGACGAGCTGGCGGATGTCCTTGGTCGCCAGTCCCGAGGCATCCCGCAGCGCATTGAGCATGCCGCGGGTTAAATTCTCGTCGCGCATCGTGTCGATGAGCAGCGACTCCTTGCCGTCGACCAAGAGCCCGCCATTACTCCAGCCCCAACCGGAGCCCTCGTCCGGCTGCAGGTATGCAAAAGCTCCGTTGCCGAGATCGTGGGCGCCTTTGCTGTATTTCCACCGCGGCATGGATGAGGTTCCTGTAGCTACAATGAAGCGTGTGAGGGAACGCCGAAGTTATTTGGATTGTCGTTGAAGAAACTCGATGACGACCTTCGCTGCGTTTTCCGGTTGTTCCATGAAGGGGATGTGTCCGGCGCCCGGGAGGACGGCAAGCTTCGCCGTCTTGATCTTGGCGGCGATCAGCTCACTTAGCTCCGCCGGAATGAGGTGGTCGTTGTCCGAGGTTACGACCAGAGTGGGCACCTTGATCGTGTGCAATTGTTCGGTGAACTTGGGTTCGTTCTCCTGGCCTGGCTGGCACCGGCCCCAGCGCAGCAGCAATTCGACGAACGAGCGATAAAGCTCGGTCGAGTTGTTGCGAATGTTGGCCTGATTGGCCCGCATCAGGGCGTAGCCAGCATCGGTGTTGATGAATTTCCGGGTGAGGGTCCATAGCCCCATGTAATCGGCAACTTCATCACTGAGGCCGAGGCGATCGATGAGCCGCAGCCGCAGGCGAAAATTGAGCTCGGTCGCGCGGTCGAGTTCGCTGAAGCCACCAACCACGATCAGCGATTTCACCTTGGCCTGGTGACGGACCGCCAAGGCCAGCGCCATGGCGCCGCCGAGCGAGGAGCCGAGCACGTAAATCGCTCCAAAGCCGAGTGCGTCAATGACCTCTGCGAAATCATCCGCCCAAGCCTCGACGGAGTAGGGCGGCGGCGACTTGGTCGATTGGCCTATGCCGCGCGGATCGATGGCGTAAATTGAAAACCTTTTGGCCAGCAGAGGCGTCGCCAGCTTGTAGTAGGAATGGTCCATTCCCAGGCCCGGAATGAGCAGCAGGGGATCGCCCGATCCTTCCTGCTTGCAATAGACTTTTGCTCCCGCTATCTCGACATATGACATGGTTTCACCCCCTTAGATCTCTCGGTTTTCTTTCTCAGACGGCGATGGTCTCTATCTCTCCGCTGTTGCCTGACGTTAACGGGCGGCGCCGTGGCGTGGCGGCCAGCGTCGCAACACGGCGCCTTCCACGGCTACGAAGATCAAGCTGAGCATGAAAGCCATGACGCCGATGATCGCCAGCAGTCCGAACACTTCCGCCGAATCATACGAGCGCTGCCCGAGCATCATTAAATAGCCGATGCCCGGCAGGCCGGTGAACATCTCGACCAGCAGCGTGGTGACGATTGCCAGAGACAAGGCGACGCGCACGCCCAAGAGGAAGTCAGGGATCGTCGCCGGGATGACGATCGTCCAAAGCATCTTCGGCCGCGACATGCGCAGCGATCGCCCGACGTCGAACAATAGATTATGGATGCTCGCGACCCCAGTTATGGTGTTGAGAAGAACGGGCCACGATGCCGTGATCGCAATCACCGCGATTTTCATTGAGGGCGAGTAGCCGGCGATCAGCACTGCGATGGGAATGGTGACTGGCGGCGGCAAGGCGCGGAAATATTCCAGCAACATGCCGGACCATTCGCGCGCGGCGACGTTCGTCCCGATCAGAATTCCCAGGCCAAAACCGACGACGCAACTGATGGCAAAGCCGGCGACGAACGTCCACAGCGTCGATTGGATGGCCGGCCATAACGACCCGGTGGCGGAGAGATGGATGACCGATACCCACCAGGTGGACGGACGCGGAAAATTCGGGGACGGACCTTGAAAGGCCTGCCAGGCCAACAACAGGATGACGAGTGGAATCAAGCCACGCGCCGGCGGCAAGGTTTGCAACATGCGCCGCATCAGCCGGGACTCCATTCCGCCCGCGGGCGCTTGAATTCACCGGGCAGCACCCATTTTGCGCCGACGACAAGCAGGCCGTTGAGGGCGATTCCCAAAACGCCGATGATGACAATGTAGGCGAACATAAAGTCGGGCCGCAGCGCTGAGGCCTCGCGGACGACGGCGTAGCCGAGCCCGCTCGGGTTGCCGATCATTTCGACAGCGACCGCCATGATGAGGGCAAGCGTCATCGACAAACGGAAGCCGACGAGAATTCCTGGCGCGGCCGCCGGCGCGAAGACGGTGGCAATGGTGCCGAGCGGGGAAAGTCGGAACGATCGCGCGACGTCATAGAGACGCGGCGGAATTGCGGCGAAGGCTCCAGCCGTATTCACCAGGATGGGCCAGATCGTCGGAATGACGATGACCATCAATTCGGTCTGTAGAGAAAATCCGAATATCAGGATTGCCACGGGCACGAAGGCGATACCAGGCAAGGGGCGCAGCACTTCAATGCTGGCGAGACAATAATTCTTGGCGCGCGGCGACACGCCGAGCGCAATGCCGAGCACGAGGCCGATACCGATAGAGATGAGCCAGCCGATGACGGCAGCCATGACTGTATGAATGACTTCGCCATAGACTTCCGCGTGCGCCGCCATCTGCGCCATCGCGACCACAATGACCGACGGTGGCGGCAAATATTCGAAACTGACGATCGCGCTGGCGACCAGCTGCCAAACGGCAATAAAGATGAGGATGCCGCCGATCCCTCGCAATGTTCGCCAACTCATGTGCCCCCACCGATGGCTTCGTGAATCTCGTGGCGCAAATGCAGAAATTCTGGCATCTCGCGCGTAGAGATCTGGTTGCGGGGGAACGGCAATTTGATGTCAAAGATGCGCGTCACCGAGCCCGGATTGCCGCGCAGCATGGCCACGCGATTGCCGAGATACACCGCTTCCTCGATATCGTGGGTGATGAAAACGATGCTGGCGCCAGTCTCGCGTCTCACTCTGAGCAATTCATCCTGCAGCGAGTTCTTGGTCATAGCGTCGAGCGCTGCGAAAGGTTCGTCCATCAGCAATACGGACGGATTGACGGCCAGCGCGCGCGCAATCTGCACGCGCTGCTGCATGCCGCCCGACAGTTGCCAGGGGTAATCGTCTGCGTTGCCGCTGAGCCCGACAAGCGTTAACGTGCGACTGACGCGGGCCAGGCGCTCATCACGCCCAAGCTTCGATGGTACGCCAAGCGCCACATTATTGGCGACTGTTCTCCATTGCAGCAATGCATTCGTATAATCTTGGAAGACGATAGCGACGCCGTCTTGCGGACCGTTGATCGGATTTCCGCGGAAACGTGCGGCGCCTGCGGTTTGTGGTGTTAAGCCGGCGAGTACGCGCAGCAATGAAGTCTTGCCCGAGCCGGACGCTCCGACGATGGTCAGGATTTCGCCATCGAATACAGAAAAATTGACATCGCGGAGAACAGTCCGGATTCCGCTCGGCAAATTGAAGGAGAGCGCCACACCGTCCAGTTCAAAGATATTTTCTTGCGGCTTCTGCATTTTCGATTGACCAACATTACCCTTGAAGGCGGTCATTTTTTTGCGTTTCAATAACTGTAGCGGAAATTTCTTCGGCGATCCGCTCTTAAGCTGCGCGAGCCGGTTCGCAGGTGACGGTCGATCTGCGAATGAAATATTCCACTGAACGGAAATTGGTGCAGACATTATAATTACTTATCGCATGGAATGCGGGGTGATGACAACGAGGAGGAAACGGACGGCGTAGCGTGCGTCGAAATAAATCACGGTTGGAGCCTGCAACCTAGCCGTTCATCATACTAAATCTTGCCGACGTAATCGCATAGATGTCGGTATGACGACCGCCGATCAGCGGTGAGATTGCAAATCACAAGCGTTCCGGCCACTAGCCGGTTCAGTGGTGCGGTGCAGCGCCTGCGATAGGCGGTGGGGATGGGCATGGGCGCCATAAGAACCCCAAACTGAAGTGCCGGGCCCGGCACGTCTAGCTCAAAACTCGAGAAGCGTTCGAAGGGGATGAACGATCGAAGCCTCGGGGACGCCAACCGCAGCAAAGGCTTGCCGAATGACGCCCAGCGTTTCAGATGTGAAATTCGCGTTGCGCGGCCCTTTAACCTCGTCTAGCACCCAGCCAAACCGTCCGACCCTCTCGACCAGGCATACCGCTGGCATACGTTCGTCGTCGCGCAAATAAATGGCGCATTGGCCGTCGTCTATGCCGTCGGCATACATGGCGAGGCAGTTGCGCCAAGCTTTCGCAAGACGTCGAACATCTGTTGTCCAATCCAGGCGCCGCGCCTTGCCGATAGTTGGCGGTGGTAAGGCGGCAGGCAACGGCAATGCATCGACCATACCTCTAAGCTTGGCGACGAATTGTCCAGGCTGGGTTGCTGCCGCCAGATCGGCGATCAACGTGTCTAGGTTAGGCGCAACGCCACGCGACACCAGCAACGCTAGGCTGTCTGTAAATCGCGCCAGCCTATGCCACAACGGCTGCATCGTTGCTGTCATGACATTTCGCCGCAGGCCGATCGGGACGCCGCGTAGCAAGTCGATCAGCGTGTGATCAATTTCATTGCTGTGATGGAGAATCTTGGCTGCTTCGGCATCTGCCAGCAACTTTGCGAAATCGCGGTAATACTCCTGCTTGAGAACGCATGATGGCAGGCGAGCAAGCACGCGCGTCAGCCCGCGGGGTCGATAGCCAAATATGCAATCGACGACCTCTGGGAACGGCTTGCAAATTATCAGGCTGACGTAATCGGCCGTTACAGGTCCATCAGCATGCGCCACAGCGAACGCGATTAAGTGCATGCGGGCGCGATCAATGCACAATAGACGAGCGCACAATTCGGGATCGGCCTGTACGACCGGTGCCAATTCCGCAGCAGCCCAGCCGAACGGGCCCCACAGAACGCCAGGCGTTCGGTTGTTCGCAAAAGAGAGTTTGGCTGCCATCGTCATGTGTTGGACCGGCCGCCGCTCGACGGCATAGCGCCTAGTATTCGTCGGCGAGCATGATCGTGAGCACTCGCCGCGTGAAGCTGGGATTTGCCGGATCAGCCGACAGATGACTAAGCGTTGGATCGTAATAATCGATCTTGAAGAAGATCAACCGGCCGTCGGCTTCGAAGGAACCGAAGTCGTGTTCTTCGTGTGGGTCATTGGCCTGACAGAAATCATCATAGACGCTGATGGTTTTCACGATGCGTGCCACCGCCTCGGCACCCAGCTCCGCAACGCCAGGCGTCATGAAGGCAAGTGCGGTGTTGCGCGTGAGGTGATGACGTAGCTCGTCATTGAGCATGCGAATGCGGTCTGTCTGGATGGACATGATGGTTCTCCTGTTGCGATTTGTGGGGTAATTCCGCCAGCCGCAGCGGCAGAGCCTGGGCCACTGCGGCTTGACCGGTTGGCGGTCGTGTGGATGCCGGGCCGCGCTTCATGACCGCGATGATGCCGGTCGATGGCACGTGGCCGCGGCAAACGCGTCAGACGAGCGACGGCTTGACCAGGGCAACAGCGGTCCGATGACGTGTCACAGTCGGCTGCTTGGAATAATCACGCCAGCGCAACGTCAGCATGTCTTTGTTCTTTTCGACGACTATTGCTTCCCACCAGCCGTCTTCGCTGTTCTCGTAGGCGATCACCAGATGGCCGACGTCGATGTCGTCCCAATTGCGCGGAAGGCCACGTGCCTGGCCTGCCAGAGGGCCGGCAAGCGTGCGCACTTTCTCATACAGGTCGCGGCGGACGTGGGGAATCAGAGCGCCACTTGAATGGACACGGCCCGGCGGAAGAGCGTCTAGCAATTCTTTCGACACGGCACTGCTGATCTTGAGACTGTTCAGATGTAGCTGGTCCGCGGCCTTGAGGGCCAAATCTGCTTCCCGCTCGTTGAACCAGGCCGCTTTGGGCTTTTCGTAGTCGTCCAGGCCGAACAAGATTACAGCCGGGGAATTCGCTGCTTTTCCATTGGTGGTGGCATTGCTGTCTTTGGTGGTTTTGGCTTGGCTGGTCATGGCTGCCTCTCGAATAAAAGGGGACCCGCATGGTCCCCGTGGTGGCTGGGTTGACGTTCGCGTGCTGCTGCGGACGGGCCGCGGCCGTTGTCGAACGACAGCTATATTAAGCTGTAGTTATCTTATACGACAACTATAAGTGGTAGTCAAGTCGCTGCAAACTGCTGCTGTTCAGCGCTTTTGTGCAGCGCAACATGATCGCAGATCGCATACAGCTGACAGAAGCGGTTGGTGCAAGCGCGCCGGTCGTCGATGCGGTTCCCGTTGCAGACGTTGAATGCGTCCTGCCCACAAAACCGCCAGATAGCCAGTTGCACGAACCGCGGGAAGAAGTTCGGGGAATGACGGATTGAATGCGCGAGCGTCAATCTGCTGGGCAATGAGCCATATTAGATCGGCACATCCCTCCGGACCGTAGCAGGCAGACCCGTAGGCGTGCTCGCCATCGAACCGGGCCAGGATCCCGGTGCGGTGCAAAAAATTATGCACCAGGCTATCCACGACATATGTGGAACGGCCCCGCGGGCAAGTGCTTTTTTCAGACAATTTATCTCGCAGGAACGGTGCGGTCATATGTCCGGCCTGTCAGCGCGGTCATGGACCGCTGGCCTCGATGAAGTCCGCGATGCGAGGGGCTGATCAATCAGACGCGCTGTGAGCGCATTGTCGCGTCGGCCTCTCTCGCCTCGGGATTTCGTCCCGTGGAATCATCGTCTGTGTTGTGCACCTCGCCTCTGCCCAGCTTCCGCGCCGGTCAGTCCGTCCTGGTCGTCCTTCGGGTCAGACGCTCGCCGCGCCACTCACCGCACCAGTGATTCCGATATGTTCCGCCCTTGGTAAGAAGCGCCCAAATGATCCGCGCCATCTTGTTGGCGAGCGCGACGGCGACAACCTTGAAGGGACGTCGGGCCAAAAGGGCGATCAGCCATTGAGGCGCGTTGGCGTTGCCCCGCGCGCGCCGCAGGACAGAGGTCGCGCCGAGGACGAGCAGGGAGCGGAGCATCGGATTGCCCATTTTCGATATCCCGCCCAGCCGCTCCTTGCCGCCGCTCGAATGCGGCTTCGGCGTCAGTCCCAGCCAGGCGCCAAAGTGACGGCCGGACTTGAAGCCGTCGGGATCGGGAACAAGCGCCTTGATGGAAGCCGCGGTGATCGCCCCGACGCCTGGTATCGTAACCAGCCGCCGCATGTCCTCGTCGCGCTTCGCCTCGGCGACGATCGCCCGCTCGAGCTTTTCGATCTGCCGCGTCAATGCCTAGATCTGATTGGCGATTTCTGCCAAAGCGAAGTGGGCAGCCTTCGGTAGGCGCGCGTCGGCCTCGTCGCGCACGATCTCGACCAACGCCGCAACCCTCGCCGTGCCGACGGCGGCGATGACGCCAAACTCCGACAAATGGGCGCGCAGCGCGTTGATCGCCTGAGTTTGCTGACGGACCAAAAGGGCGCGCGTCTTCAACACTATCGCAGCCGCCTGCTGATCTGCTGATTTGACCGGAACGAAGCGCATCGTCTTGCGGGTCACGGCCTCGCTGATCGCCTCGGCGTCCGCTGCGTCTGTCTTGCCCCGCTTCACAAACGGCTTCACATAAATTGGCGGGATCAAGCGCACGTCGTGACCGAACGCCGCGATCTCGCGCGCCCAATAATGCGAACCGCCGCAGGCCTCCATGCCGACCAGACACGGAGGCGACTTCTCGAAAAAGCGCAGCACCTCGGCTCGACGCAGCTTTCGGCTGAAGATCGGGCTGCCCTCGGCGTCGGCGCCATGGACTTGAAAAACCTGCTTGGCCAAATCCAGGCCAATAGTGGTAATCTGCTTCACGGAACGGCTCCCTGCATTGTGGCGTTGCGAGCAACGACCACGTCTTAGCACTCAGATGCTGTGGTGGCGGGGCCGTTCCACACCATC
>CAWAIV010000014.1:0-119778 GCA_963782145.1 uncultured Pseudomonadota bacterium
AATCAGGATCGCAAACAAGGCCGCCTTCATGTTCGATTCCTCTGATGATAGTTTCAGTCGCTTCAACTGTGTAATCATTCTGTCATGACGCCGACCCGGCGTAAACGGACATTTGCTTCGACGCCCGGGTCATTTGACTTACCGGCGCGCGCGAACGAATGTCCGGCGTGCCAATGACGAGGTCTTGCCATGTCCATTGACTGCCGGTGGGCACGCGATTGCGGCTTCGCCCTCCTTGCTCTCCTGACAGCGGCCGGCGCCGCCGGCGCCCAGACCGCTGGCCAATCGGCGCTGACCACCAATCAAGCCTATGTCGAAAGGGCGCTGGGACAGACGGCGCTCGATCCGAAACAGCCATTGTCGGTGTTTGGCTTCGTTCTCGATAACCTGCCGGATCGGGTAAAGGTCTATCCCACTGAGAACTACTATTATTTCCGCTTCGTGCATGACGGCGCGCCCTACGGCGGCGATATCCGCCTCGACCCGCGCGACCGCGATCAAGGGCGCGTGCATTTCGGCTATTACGAACAACTCACGCCATGGGATTATGAGCACGATGCGGTCGGCTTCGACGAAATCCTCGGTCCGGCGCAGGGAGTGACGGTCGAGCGCACCGCCCCGCTGCATTATCGCATCTCCTATAAGCAGAAGCAGGTGGAGTTCGAACTCAATGATCTGTCGCAGGTGAAGCCGCCGCCGACCGCGATCGGGCCGGACGAGACCTTCATCGGTCCGATTTTCGACGAGTCGGCCATCCGCTTCTTCCTCGTCTACAACGCGCGACTGAAGATTTTTCTCTATCTGCTCGACGAGACCGTGAAGACCGCCGACCAGTTGGTGGCGACGAAGCACAGCGACCGCATCCTCATCGGCAAGCGCACCGGCTTTGCCTTCTATCGCGACCTGCGCCGCGACCGTAAGATTCTGATCGGCGTGTTCGCGCTCAATTCGGACATCAACAATTATCTCGACGGTCCGTTCGATCAGTTGCCGGACAATTTCATAACTGGGAACACGCTACACGACGCGGAGGTCGCCAGCGATCCGAGCGTCAAGGGCCAGATCGATCGGCTCGGCCATTATCTCGACGGGTCCGGCCGCTTCCTGATCCAGCCGTTCACGCTCTACCGCAAGGAAAGCGATCTCTACGGCATCGACCGCTGCGCGCGCCGCCGCGCGCATGCGTCAGATTATGAGCGCTGTTTCGTCACCGACATGGGCCCGCAGGGAGTGCCGCGCGGACGTCGCTAATTGATGGCCAGTGCATCCATCGGTGGCGCATGGATTGCGGCGCCGAGGGGCCGTTTGTAAGACCGCCGGATCAAATACTCCCCACCGTCTTCAGCCGTGTGCGCGGGTGGATCTCCGCCTGCGACAGCACCGGCGTCTGCGCGCGGAAGCGTTCGACGATCCCGCGCACGAACGGACGGATGCCGGCCGAGGTGACCAGCGCCGGCGTCTCGCCTTCGCCGATCATGCTTTCGGCAAAGGCGTGCTCCCAAGGCGACCGCCCACCAAGTTGCTGGCGCGCAAGTCCTGCACCTTGGGAAAGCGACCGAAGCTTGGCTAACGCAATCTTTGGATGAATGCGTCCGCCAAGTCCGCAGTCGGCGCCGGCCATGACGCCCTCGCACCCCAGCAGGTTGGCGAAGCGCATCAGGCCCTCTGCGAGCACGTACGCCGCCCTTGAGAAAACTCGCTCTATTTCTTTAATCCACCGACGACCGGGTCCTTCACATTTTCGATCTTGTCGAACTCGACGTTCTGTAGCGCCCCACGTACCTTTTCCACGCGCCGCACATAGATGGTATTGATGATATCGCGGGTCTTCGGATCGATCGAAACTGGACCGCGCGGGCTTTCCCATTTCATTCCTTTCGCCGCGTTTACGAGAAGATCTGCGTTTGTTTTGCCGCCAGTCCTCTTCAACGCGTCGTAGATGACGTGCATGCCGTCGTATCCACCCACGGAGAAGAAGTCCGGATTGCGATTGTACATCTTGTAGTATGCCTTCACGAACTGCCGATTCAGCTTCAAATCGTGGGTGTAGTCGTAGTGATAGGCCGTTATGATTCCGAGCGCGGCATCGCCCAAGCTCTTCAACGCTTGCTCGTCGGTGACCTCTCCGGTTCCCAGGATCTTGATCTTGTTCGGATTGATGCCGCGCTCAGCAAACGCCTTTCCGAGCGCGGGCGGTTGTGCGCCGCCGGGAACGAAAACGAAGATCGCCTTCGGATTTGCATCCTTAGCCTTCTGAACGAACGCCGAGAAATCCGGGTTGGCTACGGGCATTCTCACGGAGCCGACGATTTTCCCGCCCCCCGCTTTGAATGATCGGTCAAACCAGGCCTCGGCATCATGACCGGGCCCATAGTCGGAAACCATCGTGTAGACGCTCTTGATCCCGTTTTTGGCCGCCCAGGCTCCAAAGACATTTGCAACTTGCGCGATGGTGAATGAGGTCCGGACAGAGTAACGAGACTTCGTGATGACGGACGATGTCGCGGCGTTCATGATGACCATGAATTTTTTTGCTTTATCCGAGACTTCGGAAGCGGCCATGCCGTTGGGCGTTGCGACGAAGCCGGCGAGGATGTCGACCTTGTCTCTCACCACGAGTTCTTGAGCGAGACGCTTCGCGACCGCCGGCGCGATGCCGCCTACATCCTTGCGGATGAATTCAATCTTCTTGCCGGCGACGACGTCGCCGTGCTGCTTCACATAGAGCTTGATGCCGTTGTCCAATTGTGTGGCTATGTCCGCGAACTGGCCTGAGTACGGCAAGATGACGCCGATCTTGAACGTCTGTTGTGCCGCGGCCGGGGCGATCCCGATAAGGGCGGCAATTGCCATCGCTAGTGAGAGCGACTTGGTGCGCATGTTTTCCTCCCCTGTGTGCTTATTGTGCGATAATTTCGATTGGATGCGACGCAGAGCCGCGTCACGCGGCGGCTTGGCGCCACAATTTACGCGTGGCGATGTCGGCGCCCTCACGCATCGCTTTGAACTTCTCCCACACCACCGTCGCGTGAACCTCGGTCTTGTAGAGCGCCTGCGAGGAGAAGCCGCAGTCGGCACCGGCCATGACGTTCTCGCGTCCGACCAGATTGGCGAAGCGAATGAGCCGCTCCGCGATCAACTCGGGATGCTCGACGATGTTGCTGGCGTGCGTAATGACGCCGGGACAGAGCACTTTGCCTTCCGGCACCTTCACCTGCTCGAACAGGTGATATTCGTGCTCGTGGCGCGGATTGGCGGCTTCGAAGCTGAACGAGCCGGCGTTGACCTTGAATACGTAGTCGATGACCTGAGCCAGGCTTGCTTCGTAAAGCCGCGGTCCTTCATTGATGCCATAACAGGTGTGGAAGCGCACGCGATCGGCGGAAATGCCGTCCAGCGCGGCGTTCGTGGCGTCGACATAGAGTTCCGCCCGCCGCTTCATCTGCTTTTCGTCGAGCCCGGGCTCGTAAAAAATGTCGGGCAGGAACGGGTCGTCGACCTGCAGCAGGATGCCGGCGTCGATGATCGCCCGGTATTCCTTATTGAGTTCGGCCGCGAGCGCGTGAAAGTATTCTTCTTCGCTCTTGTAGTATTCGTTGATGCCCACGCCGGACGGCGCGGTCGCCGGCAGAAAGACGTGATGATCCGGAACCCCGGCCGCTTTGGCGGCCGCCTTCACGTTGGCGATGTCGATCTGCAGCTTGGCCTCACCCTTGTACTTCACCGGCCCGGTGCAGACCACGGGAACGAGCGGCAGGATGGCGCCGCCCATCATCGCCTGCTTGAAATACTCCGCGTAGTATTCAGGAAACGCCGACACTTCCTGCTGGAAAATGGTGAGCTTCTGATCCGGTCGTGATTCGAATCCGTCGAAGCGTTCGCGAATGTAGGTGAAGAACCCCGGCTTGGAGAATTCGCCGTCGGTCACGATCTCGATGCCGCACGCGACCTGCTTGCGCACGCATTCGGCCACCGCTTGCGTCAGCACCGCGTTGAGTTTGCTCTCGTCGCACGGCTGACCCGTGTATTTCGCCTTCAATAGGTCGAGCAGATTGTGCGGTCGCGGCAGGCTGCCGATATGCGTGGTCTGGATATGATCCGTGTTCTGCTGCAGCGCCATTCCGTGTTTCTCCCTGACGCGGCCGGATCGTGGCGGCCGCCTTGATTTTTGTTGGGAGGGATTAAAGCGCAATTCGAAGGCGCGAGCAACTTACAAGGAAGCATCCTTGTTATTACAAGGACAACTACTTGTAAGTGCGCAGGTTTCCGATTTGCTGGATTTTGCCTACTTGCCGGCCGGGGAAGGGCGCCGCCGTCTCTTGGCGGGGCCGGCCAGTTCAAGGATCGTGGGCGCCAGTCGATGCCAGATTTCGACGACTTCGCTCCGGCCGACACGGTAAGGCAGCCAATTGGTCACGAGAAACAGGCCGCGCAGGAGATAATGCGTTAGCTCGATGAACTGCTGCGCATTGTCGCGTGGGTACCCCGCCGCATCCAGGGTATCGATCCAGATTCCGTTAAGGACATCGCGCGCGTCCTGGACGATTGGATTGAGCGCGCGCGCCAGGGCTCTGTCGGAACGCGCGGCAATTGCGATCTCAAACATTGCTCGAAAGACCGGCCTGAAGAAGAAGTGTTCGGAATCCGAAAGGAAATTTTCGATCGGGTCCTTCGATCGCTTTGCGCTCTGTGCCAGGGAACGCGCATGCTCGACCGCTTCCCGCATTGCATATCGCGTTGCCGCGGTGATCAGATCATTCCTTTTCGGAAAATAGTGCTCGAGCGCCCCGCGAGAAACGCCGGCCTTCGCTGCGACGCGGCTGGCACTGAACCCGGCGTAGCCATACGTGGCGAGAAGATCAATCGAGGCGGACAGGATTGCAGCCTGTGTCTCGTTCCGGCGTTCAAGTTGCGTCCGCCTGGGTTTTGGTCGGCGTCGATTCATCATTGGTCCTTGGACTCAGGTAGAGTTTAGTGAGTCCAATGTCCTATACAACAACGCTCTTCAGTGAGGGCTTGGATCAGGTCACAAGGCGTTCAGCAAATTTGATCCATCATGAGACGGAAAACGGAGCGGATGGAGGGCGCAAAGGACCAAATGCTTCGCTCCAACCGCCGTTCTGAGTTCCATTGCGAGTCACAAGCCGACATGACGGCCGGCTCAAGATTGGCCCGCGCTGGTCTCGAACTAAACAGGAGCGGCGCATCGAGGTTGGCATATATTTACCGGCATATACGCCCCCTCAAATACTCCCCACCGTCTTCAACCGCGTGCGCGGGTGGATCTCGGCTTGCGAGAGCACCGGCGTCTGCGCGCGGAACCGCTCGACGATGCCGCGCACGAAGGGGCGGATCCCGGCCGAGGTCACCAGCACCGGCGTCTCGCCCTCGCGCGCCGCGCCCTCGAAGCGCTCGCGCACCAGCGTAATGAATTCGGTGAGCTTGGACGGCTGCATGGCGAGTTGGCGCGCGTCGCCTTCGCCGATCATGCTTTCGGCAAAGGCATGCTCCCAGGCTGCCGACAGCGCGATGAGCGGCAAATAGCCGCCGCCCGAACTGTGCTGGGCGCAGATCTGGCGCGCCAGCCGCATGCGCACATGTTCGGTCAGCACCATCGGATTGCGCGAGCCGGACATGCCGTCGGCGATGCCTTCGAGGATGGTGGCGAGATCGCGGATGGAGACGCGCTCGGCCAACAGCAATTGCAGGATGCGCTGGATGCCGGAAACGGTGATCAGCGAGGGCACCAGGTCCTTGATGATCTCGGCCTGCTCCTTCGGCAGCTCCTTGAGCAGCTTCTGCACTTCGGCATAGCTGAGCAATTCCGACATATTGCCTTTGAGCAGCTCGGTCAGATGCGTCGACAACACGGTCGCGGCGTCGACCACCGTATAGCCCTTCATCGCCGCGTCTTCCTTGAGCCCGGCATCGATCCAGGTCGCCGGCAAGCCGAAGGTCGGCTCGGTGGTGTGGGTGCCGGGCAGGCTCACCTGGCCGCCGGCCGGATCCATGACCATGTACTGGCCGGCCCAGATGCGGCCGCTGCCGGCCTCCACTTCCTTGATCTTGATGCAATAGTCGTTGGCGTCGAGCTGCACATTGTCGAGGATGCGCACCGCCGGCATGACGAAGCCCATCTCGGCGGCGAGCGAGCGGCGCAGCGCCTTGATCTGCTCGGTCAGCTTGTCGCTGCCGTCCGGCCCGTTGACCAGCGGCAGCAGCGCATAGCCGAGCTCGACCTTGAGATCGTCCATGCGCAACGCCGCGGTGATCGGCTCGTCGGCGGCCTCGGCGTTCTTGGCCTCGACCGCGGCCTTGTCGGCGTGCTCGGTGGCGGCGGTGAGCTTGTTGCGCTTGTCGATGATGAAGGCGAGCGAGGAGGCGCCGGCGCCGAGCGCCAGGAACGGCAGCATCGGAATGCCGGGCAGCAGCGCCATCACCAGCATCACCGCGCCCGACATGCCGAGCGCCTTGGGATAGCCGGAGAGCTGCCGCAGCAGCGCTTTGTCGGCGGAGCCGGCGATGCCGGCCTTCGACACCAGGAGGCCGGCGGCGGTGGAGACGATCAGGGCGGGGATCTGGGTGACCAGGCCGTCGCCGACGGTGAGGATGGTGTAGGAATGCGCGGCGTCGGCGAAGGAGAGGCCCTGTTGCGCGATGCCGATGATCATGCCGCCGATGACGTTGATGAAGACGACGAGCAGGCCGGCGATGGCGTCGCCGCGTACGAATTTGGAGGCGCCGTCCATGGCGCCGAAGAAGCCGCCTTCGTCCTCCAGCTCCTTGCGGCGGCGGCGCGCCTCCTTCTCGTCGATCGAGCCGGTCGACAATTCCGCGTCGATCGCCATCTGCTTGCCCGGCATGGCGTCGAGGTGGAAGCGGGCGGCGACTTCGGCGATACGGCCGGAGCCCTTGGTGATGACGACAAAGTTGACGATCACCAGGATGGTGAAGACGATGATGCCGATGACGAAGTTGCCGCCCATGACGAAATTGCCGAACGCCTGGATGACGTGGCCGGCGGCATCCGTGCCTTCATGACCGTGCGCCAGGATGAGGCGGGTGGAGGCGAGGTTGAGCGACAGCCGCAGCATGGTGGCGATCAACAGCACGGTGGGGAAGGCGGAGAATTCGAGCGGCGTCTGGATGAACAACGCCGTCATCAGGATCAACACCGAGAAGATGATGGAGAGCGCCAGCGCGCAGTCGAGCAGGAGCGGCGGCAAGGGCAGGATCAGCACCACCAGGATGGTGAGCACGCCGACGGCGAGCGCGATGTCGCCGCGCTTCATGAAGGCGCCGAGGTCGCCGATGCCGGGTAGCGTGATGCCGCGCGTTGCGGTGGCGGGGCCTGGGGCGGCGGTGATGTCGCTCATGCCTGCAATCTTGCACTGTCCATGATTTTTCCGAGAACCGGGACCCGCTTCTCGGCATCATGCGCGTGCCGCCTGGCTCCCGGGCGGCGCGGACGCGAACGATTACGTCATCCAAATGGGAGCCTGACGGCCGCGTCGCGGCCGCTCGGCATGCGTGGATTCACTGATGGTGAAACCCCTGACCCAGGCAAACTTTGCCCAGTCTATGGTTAGCGCGGAGTTAACGGGTTACCGTCCAGGCCGTCGCGACGCCCCTTCCGCCGACAAAAAAAGTCCTCTCCCCGCGGCGGGGGAGAGGACCGGCCGCGGGGAGGAAGCGGCCTGCCGAGGCGGCGGATCAGCTCGGCAACAGAACCTTGTTGATCACCTGGATGACGCCGTTCGACTGCATCACGTTGCCGATGGTGATGCGCGCGGTGTCGCCCTTGGCGTCGACGATCCACAGCTTGCCGTTCTTTTCCTCGACGATGAGGGAATCGCCTTCCACGGTCTTGAGCATGGCCTTGCCGCCGGCCGCCTTGACCTTGGCGCGCAGGTCCTTGGTGGTGAGCCGGCCGGGCACGACGTGATAGGTGAGGATGCTGGTCAGCTTGCCCTTGTTTTCCGGCTTGAGCAGCGTCTGCACGGTGCCCGCCGGCAGTTTGCCGAAGGCCTCGTTGGTCGGCGCGAACACGGTGAAGGGACCGGGCGATTCCAGGGTCTTGACCAGGCCGGCGGCCTTCACGGCGGCGACCAGCGTGGTGTGATCCTTGGAATGAATGGCGTTCTGCACGATGTTCTTGGACGGATACATCGCGGCGCCGCCGACCATCTTGGTCATTTCCTTGGCGAAGGCCGGGCCCATCGCGCCGACGCTGACCGCCATGGCGACCGCGGCGAAACCGGCCAAGGCGAGTTTGATAATGCGTTTCATGGTCTAGCTCCGTTGCTCTCTGTTGTGCGCGTCCCCGTGGCGGAGACGTTGAGAGCTACGGAAGCGGCGGCGGCGCGGATGCGCGAGATGCGTTCACAGGCTCGTGAGCTTGCCGGCGCCGATCACCGGACCGGTGGGGGCGCCGGTGGGCGATCCACCCGGCGGCTCGAGCGAAACCGCGAGCGTCGCGCCGCTGGCGGTCTGCGCCAGCAGCGCCGGCGGGATCGCGATGACGACGGCGCGGTCGGCGCGCAAGAGCCCGACTGCCAGCGGTTTGCCGCCAGCCGGGATCAGCCACAGTTCCGGAACGCGCGTGGCATCCGCACTGAAGCTGGCCGGCACCACCGCGATGGTCGAGCGTTTGATATCCACGGTGGCAACGAAGCTGCGCGCGCCGCCACCTTCGATGGTCGCCACCAGCGGCGCTTGCTGGTTGAAGGCGCCAATATAGATGAAAACGGCGAGGCAGGCCGCGGCCAGCGTGCTGGCCAAGGCGAAAATGCGCCAGAAGGCGAGGCTCTCCCATAGGGCGGCGCGCGGCGCGGCGGATGCGGGAAGCTGCGCGGCGATGGCGTCCCAAACCTGCGGCGGCGGTGCGACCTCCTCGATCTCGGCCGCCCACGGCGCCAGGCGCTCCTCCCAGGCCGCGACCAGCGCGGCAAATTGCGGCTCGCGCGTGCCTCGCCGTTCGACATCGCCACGTTCCGCAGCCGTCAGCACGCCCAGCGCATATTCCGCGGCGAGCAGATCGTCTTCGGGCAAGCCGGTATGGTCGATGTCGTCGCTCATCGTTGCAGACAGGCCTTGAGCTTGATCATGGCGCGCCGGATCCAGCTCTTCATGGTGCCGAGCGGCACGTTCATGCGCCCGGCCAAATCGTCATAGGTATTGCCATCGAAGAAGGCGCCCCGCAGCGCGGCGCGCTCATGCTCGGCGAGCTCGTCGATGCAGCCGTGCAGCCGGCCATGCTTCTGCGCGCCGGCCAGCGTTTCTTCGGCGCCGGCGGCGCTGTCGGCAATACCGCCGGCGGCGTCGATCGGCTCCTGGTTGCGCGTGCGCTTGTCGGCGCGCAGCCGGTCGATGGCGCGGTTGCGCGCGATGGCGATCAGCCAGGTCATCGGGCTCGACCGGCCGGGATCGAAATCGGCGGCGCGGCGCCAGACCGTCATAAAGACCTCCTGCAGCACGTCCTCGGCGGCGCCGCGTTCGCCCAAGATACGCAGCGCGACGCCAAAAAGCTTCGCCGCGGTGAGGCGATAGACGGTCTGCAACGCGGCGCTGTCGCCCGCCGGAATACGGGCCAGCGCGGCGGCGATCAGGCTGCGGTTGGCGTCGAGGTCCATCGCCGCTCAGGCGGGACTACTGCCGCTTCCAGATTTCCGTGCCGACCTTATTGCTGTTGGCATAGGTCCATACGCCTTCCCAGTTGCCGCCGTCGGCGCCGAAGAGCGCCAGCCCGGTGGAATTGCCGGACTTGTAGGAGACCGCCAGGAAGTCCTTGTCGCCGAGGCCGGTGCCGACATATTGCGTGCCATCGATCGTCCAGACCACGCGATAGGTGTCTCCGGTCTTGCTGACCCGCGCGGTTCCGCTGTAATGCGAGCCGCCGCCGGGATTTGTGCCGGAAATGGCATAGCTGCCGACCGGATCGGCGGCGAACGCGGTCGCCGTGCCGATGAACAGCACGGCGAGGACGGCGAGAAAACGCATGGCGATGCTCCCTGAATATAATAATGCGGCGCGACGTTAGGGCCGCTTGCCCGGTTCACACTAGTGTCCCGATTCCGAAGTTCGCACAACCTTGCAGCACCCTCGAATGCGAACTTCGGAATCATAGGGACACTAGCAAGTATATGATTCTAGTGCGGCTTTGGATTTGAAATTCCTCCACGA
Organism: uncultured Pseudomonadota bacterium; assembly: GCA_963782145.1. GTDB lineage: Bacteria > Pseudomonadota > Alphaproteobacteria > Rhizobiales > Xanthobacteraceae > Pseudolabrys. The sequence continues at coordinate 10,183 of CAWAIV010000014.1, forward strand.
GCTTGCCGCGATAATGGGAGGAACTTCAAATCCGCCGCACTAGGGCTTGACCGATGGGGCGACAATGACGGCCGGCCGGGCCGGCGGCGTTCAATCGGCGAGTGACGGCAACCGATGATGCCCGTCGGGTCCAAGCGGGAGCGGCTCGACGCGGGTGACCGCCGAAAGTTTGAGCGGGCCATAAAGATGCGGGAACAAGGCGCCGCCGCGCGAGGGCTCCCAGATCAGCGCCGTTCCCAGGCTGGCGGAATCGACGGCGATCAGCAGCAGATCCTGCATGCCGGCGAAATGCTTGGCGGCGGTTTCCGCGACCTGCGCCGCGCTGGAGAAATGAATGAAACCGTCGCGCAGGTCGACCTCGGAGCCGTGAAACACGCCTTGGCGCTCGGCCTCGCGCCAGAGTGCGGCGGGGCAGATCTTGTAGAGGGTCGGCATGGGCGAGGGTCCAGCGCTCCGTCGGGGTCGGGCCTGTTATCCAGCATACGACAAACGCATTGGGAATTTCCTGAAACTTGCATCGTTAATGCTTCCTAAACCGGGAAGCGTCAGCTTGGGCGCGGACGGGAAACAACTCATGATCGCGCGCGCGCATCGCACGCCCTTCGGTGAATGGTGGTGGACGGTCGACAAGCTGACGCTTGCCGCCATCGGCGCGCTGATGTTGGCCGGCGTGGTGCTGTCGCTGGCCGCGAGCCCTCCGGTCGCCGGCCGGCTCGGCCTCGACCCGTTCTTCTTCGTCGACCGCCATATTCTCTATCTCGTCGTCTCCATCGCGGTGATGCTGGGCGTCTCCTTCCTTACCCCGCGCCAGATTCGCCGGCTGGCGATCATCGTCTTCGCCGTCAGTCTGCTGCTGGTGGCGCTGACCCCGGTGTTCGGTCCCGAGATCAAGGGCGCGCGGCGCTGGCTGGTCATCTTCGGCATGAACATCCAGCCCTCCGAATTCCTCAAGCCGGCTTTCGTCGTGCTCATCGCCTGGCTGTTCGGCGAATCGGCCAAGCGTCCGGACATGCCGGCCAATCTGATTTCGCTGACGCTGCTGATCGTGGTGGTGGCGCTTCTGGTGCTGCAGCCCGACTTCGGTCAGACCATGCTGGTGGCGCTGGTGTGGAGCGCGCTGTTCTTCATGGCCGGCATGCGGGTGATCTGGGTCGCCGGCATCGCCGGGCTCTCCGGCGCCGGGCTGACCATCGCCTATTACACCGTGCCGCACGTCACCCGCCGCATCCAGCACTTCCTGCATCCGGCCTCCGGCGACACCTATAATATCGACATCGCCACCGAGAGTTTCATGCGCGGCGGTTGGTTCGGCCGCGGCCCGGGCGAGGGCACGGTCAAGCGCATCCTGCCGGAGAGCCATACCGATTTCGTGTTCGCCGTGGCGGGCGAGGAGTTCGGCGTCGCGCTCTGCCTGGTGCTGGTGGCGTTGTTCGCCTTCATCGTGCTCCGCTCGCTGATCCGCGCGCTGCGCAACGAAGACATGTTCGCACGCTTTGCCGCCGCCGGCCTCGCCATCCTGTTCGGCACCCAGGCGGCGATCAATATCGCGGTCAATCTGCGGCTGATCCCGGCCAAGGGCATGACGCTGCCCTTCATCTCCTATGGCGGCTCCTCGATGATCTCGCTCGCTTACGCCATCGGCATGTTGCTGGCGCTCACCCGCGAGCAGCCGCGCGCGGCCATGCTGGCGGCGCCCGAGCCGCCACCGCCCGATCCTGATCTGGCGCCGGCCGAAGGCGCGGCTTGACATCGCTTCTCCGTCACCCTGAGGTGGCCGCGCGTGAGCGCGGCCCTCGAAGGGTGATCGGCCCCCGATCTCGGGTCTTTCCGTGATCGCCAGCAATCGTGCCGGCTCGCGGTGGCCGTCGCCCTTCGAGGCTCGCCGCTACGCGGCTCGCTCCTCAGGGTGACGGATTTAGGCTGATGTGCGATGCCGAAGGTTAGCGACAACAAGCTCGTTTTGCTCTGCGCCGGCGGCACCGGCGGCCATCTGTTTCCGGCCGAGGCGCTGGCGATTGCGCTCGCCAAGCGCGGGCTCACGATCGATCTCGCCACCGATACCCGCGCCGCCCATTTCAAGTTTCCCGCCCGCGCCGTGCATCTGATCCCGAGCGCCACCGTGCGCGGCCGCGATCCCATTTCGCTCGCCCGCACCGGGACGCTGCTCGCGCTCGGCACCGCCAAAGCCTGGGCGTTGATCGGGCGCATCCGTCCTTGCGTGGTGGTCGGCTTCGGCGGTTACCCGACGGTGCCGCCACTGTGGGCGGCGAGCCTGCGCGGCGTGCCGACCGTGCTGCACGAGCAGAACGGCGTCATGGGCCGCGCCAACCGGCTCTTGGCGCCGCGCGTGACCAAGATCGCCACCGGCTTCCCGACGCTCAAGAACCTCGACAAGCGCCTGCAAGGCAAAGTGACGTTCACCGGCAATCCGGTGCGCCCGCAGGTGATCGAGGCCGCCGCCACGCCTTATGCCCGGCCGATGGCGGACGGCGCGCTGCACCTTTTGGTGTTCGGCGGCAGCCAGGGCGCGCGCGTGATGTCGGAGATCGTGCCGGCGGCCATCGAGCGTCTGGCGCCGGCGCTGCGCGCGCGGCTGCGCCTGGTGCAGCAGGCGCGCGCCGAGGATGTCGAGGCCGTGCGCGCCGTCTATGCGCGGCTCGGCGTTGCCGTCGAATGCGCGCCGTTCTTCGCCGATCTGCCGGCGCGCCTGGCGGCGGCGCATCTCATCGTCTCGCGCTCGGGCGCCTCCACCGTGGCGGAGCTGTCGGCGATCGGCCGGCCCGCGATCCTGGTGCCGCTGCCGCATGCGCTCGATCAGGACCAGGCCGCCAATGCCGGCGTGCTGGAAGCCGCCGGCGGCGCGCTGCGCCTGTTGCAGCGCGATTTCACGCCGGACCGGCTCGCCGCCGAGATCACCCGGCTCGCAGGCACGCCGGATGCGCTCGCCGCAATGGCCGCCGCCGCCCGTTCGGCCGGCACTCTCGATGCTGCCGAACGGCTGGCGGATGTGGTGATGACCGCCACGACGGCGTGACGTCGGTCACGCGCGATGCGGCAGAGCGTCTGCGCGTCAATCGGCCTTGAGATTTGCCGCCTTGACGATCGGATACCACTTTTCGACCTCGGCTTTTTGAAAGGCGGCGAATACGGCGGTCTTTTGCTGCTCGACCGGAAGGACTTCCTGCCCGAGATGCGCGAGGCGTTGCTTCATCGCCGGATCGGCCAAGGCCGCCATGACCGCCGCGTTCAATTTGGCGATGATGGCTGGCGGCGTTCCTTTCGGGGCCCACAGTCCCTGCCAGAGCGACCCATAGAATCCCGGCAGACCGGCTTCGTCCGTGGTCGGAATTTCAGGAGCCGACGGCGATCGGACGCTGGCCGCCACGGCGAAGCCTTTGACGGTGCCCGCTCTGACATGCGGGAGGGCGTTCGATAGTTGGTCGAACATCAAATCGATGCGCCCGGCCATCAAGTCCTGGATCGCCGGCGCCGCTCCGCGATAGGGCACCAAGGTGAATTTGGTATGCGTCATGTTCTGAAAATGGACGGCGCTGACCGTCGCGACACCGCCGGCGCTTCCGACCGAAACCTTGGACTGATTGGCCTTGAGCCAGACCAACAATTCTTTGAGATTTTTGGCGGGGATCGATTTCCGCGTGATGATGATCTGCGGGTTGGTCGTCAGGCGCGCGATCGGTTCGAAGTCCTTGATGAGATCATAGGGAAGGGTGTGAAAAGCGCCGTTGAGAACATTCGATCCATTGTTTCCCACGCCCAACGTGTAGCCGTCCGGCGCGGAACGCGCGATGCGGCCCACGCCGACGATCGGGTTGTTGGCGTTTTCGACGACGACGGTCTGACCGAGCAAGCCACCGAGTTTCGCCGCAAGGATCCGCGCCACCAGGTCGGTCGGACCGCCCGGCGGATAGGGCACGATGATCTTTACGGGTCGCGTTGGATAGGTCTCGGCCCAAGCCGGGCCCGCCGCCACGCAGGCGGCCAAGCCGCCTGCCAACTGCAAGATTTCACGCCGTAGAAACTTCATGCCACGCCTCCCCCAGACGATTTGGACCTTTTGGTCGAAACTCTCGTCTATCCGATCGTTGAAACATTCACATCTGTATTTCGAGCATACCTCGATGACCGCCTCTGCCCCACTGCCTCCGGGGTGCATAGGGTGGCCGGGCAGCGCTCGGTCGGACGCTTTCGGCGGCGGGTGGTAATCCAACCGCGCGACAATTCCTGCTTGCCATGTCCCCGAAAGCGGGGCATCCAGCCAGCGACCGCGCTATCATTTTCGACCGCCGTGCCTTAAACGACCGCCGTAATGACGGTATCGTCCGCTTCCGCGAATAAGGCTCGCAAGGGGAATCCGCGTCCATGAAACTGCCGCGCGACATCGGCCCGGTGCATTTCGTCGGCATCGGCGGCATCGGCATGAGCGGGATCGCCGAGGTGCTGGCCAATCTCGGCTACACCGTCACCGGTTCCGATGTGGCCGACAATGCCAATGTCAATCGCCTGCGCGACATGGGGATCAAGGTGGCCATCGGCCACGCGGCGGAGAACATCAATGGCGCCGATGTGGTCGTCGTTTCCTCCGCCATCAAGCGCGACAATCCGGAGCTGATCGCCGCCCGCGCCAAGCGGCTGCCGGTGGTATTGCGCGCCGAGATGCTGGCCGAGCTGATGCGCTTGAAATCTTGCGTCGCCGTTGCCGGCACCCACGGCAAGACCACCACCACCTCGCTGGTCGCCTGCCTGCTCGACGCCGGTGGGCTCGACCCGACCGTGATCAATGGCGGCATCATCAATGCTTATGGCACCAATGCGCGGCTCGGGGCCGGCGACTGGATGGTGGTGGAGGCCGACGAGTCCGACGGCACCTTCCTCAAGCTGCCGGCCGACATCGCCATCGTCACCAATGTCGATCCCGAGCATCTCGATCACTTCCACACCTACGAAGCAGTGCAGGACGCGTTCTACGCGTTCGTCGAGAACATCCCATTCTATGGCTTCGCGGTGATGTGCACCGACCACCCGGTGGTGCAGGCGCTGGTCGGCAAGCTCACCGACCGCCGCATCATTACCTATGGCGAGAACCCGCAGGCCGACGTGCGCCTCGACGCGCTCGAGCATGCCAATGGCGAACAGCGCTTCACCGTCTTGTTCCGCGACCGCGCCGGCTCGACGACGCACGCCATCGAGAAACTGATGCTGCCGATGCCCGGCCGCCACAATGCGCTCAACGCCGTGGCCGCGGTGGCGGTGGCGCATGCGCTCGGTATCGGCGACGAGGTGATCCGCAAGGCCTTGGCCGGTTTCGGCGGCGTCAAGCGCCGCTTCACCCGCGTCGGCACCTGGAACGGCGTCACCATCATCGACGACTACGGCCATCACCCGGTGGAGATCGCCGCGGTGCTGCGCGCCGCCCGCGAAAGCGCCGCCGGCAAGGTGATCGCGGTGATGCAGCCGCATCGTTATACCCGGCTGCACGATTTGTTCGAGCAGTTCTGCACCTGCTTCAACGACGCCGATGCGGTGATCGTGGCGCCGGTCTATCCGGCCGGCGAGGCGCCGATCGCCGGCGCCGACCGCGACGCGCTGGTGGCGGGTTTGCGCGCGCACGGCCATCGCCACGCGCTGCCGCTTCCCGGCCCCGAGCATCTCGCCGGCCTCGTCAAGGCGCTGGCCGCGCCCGGCGATTATGTGGTCTGTCTTGGCGCCGGCTCGATCACGCAATGGGCCTATGCGCTGCCCGGCGAGTTGCAGGCGCTCGGCTAGATGGCCTTTCCCGATATCACGCCCGATTTGAAGGCGCGGCTGCCCAATCTGCGCGGGCGCCTGCTCGCCAACCAGCCGCTCGGCGAGTTCACCTGGTTCCGCGTCGGCGGGCCGGCGCAGGCGCTGTTCATGCCGGAGGACGAGAACGATCTCGCTTATGTGCTGCGCAACCTGCCGGCCAACATGGCCGTTACCGTCATCGGCGCCGGCTCCAACCTGATCGTGCGCGACGGCGGCATTGCCGGCGTGGTCGTCCGCCTCGGCCGCGGCTTCAACGCGGTGACGGTCGAGCCGGAAAACCGCCTGCGCGCCGGCACCGCCATCCTCGACGTGCTGGTGGCGCGCGCGGCGCAGAAGGCCGGCATCGCCGGCCTGGCCTTCCTGTCCGGCATTCCCGGCACCATCGGCGGCGCCCTGCGCATGAACGGCGGCGCCTATGCCGGCGAGACCAAGGACGTGCTTGTCGAAGCGCGCGGCGTCGACCGCGCCGGCAATCTGCGCACCTACAGCAATGCGGAGATGGGATTTTCCTATCGCCATTGCGGCGTGCCGGAAGATGTCATCTTCACCTCGGCGCAGTTCCAGGGGCCGCCCGGTGACGCCGAGCAAATCGCCGCCGAGATGGACGAGATCAAGCGCAAGCGCGAGGCCAGCCAGCCGCGTAATCGCACCGGCGGCTCGACCTTCAAGAATCCGCCGGGCCTGAGCGCCTGGAAACTGGTCGACGAAGCCGGCTGCCGCGGCCTTGCCGTCGGCGACGCGCAGGTCTCCGAATTGCACAGCAATTTCCTCATCAATCGCGGCAACGCCACGGCAAGCGATATCGAGACGCTGGGCGAAACCGTGCGCGCACGGGTGAAGGCGACGAGCGGCATCGATCTGGAATGGGAAATTAGGCGAATCGGAGTATCGCTTCCTTCATGAAACACGTTGCGGTGCTGATGGGTGGCTGGTCGGCCGAGCGCGAAGTCTCGCTTCGCTCCGGCAAGGCCTGCGCCGAGGCGCTGGAGCGGCTCGGCTGTTACCGCGTCAGCCGCATCGACGTGACGCGCGATATCGCCGCCACGCTTGCCGCGCTCAAGCCGGATGTTGCGCTCAATGTGTTGCATGGCCGGCCCGGCGAAGATGGCACGCTGCAGGGCATGCTGGAGATATTAGGGCTGCCCTACAGCCATTCCGGTGTGCTCGCCTCTGCTGCGGCGATGCAGAAGGATGTCGCCAAGACCCTGCTGCGCGCCGGCGGCGTGCCGGTGCCGGAAGGTCTCATCGCTGGCCGCCGTGAGGCGGCCGCGCGCCATCTGCTGCCGCCGCCTTATGTGATCAAGCCGGTGGCGGAAGGTTCCAGCGTCGGCGTCTTCATCGTGCGCGAGGACATGGCGCATCCGCCGCAGGAACTGACGCGGCCGGATTGGACGTTCGGCGAGACCGTGCTGGTCGAACCCTTCATCCCCGGCAAGGAACTGACCTGCGCGGTGATGGGCGATTCCGCGCTCGGCGTCATCGAGATCGTGCCGGCCACCAAATTCTACGACTACGAGGCCAAATATGCCCCCGGCGGCTCCAAGCATCTGCTGCCGGCGCCGATCCCGCCGGCGGTCTACGAAGAAGTGCGCCGCCTGTCGCTCGCCGCGCATCGTGCGCTCTGCTGCCGCGGCGTCACCCGCGCTGACTTCCGCTACGACGATGCGCGTCCCGGCACGCGACGGTCTGTTCTGCCTGGAGGTCAATACCCAGCCGGGCATGACCGAGACCTCGCTGGTGCCGGAAATGGCCGCGCATGTCGGCATTTCATTCGACGAACTGGTGCGCTGGATGGTCGAGGACGCCTCGCTGGGGCGATGACTTCGACGCCGCCTTTCGGTTGTGTTCCGGTGTCTGTCTTCTGACGATCGCGGGGCAGAGCGCGATATCGAAGCCTGGCCCCTCAATTCGACCGCGCGCTGCGTGACTTGCTTTGCGCCGCCGGCTGCTAAATCGTCCGCCAAGGCAAGGGCAGTCGCGAAATCTGGCACAGTCCGATCGCGCGGCGAAAATTTCCCGTGCCGGTCGACATCGTAAGCCTCCACACCGCCAATGCTATTCTGCGCCAAGCCGGACCGCCGAAAGTATTTTGAGATCGGATCATGTGGCGGCCGCGCCCGCACCCCCCACCCGTGTCCGCTTTGCCACGCCCGGCCCATCTCACGCCTAAATCCTGATAATCTCTAAACTTTTACTAATCATTTACCAAATGCCTCGAAGACTAGGGTCTTGGCGGCGTTGCGCGTGTCGCGCGCCGGAGAGACGTGCGCGTGCGACCCACCGCAGCGGGCCGGCTTCGCCGGAGGCCGCGGGACAGCGGACCGTTTCAAGAGGCAAGAGGTTCAAGAAGTTGGTGCGAACCGTGGGCCGAACACGCTTTGCTCATCTGCTGCAGCCGAAACGGCGCGCCGGCATCGGTGGCGCTGAGCTGGTCGTTGCCGGCCGGGCGCGGGCATCGGCAGGCGCAGCGCTGGCTTGCCGCCCTCATCGATCACGCGCCGCCGCGCGGCGCCGGCTCCGCCGCCGCCGTACTGCTGGTGCTCGTTGAGCGTCGGCTACGGCACCGTCCGCGGCGGGCATACCCCTGAGATCGCGGCCGAGGTGCAGAACATCTGCGACGCGGTCGCCAATGCCGTCGGCTTCGGCATTTCCGAGATCGCGCTGTCCGGCGCGCGCGACGTCAGCCGCGAGGACATGCTGGCCACCGCCGGCATCACCGGCCGCACCTCGCTGCTGTTCCTCGATGCGGCGCAGGCGCGCGCGCGGCTGATGACCAATCCCTGGATCGCCGATGCCGCCGTGCTCAAGCTCTATCCCGGCCGGCTGCGCATCGAGATCAAGGAACGCAAGCCCTTCGCGCTCTGGCAGAAGCATGGCGAGGTCGCGCTGATCGCCGCCGACGGCACCGTGCTCGAGCATTACGTGCCGCGCCGCTATCCTGACGCTGCCGCTGGTGGTGGGCGAGGGCGCCCAGCACGCGGCCGAGCCCTTCCTCGCCGCGCTGCTGCGCCATCCCGACATCGCGCGCACGGTCGAGGCGTCGGTGCTGGTCGCCGACCGCCGCTGGAACCTCTACCTCAAGGGCGGCGTCGAGGTGCAACTGCCGGAATTCGCGCCCGAGCAGGCGCTGCAGCGGCTGGTCGATCTCGACCGCACGAAGAAATTGCTGTCGCGCGACATCGTCAAGGTCGATCTGCGGCTGCCCGACCGCGTCACCGTGCGGCTGTCGGATGACGCCGCCGCCGCGCGCGCCGCCGCGCTCAAGGCGGCCGCCGAGAAGGGCAAGAAGAAGCGCAAGGGAGGCGAGGCATGACCGTGCTCCGCTTCAGCCTCACGCCCAAGATGAAGCCGGTGTCGCCGCGGCGCGCGGTCGTGGTCGCCGGCCTCGACATCGGCACCAGCAAGGTCGTCTGCATGATCGCGCGGCTGGAGCCGCAGACGCCGCAGGACGTGCTGCGCCGGCGCAGCCACGGCGTGCGCGTCATGGGCTTCGCCCATACCGCGGCGAGCGGCATGAAGGCCGGCTCCGTCGTCGACCTGGTGGAGGCGGAGGAGATGGTCAGCCAGGCCATCGACATCGCCGAAAGCCGCGGCCGGCCTGCAGATCGAATCCGTGGTGGTCTCGCTCTCCGGCGGCCGGCTCGGCAGCGAGCGCTTCGTCGCCGATATCGATCTCGGCCGGCGGCGCCGTCAGCGATGCCGACATGGCGCGCGTGCTGGCCGCGGCCAGCCGCCATTCGGTGCGCGGCGGCCGCGCCGTGCTGCATTCGCTGCCCATCGGCTACGCGCTCGATGCCGCGACCGGCATCCGCGAGCCGCGCGGCATGCTCGGCCATCGCTTCGGCGTCGACATGCACATGGTCACCGCCGACGTCGCCACCGTGCGCAATCTGATGCTCGCGGTCGAGCGCTGCCATATCTCGGTCGAGGCCATGGTGGCCTCGCCCTATGTCGCCGGGCTCGCCTGCCTCGCCGACGACGAGGCCGATCTCGGCGCCGCCTGCATCGATCTCGGCGCCGGCACCACGACCTTGGCGGTGTTCTCCGGCGGCCGCTTCGTGCATGCCGACGGCTTCGCGCCTCGGCGGCGCGCACGTCACCATGGATCTGGCGCGCGGCTTGAACACGCGCATCGCGGATGCCGAGCGAATCAAGGCGATTTATGGCAGTGTTTTGACCGGCGGTTCGGACGAACGCGACATGATCACGGTGCCGCCGGTCGGAGACGACGAGCGCGAGCCGCCGCAATTCGTCTCGCGCGCGACCATTGGTGCGCATCATCAAGCCGCGCGTCGAGGAGATCCTGGAAATGGCGCGCGACCGTTTGGCGCATCGCCCTTCGCGGCCGAGCCGCGCGCGCGCGTGGTGCTGACCGGCGGCGCCAGCCAGCTCACCGGCATTGCCGATCTCGCCGCGCGTATCCTGAGCCGCCCGGTGCGGATCGGTCGTCCGCTCGGGCTTGCCGGCTTGCCGGAGGCGGCCAAGGGGCCGGCCTTCGCGGTGGCGGCGGGCCTGCTGGTCTATCCGCAGGCGGCGCATCTGGAACACTTCGAACCGCGGAAAACGCGGCAATTGATGACAGGAACGGGCGGTTACATGGCACGGGTCGGACAATGGCTGCGCGAGAGCTTCTGACCCTCAACTTCGGAACCAGATCAAGGGCCGGCGGCGGACCGGCCTTGGACCGCGGCGTGCAATCGCGTCGGCGCAATAGCGCAAAAGCGAACCTGCTGCCCGTGCACACGAAGAGGCAAACGCATGACCATCAATCTGAAGATTCCCGACATTCACGAGATGAAGCCGCGCATTACCGTGTTCGGCGTCGGCGGCGCCGGCGGCAATGCCGTCAACAACATGATCACGGCGGGCTTGCAGGGCGTCGACTTCGTCGTCGCCAATACCGATGCCCAGGCGCTGACCATGTCCAAGTCCGAGCGCATCATCCAGATGGGCGCGCAGGTGACCGAGGGGCTCGGCGCCGGCTCGCAGCCCGAGGTCGGCCGCGCCGCCGCGGAAGAGGTGATCGACGAGATCCGCGATCACCTGTCCGGCGCGCACATGATCTTCGTCACCGCCGGCATGGGCGGCGGCACCGGCACCGGCGCCTCGCCGGTCATCGCCAAGGTCGCGCGCGAGCTCGGCATCCTCACCGTCGGGGTGGTCACCAAGCCGTTCCACTTCGAAGGCGCCCGCCGCATGCGCTTTGCCGAGGCCGGCATCAGCGAACTGCAGAAGGTGGTCGACACGCTGCTGATCATCCCGAACCAGAACCTGTTCCGGGTGGCCAACGAGAAGACCACCTTCGCCGACGCCTTCGCCATGGCCGACCAGGTGCTCTATTCGGGCGTCGCCTGCATCACCGACCTGATGGTCAAGGAAGGCCTGATCAATCTCGACTTCGCCGACGTGCGCGCGGTGATGCGCGAAATGGGCAAGGCGATGATGGGCACCGGCGAGGCTTCCGGCGAGAAGCGCGCGCTCACCGCCGCCGAAGCCGCGATCGCCAATCCGCTGATCGACGACGCCTCCATGAAGGGCGCCAAGGGCCTGCTGATCTCGATCACCGGCGGCAAGGACCTGACGCTCTACGAGGTCGACGAGGCGGCGAGCCGCATCCGCGGCGAGGTCGATTCCGACGCCAATATCATCGTCGGCGCCACCTTCGACGAAACCCTGGAAGGCATCATCCGCGTCTCGGTGGTGGCGACCGGCATCGACAATACCGGCGTGATGCGCCAGCCGGAGAAGTCGGAAAAGCCGGAAAACGCGCTCAAGGAGCTGGCCGGCCGGGTGCGCGCCGAGTCCGCGCGCGCCGCCGAGCGCATCGAACGCGAACGCGTGGCGCCGCCGGTCGCCGCACCGCTGCGGGCCTCGACCGCCGCGGTCGAATCGGCCGCTCACGCCGCGGTGGCCGCCGCCGTCTGATGCCGTCGGGCATGGATGACGTGTCGATTCGGCCGATGCCGATGAAGCCGTCGCTGTTCGAGCCGGTGTCGGCCGACCAGGCCGCTCGCTCGACGCGCCGCCGCCGAAAGCCTTCATCCCGCCGGCGCCGGAGCGCACCGTGCGCACGCCGCGCATGCCGCGCATCGACGAACTGCCGCTGCCGGCGCAGGCCGAAATCCGCGCCCAGCGTGGCGAAGTTGACCGAGAATCACCCGGAAAAGCAGCGGCTGTCGCTGATGCAGCGGCTGGCCAATGTCGGGCTCGGTCGTCGCGCCGATGCCGACGAGCCGCCGCGGGCGCCGCGTGTCGTGCAAGGCCCGCCGCCGCAGTTCGAGCGGCCGCAGCGGCCGATCGCCCGGGCGCCGGAAGGCCGGCCGGTCGACCCGGTCTCCGAATATGCGCGTCGCACCGGCGCCGCAGGGACTCGATCCGCACGGCCGCACGCGCGCCTGTGCATAATCCGTCCGAGGAAGACCAACTCGACATCCCGGCCTTCCTGCGCCGTCAGGCCAACTGAGCGGAACCCGCACACTGGCCCCGCCGCTGTGGCGGCGGGGCCGCCGGCCGCTCGCTCCGGGCCGCGAAGTTTTGTTAATACATTGATTTTTATATATTTTTCGACAAGCTGTCGGCACGGACGAGAATGCCGGACAGGACGGTCCGATCGACCGGTCACGGTTTCGCCAATAAGCTAGGCTCCGTGGCTATGGGCTCGAAATCCCGGCAAATGCGGCAAAAAAGAGTAACACTCGGTAAGAAAGCGTGAGTTGGAGAACAGGGGGTCCTTGGCCTAAGTTTCAGCCGCTAAGGGACTTTTTGGTCTCTCGGGGGGTGTCGTCCGCAGAGTTGGACGGTCGCTGAAGTGACGGCCGAAATGTGGCCCCCGCGGGGGGCCTGCGGATGGGATGGCGCGGCCTGTAGTGGGCGGCGGAAGACGGGTTCGACGAGTTCTATGAAGGGCGCTAAGCAAACAACGCTACGCGAGCAGATTGCCGTGTCCGGCATCGGCGTCCATTCCGGTTCGCCGTTACTCTCACCTTGCATCCCGCCGACGACGACTCCGGCATCGTCTTCCAGCGCGTCAATGCCGACGGCGAGGTCGAGCGCGAAATTCGCGCCGACGTGCGCGCGGTCACCGCCACCGAATTCGCCACCGTTCTCGGCGACGCTAGCCGGCCCGCTCTGCTCCACCGCCGAGCATCTCCTGGCCGCGTTTCGCGGGCTCAATGTCGACAACGTGATCGTCGAGATCGACGGGCCGGAAGTGCCGATCATGGACGGCAGCGCTGCTGCCTTCGTCGACGCCATCGACCAGGCCGGCCTCACCGCGCGTGCGCTGCCGCGCCGCTATATCGAGGTGATCAAGCCGATGCGCGTCAGCCGCGGCGACGCCTTCGGCGAGTTGCGTCCCTACCAGCACGGCTTCCGCGTCGAGGCCGAGATCGACTTCGACCATCCGCTGATCGGCCATCAGGCGCTCGCGCTCGATGTCGAGCCGGAAAATTTCCGCCGCGAGGTCGCGCGTGCGCGCACCTTCGGCTTCATGAAGGACGTCGCCAAGCTGTGGGGCGCCGGCTATGCGCTCGGCGCCTCGTTCGACAATACGCTGGTGGTGACCGAGGACCGCGTGCTCAATCCGGACGGCCTGCGTTACGCCGACGAATTCGTGCGCCACAAGGTGCTCGATGCGATCGGCGACCTGGCGCTGGCCGGTCAGCCGCTGCTCGCCGCCTACCGCACCATCCGCGGCGGCCACAAGCTCAATCATGCGGTGCTGTCGGCGCTGATGGCCGACACCAGCGCCTGGCGGGTGGTGGAATTTGCGGAAAGCCCGCCGCCGCGCCCGCGGTCATGCCGATCTCGTCGGCGGCTTGGCGGCCCCGGCCTATGGGCCGGAACGTCTCCTGAAGCTCCCGCTTTCTCGCCTGAGCGCGCCGCCTTAATCCCGGCTGAATGTCCGCTTACTCGCTTGGCGGAGCCGCGGTTTTTCGTCTACACCTGTGCGCGGCCTCGGGGTGACACGCAATCATGGGGACCGACGACCGGCCCTGTGCCGGGGGAGCGCGTGAGGGACATCGCATTGACCAAGGTTTCGCCCAAGTCCGGCAATGACGCCGCGCCCGCGCGCTCCGGCCGGCGCCGCTTCGCGCGCGGCCTCGCCATGATGCTGCTGGCGGCGAGCCTTGGCGCCTGCTCGAGCTTCGATTTTTTCGGCCACAAGGACGACGCGGCGCCCGACGAGCCGGCCGACCGGCTCTATAACGAAGGCCTCTATTTGCTCAACGTTCGCCACGACCCGCGCAAGGCGGTGACGAAGTTCGAGGAGGTCGACCGCCAGCACCCCTATTCGGAATGGGCGCGCAAGTCGCTGATCATGTCGGCCTTCGCCTATTATTCGGCCGGCTCCTACGCGGAATGCGTCACCGCGTCCAAGCGCTACCTGACGCTGCATCCCGGCAGCCCGGACGCCGCCTATGCGCAGTATCTGATCGCCGCCTCCTATTTCGACCAGATCCCCGACATCACCCGCGACCAGTCCGACACCGAAAAGGCGATGGCCGCGCTTCGAGGAGGTGATCCACAAATTCCCCAACAGCGAATATGCCCGCACCGCCAAGCAGAAGATCGAGGTCGCGCGCGACCAGCTCGCCGGCAAGGAAATGCAGGTCGGCCGCTATTACCTGAACCACAAGGACTACACCGGCGCCATCAACCGCTTCAAAGTCGTGGTCACCAAGTATCAGACCACGCGCGAGGTCGAGGAGGCGCTGGAGCGGCTGACCGAGGCCTATATGGCGCTCGGCATCGTCAGCGAGGCGCAGACCGCGGCCGCCGTGCTCGGGCACAATTTCCCCGACAGTACCTGGTACAAGCACGCCTATGCGCTGGTGAAGACCGGCGGCGTCGAGCCCAAGGAAGACACGGGCTCCTGGATCAGCAAGGCGTTCAAGGGGATCGGGCTGGGCTGAGGGTTCCTCTCGCTGCCCGCGGCGCCCCCACTTGTCTGCTGCCGTGCAAAGCTGGGCATCCAGGTATCGGCATGCGCCGGCGCCGGCACATGTCTTGTGAAATCCGCTAATCGACGGTGGTGCCCGGAACATCCGCTTTCGCGGATGATGACGCCCATGGATAGGCGCCATGCTCTCCCGACTTTCGATCCGCGACATCGTTCTGATCGACCGGCTCGACATCGATTTTGCCGACGGGCTTGCCGTGCTCACCGGCGAGACCGGCGCCGGCAAGTCGATCCTGCTCGACGCCTTTGCGCTGGCGCTGGGCGCGCGCGGCGACCAGGCCCTGGTGCGCCAGGGCCAGGAGCAGGGCCAGGTGACCGCCGTGTTCGACGTCGCGCGCGACCATCCGGCGCGCGCCATCTTGACCGCCAACGACATCCCGGCCGAGGACGACCTGATCCTGCGCCGCGTGCAGTTCGCCGACGGGCGCACCCGCGCCTTCGTCAACGACCAGCCGGTGAGCGTGCAGGTGATGAAGCAGTTGGGCGGCGCGCTGGTCGAGATCCACGGCCAGCACGACGAGCGCGCGCTTGACCGACGCCGCCACCCATCGCCGGCTGCTCGATGCCTTCGGCGCGCTGGAGCGCGATGCCGCCAAGGTCGAGGCGCTTGTGGGAGGCGCGGCGCGCGGCCCAGGCCGCGGCCGACGCCCATCGCGCCGAGGTCGAGCGCGCCCAGC
The DNA here is from genome assembly GCA_963782145.1 of uncultured Pseudomonadota bacterium. GTDB lineage: Bacteria > Pseudomonadota > Alphaproteobacteria > Rhizobiales > Xanthobacteraceae > Pseudolabrys. Next base: position 25,627 of record CAWAIV010000014.1, read on the forward strand.
GCGAAGGCGACTGGCTGCGCCACGCGGTCGACGAACTGGGCAAGCTGGCGCCGCAGGCCGGCGAGGAGACGGCGCTCGCCGCGCGCCGCACCGCCATGATGCAGGCCGAGAAGGTGGCGGAGGACCTGCGCGACGCGCATGACGCGATTGCCGGCGGCGATTCCTCGGTGCCGGCGCTTGCCGGCGCCATCCGCCGGCTGGAGCGGCGTCAGAGCGCAGGCGCCGGCGCTGATCGAGCCGGCGGTGAAATCGCTCGACGCCGCGCATCAACGCGCTGGAGGAGACCCGCGCGCATCTGGAAGCAGCCCTTGCCGCCGCCGATTTCGATCCGGCCGAGATGGAGCGCATCGAGGAGCGGCTGTTCGCGCTGCGCGCGGCGGGGCGCAAATATACTGTGCCGGTCGACGATCTCGCCGCGCTGGCGCGCAAATACCAGGACGACATCGCGCTGATCGATGCCGGCGAGGAGAAGCTCAAGGCGCTGGAGGCGGCGAGCGCCGCGGCCGAGGCGGCCTATCGCAAGGCCGCATTGGCGCTCTCGGCGGCGCGGCAGAAGGCCGGTGCCGCGCTCGACAAGGCGGTCAATGGCGAGCTCAAGCCGCTCAAGCTCGAGCGCGCGAAGTTTTCCACGCAGATCGACAGCGATGCCGCAGCCGCCGGGCCCAACGGCATCGACCGCGTCGAGTTCTGGGTGCAGACCAATCCGGGCACGCGGCCGGGGCCGCTGATGAAGGTGGCCTCCGGCGGCGAACTGGCGCGCTTCCTGCTGGCGCTGAAAGTGGTGCTCGCCGACCGCGGCTCGGCGCCGACGCTGGTGTTCGACGAGATCGACACCGGCGTCGGCGGCGCGGTGGCCGATGCCATCGGCGTGCGGCTGGCGAAGCTCGCGCGCGGCGTGCAGGTGCTGGCGGTGACGCATGCGCCGCAGGTGGCCGCCCGCGCCGCCCGCCACTACGTCATCAGCAAGGACACCCTGGCGAAGGGCAAGCGCGTCGCCACCCGCGTCACCGAAGTCGCCGCCGACCATCGCCGCGAGGAGATCGCGCGCATGCTGGCCGGCGCCGAGATCACCGCCGAGGCGCGCGCGGCGGCCGAGCGGCTGATCAAGGCGGCGGGTTGAGGCGGCAATCCCCAGCGGCCGTCGCCACCTTGAATGCCCGGCCGCGCTAGCGAATACTGCGCGGTCGGGGGACCCACCGGCCGACACCGCTACGGTGCATGTGCGCTGGTCGGGTCGAGGCGTGGCATGAAGCTAGGTCCAGGGCGATCCGATCGTCGCGCCGTGCAGAGCGTGGGTTGGCGGCTCGCCGCGCCGATCTGGTCGACCGACCAATTGCCGGATCAGGATCGTTTCGACTACTGGCGCGAATTGCGCGCCAAGAACATCTTCGGTGTCACCGCCAATCTCGCCAAAGATCAGCGCCCGGCATTCCGCGGCGCGATGGCCGCGCTGCAAGTCGGCAGCGCGACCGTCGTCGAAATGCACGCATCGGCCTATCAGGTCCGGCGGCATGACGCGGATATCGAGCGCGCACCCAGCGACAGCCTGTGCATTTACCAGCAGCTCGGCGGCGCGTGCTGGTTCGAAACGGACAAAGGCGGCGAGTTCATCCTTGATCCGGGAAGACTTGCCACGAGCAATTCCGATATGCCCTATGCGACGACGCCGACCTCCGACCAAGGCTTCCATCTGCAATTGGTCAAGATTCCGCTTGCCCGCTGCAAGGACTTGATCGCTAGTTCTTCGGACATCGATGCGCGCCCGTTGCCGGCGACGGCTCTCTCGGCGTTGCTGTCGTCTTTTTTCGCCGCCTTCGTCGAACAGTCGCCCCATCTCAAGGGCGCCGCCGCGGAGATCGCGGTGCAGACACTGGCGCAGCTTGCGCTGGCGGCGCGTGGGCTTGCCGTTGCCGACAGCGAGCCCGGTCGCGATGCGGTTCGGAGCGCGCGATTGGCGGCAGCGCGTGACATCATCGACCGCAATTTGCACCGGCCCCTGTCGGCGGCAGCAGTGGCGGCGATGCTCAAGATATCGGTCCGGCAACTCCATTTGCTGTTCGAGCCGACCGCAACCAGCTTTGCCCGATACATGCTGGCGCGCCGGCTGGAACGCGCCTGTCTGCTTGCTGGTGCAGGTCCCGCGCCGGTCGGTGACCGATGTAGCATTCGCCGCTGGTTTCGAGAGCCTCTCCACCTTTTATCGCGCGTTCCGCGCCGCCCACGGGAATTCGCCCGACGATTTTCGCCAATGCTCGACCGAGCGGACCCCTGACGAGCCAGCCTGATCCGCCGGGCATTCCGTACCCCGATCTGCACGAATTGAGACAGTACTTGCGCGCAATGCGACGACAGCGCGGCGCGGCGGGGCAATATCCGCAGGCCGAGCGCATAGCGCCGGCTTTCGAAGGGAGACGTCATATGAAGACAATTAAGCTGGCGTTTGTTGTGCTCGGCTTCGCGGCTCTGTTCGCGGGCAATCACGCATTCGCGCAGAGGATGAACGCCGACGACATGCGATGGATCAATCGGTGCATCAGCGATAACCGCGGTGAACCCGGCGGGACGCCGCGCATCGTGCGGGCCTACTGCATCTGCATGAACGAGAAAATGAGCAGCAACGAAACCCGCTCGATCACGCAGTGGGAGAAATCTCATCCGGCCGCGCGCAAGGATTGCGACCGGCAGGCCGGTTGGAACTGACCGGCGGCATTGACGTTCACTCACCCGTTCAGGGCAGGGTGGACGTCAATCATGTTGGCTCTTTGCCGCCCTTGCCGCGGCCGCTGCGCCGACCGGCGTCGTCGGGGCACAATGCGCCGGCTTCGGCGCGCCGCGGACATGGCGCGTCTACGCCTTGGCCGGTGTTTCAGCGCCAGCCAAGGGCAGGGGCGACGTGTTTAAGGATCGCCTCGATGACGTGGGCGTTGTAGTCGACGCCGAGCTGATTGGGGACGGTCAACAGCAGCGTGTCGGCCTCGGCGATGGCCTCGTCTTTCGCCAGTTGCTCGACGAGGACGTCCGGCTCGGCGGCATAGCTGCGGCCAAAAATCGCGCGCTCTTTTTCGCTGAGCATGTCCGACCTGGTCCTCGCTTTCGTTCCGCGCCCGAAATACATGCGGTCGCGGTCGTCCACCAGCGCGAAAATGCTGCGGGAGACCGACACCCGCGGCGTCCGCGTGTGCCCGGCCTCTTTCCAGGCCGCGCGGTAAAGCCTGATCTGCTCGGCCTGCTGAACGTGGAACGGCTTGCCGCTCTCATCGATCTTCAGCGTGGAAGACTGCAGGTTCATGCCGAGTTTCGCTGCCCATTCCGCCGTGGCGTTGGTGCCGGCGCCCCACCAGATTCGATCCCGCAGGCCCTCCGAGTAAGGCTCGAGGCGCAGCAGGCCGGGCGGGTTCGCGAACATCGGCTGCGGATTGGGGCGGGCGAAACCCTCGCCGCGCAGCACATCGAGGAAGACTTCCGTATGGCGCCGCGCCATGTCGGCGTCGGTCATCCCCTCGGGCGGGACGTAACCGAAGTAGCGCCAGCCATCGATCACCTGCTCGGGCGACCCACGGGAAATGCCCAGCTGCAGGCGTCCGCCGGCGATCAGGTCGGCCGCGCCGGCATCCTCCACCATGTACAACGGATTCTCGTAGCGCATATCGATGACCGCCGTGCCGATCTCGATCCGCTTGGTCTTGGCGCCGATGGCGGCCAGCAGCGGAAACGGCGAGCCGAGCTGGCGCGCGAAATGATGCACACGGAAGTAAGCCCCATCGGCGCCCAGCTCTTCGGCCGCGACGGCAAGCTCGATCGATTGCAGGAGGGCATCGGAACCCGATCGCGTCTGCGATTGCGACGAGGGAGTCCAATGGCCGAAGGAGAGGAAGCCGATGTGTTTCATGGGATGCCTGGGTGCGACCATCCGCGCGACCGGAGGCGCGGACTTCACCGTCCCCTGGAGGGGGAGGGTCGACGCGCGGAGCGCGTCGGGGTGGGGTGAAACGACTGATCCCCACTACGCGTTCGTCGATGATGAAATCAATGCTTTCGGTGCCGCATGGCCGAAGAGCACAGCATGGATTGCCTGCAGAACAGCCGCGCTGTTTCCGGTCACGTCATTATTCCAAAACCGTAAACTCGATAGCCTTGCGCCTCCAGCCATCGCGTTCGCTCTTGGTCGCGGGCCACTCCATCCGGTTCGCCATGCTGCGAACCATCAACTTCAATCACCAGGCGCGCTGCCATACAGGCAAAGTCGACCACAAAGTTCCCGATCGGCACCTGCCGGCGAAAATGCGTGCCGTGGGTTTCGAGACGCCGCGGTCGGCGCCATAAAATTGTCTCCACATTGGTCGCGTTGCGACGTAGCGGGCGCGCGGTTTGCCGCTTGAACCTGTCGATTGTGAGCTGGCTTGCCATGCCGTCCACCCCACCCCGCCGCCTTCGGCGGCGACCCTCCCCCTCGAGGGGAGGGTGAAAAATTCAATCATAGGGGCTCTTGGCCGCTTTCGCTTCGGCGGCGACGCCGACCGGCGGCGTTGGGACATAATGCGCAGGCTTGGCGCCGCCGCGTGCATGGCGCGTCTGCGCCTCGGCCGGTGTCTCCAGAGATTCCCGCGCCGCCAGCGCCGCCTTGCGGTCGACCACATGCGGAGAGGGATCGTTGGGCGGCGGCATCATATTGGCGTGGTAATAGGCCATCTTCTGCATCGCCGCCGCCGGGTCGACCTTGCGTGCGGGATCGATGTCGCGCTCGTTGGTCGCGCGCGGCGCCACCACGACGTCGTCGACGATCTCATGGTCGAGCCACCATTTCTTCGCCAGATTGCGCCGTCCGTTGCCGATCCAGTCATCGAACCAGGTGGCGATCGGCACCATCAGCGGCTTCAGCCACAGCGCATTGACGCCGAGCCAGCTCGCCACCCGCGTCAGCACCGCGCCGTCGGCATCGACCACCTTGTTGATCGGGCAGGTCTTCATGCAGCGCCCGCAGGCCGAGCCGCGCGCATTGGTGAGCCGATAGCGCGTGCAGCGCTCGACGTCCGGCTTCCACATCTCGTAGCCGTTGAACATCACCTTGTCGCCGAAGGGGATGGCGTCGCAGGGACATTCGCGCGCGCATTTCAGGCAGTTCGAGCAGAAATATTGCAGGCCGAAATCGATCGGCTGGTCGGTTTCCAGCGGGAAATCGGTGGTCAGCACCACCGACTTGAAGCGCGGGCCGACGAAGGGATTGAGCACCAGTTCGCCGATGCGCGAGAGTTCGCCGAGGCCCGCCCACAGGATCAGCGGGATGTGCAGCACGTCGGAGTCGGCATTGGTCTGCGAGCGCGCCGAGAAGCCGAGCGCGCGCAACACCTCGGCCATGACGCCGGCGATCACCGCGCCGCGCAGATAGGCGCGCATCGACTGCGAGCCGGAGATCCAGTCGTCGCCGCTGGCGCCTTCCATGGTGTCGTAGCCCTGGTCGATCAGCATCGCCACGGCAGTAGCGGTGATAGGGCTTGATCTCGGTGCCGTCCTCCTTGTGCGAGAACCAGGCATAGCGCGGGAATTTCGCAGATGCCGGTCAAGTCGGCGCCGAGCGCATAGGACAGCGACTTCAACGCGCGCGCATTGGCTGCGGCGTCGCGATATCTGGCGGCGTCGACCGCCGGCGCCACCGTCGCCGCCCTGGAACGGCACCAGCGCGCGGATCACCTGCAACAGGCTCCACGACAGCGGCGTCTTGAAGGCAAAGCGCGTGCGCTCGGCCTTGGCCTTGTCGCCGAGGTCGCCATGCAGCGCGCGCTGGAAGAAGGCGGCGCGCTTGGGCACCTGCGGCACCTCGTCGTCGAGGATCAGCGTGGTCGGGCGCTCGACGCGCTTGACCGTCTCCATCGGGAAAGCGCGACAGGTGCGTGGCGCGCTTTCTTCTGCCGGTTGCGCTCGCGCCCCGACTGCGCGCCGTTGATGCCCCACCAATAGGCGAGGCCCTTGGCCTGCAGCGCGCTGTCGTGCAGCGGCAGGTCGATCGCCAACGGGTAATCGGTGGTGACCACGGCGATGGAGAAATCGTCGAGATAGGGATTGCGCAAGTCCCATCGTCGCCGCGCACGCGCCAGGCCCGCCAGCACCGCCAGCCGTTCGCGATCGACCAGGCTGTGCGCCGGCGAAATGCGCGCGCGCGGCAAAGCCCATGGCGCGGATATGGCCGGCGACGCAGACCGCGATTTCGGCCGCGCGCATGTCGGCAATCTGCGCGCGCGCCGGCGCGATCCAGTCGTGCGCGAGATTGTCGGCTTCCGGCAGGCGCGGCCGCTCGACCAGGATGACGGCGGCGAATTCATGCGCCAGCCGGTCGCAGCCGGCGAGCCAGGCATTGGCCGGCATGCGGCAGATGCCGACCTGCGCGGCGTCGAGGAAATAGGCGGCGCCCTTGATGTCGGCGGCGCGGCGGGCGAGATCGTCGGGCAGCGGCGCCTGCTGCGGCGCCACCGGCCCCTCGGCAAACTTTGCAAACAGCGCGCGGTAGTGGTCGGCGGCGCGCGCCAGCGGGCCCTCCGGCGCCGGTTCCGCCGCGCCGGCGACGGCGGCGCGTTCCGCCTCGCGGGCGATGACGCTTGGCGTCGCGGGCCAGCGTCTCCAGCGGAAACGGCCCGAGATGATAGGGGCGGTCCTTGCCGCGCGGGTGGATCAACATGGGGCGCACAATCGGGTAATTTGTCGGCCGACGCAATCGGGCCTATATGCGCGTCGCAGCAAAGCGATCCTCCATGCCAGCCAAAGACCCCAGCAAGATCCCCGTCCCCGACCTGACCGCAGCGCAGGCCAAGGCCGAGTTGAAGCGGCTGGCCTATGAGATCGCCGCGCAACGACAAGCGCTATTACCAGGAGGACGCGCCCGAGGATCACCGACGCCGCCTATGATGCGCTGCGCGAGCGCAACGCGGCGATCGAGGCGCGCTTTCCCGCATCTGATCCGTTCCGATTCGCCGTCGCAACGCGTCGGCGCCGCGCCTACCGGCCGCTTCGCCAAGGTGCGCCACGCGGTGCCGATGCTCTCGCTCGACAATGCCTTCAGCCGAGCAGGATGTGCGTCGATTTCGTCGACCGCATCCGCCGCTTCCTCAGGCTCGGCGAGGACGAGACGATCGCGTTTTCCGCCGAGCCGAAGATCGACGGCCTGTCGATGTCGCTGCGCTATGAGGATGGCGCGCTCGTCAGCGGCGCGACGCGCGGCGACGGCACCGAGGGCGAGGACGTCACCGCCAATATCCGGACGCTGCAAGACGTGCCCGAAGAAGCTCAAGGGCCGCAACGTCCCGCCGGTCTGCGAGGTGCGCGGCGAGGTCTATATGACCAAGTCCGCCTTCCTCGACCTCAACGAGCGGCAGAAGGCGGCCGGCGAGCAGATCTTCGCCAATCCGCGCAACTCGGCCGCCGGCTCGCTGCGGCAGAAGGACCCGAGCATCACCGCCTCGCGCCCGCTCGGCTTCTTCGCCTATGCCTGGGGCGAGATGAGCGAGATGCCGGCCGACACGCAGTCCGGCATGATCAAATGGTTCGAGCATTGCGGCTTCAAGACCAATCCGCTGACCAAGGTCTGCCATTCGGTCGAGGAGCTGCATCGCCTTCCACCGCGACATCGAGGCAGCGGCGCGCCGCATCTCGACTACGATATCGACGGCGTCGTCTACAAGGTCGACCGCATCGACTGGCAGGAGCGGCTCGGCTTCGTCTCGCGCGTGCCGCGCTGGGCGATCGCGCACAAGTTCCCGGCCGAGCAGGCGACCACCATCGTGCTCAAGGACATCGACATCCAGGTCGGGCGCACCGGCGCGCTGACGCCGGTCGCGCAAGCTCGAGCCGGTCGGCGTCGGCGGCGTCATCGTGCAGAACGCGACGCTGCACAATGAGGATTACATCAAGGGCATCGGCGGCGACGGCGAGAGTTGCGCGAGGGCCGCGATATCCGCATCGGCGATACCGTCATCATCCAGCGCGCCGGCGACGTGATCCCGCAGGTGGTCGACGTGGTGCTCGACAAGCGGCCGAAAAGCGCCAAGCCCTATCACTTCCCGACCAAATGCCCGTGCCCGCTGCATACCGACGTCGTGCGCGAGGTAACGGCGACCGGCGAGGAGGGCGCGCGCGCCCGCTGCACCGGCGAGTTCGCCTGTCCGTTCCAGAAGATCGAGCATCTGAAGCATTTCGTCTCGCGCCGCGCCTTCGACATCGAGGGCCTCGGCGAGAAGCAGATCGAATTGTTCTTCGAGCAAGGAATGGGTGAGGGAGCCGGCCGATATCTTCACGCTCGCGGCGCGCAACGACAAGATCAAGCTGGAGGACGAGGAAGGCTACGGCGAGACCTCGGTGCGCAATCTGTTCGCCGCGATCGAGCAGCGCCGCGAGATTTCGCTCGACCGCTTCATCTATGCGCTCGGCATGCGCCATGTCGGCGAGACCACGGCGCTGGCGCTGGCGCGCGGCTACGGCTCCTGGCAGGCGTTCCACGACGCCTGCCTGAAGGTCGCCAAGGGCGACGAGGAGGCGCATCGCCGAGATGGATGCGCTCGATCAGATCGGCGACACCGTGATCGAGAGCATCAAGGCCTATTTCGGCGAGAGCCACAACCGCGGCATCGTCGAGCGGCTGACCAAGGAGGTGAGAATCCTCGACGTCGAGCGGCCGAAGACCGACTCGGCGATCGCCGGCAAAACGATGGTGTTCACCGGCTCGCTGGAGAAGATGACGCGCGAAGAGGCCAAGGCCCAGGCCGAGCGGCTCGGCGCCAAGGCCTCCGGCTCGGTGTCGAAGAAGACCGATTACGTCGTCGCCGGGCCGGGCGCCGGCTCCAAGCTCGCCAAGGCGCAGAAGCTCGGCGTCAAGGTGCTGAGCGAGGACGAGTGGTTGAAGCTGGTGGGCGGCTAGGCTAAGCGACACGCGCGCTTTCACCTCTCCCCGCGCGCGGGGAGAGGTCGACCCGCCGAAGCTTTAGCGAAGGCGGGTCGGGTGAGGGGGCTTTGCCGCAATTCTGAGCGTATCGAAATGCCCCCTCACCCGGCTCGCTCGCTGTCGCTCGCTCGCCACCCTCTCCCCGCAAGCGGGGAGAGGGAAAGATCATAGCGGCCTTGTCGCCTTCTCCAACCACTTGCGCGTCTCGGCATCGGCCAGCGGGCCGATCGTCTCGCGCACGCGTTCATGGTAGCTGTCGAGCCAGTGCCGCTCCTTGCCGCTGAGCAGGCGCGTGTCGATCAACGCCCGCTCGATCGGCGCCAGCGTCAGCGTCTCGAACATATTGAGCGGCTTCTCGGCGCCGGCCGGCTCCGGCGCGGCGATCACCAAGAGCAGGTTCTCGGTGCGGATGCCGTAGGCGGCGGTCTTGTAGTAGCCCGGCTCGTTGGACAGGATCATGCCGCGCCGCAGCGCCACCATGCCGAGCTTGGAAATGCGCGCCGGCCCTTCATGCACCGACAGATAGCTGCCGACGCCGTGACCGGTGCCGTGGTCGAAATCGAGCCCGGCCTGCCACAGCGCCAGGCGCGCCAGCGAGTCGAGCTGGGCGCCGCTGGTGTTTTCCGGAAACACCGCGGTGGCGACGGCGATGTGGCCCTTGAGCACGCGGGTGAAGCGGTCGCGCATCTCGTCGGTGGCCGCGCCGACAAGCAGCGTGCGGGTGACGTCGGTGGTGCCGTCCTCATATTGCGCGCCGGAATCGACCAGGAACAGTTCGTTCATGCCGATCGCCCGGTTGCTGGCGCGGGTGACGCGGTAATGCACGATCGCGCCGTTCGGTCCGGCGCCGGAGATGGTGGGGAAGGAAATGTCCTTGAGCAGCCCGGTGTCGCGGCGGAAGCTTTCCAGCGCTTCCACTGCCTCGATCTCGGTGAGCTTGCCACCCGGCGCCTCGCGCGCAAACCAGGCGAGGAAGCGCGTAAGCGCCACGCCGTCGCGTACATGCGCCGCGCGCGAGCCGGCGATCTCAACGTGGTTCTTCACCGCCTTCATGGCCGCGATCGGGTCGGCGTCCCGCGTCGGCCTGCCGCCGCTGTCCTTGATCAGCCGCGTCAGCGCATCCGCCGCGCTCGCCTGGTCGAGCCGTACGGTCTTGTCCTTGAAGTTGCCGAGGTCGCGCGTCAGTTCCTCCGGCGCGCGTATGTCGGCAATCTCCTCCAGCGCGGCGCGCACCGCATTGTCGAGCTTGGCCGCCGCGACATAGAGCGCCGGCCGCCCCTCGCGCGGGATGCAGGCGTTGGCGAGCGTCAGCGGCGTATGCGCGATGTCGGAGCCGCGGATGTTGAAGGCCCAGGCGACGTTCTGCGGATCGGACACCACCAGCGCGTCCGCATGTAGCTTGGCGATCTCGGCGCGGATGCGCGCGAGCTTTTCGGCAGCGCTTTCGCCGGCAAATTTGATGTCGTGCAGGCTGACGCGACCGGCGGGCGGGGCAGGGCGGTCGCGCCATAGCGCGTCGATCGGATTGTCGTCGACCGCGATCAGCTCGGCGCCGGCGGCGACGCAGGCCGTGCGCAGCCGCTCGGCGCCCTCGCTGGTGTGCAGCCAGGGGTCATAGCCGAGCTTGGCGCCGGCGCTGAGGCTCCGTTCGAGCCATTGCGCGGGCGGGCTCTCCACCAGATGCTCGATGGAAAAGATGGCGCCATCGACCTGGCTTGCCGCCTGCACCGTGTAGCGCCCGTCGACGAACAGCGCCGCGCGCTCCGTCAGCACCACGGCGGCGCCGGCGGAGCCGCTGAAGCCGGTGAGCCAGGCCAGCCGCTCCTCGCTCGCCGGCAGATATTCGTTCTGCTGGCGGTCGGCGCGCGGTACCACGAAGCCGTCGAGCCCGCGCGCCGCGAGTTCCGCGCGCAGGCGTTCGACGCGTCCCGCGCTCTGCGCGGAATCGTTCGAATCATCGAAGGTCTGGAAGCGGGCCTCGAACATTCGCCGCACTCTAGCGCGCCCCTCGGCTGCCGCAATGCTGGCATGCGCTTGATCTCCGGCAAGGCAGCCCGCGCGTGCCCTTCGCTAGATGCGGACGCAATATTCGGCATTTCTTGGCGAGCATTTCAGCAACGAATTGGTGTCTTGACTCGTATTTGTGCAATGCACCAATTCGGCCACCTTGCGGCCTGGAAATCACCGAATGATTAATACGTATATGCCCAATGGACGGGGCTTCTATGCATTGTCACCTATAGTTAGCAGGCGCGGTATACCTTATGTTGCGCTGCAATAGTCAGGGACAAAGTGCTGAGACGTTCGCTGAACGCTTCGGTCCGAAAAGGAGAAAAACATGGTTGCTGTCACTTATGACGCTGGACGTGCTCCCGCTGTTGCCGTTGCCGGCAAGAAGGAGACGGCGGCGCCACGCAAGGGTTTCTTCGCCCGTCTCATGGACGCGCTGATCGAGGCGCGCATGGCGCAGGCGCGGCGCGAGATCGCGCTGCATCTCAATCTGCTGCCTTACAGCCTCGACGAGCGCGGCAATCGCCTGGTCAAGACCGGCTCACACGATATGCCGTTCGGCGGCTGGTAAGCGCCGTTTCAGTGAGTGCGAAGCCGCCCCGGCCCCCGCCCGGGGCGGTTTCGTTTTCGACGCACGAGCACCAGCGTCACCCAGCCCTCGAGCACGATACGACGCTCCAGCATCAGGCCCTGCGCGCGCGCGACGGCGAGCACCGCATTGGCCTGGGTCGGCAGCAATCCCGACAACACGATTTGCGCGCCGGGTGCGGCGAGCCGTCGGATCGGTACCGCCAGCCGTAGCAGCGGGCCGAGCAGGATATTGGCGAAGATCAGATCGTAAGGCGCGCGCTGCACGATGACGCGCGCCTTCACGCCGGCCGCGCATCGCAACGTGACCCGCGGCGCCACGCCATTGAGCCGCGCATTGGCGCGCGCGGCGTCCACCGCCTGGCGGTCAATGTCGCTGGCGAGGACCCCGACGTGCAGCGCCTTCGCCGCCGCGATCGCCAGCACACCCGAGCCGGTGCCGAGGTCGAGCACGCGGCGCGGTCGCCGCCGCTTCACCAATGTATCCAGCGCCAACAGGCAGCCGCGCGTGGTGCCATGATGGCCGGTGCCGAAGGCAAGCGCGGCCTCGATCTCGATGCCCAAAGCATTGACCGGCACGCGCGCGCGGTCATGGGCGCCATGCACAACGAAGCGGCCGGCCACCACCGGCCGCAAGCCGGCCAGGCTGAGCGCCACCCAGTCGGCGGCTTCGACCGGCTCGAAGGTGAGCGCCACAGCCGCCGCCTCGCCGGCCGCGTGGCGCAGCAGTTCGCGCACCGCGGTTTGGTCCGGGTCGCAGCGGAAATGAATCGCCAACTGCCACTGCCCGCCGTCGCCCTCGAATGCGGCGCAGACGGTGTCCTCGGCATCGAGGCTTTCGCCGATCAGTTCGGCGAGCCGCCGGGCGGTCGGCTCATCGCAGACAAGGCGGGCGACGGTCGTGAGGCTTTCGCGCATGTCGCGCAGGTTGGCGCTTCGCATTTGCGTCGGCAATGGCTATCTACGGGCAATGACCCTGGAAACGCCTGGCACCGAGGCCGAGACACTCGCCTTGGCCCGCCGCAGCGGCTGGCCTGACGACCTGCGCGCGCTGCTGCACCGCTATCCGCGCGAGCAATGGGACGCGCACGCCAATCTCGGCGAGATGGCGCGCTTCTGGCTGTCGCGCCATGTCATGTTCCGCGAGCTTGCCGACAAGATCGAGAGGATCGCCGGCGACTTCCGCGCCGGCGCGCTGGCGCCGGCCGAGTTTCCCCGGCGGCTGGTGCCGCGCCTGCAATTCCTGCTGGCGCAGCTCAACGTGCATCACCAGATCGAGGACCTGCATTACTTCCCGATTTTCCGTGCCGCCGAGGCACGGCTGGCGCGCGGCTTCGACGTGCTCGAACAGGACCACCACGCCATTCACGCCGACATGGCGCGCACCGCCGAGACCGCCAATGCGCTGTTGCGCGCGCTCGCCGGCGAGGGCGACCGGCTGCCGCGCTGCGGCGACGACTATGCGGCGGCGAGCGGGGCGCTGATCACGGGGCTGATCCGCCATCTCGACGACGAGGAGGATCTGATCGTGCCGCTGATCCTCGACCGTGGCGAACAAGCGCTCGGCGTTGCGCATCACGGCTGATGGCGGCGCGCCGCTTCCCGGTGCGCGGGTTCGCTGCCTTTGGCTCAGTACTCGCGCGGCGGCGCGGCCAGGAAGAACGGGAAGAACGGCGGCGGCCCATTGTCGCGGTAATAGCTGCCGGCGCGGTACTCGTTGCGGCGCGGCGGATCGTCGCGTTCGCGCGCATAATAGCTGTAGCGCTGGCCGTCATCTTGCTGCGCGCGCCAGCGGCGCTGGTCTTCGCGCGCCAGGCGCTGCTCCAGGCGCCGCCGCTGTTCTTCGCGCTGCGCTGCGCGCCGTTCTTGCAGCCATTCTTCGCGCTGCTCTTGGGCTCGTTCTTGGCGCGCCCGGCGCTCCGCGCGCAGGTGGCGCGCCGAGGACAGATCGCGGGTGACGGTAACGTCTTTCTTCGGCGCCGCACGCGCCACTAGCGGCGCCTTGGCGGTGGGAATCTGGCCGGTCAGCACCACGCTGGTGTTGGCCTTGCCGTGCTCCTTCACCAGGTCCCAGAGGATGGAGGCGTTCTTCACCGACAGCCGCACGCAGCCATGCGATGCCGCGTGGCCGAGATGGCGCACCTCGTTGGTGCCGTGGATGGCGTGGCCTTCCTCGGTGAAGAAGATCGAATAGGGCATCGGCGCGTCGTCCCACTCGCGGCTGAAGTGGTGGCGGTCCATGCTCAATGCCTTGAAGGTGCCGTCCGGCGTGTTGTGGCCGCGCCGTCCGGTCGACACCGGCCATGTGTAGAGCAGGTGGCCGTCGGCGGCGACGGTCATCTGCTGGGTGGATTTGTCGATCTTGATCAGCAGGGCGCGGCGGCACCAGCGGCACGGCCGCGAGGCAGCGGAGACGCATGGACAAACTCCCGTTACCTGAACACGTTAACGATAACACGTCAGCCGGCGGGCGGGAACCCGTTCACGCAGATGTCAATCGCCTCAATTGGCGCCAAGGCCTCAATTGCCCAATTCCAGCACCCAATAGCGCCGGCCGTTGGCGGCGGTGGCCGAGGCGAGGCCGTAAGCGGAAACGCCGCGCAGCAGCATATTGGCGCGGTGGCGCGCCGAGCGCGCCCATAGGCGGATGACGCAATCCTCCGTGGCGCAGCCATAGGCGACATTCTCCGCCGCGGTCGAGGCGATGGACGACAGCCGCGCGCGGAAGCCGCGATGGTCGAGATGGTTTCGCCGCGCCAGGTCGTGGGCGTGCGCATAGGCGGCGCCGGCGAGTTCGGCGCTGGCCGCGAGCGGCGGCCGCTGATGCGCGCGGCGGAAGCTGTTGAGGTCCTCGGCGCGCGCCGTGGTCCCCGCGAGCGCGGCGGCAAGCGTCAATGCGAAGCAGACGGATGCGCGCATGGGAGCTGTCCCCGGACCCGGCAACACCGGCGCGGCCGCACGGGGTCCGGCCGCGGCCGTCTCAGCGCCGCTTCGGCTTCAGCCGCACGCCCGGCGCCTCGCCCATGATGAACTCGACGCCGGCCTTTTCCAAGGTCGTGCGCAGCTTGCCCAGGGTCTGCGCGTCGCCCGCGAAGATGCCGCGCTCGAAGCTGGCGATCATGTTGCGGTTGAGGCCGGCGGCCTGCGCCAGGTCCTCCAGCGACCAGTCGAGCGCGGCGCGCGCCATCCTGACCTGGACGGACTTCACCAGCGGGCTTTCCGCGGCGGCTTTTGCGGGCATGGCGCTCTCGTGGAAGTTTCCAGGGGCCAATACCATAACTGATTCGGCCGGCCGGCCGGGCCTGGACGCCCGTGCGTCGCGTCGCCATATGCGCCTAGGCGGCGCTGTCGGCCGCCGGAGAGCCGCGATGTCGGAGCCGCTGATCGTCATCATTCCGCACCGCCTCGGCAAGGCCGAGGCGATCGCCCGCATCAAGGACGGGTTGGCGCGCGCCAAGACCGAGTTCGCGCGGCTGATCACGCTGGAAGACGAGCGCTGGGACGGCGACCGCCTGAGCTTCAAGGCGCGCTCGTTCGGCCAGCGCGCCAGCGGCAGCATCGACGTCTACGAGGCCGGCGTGCGGCTCGAGGTGACGCTGCCCTGGCTGCTGGCGCAATTCGCCCACGCGGTGCAGCGCGTGGTCGGCAAACGCGGGCAATTGCTGCTGGAGAAGAAGTGACCGCGCCGCGCTCAGCGGCGACGCTTCTTCGTCGGCTTCACCAGCGCGTCCATCACCGTTCGCGGACGCCGGCCGCCGATCACCTGGGCGATGCAGCGGCGATCGGGTTCGCAGGACACGATGCAATCGGTGCCCTTGCCGCCCTTGCAGTCGGTGCCGCAGCCGTATCGCTTCGGGTCTTGCGAGAACGAGCCGCCGATCTTGTCGCAGGTCGCTTTCAGCGCCTCGGCGCTCGTCTTCGGCAGATAGATGTCCCTGGCCATGGCGGGCGCGCTGACGGCAAGCGCGCCGATCAGCACCAGCAGGGCGGTCGAATGTCGCACGGCAATCTCCCAGAGTATGCGCCCCCTCCGGAAACGGCATTATAAGCACAAGCCGCGTCGGTGATGAAAGCCCGGGCGCGGCTAATGCTTGCGGGCATCCACCAGGAAGCCGACGATGGTCTGCTCGCCGAGCGCCTTGGCCGCTTCCAGCCGATGCAGGCCCTCGACCAGCACGAAGCGCGCGCCATCCGCGCGCACCAGGATCGGCATCTGCTGCCCGTTCTCCAGCATGCTGGCGGCGATGGCGTCGACGCGTTGCGCATCGAGCGTCTTGCGCCGCTCGACCGGCACGTAGATCTTGGCGACCGGAATGTTCTCGCGCTTCATCATGGCGCGATCAGCCTAGCATGGATCGTCGCTCGGTGTGCGCTGCATTACGGTAGCCGCGTGCGGATGCGGCGATCGGCGCATGGACTTTGGCGCCAAATGCGCGCACGGTATCGCCGACCGAAACGCCAACGCAAGGCGGCCGGCCCTCAACACATCTGCAGACCGGCGTCCATCCGGGCGACCGTTGTCCTCGCACCGAACCCATGTGTCGGGCGAAAGGAAACGCCATGAAATTGCCTCCCATCCTGCAAGGCGACTCGTTGACGCGCCTGCTGCAAGGCGCCGCCGGCGGCGCCGTGATCGCGATGATCGTCGGTTTCGGCTGGGGCGGCTGGCAGCTCGGCAGCACGGCGGAGAAGACGGCCGACGCGCGCGCCAGCAGCGCGGTGGTGGCGGCGCTGGCGCCGATCTGCGTCGACAAGTTTCAGCACGGTACCGACGTCAAGGCGGATCTGGTGGCGCTGAAGAAGACCGACTCCTGGGAGCGCGACAGCTTCGTGAAGAAGGGCGGCTGGGCGACCTTCCCGGGCAGCGCGCCCAATTCGGACGTCGCCGAGGCCTGCGCCAAGATTCTCAGCGGGAATAAGTAGGCCGCGCGAAGCGGCTGGTGACGGGTGCGGCTATAGGCGCCTCAGGCTCGCCTCTCCGCCTGGACGGGGAGTGGTGGACCGCGCGTAACGCGTGGGGCGGCGCTGTATAGCAGCGGCGGTCGATGGTGGCGCGGCCAAGAGGAGAATGGCGTTAGCTAGCAGCGAGTTCGTAAATCGAGCCATTCGAATGCAGGGCGACAAGGAGTTGGGAGTACTTTTTGTAGCCTAACTAAGTAAGTCGTTTGTTGTCGTCAACAATCTTGGTCGCAGATAAGTCCATAGGTCCTCGGCGATTTTCACAAAACATGTTCGAATGTCAGCTAGCATAGGCCGTTCTTGTTTGTGTACAAAAAGGTCGAGCGCATCGAGAGCCGAAATGCGATCCCTTATTGCCGGGTGGCTCTCTGAAGGTGGGATGTTATCTTGGCCGGTGGAAAGCAGTGCGCGCGTGCGCGCAATCATATCAAATACCGAAAGCAGTAATGCAGGTGCGGCGCCTGAGCCGGCGAACAAGTTTATCGGGTTAGGCTTTCCGCCAAGATAGACAAGGATCGCGCCCGCAATCAGGTCGGCGTGATACTCTTCCCTGTGATCTTTATTTGTTGTTGGTGGGATGGGATCATTTCTGAGTTGTGCTGAGCCAGTCACGTGGTGACCTATTTCATGTGCAACGACAAAGAGTTCCATTGCCTCTAACATTTGGAAGCGCGTAGGAGCCTCGTTCGGCGCTTGCAGTTCGAACGGTACCAAACGAGGATCATTGAGAATTGCAAACGAGATTAATATCGATGCCCAATACCTCGTCAGGCTCTCATCGTTCTTTATCTTTGCCAAGATATTGGCTGGATCAAAGGACACGTTTTGCTCGTGGCCCAGTGGCGTATAAACAAGGCTTCGAGCAATTGCTTTGCTGACCACGCTACAAAGATGAAAATTGTGAGCTCCGAGTGAGACGATACTGGCATGTGTAAGTGGCACTCGATATTGGCTTGCATTGAAATTAGAGACGGGATTTATGCCGATTGCAACGCCGTCTTTTAGTGGCAGTCTGAGCGTCGCGCAGGCCGCCTCGATTTTGGTGCGAAGAGTTTCAATATGGCGTTCCCAATTAGGGTCGTCATGTTCGCTGCGTGTTTTTGTCTCGGAGATCAGGCGTATATATTCGTCTGCCGCTGCCTGTGACTCTGTGTTTGAGAGACCGACACTTTTCGAAATTTGAAGAAGGCGATCTGGGCGAGCATTTATCTGCGAGAGAAGCGCCGCGCGATCAATTGTGACGGCGTCTGGTTTTGCTGCATCACGAGCCTGAATCTGGCGCCGTAAGTCCTCTGCGGCAGCCAAATTTGAAGCTTTCTCATCGGGTGTTTCGTTGCTCACACCCTCTCCGCAAAACGTTCCACCACCCATTTTCTCCCGCCTTGTCGATGGCGGGCTTGTTGCCGCCCATGGGCCCCGTGCCAGGACCCGCTCACACCGCCGTGGCAGTAAATGTAATCCGCCCGCCTTGTTTCGATTTGCCGCGGCGGGGCCGCACGGTGATTTCGACATCTTGATCGAGGGCCGTGAGCATGCGCATCAGCCGCGCTAGCGAGAAGCCCTGATAATGGCCACGCAAGATGTTCGACAGGTCGGGCTGCTTGATGTCGATCAGCTTGACCGCCGCGCTTTGCGTCAGCTTGCGCGCCTTGATGAGCCGGTGCAACTGCACGACGAGCGCAGCCTTCAGCTGATGTTCCTCGGCATTGGGCAGGCCGAGGTCCGCGAAGATATTGCCGCTTCCGATGTCATGGGCGGGCAGGGGTTTCTTGCTCACAGTCTTCGATCCTTGCTGGCGCGGTGAATGATCTCGGCCTCGCGTAGGCGTTGCCGGATCAAATCGAGATGACGCTTCGGGGTGGCAATGCCCCGGGTTGATTTCTTCTGAAACACGTGAAGGACGTACAAAATTCCCTCGAAACGGACCGTATAAACGGCGCGGTAGGTGTCACCGTCGACGTTGTCGCGTATTTCCAGCACGCCGCTGCCGAATCCCGTAAGAGGCCTGGCACTGGTGGGATGATCTCCGAATTGCGCTTCGAAAAGCGCTTGCCCGATTTCCCTCCGAGCGATTGGAGGAAACGCCCGCAAATCGCGCCGGCTGGACCCGACAAAGACCGCAGGTTTGATGCTTCGGAGCAGGCCGTTCACCAAGTTATAGTATTTCTACTATAACCCGACGTCAAGGTGGCCCGTCTCACACCCGCTCCACAAAACTATCCACCACGCGCTTTTCCCCCGCCTTGTCGAAGCGGATGGTGAGCTTGTTGCCGTCGACCGCGGTCACGTTGCCGTTGCCGAATTTCAGGTGGAACACGCGCTCGCCCACGGCGAACGACGAGGTGGCGCCGGTCGATTTGGCGATCAGTTCGCCTTCGATGGTCAAGGGCGCGCGGCGGTTCGGCTGACCCCCACCCCGGCCGGCTTTGCCGGCCGACCCTCCCCGCAAGGGGGAGGGTGAAGAAGAGCGTCCTCGATCCTCCTCCGCCCCATATCGCCGCTGCCCGTTCTCGTCGAAGCCGCCCCTTCCGCGCCGGGTTTGCGCGCGCTGCCAGCCGGGCGTCGTGTAGTTGGAGCCGAAAGAGCTCATCTCGTCGAAGCGGCTCGGGCCATAGCCTGACATGCCGAAGCCGCCGCCGGCGGCCTGCGTCACCTCGACATCCTCCGGCGGCAGCTCGTCGAGGAAGCGCGAGGGGATGTTGGTGCTCCAGAGGCCGTGGATGCGCCGGTTGGAGGCGAAATAGATCTTCGCCCGCTTGCGCGCGCGCGTCAGCCCGACATGGGCGAGACGGCGTTCCTCCTCCAGCCCGGCGCGGCCCTGGTCGTCGAGCGAGCGTTGATGCGGGAACAGGCCTTCCTCCCAGCCGGGCAGGAACACGGTGTCGAATTCCAGCCCCTTGGCGGAATGCAGCGTCATGATGTTGACCGCCTGCTCGCCCTCGGCGCTGTCGCGGTCCATCACCAGCGAGATGTGCTCGAGGAAGCCGGCGAGGTTCTCGAATTCCTCCATGGAGCGCACCAGCTCCTTGAGGTTTTCCAGGCGGCCGGCGGCATCGGCCGAGCGGTCCTTCTGCCACATCTCGGTGTAGCCCGACTCGTCGAGCACGATCTCGGCCAGCTCGGTATGCGCGATCTTGTCGCGCAGCTCGCGCCAGCGCGCGAAGCTGTCCATCAGCGCGCGCAGCGCGGCGCGCGGCTTCGGCTTCATCTCGTCGGTGGCGCTGATCAAGGCGGCGGCTTCGCTGAGCGGAATGCGCGACTTGCGCGCATAGTCGTGCAGCATCTGCACGGCGGCGTCGCCCAGGCCGCGCTTGGGCACGTTGACGATGCGCTCGAAGGCGAGATCGTCGGCCGGTTGCGCGATCACGCGCAGATAGGCGAGCGCGTCGCGGATCTCCATGCGCTCGTAGAAGCGCGGGCCGCCGATGACGCGATAGGGCAGGCCGAGCTGGATGAAGCGGTCTTCGAATTCGCGCATCTGGAACGAGGCGCGCACCAGGATGGCGACCTCGTCGAGCGGATGATCCAGGCCTTGCTCGCGCGCCGCGCGCTGCAGCTGCTCGATCTCCTCGCCGATGGCGCGGGCTTCTTCCTCCGAGTCCCAGGCGCCGGTGACGGTCACCTTCTCGCCGGGCACGTCCTCGGTGCGCAGCGTCTTGCCCAGGCGGCCCTCGTTATGGGCGATGAGGTGGCTGGCGGCGGCGAGGATATGGCCGGTCGAGCGGTAATTGCGCTCCAGGCGGATGACCTTGGCGCCGGGAAAGTCGTGGTCGAAGCGCAGGATGTTGTCGACCTCGGCCCCGCGCCAGCCATAGATCGACTGGTCGTCGTCGCCGACGCAGCAGATGTTTTTCTGTTCTTTCTTCTCCCTCTCCCCGCTCTTCTCTTCTGTCATTCCGGGGCGCGCCGAAGGCGCGAACCCGGAATCCAGGGCCAATGGCTCCGCCGTGCTGTCGGCTCTGGATTCCGGGTCCGCCGCTTCGCGGCGTCCCGGAATGACGGGAGAAGAGCTCGCCTGCGCCAGCAACCGCAGCCACAGATACTGGGCTACGTTGGTATCCTGGTACTCGTCGACCAGGATGAATTTGAAGCGCTGCTGGTACTGGCGCAGCACGTCGGGGTGGGTACGGAACAGGCGGATGCATTCCAGCAGCAGATCGCCGAAATCGGCGGCGTTGAGCGTCTTCAGCCGCTCCTGGTAGGCGGCGTAGAGCTTCTTGCCCTTGCCGTTGGCGAAGCTGGCGGCTTCCCCGGCGGGCACCATGTCCGGCGTCAGCCCGCGGTTCTTCCAGCCGTCGAGGATCATGGCGTAGACCCGCGCCGGCCAGCGCTTCTCGTCGAGCTTTTCGCTCTCGAACAGCTGCTTGATCAGGCGGATCTGGTCGTCGACGTCCAGAATCGTGAAATTCGACTTCAAACCGACCATTTCCGCGTGCCGGCGCAGGATTTTCACCCCGATCGAGTGGAACGTGCCCATCCACGGCATGCCCTCGATCACCTGCCCGACCATCATCCCCACCCTGTCCTTCATCTCCCGCGCGGCCTTGTTGGTGAACGTCACCGCCAATATCTCGCTCGGCCGCGCCCGCGCGAGGTTCAGGATGTGGGCTATACGCGTTGTCAAAACACGGGTTTTTCCGGTTCCGGCACCGGCGAGCACCAGTACCGGCCCGTCCAGCGTCTCCACCGCCTCGCGCTGTTCCGGATTGAGGTCGGCGAGATAGGGCGCACTCCGCGCACCCAGCGCACGCGCCGCAATGCCACCGGGCGTGGGCTGCGGATGCGATTCGACGGGTTGGTGACGCTTGGGTTCGGCCATGTGATTTTACTTCTAGGCCAAAGATGGCATCCATGCGCCGCAAATTCGAGCGTCCGTCGGCCGCGGCATCGGTTTCCCCCGCTAAAGGGCGCGCGCCGGCCCCATTCGGAACACCGATTGATGGGGCGGGGTGGCTGGCACTGCCGCGCCGTATTCTCTAAGCTCATGGCAAAACGGCGTTTCAGGGGGAACCATGCAAGGAACGACAGCAGGCATCACCAAGGCCAATACCGGTCTCGACGGGATCGTTTGGAACATCCTCGGCCAGACCTATGTGCCGAAGCAGTTGAGCGAGCAATCGTTCTCCTGGCACGCCACCCTGCCGCCCACGACCTTCGTGCCGCCGCACATCCATCCGACCCAGGATGAATTCATCTACATGCTGGAAGGCAGGATGGATGCGGTGATCGACGGCAAGGACTTTGTCGCCACCGCGGGCGATCTCATCCGACTGCCGATGAACATCCCGCACGGCCTGTTCAACAAGTCCGATCAGGTCATCAAGTGCTTTTTCTGGGTCACGCCGACGCGCAAGCTCTACGACCTGTTCTGGGCCATCCACTCGATGAAAGAGCAGAATCCGCCAGACGTCGTGGCGCTGTCCGCCCGGCACGAGGTCAACTTCCTGCCGCCGCCGGCGTGAATAGCCGCCCGTTCCCGCGTCTGCGCGACTCGACGATCGGCTATTCCGCGTCCCTGTTGGCGCGTGTCAGGCGACCCTGCCGGGCCGATTGACCTGCTCCTTGGCGAAGCCGGCCTTGGAGGCATAGCCGCGTACGATCGCCTTGCGCTCTTCGTAGGACAGCACATTGTCGATCTGGTCGAACCCATCGGGCGCGCGCTCTTCGACCGCGTCGATCACGCCTTCCGGCCCACCGGAACGGTTCGAGTAGACGATCTGCGCCGTCATCGGTAGCCTTTCGCGTTCATAGGCCCATAGCGCCTGGTAGGGGTGCTCGGCCTCGCGCAGGCGATCCGCCAGGCAGCGCGCATCGAGGATGGCCTGCGAGGCGCCGTTCGAGCCCACCGGATACATCGGATGCGCGGCATCGCCGAGCAGCGTCACGCGTCCATGCGACCAGCGCGGCAGCGGATCGCGGTCGCACATCGGAAACTCCCAGAACTCCGGCGTCGCTTCGATCAGTGCCTTGGCGTCGACGAAGGGAATGCGGAACCGCTGCACATGCGGCATCAGGTCTTCGAAGCGGCCGGGACGCGACCAATCTTCCTTGCGCGGCGGGGCGCCGCCCTCGGCCACCTTCACCAGCACCGCCCAGTTGGTGAGTGGACGATCCGCGCGGGCGCCTTCGCCAATCGGATAGACCACGACCTTGGCGGCCATGCCGCCCGCGATCACCATTGAGCGACCGGTCAGGAACTGCGGCCAATCCATCGCGCCGCGCCAGAGCATCGAGCCGTTCCAGCGCGCCGGTCCCTCGTTGGGATACAGCGTATCGCGCACCGCCGAATGGATGCCGTCGGCGCCGATCAGAATATCGCCGCGCGCCGTCGCGCGATGCGAGCCGTCGCGGCCGAAGAAATAGGCGGTGACGCCGGCTTCATCCTGCGTGAAGGCGCCGAGACGGTAACCGGTATGAATGCGCGATTCCCCGAGGCGGGCGCGCACGGCCTGATAGATCACCGACTGCAAGCGGCCGCGATGGATCGAGAACTGCGGATATTCAAAGCCGGCGTCGGTGCCGCGCGGCTCGCGCCAGATCTCTTGGCCGACCCGGTTCATATAGAACAGTTCGTGCGTGCGAATGCCGACCTGATCGAGCCGCGGCAACAGGCCGAGCTCGGCCAGTTCCTTGATCGCGTGCGGCAATGTGTTGATGCCGACACCGAGCTCACGCACGGCGTCGGATTGTTCGAAAATCTCGCAGTCGAGACCGCGCGCCTGCAGCATCAGGGCCGTGGTCAGGCCGCCAATACCGCCACCGATAATGATGGCCTTCATTGTTTACGCCCACACTTACGCAACAGGTGTTCCCGCATCTATAATGGAACGCGGCAACAGCGCCGGCAACCGGTCTTTCGAACCATGGTAATCGCCATAACCGGTTGACTCGGCGCTGATTTAGCCAATCAATAGGGCAAGCCGGAAACACGGCATCCAGGGAGAACCAAGATCATGTGGTCACTTATTCGCGGCCTGGCAGCGGCCGCGGCGCTGCTATTTGCGGTCAACGCCGCCGCGGCGCAGGACAAAATCCGCATCGGCCTCATCTATACGCTTTCAGGCCCGGCCGCCGTGCTCGGCCAGCAGTCGAAGAACGCCTTCGAGCTCGCGCTCAAGCATTTTGGCGGCAAGATGGGCGGCCGCGAGGTCGAACTGTCCATCGTCGACGATCAATTGAACCCGGGACACGCCGTCCAGAAGGTCAAGGAGCTGATCGACCGTGACCATGTCGATATCGTCGTAGGTCCGATCTTCTCGAACGTCCTGCAGGCGATCCACAAACCGGTCATGGATGCCGGCAAGATCCTGATCAGCACCAATGCCGGCGCGTCGTCCTTTGCCGGCAGCGCCTGCAACGCGCACTTCTTCGTCACCTCCTATCAGAACGATCAGATTTTCGAGACGCTGGGCAAGATCGCCAACGACAAAGGCTTCAAGAACGTCTTCGCCATGGTGCCGAACTATCAGGCCGGCCGCGACGCGCTCGCCGGCTTCAAGCGGACCTACAAGGGCAAGATCGTCGAGGAAGCGCTCGTGCCGATGAAGAATCTCGACTTCCAGTCGGAATTGTCGAAGATGGCGTCCCTCAAGCCCGACGCCTTGTTCACGTTCATGCCCGGCGGATTGGGCATCAGCCTGATCAAGCAATTCAATCAGTCCGGCTTGAAAGGCCATGTGCCGATCATTTCCGCCTTTACCGCCGACGAGGCCACGCTGCCGGCGTTGGGTGCCGCCGCCGAAGGCATTTTCGGCGCGCTCACCTGGGCGCCCAATACCGACAATCCGCAAAACAAGAAATTCGTCGCGGATTACGAAGCCGCTTATCACGCAATCCCCGCATCCTATGCGATGCAGGCTTACGACGCCGCCTTGCTGATCGACAGCGCGGCCCGCGCCCTCAAGGGCGACCTGTCGAACGCGGGCTCGGTGAGCGCCGAACTGAAGAAGGCGAATTTCAAATCGCTGCGTGGCGCCTTCAAGTTCAACGTCAACGGCTATCCCATTCAGAATTTCTATTTGACCAAGGTGGCCAAGCGTCCGGACGGGAAGTTCGAAACCGAAATCGTTTCGAAGGTGCTGTCCGACAATGCCGACGCCTATGCCAAGGATTGCAAGCTGAAATGATGTGCTAGCGATCGTGCCGGATGGGACCCGCGATCCGTCTTCTTGCAAGGAGATGGATACGCGGGTCGCGGTCGCGCGCTGATCGCGGCCGCTCGCAAGGCTCTTTAGCGCTTCTCCGGCATCGTGATCCGCCGGCCGACCGCTTCCGGCACCGGAAGTCGGCTGTGCGACGCCTTCATGGCCGCCAGCGACCGCATGACGGTGGTCGGGAACGGCGCCACCTTTTTCGCCGTCATGTCGACATGCAGCGTCATGTTCTCGGAAGTTGCCGAGACCCAGCCCTCGGTGGCGTGGAACAACTGCTCGAAATAATGAATGCGCTTGGCATCGTATTCGAGCAGTTGGAAGGTCACGCGCACCGGATCGCCCTCGCTGAGCTCTCGCAGATAGCGCACATGCACTTCGGCGGTGAAGGTCGAGTGCTTGTGCGTCTTCAGATAGTCCAGCCCGATGCCGATCAATTCATAAGCTTCGTCCACCGCGCGGTCGAACAGCACATTGTAATAGGCCATATTGAGGTGGCCGTTGTAGTCGATCCATTGCGGCTCGACCCGCATCAGCGAGGACACGAAGGGCGCGAAGAAGACCGGATCGGGATCGTTGCGATCGAGCATCGTCGTCAAGCGCTGATCGGATACACCGGCTTTTCGCCGCTGAGCACGCGCGCCACGTCGGCGGCGCACTTACGCTGCAGCTCGTCAAGCGCCTCGATCGAATAGAACGCCGTATGCGGGGTGATGATGACGTTGTCGCGTCCGAGCAGTTTCGAATCCTTGGCCAGCGGCTCGGTGGTGACCACGTCGAGCGCGGCGCCGCCGACCTGGCCGGAATCAAGCGCGGCGATCAGCGCCGCTTCGTCGATCAGCGGCCCGCGCGCGGTGTTGACGATGTAGACGCCCTTCTTGGTCTTGGCGAAGGCGTCTGCGTTCAACAAGCCGCGCGTCGTCGGCATACAGCGGCGCGTGCACCGAGATGTAATCCGAGCGCTTCAGCAGCGTGTCGAGGTCGACGCTCTCGACGCCGAGGTCGGTGAACAGCTTCTTGTCGCAGTAGGGATCGTAGGCGATCACCGTCATGCCGAAGGCCTTCGCCTTGGGCACCACCAGGCGCGGAATATGGCCGAAGCCGAGCAGGCCGAGCACCGTGCCCTTGATGCGCGTGATCGGCTTGACCGCCGGCATCTCCCAGCGGCCGGCCTGCACTAGCCTATTGGCCAGCGGGATCTTGCGGATCAGCGACAACAGCAGCGCCACGGTGTGGTCGGATACCTCGTGGATGCAGTAGTCCGGTACGTAATTGACCGCGATGCCTTTCTCCTTGCAGGTCGGCAGATCGATATTGTCGACGCCGAGGCCGAAGCGGCCGATCGCCTTACAATTGGTGAGCTGGGAAATGAGCTCGCGCGGGAGCTTGGCGTAGGTGACCAGGATGGCGTCGGCGTCCTTGGCCACGGCGAGGATGTCCTCCGCGCTCGGGCTTTTCGCCATGCGGATGGTCGGGTTGAGCCGCGCCAGTTCGCCCAGCGCCGGGTCGAGGTTGCCAAATATATTTTCGGTGATCGCGATGATGGGACCGGCCATTTTCGTAGCTCCACGTTCGAACCAGAATGCGCGGCGGAACCTACGCCAGCGGGATGGCGCACGTCCACCGCGCGGTTCCGCTGCCGGCCATGCGTAAAAACCGACGCTCGCTCCGTGACTTGCGGCGAATTAACCAAACATTAACGATATTCGCACGCCGTGGAATTGCTCGGCTATCCTCGCCGCGAAATCAGGGGAGGCCGGGCAATGCTAAACGCGCTTGCTCGCGGGATGTTTTTGCTCTTTCTCGCAGTGATGCTGGTCACCTGGGCGATGTCGCTCGGCAAGACCGAACCGGCACCGCCGAGCAGCGGTCCTGTCATTTATTATCAGTTCGCCTGACCGCCGCGCCGGCGCGATGGCTGCCGTGCATTTCCGGCGATGATCGGCTCTGCTAACGTCCGTCGCGCGGGCGCATGATGCCGAAAATCTTGTCCTCGACCCGGATCGAGGATGGCAAGCGATTTTCGGAAAAGATCATGCGCAAGCAAAATGTTAGCGGGGGATTTTCCAATGGCCGTGGCCCAATTTGCCGCCAATACCACCAGCCATGAGCGGCGCCGTGACCCGGCGGCCGCCGAAAAGGCGATCGCGCAGCTTACAGCCGCTTTCGGCAACCGGCTGGTGACCTCGCTGGCGGTGCGCGAGCAGCACGGCAATACGCTGACCTGGGTCCCCAACCAGCCGCCGGATGCCGTCGTTTTTCCCCATACCACCGAAGAAGTTCAGCAGATCGTGCGCATCTGCGCCGCCCATGATCTGCCGCTCATTCCGTTCGGCGTCGGCACCTCGCTCGAGGGTCACGTCAACGCGCCCTATGGCGGGGTTTCCCTCGATTTTCGCGACATGAATAAAGTGCTCAAGGTGCACGGCGAGGACCTCGACTGCGTGGTGCAGCCCGGCATCACTCGCAAGGCGCTCAACGAGGACCTGCGCGACACCGGCCTTTTCTTCCCCATCGATCCCGGCGCCGACGCCACGCTCGGCGGCATGGCGGCGACGCGCTGCTCGGGCACCAATGCGGTGCGCTACGGCACGATGAAAGACGTGGTGCTGGCGCTCAAGGTGGTACTGGCCAATGGCGAGGTGATCGACACCGCGCGGCGGGCGAAGAAGTCGGCGGCCGGCTACGATCTGACGCGGCTGATGGTCGGCTCGGAAGGCACGCTCGGTGTCATCACCGAATTGACGCTGAAGCTGTTCGGCATTCCAGAAGCGATCGCCGGCGGCGTCTGCCCGTTTCCCTCGGTGGATGCCGCCTGCAAGGCGACAATCCTCACCATCCAGTCCGGTATTCCAGTGGCACGCATCGAATTGCTCGATGCGCTGCAGGTCAAGGCGTGCAACGCCTATTCCAAGCTCACGCTGCCGGAAGTGCCGACCTTGTTCGTTGAATTCCACGGCACCGAAGCGGGTGTTGCCGAACAGTCGCAGCGTTTCGGTGAGATCGTCGCCGATCTCGGCGGCGGTCCGTTCGACTGGGCCACCAAACCGGAGGACCGCAGTCGCCTCTGGCAGGCGCGTCACGACGGTTATTGGGCGGGTCGCGGCTTGCGGCCGGGTGCCTCGGCCTTCGCCACCGACGTTTGCGTGCCGATCTCGCGGCTGGCGGAATGCGTCACCGCCACCCAGCGCGAAATCGCCGAGCTCAAGCTGGTGGCGCCGATCCTCGGCCATGTCGGCGACGGCAATTTCCATTTGAGCCTGCTGGTCGACATGGATGATGCCGACGAGGTCAAGCGCGCCGGTATCCTCATGGAGCGGCTGGTGCAATTGGCGCTGTCCATGGACGGCACCTGCACCGGCGAGCACGGCGTCGGCCAGGGCAAGATGAAATATCTCCACGCCGAGCACGGCGAAGCCGCGCTCGCGGTCATGGCGGCGATCAAACGCGCGCTCGATCCGCAGAACATCCTTAATCCGGGAAAGATTGTCGCACTGTCGTGATTCCGGGTCGACGGTAGGCGCCGCGCCTGCGTGAAATGCAGCGCCGCCAGACATAGAATTGCCGCCAAAAATCGGCAAAACTGGCGTAGATTTCACAACATCGAGCGCTGGCCCGGGCCGGGCGCGGACCGGTGCTGGAGTTTCGCTTTTGCAGACGACCCTGCTGGCAGTGGCGATCGCGATCATCCTGGCGCTGGTAGCGGCGCTGGTGGGGCCATTGCTGGTCGATTGGGGCACCTATCGGTCGCTGCTCGAGACCGAGGCGAGCCGCCTCACTGGCCTTACCGTGCGCGTGAACGGCGACATCGACGCGCGGCTGCTGCCGTCGCCGCGGCTGACGCTGCACGATGTATCGATCGGCGATGCCAGCGCCGACAATGTGCGCGCCAAGGAACTCAATATCGAATTCGCGCTGGCGCCGCTGCTCCGCGGCGAGTGGCATGCCGACAATCTCTATTTGTCGGCGCCGCAGTTCTCTCTCACGCTCGATGCCGCCGGCCAGATACGGACGCCCAAGCTTGCGATCAAGTTCAATCCCGACGCGCTGAGCATCGATCGCCTGCATTTCGACGGCGGCACGGTGACGCTCAAGGACCCGGCGAACGGCGCCGATGTGACCTTGCATCAGGTCGCGTTCGACGGACGCGCACGCTCGCTGCTCGGTCCGTTCGATGGGTTCGGCTCGGCCACGATCGGCTCGGAATATTATGCTGTGCAACTCGCCGCCGGCCGCTACAGCGAGGAGAACGGACTCAAGCTTCACCTCACCGTGCAGCCCAGCGATCATCCAATCAATCTCGAGGCCGACGGAACGCTGAAGCTTGCCGACGGCAAGCCGCGCTTCGACGGCAGTTTGAAGTTGCAGCAGCCGGCCGGTCTCGCCCGCGCGGTCGGCCAGGTGAGCCAACCCTGGCAGGTGCGCGGACATGTCGCGGTGACCGCGGCCTCTGCACTGATGAAGGACTTCGAATTCCGCTACGGCTCGCAGGAGCGCGGGGTCAACCTCGCCGGCGTGGTCGAATTCGTCTTCGGCAGGTCGCCGCGTCTCAAGGCCGAGCTGACCGCCGGCGAGATCGATCTCGACGGCGCCTTGGGTCGCGCGCAGGGCGCGGCGCCGGGCGTCGCGCTGCGCCAGCTTGCCGGCTTCGCGGCCCAGGCTTTCCGCCCGACGATGCTGATCCAGATCGGCCTCGGCATCGATCGCGTCACGCTCGGCGGCGGCGTGCTGCAGAATGTGCGCGGCGACATCGCCGCCGATGCCGCCGGCTGGAACCTGACCAGCCTGGAATTCCGCGCACCCGGATTCACCGAGGCCAAGCTCAGCGGCCAATTGACGGTCGACGAGGGTGGCAGCGTCGCCTTCCGCGGTCCGGCAGTCATCGATGCCAATGACCCGAAGGCGTTGACGGCATGGCTGGAGGGGCGCCCGCCGCCGCAGGGCGACGAACTGCGGCCATTGCACCTGGCGGGCAATCTGACGCTTGGCAGCGACAGAGTAGCAGTCGACGGCCTCACCGCCGGTTTCGCGCGCAAGACCGTCACGGGTCATTTCGCCTATGATTTTGCCGCACCCGGCCGCGTTTCAAAGTTCGTGGCCGCGCTCAACGCGCCCGAGCTCGATCTCGACGTGGCGCTCGGCTTCGGCGAGGCCGTGCTTGCCGGTTCGCAGCTCGGCCGGCCGCATGACATGGCGATCACCGCCGATATCGGGCGCGCCACCATCGCCGGTATCGAGGGCCACGATATCAGCGCCCGCGTGAAGGTCGACGCCGACCGCTGGCAGATCGATCGCCTGGCCGTGGCCGATCTCGGCGGCGCCGCATTTTCCGCCAAGGGCGGCTTGGTGCTGGCGGGGCCGTCGCCGCAAGGCACGATCACGGTCGATTTCGATGCCCCCGCCATGGCGCCGATGATGACGCTGCTGGAGCGGTTCGCGCCAAAGACCGCAAAGGCGCTGGCCGAGCGCGCGCCGGTCATGGCGCCGGCCAAGCTGCATGCGCAACTGACCCTCGGCGGCAGCGTGCCGGTCGGTGAGGCCAAGCTCGGCATCGACGGCAATCTCGGCAAGGTGAGCCTGGCGCTGAGCGGGCAGGGACAGGTCGACGCTAAGTCGCTGCGCTTCGGCGATCTGCGTCTGACCGGCAAGCTTGCCGCCGATGACGGCAAAGTCCTGGTGAGCATGCTCGGGCTCAATCGCGTCATCGCCGTGGGCAAAGGTCCGGGCGATTTGACGCTGAATGCAAGCGGGCCGGCACGCGGCGCACTGCATGTCGACGGCCGCTTGAGCGCCGGCGGCCTCGCGGCCAGCGTCGATGGCAGCGCGCAGATCTTTGCCGACAATCCTTCGGCGACGCTGCGCGCAAACGTCAGCCGCGCTGACGCCGCGCCCTTGCGCGGCGTGAGCGGCGGCCGCGCCGCTTTGCCGGTCACCTTCGCCGGCCGCGTCGCGTTGTCACCCAAAGAGGTCAAGCTGAGCGACGTCACCGCGAGCATCGCCGGCACCAGCCTGCGCGGCCAAATGGCAATGACGCTCGGAACGGTGCATCGCGTCGACGGCGATCTCGAGGCCGACACGATTGCCGGGCCGGGGCTGATCGCGACGGCGATCGGCATGCCGACATCGGCCGCCAGCCGTGACGCCGCTTGGGTCTGGTCGGAGGATCCGTTCGGCGATGGCGCCTTTGGCAATTTCGCCGGCAAGCTCGCGCTGCGGCTGCGTCAGGTCGAGCTTTTGCCGGGGCTGACCGCGCGCGAATTCCGCGCCGATATGCGGTTGGGCAAGAACATGCTGGCACTGGAGGATATGACCGGCGTGGTGGCCGGTGGCCGGATGTCCGGCGCGCTCTCGTTCCGCTCCGGCGACGATGGCTTGACGGCGCAGGGCAAGATCGCGCTCACCGGCGTCGAAGCCGCCAGCCTGCTGCGAACGTCGGCGCGGCCGCCGGTCACCGGCGCGCTGTCGCTGTCGCTCGATGTCGAAGGCACCGGCTTGAGCCCGGTCGCGCTCATCGGTTCGCTGCATGGCTCCGGCACCATCGCGCTGCACGACGGCGAATTCGCCGGCCTCGACGCGCGCGCCTTCGACGCGGTCACCCGCGCCGTCGATCAGGGGCTCGCCGTCGATGCCAACCGCATTTCCGACGTGGTGCGCCGTGCGCTCGACAGTGGCCAGCTTTCCGTGCAGCAGGCGAGCGGCAAGCTCGCCGTCAATGCCGGGCAGGTGCGCTTGCGCGAGGTGACCGCGAAGAGTGCCGACGCCGCGCTCGCGCTTTCCGGCGATCTCGATCTCATCGACGGCGCACTAGAGGCCCATCTGGTGCTGTCGGGCACCAGCCAGGCCGGCGGTGTTCGTCCGGACATCTACATGGCCTTGAAGGGACCGCTGAGCGGCGCCCACGCGCAGTATCGATGTCTCCGCGCTGAGCGGCTGGCTGACGCTGCGCGCGATCGAAAACCAGGCCCGGCGCGTGCAGGAGCTCGAAGAGGCGCGGCGCCAGCGTGAGGAAGCCGAACGCCAGCGCCAGGAAGCGCTGCGTAAGCAGCAGGAAGCCGAGGCGCGCCGGCGACAGGCCGAAGCGGCCCGCAAGCGCCAGGAAGAAGCGGCACGCGAAGCGGCGCAAAAGCGAAACGCGCCGCTGGTGTCGCCTAACGCCGCGCCGGGGGCGGTTGCCCCATCGCCGCCAAGCGGCAGCCCACCGCACAGCGGACCTCCGCCGCAAACGAACAGACAGGGGGCGCCGCGACCGAAAAAGCAGCCGATCACGGCGCGCAAGGACGCCGCGCCTCAACAGAAGGGTCCGCTGCAATTGTTGCCGCCGCGTAGTCGCGCACCGGCTTTACCGACACCGATCGAGGTCGGCCCGTTGCCGATGCCTGCGCCAATCAGCGCGCCGCCGCGCTAGGCGTCAGTCGGCCCGCAGGGCTGAAGCGGGCGCGCGAACGGGCACCGTTTCCCGCGCCGGTTCGCTCCGATCGTCCGCGATCTGCATGCGATAATGGTCGAGCACGTAGAGCCTGATCGCCGACGATAGATTGCCGTGGCGGCGCTCCGTGTCGATCGCGGCAACCAGGTCGGACAAAGTCATGTCGCGGCCGGTCGCAATTTCCTTGAGCCCTTTCCAGAACGCGTCCTCGAGACTGACACTCGTCTTGTGGCCTGCGATAACGATCGAGCGTTTGACAACCGGCGATTTCATCGGCGGTCTCCTGGTTCGATCCGGTGCGCTTCGAGATCGTGGTCAGCCTTTGCCTTTTGGGCGTCGGCCAATTGACGCACGTGTTTTGGCTGGCCATG
Source organism: uncultured Pseudomonadota bacterium (assembly GCA_963782145.1). Lineage (GTDB taxonomy): Bacteria > Pseudomonadota > Alphaproteobacteria > Rhizobiales > Xanthobacteraceae > Pseudolabrys. Next base: position 58,057 of record CAWAIV010000014.1, read on the forward strand.
CAGGCGACGATTTGCGTCGGCACGCGTTTCATCATCGTGGCGTCTGGCCCGCTTACGGGCACTGCGCAGATTGATCAGCTCAGCCATTTGTCATTGCTTCCTCGAAGGTAGCCGAATACATGGTTGCGTTCTGCGTTCTGCAACTCACATGGCATTTCCGTTAATTGAGCCGACAACTTGGCGCAACTGACGATGCGAGGGGGCGACCGACTCCCTAAGATCGCACCAGTGCAGTTTGCGGGTCATCGTCAAGACAATTCAATACACGGTTAGTTGATCGGAATAGTTCAGTGCAGTACCGTGGGCTAATACATTTGGTTAAGAGACGTCTAATTCTTGAAGTACTAATACATTTCCAAATGTACATTTCGAACAGACGATAGATTTACTGTCGGGATCCGAAAACAACTATTGAGATAACCCTACGGCATATGGCCGTAACGTCCGAGCGGACTTAGCGATATAGTAGGATATTACCAGAGATTAATAAGACCATTCTGCACTATACATTCTGGAAATGGAATAGCATTTGGCTATGCGATGGCGCCCTTACGGCATTCGGACGCTGCCAAAAGAGGCCGAGTGGGCCGTGCCGGAAGCGCCGGCAATATATTACCGGGGCCGGGTCATTTTTTCCGGCCGCACTAATCGATCGAACTCGGCTCCAGTGACGAAGCCAAGCCTTAACGCCTCCTCGCGCAAGGTGGTGCCATTCGCATGCGCGGCTTTCGCCACCTGCGCCGCCTTGTCGTAGCCGATCTTCGGCGACAGCGCCGTCACCAGCATCAATGAGCGCTGCATCAGGTCGCGGATGCGCGGCTTCGTTGGCGCTTGATGCCGACGACGCAGTTGTCGGTGAAGGAGCGCGCGGCGTCGGCCATGAGCCGGATCGATTGCAGCATGGCGTAGGCCAGCACCGGCTTGAACACGTTGAGCTCGAACTGGCCCTGGCTGCCGGCGACCGCGACGGTGGTCTGGTTACCGAACACGCGGGTGCAGACCATGGTCAGCGCCTCGGACTGCGTCGGGTTGGTCTTGCCGGGCATGATCGAGGAGCCGAGCTCGTTGGCGGGCAGGATCAGTTCGGCAAGGCCCGAACGCGGGCCGGAGCCGAGCAGGCGGATATCGTTGGCGATCTTGTAGAGCGCGGTAGCGGCGGCCGATGAGCGCGCCGTGCACGAAGACATAGGCGTCGTGGCCCGCCATGTGCTCGAACTTGTTGGGCGCGCTGATGAAGGGCAGCTCCGGTCAGTTGCGCGATGCGCTTGGCGAAACGCTTGGCGAATTGCGGCTTGCTGTTCAGGCCGGTGCCGACCGCGGTGCCGCCCTGCGCCAGCGGATAAAGCGCGCGTTCGGCATCGGCGATATAGCGGATCGCCGATTTGACCTGGGCGGCATAGCCGGAGAATTCCTGGCCGAGCGTGATCGGCGTTGCATCCATGGTGTGGGTGCGGCCGATCTTGACGATCTTGGCGAATTCCTTGGCCTTCTTGTCGAGCGCGGCAGCAAGCGCCTTGAGCGCCGGCAGGAGCTGGCCCTCGATCGCCATGGCCGCCGCGATGTGCATGGCGGTCGGGATCGAATCGTTCGACGACTGGCTCATGTTGACGTGATCGTTCGGATGCACCGGCGATTTGGCGCCGAGTTGCCCGCCGAGCGCGACATTGGCGGCGTTGGCGATCACCTCGTTGACGTTCATGTTGGTCTGCGTGCCCGAGCCGGTCTGCCAGACCAATAGCGGGAAATGCGCGTCGAGCTTGCCGTCGGCAATGTCCTGGGCGACGGCGATGATGGCGCGCGCGCGCCTGCCGTCGAGGCTGCCGAGGTCGCGGTTGACCTCGGCCGCCGCCCGCTTGATGAGGCCGAGTGCGTGTAGGATTTCGATCGGCATGCGCTCGCTGCCGATGCGGAAATTATGCAGCGAGCGCTCGGTCTGCGCCCCCCAGAGCTTGTCGGCGGGGATGTCGAGCGGCCCGAAAGCGTCGCTTTCGCTGCGGGTTCGGGCTTTGCGCGCTTTGGCCATGACACTCCACCAACGCCACGCGGCAGCCTGAGGGCGAAGCCGCGCCGACTATTTCTTGCGGAAACGGTCGAGACGCACCACCTCGGCGCCACCGCCCGCCGGCGGCTCATCTCTCGGCTCCGGCGCCGCGGCGGCCGGCGCCTCGGGCTTCGCCGGCAACGGCGAAGCAGGCGCGCGCTTCTTGGCCTCGGCCGGCATCTCCGGCGCCTTGTCGGGAACGTTCGTCTGCGCATTGGCCGGCGTCGCGCGCTGGCCGTCATCCTCGCCGACCTCCTCGAATTGCAGGCCGAACTGCACGGAGGGGTCGAAGAAGCCCTTTACCGCCTCGAACGGGATGGTGAGCTTGGTCGGAATGCCGCCGAACGACAGACCGACCTCGAACTCCTCGTCGCTGACCTTCAGATCCCAGAACTGGTGCTGCAGGATGATGGTCATCTGCTCGGGATATTGCGCGTGCAGCCGGTCGGGGATGCGCACGCCGTCGGCCTTGGTGTCGAAGGCGATGTAGAAATGATGCTCGCCGGGCAGGCCTTTTTTGGCGGCGTCTGTGAGCACGGCGCGCACCACGCCACGCAGGGCCTGCTGGGTGAGGAGATCGTAGCGGATGTGGTCGGCCATGGCGTCAGCGGGGAGCTCAATAAATCGCCGGATGCTAGCGCGGGTGGCGGGGAAAGCCAGCCCCACAGCCGCAACCTGCACCCAATAGATGGAAATTGCCGGCGGCAAAAGGAAGTGGAGGCTTCTGTTGCCAGGTGCCTCCGAACCCCGCCTAGCCGCTGCTAAGACGACTAGGACTTGTAGGCTTGGTTACCGGAGCCGCTTACGCGGCCTGAGCAACCGGAGCATAGTTGTCGTTGGCAACTATGAGAATGGCCCGATAACGGCGGAACCATGCCGAGCAAAAGTCCGTCCTTTACGCCCTCGTCGATCCTAGTTCGGCCCCGCCGAAGCCCCCCTCCCTTTTTCCCTCCCCTGCTTGCGGGGGAGGGTCAGGGTGGGGACTTGGGTGGAGCCGCCGGGTACTGCCCCCGGGTCCGAAAGGTTTATTACGACGGCCGTTTATCGCCATAGCCGGGTTGCCCCGGCACCCTGAATATAGGGGCGGAAGGTCACCGAAGGAAGAGCGGCGTGGGGGGCTGCATAATGTCCCCCCGCAGCAGCCGGGCCGGCAAGTGCCGGCCTGCGGCCTCACGGCCACAGCGACTTCGCCGCGTCCGGCAGTTGCGCGCGTAATTGGGCGGCCGCGTGCGGCTCCGCGTGGTTTGCCAGGACGGCGAGGACGTCGCCTACGATCGTTTCCGGCGGCACGTGATGCGGCGCGAGGTCTGTGGTGACTTCGCGCACAAGATCTTGGGCCGCGGCCAGCGGCAATGCCGCACCCGGTCGCCATCCTTGGATAAAAATGCCGCGCGGCAGCGGAGGCAGGGCATCGGCGAAGCTAAGCACTTGGTCCGCCGTCATGTGGCGACGCAGGCCATGCAGAACGGCGCGGAACATCGCCTGGCTCTGATTATGCGTCGCCAACAGCGCACGCTCTTTCAATGCGGTGAGCCAGTCCTGATAGAGCTTCGATGCGTAGAGTATCTCATTCGGCTGGGTCATCGCGGCGGTCCATGACTTACGCCACGTTCACCACGTCCTTGCCGATCGGCCACAGCGCCAGGCCGGCGAGCTTGAGATGCGCCCAGGCGAAGGGGATGCCGATGATGGTGATGGCGAGGAAGATGGCGGTGATCAGGTGGCCGAGCGCCAGCCACCAGCCGGCGAGCACCAGCCAGATCAAGTTGCCGATGAAGCCGAGCAGACCTGAGCCGATGCCGGTCTGGCGATCGACCACGGTGTTGCCGAACGGCAGCAGCGTATAGAGCGCCATGGTCAGCGCCGCGCGCGCCCAGGGGATACCGATGATGGTGATCGCCATGATCAGCGCGGCGACCAACCAGCCCACCGCCATGTAAAAGCCGCCGAAGACGATCCAAAGCACGTTGAGCAGAAGGCTGGTCGTTCCCATGGTCGCTCCCTGGCGCCCGCCACGGGGCCCGGCTGATCAAGTAGGGTCGGCAGCGCGAATTGCCAGGTGCCGTTCCGTGAGCGCTGCGGTGCCGACGGCCGCCCGGCTACACCTGCGCCTAGCCGCATGCCCCGAGCTGCGGTAAGCCTCCTGGCCATGCTGCCCAGCACCACGACGCAAGTCCGCCTCAAATCGCGGCCCGCCGGCATTCCGCAGGCCGAGCATTTCGACGTCGTCACGGCGCCGCTGCCGCCCCTGGGCGACAGCCAGATCCTGGTGCGCAACGCCTATCTCTCGGTCGAGCCGGCCATGCGCGGCTGGGTCAGCGCGGTGGCCAATTATTCGACGCCGGTCGGCATCGGCGAGGTCATGCGCGCCTTCGCCGCCGGCGAGGTGATCGCCTCCCGTCACTCCGGGTTTGCCGTGGGCGACGCGGTGATGGGCATGTTCGGCTGGCAGGACCACGCACTGGTCGAGGCAACCGCGGTCACGCGAAAAGTGGTCGAGCGCGATCTCCCGCTGTCCCTCTCGCTCGGCATTCTCGGCCTGAACGGCATCACCGCCTATTTCGGCCTGCTCGACGTCGGCTGCCCGCGGCCCGGCGACACCGTCGTCGTCTCCACCGCGGCCGGCGCCGTCGGCTCCGCAGTCGGCCAGATCGCCAAGATCGCCGGCTGCCGCACCATCGGCATCGCCGGCGGCGCGGAAAAGACGCGGCTTTGTCTCGATGCCTTCGGCTACGATGCGGCGGTCGACTACAAGGCGACGGATTTCGACGCCGCTCTGCAGGCTGCCTGTGGCACCGGCGTCGACGTCTATTTCGACAACACCGCCGGCGCCATCAGCGACGCGGTACTCGGCAGACTCGCGCTCGGCGCGCGCGTGGTGATCTGCGGCACCGCGTCGGTGGCGAGCTGGGACCCGCCGCCGCAGGGCCCGCGCGTCGAGCGTCATCTCCTGGTCAAGCGCGCGCGCATGGCCGGCTTCATCATCTTCGACTACGCGGCGCGCTACGAGGAAGCGATCGCGCGGCTGGCCGACTGGGTGCGGCAGGGCAAGCTGCGCTACCAGGAAGACGTGCAGGACGGGCTCGAGGCTTGTCCGGGCGCCATTGCGCGGCTCTATCGCGGCGAAAATCTGGGCAAGAGCCTGATCCGGCTACGTCAGGATTGAACGTGCGATCGCCGGCGATTGCAGCATGTTGGGATTTGAGGTCCCCACCTAGTCGCCGCAAGCAAGGACCATGATAATCGGATAGTCATGTCCGATTCCGCCGAATCTCCGCCGCCGCCCATCCGCCCCACGCTGATCGACCTGCTGCGCGCCTTCGTCGCCATCTCGCTGTCCGGCTTCGGCGGCGCGCTGCCATGGGCGCGGCGCATGATCGTCGAAAAACGGCAGTGGATGAGCGCGGAGGAGTTCAACGAGGCTTTCGCGCTGTCGCAGTTTCTACCTGGACCGAACACGGTCAATTTCGCCGTGGTGTTCGGCGCCCGCTTCGGCGGCGCCGCCGGCGCCGCGGTGGCGCTGATCGGGCTGATGGGGCCGCCGCTCATCATCGTCTTGGTGCTGGCGGTGCTTTATGCCCGCTACGGCGACATCGCCGCGCTTGGTCGTATCCTCGCCGGCGTCACCGCGGCGGCGACCGGCTTGTTGATCGCGGTGGTCGCCAGGATGACGGCGCCGATGTTCAAGCGCCTCAACTGGGCGCCGCTGGTGGCGGTCTTGGCCTTCATCGGCGTCGCGCTGATGCAGAAGCCGCTGCCGCTGGTGTTCATCGTGCTGGCGCCGTTCAGCGTGGCGCTTGCCTGGGTGAAGACGCGATGAATTCGCCGCTGGTCAGCCTGTTCGTCTATTTCGCGGCGCTTTCGCTGTTCGCGGTCGGCGGCGCCAACGCCGCAATCCCGGAAATCCATCGCATCGCCGTCGAGGTCATGCACTGGATGAGCGACCGCCAGTTCGCCGACATGTTCGCGATCTCGCAAGTCTCGCCGGGGCCGAACGTGATCATCGTCACGCTGATCGGCTATCACGTGGCAGGGTTCGTCGGCGCCGCGGTGGCGACGCTCGCCATGGTCGGGCCGACCTGCGTGCTCGCCTTTGTGGTGTCGCGCGTGTGGGACCGCTTCAAGGCGGCGCGCTGGCGCATCGCGCTGCAGGCCGGTCTGGTGCCGGTCTCGCTGGGGCTGATCGCGGCCAGCGCCTTCGTGCTGGCGCGTACCGCCGATCACAATGTGGTGGCCGGCGTGGTCACCGCGGTGACCGCGACGGTGGCCTTCGCCACCCGCATCAATCCGCTGTGGCTGTTTGCCGCCGGCGGCGTGCTTGGGCTGACGGGGTGGATGTAAGGCGCAATGTGCCCTAGTAATCGGCGTCGGCTTCCGGCGCGGCTTTCGGCAAGCTCGGGATGCGCATGTTCCAATGCATGCGGCGGACCCAAAGGAAAACCTGGATCACGATCAGCAGCGTCGCCAGACCGACGAACACCGCGCTGATCGGATGCTCGACGAACACCCAGATGTCGCCGCGCGAGATCAGCATGGCACGGCGGAAATTCTCTTCGAAGCGCGGGCCGAGCACGAAGCCGAGCAGGATCGGCGCCGGATGGAAGCCGAGCAGCAGCAGGATATAGCCGAAGATGCCGATGCCGAGCGTCAGCGCCACCTGGAACATGTCATTGTTGGCGCCGTAGACGCCGATGCAAATAAAGAACAGCGCGCTCGGATAGAGATATTTGTACGGCACCGCCAGCAGCTTCACCCACAGCCCGATCATCGGCACGTTGAGCACCACCAGGATGATGTTGCCGATCCAGAAGCTGGCGATCAGGCCCCAGAAGATGTCCGGGTGCTGGCTGATGAGCTGCGGACCGGGCACGATGCCCTGGATCATCAGCGCGCCGAGGATGAGCGCCATCACTGCGTCGCCGGGAATGCCGAGGCTCATGGTGGGGATGAAGTCGCCCTGCACCGAGGAATGGGTGGAGGCTTCCGGGCTGGCGACGCCTTCGATCATGCCGGTGCCGAACTTCTCCGGCGTACGCGAGATTTTCTTCTCGGTGGCGTAGGACACGAACGAGGCGATGACCGGCCCGGTGCCGGGAATGAGCGCGCACAGACTGCCGATGAAGGTGCCGCGGATCATCGCCGGGAACGCCCGCTTCAGTTCCTCCTTGGAGGGGCGCAGGTCGCGGAATTTCACCTTGGCATATTTGTTGTCGAACCTGATTTCCTGATTGACCGCTCTTGAGGAACTCGGCGATGCCGAACAGGCCGAGCGCCAGCGCCACGATCTCGACGCCGTCATAGAGCTCGAGCACGCCGAAGGTCAGCCGCGGCGTGCCGGTCTCGATATCGGCGCCGACGATGCCGATGAGCAGGCCGAGCACGGTCATGGCCACGCCCTTGAGCGGCGAGCCACGCGCGAGAGTCGAGCCGGCTACAAGCCCAAGTAGCATCAGCGAGCACACTTCGGCTGGGCCGAATTTCATGGCGACGTTGACCAGCACGGGCGCCAGGAAGATCATCTCGGTGATGCCCCAACTGGCGCCAACGAAGGAGGAGATCACGGTGATGCCGAGCGCGACGCCGCCCTTGCCTTGCTTGGTGAGCGGATAGCCGTCGAGACAGGTGACCGCGTGCGGCGCATGGCAGGGCAGGTTGAGCAGGATGGAGCAGATGGCGCCGCCATATTGCGAGCCGTAGAACACGCCCGCCAGCATCAGGATCGCCGCCACCGGCTTCATGCCGAAGGTGAGCGGCAGCAGGATCGAGATGGTGGCGACCGGTCCGAGGCCCGGCAGCACGCCGACCATGTTGCCGACCAGCACGCCGAGGAAGCAGAACATCAGGTTATGCGGCTCGAAGGCGACGCCGAAACCGTACCAGAGATCGGTCAGGGCGGTTCCGATCATGACCAGGTGCCCCAGCTCAGCATCGGCATCGGCAGCTTCAACAGATAATGGAACAGCAGCACGCCGAAGATGCTGACGCCGGCGGCGAGGATGGCCGAGCTCTTCAGCGTGGATTTGCGGTCACCGAGCGCCGACACGAAGACGCAGGCGAAGGTCGCCGGCAGCATGCCGGTAAAGTGGCCGACCGCGATGAACAGCGCGGGCCCGCGATGATGCAGAACCAGCCGCGCCATTCGACGCGGAGTGGGACGGCGTCAGCCTCCTGCTCCGGCGCTTCCTCTGCCGTCCCACCGATGGCGGTGCCGGCGATCAAGATGCCGAGGAAGATCAAGATGATGCCAAGCGCGATGGGGAAATAGCCCGGGCCCATCTGCCGCAGTGCGCCAATTGGATAATGTGTGCCGTCGTGGGCCGCGATCAGGCCCAGCAGGACCATCAGCGCGCCAGCATAATAGTCGCGCTTTACGCGTAATAAGTGCCGCACCTTGGTTCTTTTTTCAGTTGGTTCCTCTGTAAACACCTATAGCGGCGGCGCAGGGAAATTGAAATAGCGGTTGCGCTGCACCAGGGCGGTCACCGAAGCGGCGGAACTGGAGGCGTTTTCGGCGTCAGTCGCGATACCTGCGATGTGCCGGTGCTGCCCACGTCGTGGGCCTGCGGCGATTTGCCCGCTTGCTCGGAGCGGCTACGGGTTCGGTGAACGGGCCGTCCGGCTCAGTATGAGGCCGTCGATGATCAGCGCGACGCCGACGGTGAAGCAGGTCATGATGGCGATGACGAGGAACGAATCGAATGAACGGCTTGCGGGCGAGCGGATGCACAACGCCGTTGCGTGGCTTGAAATACCAAAGGCTGGCGCCGCTGGCGCCGACCGCGACAACACCGGAAAAGACGGACAGCATGGCAAGACCCGCTTTGCGATGGCGGGATTTTAGGCAGACAAGCGCCGGCGCGGCGTAAAGTTTGGGCGCGCACGGCATATAAAACGCATAAACGGCAACGGCCCGCGCCACCGGCGCGGCACTGTCAGGTCGACAAACCGCGGTTCGGTTCAGCCGGTCAGGCCGGACACCACCATGGCGACGCCCAAGGCCAGCGCGGCGACGATCGAGATCGGGATCAGCCACTCCAGAATGGGCGCGCGGGCGAACCACTGAACCTCGCCATGGCGCGGCTTGCAGTACCAGAGGCTGCCAATTCCGGCGCCCGTGACCACCATGCCTGAAAGCACGGAAAGCATGCGAAACCCTCGCTGCAGGATTGATTGCAACGAGGCCATTGTGTCGCGCGGCGCGGCACGGCCGGCATTAAGCTTGCGCGCAGGGGCGTAAATTTCACATGCACGCCGGTGTGATGCGCCCATGAACGGCGGGCGGCGTTTTGTTTATCTGGAATTCACGCGCCGTCTAATTTTCTTGCATGCGCGGCCGAGAGCGGTCTCAGCCCGCCGCGGCGGCGGAGATCGACACCACGCTGATGACCAGGATGGCGGCCAGCACGCAGAAGATGGTGATGTTGACATCCCATTTGCGCGCGATGATCGGCACCGGCGCGGCGAAGGGCAGATAGCCGTTGTCGTCGTAGGCTTCGCCGCCATAGACCGGCATGGCGAACACCGCGACAAAGAACGCGGTGTAGACGATGGCGCCCATGACCGCGACCAGGTAGAGGCGCTCGACCGCATAGGCGCCCGGCCACCAGGTCAGCGCCAGCGCCAGCAGGCCGAAGCCGACATAGCTCGAAATCTGCCAGACCACATGGAAGCGGGCATGCGGCGTCCATTTCGGATTGGTCGCATGCGTCTTGTTGAAGTCGGCGAGCACGGTGGCAAAGCCGTAGCCGAGGGTCACCAGCGTGAGCAGGACACGGGCAAGCAAGTTCAGGTCGAAGTGCATTGTCGTTCCCCCTTGATCGTTGTCAGTGTTGAGTTTTCGGCAGTTTAGCAGAATTCAGGACTTGAGCGCGCCGGCCGTCACTTCGCCGACCGAGCGGCTGGCCGGGCCGGCCAGATGCGCTTTCACATTCGCGGCGAACCAGGGCCCGGCGACATTGCGCGAAACCTCGTCGAGCGCGGGCCGGGTGGCGAACAGCACCAGGATGATCGCCTCGTTGTCGCCGGCGCGGATCATGCTGAGGCCGCGGAAGTCGGGGTGTTGGATGCTGGCATTGAAGGCGTCGACCTTGGCGGCGAGCGTGGTCCAGTCGGTGTCGGGCTTGATCGGCAAATGATTGACGATGGCATGCATGGAGCTCTCCCTGAATTATTCGGCGGCGGTGGGGGCTTGCGATGGGCGCTTGAGCGCCTTCTGCAGCAGGCCGATGAAGGTCTTGAGCTCGGCCTTGCTGAAATGGGCGAACTGCACGCGGTTCATCGCCAGCAGCGGCGCGTGCGACTGCTCGACCAGGTCCCAGCCCTTGTCGGTGAGGGTGGCGAGCACGGTGCGCTGGTTTTCCGGCGGGCGGTGACGGGCAATCAGGCCGGCGGCCTCCAGCCGGTCGAGCAGGCGGGTGACGTCGGGCATGCGCTGCAACAGCCGCGCCTCGATGGCGCCACGGGAAATCCCTTTGCGCTCGGGGTCGCGCACGTAAAGGATGCGCAGCACGTTGAACTGCAGCGCGGTCATGCCCCAGCCTTGGAAGAATTCGTCGACCTCCATGCCCAAGATGGCGCCGAGGCGGACGGTGAGCACGGCGGCCTCGCTCTCGGTCGTCGAGCCGTCGTCGAGGGCGGTTTGTGGGCGCGGCTTCAGGTTCATGCCGCGAGCCTGCCCTGGCAAATATGTGTTGTCAACAAATATTGTTGTAAACACATATATGCTGCCTATTTTACCTCCCGCGAATGGGGGCGTTGGTCGTCTGAGTGCGACGAAGGCGGGCCGGGTGCCGTCAAAGCGCCGATGCGACCGTCTCCCTGACGATCCTGCTTCCAGGGCAGGGGACGGCGCGGTCGGGCGTGTTGAAAGTGGACAGTCATCGGTTGCCGCTGGTGGCAAACTTGCCCATCGTCCGACTCAGACCGATGCGGGACCGCGATGCGCCAATACCTTGAGCTGATGGAACACATCCTCGCCAACGGCGTGGAGAAGCACGACCGCACCGGCACCGGCACGCGCTCGGTGTTCGGCCATCAGATGCGCTTTGCGCTCGATCGCGGCTTCCCGATGCTCACCACCAAGAAGCTGCATCTCAAGTCGATCGTCTATGAGCTGCTCTGGTTCCTCGCCGGCGACACCAACATCAAATATTTGAACGAGCATGGCGTGCGCATCTGGGATGAGTGGGCCGACGAGCGCGGCGAGCTCGGGCCGGTCTACGGCCACCAGTGGCGCTCCTGGCCGGCCAAGGACGGCAACACCATCGACCAGATCAGTCACGTCGTTGAGATGATCAAGCGCAACCCGGATTCGCGGCGGCTGATCGTCACCGCCTGGAACCCGGCCGATGTCGACAAGATGGCGCTGCCGCCCTGCCATTGCCTGTTCCAGTTCTACGTCGCCGACGGCAAGCTGTCGTGCCAGCTCTATCAGCGCTCGGCCGACGTCTTCCTCGGCGTGCCCTTCAACATCGCCTCTTATGCGCTGCTGACGCTGATGGTGGCGCAGGTGACCGGCCTGGCGCCGGGCGAATTCATCCACACCTTCGGCGACGCCCATCTTTATCTAAACCACCTGGAGCAGGCGCATTTGCAACTGTCGCGGGCGCCGCGCGCGCTGCCGACGATGACGCTCAATCCGGCGGTGAAGGACATCTTCGCCTTCCGCTATGAGGACTTCGCGCTCACCGGCTACGAACCGCATCCGCACATCAAGGCCGAGGTGGCGGTGTGAGCCTTTTGATCCGCGCGGCACGTCCGCAGGACAGCGCGCTGATCTTCGCGCTGGTCAAGGAACTCGCCGACTACGAGAAGCTTTCGCACGAGGTCGATGCCAGCGAGCAGCAGATCGCGGCGGCGCTGTTCGCGGACCAACCGCGGCTCTATTGCGATATCGCCGAATGGGATGGCGAGCCGGCGGGTTTTGCCGTCTGGTTCCTCAACTTCTCCACCTTCCGCGGCCGCCACGGCCTTTATGTCGAGGACATCTTCGTGCGGCCGGCGTTGCGCGGGCGCGGCATCGGCAAGGCGCTGATGGCGCGGCTCGCCGCGCGCTGCGTGAAGCAGGGCTATGCGCGCTTCGAATGGGCGGTGCTCGACTGGAACGCGCCATCCATCGCCTTCTACAAGTCGATCGGCGCGCAGGTGTTGGACGAGTGGAGAATCTGCCGCCTCGGCGGCGAAGCCTTGGCGCGGTTCGCGCGGCAGGAGGCGCGGCCATGAGGGACGGCAAGAAGATCGTGCTGGTCGCCGCCGTGGCGGAGAATGGCGTCATCGGCCGCGATGGCGGCATGCCGTGGCGGCTGAAATCCGATCTCAAGCATTTCCGCGCGCTCACCATGGGCAAGCCGGTGGTGATGGGGCGCAAGACCTATGAGTTGATCGGCAAACCGCTCGACGGCCGCACCAATATCGTGCTCACGCGCGATCTGTCGCTGGCGGTCCCCGGCGGCGCGCTTGCCAACAGCCTGGACGCCGCGCTCGGCTATGCCTGCCGGGACGCCGAAAGGCGCGGCGTCGACGAGATCATGGTGATCGGTGGCGGCGACGTCTTCGCCGATACCCTGCCGCTGGCGGACCGGCTGGAGATCACCCATGTGCACACCTCGCCGCCGGGCGATTCGTTTTTTCCGCCGATCGACCCCGCGATCTGGCGCGAGGTTGCGCACAAAGATTATCCGGCGGGGCCCAATGACGACGCCAGCTTCGCCGTCGCGGCTTATTTAAGGCGCTGAAAAACACGACAAACGCGGCATGTGGGCGCGTTGTAACGGGCCGTGCGGTCCCCTATAACCCCTGGCGACAACAAGCGCCCGGCATCAGCCCCGGCGCCGGGAGAACTTTTCATGCCATGGAGCAATCAGGGCGGCGGGGGCGGCCCCTGGGGCGGCGGGGGCAAGGGCCCCTGGGGCTCAGGACCGCAGCAGTCGGGTGGCCCGACGCCCCCCGACCTCGAAGAAATGCTGCGCCGCGGCCAGGATAAATTGCGCCGCTTTCTGCCGGGCGGCAGCCTCGGCGGGCGCGGTTTCGCGCTGCTGGTGGTCGGGGCGCTGGCGCTGTGGGGCGCCTCCGGCTTCTTCAAGGTGGAGCCTGACGAGCTCGGCGTGGTGCTGCGCTTCGGCAAGGAAGTGCGCGAGGTGCAGCCCGGCCTCAATTACCATCTGCCCTATCCGATCGAGACCGCGCTGACGCCCAAGGCGCTGCGCGTCAACAAGATCGACATCGGCATGCGCGCTGTCGAGAACGGGCGCGGCGGCAGCGCCACGCGCGAGGTACCGGCGGAAAGCCTGATGCTGACCGGCGACGAGAACATTGTTGATGTCGATTTCGCGGTGCTGTGGAAGGTCAAGCCGGCCGGCGTCGGCGATTACCTGTTCAACATTCAGAACCCGGAAGGCACCGTGAAGGCGGTGGCCGAGAGCGCCATGCGCGAGGTGATCGGCCGCGCGGATATTCAGCCGATCCTGACCGGCGCGCGCCAGGTCACCGAGACTGCCGTGCAGGACCTGATGCAGAAGACACTCGACCATTACGGCGCCGGCATCCTCATCACGCAGGTGCAGTTGCAGAAGGTCGACCCGCCCAAACAGGTGATCGACGCCTTCCGCGACGTGCAGGCCGCGCGCATCGACCTCGACCGCTCGGTGAACGAGGCGCAGACCTATGCCAACCGCGTGGTGCCGCAAGCGCGCGGCAATGTGGCCAAGATCACCCAGGCGGCGGAAGCCTACAAGCAGCAGACGGTGGCGCAGGCCACCGGCCAGACCTCGCGCTTCCTGCAGATCTACGCGCAGTACAAGAAAGCGCCTGACGTGACGCGCGAGCGCATGTATCTGGAAACCATGGAGCGCGTGCTCGGCGGCGCCGACAAGATCATCATCGATACCGGCAAGGATGGCACCAGCGTGGTGCCCTATCTGCCGCTCAGCGAGCTGGCGAAGCCGCCGCAGGCGCGCCCGTCGGCGAACGCGAATAGCATCAGCCAACCGCAAGCGTCAGGAGCCAGACAATGAGGCTCAATTTCATCGGCGGCGTCATCGCCGTCATTGTGGTAGTGGCACTGATCGTGGTCTATTCCGCCTTGTTCACGGTCTACCAGACCCAGCAGGCGCTGGTGGTGCGGCTGGGCAAGGTGGTGCGCGTGGTCGATGAGCCAGGGCTGCACGTCAAGATGCCGTTTATCGACAGCGTCATCGGTATCGACAAGCGCATCCTCGATCTGGAGGCGCCGGCGCAGGAAGTGATCGCCTCCGACCAGAAGCGGCTGGTGGTCGACGCTTTCGCGCGCTACCGCATCAAGGATCCGCTGCGCTTCTACCAGACGCTCGGCTCGAAAGTCGCCGCCGATTCGCAGCTCAATATCCTGCTCAATTCGGCGCTACGGCGCGTGCTCGGCGAGGCATCCTTCATCCAGGTGGTGCGCGACGAGCGCGCCGAATTGATGGCCCGCATCCGCGATCTGGTCAACCATGAGGCCGCCAATTACGGCATCACGGTAGTGGATGCGCGCATTCGGCGCGCCGACCTGCCGGAGCAGAACAGCCAGGCGGTCTATCAGCGCATGCAGACCGCGCGCCAGCGCGAGGCGGCCGAGTACCGCGCTCAGGGGCTACAGCAGGCCCAGGAAATTCGTGCGAAGGCCGACCGCGAGGTGACGGTGTTGGTCGCCGAAGCGACCTCGAAGTCCGAGCAGATCCGCGGCGAGGGCGACGCCATCCGCAACAAGATCTTCGCCGCCGCCTATAACCAGGACCCGGGCTTTTTCTCCTTCTATCGCTCGATGCAGGCTTATGAGAACGGCCTCAAGGCCAACGACACCCGGCTGCTGCTGAAGCCCAATTCGAGCTTCTTCCGCTTCTTCGGCAACCCGTCGGGCAAATTGCCGCCGGCCGGTCCGGCGCCGGCCAAGTGACGATCGATAGGCGCGGCGCGGCATGAACGATTTTCTCGCCGCGCTCGGACTGGTCTTCGTCATCGAAGGCCTGATCTTTGCCGCCCTTCCGGGGCAGGCCAAACGGGCGATGCTGAGCGTGCTGCAGACGCCGGACGGCTCGTTGCGCGGCATCGGCCTTGCCGCCGCGGTCGTCGGCGTCATCCTGGTGTGGCTGGCGCGGGGATAGCCGGTGCGCCCTGGTGACGGACGGTAAGTGCCGAATAACAAGCGGTTTTAGGGCAAATCGGGCGGCTCGTCCCGTGTGGCCGCTCGTGCTATCGACGCAGCATGCCCTTAAATCGCCTTGAAGACGGGGCCACCTACGGCCAGCCCCTTTCCATTATGGAGATAAGACGCCCATGGGCGCATTCTTCCCTAGCCTGCGTGGACGGCGAAGCGCCGCGCACGTATTCCTGGCGGCGTTCGCCGCCGCGGTAATGGTTTCGCCGATGCTGGCGCGGCCGGCCGAAGCGCGCGGGCCGGAGGGCATCGCCGACGTCGCCGAACAGGTCATCGACGCCGTGGTCAACATCTCCACCAAGCAGTCGGTGGACGTCCGCGGCGGCGTTCCGCAATTGCCGCCCGGCTCGCCGTTCGAGAAATTCTTCGAGGATTTCTTCAAGAACCGGCAGGGCCAGAACGGCGAGCCCAACGCGCCGGTGCAGCGCCGGGTCAATTCGCTCGGCTCCGGCTTCATCATCGATCCGGCCGGCCTGGTGGTGACAAATAACCACGTCATCGCCGATGCCGACGAGGTCGACGTCATCCTCAACGACGGCACCACCATGCGCGCGACGATCGTCGGGCGCGACACCAAGACCGATCTCGCGTTGCTCAAGGTGACGCCGACCAAGCCGCTCAAGGCGGTGAAGTTCGGCGATTCGAACAAGCTGCGGCTGGGCGAATGGGTGATCGCCATCGGCAACCCGTTCAGCCTCGGCGGCACGGTGACCGCCGGCATCGTCTCGGCGCGCAACCGCGACATCCAGTCGGGGCCCTACGACAACTACATCCAGACCGACGCCGCCATCAATCGCGGCAATTCCGGCGGCCCGCTGTTCAACCTCAATGGCGAGGTGGTCGGCGTCAACACCGCGATCATCTCGCCCTCGGGCGGCTCGATCGGTATCGGCTTCGCGGTGCCGTCGAGCACCGTGGTGCCGGTGATCGACCAGTTGCGCGAGTACAAGGAAGTGCGGCGCGGCTGGCTCGGCGTGCGCATCCAGCAGGTCAATGCCGAGATCGCCGACAGCCTCAACGTCAAGCCGGCGCGCGGCGCGCTGGTGGCCGGCGTCGACGCCAAGGGCCCGGCCAAGCCCGCCGGCATCGAGCCGGGCGACGTGATCGTCAAGTTCGACGGCCAGCCGATCAAGGAGATGCGCGACCTGCCGCGCATCGTCGCCGATACGCCGGTCGGCAAGGACGTCCAGGTCGAGGTGATCCGCAAGGGCGCGCCGATGACCGTGCATGTCACGCTCGGCCGTCTCAAGGATGCCGAGCAGCAGGCTTCGCTGGAGAAGAAGAACAGCGCGCCGGAAGAGAAGCCGGTGATCAAGAAGGCGCTCGGGCTCGACCTCGCCAATCTCACCGCTGCCTTGCGCAAGCAGCACAAGATCAAGGACGGCGTGAAGGGCGTGCTGATTACCGGCGTCGACGCCAATTCGGCGGCGGCGGAAAAGCATCTGGCGCCCGGCATGGTGATCGCCGAGGTGCAGCAGGAGCCGGTGACCAGCGCCGCCGACCTGCAGAGCCGCATCGACACGCTGCGCAAGTCCGGCAAGAAGTCGGTGGTGCTGCTGGTGGTCTCGCCGGACGGCGATCCCACCTTCGTGGCGCTCGGGCTGCAGTAACGCTCTTTGCCGCCGACACGACGATGCGATGGCCGGGCTTTGCGCCCGGCCATTTCATTTTAATCCAGCACGTAATTGACCATGCCGTCGGCCAGCTTGGGCTCGAACCAGGTCGACTTCGGCGGCATGATGCCGCCGGCATCGGCCACCGCCATCAGGTCGGCCATCTGCGTCGGGTAGAGCGCGAAGGCTACCTTCATCTCGCCCAAATCGACCCGGCGCGCGAGCTCGCCGAGGCCGCGGGCGCCGCCGACGAAATCGATGCGCTTGTCGGAGCGCTGGTCGGTGATGCCGAGCAGCGGCTCGATCACGTTGCGTGACAGCAGCGTGATCGGCAGCCGGCCGATCGGATCGCTCGCCGGAATGAGCGCGGAATGAAGCGTCAGCCGGTACCAGTGGCCGGCAAGATACATGCCGAATTCATGCGCCGATGTCGGGCGCACCGGCTCGGCGGCGGCCGTGACCGAGAAGTCCTTGCCTAGATCGGCGAGAAACCGTTCGGCGCTGCGCCCGTTCAAATCCTTCACCAGACGATTGTAATCGAGGATGGTCATTTCCCGTTCGGGGAAGATCACCGACAGGAAGTAATTGTGCGAGCCGGTGCCCGAACCGGCGCCGTTGCCGCGCGCGGCGGCCACGCGCGCCGCCGCCGCCGAACGGTGGTGGCCGTCGGCAATGTAGATCGCCGGCAGCGCATCGAAGGCCTTGGTCAGCTTGTCGATCAGCGCTGCGTCGGCGACGATCCACATCTGGTGGCGCACGCCGTCATCGGCGGTGACGTCGAAATCGGCAGCGCCGGTCGCCGCCTGGGCCAACAGCGCGTCGATCTCCGGCGCGTTCGGGTAGCCCATCATCACCGGACCGGTCTGCGCATTGACCGCCTCGATCTGGCGCACGCGGTCGTCTTCCTTCACCGGCGTGGTCAATTCGTGTTTGCGGATGCGATTGCTGGCGTAGTCGGCGATCGAGGCGACGGCGGCCAGGCCGGTCTGCGTGCGGTCGCGCCAGGTGAGGCGATAGACGTAATAGCAAGGGCGCGCGTCGCGCGTCATAACGCCGGCCTCGACCATGCGTTGGAGATTTTCCGCGGCCTTGGCGTAGACGGTCGGATCGTAAGGACTCACCGCCGGGTCGAGGTCGATCTCCGGCTTGGAGATGTGCAGGAAGCTCCACGGCTTGTCCTTGGCGCGCTCGCGCGCCTCCGCGCTGGAGAGCACATCATAGGGTGGCGCCAGCACTTGCGCCGCGCGGCCGGTCGCCGGATGCAGGGCGCGGAAGGGTTTGATGAGTGACAATTCGAACTCCGTGACGGCAGGTGAGGTTGGTACAGTTCCCGCTATCAAGGCCGCAGACCTAGGCGGCGGCATGACCGGGGACCCGGCCGGCGCGCCGCTTATCGCAAGTCCGGTGACGAGCGGCAAGCCGATGGCGACATGGCCGCGCGAATGCCTTTTCCCGATTGATTTCCGCCGGCAATTCCTGCAGGTCAGCGGCCATGAGCGACGAAAACGACATCCTGGCCGCGAACGCGGCCTATTACAGCGCCTTCGCGGGCGCCGACTTCGATGCGATGAGCCATGTCTGGGCGGATGACAAGCTGTCCTGCATCCACCCGGGATGGCCGGCATTGGTCGGCCGGCCGGCGATTCTGGAATCCTACCGGCAAATTCTGGCCAATCCGGAACAGGAGTGGATCGAACCGCGCAACGCGACTGTGATCCTCGGCGGCGAGGAAGCGCGCGTGTTGTGCGTGGAATTCGTCGGCGGGTCGGCGCTCGCCGCCACCAATTTGTTCCGGCGCGTCAACGGCGCCTGGCGCATGACCCACCATCAGGCGAGCCCGATTGCCGCGCTGGTCGAAGAGCCCATACCGCAGCCTGGCTCGAAGCGGTTGAACTAGCGACCGATTGACCTTGGGTGGTCACTCGAACAGCGGGCCAACCTTGCTCAAGACTTCATCGACAATAAATTCCGGAACCCGCTCCAGGTGCTTCGCCTTGCGCGCGCGTAGGTCGAGCACGCGCGGTTGATCGCAGCGCACGACGCCGCTCGTCCGTGTGCCGGCGCCGCTGAGTGAAACCGCAAATCCGGCCATGCGCGCAAAGCCGCCGCCGGTGGTGATCGGAACCACGACCGGCATGCCAGTCAGCCGGTTGAACTTGCCCGGAGTGATCACCAGGACAGGCCGCTTGCCCTGTTGCTCGTGGCCGGCGGTTGGATCGAGCGACAACAGATAGACGTCGCCGCGCTCCATCAGATCAACTCGCGCCCGATCGGCTTGCCGGCGGTCCAGGCGCGGTCGGCGCGCGACCGTCGTGCCGACGGTTTGCACTGCGCCAGCAATTGGTCGAGCGTGTAGCGCCGCCGCTTGTTCGGATCGACGACGAGCTTGCCGGCCTTGATCGAGAGCCCGACCGCGCCGTCGGGCGCAAGATCGAGCGCTTCGATCATCGGCTTGGGGATGGCGAGCATGAGCGAGCCACCGACCTTGCGCAGCCGAGCCTGATATGACATTTCATCGATCCTCTCAATTATATCTCAATATAACACGACGCTGTGTTGCCGCAAGAGCTGGGCGCGCAGTTGATTTGTCGGCCGCCGCAGTCTAGCTCACGGTGCATGCGCCCTCCGCAAGCCATCCTCATCGCCGGGCCGACTGCCAGCGGCAAATCGGCGCTGGCGTTGCGGCTCGCCGAGAAACTGAACGGCGTCATCGTCAATGCCGACTCCATGCAGGTCTATCGCGACTTGGCGCTCATCACCGCGCGGCCGCCGGCGGACGAAGAAGCACGCGTGCCGCACCGGCTTTATGGCTTCGTCGACGCGGCGGAGAATTATTCGGTCGGCCGCTGGTGCGGCGATGTCGCCGCGGTGCTGCGCGAAGCGGCGGCGCAAGGGCGCGTGCCGATCCTGGTGGGCGGCACCGGGCTCTACTTCAAGGCGCTGACTGCGGGGCTCGCCGCGGTGCCGCCAATCCCGGCGGATATCCGCGCCAGGGTGCGCGCACGCCTGCACAGCGAGGGCGTGCGGCCTCTGTACGATGAACTGTTGCAACGCGATGCCGCGAGTGCGTCGCGGCTGATGCCGAATGACCGCTCGCGCATCTCGCGCGCGCTGGAAGTGGTGCTGGCGACCGGGCGGACGCTGACGGACTGGCACCGCGACGGGCAGCCGCCGCTGGTCGATGCGGCCAAGGCGACGAAGGTGTTCATCACCTGCGAGCGCGCCGAACTGGTACGCAGGATCGAAACGCGCTTTGCCGCTATGCTCGCGGCCGGCGCGCTGGAGGAGGTGAGGGCGCTGGCCGACCGAAAGCTCGACCCGACGCTGCCGGCGATGAAGGCGCATGGCGTGCCCTGGCTGATCCGCCATTTGGCCGGCGAGATCGCGCTGGACGTGGCGGCGGCGGGCGCGGTGATGGATACCCGCCGCTACGCCAAGCGCCAGCTCACCTGGTTCCGCAATCAGATGAAGGATTGGCCGTGGGTTGCAGCGGCTGACGGCGAGGCGGCCATCATGCGGCAGCTCGCCGCCCCATGATTCACAGCGCACCGGCGCCCGACCTCAAAACTGCTCGGCCTCGGCGAACAAGCCGGTCGGCAGGCCATCGATGCTGACGCTGTTCTTCTCGCGCCAATAGTCCTCGATCTCGGCCTCGGTCTTCAACTCGGCCCAGCGGGTCAGCGACGGCCGTTCGCCTTGGTAGTCGAACAGCGGCACGCCGAACCCGCATGAGGTCTGCACCAGGTCGACGGCCAGGGTCACGATCTGACGCGTGCCCGCCGGTTCCTGGCCGGCGAAGGTCTCGGCCAGCAGGCGGCTGTAGGAGTCGCTGCCGCGCCGGTGCGCCGTGCCGCGACCATAGAGCCGCATGATCATAGGCGCGCCCACGAAGGCGCAGAACATGATGGTCAGGCGCCCGTCCACCCGCAGATGCGCGTTGGTTTCGCTGCCGCTGCCGGTGCGATCGAGATAGGCGACCGCGTTGGCATCGATGACGCGAAAGGCGTCGAGTCCTTTCGGCGACAGATTGATCCGTTCCTTGGCGGTGGCCGTGGCAACGAAAAAGACGTGCTGCCGTTCGATGAAGTCCCGATGCATCGGGTCGATCGCTGGAAATTTCTTGGACATGCGTCCTCGCGCTCGCGGTTATCGCTCCGGTATCGACATCCTACCATGACCGGCTGGCGTTCTGACGCGTGCCTGCCATGAGCCGGCAAGTATTGCGCTGGCCACGCCTTCGTCTAAAAATTTCCTGCGGTTTACGCTTGACCCCGGTAGGGATGGCATTTATAAGCCGCGCAATGAAAGTTCGGGTAGGAACTATGTCACGCAAGATTATTACCCTGGTAGTAAAAGTTCGGACGCCTCCCCGGCGGCCCCGCTAGGGCCTTTTGCCAGGCGATGCGTCCGGACAGGCCCTTGAGGGGCCTTTTTTGTTGCCGAAATGCGTGAACGGAATGAGGGAAAGGATGAGACCATGGCACAGGAAATGACCGGCGCCGAAATGGTGATCCAGGCGCTTGCCGACCAGGGCGTGAAGCATCTCTTCGGATACCCGGGCGGCGCGGTGCTGCCGATCTATGACGCGATCTTCGCGCAGGATCAGGTGCAGCACATCCTGGTGCGCCACGAACAGGGCGCGGTGCATGCGGCGGAGGGCTATGCGCGCTCCACCGGCAAGGTCGGCTGCGTGCTGGTCACCTCCGGTCCCGGCGCCACCAATGCGGTCACCGGTCTGACCGACGCGCTGATGGATTCGATCCCGCTGGTCTGCATCACCGGCCAGGTGCCGACGCATCTCATCGGCAACGACGCCTTCCAGGAAGCCGACACCGTCGGCATCACCCGGCCGTGCACCAAATACAATTACCTGGTCAAACGCATCGAGGACCTGCCGCGCGTGCTGCACGAGGCCTTCCATATCGCCGCCAGCGGGCGGCCGGGGCCGGTGGTGATCGACATCCCCAAGGACATCCAGTTCGCCAAGGGGACCTATTCCAAGCCGAAGGCCTTCCCGCACACCGGCTATGTGCCCAAGGTCAAGGGCGACATGGACAAGATCAGGGCCGCGGTCGATCTGATGGCGAGCGCCAAGCGGCCCTTGTTCTATACCGGCGGCGGCGTGATCAATTCCGGCAAGGCGGCGAGCGACCTGTTGCGCGAACTGGTCAAGGTCACCGGCTTCCCGATCACCTCGACGCTGATGGGGCTCGGCGCCTATCCGGCCGCCGATCCGCAATGGCTCGGCATGCTCGGCATGCACGGCACGCTGGAAGCCAACATGGCGATGCACGATTGCGACGTCATGATCTGCATCGGCGCGCGCTTCGACGACCGCATCACCGGGCGGCTCGACGCCTTCTCGCCCGGCTCCGCGAAGATCCATGTCGACATCGATCCGTCGTCGATCAACAAGAACGTTCATGTCGATATCCCGATCATCGGCGACTGCGCCCATGTGCTCGAGGACATGGTGCGGTTGTGGCGCACGCAGGCGCTGCACGCCGACAAGAAGGCGCTGCAGATGTGGTGGACGCAGGTCGACAAATGGCGCGCGCGCAAGTCGCTCGCCTATCGCAATTCGAACGAGGTGATCAAGCCGCAATACGCCATCCAGCGGCTGTTCGAGGCGACCAAGGACCGCGACTGCTACATCACCACCGAAGTCGGCCAACACCAGATGTGGGCGGCGCAGTTCTACGGCTTCCAGGAGCCCAACCGCTGGATGACCAGCGGCGGCCTCGGCACCATGGGCTATGGGCTGCCGGCCTCGGTCGGCGTGCAGCTCGCGCATCCGGGCTCGCTGGTCATCGACATCGCCGGCGAGGCCTCGGTGCAGATGACCATGCAGGAGCTGTCGACCGCTGTGCAGTACCGTCTGCCGATCAAGATCTTCATCTTGAACAACAGTTATATGGGCATGGTACGGCAGTGGCAGGAACTGCTGCATGGCGGACGCTATTCGGAGAGCTATTCGGAGGCGCTGCCGGACTTCGTCAAGCTGGCGGAGGCCATGCATGCGCACGGCATCCGCTGCGAGAAGCCGGGCGATCTCGACCACGCCATCAAGGAGATGATCGATATCGACAAGCCGGTGCTGTTCGACTGCGTGGTCGACCCGGCCGAGAACTGCTTCCCGATGATCCCCTCGGGCCGCGCCCATAACGAGATGCTGCTGGGCGGCGGCGCCGAGGACATCGAAGAGGCGATCACTGAAGAAGGCAAGGTGATGGTGTGATGAACGCTCCCACGACGTCCCATTATCCGGCCGCGCCGGCCGCGCAAAAAGTCGAAACGCATACGCTGTCGGTGCTGGTCGACAACGAGCCCGGCGTGCTGGCGCGCGTCATCGGCCTGTTCTCCGGACGCGGCTACAATATCGAGTCGCTGACCGTGTCGGAGACCGAGCACCGCGCGCATCTGTCGCTGATCACGGTGGTGACCACCGGCACGCCCATGGTGATCGAGCAGATCAAGAACCAGCTCGACCGGCTGGTGCCGGTGCATCACGTCGTCGACATGACGCTCGCCGGCAACTCCATGGAGCGCGAACTGGCGATGGTGAAGGTCAAGGGCAAGGGCGATCACCGGGTCGAGGCGCTGCGGCTGGCCGACGCCTTCCGGGCGCGGGTGATCGACGCCACCATCGAGAGCTTCGTGTTCGAGATCACCGGCAATTCGAGCAAGATCGAGCAGTTCATCGAATTGATGCTGCCGCTCGGCCTGGTCGAGGTGGCGCGTACCGGCATCGCGGCGATCCGGCGCGGGCCGGAGGGGTGGT
Source organism: uncultured Pseudomonadota bacterium (assembly GCA_963782145.1). Lineage (GTDB taxonomy): Bacteria > Pseudomonadota > Alphaproteobacteria > Rhizobiales > Xanthobacteraceae > Pseudolabrys. Next base: position 81,663 of record CAWAIV010000014.1, read on the forward strand.
GATCCGTTGGCGTTTGCCGGGCGTGCATGAATGCCTCTCGACATCTTCCTCGCGCTCGTCATCTTCGCCTGCGTGATGGCGTTCACGCCGGGGCCGAACAACATCATGTTGGCCGCTTCCGGCGTGAACTTCGGCTTCGCGCGCACCGTGCCGCACATGGTCGGCATCGCACTCGGCTTCCTGCTGCTGATGCTCGCCTGCGGCGTCGGGCTCGGTCTTGTCTTTGCCGCGGTGCCGGTGTTGCAACTCGCGCTCAAGATTGCCGGCGGGCTGTACATGTTGTGGCTCGCCTTCAAGGTCGCCACCGCGCATCAGACGCGCGACGACGGCGGCGGGCCGGCGCGGCCGTTCAGCTTCTGGCAGGCGGTGGCCTTCCAATGGGTCAATCCCAAGGCGCTGGTGGCCGTGCTCAGCGCCATCGCGCTGTATGTGCGCCCCGGTCATCAAGTGACGGATTTGTCGGTCATGCTGGCGGTGTTCAGCCTGGCCACCGTCGGCTCGGTGGCGACCTGGACCGGCTTCGGCGTGGCGCTGCGCCGGTTCTTGCGCGACCCCGCGCAGGCGCGGGTGTTCAATACCGCGATGGCGCTGCTTTTGGTCGCCAGCATCGTGCCGATGGTGTTTTGACGGGAAAAACTATCGCCTTGCGGGCCTTGTCGGCGGTCGCCGGGCGTCCTAGAAGCAGGGCCGACTTTTCCGGGCCAAGTAGAGGATCATCATGCGTGTTTATTACGATCGCGACGCCGACCTGAACCTGATCAAGGGCAAGAAGGTCGCCATCATCGGCTATGGCAGCCAAGGCCACGCCCATGCGCTCAATCTGCGCGATTCCGGCGTCAAGGAGGTCGCGGTCGTGCTGCGCAAGTCCTCCGCCGGCGTCAAGAAGGCAGAGGGCGAGAAGCTCAAGGTCATGGAGGCGGCCGACGGCGCCAAATGGGCCGACGTGATGATGATGGTGACGCCCGACGAGCTGCAGGCCGACATCTACAACGACCACCTGGCCAAGAACATGAAACCGGGCGCGGCGCTGATGTTCGCGCACGGGCTCAACGTGCATTTCAACCTGATCGAGCCGCGCGCCGACCTCGACGTGATGATGATCGCGCCCAAGGGCCCCGGCCATACCGTGCGCTCGGAATATCAGCGCGGCGCCGGCGTGCCCTGCCTGCTGGCGGTGCACAAGGACGCCTCCGGCAACGCCCACGATCTGTGCCTGTCCTATGGCGCGGCGATCGGCGGCGGCCGCGCCGGCATCATCGAGACCACCTTCAAGGAGGAATGCGAGACCGACCTGTTCGGCGAGCAGGCCGTGCTGTGCGGCGGCGTGGTCGAACTGATGAAGGCGGGCTTCGATACGTTGTGCGAGGCCGGCTATGCGCCGGAGATGGCCTATTTCGAATGCATCCACGAGATGAAGCTGATCGTCGACCTGATCTACGAGGGCGGCATCGCCAACATGAACTATTCGGTGTCGAACACCGCGGAATACGGCGAATACGTCTCCGGCCCGCGCGTGATCACGGCCGAAACGCGCGCCGAGATGAAACGCATCCTCGCCGACATCACCTCCGGCCGCTTCACCAAGGACTGGATGCTGGAGAACAAGGTCAACCAGACCTCGTTCAAGGCCACGCGCGCCAAGCTCGCCGAGCATGCCGCCGAGCAGATCGGCGCCAAGCTGCGCGACATGATGCCGTGGATCAAGGAACGCGCGCTGGTGGATAAGAGCAAGAACTGATGCGCGCGCGCATCGCAGCGCTGACGGCGGCCGCTCTGATCGGGGCGGCCGCTGCTGCATTCGCCGGCGAACAGGGCGATCCCGGTTCTTGCGGCCGTTCGACGCCGGAAATGGTAGATTGCCTCAATGCGCAACGCGCGCATTGGGACAAGGAGCGGACCATCGCCTATCAGCAAGCGATGAAGGACGCCGTGCCCGCGCAAAAACTGAAATTGCGCGACGCCGAGCGCGCCTGGATTAAGTACCGCGACGCCAATTGCGATTATTACGCCGCCGGCGAGGGCTCCATCGCCCGCATCGACGCGGCGGAATGCCTGCGCGCCATGACCGAGAAGCGGGCGCGGGAATTGAAGAGCGGCGGCGCCGGGCCGGATAATCCCGGCAAGGAAGACCGCGACTAGCCGCTACTTCTTCTCTATCTCTCCCCACAACCACTTCGCCACCTCGCCCGGCGAGGAACCGCTGCCGGCGGCGCGCAGATTTGCCGCGCGCATGGTCTTCACGTCGATGGCGCCGAGCAGCGGCCGCAGCGCTTGCGCCAGGCGCGCGTCGCCCGCGTCCGCCGGCGCGATGAGCAGGATGGCGTCATAGGGCGGCAGCGCGTGCTTGGGATCGGCCAGCACCTTCAGATCGTATTGCGCGATGCGGCCGTCGCTGGTGAAGGCCGAGATCACGTCGACATCGCCGTTGACCGCCGCCTGATACATGAAGGTCGATTGCATCGAGCGGCGGTCGGCGAAGTGCAGGCCATACGCAGTCTGTAGCGCCTTCCATTCCGGGCGATCGAAAAATTCATAGTCGCCGCCGATGGTCATCTGCGAGGCATGCGCCGCGAGATCGGCGATCGACTTGATGCCGAGCGCCTCGGCGCGCTTGCGCGGCATCGCCAGCGCATAGGCGTTCTCGAAACCGAGATCGCCCAACATGCGCACGCCATGAGTTTTCTGCAGCCAGTCCGCGACTTCCTTCAACACCTGCGCGCGCGGCTTCACGTCCGTGTGGCCCATCTGGTTGGCCCAGATGGTGCCGGAATAATCGACATAGATGTCGACATCGTTCGCCGTCAGCGCCTTGAACACCACCGCCGAGCCGAGCCCGTCGCGTCGCTCGCTGGTGAGGCCGTTGGCGGCGAGCCGCTGCTGGATCAGAGCGCCCAGCACATATTGCTCGGTGAAACTCTTGGTGCCGACCACGTAAGTCGCGCGTGGGGCGCCATAGCCCGGCGCCAGCGCCGCCAGCACCACCAGCGCCAGGCCGAGCCCGCTTGCCACAATGCGGATGCGGCTGCGGCCGGCGACCCCGCGCTCCATCTGCGCCAGCAGGAAGTCGACCGTCAGCGCCAGCGTCGCCGCGGCGACGCAGCCGAAAATGACGAACACCCAGTTCTGCGTCTGCAACCCGGCGAAGATGTAATTGCCGAGGCTGGTCTGACCGATCGGCGTCGCCAGCGTCGCGGTGCCGATCACCCAGACCGCCGAGGTGCGGATGCCGGCCATGATCACCGGCAGCGCCAGCGGCAGCTCGATCTCGCGCATCGACTGCCCCGGCGTCATGCCGACGACGCGGGCCGCCTCGCGCAGCCGTGGATCGACGCCGTTCAAGCCGGTCACCGTGTTGCGCAGCACCGGCAGCATGGAATAGAGCGCCAGCGCGAGCACCGACGGCAAAAAGCCGAGCGCGGAAAAGCTGACGCCGAAGAGGCGCTCCGACAGCGCGGCGATGACCAGCAACAGCGGATAGAACAGCGCCAGGAGCGCGATGCCGGGAATGGTCTGGATCACGCTCGCCAGCGTCAGCAGGCCGGTGCGCAGCAGCGGCCGGCGCATGGACAGGATCGCCAATGGCAGGCTGATGCCGAGCCCGATCGCCAGCGCGGTGATGCTCACCAGCACATGGCTGCCGAGATAGTCCGGCAGCCGGGCCCACGCATCGGCAAGACGCGAGTCGATATTCATCGGCGCGATGATGGCACGCGCGCACGCGGCAAGGAACCCGCGAACGCGCAAAGTTGCGCAAATCCGTCGTCAGCGCGCGCAGGATGCGGCGATTTGCGCCTGCAAGGACGCTGGGATCGGCGGGGCGGCCGTATAATGACGACACAAGGCGCCGATGCCGCCTGGTTCCTTGCTGGCGCCGGGCAGGCAGAACAGGCCGCTGCCATCCGCTTGCGGCGTGAAGCGCACGCCGTGTGCTCGGCCGTCCGCGCTGTCGAGCGTTTGCGCCAGATAGTTCAGCGCATAAAGCCGCTTCGCGCTCTCTGCGGGTAGCAGCCGACGTGGGCGAAAATGGGTGTCGGTCACCGGAATGGCCTCGACCGCGCGCAGCTTGAGCTTGCCGCCGGCGTCCCGGCGCAAATGGATGCGCGCCATTAGCCCGTAGTTCCGGCAGATGTCATTATGCGTCATGTCGGAGGTGCCGAAATGGAGGAAATTGCCGAGGCCGTAGAAAATCAGCGAATGGCCGGCGATCTCGACGCCGCGCACCACATGCGCATGATGGCCGATGATGAGGTCGATGCCGTCGCGCAGCGCCGCCTCGTCACGCCATTGCTTGAGCTCGAGCGCGTCGGCGCGCACCTGGCGTTCATAGCCGTAATGGATCGACAGGATGCGGTAGTCCGCCTTCTGCGCGGTGAGCCGTTTCAGTACCAGATGAAAATCGTCGTCGAAGCGGTAGGCGACTTGTCCCGGCTTGTCCGGGCCGGCGCGGTGGCGTTCCAGATTGTTGGTGACGATACCCATGGCGTTGAAGGCGATCGTTGCGCCTTTGCGATGGATGATTTCCGGACGGCTCGCCTGTTCGCGGTTCATGCCGATTCCGGAGGCGGCGAGCACGCCCTTGCCGCGCAGCGCGTCGACGTTCTTGAGCGTCTCCTGCAAGCCGGCGACGCCGTAATCCATGGAATGGTTGTTGGCGAGCGAGATCACGTTGAAACCGCGCGCAACCAGGAACCTCAAGCCGTTGGGATGGGTGCGGAAATTGAACGGGTGACTCTGGCCCTTGCCGTCGGGGACAAGATCGTTGCGGTCGGTAACGACGGTCTCCAGGTTCATGAAATTGAGATCGCCGTTGATATCGGCGCCGATCGCCGACAGCGTGTCGGCCCACGGGGTGAAGCCGTGCTTAAAGATGCCGCGCGGATCGACGGTCTGGCCGCCGGGATTGAGGCCGACATCGCCGACGATGACGATGGTGATTTCATTATCGGCGGCATTGCCGGCCGCCGCCGCGGGTGGCGCGCCCAATGCCACGGCGGCCACCGCCAGCGCGCCGGCAAGGCGGGGAAGGGCGGTCGCGGCGGGCAGCGGCATCGGGCAAATCCATGAGCGCCGGCAAATCGGCGCAATTCTACGCACAAACTAGCGGCATCGGGCGATTTCGTGACGCGCGGCGTTGCGCGGTAGCCTGGCGATGTCGCCGGTTTGCAAGTGGCGACGGAGCGGCTAGTTTGCCGTTCACATGGGGGAAACGATGTCCGGAGTGGGCGCGGCAACGCCCGCCGTCGCGCTCGGCGACGTTGTGGTGGCGTTTCGGCTGGCGGGCGGCGGGCTCTACACCGCGGTCGAGCGGGCCAACCTGCGCGTGGCCGACGGCGAGTTCGTCGCCATTGTCGGCCCAACCGGTTGCGGCAAGTCGACGCTGCTCAACATCGCCGCCGGGCTGCTGGCGCCGGCCGCCGGCCGCGTCGATATCTTCGGCAACCCGCTCACCGCGCTCAACCGGCAGGCCGGCTATCTGTTCCAGGCCGACGCGCTGTTTCCCTGGAAGACCGCGCTGGAGAATGTCGCCATCGGTCTGGAGACCGCCGGTGCGCGCGCGAGCGAGGCGCGCCCGCGCGCGCATGAGTGGCTCAAGCGCGTGGGGCTCGGCGCCTTCGGCGACCGCTATCCGCACATGCTTTCCGGCGGCCAGCGCAAGCGCGTCGGCCTGGCGCAGGTACTGATCCGCGACCCGAAAATCCTGCTGATGGACGAGCCGTTCGGCCCGCTCGACGCGCAGACCCGGCAGATCATGGGCAACCTGCTGCTCGATCTGTGGAGCGCCGACCGCAAGGCGGTACTGTTCGTCACCCATGACCTGGAGGAGGCAATCGCGCTCTCCGACCGGGTGGTGATCATGTCGGCGGGTCCGGCCGCGCATGTCATCGGCGACTGGCAGGTGCCGTTGAAGCGCCCGCGCGATATTTCCGAGGTGAAGCTCGACGCCGCGTTTCACGACTTGCACCGTGACATCTGGCACCAACTCAAGGCCGAGGTGGTCAAGGGCTACGCGCTGGCGGAAGGCGCCTGAAACCAGGAGAGGCCCCTGTTGATCGGGTCACGCCGGTTGCTAGAGTCGTGCGGGCGACAAAAAAGTCAGGGAGGATAACGAATGTTCAAGATACGCATCAGCAGTCTAATTTGCGCGGGGGCAATGGTCCTGGCGTCCTGTATGGTGGGCCAGGCCGTCAATGCCGCGGAACCGTTTTCGCTGACGTCATCCGCTTTCAAGGACAACGGCGAGCTCGCGGTAAAGAACGCCGGCGACTTCAAGAAGAACCCGAATTGCGTCGGCCAGAACGTGTCGCCGCCACTGGCCTGGGCAAACCCGCCGGCCGGCACCAAGAGTTATGCGCTCGTCATGTTCGATCCGGAAGGTCGTGAAGGCCTGACCTTCGTCCACTGGGTCGCCTATGGCATTCCGGTTTCGGTGACGGGTTTTGCCGAAGGCGAAGTCACCAAGCTGAACGACAAATATGTTGGTGGTCACAACGGACTGAAGATGGGCCATTACTTCGGGCCCTGCACGCCGCCGCACACCGACTGGCATCATTATTTCTTCATGATCATCGCCACCGACCTCGACGCCAAGGCGCTGCCGCCCGGCCTGAACTACGAAGAACTGATGGCAAAGCTGCAGGGGCACGCCAAAGGGGCGGCGAGCCTGATCGCCCGCTTCAAGAAGCCGATGTAGGTTTAGGCGGAGTTGAGCCAAGCATCGACGAAGGGAGTTTGAGCGTGTCGCGCGTCAAGCTCCTTTCGTTGCAAATCCTGGTCGCCGTGATCGGCCTGGTGGCGTGGTACGTCTTCGCCACCGTGCCGATCTTCGGCGTGATCGTGTTGCCGCCGTTCTTCTTCTCCAATCCGGTCGATGTCGCCCAGCAGATCGTCGACTGGTTCGTCACCGGCGTGATCTGGAAGCATCTGTGGGTGACGCTCGAAGAGTCGATCCTCGCCTTTGTCATCGGCTCGATCGGCGGCGTCGGCATCGGCTTCTGGTTCGCGCGCCAGCCGCGCACCGCCGCTGTGTTCGATCCTTACGTGAAGATGATCAATGCGCTGCCGCGTGTGGTGCTGGCGCCCATCTTCACGCTCTGGCTCGGCTTGGGCATCTGGTCGAAGGTGGCGCTCGGCGTGACGCTGGTGTTCTTCATCGTCTTCTTCAACGTCTACCAGGGCGTCAAGGAAGTCTCGCCCACGGTGCTTGCCAATGCGCGCATGCTCGGCATGAACGAACGGCAGTTGATGCGCCACGTCTATTGGCCCTCGGCGCTGTCCTGGATGTTCTCCTCGCTGCACACCTCGGTGGGCTTTGCCGTGGTGGGCGCGGTGGTGGGCGAATATCTCGGCTCCGCGGCGGGCCTCGGCTATCTGATCCAACAGGCCGAGGGCGTGTTCGACGTTTCCGGCGTGTTCGCCGGCATGTTCGTGCTCGCCGCCTTCGTCATCGTGATCGACACCGTGGTCAGCCTGGTCGAGAAACGGCTCCTGGTCTGGCGGCCGGCGGTGGGCGACGCGCGGCCCTAGTCACGCCCGCCGGGCTGGCTTATCGTTCGCGCCGAAACGGTCTGCGTAAAGGCCGCAACGTCAAGGGAGGAAATCCATGTCGATGAAACTGGTTCGGCGGCTGGGTCTTTCGCTCGCCGCGCTCGTGTTGTCGTCGGGCTTCGCGTTCGCGCAGCTGCCCAAAGTGACGCTGGCGATCGGCGGCGCGTCCTGCCTGTGCTATCTGCCGACCATGCTCGCGCACCAGCTCGGCGAGTTCAAAAAGGCCGGTGTCGATGTCAATGTGGTGCAGTTCAAGGGCGGTTCGGAGTCGTTGAAAGCCGTGCTCGGCGGCTCGGCCGACGTGGTCTCCGGCTATTTCGATCATTGCGTCAATCTCGCGGCCAGGGGCCAGCACCTGCAGGCCTTCGTGGTCTATGACCGCTTCCCCGGCTTCGCACTGGTGGTCTCGCCCAAACACACCGCCGAGATCAAGTCGGTCAAGGACCTCGCCAACAAGAAGGTCGGCGTTTCGGCCCCCGGCTCGTCCACCGACTTCTTCCTCAAATACATGCTGAGCCAGAACGGCGTCGATCCGAATTCGGTCGCCGTTATCGGTGTCGGCCTCGGCGCCAGCGCCATCGCCGCCATGGAGCAGGGCCAGATCGACGCCGCCATCATGCTCGATCCGGCGGTGACGGTGCTGGCCGGCAAATACAAGGACCTCAAGATCCTCAGCGACACCCGCTCCGAGAAGGACACGCTCGCCGTGTTCGGCGGTCAGTATCCGGGCGGCGCGCTCTACACCCGCGCGGACTGGGTCGCGGCGCACCAGAAGGAAGCGCAGGCGATGACCTCCGCGATCCTCGCCACGCTGAAGTGGATCCATTCGCATTCGGCCGAGGAGATCACCGCCAAGATGCCGCCCGAGTTCACCAAGAACAAGGCGCTCTATATCGCGGCGCTGAAGAATACGATGTCGATGTACTCGAAGGACGGCAAGATGGACCCCAAGGGCGCTCAGGCGGTGCTCGCGGTGTTCTCGAAGTCCTCGCCGGCAATCGCCAAGGCGCATATCGACCTGTCGAAAACCTACACCAACAAGTTCGTCGAGGCGGCGGGGAAGTAGATAACGGTGAAGTAGCTCGCGTTGTCGTCCCGGGCGACCCCCCGACTTGTTCGGGGGGAGGTCCGGGAACCATACCCCCTGGACTATCGAGAGCCTGCGGCGTATGGGTCCGCGCCTTCGCGGGGACGACAGTGGTAATTGCCGCGTCATGAACCTCATCTCCATCCAATCCCACGTCGTCTATGGTCATGTCGGCAATTCGGCGGCGGTATTTCCGCTGCAGCGCATGGGCGTGGAGGTGTGGCCGATCCACACCGTTCAGTTCTCCAATCACACCGGTTACGGCCAGTGGCAGGGCCGGGTGTTCGACGCCGACCTGATCCGCGAGCTGGTCGGCGGCTTGGAGAAGCGCGGCTGCCTCGGCGAATGCGACGGAGTGCTGTCCGGCTATATCGGCGGGGCCGACATCGGCGACGCCATTCTCGACGCCGTGGCGACGGTCAAGCGCGCCAATCCTTCGGCGCAATATTGCTGCGATCCGGTGATCGGCGATGTCGGGCGCGGCGTCTATGTGCGCGAGGGTGTCCCGGAATTCATGCGCGACAAGGCGCTTGCCGTCGCCGACGTGATCACGCCCAACCAGTTCGAGCTCGATTATCTCTCCGGCGGCGAGAGCCGCACCCTGGCTTTGGCGATTGCCGCGGTCGAGGCGCTGCACAAGCGCGGGCCGCGCGTGATCCTGGTCACCTCGCTGCATACCGAGGCCACGCCCGACGACGCCATCGACCTCATCGCCTCCGGCGAGCAGGGCCGCCTCTTGCTGCGCACGCCGAAACTGCCGGTCATGGCGAACGGCGCCGGCGATACCATCGCGGCGCTGTTCTTCGCGCATTACCTGCGCGAAGGCAAAATCGACGCGGCGCTGTCGGCGGCGGCCTCGGCGGTCTTCGGCGTGCTGGCGAAGACGGCGGAAGCGGGCGCCCGCGAAATGCAGCTCATCACCGCGCAGGAAGAGATCGTGGCGCCGAGCCAGGTCTTCGAGGCGAAAGACCTCAACGGATAGGTCACACGCGGCCCTTCGCGGGACCACTGATTCAGGCTTGACGGCGGCGCCGTCCTCGCGTCGATTGCGCGCGATGAGTGATGTTGCCATCGTGCCGGTCGACCGGCTGGAACTGACATTCGCGCCCAAGCCCTGGGCCTTCGCGGTCGAGCACCGCGCCGAAATCGATGCGCATTTCGCGGGGCTGCAACGCGCCCAGCCGGCGATCTGGAACGGGCGCGTCCTGTTGCTGCATGAGCGCCGGATCGTGGACGGCGTGCTGCACGGCGCCTATCTCGAAACCGACTATGCGAGCTTCACCGCCTGGGTCGCGCGGGGACGCCGGCCGGCCGGCGTCTACGACTGCTTCGGCGCCGCGGCCATCATTGCCGCCGACGGCGCCGTGCTGCTCGGCGTCATGGGACCGCAGAATTTCAATGCCGGCCGCATCTATTTTCCCTGCGGCATGCCCGAGCCGAACGACATCGCCGGCACGCGGGTCGATCTCGAGCGCAGCATGTGGCGGGAATTGCAGGAGGAGACCGGTTTCGATCCGGCAGAGTTCAGCACGGCGCCGGGATGGATGAGCGTCGACGCCGGGCCGATCTTCGCCCAGGTCAAGCTGTTGCAATCGCGCGAAAGTGCCGAGGCGCTGCAGGCACGTGGGCGCGCCTATCTCGCGCGCGAGCGGGAGCCGGAGCTTTCCGACCTGCGCATCGTGCGCGGCCGGCAGGATTTCGATACCGCCATGCCGGGCTTCGTAACGGCGTTCCTAGAGCGGTATTTCGCCGAGCGCGCGCTTGCCAAGCGTGCGGGCTTGGCGTGAACTCGCCGGCATGAAACTCGAAAACCTCGCCCGCCGCTTTCGCATCGACAAGCCGAAGCGGTTTCGGCTCTCCGACCACGATCCTGCCGACGTCTGCGGACTCGCCATGGACAAGATCGAGGCCAAATCGCTGCTCGACGACGGCATCAACCGGCTGACCGCGCTACAGGACAAGCTCTATGCCAGCGATCGTTGGTCGGTGCTGATCGTGCTGCAGGCGATGGATGCCGCCGGCAAGGACGGCGTCATCAAGCACGTGATGACGGGCTTGAATCCGCAAGGCGTCACGGTGCACGCTTTCAAACAACCGAGCGCGGAAGAGCTCGACCATGATTTCCTTTGGCGCGCCGCCGCGCGGCTGCCGGAATGCGGGCACATCGGCATTTTCAACCGCTCGCATTACGAGGAGGTACTGGTGGTGCGGGTACGCCCGGAACTATTGCAGACCCAGCATCTGCCGCCGGGGGTGGTGAACGACGGCATCTGGCAGCAGCGCTTCCACGATATCCGTGCCTTCGAGCGCCATCTCGCCCGCAACGGCACGCTGGTCCTGAAGTTCTTCCTCAATATTTCGCGCGAGGCGCAGCGCCAGCGTTTTTTCGACCGCATCGACGAACCGGGCAAGCGCTGGAAGTTCTCCTCGGGCGATGTCAGCGAACGCAAACTGTGGCCCAAATACATGGCCGCCTATGAGGACATGATCCGCGAGACCAGCAGGCCGGAAGCCCCCTGGTATGTCGTTCCCGCCGACAACAAGTGGTTCACCCGCCTGGTGGTGGCCGCGGCGCTGGTCGAGGCGCTCGATGGGCTGAAGCTGGATTATCCGAAAGTGACGGGCAAGGCACTGGCGGAACTGCGCAAGGCGCGCATGGCGCTGCAACGGGAAAAGCCGTAGCGCGAGGCCACCCGCGCCTACCACACAAAGGGAATGAGCCGATAACGGGTCTGCCGGCAATAGTCGGCATAACCGGGCAGGTCGCGCTTCAGGATGCGTTCCTCGTCGAGCAGGCGCCAGCCCAAGGCGAGAAAGCTCGGGATCAGCAGCAATAGCCCCCAATAGGAGCCGAGCGCGAGCGGCGTGCAGACGATGAGCAGCAGCGCGCCGGCATACATCGGGTGGCGGACGATCCCATAGAGCCCGGTCGAAACCACCGGCTGGTTCGTTTCCACCCGGACGGTCGACGCGGCATAGCTGTTCTGCTTCAGCACCACGAAAAAGACGATGAAGCTCACCGCCACGCCACCATTGCCGAGAAGCTCCAGCCAGAGCGGCACGGTCGACCAATGCCAGCGGAAATCGAACCCGGGGATGGCGATCAGCAGGACGAAACAGATGAGGACCGTGCTGATGATGACTTTTTGAGCAGGGTCTTGTTCGGCCGCCGGCCCGGCGGCCATGCGGCGTGCCAGCAGCGCCGGATCGTGCTTGAGGAAATAGATGCCGAGCGCGGTCGAAGCGGCGAGGACGATCAGTCCATAGGCCCAGCCTTGCCAAAACCGCAGCGTGCCGGCCGGGGCGAACAGCAGCGCGGCGAAAAACAAGAGCGACAGCACCTGGCGCAGCCATGTTTGGCGCATGAGAGCGGCCGGCTTTTGGTCCATGGTTCCTCGCATGCTCCGGCGAACAGGCAGCAATGCTGACCTATCAGCGTGCTTGATTCGGCCTATGTCTTTCCGCTAGAAGCTGGCTTCCACCACGCGGTTAACGCGGACTTTACCTCGGTTCGCCACCTTAACCGTCGAAGACGATGAGGGTTCTTGAGGCAATGTCGACGCGCACCTCCATTGGCGCGATCGGGCGGGCGGCCACCCAGGCCGGACCCGCGGCCTCCCTCATTCTGGGCTCGCTCCTTCTCCTTATCCGCCCCTGAGGGCCGGCTGGGCCATGCGCGCCTGGGCACTCGGGGGATGACGGAGACAGCACCCCATAGAGCGCCCTGAGCGGCGCATTCGACGAGAAGGATCAGTTCCAATGGCTATCGTAACCCCGTCCGACAAGGACCGCGTCGTCATCTTCGACACGACGTTGCGCGACGGCGAGCAATGCCCCGGCGCCACCATGACGCATGAGGAGAAGCTCGGCGTCGCCGAATTGCTCGACGACATGGGCGTCGACATCATCGAGGCCGGCTTTCCCATCGCCTCGGAAGGCGATTTCTCCGCCGTGCACGAGATCGCCAAGCGTTCGAAAAACGCGGTGATCTGCGGGCTCTCGCGCGCCGCCTTCAAGGACATCGACCGCTGCGCCGAAGCGATCAAGCCGGCGCGACGCAGGCGCATCCACACCTTCCTGTCCACCTCGCCGGTGCACATGAAATACAAGCTGCAGAAAGAGCCGCACGAGGTCTACGAAATGGTGATCGCGCAGGTGACGCGCGCGAGAAGCCACACCGACGACGTGGAATGGTCGTCGGAGGATGGCACCCGCACCGAGCTCGACTTCCTCTGCCGCTGCGTCGAGGCCGCCATCAATGCCGGCGCCACCACCATCAACATCCCCGATACTGTCGGCTACACGGTGCCGGAGGAATATTATGAGCTGTTCAAGACCGTGCGCGAGCGGGTGCCAAATTCCGACAAGGCGGTGTTCTCGACGCATTGCCACAACGATCTCGGCATGGCGGTGGCCAATTCGCTCGCCGGCGTGAAGGCGGGCGCGCGGCAGATCGAATGCACCATCAACGGCATCGGCGAGCGTGCCGGCAATGCCGCGCTTGAGGAAGTCGTGATGGCGATGAAGGTGCGCAACGACGTGCTGCCCTATTGGACCGGCGTCGAGGCGACCATGCTCACCCGCGCCTCCAAGCTGGTGTCGGCGGCAACCTCGTTCCCGGTGCAGTACAATAAGGCCATCGTCGGACGCAACGCCTTCGCGCATGAGAGCGGCATTCACCAGGACGGCATGCTCAAGAACGCACAGACCTACGAGATCATGACGCCCGAGAGCGTGGGCGTGAAGCAGACCTCGCTGGTCATGGGCAAGCATTCCGGGCGGCATGCCTTCGTGCACAAGCTGGAGGAGCTCGGCTATCAATTGGCCGCCAACCAGCTCGAGGATGCCTTCGTGCGCTTCAAGGCGCTGGCCGACAAGAAGAAGCAGATCTACGACGAGGACATCGAGGCGTTGGTCGACGAAGAGATCGCCACCGCCCATGACCGCATCAAGATCATCTCCTTGACCGTCATCGCCGGCACCATGGGCCCGCAATCGGCGACGCTGACGCTCGACATCGACGGCCAGCACATCACCACGCAGTCGACCGGCAACGGTCCGGTGGACGCCACCTTCAAGGCGATCCACGCGCTGGTGCCGCATGAGGCGGTGCTCGAGCTCTACCAGGTGCATGCGGTGACCGAGGGCACCGATGCGCAGGCGGAAGTTTCGGTGCGGCTGTCGGAGCAGGGCCGTTCGGTGACCGCGCGCGGCGCCGATCCCGATACGCTGGTGGCCTCGGCGAAAGCCTATCTCGGCGCGCTCAACAAGTTGACCAGCCGGCGCAACAAAGCGGCGGGCGACAACGAGCGTCGCATTCATTCGCAAGACGTCGGCTGATCCGGCGTCGCGACCCGAATCGAAATGCCGCGTCGGCAAAGCGCGGCATTTCCGACTCGGCGTTTGGTTCCGATGGAACCGCAAATGTCATACTTTGCCCATAATTTGCTCGCGCCGAAGACCGGATTGTCCGTTATCGCGCGCGTTCAATTCACCAAAAAATCGGGGCTTGTTGAATGAAGATGACACTATGCGTGGGCGCGTTCGCGCTCGCGACAGCCGGCCTGCTGCCCAGCATGCCGGCTCAGGCGAGTGGTTACGACGTCGCGCAGCAGTACGCACAAGCGACCTCGATCGATATCGGTCGTATCAAGGCTGCACTCAGGCTCTCGCGGGAGCAGGCGCGCTTTTGGGCGCCGGTGGAGGCAGCGCTGCGCAATCTGGCGCGCCATCAGCAGCAGCCGGAACCGGAAGGCTTCATACGCCGGATCGGGCAGCGGGCATTATCGGTAGTGCTCACCAGCGCAGCCATTCAACGCCTCGCTGTCGCGGCGCGCCCCTTGATCGCGGTGCTCTCCGACGAGCAGAAAGAGACCGCCATCGGGCTTGCTCAGGAGATGGGTCTCGGTCCGGTCTTGGCCGCCCTGAACTGATCGAAATGGAGTAGCCGCGCTCAACAAATTAATGAGCCGGCGCAACAAGGCCGGCGGCGAGCGCCGCATCCGTTTCGCAAGATGTCGGCTGAACACGTCGGCTGACAGCGCCGAATTTCCGGTAGGTCGACACCGGAGCCGGATGCCGCGCCCGCATAGGGTGCGGCATTTTTCTTTCGCATTGCGCTAGATCATTGTTCCGCAACGGCAACCGCGTTTGGTCGGCGGCGGCCGCGATTGCCGGCGAGCGGTGAAGTGTTGACTCCCTAAACGCGCCGTTGCAATCGTGCTTGAGAACCACCGAAGCTGGGGGCGAACCCAGGAGGAACGTCATGAGACGGAGCATTTATCTCATTGCTGCGGCAGCGCTTTTTGTCGCCGGTCCGGCGCTGGCACAGAACACCATCACTATCGGCTTTACCGCGTCGCAAACCGGCAAACTCAACAACAACTCGACGGCCCAAATGCGCGGCATCGAGATGTGGAAAGACGATGTCAACGCCAAAGGCGGCATCAAGGTTGCCGGCAAGAGCTATCAGGTCAAACTGGTCAGCTATGACGATGAGTCGCAGAACACCCGCGTGCAGCAGCTCTATACGCGGCTGATCACGCAGGACAACGCCCAGTTCCTGATCAGCCCCTATTCATCCGGCCTGGTCGCCACCGCGGCCGTCATCTCCGAGCAATACGGCAAGGTGATGATCACCACCGGCGGTGCGCTGGAGAAGACCTACAAGCTCGGCAACAAGCACCTGTTCCAGCTCTACACCGGGTCGAGCCAGTATCTCGCCGGCGCGCTGAAGGCGCTGTTGAAGCAGAACGCGAAGCCGTCGGTCGCCTTCGTCTATGAAGACGATCCCTTCAGCAAGGCGGTGGCCGGCGCTGTGCGCAATCAGGCCAAGAAGGACGGCATCACCGTTGCCGTCGACGAGGCCTATTCCGGCTCGACGACCGACTTCTCGCCCATCATCAACAAGATGATCTCGGCCAAGGCGACTGCGCTGTTGGGCGGCGGCCACTATGCCGACGGCGCCACGCTGGCCCGTCAATTGCACGAGCAGAAGGCCGGCCTGAAATGGGTGACGCTGCTGGTCGCGCCGGACAGCCCGAAATTCGCCCAGCTCGGCGACGCCGCGGTCGGCATTTCGGTGCCCTCGCAGTGGGAGCCGCAGGTGACCTTCAAGCCGGATTTCGGCCCGACCCCGGCGGCCTTCGCCAAGGAGTTCACCGCCAAGTTCAAGATCGCGCCCGGCTATCACGCGGCCGGCGGCTACGGGGCCGGCCTGATCCTGCAGCATGCGATGGAGACGGCGAACTCGATCGATCCGGAAAAGGTGACCGAGGCGCTCAACAAGATGGACGTCACCACCTTCTTCGGCCACACCAAGTTTGCCAGCGATGCCAAGGAGCATGGCCTGCAGATCGGCCATGAGATGGTGCTCGCCCAGTGGCAGAAGAAGAACGGCAAGCTCACGAAGGAAATCGTCTGGCCGGATGCGGCCAAGACGGCTAACGTCATCTATTGAAGTAAATCCAATCAATCCGGCGGCGGCCCGTAGCGGGTCGCCGCCGGACGGTCTCCACACATGTTCGGAATTCTCGCGTCCGTTATCGACGGCATCCTTGTTGGCGCGGTCTATGGCCTTGCCGCCATGGGCCTGACGCTCATCTGGGGCGTGATGAACGTCATCAATCTTGCCCATGGCGCCATCATCGTCCTCGGCATGTTCCTGCTCTACCTGGTTGTCTATTCGCTCGGCCTGCACCCCTATGTCGCCGTGCCCACCACGATCGTGCTCGGCTTCCTGGTCGGGATCGTTCTCTATTGGGTCGGCGTGCACCGGGTAATCGGGCAGGCGGAATTGATGAGCCTGCTGTCGACTTTCGCGCTCAATATGGTGCTGATCGGGCTCGGCACCGCGGTGTGGAGCACCAGCCCCTATAACGTTCCGGTCAGCATGCCGAGCGTGAGCTGGCACGGCTACACCTTCACCGGCACGCACATCACCGCGGCGATCATGGCGGTGGTGATCGCCGGCCTGCTTTATCTGCTCCTCTATCATACGCGCATCGGCAAGGCGATCCGCGCGGTGGCCAACAACCGCGAGGCCGCCGAACTGACCGGCATTCCGACCACGCAGGTACTGGCCATGGCCTTCGGCCTCGGCGTGGCCCTGGCCGCCGTCTCCGGCACGCTGATCGCGACGCTGTTTCCCTTCACCGTGCTTTCGGGCGAGGCTTACCAGCTCAAGAGTTTCGTGGTCACCGTGCTCGGCGGTCTCGGCAATCCGGCCGGCGCGCTGCTCGGCGGTGTGGCGCTTGGCCTGATCGAGGGCATGGCGACGCCGTTCATGCCGGTGAGCTGGATTCCGGTGGTCGAGTTCGGCCTGTTCATCTTCTGCCTGATCGCGTTCCCGCGCGGCATCTTCTCCTTCACCAAGGGTTGAACCCCGTGTGGCGCCGTCCATTTCCTTGGCTGATCGTGATCGCGGCGCTGCTGTTCGCCTTCGTGCCCTATGTCACCAACGACGTGGGCATGCGCGAAAGCCTGCTGCTGGCGGCGGTCTATGTGATCCTGGCCAGCAATCTCAATTTGATGATCGGTTATGCCGGCTACGTCAATTTCGGCAACATCGTCTTCTTCGGCCTCGGCGGCTATATCTGCCTCTATCTGGTCACCGCCTGGCATGTGCATGTGATCCCGGCAGCGCTCGTCGGTGGCGTCGGCGTGAGCGCGGTGGCGCTGCTGTTCGGCGCCGGCATCCTGCGTCTGCGCGGCGCGTTCTTCGCGCTCGCCACCATCGGCGTGAACCAGGCGGTGCAGCAGCTCGTGGTCAATTTCGAGCCCTGGGGCGGGGCGACCGGCATCTATCTGTCGCTCGATTCCTACAAGCCCTTCGGCGGGCCGATGCAGGCGTTGTGGTGGATGTATCTCTTGATCATCTTGCTGACCGCCGCCTCGATGCTCCTGAGCTACGCCATCAAGAACTCGAAATTCGGCCTCGGCCTCATCGCCATCGGACAGAACGAGGACGCCGCCGCCGTGCTCGGCGTGCCGACTGCGCGCTACAAGGCGCTGGTCTATAGCGCCTCCGCCTTCCTGCCGGCGGTGGCGGGCGGTCTGTACTTCTTCAAGAGCGGCATCATCGAACCGACCAGCGCTTTCAATCTGGAAAATTCGATCGAGGCCATCGTGATGGTCATGCTCGGCGGGGCCGGCACCGTGCTCGGTCCGGCGCTCGGCGCCTTCCTCTACGAGGAGGTGCGCGGCATCCTGCTGACCATCCAATATCTCTCGCATTTCCAACTGGTGATCGCCGGCGCCTTGTTGCTGATCATCGTCCAGTTCGTGCCCGGCGGGCTGTTGGGCTGGCTGCACCGGATGTGGCCGCGAACGAGGAGGTGGCTCGAATGAGCGCGCTCCTCGAAGTCAACGATGTGAGCAAGCGCTTCGGCGGCTTGCAGGCGGTGTCGCGCCTGAGCCTCACCGTCAATGATGGCGAAATCCTCGGGCTGATCGGCCCCAATGGCGCCGGCAAGTCGACCGTCTTCAACCTGATCAACGGCGTCTACCCGCCCGATACCGGCACCATTACGTTCGGCGGCGTCGATATCACCGGCGTGCCCCCGCATCGTGTCGCGCGCCAGGGCATCGCCCGCGCGCATCAGATCGTGCAGCCGCTCGGCGCGCTCAGCGTGCTCGAGAATTGCACGGTGGGCGCCTGTTTCGGGCGCGAGAACCTTCCGCTGGGCCAGGCGCGCGAGACGGCGCGTGAAATGGCGCTCAAGGTGGGGCTCGGCGATCGTCTCGATCTGCTGGCGAATTCGCTCACCACCGCCGGCAAGAAGCGGCTGGAACTGGCGCGCGCGCTGTCGGCACGGCCGCGCCTGCTGCTGCTCGACGAGGTGCTCGCCGGTCTCAATCCGACCGAGACCGAGCAGATGATCGCGACCGTGCGCGACATCCGCGCCAGCGGCATTGCGATCCTGATGATCGAGCATATCATGCGCGCGGTGATGAGCCTGTCCGACCGTATTGTGGTGCTCAATCTGGGCAGCAAGCTCGCCGAAGGCACCCCGCAGCAGGTGGCGGAAAACCCCGAGGTCATCACCGCCTATCTGGGCGATTCCACGCTGATGCAGGCTGCGGAGGCGCCGTCGTGAGCGACATATTGTTGCAGGTCGATGGGCTGGAAGCCGGCTACGACGACGTGCAGGTGCTCTGGGGCATCTCGCTCAAGGTCGAGCGCGGCGCCATGACCACGCTGCTCGGTGCCAACGGCGCCGGCAAGACCACCAGCCTGCGCGCGATCACCGGCTCGCTGCGTCCCAGCGCCGGCCGCGTGACATTCGCCGGCGAGGACGTAACCAAGCTGTCCGCCCATGCCAAGGCCGCCCGCGGCCTGGTGCTGGTGCCGGAGGGGCGGCAGTTGTTTAGCGACATGTCGGTGGAGGAAAACCTCGAGATGGGCGCCTATTCGCCGCGCGCCCGGGCGCATTTCGCCAGCCAGATCGAGCGGGTCTACACCATGTTCCCGCGATTGCAGGAACGCCGGCGGCAGAAGGCCGGAACGTTCTCCGGCGGCGAGCAGCAGATGCTGGCGATCGCGCGCGGCCTGATGTCGGTGCCGGAAATCCTCATCATCGACGAGCTCTCGCTCGGTCTCGCCCCGGTCATCGTGCAGCAACTGGTGGAAACGCTTAAGGCGCTGAAGGCGGCGGGCGTAACAATTCTTCTGGTCGAGCAGAACCTGCATCTCGCTTTGGCGCTGTGCGACTATGCCTATGTCATCGCCGAGGGCCGCCCGTTCCTGGAAGGGCCGTGCCGCGAGGTGGCGGCCAAGCCTGAAATCCGTCAGGCCTATCTGGGGCTTTGAAACGACGGCACATCATGGCCGGATGGGGGGTGGGAACCGCCGGGGCCGCCGCTGTCCGGACCCGCTGCCATTCTAATGGCCTAGACACAACCCCTTGCCCGACGCGCATTTTAATGCGAGTTTTACGGGAAGATAAACCTAAAAACGTCAACTTTATCGCTGCAAACTAGGGAGCGAAAAAATGCGCAAATGGCTTCTTGCGGCGGCTGCGGCTGCCGTGTTGGCGGTGCCGGCTATTGCGTCGGCCGATCCGATCATCATCAAATTCAGTCACGTTGTCGCCGAGCACACCCCGAAGGGGCAGGCAGCGCTCAAGTTCAAGGCAGTCGCGGAAAAGCTTCTGCCCGGCAAGGTCAAGGTCGAGGTCTATCCGAACTCGCAGCTCTACGGCGACGCCAAGGAGATGGAGGCGCTGGCGCTGGGCGATGTGCAGTTCATCGCTACCTCGCTTTCCAAGTTCGGCAAGTACACCCACAAGACCGAGGTGTTCGATCTGCCCTTCATGTTCAAAGACATGGACGCGGTCGACCGCTTCGAGCAGAGCAAGGTCGGCCAATCGCTCCTGCACTCGATGGAGAACCGCAACTATCTCGGCCTCGCTTATTGGCACAACGGCCTGTCGCAGATGTCGGCCAACAAGCCGCTGCTTCTGCCCGCCGACGCCAAGGGCCTGAAATTCCGCATCCAACAGTCCGACATCATCGCCGCCAGCTATGAGGGCATCGGCGCCAATGTACAAAAGCTCGCCTTCTCGGAAGTTTATCAGGCGCTGCAGGTCGGCACGGTGAACGCCCAGGAGAATACCTGGTCGAACATCTATTCGAAGAAGTTCTATGAGGTGCAGAAGGACTTCACCGAGTTCGAACGGACGCGTCATCGACTACATGGTGCTGGTCAATGCCAAATGGTGGCACGGCTTGCCGGCCGACATCCGCGCTGGCCTGACCAAGGCGCTGGCCGAGGCGACCGCGACCAACAACGAGATCGCCAACAAGCTCAATGTCGATGCCAAGGCCAAGATCAAGGCCTCCGGCGTGACCACAATCCATGAGCTGACGCCCGAGCAGCATGCCGCCTGGGTGAAGGCGATGCATCCGGTGTGGGCCAAGTTCGAAGGCAAGATCGGCAAAGACATCGTCGCCGCCGCGGTCGCGTCGAACAATCCGAAGACCAATTAGCGGACGCTGAGGCGGCCGCGGCCTGGGAAGCCGCGGCCGCCATCCTCGAGATAAAATAAGAGGGGGGCTCCGGTGACGCTGCGGGAGGCGGTGCACCGCGTCGAAGAAGGCCTGATCGCGCTGATTCTCGGCGTGATGACGGTATTGACGTTCGTGCAGGTCGTGCTGCGCTACGTCTTCAATTCGGGCTTCATTTGGCAGCTCGAGGCGAATTTCTATCTGTTCTCCTGGCTTGTGATGATCGGCATCTCCTATTGCGTGCGCGTGCGCGCGCATATCGGTGTGGACGCCGCCGTGCGGCTGTTGCCGCCGCGGCCGCGGCGTGCGGTCGGCATTCTCGTGCTGTTCCTGGCGCTCGCCTACACCTGCCTGATGACGTATGGCTCGTTCGATTACATCCACAAAATGTACATCATCAATGTCGAAGCCGAGGACATTCCGGTCGCGACCTGGAAGCTGAGCCTCTGCCTGCCACTCGGCTTCGTACTGCTGTTCGTGCGCCTCTTGGAAATGGGCTGGCGCATCTTCACCGGAAAATCGGAAGGCTACGAGCTCGCCGACGAAGCGCGCGAGGCGATCGAAGAGTCAATGCATGACGGCGCAGCCGACGCCGGCACGGTTCGCCGATGAAGACGATCTTCCTGTTTGCCACGGTACTTTCCTTCCTCGGGCTCGGTCTGCCGATCGCCATGGCGCTCGGCCTGTCGTCCCTGCTGACCATCCTGCTGTTCGAGCATGACAGCCTGGCCTCGTTGGCGCTAGCCTTCTTCCAGACCATGGACCAGTTCACGCTGCTGGCGATTCCGTTCTTCATCCTAGCGGCGAACTTCCTGACCACCGGCGGCGTTGCCAAGCGGATGATCAATTTCGCGATTTCCGCGGTCGGCCATCTGCCCGGGGGTCTTGCGATCGCCTCGGTGCTGGCCTGCATGCTCTTTGCGGCGGTGTCGGGCTCCTCGCCGGCGACCGTGGTGGCGATCGGCTCGATCGTCATCGCCGGCATGGTGGAGGCCGGCTATTCGCAGAGCTTCGCCACCGGCGTGATCGTCAATGCCGGTACGCTCGGTATCCTGATCCCGCCCTCGATCGTCATGGTAGTCTATGCGGCGGCGACCGAGACCTCGGTCGGCCGGCTGTTCATGGCCGGCGTCATTCCGGGAATCTCTGCTTGGCACCGCCCTGATGGTGGCGATCTATATCGCCGCCCGCATCAAGAGGCTGCCGCGCCAGCCCAAGGCCTCGCTGCGCGAGCGGCTGCGCTTGTTCAAAGACGCGCTGTGGGGCCTGCTGCTCATCTTTATCGTGATGGGCGGCATCTATGGCGGCGTGTTCACGCCGACCGAGGCGGCGGCGGTGGCGGCGGTCTATGCCTTCGTCGCCGCGGTGTTCATCTATCGCGATCTGCACATAACCGATGTACCGCGCGTGCTGCTCGAATCCGGGCGGGTGTCGGTGATGCTGATGTTCATCATCGGCAACGCCTTCCTGTTCGGCCACGTGCTGACCACTTCGCAGATACCGCAGCATATCTCGGAGATGGTGGCGGCGGCGCATATGGCGCCGTGGCATTTCCTGCTCATCGTCAATGTCATCCTGTTGGTGGCCGGCAACTTCATGGACCCCTCGGCGATCGTGCTGATCACCGCGCCCATCCTGTTCCCGACTGCGATCAAGCTCGGCATCGATCCGATTCATCTCGGCATCATCTATGTGGTCAACATGGAGATCGGACTGGTGACGCCGCCGGTGGGGCTGAACCTGTTCGTCGCCTCCGGCATCACCAAGATGCCGCTGGTCGACGTGGTGCGCGCATCGGTCGGATGGCTGATGATCCTGCTCGGCTTCCTCATCGTCGTTACTTATATTCCGGAAGTTTCGCTCTATCTGCCCAATCTCTTGTTCGGCAAGCCGATCTGACCGGCGCACGGCAACAATTCATCTGACAAAATCCTGCGCTATTATTTGCTGAACGTGCGTACATCTAGATTACGCGCGCGTTAATCTCTGTCCAAAATGTAACTTGATAAGGCAAGGCCGCGTTCCTCTATTTCATGGCATCAGAAATGCCATTGGAGGTGGCCATGTGGAAGACTGTTCTTGCCGGCACGACCGTACTTGCGATCGCCGGCGCTACGCTTGCCTACGCGCAGCCGGGTCCGATGGGACATGAGCGCGCGCAGCGCTGGCATCCGAACGCGGCGGACATCACGGCGTTCGCCGACGCGCGCATCGCGGCGCTGCATGCCGGATTGCAGCTCACCCCCGAGCAGGAGAAGAACTGGCCGGCAGTGGCGAGCGCGCTGAAGGACCTCGCCAAGCAGCGTTCCGACTGGTTTGCCGCGCGCGCCAGCGCCGACAAGCCGAAGACGCCGATCGATCGGCTGGCCCTGCGCGCGCAGGTGATGACGAGCCGCGGCGCCGCGTTGAAGAAGCTCGCGGACGCCGCCGGCCCGCTCTACAGCAGCCTGAACGCCGACCAGCAGCACCGTTTCGTCGTGCTGGCGCGGCTCGGTGGCGGCGGCCCAGGATATTGGCGCGCGCATCGTGGCTGGCGCGGCCAGGAGCGGGGCTGGCATCACCCGGGCCCGCGCGGGCCGCGGGGCGGCGATGGCGGTCCGCTGCCGCAATAGCCGCGCGTAGGGAAAGCGGACGGCGGCCAACGCGCGGTCTCCCCGACGCGCGTGCCGCCGGCCAGGAGGCCGCCGGGCGATCCCGGCGGCTTTTCCTTATTTTTCGAGGGTTTGCGGGGGAGGCGTCGGGCCGGCGCGGCTTGCCAGGGCGGTCCGCCTTTGCTAACAGACGCCCGCCTGGCGCGCTTTCCGCCACGGCAATCCGGGCGCATAGCTCAGTTGGTAGAGCAGCTGACTCTTAATCAGCGGGTCCAAGGTTCGAGTCCTTGTGCGCCCACCAATCTTATCAACACCTTAGATTGGTCCCGGACACTCCTTCCGACGCGGCGATGCGCGTTCTGGCGCGGGCTCGCGTTTCCGCAGCACCCGCCGGGCAGGCGTCGCCCACCTTCGGCTAGAGCAGATTCGCGCGGGAACCTAACGACCGGCTGAAACCGAAAAACAGCAGCGGGCTTTCCATCAGCATGAGTTAGCGCGTCGCTTGGTCCGGCGCGATTTCGGCGATGGCGGCAGCGGGCACGCAAGCGATGCCGAGCGCCTTGAACGAGGCACGCGTCGCCGCCACCGAGCCGTCGATGTCGATGCCGCGGCAGGCGTCCTCGACCACCACCACTTTGAAGCCTTGGCGATGAGCGTCTTCCGCCGAATAGCGGACGCAGAAATCGAAGGCGAGGCCGGCGACAAAAACGCGCTCGAATCCGCGCTCGCGCAGATAGCCGGCAAGGCCAGTCGGCGTCGTACGATCGTTCTCGTAGAAAGCCGAGTAGGAGTTGATCTCGCGATGATAACCCTTGCGTAGCGCCAGTTCGGCATGTGGGATATCGAGATCGGCGCGGAATTCGGCGCCGCGCGTGCCTTGCACGCAGTGATCCGGCCACATCACCTGCGGGCCATAGGCGACCTCGATCGTTTGGAATGCTTGCGTGCCCGCATGCGAGGAGGCGAAAGATTGATGGCCGCGTGGATGCCAGTCCTGCGTCAGCACCACGTGGGCGAATTGAGCCGCCAGCCGGTTGATCAACGGCACGACCTCGTCGCCGCGCGGTACGGCAAGGCCGCCGCCGGGGCAGAAGTCGTTCTGCACGTCGACCACCAGCAGGAGATCGCCGCTGCCGATGCTTAAGCGATCGCTCATGCCAAGCCCTCGCTGTTGGCGTCGCGTCTGTCGAGATTGCCGCGCCGCGCGGGCGCGACCGCGACCGGATAATTGGCCCGCGCGGCAAGAGTGCGCAAGAGGCGGGCCTAGGATGGAGCGGGTTGCACTAGTGGCCGTTCCCGTCCGCGCTTGGCGCAGTGGCATTGGCGCGGGCCAGGAGCGCGACCACTTCCGCGTCGGACGTCTGTCGGAAGTCGGAATAGAACTGCCCGATGGCGCCGAAGTCCTCATGGTCTTCCAGGCAGACGATGGTGTCGGCCTCGCTTCTCAGCTCTTTCAGGCTGTCGGTTGCCGCCACTGGCACCGCCAGCACCAGCTCGCGCGGCTCGCGCTGGCGGATGGCACGCAGCGCGGCGCGGGTGGTGGCGCCGGTGGCGATGCCGTCGTCGACGACGATCGCCGTGTGTCCCTTGATTTCGGCGTGCGGACGATCGCCGAGATAACTCCGACGCCGGCGCTCGATCTCGGCAAGCTCCTGGTCGCGGACAGCGTCGAACTCCGCCTCGCTCACGCCGGCAAGCGCGATGACGCTCTCATTGCGCACCACCATCGGCGCGCTGCCGTCGACCACCGCGCCCATCGCCAATTCCGGCTCAAAGGGTACCCCGATTTTGCGCACCAGTACGAGGTCGAGCGGAGCCTCGAGCGCCGCCGCGATCTCCGCCGCCACCGGGACGCCGCCGCGCGGCAAGGCCAGCACCACCGGGCGCTTGTCCCGATAGGAAACGAGCGCCCTGGCGAGCTGGCGCCCGGCATCGGCACGGTTGCTGAACGGCATATTTGCCTCCTGGCCTCGGCGACCATCGAATTGCGTGGCAAACCGGTCTACGCGATCTTTGGCGCTTCGTTCCCACGCGACCGCGCCTTCGCTGGTCCGTCGAGGTCGGCCGCCAGGTCGTCGAGACTGCCGATATCAAGCTTGCTCTCCGGCACCGCTGCGTTCTTTGACCAGAATCAAAGAGATGACGCGGCTTTCACGCGGCGCCGGGCGCGCCGTACCGTCGCGTCACCTCCATTGACGGGTCTTGCGATCATGGCAATAATTTTGCGGCTGGGGGGTAGGTGGACATGTTGCGTCCGCACGTATTCGGTGCCGCTCTGCTGAGCGTGGCATTATGCGGTTGCGCCATGG
Organism: uncultured Pseudomonadota bacterium; assembly: GCA_963782145.1. Lineage (GTDB taxonomy): Bacteria > Pseudomonadota > Alphaproteobacteria > Rhizobiales > Xanthobacteraceae > Pseudolabrys. Next base: position 107,201 of record CAWAIV010000014.1, read on the forward strand.
TCGACAAGGTCGAGCCGCGCTACGACAGCGTCAATCGCGCGACCGCCGAAGCGCGCAACAATTCCATCCTGCTCAATATCGTGCGCGCCTCGCATGACGAGCCGCTCAACTTTATCGCGTTTTCGAAAATCAGCGGGCAGACGCAGGCGGCGGTGAGCGCCGGCTTGCCGCAATTCCTGCTCGGACCGTTCCCGGCATCGGGCTCGCTGCCCACCCCCGGCCGCGATGCCATTTTCAGCAATACGTCGCTGAATACCTCGAGCAGTGCGTCCAATTCCTTCGATATTTCACTGCTGGAATCCAAGGATTTCTATAACGCGCTGTTGCGCCCGGTCGGTCTGCCGACGCTCAATTATTTCATTCGCCAGGGCTATTCGCGCCAACTGCTGTTCTGGCTGTTCGCCGACAGCGTCGAGGAGACGATCCGCGGGAAGACCTATGGCTACCGCTATATTCCCGGCAAGGACGCCGCCTATAGTGACCAAGCCGGTTCAGGCGATGGTGGCGGCTGCAATCGGCCTTTCGGCATCAGGAAATGCTTCGGCGATCTGGTCGACATTGCCTACGTGACCGGGCTCACGGTGGAGACGAAGACGGTCGCCGGCGGCAGCGGAGGTTCGCGCAGCAGCGGTTCGTCGGGACAGCGATCGGGCGGCATCACCACCCATGGGCGTTTCTGCTTCGACCCGGTGCTGAGCAACCAGGCCCGGCACGACTTGGCGCCGGCGCGCCTCAACGAACTCAAGCGCCTGATCTGGTCGAGCCGCCTGCTGCCGCGTTGCCGCGGCTATTGGCCCAATAGCAAAAAGGCGAGCGGGGAGCTCGACACGCTTGAATTCACCCAGCCGGGAACGCCCGTTGGCACGGTGAAGTATCGCATCGTCACGCGGTCGACCTTCGGCATCTACCAGTTCCTCGGCCGCGTGCTGGCGCATGCGGTGGCGACCGACGACGTCACTCTGGTCAAAGACGGAGGCGACGATCGCCTGCTGACCGTCGTCAAGGGCGGCGCGCCGCGTTGCTTCAACAAAGTCAGCTATTTCGACGGCGATTATTGCGTGCCGGAAAGCGCCAAATACACCAAGCAGATCATCCAACTGATGGCGCAATTGCTGGCGCTGCAGACGCAGACTGGCGATCTGGCGATCACGCCGACGGTTCGCGTCACGCCGTAGTCGCAAACGGCCCGGATGGGGAGCTTTTGTTGTATGACCGCGTGGCGAATAATTGCTAATCTCGCGGGCGCCGCGATGGTCTGCGGCTGCCGAGACGGGGAAAGCGGCTTCGGAAAGCGATCAATGCTCTCAATTCAATTCGCGCCGGCGGTTGCGCCGTGAGCAAGCTGTTGCGCCCATTGCGGCCGCGCATCCGCTTGCGCGTCGGCGTCAGCGGCCATCGCGTGCCGCCGAAACTGCCGGCGGAGGCGCAGGCGCCGGTGCGCGCCACGGTCGACCGGGTGCTGGCGGCCGCCGCCGTCGCCGCCAATGCCGTCGAGCATGAATTTGTCATGCGCTGGCCGCGAGCCGATCAGGTGGCGGGCTCGCAAGCGGGTGCGGCGGCGCAATTTGTCGTTATTTCGGCGCTGGCCGAAGGCGCTGACCGCATCGTCGCCGAATCCGGGCTGGCCGCCGGCTACACGCTCGAGGCGGTACTGCCGTTCGCGCGCGATGAATATGCGCATGATTTCGAAACCGCGGATTCGCGCGCTGCCTTCGACCGTCTGCTCGGCGTGGCGTCCTCGGTGTTCGAGCTCAATGGCGGTGCCGATGCGCGGCCGCGCGCCTATGAAGCGGCCGGCCTCGTGATGTTGGCCAATGTCGATCTGCTGATCGCGATCTGGGATGGTGAGCAGCCGGAGGGATTTGGCGGCACCGGCGAGATCGTAAGCCGCGCCATCGCCGACGGCATTCCCATTGTGTGGATCAACCCCACCACGCCCGACCGGCTGCAGTTTTCCTGGTCGCAGGGGGACGCAGTGGCGCCCGCGCATGCGAATGCGCAACCACACGCCACCTTTCACGAGGCAGACGAAGCCCGGGTTAGGGAATGCATTACGGAAATCCTGCGCCCGCCGCCGGCGGAAACCGGACCGTCGCACACTTGGCTGTCGCCCAAGAAGGCGCCGCTCGATGTGTACATGGCGGAGCGCGAGCGGCGCTGGAATTGGTCGCCTTGGTATCCGCTGCTTTTGCGCATCTTCGCCGGACGCTCGCTGAAGGGCTCCTTTCGTCTGCCGGATTATCTCGATGATTCGACCCGACAATGGCAGGAGCATTATTTCGGCGCGCTGCCGCCGGACCGGGCGCAGCGGCCGGCGATCGAGTCCATTCTGCTGCCTGCGTTCAGCGTCGCCGATCATCTTGCCGTCTATTACTCGCTGGTCTATCGCGGTGCCTATGTATTCAACTTCATTTTCGCTGCGATTGCCTCGGCGCTTGCCGTGATCGACTTTCTCTTCCCAGGCCCCGGCTATCTGGTGCTGGCGGAATTGGTCGTCATCCTCCTCATTCTCGGCACCTGGGGCTATGGCACCATGCGCGGCTGGCACCGGCGCTGGCTTGAATACCGGCGACTGGCCGAATGCCTGCGGCACATGCGCATCCTGGCGCCGGTCGGCTCCGGCGGCTCGCTTGCCCACCCCGGGCACGGCCTCGACGCCGACGAGCAGGATTGGGTCAACTGGTATGCCTGGTCGCTGCGCCGCCTGCTGCCGCTGCCCGATGCCGCGGTCGACGATGATTATGTGACAAAGGTGCGCGATGCCGTGCGCAAAGCGGAAATCACCGAACAGCGCGCCTACCACAAAGCCAATGACAAGCGCATGAACCGGCTCAACGAGAATCTCGAAAGAGTCGGCATGCTGCTGTTCGGGTTGACCGTTGTGACCTGCGTGATCCTGTATTTCTATCCTCCGCATGAGATCGTCTCGCCCGTCGCCCAGGTCGCGGCGAAAATCATCGCCGGATTGACCGCCTTGCTGCCGACGGCCGGCGCCGCGCTCGGCGCCATCCACGTGCAAGGCGATTTCCGCACCGCCGCCGAACAGTCACGCCGCACCGAGAAGCGGCTCGCCACGATCGATGAATTTCTGCAGAGCGAGGCGCCTGACTTCGCCCGCCTGACCGATCGGATCGAGCATGCCTCGCGGGTGATGATGGCCGACCTGCGCGACTGGCAGACCGTTTTCCGTACGCGGCGCTTGGCCCGGCCCTAGTCGCCGAGCGGCCGCGGCAAGCGAGGATGCAATCGTCATGACCGACACTGCGCCGCCCGCCGCCGAGACGAAAAACAGTCGCGACATGCATCTATTCGCGCCCGGGCCCAAGCGCATCCTGGCGCTCGACGGCGGCGGCGTGCGCGGTGCCATCACGGTGGCGTTCCTCGAGCGGATCGAGGCGCTGTTGGACCAACGGCATGGCAAGAAAGTCCGTCTCGGCGATCATTTCGACCTGATCGGCGGCACCTCGACGGGGGCCATCATCGCCGGCGCGCTGGCGCTCGGCAAACGCACCGAAGAAATCAAGAAATTCTATCTCGAACTCGCGCCCAATGCCTTCAAGCGGCAGAACTGGCCCATCCCCATCATGCGTTCGAAGTTCGATGCCCGCGGGCTGCGCAAGCAGATCGAAGACGTCGTCGGCATGCGAAAGTTGGACAGCGAAGATCTGATCACCGGCTTCGCGCTGGTCGCCAAGCGCGTCGACACCGGCAGCCCATGGATCGTCTCCAATATTCCGCGCGCGCCGTATTGGGAGGACGGTAAGGACAAGAACGGCAAGCCCTATTTTGGCAACAAGCATTATCCTTTGGTCAATCTGGTGCGCGCCAGCACGGCGGCGCCCCATTTCTTCGATCCCGAATTGCTGGCCATCGGCGGCGACAAGGAACTGCCGGACGAGATCGCGCAACCGCTGGAACAGCCGTGGCTGGTTCGCGCGATCGTGGCGCTGCTGGTGCGCGCCCGCTTGCACCGTGGCTCCACGTTCAAAGCGAGCGACTTCGGTCTATTCGTCGACGGCGGCGTGACGCCGCACAACAACCCTTCGCTCGCCTTGCTGCAATTGGCGACGCTGAAGGCGTTCGGCCTTTGCTGGCCGACGGTGCCGGGGCAGCTCGGCATCATTTCGGTCGGCACCGGCAGCTTCCGGCCGCAACTGAAATATGAGGAGCTCGGATTTGCCGGCATTCCGAAACTCACGCTACACGCGCTTGTCTCGATGATGAACGACGCGCAGACACATGTGCTGACGATGATGCAGTGGATGGGAAAGAGCCCCAATCCCTGGGTCATCAACTCCGAGATCGGGTCGCTGGCCGCGGATGCGCCGTCCGCTGGCAAGATGTTCGACTTTCAGCGCTATGACGTGCTGCTGGAGCAGGATTGGCTGACGCAGAAGCTCAATCGCGACGTGAGCAAAGCGGACGTTGAGCGCTATCGTCACATGGACGAACCCGGCATCGTCGACGACCTCTATAAAATGGCCACCGCGATTGCCGAAGAACAGGTGAAACCGGAGCACTGGCTCACCTGAGACCGGTCGGGCGGGCAAAGGCTTCAGGCCCTGGTCGGGACGCCCGGCATTTGGCAGTCTCTGCGCCCCACGACACTGCGCGGAAGGGTGCCATGCCGGAAGAACTCTCCTTCACTTATTTTCCCGACAATTATCGCTGGTCGCACGGGCTCTTGATCGGGCTCAACATGGCGCCCTGGGGCGGCGCCGAGATCGGCGAGGTCAATCGGGTCGGGCTGCGCCTGAAAAGCCAGGTCGGCGACGACGATGCCTGGTTTCGCGAATGGGCGCGCGAGGCGCGTGACGTGGAGGACCGCGGCCGTGCCCGCATCGCCGATGGCCACGGCGTCAGCGGGGCGCAATATTTGCAGCGCGCGAGTGCTTATTATCATGTTGGCGAGCGCTTCCTGCAGCCCAAGAGCCGGGAAGGCAACGACGCCTATCGGCGCGGGGTCAATTGCTTGCGCGATGCCGCGCCATACATAAAGCGACCGCGGCTGGAGCATGTCGAAGTACCCTATGGCGACACCGGCCTGCCGGCGATCTATGTGCATGCCGAGCCGGTCAAACACGGCGGCAAGGTGCCGGCCATGGTGTTCTTCGACGGGCTCGATATCACCAAGGAGATTCAGTATTTCAAGGGCGTCGCCGACCTTGCCGCGCGCGGCATCGCCTGCCTGATCGTCGACGGGCCCGGCAATGGCGAGAGCATCCGCTTCCGTGGGCTCTATCTGCGTCACGATACCGAGCACTACGCGACGCCGGCCTTCGACTGGCTGGCAGCGCGGCCTGAGGTCGATGCCAAGCGCATCGGCGTCATGGCGATCAGCCTTGGCGGCTATTACGCGCCGCGCGCGGCCGCCTTCGAGCAACGCTTTGCCTGTTGCGTCGCCTGGGGTGCGCAGTGGAACTATCGCGAAATCTGGCAGAAGCGTTTCGAGCGGATCGCGCGCGCGGAAACGCCGTCACTCTCGGTCGCCTGGCAGCACATCGCCTGGGTGCTCAACGCCAGCTCGCAGGACGATGTATTGAAGCGCCTGGAGCCGTTCGACCTCGACGGCGCTGTGCAGAAGATCACCTGTCCGTTCCTGCTGCTGCACGGGGAGGGCGACGAGCAGGTGGCCATGAGCGACGCGCAGAAATGCTTCGAGGCCGTCGGCTCGAAGCAGAAGACGTTCAAGATCTTCACCCGCGAGGAGGGCGGCTACCACCACTGCCAGATCGACAACCAGAGTATCTGCTCGGTCTATATGTGGGACTGGCTGGAGGACGTGCTGCAGCCGGCGCGTTGACGCGCCGGCGCGGCGATGGTGCAGAGCAGGCTACTGATTCACGTGAATATTGTTGGCGCGGATGATCGCGCCCCAGCGCGCGGTCTCGCTCTTGACGAAGGCTGCGGCCGCCGCTTGCGTCCGCTGCTTCTTGGGGAAGGTCGAGAAGCCCTGGGCGGCCCAATGCTTGACGGTGTCCGGATCGGTGACCGCTTCCTGGAGCGCGGCATTGAGCGTCTTGAGTACCGACTTCGGCGTTGCCGCCGGTGCGAACATGGCCTGCCAGTAGACGATCTCGAACTTCGGTCCGAGCAATTTCACGATGCTCTCGACCTTCGGCAGCAATGGCAGCGGCTCCTTGGAGGTCACGCCATAAGCCTTCAGCTTGCCGGCCTTGACGAGGGAGACGATCGACGTTGGCGTACCGACAAACAGGTCGACATGATCGCCCAGCAGGTCGGTCATGGCCGGGGCCGCGCCGCGATATGGAATGAAGTCGATCTTCACCTTGGCTTCTTGCGCGAACAAGGCCGAGGTGAGATGCCCGGTCGTGCCAAATCCGGGCAGTGCTTCGCGCAGACGCTGCTTCTTCATCAGCGCGATCAGGTCCTTCAGACTGTTCGGCGCCAGGCCCGGTCGACCCACCAGGATCAACGGGTTCTTGTTGACCAGCATGATCGGCACGATGTCTTTCGCGGTATTGAACGGCAATTTTTTGAATAGCGATACATTCGCCGTGATCTGCAAATTGTGCAGCATGATCGTGTAGCCGTCCGGCGTCGCTTTGGCGAGGCGGTTGGTCGCGATGATGGTGCTGCCGCCGGTGACGTTCTCGACGATGAAGCTCTGCCCGAGCTTCTTCGAGAGGAAGCCGGCCAGTTGGCGCGCCGTCTGGTCGGTCGGACCGCCCGCCGGATAGGGCACGATGATGGTGACGGTGCGATTGGGATATTTTTGCGCCGAAACGGGCGCAGCGAAGGTCAACAGGCCGAGAGCGGCCAGGACGCAGGCAGCAAAGCGCTTCATGATTGGATCCTCCCTGTCTTATCCTTTTGCGACGAGCCTACGCCTCGGGGATCACCGGCAACAAGAGGTAGGGCTCCCTGCCGGGCGCAACGTGCAGCGTATTGCGGCAGGCGAAAACCGCGGGCGGACGGTCGCCGGCATCGATATGCAGGAACGGGCCGACGCCCTTCATCGGATAGGGGGCATTCGGCAGGGCGGCATCGCTGCCGTCGACCTCGTAATCCTTGCCGCGCACGGTAAGCGCCAGCCGGTAGCCCGGCGGCACCACGATCGATGTCGGCCAGATCTCGATGTCGAGCTCGACCGGCTCGCCGGGCGTCAACGGCCATTCCTCGTCATGGCTGTGCCAGGGCCGGTAGGGCAGCGACCGGGCCGGGTCGAGCTTGCGCTGCGAGGCGCGCAGCCAGCCAAGGCCCACCGGAACCCGCGGATCGTTGGCACCGATGAAGGTGACTTCCTTGCCGGCGGGGTCGAACAGGCGCAGCACCAGGAACAAGTCGGCGTCGCTGGTCTGCGAGGAGACCCACAGCTTGGCGGCGACCGGTCCGGTGATTTCGAGGCTCCGTTCCATTGGCGGCGTGCTGAAGGTTAGCCCATCGCCCGTCGTCTCGTAGCTCAAGGCCGCCGCGCCGGCCGGCGGCTCGGGACCGAGCCCGAGCCCTTGCGGCGTCAGATAATATTTGGTCCAACGCGTGCGCTTGAGCGGCCATTCCTCCTCGGCCCGCAGCACGAATTTCTCGTCCGGGTGGCGGATATTGAGCGCAACGCGCGGCTGCTTATCCCAGCCGGTGTCTTCGCCTTTGAGGAAATGGCCGAAGAAGCGCCTCTGCAAGGCTTCGCCATAGTCGCTGTAGAAATGGGTGAAATGGGTATCGCCGTGCACTTCCAGCCATTTCTGCTTGGAGCCGGCGTGCATGAAACCTTCGAAGTTGCCGCGCGTGTGCAGCCCCATGCCGCCCCAATTGCCGGCCGACAACAGCGGCGCTTCGATGGCGGCGAAATCGGCGGTGCGGGCGGTGTGATAATCCTCGCACAGCCGCCGCTTGGCCTCGCCCGGAGAGTCGGCGCGGTTTCTGACCAGCTCGTCTTCCGGCAGCGTCTGTGGACCGGCGACCGGCTCGCCGGTCACCACGCTCTTGAAGCTACGCTCGCCCTGACCGTGCTGCACGCGCACCACCTGGCGCGGCCACCAACTGCGAAAGAAATCGCTGAGGATGCCGCCGTGGCGGCAAAGCTCGCGATAATAATCCGACGAACCCTCCCAAATGCACAGCGCCGCCAGGTGCGGCGGCTTCAAAGCGCCGACCGTCCACTGGTTCATGGCGTAATAGGAAATGCCGTTGATGCCGACCTTGCCGTTGCTCCAGGGCTGGGCTGCCGCCCATTCGATACACTGGTAAAGATCTTCGCTCTCGCGCGGCGACCAGACGTCCATGTAACCGGGTGAGCGGCCGGCGCCGCGCGAGTCGACGCGCAGGCAGACATAGCCGTCCGGGACCCATTTCTCCGGATCGACCAGTTCCCAGTTCTGGTACTTGTTGCTGGAGCCTCGCAGCACATTGGGCGCCGCCTTGATCAGGCGCGACCAATTGCCCTTATAGGCCTCCTGAAACGACAAGCCCTTGGCGTAGGGCCCGTAACTCAGGATGACCGGATGACGTCCGGCGCTGGGCGGACGAAACACATCGGCGCGCAGTACCACCCCATCGTCCATGGCGATCGGTGAATCCCAATCGATCTGCATGCCGTCGCGCATCTCGCTTTTTGCCTGGTCCATGTCCGTGCCATTCTTGCAATTGTTCAAACAGTCGGCGCCGCGTTGTCCTGGGCGCGGTAACGCCTGACCGCGTCGGGATTGGTCGAATCGACGCCCATATAGATGCCGCGCTCCCATTTGCGCTTGAGCGGGTCGGTGACGGCGAGCGTCATCTTGCCGATCTTCTGGATTTCGATATCGACGGTCTCGCCGTCCTGCAGCGCACCGAGGCCCTCATGATTGGTGCCGCAGGCGATGAGGTCGCCGCTGTTCATCGTCATCACCGTGGTGGCGAACTCGATCAGCTCGGGTACCCGGTGCTCCATGTCGTCGGTGCTGTAGTTGTGGCGCAACTGGCCGTCGTTCCAGAAACGCACGATCAGGTCGTTGGGATCGGCGATCTCGTCGGCGGTGGCGATGCAGGGGCCGATCGGCGCGAAGGTGTCGAACGACTTGCCGAGCCAACTGGTCAGCGGCGTCGCCGGCCAGGTGCGGCGACCCTGCTCGCGCGCGGAAACATCGATCATCGCGGTATAGCCGAACACCGCGCTGCGCCAGTCCTTGGCCTTGACGTTCTTGGCCGGCCCCTTGATCACCAAGGCGAGCTCGGCTTCGTGCATGAACATCCACGGCACGGTGTATTCCGGCAGCATGATGGTGTCGCCGGGGCCGATCACCGCGTCGGGGTTCTTCATGAACATGTTGAGCGGTCGCGCTTCGCGCTGGCTGTGCTCCCAGTAATTGGCGATGCAGGCGAGGATCTTGCCCGGCCGCGGCAGTGGCGGACCGAGACGCACCTGATCGAGCGGTAGCGCCTCGGCCGTAGCGGCGAGTGCGTTAAGGGCAGGGCACAAGTCCTCGAACCCATCGATGATGCCCTGCATGGTGAGCTGCGGCGTGTAGCTCTTACAAACCGCGGCAGCGATATCGACCACGCCGCGAGCAGTCAGCAGGCCGGGCCGCAGCTCGGCGTCGGGCGCGCTCCTGAACATCACGAGCTTCACGAATTGCCCTCGATGCTCTTGCTTCAGGACTTGGGCGGAATGACCGGCAGCAGCAGATAGCTCTCTTGTCCCGGCCCGGCGTGCAGTGTGGTGCGGCCGCCGAAAATCGCCGGCGGACGGTCCTCGATGTCGTCGTGCAGAAACGGGCCGCAACCGGTGAACTCATTCTTCATATTGGAGAGGCGGCCGCCGCTTTCGCCCTTGTAGACATAGTCCTTGCCGCGCACCGACAAGGCGATGCGGGAACCGGCGGGCATGACCAGGCAGGTCGGCCAGATCTCGATATCGAGCTCATAGACCTGATCGGGCGTAAGCAGCTGTTTCTCGTCGTGGGCGTGATAGGGCCGGTACGGCAAAGTGAGGGCGGGGTCGAGCTTGCGGTGCGAGGCGCGCAACCAGCCCTGGCCGATCGGCGTATGCGGGTCGAGCGCGCCGTGGAACACGATCTCCTTGCCATCGGGCCCATAGACCTGGAGCACCAGAAACAGATCGGCGTCGATCGTGGACGAAGAGACGAACAGCTTGGCCGCCACCGGACCGGTGATCTCGGTTTCCTGCGGCAGCGGCGCGGTCATGAATTGCACGCCGTCACCCAATGCCTCGAAGCTTGCTTGCTCTGGTTGCGTCAGAGACCTATACGATCACGGACCTGGGCACGCTGGGTGCAAACAGTCGGGGCGACTATAGCCAGGCCTTCTGCATTAACGCGGGCGGGCAAGTGGCGGGGCAATCGAGCGCTTCGTCAACTTCCTTCACTGACCCCGCGTTTCTCTATAGCGCGGGGCAATTGACCTCACTCGGCACGCTGGGTGGGGAATACGGACAGGCCCAGGGCATCAATATCGCCGGGCAGGTGGTCGGGTATTCGACACTTTCAAGAGGTTCCTATTAGTGGTTACTCTCACCGGCGGGCAAATGATGGATCTTGGAACACTGGGCGGCGATTACAGCGCGGCTTACGAATCTGAACAACTTAGGCCAGGTGGTGGGCGTGTCCGCCAACGTCGCCTTGCAGCAACACGCGTTTCTTTACAGCAATGGCCAGATGACGGATCTGGGAACGCTTGGCGGTGCGACGAGCACGGCTTATGGAATCAACAATCAAGGCGTCATCGTAGGCTATTCCTACAACACTGCAGGAGACTTCCTTGGCTTTGTCTATCAAGATGGGACGATGACCGCGCTTGGAACGCTGGGTGGATCGTGGAGCATTGCCTACGCCATCAACGACGAGAACCAGATTACCGGGCAGGCCTACACCAGGGGAAATCGGACAGCCCACGCGCTTCCGCTACACAAACGGCCAAATGGCAGACTTGGGCGCGCTCGACGGATCTGGTTCCTATGGCTCGGCTGTCAATAACGGCGGGACGGTCGTGGGATTTTCGACAATGCGAAATGCCTCCTACTACGCATTTATCTCCACTAACGGACGAAGAATGCAGGGCTTGAACAACATGATCCCGGTCGGGACGGGCTGGCTCCTCCAGGAAGGTGCTGAAACTAACGATTCAGGACAAATCGCAGGCTATGGCACTTGCACGGCGAGTTACACGCCTTTTTGCTCACGCCCGCGCAATAGGAAAAGCGAAAGGATAGCAGGCGGCTAGGACTCCTGTCCCTCGGGAGTGCCCAAGGGTGGCCGAATGGTGTAGCCCACATAGCGCATCGTGTGTATCAAAGGAACGTCAAATTCCGAGTCCACCTTCTTGCGCAGACGGGTGATGAAGATTTCGACCGTGCGCGTGTCGTACTCATGCTCGCGGTGCCAGATTCGTTCACAAAGCTCCGTTCGGGAGAAAAACCGTCCCGACTCCTGCATGAGTACTTGCAGGACATCAAGCTCCCGTGGCGAGAGAGCGATCACTTTTCCGGCGCGACTCACCCGACGATGCTGCACGTCCATAAGCAAGTCTCCGACCTTAAGCAAGTCCACGGCCGTAGGCGTCACTGCGCGACGACCGAGAGCCTCAATCCGCGCCATCAGCTCGTTCAATGAAAACGGCTTCGGCAAATAGTCGTCCGCACCCGCCTTCAGCCCTTTGACTCGATCGCTAATCTCGGCGTGCGCTGTCAGAATGAGAATTCGCGCGGTTGAATGATCCTCGCGCAACCGTTTCAGCACCGAGAATCCGTCAAGCCCCGGCAGATTAATATCCAGGATGATGAGATCAGGTGGGTTCTCCAAAGCCGCCTTAAGGCCATCAGCGCCATCGTTGCGCGCAGTTGCCTCGTGATTGGCCCGCTGCAACTCTCGCGTAATCTGCCGGGCAAGCCTTTCATCGTCCTCGATTACGAGCACACGCATGTCTTTTCTAATGGCAGAAATCCGTTTCCAGATCAATTCCCAATGAATTACGGCATTGTCGGAGGGGTTTGAACAGACGGTTGCGAGATCGGGGGCAAGACGCCCGCGTGGGTTCGCGCGCGGAAGAAGCATGCTCATTCGTAATTGGCGCTGGGCGGCTGCCGAGACCCCCGGTCGCAATGGTAGGGACGGACAGCCGGGCCGTCCGTCCCTTCGGCGCGCCCGGCATACGCGCCATACCGAAGTGCTATGCACAGGTCCGCGAAGGAGCAGCGTCAGCGGCTTGGGCCAGGACGTTTTAGGGTGTTGAAGAACTCCTGGCTTTGACCGTTGAACAAACCGGAGTTTGTCAGGGCGGCGACGGCCGACTGCGCTCCTGCCTGCGCCAGAGAGGTAGGCCGAATCACAGAGCACCGAGGGCAGTCCGGCATCAATGAAGCGGCATGGCTCTGGCATAATGAGGTCTTTCTCAGCGCAATGGATCGCCTTCAAATACGGTTGCAATATCAGGGAAAACCAGCCCCGGCACTCTTACTGGCGGGACATTGCCGGCGCCATCGTTCCAAATCGCGAAATGAAACACCTCGGTGCCGCCAATACTGGTGACGATCCTCAGCACAGTGAGGTCTACGACGCATGAGTGCCATCGAATCGTAGAGGCTGGGAGCCGCCCTGCTCAATGGTTCCGAAGTGGAAGGCCGC
>CAWAIV010000015.1:0-115276 GCA_963782145.1 uncultured Pseudomonadota bacterium
TGCTGCGGGTATCGGACTTGCCGGGACAATCACCCCCGTGTCGGCTGCGCCGGCGGATGGCGGCGCGATTGGCCAGGCCATCAATACCGGCAGCCCCGTGGTGAAAACGCAGTGGCATTTTAAATGGCGCAGCAAGCACTGGAAAGGCCCGCGCTGCGTCGACCGGCATTATCGCTTCAGCCGCACGCGCAAACTCTGCTACCGATAAGGCGGGCGGCATCACGCGCGCAATCGGCTGGGCGCCGTAGGCGTCCGGCCTTTTTCGTCGCCGGTCAATGGTGCGCGGAATGGCGCGGCGGGACAGTCGCGGCCGGCGTGGGAAAATCGTGCAACGCCGGCCGCCTGCCGTGGGCGATGAAGCAGCGGTAATAGGCCGCCTCGGTCCGATGCTTGCGCGCGGCGCAGCGATCGAACACAGCGAGTTGGCGCGGGTCCGAATATTCGAGATAGGGCGCGATCGAATAGCGGTAAGCGCCGTCGGACGAGCCGCCGAAGCGGTCCATCTTGCCCTTGAGGCCAGGCTGGATGGCGAGGATATCCCGGCGCAAGACGTCGCCGACGACGAAATTGTCGGGTAGCTGATCAAACGGTCCGTCGAAGTAATTGTTCAACGCCACGTTCTGCGCATAGACGCCGATCAGGATTTTCCGCGCCCGGCGCCGATCGCGGTAATAGGCGAAGCCGGTGCGCTTGCCGATCAGGACGCGTCCGCCAGATCCGATGGGATATAGCTGATCGGCGACCTTCACCGTCTCGTCGAGGATGTAGAAGAAGTTCTTGATCGCGGCATTGAAGACGAGAAAGAAGCGGATGCCGGAATCGTCGAACACCGGCCCGACATAGCTCTCCCGCTCGGCGAGGATGCCGGGCGGCGGCTTGACCTGCGACAGGTCGTTGAGCTCGAACACCACGCTCTTGCCCTGGTAGCTCAGCCGGTAGACCAGCGGCTCGAGCTTGGTCAGCAGCACGCCGTCGGAGGCATCGAGCACCTTGTGCTGGCCCGGCGTGTCCGGCCGCCAGGGTGTTGCTTTCTCGAAATAATCGAAATTGACCTTGCCCTGATCGCGATTGCTGGCGTCGAACCGGATATTGCCGGCATAGGGCACGCCGGCATAGGTGAAACTGAAATAATAGTAGTTCTCGGTCGGGTAGACCTTCACGCGGTCGGGAAGGCTGTTCAGCACGAAGGCGAAGACCGCCATCAGTTGCCGACATCGAGCGTCGTCGCCCGCGTGACCTCTTCCATGTAGGCTTGGTGCGTGTGCAGCCGTGGCGGCGGCGTTTGCGCGCCGGCCGCGTCCAAAAATGCGCCGAGCACGACGAATATGGCCGCGAGTTGGCGAATGGGCCTGTGCTTGCCAGGCATCGCGATGTCCTCCAGTCAGACGATTCCGGCGGCGAACGGCTCAGCCGCCCCTTCGTGCGCGGCATTATCGGGCGCTTCCGCACGCAGACGCCCGCGCTTTCGTAGGCCGAGGTCCACCCGCGCACAAGGTTGAAGACGGCAGGGAGCATCCAAGAGAGCGATCGCACGACCCGGTCGTCGCTTGCCGCGATGATCCGTTCGAACCTCGCCGATCCCTGCCGGCTGAAATCTTGCCGACTCCAACTACGTAATCGAAAAGCCGCTCTCCTCGCGGGACACAGGAGACGCGCGCTGAAGCGCGCCGATAGCGGTGACCGCCGGTCAATGCGCGTTGCGGGCTTTGCCAATGGCACGTGGAACGTCTCGGTGCCCTGTTACGCCATCAACAACAATCGCGGCGTCGATGTCCATCTCGGTCAGGATGTGGTGCGCTGGAACATGAAGACCAACCCGCGTGGCTGTCGGACCTTTTCGGCGCCGATGCGCGGGGTCATGGTCGATCAACTGCGCAATGGCGGGACGTTCAGAGTCATCCTCGGGCCCAAGGCCAAACCGGCGTGGCAGATCAACGGATTGGCGCAAGCGATGAAGACCGTTAGCCTCTGCATCCTCAAGACCCGGTAGCGGAATAGGGCACGGCCGCAGCAGTCAAGCCGAAACCGCCGGGCATCCCGCAGTGGTTTTTTTCGGGCCGCCCCCGCAGCGACGGTTAACGCAATGCAGCGAAGCCGGTCGGATGCCGTAGGTTGCGCCTCTAACCGCGCAAACACCGGTTTTGCCCCTGTAAAGCGGCGAAATCGTCACTATATAGACGGTATGTTTCATCCCTTCGGTGCACGGACGATAGTGGAGCCATCATGAGTAAATTCGATTACGCCGCGCCGGCGGAGCTGTTTCCCTCGCGCAACCGCAAGATCGTCAGCAAGGTGCGATATCGCCGCTTCGATACCGCGGCCGACGCCATCCGCTTCGCCGTCGAGGAACTGCCCGAGCCGCAACTGCTCGGCGCCTATATCGAGATCGACGAGGCGCGGTTCGGCCATAAGGACATCCGCGCGCTTTACGAGAGCGACAGCTATCCGCTGAAGAAGGCGAATTGAGCGGCGACGCCTATTTATTTGACGCGGCGGCATAATTCGTATATGCACGCCGCGTTGAAACTAAGTTTTCGGTTTTGCCTTGCTGCGCTGCCCCGCGTGGGCGCTAAACAAGTCACCCCTAAAACTCCGATGTTTCGATCGCGCGAGACGGGAATCGTTTCGCGCGCATCTCAACCTCAGCAGCGTTACACGCAAGGAAAGCCATCATGGCGACAGGTACGGTCAAGTTCTTCAACACCCAGAAGGGTTTCGGATTTATCACGCCGAGCGACGGCTCGCGCGACGTGTTCGTCCATATCAGCGCGGTCGAACGCGCCGGCATGAGCACGCTCAACGAGGGTCAGCGCCTCAGCTACGACGTGGTGACCGAGCGCGGCAAGCAGGCGGCGGGCAATCTGCAGAACGCCTGAGCCGGTTTCGGTTCTCGTATCGCGAGCGCCCGGCCTGGTGCCGGGCGTTTTCGCAAAATGGCCAGCTAGCGCGTCCGCGTCTCCGGGCCAGGCTGACAAAAAAGGAGAAGACGGACATGGATCATAAATTTTCTACCGGCCAGCACGTCTATTACAACGCGCCGTTCACGGCCACGGCCGCGCGCGGCAAATACACGATCGTGCGTACCTTGCCGATCGAAAACGACAACAGGCTTTCCTACCGGATCAAGAGCCAGACGGAAAACTTCGAGCGCATCGCCGAAGAGCATCAGTTGAGTCGTACCGACTGAGATGGCGCGGCCGCGCCGTCACTCCGCCGCTTCCACCCCGACCGCCGGCTGAATCGTCACCTCGTCGTGCGCATGCGCCTTGGCGCGGATGGCGTCGTCGCGGTATTTGCGCTGCAGCGCCGCCTCGCCGCCGGTGGTGACGTGATAAAGATCGAGCGCGTCGAACTCGTCCGCCTTGGGCGCGGCGATGGCCAAATCGGAATAGCTCCAGCGGTCGGGCGCCTTCAGCGCCGCATCGAGCATCTTCTTGCAGCGCAGATAGACGCGCGCGTATTTGAAGAACTTCAGCGCGATGCCGCCCCAATAGCGCGGGTAGAACACGAGCGGGTTTTCGATCTGCATCCCGTGGCGGCGGTCGCGTCGCGACTTCAGCCGCAGCGCGCCGCCCTCGAGCGGATGCACGCCCTCGAACAGGATCATCAGATAGAACCAGAGGATGGTCGACAGCGTGGTGCCGGGCCGACCGAGCTTGTTGGCGCAGGTGCGGCGCAGAATCGTATTGATGTGCTCCGGCGTATAGAAGGTATGCCAGGCAGCGCGATAGGCCTGCTCCCACTCGGTGTCCGACATAGCGCCGCTGTGATGCGAGACGCGGTGGTTGAGGTCATATTTGTTCATGTCGGGATCCATCCAGATCCCCTTGGCCGATAGCGTCTTGTGGTCCTCCGAGCCGGGCAGCGGCGTCAGGAAGAAGAACTCCAGGATATCGATCGGCAATTCGCGCTTGATGATCTCCACGTCGCGCAGGATCGATTGCTTGGTGTCGGCGGGGAAGCCGAGGATGTAGCCCGCATAGGTGATGGCGCCGTGGTTGCGCCACATCTGCAGCATCTCGCGATATTCGGTGATCTTGTTCTGCCGCTTCTTGGCGGCGATCAGATTTTCCGGGTTGATGTTCTCCAGCCCGATGAACACGCGGCGCACGCCGGCACGCGTCGCCTTCTCGATGAAATTGGGGATCTTGTGGCAAAGCGTGTCGACCTGGATGGTGAAGCCGATATTGAGCCCCTCGCCCACCCGCATCTCGATCATGCGGTCGAACAGCGGTTCCCAGTCCTTGTTGCGGGCGAAATTGTCGTCGGTGATGAAGAAGCGCTTGATGCCCTGCGCGACATTCTCGCGCACCACCTTCTCCAGATCGTCGGCGGTGCGGATGCGGCTCTTGCGGCCCTGCACATTGATGATGGTGCAGAACGAACACTGGTAGGGGCAGCCGCGACCGAGGTCGATGCTCGACAGCGAGCCGGAGGTGCGCGCCACGTGCTGGCGCGGCAGGAACGGCGCCGGCTCGCCGGCAAGCGCCGGAAGCTGGTCCATGTAATTATAGAGCGGCTTGAGCCGGCCGTTATAGGCGTCGCACAGCACCTCATCGAGCCGATGCTCCTCGGCCTCGCCGGCGAAGAATGAGATGCCCATCGCCTGCGCCGCTTTGATGTCGGCCGGCATTTCCGGCAGCATGGCGATACAGCCGGAGACGTGGAAGCCGCCGATGGCGACGGGCAGGCCGGCGTCGAGGAACGGGCGTGCGAGATCGACGGCGCGCGGAAACTGGTTCGATTGTACCCCGACGAATCCGATCAGCGCGCGGCCGCCTTCGCGGCGGATCATGCGGATGATCTTGTCCGGCTGCACCCGGCGATTGGTCTCATCATAGGTGTGCAGGCGCAGCTCGACGCCCGGGCCGAGCGCCTGGCGCCGGCCGACATCCTCAGCGAGCGCGTTCAGGCAGGCGAGCGTGTTGGAGGGGATGGCCGAACGGAACCATTGGATCGGATAGCCGTCGTCGTCGTAATGCGACGGCTTGATCATCACGAAATGGAAGGGACCGGTATCCACGATCGGCGCATGCATTAGCGAATCCCTTTCGCCGCGGGCGTTAAGCCCGTCAGGCCCGGTAGCCCCTAACAATGCGCCAAATCGACCAAACTGTCGAGATTGCCACTGGTTCGCCTCCCGGGCGGAACCTGCGGGCGCATGGGGCAGCAGTCGGCGGCAATGATGCAGGCCGCGCGTCTGCCCGCGGTCACTTTTCCTCGCGCAAGCCGGGCGTGCCGCCGTCGCCGAGACCGTCGACATGGGTCTGCGTATACCGCTCGAGACCGATGCGGCCGATGAGATCGAGCTGGGTTTCGAGGAAATCGATGTGCCCTTCCTCGTCGGCCATCAGCAGCTTGAACAGGTCCCGGCTCGGATAGTCCTTCACCTGCAGGCAATAATCCGCGGCTTCCTGATAAAGCGCGCGGGCGCCGATCTCCGACGCCAGGTCGGCGTCGATGATCTCCTTGACGTTCTGCCCGATATGCAACGGATCGACCATCTGCATATTGGGGAATCCTTCGAGAAAGAGAATGCGGTCGACGAAGCGGTCGGCGTGATGCATTTCCTCGATCGCTTCCTCGCGCCATTTCTTGGCGAGGCCGTTCAAGCCCCAATTATCGAGGATGCGATAATGCAGCCAGTATTGGTTGATGGCGGACAGTTCGCTGCGCAGACCGCGATTGAGATATTCAATGACCTTCGTGTCGCCTTTCATGGGGCGTGCTCCGTAAACGTCGACGCCTATTCGGCGGCGATCAGGACAGGAAGTTCAGACGGCGCGTTGGCCGCCATTGCGGGCGGGTGCCGTTCACCGGCGGGACAGGCCGGACAACCGAGGGCGAAATCATCGCGGTGCGCGTGGGCCAGAAGCGCGCGCACGCTTTCGACACAACGGCCGCAGCGCGGCGCACAGCCGAGACAACGATAGGCTTCGCCTGGCGATCGCGGGCGCGTCGAGTCATCGCGTTTCAGCGTCGCGAGGATCTGCGCCTCGGACAAAACATTGCAAGAGCAGATGATCACCGTCGGCCCTACTTTAGAATTCTTAGAAACTACTGTATTTTCAAGGATTTATATAAACGCAGCGGCGGGAACCCGGCAAGGGCCGGCGGACGTTTTGCCGGAACTCACCGGCAAAAGTCTCGCGCGCCGACACCCGCTCTTGCGCAGCGGGCCACCAAGGGCGCAGCGACGACGGCGCAAGTCCGCATGATTGCTGGCATTTCTCTGCCAATCACAGCGATCACCGGCCTTTCAATCATCCGTGAAACGCCCTTGGGAACTATGGCAGCGCCCCCCACGTTAGCCCTCGAGACACCGTTTGAACCTTTGTCCAGGTCCAGCCGACCCATGAGCGAGAGGACCCTGGAGGTTGTCATGAACTGGTCGATGTACACCGCCGACCGCGCCACCCACCTCAAGATCGTCGTGGTGGGGCTCACCGCCGCGCTGCTGATCGCCGTGATCGGCATTTCGGCGCACAAACTCAATCTCGGTACCGACGTGCTGACCGCGCAGGCGCCGAGCGTGATCAAGGCGTCGAAGCAGACCGAGTTCAGCGCCCGCGACGGCGCTGTCATCCGCTGAGCCGCGCACCGGGTTTCCGCACCTTTTCCTCCCGCCTGGACACGCCGCAATTGCGGCGTGTTTTTTTGTCACAGCGTGGCGGGGCGGCGCACCGCGCCGGTGATACTTCGCGGTAAGGAATTCGTGGCGTTATCGCAGTCCGAATCACAAACCGGTCAGCGCCCGCTATGCTCCGTCTTCATCCGCGCCACATCTTGCTGCGAAAAGTCCCGCTCTGGATCGCCGCGGCGCTGCTGCTGACGAGCGCGTCGGCGTGCGCCGTCGACGTCACCGGCGCCACGGATGCCGCCGGTGCCGCGCCCACCGCCTACCAGGCCAAGCTCGCCGAATACGAAAAGATCCACGGCGCCTATGCGCAGGAGGCGACGGCTTATTGGGACGCGGTCGCCGCCAAGCGCCGCCTGCGCAACGCCAAGCGCCGACAGCATCAGCCGACCGCGCTCACTGATTACGTACTCACGCAGCCGCCGGTCTATTCCGGTCCGCCCCGGCCGCACGATCCCAACGCACCGCCGCAGCCGCCGAGCGAGAAGCCGACGATCCCGGTGGTCGCCGATTTCCTGCAGGCCGCGCGCACGCAATGGGGCTTCGTGCCGGACCAGCCGGCGAACGAAGCCGCGTTCAAGCGCGCCTATGCGCGGGCGGCGGCCGGCGCCGGCCTCAGCCGCAAACAAGTGGTCGGCGTCTATGCCTTCGAGACCGGCGGCAACGGCGCCTATGACACCCAGGCCGGCGTGACGCGCACGCGGACGACCGCGATCTCGCCGGCGCTCGGCTATAACCAGCTTCTCTCCACCAACACGGTGTCGCTGCTCGCCGAGCACGGCCGCCGCATTGTCGCGGCGCTGCGCGCCAAGGCGCGCACGCTCTCCGGCGACGCGCGCCGCACCATGGAACGCAAGAGCGAGGCGCTCGCCCGCATGGTGCGCTTCGCCCGCTCGATCCCGCACCGCTGGAGCGAGTATGACCGTGTCGCAAAGCACACCGCGCAAGGCCTCGGCATCCACGCGGTGCTGCTCGATGTCGACATCGGCCCGCTACTGCAGGTGCAGAAGCTCGCCAATTCGTTGCAGTTCGCGCGCGCCAAGGGTTACGGCGCCGAGCTCACCGCCGCCGAGCTCGAATTGATGAACCTGACCGGCGACGGCAACGGCATCGACATGGTGATGATGCCGCAGACATTGCGCGAGCAGGTGCCGACGGCGAATTTCTTCCAGCCCAACGGCTATGCGCGCAATCCGGTGGCACGCCGCACCAAGGTGGTGGCCGGGCTCATCGCCGAGATCCAGCAGAACATCGACCGCGCCTCGCATTCGCCAGGCGCGCGCGAACTGGCGGCGGCGTTCTAGTGCCGGCCGGCGTCGGCGCGGCACTATTGCGCCCGCGGCGGCCTCACGATGAGCACGTCGAGGTCGCGCTGCGGCCAGAAGTCGGTCTTGGTGGCCTCGAAGCGCGTCGGCGACACCTTGCGCACGCCATCCATGCAGAAGCTCACCAGATTGTCCGGCGCGCCCTTGTCGACGGTGAGATGGAATTGACCGATGGCGCCGGCCCAGTTGGCGCCCGTCTTCAGGATGTAGCCGAGCCGCAATTCGCCGACCGGCGCCGTGCCGTCGGACTTGTAGCGGCGCTGCATGGCAAGCACCGCGCGCTGGAACGGCGGGTCGACGCAGTAGCGGTCGCGGTAATCCTGCCGCATCTCCGCGGGAGCGCTATCGGCGCCGACCATGGTGAGCACCGAGCCGCCGACCGACGGCTTGTAGCGGTGCTCGATGACGATGTCCCGCTGCGCCGGAAAAACCTGCTTCCAGTAATAGGTGGTGCGCGCCAACCAAAGCGGCACCCCCACTCGCTGCATCGGCCCGCCGGTGCTGAATTCCTCGTAGCGGATCATGCCCAGTTCGCGCAGCTCCTTCTGTGCCGCCGCCGGCAAATTGACGATCAGCTTGGAAAGCGCCGCATTTTGCGGGGCGACCGGCAAGCCGAGCTTGCGCAACAAATCCGTACGCTCGATGCCGAGCGCGAAAGCGCGCTGCTCGACCTGCATGGCCACCGGCCCGCCTTCGACCGTGGTGCGGAAGTCGAGGAAGTTGGTGTCGGCATTGATGTCCGGCACGACAAAATTGTTCGCATCCGAGGGAGCGCTGATGTCGGGCAGCGGAAAGGCGACCAGCGTGGTCACGTCCTGATTGGTGCTGTTGTGGAAACGATAGCGGACGCGTATCTCGGCGGTCGACACGTAGAGATCCTCGGACAGCATCTGGATCGCGTCGCTGCTCGAGAGCACGAGCCCGCCCGCCGCCAGGTGTGCCGAGGAGTCGTTGGCCGCCGCCGGCGCCGCGATGAGGGCGAAGCCAAGAACGGCGGCGCCCGCCACAGCGGCCGCGCCGCGGTTTCCTCGCTCAGCGTCATCACCGTTCCGTCGCGCCATCGTCCCGCTCCCGCATTTCCGATGCCACGATGGTAACGTAAAGCAGAAGTCGCGGGTAGATTTTGATCTATCGCACGGCGCCGGCAGATCCGGGCCGTCGAGACGACCCGCTCGCCCGGCCTTGCCCGCGGCGCTAAGCTTGAGGAAAGCAAGCAAGGCCGCCATGACCTGGGATTTCCTGCTCACCTCCTTGATCGTGATCGTCGCGCCGGGCACCGGGGTGCTCTATACGCTGGCCGCCGGCCTCTCGCGCGGGTCGCGCGCCAGCGTGGTGGCGGCCTTCGGCTGCACGCTCGGCATCGTGCCGCACATGGCGGCGGCGATCACCGGCCTGGCGGCGCTCCTGCACGCCAGCGCGCTCGCCTTCCAGGCCTTCAAATATCTCGGCGTCGCCTATCTCATCTATCTCGCCTGGCAAGCGCTCAAGGAGCACGGCGCGCTGCGTATCGAGCGCGACTTAAGCCCGCGCTCGGCGCTGCAGGTGACGACCACCGCCATCCTGATCAACCTGCTCAACCCGAAACTGTCGATCTTCTTCTTCGCCTTCCTGCCGCAATTCGTCAGCGGCACGGAGGCGCGCCCGCTCACCCATATGTTCATGCTCAGCGTCGTGTTCATGGCGCTGACCTTCGTCGTCTTCGTCGGCTACGGTTTGTTTGCCGCCGCGGTGCGCGACCATGTTATCGCACGCCCGCGCGTACTCGCTTGGATGCGGCGCTCCTTCGCCGCCGCCTTCCTCGCGCTCGGGGTGAAGCTGGCGCTGGCGGAACGATAAGGCGGAGCACCGCCGCCGCGCATCGGCACGGCGCCCGCGGCGCCTTAGCTCACCCTACGGAGATAACTGGGGCTTACGCCCTTGCCGCGCCGGCGTTGAAGCGCAGGCCGGCGATGCGGTCGAGCTCGCTCTGCTCGCGCGCGTTGACCTCGGCGCGCTCGCGTGCCTGGTCGCGCTCGTCCAGCATCTCGACCTTCTTGAGTTCCTCGAAGGCCTCGCCGAGCGTGGCCTGGGCGTCGTCGAGCTGGGTTTTGAGCTCGTCGGAGGAGCGCTTCAGGTTCTCCCGCCGGGTGATGGCGGCCTTGGCATAGGTCGGATAGGCGAAATGGGCGGGATCGTGGATGCCGGCGCGGTCCTGCTCGATCCTGATTTCGCGGTCGAGCTCGCCGGCGATGCGCTCGAACTCGGCGATCATCGCCTCGATCTGGGCGACCTTGCGCCGCTTCTCGTCGACCTGAAATTTCTTCAGGCGGATGAGGGTTTCGCGTGACTTCATCGACTCGATACTCCCCCGAAGCCCCGTTTCCGGCGCCCCGCGCATGGGCCTTGACCGGTCCGTGCGAAGGCTCGGACCGTGCAAACGGGAAGAGCTTGCCGCAATAACGTTAGTTTTCGGTTTCCGCGGCCATGAGGATTTGCTCCAGCCGCTGATATCCTTCGGCCAGACTGGAACAGTCGTCCTTGCGCCTGGGCGAGGAAGTCCTCCAGCGGCTTATGCAGCCGGATCGCCTCGTCGACGTCGGGGCTGGAACCCGGCCGGTAGGCGCCGAGCCGGATCAGTTCCTCCATATCGGAATAGGTCGCCATCACCCCCCGCGCCCGGTTGATGACCGGCATAAAGACCGGGTCGGCCGCCCGCGGCATGGTGCGCGAGATCGATTTGAGCACGTTGATCGCCGGATAGCGGCCGCGCTCGGCGATGGCGCGCTCCATCACGATGTGGCCGTCGAGGATGCCGCGCACGGCGTCGGCCACTGGCTCATTATGATCGTCGCCGTCGACCAGCACGCTGAATATCCCGGTGATGGTGCCCTGGTCGGTGCCGGGGCCGGCGCGCTCCAGCAGACGCGGCAGCTCGGTAAACACGGTCGGCGTATAGCCCTTGGCGGTCGGCGGCTCGCCGGCCGAGAGGCCGATCTCGCGTTGCGCCATGGCGAAGCGGGTGACCGAATCCATCAGCACCAGCACGTCCTTGTGCAGATCGCGGAAGAATTCGGCAATGGCGAGCGTGAGATAGGCGGCCTGCCGGCGCATCAGCGCCGGCTCGTCGGAGGTCGACACCACCACCACCGAGCGGGCGAGACCCGCCGGGCCGAGATCGTCCTGCAGGAATTCCTGCACCTCGCGGCCGCGTTCGCCGACCAGGCCAATGACCGATATGTCGGCATTGACGTTGCGCGCCAGCATCGACAGCAGCACCGACTTGCCGACGCCGGAACCGGAGAAGATGCCCATGCGCTGGCCGCGGCAGCAGGTGACGAAGGTATTGAGCGCGCGCACGCCGAGATCGAGCGGCTCGCCGACGCGGCGGCGGGCATGCGCCGGCGGCGGCGACGAGCGGAACGCATAGGGCGCCGGTCCCGGCGGCAGCGGGCCGAGGCCGTCGATCGGCTCGCCCATGGCATTGACCACGCGGCCGAGCCAGCGCTCGGACGGCCGCACGCTGCCGGCGGCGCTGGTCACCACCGCGCGGCATCCGCGCCGCACCCCGTCGAGCGCGGCAAAAGGCATGGCCAGCGCATGGCCCGCGGAGAAGCCGACCACCTCGCAGGGGATCGCCCTGCCCGCCCCGGTCTCGATGCTCAGTCGTGCACCGACCGACATGGCGTGGATCGGCCCCGCCACTTCCACCATCAAGCCGCGCACTGCGGCGACGCGGCCATAGATCTCGACCGAGTCCAGATCGCCGATCTGCTCGGCCAATGCCTTCATCATGGCTGGTCCGCCCTTGCACGGGTGTCAGTGGCGCGCGCGCGGGCGGGCTTCCTCTGCCTACCTGCAGGAAAAGCCGATGCAAAAGCCGGAGCAACGTGGCGGTAACTCGCCCTTAGGCTTACCGCCGCTGTTCCGACTTTAACTTGGTGTTTACCCGGGTCGTTAATCATTGGGTCATCGTCCACTTGGGACAGCGGCCGAAAGATTCGCCCGGCCAGGACGGTGAAGGGTGAGTCACAGGAGTTGGTTCGGTCCGATTCTTAAAGTGGAGCTTTAACGCGGTACGTGGCTAAAAAACCACTCTCTGGCAATATCTTACGCCGATTCGACCCGCCTGGCCATCGGCGCCCTTGCCCAAGAGAATCATGTTTTGTTAACCATGGCTGGATAGTGTCGAATTAGTTGTCCCGAAAGCGTTTTTTTAACGAGCCCGCCGCCCGACGCGGCGTGACCTAAAAAGGGCCCGGTTGCGGCGAGAAGGGGACTGGCATGCGCGTTCTACTGATCGAAGATGACAGCGCGACCGCTCAGTCGATCGAGCTGATGCTCAAGTCCGAGAGCTTCAACGTCTACACCACCGATCTCGGCGAAGAAGGTGTCGACCTTGGCAAGCTCTACGACTACGACATCATCCTGCTCGACCTGAACCTGCCCGACATGTCGGGCTTCGAGGTGCTGCGCTCGCTGCGCGTCTCCAAGGTTAAGACCCCGATCCTGATCCTCTCCGGCCTCGCCGGCATCGAGGACAAGGTTAAGGGCCTCGGCTTCGGCGCCGACGACTACATGACCAAGCCGTTCCACAAGGACGAATTGATCGCCCGCATCCACGCCATCGTGCGTCGGTCGAAGGGCCACGCCCAGTCGGTGATCAACACCGGCGACCTGGTGGTCAACCTCGACACCAAGACGGTGGAGGTCGGCGGCCAGCGCGTGCACCTGACCGGCAAGGAATACCAGATGCTCGAGCTGCTCTCCCTGCGCAAAGGGACGACGCTCACCAAGGAGATGTTCCTCAACCATCTCTATGGCGGCATGGACGAGCCGGAGCTCAAGATCATCGACGTGTTCATCTGCAAGCTGCGCAAAAAGCTGGCCAACGCCTCCTCCGGCAAGAACTATATCGAGACGGTGTGGGGCCGCGGCTACGTGCTGCGCGAGCCGACCGAACACGAAGAGCGGATACCGGCGTAAGCGCCAATCCTTTTGCGCCTCCCTGCCAAAGCGAACCCCGGGCAAACGAGCCCGGGGTTTTTGCTTTACGGTCCCAAGTCGGCCTGATCACGCGGCGCTAGGCGACCGCGTCGATCGCCGTCGGTTCGAATTCATTGCACAGCAGTGCGAGGAAGCGCTGCAACTCGCCCAGCGTAACCTTGCTCGGATCCGGCTCCGTATTCTTGCGCGCCCGGGTGATGTGCGAATTGAGCACGTTGCGCAGCGCCTCGACCGTCTCCGGCGAGGCGCCGGTCGCCACGATCGGCCCAATGCAATCGAGCAGCACCGCCTGGACGTCCGCCTCCTTCAATAGTTCGGCGGCGGACAGCCGGCCCTTGAGCTTCTTGGCGGCCTGCACATAGACGGCGATCAGCCGGTAGTCGGCATCCTTGCACACGGCGTCGCGCACATAACCGGCCAGCCCGTGGAAGAAGTGACGCAGCCACGGCGTGCCGAAATGCGCGATCTGGCTGGCGAAGGCGACTTGCGCGGAATGATAACCGGACGCCATCAGCATCGTCGCCAGGATGGCGTCGCGCGTGAACAGCGGCGCCGCGGTGCCGCCGCTCGCCCGCATGCAACGCAGGTGGATGGTTTCGAACAGGTCGAAGCCCGAGGGCACCAACTCGGCAAACCGCTCACTGGCGTCGTCGAGGTCCTCGAACGAAAGGCTGCCGCCTTGCGAACTGCAGCGCGCGCGCAAATAGCGGAAGATCATGTCGGTGATCGTACTCGCGGCTGCGATGCAGTGATGCGGGCCGTTGGTCCCCGCCTGCGCTACGTCCTGCGCCATTTGGCTCTAACCTGTTTTAATTTCGTGCTGGGACCGTTCATAGCGGTCGAAAGTATAGAAGGTGATAACAAGTGGAACTGCGGCCATATTCTTTCATCGATCCGGCATGCGGTTAGCGCATGGTTAGTAAAGTGTGAGCAGCGGCTGCACACCTTTTTCCGCGCACCATTGCCACCGTAGCGTCGGACTGAATTCTACTGGCTTACTAACGGCTTCGGTTGTGAAGGTTGCTTTCCAGGCTTTGCCGCCCAATTCATCTGAGATCCAGCTTCCAGCGCGGCTACCTCCAGAATATAGGCCAGAATGTTAAGCCCCGATTTCTGCGCCAGGCCCTTCAATTCCATGAGTTGGGCATGAACGTATTCGGCCGTCGCGGTGTCTCCCGAGTCCATAACACACCCCACATCGTGTGCCCCAGGGTGAGTCTACTACTTGGCCGAACAAATACCGCCATGCGTAAGTTGCAGGTGGTTGCAGAATGATCGCGAAAACTTGCACAGTGCGCACACCGGATCGCGGGTGCCCGTCGGCGCCTTAGCCCTTTATCGCGAATTTCAGCACGTTCGCCGGACCGGCGCTGACACGCGTCGGTTGGCGCGCCTGCGCGTTCGGCGCATAAAGCCCACGTTTGTCGGGCATCGGCTTAAACGCGTCGGTCAGCCCGACCACGGTCTCGGCCGCGCCGAGCAACAGGAAGCCGTCATCCGGCATCTGCCGCGCCATCCGGTTGAGCACCGCCGTCTTGGTCGGCTGGTCGAAATAGATCAGCACGTTGCGGCAGAACACCAGATCGAAACTGCCGAGCGGCGTGAAATCGTTGAGCAGATTGAGCGTACGGAACTGCACCATGCCGCGCAATTCCGGCGCAATCTGCCAGTTTTCGCCGACCTGCGTGAAATATTTGACCAGCAACTGGATCGGCAGCCCGCGCTGCACTTCGAACTGGCTGTAGATACCGTTCTTGGCGCGCGTGAGCACCTCGCCGGAAAGATCGGTGGCGAGGATGTCGATGCGATAGCCGGCGAGCTTGGTGTTCATCGCCTTCAGCGTCATCGCCAGCGAATAGGGCTCCTGCCCGGTGGAGGCGGCCGTGCACCAGATGCGGATGCGTTTCTCGCGCGCGCGCGCCGCAATCAGCGCCGGCATCACGGTGTCGCGCACATGGTCGAACGGGATCTTGTCGCGGAAGAAGAAGGTCTCGTTGGTGGTCATGGCCTCGACGACCTCGCTCGCCAAGGCGGGCGTCGGCAGCTTCAGCTTGCCGACCAGTTCGGTCAGCGTGGAGAACCCGTGGCGGCGGGCGACCGGCAACAAACGGCTTTCGGCGAGATATTGCTTCTCCGCCGAGAGCATCAGACCGGAGCGCTCTTTCAACATCTTGCGCAGATAGTCGAAATCCTGCGGGGTCATGCGCGCTCTCCCACGAACAGCCGCGTCACCCGGGTGCCGATCTCCGGCAGCGGCAGCAATGCCGAGCAGAGGCCGGCATGCGCGACCTGGCCGGGCATGCCCCAGACCACGCTGGTCGCTTCGTCCTGCGCCACGATGGAGCCGCCGGCGGCGACGATGGCGCGGGCGCCGTTGAGGCCGTCGGCGCCCATGCCGGTGAGCACGAGGCCGAGCACCTTGGTGCCCCAGACCTCGGCGGCGCTGGCGAACAGCGGGTCGACCGAAGGCTTGCAGAAATTGATCGGCGCGCCGTCGTCGATCGCGATCACGGCGATGCCGTTGCGACGGACGACTTTCATGTGGCGCCCGCCCGGGGCGATATAGATGCAGCCGGCATTGACCTCCTCGCCGTCGCAGGCCTCGCGCACCGGGCAGCGGCTGATGCGGGCGAGATGCTCGGCGAGAATAGCGGTGAAGGTCGGCGGCATGTGCTGGGTGATCAACACCGGCGCGCGCTCGAGCACGCCACCGATCTGCGTCACCAGGCAGTTAAGCGCCTGCGGGCCGCCGGTGGACGCGCCGACCAGCAGCACGCGCGGCGGCGTTACCGGCAGTGGCCGCAGCACGACGTCGTGGGGATCGGCGACCGCCGAATGGGCGTGCGCACCTGCCGGCGGCGCCGGCTTTGGCGTCACCGCGGGACGCGTCGGCGTCAGCCGCAGCCGTTTGCTGCGCAGGCCGAGCTGGCAAATCTTCTCGATCAATTCACGGCGGAAGTTGAGCGAGGTGGTGACTTCGCGGGTCGACGGCGGCTTCGGGATGTAATCGGCGGCGCCCAACGCCAGCGCGCGCAGCGAGATCTCGGCGTTACGGCGTGTCACCGTGGAGGCCATGATCACCATGAGATCGCGCTTCTTGGCGAGCAGCAGCGGCAGCGCGGCGATGCCGTCGAGTTCCGGCATCTCCACGTCGAGCACGATCACGTCGGGGTTGGCGCGCTCGACTTGGCTCACCGCTTCGCGCCCGGTGCGCAGCGAGGCAACCAGTTCGAGATCGCCCTCCGCCTCGACCCACCGCGCGAACAGGCCGCGCACGACGACGGCGTCGTCGACGACCATGACGCGGATGCGCCGCCCGAGGCTGGCGGCGGGGGATGCGGGAGCGAGTGCGACGTTCATCGGCGACCCAACTTTCCGTCCATGACCGATGGTGCGCTCAGAGCAGACCGACTTCCTGGAATTTGGCTTCGACGATTTCCTTGTCGAACGGCTTCATGATGTATTCGTTGGCGCCGGCATGCAGCGCGCGCGCGATATGGGCGACGTCGTTCTCGGTGGTGCAGAACACGACCTTCGGCGAGTCGCCGCCCGGCAGCCGGCGCAGGCTACGCAGGAATTCGTAGCCGTCCATCTTCGGCATGTTCCAGTCGAGCAGGATCGCCTCGGGAAGCCGGCGCCGGCAGACGTCGAGCGCCTGCTCGCCGTCCTCGGCTTCGACGATCTCGAAATCGAGCCCTTCCAGAATTCTCCGCGCTACCTTGCGGATGACGCTGAAGTCGTCAACGACCAAACAGGTTTTCATAACAATGCCTCGTTACGGTTCGGATGCAACTTTCTGTTCTTCCCACCAGTACGTTTCGTCTGTCCGTTCATGCCGCATGCGCGCGGGTTACGATGTCGAGCACGCGGTCGACGTCGAGCACCATCAGCAACTGGCCGTCGAGCCGATGGATACCGGCCGACACCCGGGCCAGTGCCGGATCGAGATTGATCGGATTTGGCTCGCGCGCCTCGTCGTCGAGCTTGAGCACCTCGCCGACGCTGTCGATCAACAATCCGTAGGATTCCCCGCGCGTCTCGACGCCGATCGCCATGGTCGCGCTGCCCGACACGCTGGCGTCGAGGCCGAGGCGGCGGCCGAGATCGATCAGCGTGACGATTCGGCCACGCAGATTGAGCACGCCGGCGATCTCCGGCGGTGCCAGCGGCACGCGCGTCACCCGTTCGGGCGCGAACACGTCCTGTACGCGCAGGATCGGCAGGCCAAACAACTGACCTCCGATCATGGCGGTGACATATTCCTTGAGATTGCGGTTGCTGTTTTCCATGGCTCACATCGGCGCTTCAGGCGGCGCGATTGACCTCGCTCTGTTCCTTGAGCGCGGCGATCAGCCCCTGGCGATCGAATTTGGCGACATAATCGTGGAAGCCGGCGCGGCGGCCGCGCTCAATTGCCTCAGCCGAGACCGCCGAGGACAGCCCGATCACCGGCATATCGGCGGTTGCCGCATCGGCGCGCAGGCTTTCGGCAAATTCGAAGCCGTCGATCTCGGGCATCTCGACATCGGTGACGGCGACGTCGAACTGGCGACCTTCGCGAATGAGGGCGAACGCTTCCACCGCCGAGCCGACCGCGGTCACGGCATAGCCGGCGGCCTGCAGCACCGGGGTGAGCATGTTGCGGAAGAATGGGGAATTCGTCGACCAGCAGCACCGACTGCTGGCGTGCCTTGGCCGGATGTTCCTTGCGGCGGAACCAGTCCTCGAAGGCGAGCGGCAGGAAATGGCCGACATCGATGATTTCGGTGGCCTGGCCCTTGACGATGGCCGAGCCGATCACGCCGGGATTGTCGCTGCCGACCTGGATGTCGAGGCGATCGTCGACGATGTCGACGATCTCGTCGACCACCAGCGCCATGGAGCGGGCGCCGTCGGAGAACACCAGCAGCGGCTGGGCGCCCTCGCCCTTCACGCGCACGCTCTCGTTCATGCTCACCAGCGGCATGAGTTGACCGCGATACTGCACCATGTGGCGGCCGTTCGACAGCTCGATGGTGCGGGCGTCGATCTCCTCCAGCCGCGTGATCAGCGCCAGCGGTACCGCTTTGGCCTGCGTCGAGCCGGCGCGGAACACCAGCAGCGATGTCGTTTCCGCCGCGCCACTGTCGGTGCGTGCGGCGCTTTCGGTCTCCGTCGCCATCTGGCTGGAGACGGCGCTGCCCAGCGCTTGCGCGATGCCGTTGGGGTCGACGATCATGATCACCGAGCCATCGCCGAGGATGGTGTTGCCGGAGAACATGGCGATGTGGCGCAGCTTGCTCGACATCGGCTTGACCACGATCTCCTCGGTGTGGAACACGCCGTCGACCACCACGCCGAAGGTCTGGCTGCCGACCTGCGTCACCACGATATAGCCGTGCTCGAGGTCGCGGCCGGCGTCTTGCATGCCGAGCAGATCGGTCAGCCGCGCCAGCGGCAGCAGCTTGTCGCGCAGCCGCAGCACCGTGGTGTCGCGGATACGCTCGATGCGGTGATCGCCGGCATTGCGCGCGCGTACCAATTCGACGACCGCGATCTGCGGGATGGCGAAGTGGTCGCCGCCGGCCTCCACGATCAGCGCCGCGACGATGGCGAGCGTCAGTGGAATCTTGATGGTGAAGCTGGCGCCAACGCCGGCCACCGACTTCACGTCGATGGTGCCGCCGATCTGATCGATATTGTTGCCGACTACGTCCATGCCGACGCCGCGGCCGGAAACCGGCGTGACCTTGGCGGCAGTGGAGATACCGGGGGCGAAGATGAACTTGTGGATCTGCGCTTCGCTGAGCTTGGCCGCCTCAGCCTCGGTGGTCAGCCCCTGCGCGATCGCCTTGGCCTTGATGCGCTCGGTGTCGAGGCCGCGGCCGTCATCGGCGATCTGCACGATGATATGGCCGCCCTCGTGATAGGCCGACAAGCGGATGCGGCCGCGCTCGGGCTTGCCGACGGCGCGGCGCTCGGCTGGCGTCTCCAGGCCGTGGTCGGCGGAATTGCGCACCATATGGGTGAGCGGGTCCTTGATCAGGTCGAGCACCTGGCGGTCGAGCTCGGTCTCGGCGCCGTGCATTTCCAGATCGAACTGCTTGCCCAGCTCATGGGCGAGATCGCGCACGATGCGCGGCAGCTTCTGCCAGGCATTGCCGATCGGCTGCATGCGCGTCTTCATCACGCCTTCCTGCAGCTCGGCGGTGACGTTGGACAGCCGCTGCAGCGGCGCCTTGAATTCGGAATCCTCGTGCCGGCGCGCGATCTCCAGCAGCTGGTTGCGGGTGAGCACCAGCTCGGAGACCATGGTCATCAGGTGCTCGAGCGTATCGACGGTGACGCGGATCGACTGGCTGCCGGTCTTGCCGTTTTCCTCTTCCTTGCCCGTCACATCGACGCCGGTGGCCGGCTTGGCGGCGGGCGGCTCTACCGCGGTGGCGCGGAAGGCGCGTTCGAGATCGTCGAGCGTATCCTCATCGGCCCGCAATGGCCGTTCCAGCACCTGCGGCGTCAACGTGCCGACGCTGTAGCTGGGT
The DNA here is from genome assembly GCA_963782145.1 of uncultured Pseudomonadota bacterium. Classification (GTDB taxonomy): domain Bacteria; phylum Pseudomonadota; class Alphaproteobacteria; order Rhizobiales; family Xanthobacteraceae; genus Pseudolabrys. The sequence goes on from CAWAIV010000015.1 coordinate 19,467, forward strand.
TCGTAGGCCGGCGTGGGCAGCGGACCGATGCGCTCGACCATGCGTTCGAGCTCGCCGATCAGGTCATCGTCGACGCCCTCGGGCTCGCGCTGCTCATGTTCGAGCGAATCGAGAATGGCCTTGATGCGGTCGATGGTGGCGAGGATCACGGTGACCGCTTCGTTGGTCGCCGGCGCGCCGTCGCGGAATTTTCCCATCAGCGCTTCGGCGGCATGCGCCAGCGCTTCCAGCCGCGGCAGACCGAGGAAGCCGCAGGTGCCCTTGATGGTGTGGACGAGACGGAAAACGTTGCCCAGAATCTTGGCGTTGTTGGGATCCTGCTCGAAACGCACAAGCTCGACGTCCACCACGTCGAGACTCTCGTGAGTCTCGGTCACAAACTCCCGCAACAGGTCGTCCATGGGAAACGCCTTTGTCGACCGCATGCGCGGCCGTCCGCCGCCGCTTGCTTACAAGCGGGGCCAGTGTGTCGATGAAGGGTTTAATTTTGGTTGCACGCGGCGGTCGCAACGCGCGCGATTAACTGCGCGTTAACCGCGTCGAAGGCGCCGCGCCGCCGCTTAATTGGCGCTCACCACCACCGTATCGCCGACCAGAGCGATGGCGGCGGTAACGCCGCAATCGCGCGCCAACAACCCGGCGTAGAAAGGCTGGATGCGATGGGCGTCAAGCGTCTCGCTCGCCGGCATCGCCGGCCAGCAAGGCCGCCGCCGCGGGCGGTACGCGCGCATTGGGGCCGGCGGCGGTGACGGTGAAGCCCATGCTCTCGTTGGCGCCGACGGGATCGACGGTGATGGTGCCGCCGCGCGGGATCGCCTGGCCGGCGATCAGCAGCATGTTGAGCAGCAGCTTGACCCGGTTCTTGGCCAACAGCGCGCGCGGCAAATTCCAGGAAAGCTTGGTCTTGTCGTCCTCGAAGAAGCCGCGCGCGATCGAACTCGGCATCGCCGAGATCGATCTGGGCGCCGGCGGAGCCGGCGGCGCCGAAGGCGATGCGGCAGAACTGCAGCTTGGCGGAGGCCTTGCCGGCACTCTTCTTGATGAGGTCCATGGCAAATGTCTTGGTCTCCTCATCCTTCTCCTCCGCCAGCACTTCGAGCCCGTTGACGATGGCGCCGACCGGGCTGATCAGGTCGTGACAGACGCGCGAGCACAGCAGGGCGGCGAGATCGAGCGCTTCGAGGGACGACATGGGCTGGTCTCCGCTATGCGTGCAGGCTATGCCACGAGGCCGGCAAATCGCCGATTATCGCGACCTGACGGCCATACACTGCACCCCGAGGACCGCCAAGGACCCAAACGCATGAGCGTCAGCAAGTCGGGAACCTCGTCGGGATCCTTGGCCGGCACGCAGGAAATCACCCCGCACACGGCGGCGGCGCTGCTCGACGCGCTGACCGACATCGTCTCGCGCGCGGCGGCGGCAACACTGGCGAGGCCGTTCACCGAGGTCGCAATGGCACACCAAGAACGATCTTTCCCCGGTGACCAGCGCCGATGAGGCCTCGGAAGCGGCGATCCTGTCCGGCCTGGCACGCCTGCTGCCGGGCGTGCCGGTCGTGTCGGAAGAAAGCGTGGCGCAGGCACCGGAAAAGGTCGGCGCCAGCGTCGTCATCGTCGATCCGCTCGACGGCACCAAGGAGTTCCTTGCCGGCCGCGACGAGTTCACCGTCAATGTCGCCATCGTCAGCCAGGGTGTGCCCATCGCCGGCCTGGTCGCCGCGCCGGCGCAGGGGCTGTTGTGGCGCGGCGTGGTCGGCAGCGGCGCCGAACGGCTGCGGCTGAAATGGGGCGCGAGCCCGCCCGTCATCTATGAGCGCGGCAGCCATCCATACGCGGCCGGCGCCGGAGCGCATGGTAGTCGCTACCTCGCGCAGCCATCTCGACGAACTGACCGAGGACTTTCTCGCCCGCCTGCCACTGTCCAAGCGCTATCTCTGCGGCTCCTCGGTGAAATTCTGCCATCTGGCGCAGGGCGACGCCGACGTCTATCCGCGGCTGTCGCCGACGCATGAATGGGACATCGCCGCCGGCTGCGCCATACTGGCGGCCGCCGGCGGCGTCGTCACCGATCCGCAAGGCCAGCGGCTGCACTTTGCCCGGCCGCAAACGAAATTCCTCGTTCCCGGTTTCATCGCCTGGGGCGATCCCGCCAAGGCGCACGCCGCCTCAGCCTGAGGCCGGCTCGGTCAGTGGCCGAGGCTGCGCGCGACCGTCGGCCATTTCCGCATGGCGCTGGCGATGACGCGGCCGGGATCGGCGAGGAAGGCGGCGCGGCTTTCTTCGCCGTAGAACAGGTAGAGCCGCTCGCGCACCACGGCGAAGAACAGCGGATGCCCCGGCACCGAGGCGCCACGAGCGATCGCCACCGGGTCGAAGCCGTCGAAGCGCGGCCGGTAGACTTCCGGATGTGCGGCAAAGGCGGCGCGGTTGCCGGGATTGCGGAATTGCCAGATGACGCCGCCGAGCGACAACTCCAGGTCCGGGCGCCCCATACGCGGCTTCTGGTCGGTGAAATAGGCCAGCGGATCGAAGCCGCTGATGGCGAGGCCGGTATGCGGATTGACCTCGATGTCGTCGGCGAGGGCCTGCCAGCTGTATGGTATCAAAATACCGCACATTGCCAGAGCCCGGCCGCCAGGGCAAGAACCAAGCCAGGCTTCCGCCGCTGCCGCGCTGCCGTCATAGTTCCCCGCGACATTCCCTCGATTCGAATGCTCTTGCCGGGACGTTACGATTGCCGGCATGAGCATCCGGTTAAGCCGGGCTGGGGCTTTCATCCAATGGAGCAATCGATGCGCGCGACCTTGCGGCTTGCGGCCCTCAGCCTGTGTCTCATTGTCTTTGGCGCCGATCTCGCCGCCGCTCAGACCCACCGCCGCCACCGCCGCCGCAACAACAGCGGCACGACACCTTTTCGCCTGACGAGATCGTGCAGGCGGGCCACCGCTTCTTCGGCTCGGTGTCACGCGGTCTGGCGTTGGTGGTGCAAAAGGCGTTCAGCCAATTTGGCGAACCCAATGGCTATATCCTCGGCCAGGAGGGTAGCGGCGCCTTCGTGGTGGGCCTGCGCTATGGCGACGGCACGCTCTATACCCGCAATGCCGGCGACCGCCGCGTGTTCTGGGAAGGCCCCTCGGTCGGCTTCGACGCCGGCGGCGAGGGCGCGCGCACCATGATGCTGGTCTACAAGCTGCCGGCGACCGATGCGATCTACCAGCGCTTCGCCGGCATCGACGGCTCTGCCTATTTCATTGGCGGCTTCGGCATGACCGCGCTCACCGCCAACAATATCATCGTGGTGCCGATCCGCTCCGGCGTTGGCCTGCGGCTCGGCGCCAATCTCGGCTATCTCAAGTTCACGCCGAAGGCGACCTGGAATCCCTTCTGACACACGCGCGCACCTAATTCATGCTATGATCGCTTCCGGACCCGCGCGGCGGGCGCGGGGGTTTTGGTTAATCATGGGATGCACTGGCAAGCCCAGCCCCGCCATGTGATGGTTTGCGTGAGGATGTAGCGCGTGAGGGTGAGCTGGAGGCGTCGGCCATGATCGAACCGATCATGTATTTCGGCATCGGGTTCCTGGTCGCAGCTCTCATCGGGCTCGTCGTCATCCCGCTCGTCCACGGCCGCGCGGTGCGGCTGACCATGCGGCGCCTGGAAGCCGCGACGCCGCTTGTCGATGGCCGAGATCCAGGCCGACAAGGATCAGTTGCGCGCCGAATTCGCCATGTCGACGCGGCGCCTGGAAATGAGCGTCGAGCAGCTCAAGACGCGCAGCACCAGCCAGTTGGCCGAGCTCGGCAAGAAGGGCGACGCCATCAACCGGCTCAAGATCGAGCTCGGCGAAAAGACTGCCACTATTTTTGCACTGGAAGCGCGCGACCGGGCGCTGCGCGACCAGTTGCGCGCCACCGAAGAGGAAGTCGCGGTCAAGACCGCGGCCATGCATGACGCCGCAGCGCACGCTCGCCGACAAAGAGGCCGCGCTTGCCAAATTGGTCGGCGAATTGGACGAGCAGTCGAGCTTCGCCGACGCGCAGAAGGTCGAGATCGACGCGCTCAAGGCGCAGATCGACGCGCTCAAGGAGCGCCTCACCGCCGCCGGTTTCGAGGTCAAGGCGGTGGAAGACCGCCGCGAGGCCGAACGCGTCGAACTGCACGCGACCACCAAGGCGCTCGAGGACGAGCGCGGCAAGGTGGAAAATCTCGGCCGCCGCGTGTCGGAGCTGGAGCAGCAATTGGCGGCGCAGAGCGCCGAGGCGGAAATCCTCGGCCGCCGCGCCCAGGACCTGGAAAACCGGCTGACCGAGCAGTCGCGCCTGCTGGCGCAGACCGAAGTCGAGCTCAAGCATCGCATCGGCGAACTGGAGACCGCGCACAAGACCGAAGGCGACCTGCGCGCGGCCATCGCCGAATTGGACGGACGCCACAGCTCAGCCGCCGAGCGGCTCAAGGGCGAGAAGGCGCAATTGCAGGCCGAGCTCGACCGCACCAAGGACGAGCGCGACCGGCTCTCGCGCGATCTTGCCGCCATGAAGCGCGAGACCGAGGAGGCCTGGGCCTCCGAGCGCGTGGAGAATTCGCTGTTGCGCGAGCGCATCAATGACGTCGCCGCGGAAGTGGCGCGCCTCGCCTCGTCGCTGGAAGGACCCAACTCGCCGATCGACGCCTTGCTCGCCGCCGAAAGCGCGCGCGACCACGCCCGCCGCCGTAGCGCCCGCTCGCGAAGGCGCGGCCAGCGGCAATCTTGCCGACCGCATCCGCGCGCTGCAGACCCACGCGTCGCGCGTGCCGCACGACGACGAGCCGCAGACAAGGAATTAGGGACGACGGATTGCGGCGGCTGTCGCGTCCTGGCCGGGCTCGTCCCGGCCATCCACGCCTTGCTTCCCGGCTGTTAAGGCGTAAATGCCCGCGCCAGGCGCGGGCATGACGGCAGAGCGACGGGCGGGCCTCGCCTCGCTTGACACCCCTGCGACGCCCTCCTTATATCCGCCCGGCCTATCGGGCGCTTAGCTCAGCGGGAGAGCGTTCCCTTCACACGGGAGAGGTCGTAGGTTCAATCCCTACAGCGCCCACCATTTTCTCTCGTATCGTCGATTGTTTATCGCCGCTTCGGCGGGTCGCGCGAAAAGTTCTTGGCGGCAAGTTCGTCGAGATATTCCTGCCAATAATGCGCCTGGTTGCGGCCGAGGTCGCGCAGGAATTCCCAGCCATAAATGCCGGTCGAGTGCAGGTCGTCGAACACCAGCCGCACCGCGTAATTGCCGACCGGCAGCACCTCGATAATGCCGACGTCGCGCTTGCCCGGCACGGTCTTGCGCTCCTCCGCGGAATGACCCTGCACTTCCGCACTCGGACTTTTCACCCGCAGATATTCAGCGGCGAAATCGTAGCGCTCGCCGCCGTCGAAGCTGACGGTCAGCGTCCGCTTGTCCTTGTGCAGGCGCAGTTCGGTGGGCCAGGCGTCGTCGGCACTCATGGCCGCTGTTTCCTTTGCGCGTGATCTTATCCGAAAACCGGTTCCCACTTATCGGGGTCACGCTTAGCGCACGCGCGGTCAAATAACAAACCGCACGGTGCCGGCGGCGTCGATGTCGTAGCCGCCCAATTCCTGCGCGCGGGCGGCGAACCCGGGCGTGCGCAGGAAACGGATCAGCGCCTGCAAGGGCGCATGGAAATAGTCGCGCTGGCGCATCACCAGGTCGAACGGCTCCCAGACGACGGGCACGAAATCGAGCCCGGCGGCATTGGCGACGCCGCGGGTCGCGATGCCGGCATCGACGCGGCCGGCGCGGATTGCCTGCGCGATGTCGGGGCCGGTCGGGCAGACCGGCTGCACCGCGGCCAATTGGTCGAGCGTCGCCTTGGCGCCGTGCAGCAGCGCCAGCAGCAGCAACTGCGCGCCGGCGCCGGCCGGCCGCAACGCCATGCGCGCGCGCTTGGCGATGACGTCGTCGATGCCGGCGAGCGCCAGCGGATTGCCGGGCGCCAGCAGGAAGCCCTGCTCGCGGCGGCAGAAGGAGATCATCACCGCATCCTGCATATCGCTGCGGCCGGCCATGGCCGCCACATTGGCGTCGGCCGTCGGGTCTTCCAGCGCGTGCAGATGCATGGCGGCGGCGACGGTCTCGCCGCTGATGAAACGGTTGAAGCCGGCCTCACTGCCCACCGCCAGCGTCGCCAGCCCGGAGCCGCTCTCGCGCAGGGCCCATTCCAGCAGCGGATCGTGGCTGCCGCCGACGATGGGTGTGGGCTCGGGCCGCACCATGCCGGTCGGTCGCATGACATTGGTCGCGAGCCAGTGATCGAGCTCGGCCTTGGGAAAAAGCCAACGGCCGGTGACCTTGGTGCAAGGCACGCTGCCCTCGGCGACCATTTCATAGATCTTGCGCTCTTTGAGGCGGAGATAGCTGGCAGCCTCGGCGGTTGTAAAAAGTTGCATTAAATGGACCTACAAATAGAGCTGCACTCGCATGCACCTGTTCGCAGAATGCCAAAATAAACAAAAATAACAAGGGAATGATGTATTGTTTTAGTGTCGTGTTACGTGGGTAGGTCCAGGCCTTTTGTCACAACCTGACAAAAGCGTGGCGCTCCCTAGGGGACTCGAACCCCTGTTTTCGCCGTGAGAGGGCGACGTCCTGGGCCGCTAGACGAAGGGAGCCAGGGCCAAGGCCTTCGAGATAGCCTCGATCGCCTTGGCGTGCAAGCATCGCGGGCGGTGGCGACTTAAGGCTTGTCCCGCAGCCGCAGCCGCCCCAGCGGCTTCAGCGTGTTGAGATCGAAGCTGCGCAGTTCGATGGCGCCGTCGATTTCGACGGTGAGCACGATATGGCCGTCGCCAACCGCGCTGGAGAGAACCCTGGCGCCGGCCGGCAGCGTCGCTGTCAGATCGGCCGGCGGCGGTGGTGGCGCGCTTCCCCCCATGTGGAAAACACGATAGCCGATGGCGGCGAAGACGAAGAAGACGGCGATGATGGTGGTCAGGCTGGCGATCAGCATCAGCCGGCGCACCCGCGCGATGGCGGCGGCGGCTTGCGGATCGGGTGACGGCAGCGTCGGACATCGATGGGACCAAAGCTCAAAACATGACGGACAGCAGCAGCGAGACAGTCGCCATTCACGCCGAGGAGCAGGGCCAGCGCCTCGACCGCGTGCTCGCCGCCCGCATCCCGGCGCTGTCGCGCTCGCGCCTGAAGGCGCTCATCCTTGACGGCCAGGTCGCCGTCCAAGGCGCCGCCGGCGGCCGCACGATCCGCGATCCGGGCGCGAGCGTCAATTGCGGCGACACCGTCACGGTGACCCTGCCGCCGCCGGTGAAGGCAGAGCCCGAAGGCGAAGCCATCCCGCTCGACATCGTCTACGAGGACGACGCGCTGATCGTGATCGACAAGCCGGCCGGCCTGGTGGTGCATCCGGCCGCCGGCCACGCCCAGGGCACGCTGGTCAATGCGTTGATCGCCCATTGCGGCGACAGCCTCTCCGGCATCGGCGGCGTCAAACGGCCCGGCATCGTGCACCGGCTCGACAAGGACACGTCCGGCCTCATGGTGGTGGCCAAGACCGACAAGGCCCACCGCGCGCTGAGCAAGCAATTCGCCGATAAGGGCGAGAGCGGGCTGCAGCGCGGCTATCTCGCTTTGGTCTGGGGCGTGCCCGACCGCCCGCGCGGCATGATCGACGCCCCGCTCGACCGCCATCCGCATGCGCGCGAAAAGCGCGCGGTGCGCGAAGGCGGCCGTCCCGCGGTGACCCATTGGCAGGTGCTGGAGCGCTATGCGAGCGCCGACGGCAAGCCAGTGGCGAGCCTGCTGGCCTGCACGCTGGAGACCGGCCGCACCCATCAGATCCGGGTGCATTTGGCCCATATCGGCCATCCGATCATGGGCGACGAAACCTACGCCACCGGTTTCAAGACCAGGGCCAGCCGGCTTGGGCCGCAGGCGCGCGCCGCCCTGGAGGCCCTTGCCAGACAGGCCTTGCATGCCTACTTATTGGCTATCGAACATCCCGAAAGCGGAGAAAACCTGGCGTTCCGGTCGGAACTGCCGGGCGATTTGCGTCGTTTACGTGATGCCTTGGTCGCCGAAAACACCGCGAAACCCGCGGTGAGTCATCCAAAAGTCTAAGTAAGACCAAAGGCTTAGTGGCTCAACTCGTGGTCACGGCGACGTGACAGGCGGATGCCTTTCTTTCGCCTGCCCCGTCCGGTATGTTGCACCTGCGATCACGCCTTCGCGGTCGCAATAAGCGTTCGCCGTCGGCTCGGGGAGCGGCGGCGATAAACCGCCCGCCGATAAATTCGGGGGCAAAAAAGGAGGGCGCTGTCATGGCCCGTACCGCCGCATTGCCGGCACTCAAGGCTGAATCCGGCCTTGCGCACTATCTCGAAGAAATCCGCCGGTTCCCCATGCTGGAACCGCAGGAAGAATACATGCTGGCCCGCAGTTGGCGCGAGCACGGCGACCGCGAGGCCGCCCATAAGCTCGTCACCAGCCATCTGCGCCTGGTCGCCAAAATCGCCATGGGCTATCGCGGCTACGGCCTGCCGATCGCCGAGGTGGTCTCGGAAGGCAATGTCGGCCTGATGCAGGCGGTCAAGCGATTCGAGCCCGAAAAGGGCTTCCGCCTCGCTACCTACGCCATGTGGTGGATCAAGGCCGCCATCCAGGAATACATCCTGCGCTCCTGGTCGCTGGTGAAGATGGGCACCACCGCCAATCAGAAGAAGCTGTTCTTCAACCTGCGCAAGGCCAAGAGCAAGATCTCCGCGCTCGACGAAGGCGACATGCGGCCGGATCAGGTCAAGCTGATCGCCAAGCGGCTGGGCGTGACCGAGCAGGACGTGGTCGACATGAACCGCCGCCTCGGCGGCGACGCTTCGCTCAACGCGCCGATCCGCGAGGACGGCGACAGCGGCGAATGGATGGACTGGCTGGTCGACGACACGCCCAGCCAGGAGCGCATCCTCGCCGAGCACGAGGAGAGCGATAACCGCCATCAGGCGCTGATCGGTGCGCTGGACGTGCTCAACGACCGCGAGCGGCGCATCTTCGAGGCACGCCGTCTGGCCGAAGATCCGATCACGCTCGAGGATCTCGCCGCCGAATTCGGCGTCTCGCGCGAGCGCGTGCGCCAGATCGAGGTGCGCGCCTTCGAGAAGGTGCAGAAGGCGGTGAAGAACCGGGTCGCCGCCATGGAGCAGCCGCAGGAAACCGCCGCGCTGGCGGCGCAGTAAACCGGCCGCAAGAAATCTCGTCCTATCGCCGTCATCCTGAGGTGGCCGCGAAACGGCCCTCGAAGGATGAACGGCCCGGGCCGTCGCCCTTCGAGGCTCGCTTCGCTCGCGCCTCAGGATGACGGATATGGGTCATCGCTTAATGCCGCTGGTATAAGCCGGCCGTATCCGGCACAGCGCACCGCAACAACATCATGGCCGGGCCCAGCGCCCGGCCATTTCTTTTGCGCCTCATGGTGAGGAGCGCAGCAAAGCTGCGCGTCTCGAACCATGAGGCCCGGTACATGTGGCAATCCTTCGAGACGCATGCCTTCGGTGACGCTTCGGCGGGCTCCTCAGGATGAGGCCGGAGGTAGCGGCTCGCGTCGCTGGGTTGCGCTGCAACACGGACCCGCCAACCCGAAATCGTGATGAACCGTCGTCCGGTATTGCGTGTTAGCCTGCGCGTGGCTCGTGGCATGCAGTGACCAGGGCCGGTTCTCGCCCTTGTCGACACCACGGCCACCTGAATTCCGGGCTTCAGGAGGCATCGATGGCGCATTCACACGTTCTGCTTGGCGCGGGCGCGAGCCCCGCCGACCTCGGCATCCGTCGCATCACCCTCGCCGACCTCACCGACGCGCTGCGCAAGGGCGCGCAAGATTTCTACGCCATGCCGACGCACGCGATGTTCCTGTGCGTCATCTATCCTGTCGTCGGCCTGCTCGCGGCGCGGCTCGCCTTCGGCTATTCGGTGCTGCCGCTGCTCTATCCGCTGGTGAGCGGCTTTGCCCTGGTCGGCCCGCTCGCCGCGCTCGGGCTCTATGAGCTCAGCCGCCGGCGCGAGGCCGGGCTGGAAACCTCGGCGACGCATGCGCTCGACGTGGTGCGCTCGTCCTCGATCGGCTCGATCATCGCGCTCGGCCTGCTGCTGCTGGGCGTGTTCGTGCTCTGGGTGGCGATCGCCAATGCGCTCTATGTCGCGGATTTCGGCTATGCGCCGCCCGCCTCGATCGGCGCCTTCGTGCATGAGGTGCTGACCACGCGCGCCGGCTGGAACCTGATCCTGGTCGGCAACGGCATCGGCTTCATCTTCGCGGTGATCGTGCTCACCATCAGCGCGGTGTCGTTCCCGCTGTTGCTCGATCGCGACGTCGGCGCCGCGGTGGCGCTGTCGACCTCGATCCGCGCGGTGGCGCGGAACCCGCTCGCCATGGCCGTCTGGGGCGCCATCATTGCCGTGTTCTTGTTGGTCGGCTCGTTACCGTTCTTCCTTGGCCTCACCGTGGTGCTGCCGATCCTCGGCCACGCCACCTGGCATCTCTATCGCCGCCTGGTGGAAGCCGACGACGGCCCGCATCCGACCCAGCATGAGCCGCCGAAGGAACGGCGCTACGCCGCGGATTTCCCGGCGGTGCTGTTTCCCTGGGTGCGGTGAAATAACAGCCGTCGTTCCGGAACGGCCTGCAAGGGCCGGACCCTTCGCGCCCCGGAATGACGGAGGTATGGCCGTTGATTTGCCGGCGGCGAAGGTCTACCAACGCCGCGGCGGGGGCGCCTTGAACTTCTAGAGGCCTGCATTGGCTGTCGCCGCCATCGACTGGAACCGCTGGAGCCTGGCGCCCGCGGTCTTTGTCCCCATCGTCCTCATCTGCCTGCTCTATGGTCTCGGCGCGCTGCGCCGGAGCGCGCCGCCGACCGCGGCCCAGCTTTGGCGCCACGCCAGCTTCGCCGGCGGCATGGCGACGTTGTGGCTCACCCTCGCCTCGCCGCTCGATGTCCTGGCGGTGCATCTCTATCTGATGCAGCAGACCCAGGATGCGCTCCTGATCATCCTGGTGCCGATCCTGCTGGTGGTGGCGACGCCGGGCGCAACGCTCGCCGCCGGCCTGCCCGCCGCAATGCGTTTCACCGAAACACCAGCCATCGTCCGCATTATCCTTGCCTTGTTCGGCAATGCCGCGGTGGCCACCGCGCTGTTCATCGCCGCGGTCTTCGTCTGGCAAATGCCGGCGTTCCACAACGCCGCCATCCTCAACGCGCCGCTGCGCGCGGCGATGCATCTAAGCATGCTCGGCACCGGCCTCTTGTTCTGGTGGCGCGTCTTCGAGATCGCGCCGGCGCCGATTGGCCTCAGCTATGGCCGCCGGCTGATGATGCTGTGGATCGTCGCGCTCAGTCATATCGGGCTTGGCGCCTATCTGACGCTGAAGAACGATATCCTCTATACGGCTTACGACCTGACCGGGCGCGTGTTGGGCATCGGTCCGCTGACCGACGAGGCGACCGGCGGCTTCATCATCTGGGTGCCGAGCGCGCTGTTGTGCCTCGCCGCGGCGATCATGGTGATCCACATGTGGGGCCTGCACGAGGAGCGCGTGTGGAATGCGCGTCCGGCCTGGTCGTCGTCGAATTCCGACGCCCTGCTCTATCCCACCACCGGCGAGGCGCTGATCGAATTGGCGCGGCCGAAGAACCGCAAGCTCGCCGTCGGCGTCGCCGGCTTCGTCTTCGCCGTCTACGCCATGACCATTTTCGCCGGCGTGCTCAACCATCTCAACGGCCCGCAACACCATGGCGGACTGCTGACGCATGTCGGCGCCTTGAACGGCGCCCGCTGACGCGTGTCAGGCTGACGCGCGCTCCAGCGGCCGCAGCAGCGTGACATAGCGCACATGGTTATGGCGACGAAGCGCGCCATGCGCTCGTCGAGCACGCGGCCATGCATGCGGGAGGCGTGGCGCAGCAGGAATTCGCCCTTCGTTCCGAAGGCGACAAAGCCGACATGGAAATAATCGAGGTTTGGCCGCCGCGTCACGAAGCCGACGATGTCGCCGGTCGCGAGCTTGGCCCGGTTGGCGAGGAAACTCGCGCGCGGAATGACGTGCATGGCGAAATGGCGGCGGCCGAGCGCCTTGTGCCAGGTGACGGTCTTGTCGAGCTCGACTTCGCCCTTCATGGCGATGACGCGGCAGGTGCCGTTGGCGACGTTGTGCGCGCTCCAGTCGAAGAAATAATGATTGCGCTCACGCCATTCGACCACGCCGTTGTGATAGCGGATGGCGCGCAGCGCCGGCGCGAAAGCGGCGGGGCTGCGCGCGATCGCCGCCGCCAGCACGGTCTCGCAATAGGTGACGCAGTCGAAACCGTCGTCGCGCACCACGAAGCGCTCGCGCCGATGCGGGCCGCCGATCAGCGTATAGCCGCGATAGCGGCTACCGATCAGCGCGCGCGAGATGAAGTCGATGCGCTGCGCCGATCGTCGGCAGCGCGCTTGCCGCGCCGATCAGACGATCGATACGCGCTTCGTTCGCGCTGCGCCGGCCGCAGCCCGGCCAGCGCCGCGCCGCCGGCAAGCGAGATGCAGGAAATGTCGCCGGCTGAGCATGGCGCGCTCAATCCCGCACCATCACCAGGCGGTCGGTACCGGATTCCGCGCCCCAGACTTCGCCCGGGCGACCGAGCAACTGCCGCACCTGGGCGTCGCGCCGGTTGCTCGGGAAACTCTCGAACTTCTCGGTCTCCGGATCGAAACGAACGATGGCGTTGATGGCACAAGTCGGTGAGCCAGACCTTGTCCTTCTCGTCGACATAGACGGCATAGCAGCCGGTGTCGCTCTTCGGCAGCGGCCAGACTTTCCAGGTCTTGGCGAGTCGGATCGTAGCGGCCGACCTCGCCGGTGTTCCAGAAGCTCACCCACAACAGGCCCTTGGAGTCCGACCAGATGCGGCGCGGGCCGACGCCGCGCTTGGGCGGCGGCACCATCGTCGCACATCGCCGCTCACCGTATCGATCTTGGCAATGTGGTCGCCGGCAAGCGAGGCGTACCAGACCTCGCCCTTGGGCGTGGTGGTGATGCCGTAGGGGCCGACGCCCTTCGGCGCCTTCCAGGCCTCGACCTTGCCGGTCGCCGGATCGACGCGGCCATAGACGCCGTTCTGCCCGGTGAACCAGAGAATGCCCTTGCGGTCGAAGGTCGCGGTGTTGAGATTGGCGTCGGGAAAATCCTTCGGCAGCGGGAACAGCTTCACCGCGTGCGTCAATGAATCGACGCGCGCGATGGCATTCTGCCCGCCGTCGGTGATCCAGGCGGCGCGGTCGGGTCCGACGATCACGCCATGCGGCGCCGAGGAACGCCCAAGCGGAAGCTGCACGGTCTTGCCGGTCTTGGGATCGAGGATGCCGATCGCCCCTTGCGCCTGCGCCGTGTACCAGACCATGCCGTCCGGCGCCGGCGCCACGTCATGGGGATGCGCGCCGCGCGGCACCGCGTAATATTTGATCTGCGCCGCCCGCGCCTGCGCCGCACAGGAGCGAACGCCGCCAGCGCGGCCAGCGCCGCGATCATGTGATGGCGCGCGCTCATTCCGCCGCCTTGCCGCGCCAGCGCTCGGCCGCCGCGTCGTCGCTGTCTTTCGCCGCCACCCAGTTCTTGGCGCCGGCCTTTTCGACCTGCTTCCAGAACGGCGCCGCGTCTTCAGATAATCCATGAGGAATTCGGCCGCGGCGAAGGCCGCCTGACGATGCGAGGAGGCGGTGACCACCAGCACGATGTCCTCGCCCGGTTCGATGCGGCCATAGCGGTGGATGACGGTGACGCCCATCAGCGGCCAGCGCGCGTAAGCCTCGGCGACGTGGCGGGCGATCTCATCCTCCGCCATGCCGGGATAATGCTCGAGCGTGAGCGCGGCGATCGGCTCGCCGGCTTCGTCGCCGCGGCAGATGCCGGTGAAACTGACGACGGCGCCGATATCGCTGCGGCCGCGCGTCAGCTTGGCCGCCTCGGCGGCGGCATCGAAGGTTTCGCGCTGCAGGCGCACGGTGGTGGTCATGGCGATAATCTAGCCCGCCGGCGCCCGCGGCGGGAGAGGTTTATCCCCCCGTCATCGGCGGGAAAAAGGCGATCTCGCGCGCCGCGCCGAGGGCCGCATCCGGGCGCACATGGGTGCGGTCGATGGCCGCGCGGATCGTCGCGCGATTCTCGAAGGCATAGGCGTATTCCTCGCCGCGCCCGGCAAGCCATTCCATGAGTTGGCCGACGGTGGTCACGCCGGCGGGAAGCTCGATGTCTTCCTCCGGCTTGCCGACGCGCTCGCGCACCCAGGCGAAATAGCGGATCTTCATTCGTCTATCACATAGCGCAGACCGGCGCGCATATAGTCCCAGCCGGTATAGAGCGTCAGGATCGCCGAGGCCCAGAGCAGCACGATGCCGACCTTGGTCACGTCGGGGATCACCTGGTCGCCGGCCGGTCCGGCGATGAGGAAGCCGACCGCGACCATCTGCCCGATGGTCTTCCACTTGGCGAGCCGCGTCACCGGCACGCCGACGCGCAATTCGGCGAGATATTCGCGCAGGCCCGAGACCAGGATTTCGCGGCACAGGATGATGACGGCGGCGAGCAGCGACCAGCCGTGGATGATCTCCTCGGCCGCCAGCATCAACAGGCAGGACGACACCAGCAGCTTGTCGGCGATCGGGTCGAGCATGCGCCCGAGCGAGGACTGCTGCTCCCAGACGCGGGCCAGATAGCCGTCGAAGAAATCGGTCACCGCGGCGGCGGCGAAGAAGGCCAGCGCCACCCAGCGCAGCCACAAGCCGCCGCCCTCGATGCTCTGCCAATAGAGCAGCGCCACCACCACCGGCACGGCGGCGATGCGTCCATAGGTCAGGATATTCGGCAGCGCGAGCGGGCGCGCCGGCAGGCGTCGGGCAGTGTAGGCGTTCATCTCGGACAAGGAACACCCCTGCAAAGCCAAGGTCAACAGCCGCCCCCGAGCGATCCCGCGCTTTATTGAATCGGCGGCTTCGGCAGCCGACTCTGGCCCGGCTCCATGACGAAAATTTGTTCGAGCGAATACCACTCGCCGGTCACGTCGGCGGCCGGCGCCTGGCCCTCGTGGCGCACGTAATTGGCGATCAGCGCGCGGGTGACGCCGAACTGCACGTCGGTATCGAGCTTATCGTCGTCATTCGAGTAGATCTGCGAGATCAGCGTCTTGAAGCCTTCCTTGAAGATGAGGAAGTGCAGGTGCGCCGGGCGGAAATTGTGCCGCTTGCCGGCGCGCACCAGGTCGCCGACCGGCCCGTCACCGGGATCGGATAGCCGGCGGGCTTGACGCTGCGGAACCAGAAGTGCCCTTCCGCATCGGTGGTGAACTTGCCGCGCAGGTTCATATCGGCCTGCTTTGCGTCCTGCTGCTCGTAGAAGCCTTCCGGCGAGGAGTGCCAGACGTCGACCTCGGCGCCGGCGATCGGATTGCCTTTGGTGTCCTTCACCCAACAATTGACGAAGATCGCCGGCCCCGGCGTCGGCGAGCGGATCAGCGTGCCGCCGTTCTCGGTGCGCGGCGAGTTCAAGCGCCAGAACGGGCCGAGCAGATTGGCCGTGGTTTCGGTCTGGCCGTTATTGCCGTTATTGAGCAGGCAGACCAGCGCGGAAAAGCCGAGCGTGCCCGCCATCAGCACCACTTCATTATGCGTGTCGGTCGTCATCTGCCCCATGCGGGCGATGAACTCGCGCGCCGGCGCGGAATTCGTCTTCGGTCAGGTGCACTTCGCGGGCGAAGGCATGCAGATGCTTGATCAGCGACGGCGACGATTTCGCGCACGCGCGGGTCCTCGATGTTCTTGTAGGCGTCGAGCACCTTGGGTGTGACGTCTTCTTGCCGCTGGATGATCATTCCCTGCTCCGACCTTTCAATTATCATGCGCGGGTTTGACCCGCGCTCCCATCTTTCTGCGCAAGACGGATGGATTGCCGGGTCGAGCCGCGGCAAAGACCGTCTGGCGCGGCTACCCCGCCTGCTCATGGAAGAACTCATATATCTTTCGCGCGGTCTCCGCATTAATTCCCGGCACCTGGGCGAGATCGGGCAGGCTCGCCCGCTCGATCGCTTTCACCGTGCCGAAATGGCGCAGCAGCGCGCGTTTGCGCGTGGGACCGACCCCGGCGATCTCCTGCAAGCCGGCCTCGCGGATGTCCTTCTTGCGGCGCGCGCGGTGGGAGCCGACGGCGAAGCGGTGCGCCTCGTCGCGCAGCCGCTCGATGAAATAGAGCAGCGGATCGCGCGGCGGCAGCTTGAACGGGCTCTTGCCCGCCATGAAGAAGGTCTCGCGCCCGGCGTCGCGGTCCGGCCCCTTGGCGATGGCGACCAGCGGCACGTCGGTCGACGCCGAGCTGGGCAAGCGTTTCCGTCGCCGCGGTGAGCTGGCCCTGCCCGCCATCGATGAGGACGAGATCGGGCCAGGGGGAATTCAATGTCCGCTTCAAGATCGGGGCTGTCATCCTTCGAGGCTCGCTGCGTGAGCGCCTCAGGATGACGGTCGACCGCCGCGCCAGCCCCGTCATCCTGAGGTGCCGGCTGCAGGCCGGCCTCGAAGGATGACGGCCCCACAGCCGCTCGCGGCGCTCTCCTCCAACAGCCGCTTGAACCGCCGCTGCAACACTTCCCGCATCATGCCGTAGTCGTCGCCGGGCGTGAGATCCTGCGAGCGGATGTTGAATTTGCGGTATTGGTTTTTGCGGAAGCCTTCCGGCCCGGCGACGATCATGGCGCCGACCGCGTTGGTCCCGGCGATATGGCTGTTGTCATAGACCTCGATGCGGCGCGGGTTGCGCGGCAGCGAAAAGGTCTCGGTCAGCGCGCCGAGCAGCTTCTGCTGCGACGACGTATCGGCGAGCTTGCGCGCCAGCGCCTCGCGCGCATTGGCCAGTGCATGCGCCACCAGTTCCTTGCGCTCGCCGCGCTGCGGTACCGACACCTCGACCTTGCGCTCGCTCTTGGCGGAGAGCGCCGCCGCCAAGCAGATCGCGCTCGGCGAATTCATGCGACACCAAGATGAGCCGCGGCGGCGGCTTGTCGTCGTAGAACTGCGCCAGGAAGGCTTCCAGCACCTCGCCGGCAGCGAGCGCGCGGTCGGCCTTGGGGAAATAGGCGCGGTTGCCCCAGTTCTGCCCGGTGCGGAAGAAGAACACCTCGACGCAGGTATAGCCGCCGCCTTGGTGCACCGCGAACACGTCGGCTTCCTCGATGCTGCGCGGATTGATGCCCTGATGCGACTGGATCGCCGACAGCGCCGAAAGCCGGTCGCGATAGACCGCGGCATGCTCGAAGTCGAGCGCCTCCGAGGCCTTGTCCATGGCCTCCGCCAATTGCTTCTGCACCGAGCGGCTGCGGCCGGAGAGGAACGCATGCGCCTCGCGCACCAGTTCGCCATAGCCGGCGAAATCGATCTCGCCGTGCACGGCGCCGAGCAGCGCTTGATCTGATAGAGCAGGCAGGGCCGCGTGCGCGCCTCGAAGAAACTGTCCGAGCATGAGCGCAACAGGAAGGCGCGCTGCAGCGCATTGATGGTGCGGTTGACCGCGCCGGCCGAAGCGAACGGTCCGTAATAGCGGCCGGGCCGCGTGCGCGCGCCGCGGTGCTTCAAGATTTGCGGTGCCCAGTGGTCCGACGTGATCAGGATATAAGGGAACGACTTGTCGTCGCGCAGCAGCACGTTGAAGCGCGGGCGCAGGCGCTTGATCAGGTTGGCCTCGAGCAGCAGCGCCTCGGTCTCGGTCGCGGTGCTGACGAATTCGAGCGAGACCGTCGCCGCGATCATGCGCGCGATGCGCGCGTCGTAGCCGGTCGGCCGCGCGTAGGAAGCGAGCCGCTTCCTGATATTCTTGGCCTTGCCGACATAGAGCACTTCGCCCTTGCCGTCGATCATGCGATAGACGCCGGGCGCGGCAGGCGCCAGCTTGATGAAGCGCGTGATCACCGCCCGCCCGGCCGCGAGCGTGCCCGCGGGCGCCTCCTCCTGCTCCAGTTCGGGCAGCGCCTGCTCCTCGTCGTCCTCGGAGAGGTCGCTTGCCGGGTCGATGTCTTTTTTGCCGCCGGTCATGATGACAAAGATAATATGCGATTTTCATTTGCGCATGATCTTATCCGAAAACCGGTTCCCACTTTTCGGGATCATGCGCGCCGTGCGCCGCTACTCGGCGACGTCGCTGTCGGGTGTGCGCCACGACAGATGCTGGCCGCCGTCGACCGCGATGGTGACGCCGGTGACGCTTGCGGCGCCGGCGAGATAAAGCACCGCGGCGGCGATATCCTCCGGGCTGGGACCGCGCTGCAGCGGCAACAGCGCGGCCTGTTCGGCGAACTGCGCATCGGTCTGCCGCGGGCTCGGCAGCGTCGGCCCCGGCGCCACCGCATTGACGCGCAGCCGCGGCGCCAATGCCTGCGCCAGCGTCGTCGTGGCCATGTGCAGCGCGCTTTTGCTCAGCGTGTAGGAGAGGAAGCGCGGCGTCGGTCGAAATACGCGCTGGTCGATGACATTGACGATGGAGGCGCCCGCCGCGGCAATTGGCACTTGGGCGGCAAAGGCCTGCGCCAGCAACAGAGGCGCCGCCAGATTGACGGCGAAGGTGCGCTCGAAGCGCGCGCGCTCGAGGTCCGCGATCTCGTCGGGCTCGAATTCGGCGGCGCTGTTGACCAGCAAGGTCAGCGGCGCGAAAGCCGCCGCCGCCGGCACCAGATTGCGCACGCTCTCAGGGTCGGTGAGATCGGCGAGCACGACACTGGCGCGCCCGCCTTCACCGACGATCTCGGCGGCCAGCCGCTCGGCTGCCGCGCGCGAACGGTTGGCATGCAGCGCCACGGCATAACCGGCGCGCGCCAGCGTCATGGCGATGGCGGCGCCGATGCGGTGGCCACCGCCGGTGATCAACGCCGCGCGCGGATGAGCTTGCTGGTTTGGATCCGACATCGCTTGAGCGTTACGAATAACGTTTCCTTAAGGGTAACGAACGGTGATCGTTAGCGATTCATGAACGTTTAACTTAAAACACCCGATAAATCCTCTGCAAAATGGTCGAACTCGCGCTGACGCCGTCGACGCCGCGCGCCACGTCCGACCAAAGCGTACCGCGCGCCGTGCCTTGGCGCACGGAAGTAATGTGGAGGTAGTGATGAAACATTCAATCATGGCCGCGACCGTGGCGACCGTCGTCGCCGCTTCCGGCGCGGCGCTGGCTGCCGACCTCCCGCGCGGCCCCTCGCCTTATTATGCGCCGGCGCCGGCCAGCGCATATAATTGGAGCGGCCCCTATGCCGGACTCAATCTCGGCTACGAATGGGGCAAGGTCTCCAATTCCAGCGTCAAGCCGAGTGGGATCGCCGGTGGCGGGCAGTTTGGCTACAATTGGCAGAGCAGTCAGTTCGTGTTCGGTGGCGAAACCGATCTTCAACTCTCCGGCGCCGACGATACGTTCGCCCCTTACAAGTTCTCCAATCCCTGGTTCGGCACGCTGCGCGCCCGCATCGGCTATGCCATGAACAATATCCTGTTCTATGCCACCGCCGGCCTCGCCTATGGCGACGTGAAGGGCGAGATCAACGCGCTGGATGAGAGCAAGACCGAAGTCGGCTGGACCGGCGGCCTCGGCATGGAAATCGGCTTTAATCCGAACTGGTCGGCCAAGGTCGAATATCTCTACATGGACCTCGCCGACCGCGCCTTCTCCATCACCGGCGTCAACAATGGCTTCCAGGGCAGCCTGCTGCGCTTCGGGGTGAACTACCACTTCTGATTTGGGCCGGCGCAACACATGTGGCGCGAAGACCCCGGGCCTCACCGCCCGGGGTTTTCATTTGCGCAAGCCGCCGTAACGTATCGCCCGGAAGTTGGGGTTAGACTTAAGTATTCGTTTCCGATAGACCATGATAATTCCTAGTCTACAACGCGGCACAATCGTGGCAACTCATGGTCTTAATTAAGACATCAGGTCTGGATTCTTTATTCACGTGTGTCTTTTTCTCACTAGACAGAAGAGTAATTACGAATACTTTGTCGCCACCCTGGGCGGGCTCGTGTGACGGAGGTTGGAAATGAAGCGCGTAATTCTGGCGGGCATCGCGGCGCTCGCCATGGCGACAACGTTGGCGGCGGCGCAGGCGGCGGATTTGCCGCGCCACCAAGCCATGCCGACAAAGGCGCCGGCCTACACGCCGCCCTATAGCTGGACCGGCGCCTATGTCGGCATCAACGGCGGCGGCGGCTTCGGCCGCTCGACCTGGAGTTCGCCGGCCGGTTCGACCGGCGGCTTCGACGTCACCGGCGCCGTGGTCGGCGGCACGATCGGCTACAATTGGCAGATGGGCCGCACCGTGGTCGGCGTCGAAGGCGACATGGATTGGAGCAACATCCACGGCAGCACTTCGACCGGCCCCTGCGTCGGCCTGAGCTGCGAGACGCGCAACGATTGGCTCGGCACCGCGCGCGGCCGCGTCGGCTACGCCTTCGATCGCTTCATGCCCTTCATCACCGGCGGCCTCGCCGTCGGCAACATCAAGGCGACGCCGGCCGGCGCCGGCTCGACGACGAAGACCAATGCGGGCTGGACGATCGGCGGCGGTCTGGAAGCGGCGATCGGCGGTCCGTGGACCGCAAAGGTCGAATACCTCTATGCCGATCTCGGCAAGGGCAGCTGCGACGTCGCCATCTGCGGCACCTCGTCCGATGTCGACTTCCACACCAACCTGGTGCGCGCCGGCATCAATTATCATTTCTGAGCCGACGCCGAATGTGATCGTGAAGAGCCCCGGACCTCCGTGTCCGGGGCTTTTCAATTCTGCAATCTATTCTGAAAGATTTTGCGACATTTGGCCGCTTTGCGCCGGCTCAATGCCGATGGCAGCGCCGCATGTCACCCGTGTGGCAGTTCCCGCGTAGCAACCCGCAAGGAACCATTCTTAAGGAACCATCGAAGGTGAGCCGGCGTTAACGAGGCACGATGGGGGGACGGCGTTCCCTGCGTGTCTTTGCGGGATTGTAGGTGAGGTGTGACATGAAAAATTTTCTGCTCGCAAGCGTCGGCGTGCTCGCCTTGGGCGCGACCGTGAGCGCGACTCTGGGCATGACGGCGGCGTCGGCCGCCGACATCCCGCGACGGCAGCCGATGCCCGCCAAAGCGCCCGTCTATGTGCCGCCGCCGTTCACCTGGACCGGCTTCTATCTCGGCATCAATGGCGGTGGCGGCTTCGGCCGTTCGAGCTTCTCCACCCCCTTCCCGAGCGGTTCGTTCGACACCTCGGGCGCGCTGGTCGGCGGCACGCTCGGCTATAACTGGCAAGCCAACCAGACGGTGTTCGGCATCGAAGGCGACATGGACTGGAGCAACCTGCGCGGCAGCGCGCCGTGCGCGGGCACCAGCTGCGAGACACGCAACAACTGGCTCGGCACCGTGCGCGGCCGCCTCGGCTACTCCTTCGGCGACTTCATGCCCTACGTCACCGGCGGTCTCGCCGTCGGCGACATCAAGAATTCGATCGCCGGTATCGGCAGTGCGCGCGAGACCAAGGCCGGCTGGACGGTCGGCGGCGGCATCGAAGCGCATATCAGCGGGCCGTGGACCGCCAAGGTCGAATATCTCTATGTCGATCTCGGCCGCGGCGCCTCGATCCTCGGCTCCGACGCCAGCCTGCACAGCAATATCGTGCGCGCCGGTATCAATTATCACTTCTGAACAAAAGGTCCGAACGACGGCAAAGCCCCGGGGCGCAAGCTCCGGGGTTTTGTCATGCCTCGACCTTGGTCGCGGCGAAGGCCGGCACCTGGGCGGCAAAGCGATCGAGCCAATCGACCAGACGCGGATGGTCTTTGCGCCAGTTGCCGCCGAAGCGCAGATCGCCATAGCCGAGCACGCAGGCGAGCGCGATCTGTCCGACATCGGGCGTGGGCGTCAGTGCCGGTGGCGCGGCCTCGAGCACCACGAGCGCGCGTTTGACCTTGTCGGCCTGGCGATCGAGCCAGCTTTGCACGTGCAACGCCGGCGGTCGATAGCGCGCCTCGTAGACGATGAGCACACAGGCATCGAGCACGCCGTCGCACAGTGCCTGCAGGCGTAGCACCTCGAACCGCGCCGGCGCCTCACGCGGAATAATGCGGCCGCCGCCGGCCATGTGATCAAGCAATTCCAGGATCACGCGCGAGTCGTACCAGGCGCTGCCGTCGTCGAGGATCAGCGCCGGGATCTTACCCAGTGGATTTTGCCGACGGAGCGGGTCGGCGGCATCATTGAGGTCGGTTGCTTGCACTTCAATGCGGTCGGCGAGACCGAGCACGCTCGCCGCGATGTGCACCTTGCGGACGAACGGGGAGCTGGGCGAGGCAAGCAGGATCATTATCACCACCACGCTTCGCCGCCGCCGCCGGACGAACGTTCATGCATAGTCGTGCAGGCGCGCTATCGGCACGCCCGCAGCCAGGCAAGGATCAACCGGTGATCACCAGGTTCACCGCTTTCGGACCCTTGCCCTTCTTGTCGGGTTCGACGTCGAAGCTGATGCGTTGCCCTTCGTTCAGTCCCTTCAACCCCGCCTGCTCCACCGCGGTGATGTGCACGAAGACGTCGCGTCCACCATCGTCCGGCTTGATGAAGCCGTATCCGCGCTCGGTGTTGAAGAACTTCACGGTACCGGTCTGCGCCATCGGGAAAACTCCTCTCCCCGCACTGCTCTGCCGCCGGCCCCACGCACGGCGGCTCGGCTGGACATTCATTTCGGGGAAAGCGTCAGCCTTCGACGGCCTCAGTCACTCCGCCGGCCCCCCAAACCGGAGGCGGAACGTCTGCCAGTGCAAGAACTAGACACCAAGTTGTCGCCGGTGGAAAGAGGCGATCAATCAGCCGGCCGTCGGCCGCGGCGCTTCGCCGGCAAGCCAATCCAGGCGGAAGCCGCCCTTGCCGGCGCGTCCCAACAGGGCGGCAAGGGCGGGCAGCAGCACGGCGAGTTCCTTTTCCAGCGTCCACGGCGGGTTGACCAGGATGAGGCCGGACCCGTTGAGGCGGCTGGGATCGGACAACGGGGCGACCGTCAGTTCGGCGCGCATGACCCGCGGGATCGCCAGCCGGCGCAGCGCCTTGGCCAGCGCATCCGGCGCGCTGCGGCCCTTGATCGGATACCAGAGCAGGTAGATCCCGGTCGCCCATTTGCGGTGCGCCGCGCCGAGCGTACGCGCAAGCTGGCCAAAGTCGCGCTCGTCCTCGAACGGCGGATCGACCAGCACCAGGCCGCGGCGTTCCTTCGGCGGTACATAGGCGGAAACGGCGGTCCAGCCGTCCAGTTGCAGCGTCTTGATCCGCGCATCGCCGGCGAGATTGCGCGCCAGTGCCGCGGCCGCGTGCGGCTCCAGCTCGCAGGCGATCAAACGGTCCTGCGGGCGCAACGCCGCGCGCGCCAGCGCCGGCGAACCGGGATAGGTGGTGAGCCGGCCGCGCTCGTTGAGCGCGCCGATCACCTCGAGATAGGGCGCGAGCAGCGCGTCAACCGGCGCCGGCAACGCCGCCGCCAGCAGCCGCTCGATACCGTCGTGCCATTCGCCGGAACGGGCGGCTTCCGCGCCGGCAAGATCGTAGAGACCGAGGCCGGCATGACTGTCGATGATGCGAAAAGCGGCCGGCTTGCCGCGCAGATAGTGCAGGATGCGACAAAGAACCGCGTGCTTGTGCACATCGGCGAAGCTGCCGGCATGGAAGGCGTGACGGTAGTTCAAAAAGATGCTCCGGGCCGCGGCAGCCGCGTCGCCGCCGTCCGCGCCGCTTATGCCATAAATTCTTGCGCCGTGATGGAATCTCAGTGCGGCGTACCGCGCAGGCCGAACTGGCTGCGCGGCTTGACCCGCGGCAAGGGTGGTTGCGGCCTGGGCCGCGGCGCCGACATCAGCACGGGCGGCACGCGGACCACGCGCCGGGCGTTGACCTGGACGACGTGGCTGCGGCGGGCGCAGCGCAACCCGCGACACACCAGCCGCAGCGTGACGGCGACGGCCGTGGCGAAGCCGAGCACATGCAGCGGGGGCGACAGCGTCAGCGGGTGCGGCGCGCGACAGAGCGCGGCGAGCACGCCGGGTGCCGTCGGCGCGTGGCAGACGATCGACGCGCCGAACAGCGCGCCGCTGGCGCCGCTCGCGCTCAGCGGCCACAGCACGATATAGCCGACGCCGGCAAACCAGATCGCGAACCCGACATAGTCCCGCAAACAATTCATAGCGAACTCCCGTCGCCCCCGATCGCGCGCAAGATTGCGGAATTCACTTACAAGAATCTTGCGCAAATTCTCGACACGGCGGGGTTATCCAAGCCTATCCCCCAGATGCACGCGGCTGTCCTTAGTGACGGCTTAACGCGATCGAAGAATCAAGGCCAAGCTTTCATCCGTTCAACGCAAGGAATTTGCGCGAACGAACTGTCGCGACAGGATTATCGGGATCGCCAGAAAAATGTCGGGCCGTTGTCCAGAGTTTGCCGCAAAGCCGCATTTGTGCATATTTCTGCGCGCTTTTTTTGCACAGCGGCGGGCACGCTTTTTGCCGGCGTTTACGCGCGTTCCGCGCAACAGCGCGCAATTCCGTCGCGCCCAAGCTTAACGCACGTGCCTGGCGTCCCAAACTTCGCGCGCAAGCCTCGCGCCCTAGCCGCCGCGCATCGACGGCATCAACAGCCGCTCGCGCCGGCAGGCGCGGCGCGCGATCTCGGCGCATTCGCGAAATTTGAAATCCTTGGTCAGGCAGATGCGCACTTCGGTGAGCCGCGTCTTGTCGCAGGCGACCGCGAAATCCGCCGCCGTCAATCCCGGATTGGCCTTGCGGAAGGCGTCCGCCACTTCGCCCGGCGTCACCGTGATCGGCTTATCGAGCGTCAGATAATTCGGCGGCACTTTCACCGCCGCGCGCGCCTTGCGCAGCGTATCGAAGTAGGCCCGCGCCGACAGTCCGCTGCAGGTGCCGTGCCGATCCCACTCGTGATAGACGAGCGCCGGGCTCGGCATCAGGTCGAGCATGCTGTCGACCAGCGCGCGGCCGATGCGCGGCGCCGGCCTTTCGCAAAAGGATGGAAAGCCGCGCACAAATTGCGGCCACAGCCCGTGCACCACGAAGGTGAACGGCCGGCCGCCGCATTCCGGCGTGGGCACGCGCACGCGTCCACGTTCCCTGAGCGAGGCGCAATAGGACGGCGACCAGGTCAGCGCCAGCACGTAGAAATCGAAGCGGCCCGGCTGGTTGCGCTCGTCCCGCCCATACGGCTGGGCCGAGGCGGCGCTGAGGGAAACCAGGAGCAGACCGAGGACAAGGGCCGCGGCGCGCCGGGCGCGGCGAAGGGGACGGATAATCATGGAACGCTCCTCACGGCGGCGTGAACAAACCGGAAATTGACCCAGCGCAATGGTTCCAGAAAGATTACCTTAATATCTAGAACGATACTAGAACAAAAGAGGGGAAAAGCAGATACGGCAGCGGACGCATGGCTAGGGCCGCGCCATTTTGCAGGCCGGGTTATACGCCCAGTTGCGGTCGAGGCCGACCACGCACCATTCGACACCCCAGTCGGCGCCGATAATTCCGGTGTCCTCGCCGATCCAGTAATAGACGGCGTGGCGGCGGCCGTCGCTCACATGCGCCACCGCGCGGCAGAAGCGGCGCGGAATGGTGCCGCGCGCCCAGGGGCTATAGGCGATCTCGCGCACCCGCTCGAAGCCGGTGATCTGCAGGTTCGAGTTCCAGAACTGGCTTTCCTTTTGCGCAAAGCGGTCGGCGATGCGCGGTAGCGCGGCGTCGCAGGCCGGCAGCACGCCGTCATAGTTCGGTCCGCTCAAATAGAAGTTCTTTTCCAGCCAGCTCGCCGCCCGCGCAGGCGTGAAAGCGACAAGGCCGATCAGCAAGGCCGCCAGCGACAGGTACCGGGAATATCGCGTCATGACTGCACTCCCACGCAACAGCGTCACTTTAGCACAGGATTTTCCGGAGCCGAGCCGATTCGTGCACAGCTTTGCAGGGTTGCGGACTCGCGATGGCGCTTGCGGCGCTGCATCATCCGCCTCGCGAATCGGGCCCGCGGCGTCGCCTTGTTTCGAGTGCACGGCGCCGGAATGAGGGCCCGATGGTGAAGGCGTAGCGGCCGGCGCGGCGTCAAGACGCCTGCGGCCGTTTGTAGGTTGGCGTTTGCAGCGCGCGGTTCAAGCGGCCTTGTGTTTGGTTTGGCCGCAGGAACCGCGCGCGTATCTTCTGTCAAGGGTTCGCGGCGGCGGCCCCGCGCCAGTCGCCCAGCACGGCCTGCACCAATGCGAGCGCCGCCACGCCGGCGGTGTCGGCGCGCAGGATGCGCGGGCCGAGCGCGAGCCGCAGCGTATGCGGACGCTGCAGCAGCAGGGCGCGCTCCTCCTCGGCAAAGCCGCCTTCGGGGCCGACCAGCACCGCCAATGCCGGGCTGCGGCCTTGCGCTGCCCGGATGCCGGCGAGCGCCGCCACCGGGTCCTGCACGTCGGCATCCTCGTCACAGAACACCAGCAGCCGGCTGCCGTCGCCACCGCTCGCGAGTCGCCCCAGGTCCATCGGCTCCGCCACCTCGGGCAGCGCCAGCACCCCGCATTGTTGCGCCGCCTCAATGACATTGGCGCGCATGCGCTCGAGATTGACGCGGGCGACTTGCGTATGACGGGTGATCACGGGCTGCAGGCGCGACGCGCCCAGTTCCACCGCCTTCTGCACCAGATAATCGAGCCGCGCATGCTTCAGCGGGGCGAAGAGGAAATGCAGATCCCCGGCAGGCGGCTGCGCGCGGGTGCGATCCCCGACCAGCGCGCCTGCACGTTTGGCCGGCCCGGTGAGCGTGGCCAGCCACTCGCCGTCGCGCCCGTTGAACAGCAGCACGGCGTCGCCGGGCTGGCGCCGCAGCACATTGACGAGGTGATTGGCCTGCTCGCGGCGGAGCCTGACCTCCGCCCCGGCCGTGAGCGCGTCGTCGAGATAAATGCGGGGGGTGCGGAAATCGTAGCGGGACATCGGGTCGCGGGGGCACGTGGTTGCGGTCCGCCGGGCTGGCGGCCGCGGCTGGGATAAGCCGGTTTACGCCAGGTTCTGGGCCCACGCGAGGGCGTTAATTTGGCCCCGACAGGCGCCGCCCGCCGCCTTCCTGTCGCATTCGGCAGGTTGATAGAGGCGTCCGGCGGCAAGAGTTTGTATAATGCGCCGGGACCAGGAGGTTGAAAGCCATGAACTTGCGCCGGGCACTGTTCATCGCCGCGCTGGTGCTGCCGGCGGCCGCGGGGCCGGTGGCCGCGCAGGTGCCGGGCGCGCAGCCGCCGCCCTGCATCAAGGATTTCATCAAGCTGCGCGACGACGCCGCCAAGAAGGCGGCGGCGATCCGCTCCGCCAATGAGCAAAAGGTCGACGCCAAGACCGCCTGTCACCTGTTCAACCGCTTCTCCGAGGCCGAGGCCAAGCTGATCAAATACGCCGACGCCAATGCGACCTGGTGCGGCATTCCGCCGGATATCGTCAAGAACATGAAGCAGGCGCATTCGCGCACCAATGTGATCCGCACCAAGGTCTGTCAGGTGGCCGCGGCGCCGCCGCGACCGCGCGGCCCCAGCCTCAGCGACACGTTGACCGCGCCGGTGCCCAACGCCAACAACATCAAGACCGGCCGTGGCACCTTCGACACCCTGACCGGCACGTCGATCGGCAACCGATGACCGCCGGCGCCGGACGGGTTGCCGACGCGACCGGCAACTGGGTCGACGGCTTGGCGCCGGCCTGGACCCGTCCTTATCTGCGCCTCGCCCGGCTCGACCGTCCGATCGGCTCCTGGCTGCTGCTGATGCCCTGCTGGTGGTCGGCGGGCCTCGCCGGCATGCAAGCCGGCCAACTGCCCAGCCTATGGCACATCGTGCTGTTCTTCATCGGCGCCTTTGCCATGCGCGGCGCCGGCTGTACCTGGAACGATCTGGTCGACCGCGACCTCGACGGCCTGGTCGAGCGCACGCGCTCGCGGCCGATCCCCTCCAAGCAGGTGACGGTGGCACAGGCCACCGCCTTCATGCTGGCACAGGCGCTGGTCGGGCTGGCGGTGCTGCTGCAGTTCAACCGCGTCACCGTGCTCACCGGCTTCGCCTCGCTCATGGTGGTCGCCATCTATCCGTTCATGAAGCGCGTGACCTATTGGCCGCAGATCGTGCTCGGCTTGGCCTTCTCCTGGGGCGCGCTGATGGGCTGGCCGGCGGCCTTCGGCCGGCTCGATTGGCCGGCGCTGGTGCTCTATGCCGGCTCGATCTCCTGGGTCATCGCCTACGACACCATTTATGCGCACCAGGACCGCGAAGACGACCTCTTGATCGGCATCAAGTCGACCGCGCTTTTGTTTCAGGAGAACACCGCGCCGATGCTGATCGCCTTTTATACCGGCGCAGTGGTGCTGATCGGCATCGCCGGCCTCCTCGCCAATGGCGGCCTGATCTTCCTGATCGGCCTGATCGCCTTCGCCGCCCATCTCGGCTGGCAGGTGACGCGGCTCGACATCGACGATTCCGCGCACTGCCTGAAGCTGTTCAAGTCCAACCGCGACGCCGGGCTGATCCTGTTCGCGGCCATGCTGCTACAGGCGGCGGTGTGAACAAACGGCGTTGATCGTCGTTACACTAAAATGACCCATCAGCGGGATTGTCGCGAATGCCCCCTCCCAGCATCCTCATTTCCGGCGGCAGCTGACCATAAGACTGCTGTTCGGCCGCGCGCTAATAAATCTGGGATTGGCTGGTTTTGGCGTCAAAAGTGTTTTGCGCGGGCGTGCGTAGCAGCCGCGGCGTTGCGCCTTTGACGCGCGGGGAGGCCAGCTCCGGCGGGCTGTCATCATCGTCGTCGCCGGCGACATAGCCGTCGGCGCCGGGGACCGCGATCAAGCCTTTGACCAATTTGTCGAGCTGCGCGGAGATCGAGCCGGTATAGGCCGGCCCGCGCTGCCTGCTGGCGTAATGCGCGCGCGCGCGCGCCGCCACCACTTCGCCCGGGATCGCGGTCGGTCGGCACGGACGATAGCCGGGCCGGCGCCGCATCAGGTCGACATGGATGTGGTCGTAATGGTAGATATTGTAGCCGGGCGCCAGCACCGTGGTGAAGGTCTCGCAGGCATAGAGCTGCACGTCGTGCAGGAAGCCCTGTTCTTCCGGCGTGCCGTGCCAGCCGTTCTTCACCGTGACGGTGCGCCCGTCGGCGAAGGTGAATGCGGCGATGTCGAGCGCGTCGCCGAAGGCGTGCTCGGAAATGTGATGGCCGCCGGCGCCGACCATGCTGCGGCACGAATAGGCGCCGATCTGTTTGATGGTGGTCACCGGCACACCGTACCAGTGCAGCGCCGCCGGCTGCACGCCTTCGCTCACCCAGCGGTCGAGCGCGGAGACCAGCGGACAGGCGAGAGTCGCCGGCGGCGTCAGCGTCGCCTGCGGGATGGAGGCCGGCGTGTAGCCGCGCGCCGGACCGAGGCGCGGCAATTCGCGCCGCGGCGGCGGCTCATAGACCGGCGCGTTATAGACTTGGCGCTGCGGCGGCGCGCGATAGCTCGGCTGCGCGGGGCCCTCCGGCACGGCGGCGCTGCCGCCGCGCGGAATGACAGCGTCGCGCGGAATGTCGTTGGGTATGTCGCGAACCGCCGGCGGCTCCGGCGGGCGGGCGGCCAAGCGCGGCGGTTCATAACGCGGCGCCTGATAACGTGGCGGTTCATAGCGCGGCGGCGGCTGGTCACGCGACGCGCTCGGGGCCGCATCCGGCGCGGCAATCGACATCGGCTCACCCGTCGGCGCGGCGACGCCGGGCGCATCGATGGCGGGCGGCCCCACCACCCAGCGCAGATGCTCGCCCGGCACCGGGGCCGGCGGCGTATAATGCGATGTGCTCGCCGACCAGCGCGGCGCATCGCCATCGCGCGGAACCGCGGCCGGCGGCCGCAATTCGTCGGCAAAGCCGAGCGCGTCGCTTTCGCCCAGCCCGGTCACGCGCAAGGGAAAATCGGCGCCGCAGGCGCCCGGCCCTTCTATCGGCTCGATCCGCACCACGCCGGTGCCGAGCTTGACGACGCCCGACTTCAGGCACGCCACCTCGGCCTCGTGCCGCCACGGCGCGCGCCCGGCTTCCTGAAAGAAGCCGCGCCCGCAGCCCGACAAGGTCACCAGCACTACCGCGCCGACCAGGGTGAAACGCAGGCCAATCCTCATACCCGCGAAAATGCGAGCAGTTTCTTTAACGAGGCATCAATGATGGTCGGGTGGGACGTTGTTAAGGATAAGAAATCATTGAGGAAGTCGGTCGGCCGCCGGGTCGGCCCGATAAAGCTTTGAGTGGCTGCGCGCAAAAAGATAACCTGGGGTAGCAATTGCCGCAGGGAGAAGCGCATGGCGCCGAACCAACAGGGCACACCCGCCGCCCCGGCCATTCCCAAGACGCTGATCGACATGCATTGCCATGTCTTCAATGCCACCGACCTGCCGGCGACGCCCTTCATCTATCGCGTCGTCGCCCAACGCTACAGCGCCGACCCCGACGCCATCGCCGCTGGCATCGGCATGCTGTTGTCGCTACTTGGCGGCAATGCCGCCACCCCGGGCGAAGAACTCGACGACATCCGCCATAACCGCCGCAGCAAGGACGCGGCGGCGCATGTTGCCGCCGCCGGCGGTGCCGGCACCGGGGCCGGCATATTCAATTGGCTGAAGCTGTTCGGGCATCCGCGCCGTGACCTGGTGGCGCGGCTGGCACGCTTTTACACCGACACCGACCATCGCTGCGAGCTGATCGCCCCGGCGCTGGTCGACTACAATGCCTGGCTCGACAATCCCGACGCCGAGGGCCGCCGCCTCGACGACCAAGTCGCCGTCATGGGTGCGATCGCCAAGCTGCCGGGCAAGCCGCGCGTGCACGGCTTCGTCGGGTTCGATCCGATCCGCGCCATCCTGGCGCCCTATGGCTATTATCCCGGCGGCACGGCGATGCCGATCATCGATCCGCACGCGCTCGTGCGCGATGCCGTGGAAAATCACGGCTTTCTCGGCGTCAAGCTCTATCCGCCCATGGGCTTCCGCGCCTGGAACAACGGCAAGGGCGACCTCACATTTTCTCCGATGGCCAAGAAATATGTCGGCCAGGTCTATGACGGTATCGGCGACCGCCAATTGGGCGAGCTCATCGATGCCGAACTGGCAAAGCTCTATCGCTACTGCGCCGACCAGGGCGTGCCGATCCTGGCGCATGCCTATAACAGCAACCAGGCCGACCAATGCACCGGCTGGCGCGCCAGCCCACAATATTGGGGCGAGGTGATCGACCGGTTCAGCACACCGGAAAAGCCGCTGCGACTGTGCCTCGGTCACTTCGGCAGCTTCAGCGCGCACACCAAATTCCCCGGTTGCGCCGACGCCTTCACCGCCAAGGCCTGGGAGGTGATCATCGGCAGCATCCTGGCCAAGCCGGGCGCGCAATTCGTCTATGCCGACCTCAGTTATCTCGCCGAGGTGCTCGACCGCAGCGACGGCTGGCAGGCGCGGCGCGCCACCATGCGCGACCGCTTCAAGAGTTTCCTTAGCAAATACGACGCCGCGGCCGAACACATCTGCTACGGGTCGGACTGGATCATGCTCGGACTCGAACCCGGCCACGAACGCTATCATCTCGAACTCGGCGACTTCCTGCGCAACGACGTGCAATTGAACGCAGCGCAGCTCGCCAATGTCTATTTCAACAATGCCGTCGCCTTCCTCGGCCTGCGGCCCGGCGATCAGGCCCGCGCGCGGCTGGAAAAATTCTACCGCGACAACACCATTGAACCGCTGTTTCCGCAGCTCGACGCAATGGTGTAACATCTGGCTCGCGCAGGGTGCATGCAAATTTGCCGCGACTCGTCATTGTGCAATGCGGAAATACTTCCGTTTCCGCTTCGTTTGCCGTGCAAGCACCGGTAATTTGCGCATGGCGCGGTATTCGCTGCTGCCTCTTTTTTCCGTAACGCAAATTTTGCGCCGTGCAATCAATCCATTGTCGTCGTCATGCCGCTTGCGCATGACGATGGAGGCGAATTTGCCGGTCGCACGCCGCAACCCGCTTCGGCATAACCGCGTTCTGTGCTAGCAAGTCACCATGTCAAAGAGGGAGGCACATGCCGTGGACCTGTCCTTGAGGCTGAATGTGCTGGCGGTATGCGCGGTGTTCGTATTCGTCGGTGCAATTTTGCTGGGGGCATTCTAGTTCCAGAGTCCGACGACGACGCCAACCAATAATTGCCGGTGTAAAACCGGCCACGTATTTCCGACACCGGAGAGCGCCCGTTCTTCGGTGTCGTTTTTTATGACGGCGCGCTAGAATTCGTCGCCTTACACCGATGCGCTGACAACGAACGATCCTAGCCATGCTGTTCATCCTGTCGCTTTCAAGCCGTTGCCTGTTCACCTCGGTGGCCATGATGCTCGCCGCCATGGCGCCCTGCCTGGCCGATGATGACGACAATGCCGATCGCGCCGAAAGCCTCAAATCGGCCACCCTGGCGCTATGCGCGAGCAGTCACGCCACGCTGCCGCGGTGCAAGGACGGAACCATGCAGCGCCTGGTGCGCGAACTCGACGCCGCCGAAAAGGCCGCGCTCGCCAAGGCGCGCCCGCTCACCGTCCCCCTGCTCAAGCGCGACCAGGTGTGGTTTCGCCAAATGCTCGAGGTCTACGACGATAATGCCGACGATTCAGGCGGCAGCATCCAGGACATCGAGGTGCGCATGCTGGAGCGGCGCATCGCCGCGCTCAACGAACTGGCGCAAGGTCATGGCCGCGCCGGCGTCGGCGGCCGCTGGGTCAATGCCTTCGGCAGCGTCGAGGTGACGCCGGGCGAGCACGGCGACATCCACGTCGCGCTGACGGTCGACGCGCGCTACGGCGAAGATTCCGATCGGCAGCCGGAGACCTGCGCCACCCGCGGCGTGCTGCGCGCGGGCGCCGACGGCTGGCTCGTCGGCACCGCGGTGAGCCCCAAGCCCTATACGACGGACGTGGCCAAAGAAGTAGCGACGATGAAGCCGGCGCTGCTGAAGATCCGCCGTCAGGGTGAAACCCTGCGCGTCGTCGCCGGCGACGGCAACAAGGATGGGTGGGACCGCTATGCGATCAACTGCAGCCACCAGAACCTGCTGACCGGCAGCTATTTCGCCGCCGGCAAATCCGGTAGAGGCCTAACGGGGGCCACGCCCTTCGTAGCGCCGACCTTCGATTGCACGCGTCCGGCCACCGCGTCCGAGGAGGAAATCTGCGCCGATCCCGAACTCGCCGCCGGCGATGTGCGCTTGAATCGCGCCTGGCATCGTCTGCTGCCGCGGCTCGATACCACGACGCGCCGCCTCCTGAGCACGGATCAGCGCGCCTGGGTGAAGTCGCAGGCGTTCCAATATCCGGAATTCCTGCACCCGGCCTGGGACAAGCAGGCAAGCGACGTGCATCAGACCGCGCTCGCGCGCGACAGCCTGCTGGCGCTGCAGCGCGAGCGCCTCGCGGTGCTGGAAGGCTTTGATGAAACGCGGCGCGGTTTCGAAGGAACCTGGTGGGCGAGCGATGCCGGGCTGACGGTGACGCGCGGCAAGGACGGCAAGCTGAATGTCTCCGGCGGCAAATGGTACCAGGGCTCGTGGAAAGACGGTTGCGTCTACGAGTTCAGCGGCACGGTCGACGCCGCTGGCTTTCATGCCGACGACAAAAGCGAAAATCCGGACACGCTCGAGCGCGATCACGCCACACTGATCGTCAACCGCGCCGACGACGCCTGGGCCAAGCGCCGCGACCAGGATGATCCGACGGCGGGCGAAGCGAAATGCCGGCGTCTGCGCAGCTATTCGTCGACGGCGCGGCTGTTTCCGGTGCGCACTTCGCCCGATATCGGCACGCTCAATATTCGCTGACGCCGCGCGCCAGCGCCGCTCGTCAGGCCGCCGCGGTGCGCGGCGCCTGGCGCGGATCGTAGTTGAGGATCGGCGCCAGCCAGCGCTCGGTCTCTTCCACGCTCCAGCCCTTGCGCTTGGCGTAGTCCTCGACCTGGTCGCGCTCGATCTTGCCGACGCCGAAATAAGCGCTCTGCGGATGGCTGAAATAGAGCCCGCACACCGCCGCGCCCGGCTGCATGGCGAAGCTCTCGGTCAGTTGCACGCCGACGCGCTCGGCCTCCAGCAGATCAAACAGCGTGCCCTTCTCGGTGTGGTCGGGCTGCGCCGGATAGCCCGGCGCCGGACGGATGCCGCGATACTGTTCGGCGATCAGCGCCGCGCCGTCCAAGGCCTCGTCGGGCGCGTAGCCCCAGAACTCCCGGCGCACGCGCTGGTGCAGTCGCTCGGCCAAGGCTTCCGCCAGGCGGTCGGCCAGCGCCTTGACCAGGATGGCGGAGTAGTCGTCATTGGCGCGCTTGAAGCGCTCGGCCATCTCGTCCTCGCCGATGCCGGCGGTCACCGCGAAGGCGCCGATATAATCGGCGAGCCCGCTGTCACGCGGCGCGATGAAATCGGCGAGCGCGGTATTGGCGCGGCCCTCGCGCTTGGACAAGCTGCTGGCGCAGCGCATGCAGGGTGGCGATCGGCGCGCTGCGCGTCTCGTCGCCATAGAGCAGGATGTCGTCGCCCTGCGCGTTGGCGGGCCAGAAGCCGAACGCCGCGCTCGCCTTGAACCAGCGCTCGGCGACGATGCGATCCAGCATCTTGCGCGCATCGTCATAGAGCGCGCGCGCCGCCTCGCCGACCTTGGCGTCGTCGAGGATGGCGGGGAACCTGCCGGCCAGCTCCCAGGTCTGGAAGAACGGCGTCCAATCGATGAAGTCGACCAGCTCCGCGAGCGGATAATCGTTGAGCACCTGCGTGCCGAGGAACGTGGGCCGCGGCGGCTCATAGGCGCCCGACCAGTCGAGCTTCACGGCATTGGCGCGCGCCGCGGCAAGCGGCAGCCGCGCCTTGTCCTCCTGCGCGCGCGCATGCGCGGCGGCGATCTTGGCGTATTCGCCGCGCAATTCGGCGACATAGCCGGGCCGCGCCTGCGCCGACATCAGCGCCTGCGCCACGCCGACCGCGCGGCTGGCGTCGGTGACATAGACGGTCTGGCCGCGGCGGTAGTTGGGATGGATCTTCACCGCGGTGTGCACGCGGCTGGTGGTGGCGCCGCCGATCAGAAGCGGCAGGTCGAGGCCCTGGCGCTCCATCTCCGCCGCCACATGGCACATCTCGTCGAGCGAGGGCGTGATCAGGCCGGACAGTCCGATGATGTCGGCCTGCTCCGCCTTGGCGGTCTCCAGGATCTTCGCCGCCGGCACCATGACGCCGAGATCGATGACCTCGATAATTGTTGCACGGGAGCACGACGCCGACGATGTTCTTGCCGATGTCGTGCACGTCGCCCTTGACCGTCGCCATCACGATCTTGCCGTTGCTGCTGATATGGCTGCGGTTGTCCTTCTCCTGCTCCATGTAGGGCATGAGATAAGCGACCGCCTGCTTCATCACCCGCGCCGATTTGACCACCTGCGGCAGGAACATCTTGCCGGAGCCGAACAGGTCGCCGACCACGTTCATGCCGTCCATCAGCGGACCTTCGATGACGTCGAGCGGGCGCTTGGCGCGGTGGCGCGCTTCCTCGACATCGGCCTCGATGAAGTCGGTGATGCCGTGCACCAGCGCATGGGTCAGCCGCTTCTCCACCGGGCGCTCGCGCCAGGCGAGATCGACCTCGCGCGCCTCCTGCCCCTTGCCGCGGAATTTCTCCGCCAGCGCCAGCAGCCGCTCGGCGGCATCGGGCCGGCGGTTGAGCACCACGTCCTCGCAAGCCTCGCGCAATTCCGGATCGAGGTCGTCATAGACCGCGATCTGCCCGGCATTGACGATGCCCATATCCATGCCGGCATGGATGGCGTGATAGAGGAACACCGAATGCATGGCCTCGCGCACGCGCTCATTGCCGCGGAAGGCGAAGGAGAGATTCGACACGCCGCCGGAGACATGCGCGAAGGGCAAGTTGGCCTTGATCCAGCGCGCCGCCTCGATGAAGTCGACGCCGTAATTGTTGTGCTCCTCCATGCCGGTGGCGACGGCGAAGATGTTGGGATCGAAGATGATGTCTTCCGGCGGGAAGCCGACCTTCTTGACCAGAATGTCGTAGGCGCGCTTGGCGATGGCGCATTTGCGCTCCAGCGTATCGGCCTGGCCCTTCTCGTCGAAGGCCATCACCACCACCGCGGCGCCGTAACGGCGCACGATCTTGGCATGCGCAATGAAGGCCTCTTCGCCCTCCTTCAGCGAGATCGAGTTCACCACCGACTTGCCCTGCAGGCATTTCAGGCCCGCCTCGATCACCGAGAATTTCGACGAATCGACCATCACCGGCACGCGCGCGATGTCGGGCTCGGCGGCGATCAGATTGAGGAAGGTGGTCATCGCCTCTTCGGAATCGAGCAGGCCCTCGTCCATGTTGACGTCGATCACCTGGGCGCCGTTCTCCACCTGCTCGCGCGCGATGGAAAGGGCGCTGGCATAATCGCCGGCGGTGATCAGCTTGCGGAACTTGGCCGAGCCGGTGACGTTGGTGCGCTCGCCGACATTGACGAAGGGGATTTCCGGCGTCAGCGTGAAGCACTCCAGCCCCGACAGCCGCAATTGCCGCGGCACTTCGGGGATCGCGCGCGGCGCCTTGCCGGCGACCGCCTGGGCGATGGCGGCGATATGCTCGGGCGTGGTGCCGCAGCAGCCGCCGACCACGTTGACCAGGCCGGCATCGGCGAATTCGCCGAGCAGCTCGGCCATGAATTCCGGGCTCTCGTCGTAATAGCCGAATTCGTTGGGCAGGCCGGCATTGGGATAGGCGCAGACGAAGGTGTCGGCGAGGCGGCCGAGTCTCGTCGATATGCGCGCGCATCTCCTTGGCGCCGAGCGCGCAGTTGAGGCCCGACGGTGACGGGCGCGGCATGGCGCACCGAATTCCAGAACGCCGCCGGCGTCTGCCCCGACAGCAGCCGGCCGGAACGGTCGGTGATGGTGCCGGAGATCATCACCGGCAAATCGATATCGCGCTCGTCGCAGATTTCGCCGATGGCGTAGATCGCCGCCTTGGCGTTGAGCGTGTCGAAGATGGTCTCGATCAGCAGCAGGTCGGCGCCGCCGTCGATCAGCCCGCGCACCTGCTCGCCATAGGCGGCGCGCAACTGGTCGAAACTGATGGCGCGGAAGCCGGGATTGGAGACGTCCGGCGAGATCGAGGCGGTGCGGTTGGTCGGGCCGAGCGCGCCGGCAACGAAGCGGCGCTTGCCGTCTTCCTGTTCCGCCAGCGTCGCCGCCTCGCGCGCGAGCTTGGCGCCCGCGTGGTTGAGCTCATAGGCGATGCCTTCCATGCCGTAATCGGCCTGCGCGATCGCGGTCGAGGAGAAGGTGTTGGTGGAGACGATATCGGCGCCGGCGCGGAAATAAGCGAGATGGATATCGCGCACGGCGTCGGGCCGGCTGAGGTTCAACAGGTCGTTGTTGCCGCGCACCTCGCGGTTCCAGGCGTCGAAGCGGGCGCCGCGATAGCCTTCCTCGTCGAGCTTGAGCGCCTGGATCATGGTGCCCATGGCGCCGTCGAGCACCAGGATGCGCTGGCGCAAGAGGTCGGTGAAGGCGGAACGGGTGTTTTCGTGGGACATGGGGATTCGCCGACTTCGCTCATGCGTGTTCCCTCTCCCCGTTGGGGAGAGGGTTAGGGTGAGGGGGTTCCTGACTTCGCCGTAGCGACGATCGTTTCCAAAACGCCGTCGATATTGCGCAGGATGTCGTTGTTCCAGAAGCGCAGGACAAGAAAGCCGTAAGCTTCGAGATCAGCGGTTCGCTTTGCGTCATCGGCAATTCGCTCGGCGTGCTGCCCGCCATCAAGCTCGACGATAAGCCGCGCCGATTCACAGCAGAAATCGACAACATGAGATTTGATCGGCATCTGCCGACGAAACTTCAAACCATTGAGCCGGCGGTCGCGCAGCCGAAACCATAGCTTGCGCTCGGCGTCTGTCTGATCGCGCCGCAGCTTCCTCGCCGTGCCTACTCGAGACGCCATAACCCCTCACCCGCCCGCGCTGCGCGCGGGCACCCTCTCCCCCTGGGAGAGGGAAACTGCCGCACCGCGGTGCGCAAATGCACCATCATGCCGCCTCACGCGTCACCGGCCGCAAGCCCAGCAGATGGCAGATCGCGTAGACCAGATCGGCGCGGTTCATGGTGTAGAAGTGGAAATTGGTGACGCCGCGGTCGAGCAGGTCGATCACCTGTTCGGCGGCGACCGCCGCCGCGATCAGCTTGCGCGTGGCCGGATCGTTGTCGAGGCCGTGGAAGCGCTCGGCCAGCCAGGCCGGCACCGAGGCGCCGGCGCGCTTGGCGAAACTCGGTCATCGCCTTGAAGTTCTGCACCGGCAGGATGCCGGGCACGATCGGGATATCGATGCCGCGCGCGCGCACGCGGTCGAGGTAGCGGAAATAGAGGTCGTTCTCGAAGAAGAACTGGGTGATGGCGCGCGAGGCGCCGGCATCGACCTTGGCCTTGAGCATGTCGATGTCGGCTTCCAGCGTCGGGCTGTCGGGATGCCGCTCCGTATAGGCCGACACCGAAATCTCGAAATCGGCGGCGATGCGCTTGATGCCGGCGACCAGGTCGGCGGCATTGATGTAGCCGCCGGGATGCGGCGCATAGCGCGCGCCCGCGCCTTCCGGCGGATCGCCGCGCAGCGCCACGATATGGCGCACGCCGGCCTCGTGATAGCTGCGCACGATGGCGTCGACCTCCTCGCGCGTCGCGGCGACGCAGGTCAGATGCGCCGCCGGCGTCAGCGGCGTCTCGGCGAGGAGGCGCCGCACGGTGGCATGCGTGCGCTCGCGCGTGGAGCCGCCGGCGCCATAGGTGACGGAGACGAATTGCGGCGACAGCGGCGCCAGCCGCTCGATCGACTCCCACAGGATCTCTTCCATCTCCTCCGTGGCCGGCGGAAAGAACTCGAACGACACCGACAGGCGGTCGCTGCGGATGAAACGGCTGGGACGAAGCGGATTGATCATCACGCCACCTCGCGCGCGGTCGGCTGCGCCATCAGCACGCGCGCGTCGCGCGCCAGCCACAGCGACACCGCGATCTTGGCCGCCCGCCTCCGGCGCGAGCCGCTCATGCAGCACCGGCTCGAGCCCGCTCGCCGCCATCCATTGCGTCACCGTCTCCGGCGCAAAGCCGAGCCGGCGGTGGGCATATTGCTCGCGCAGGAATTCCTGCTCGTGCGGGGCGAAATCGATCACCAGCAGCCGGCCGCCCGGGCGCAGCACGCGCGCCGCCTCGTGGATGGCGCGGGCGCCGTCGTCGAGGAAGTGCAGCACCTGATGCAGGATGACGACGTCGAAGGAGTCATTGGCCAGCGGCAGGTCGTAGATGTCGCCCTGGCGCACGCTGCAATGTCCGCAAGCCGGCGCGCTCCAGCCGGTCGCGCGCGAGATGCAGCATGTCGAGCGACAGATCGAGCCCGAGCCCGCGCTCGATCTCCGGCCCGAACAGTTCGAGCATGCGGCCGGTGCCGGTGCCGAGGTCGAGCAGCGAGCGGAACGGCTTGTCGGCGAGCGCCGTGCGGATCGCGGCTTCCACCGCCGCGTCGGCGACGTGCAGCTTGCGGATGCGGTCCCATTCGGCGGCATGCGCGCGGAAATAAGCCTGCGCCGCCGCGGCGCGTGCCTGGCGCACCGAGGCGAGCCGTGCGCGGTCGCGCGCCACCGTCGCATCGTCGGGATCGAGCCGCTCCAGCAGCGCGCGCGCCACCGCGGCGCCGCCGCCATGCTCGGCCAGGCGGAAGAAGGCCCAGGTGCCCTCGCGGAAGCGCTCCACCAGCCCGGCCTCGGCCAGCAGCCGCAGATGCCGCGAGATGCGCGGCTGCGACTGGCGCAGGATGTCGGTCAGGTCGGAGACGGTCAGCTCGGCCTCGGCCAGCAGCGCCAGCACGCGCAGGCGCGTCTCCTCGCCGGCCGCCTTGAGCGCCGCATTGAGGGCCTCGAAACCGAGTTGCGTATTGGCGGGCATATGGGCCGTTTCCCACTATATAAAGATATCTTTATACCTTTAATCAGCTTTCCGCAAGACCCACCCCCTTCCGTCTCGGTGGAACGCGTGCGAAAGCACGCCGGTTCGCAATGGCAGGAATTCGCCCATGACGCGCAAGAAGACTTCGGCATCCGCCCCGGCGAGCTCGCCGTGGAACTGCCCGGGCGCCCGACGCCGGCGTCTATTTCATCGGCCGCATCCGCACGCCCTGGACCGACCGCAACGACTGCCCCAAGAACGCGCGCGGCTCCGATGCGGTCTGCACGGTCGAGCTCGATCCGCGCTATGCCGCGGCCTGCAAGGATGTCGAGACCTGCTCGCACCTGGTGCTGCTCTATTGGATGGACAAGGCGCCGCGCAATCTGGTGCTGCAGGTGCCTGGCCATTACGGCGTGCAGCACGGCACCTTCGCGCTGCGCTCGCCGGCGCGCCCCAACCCGATCGCCATGAGCGTGGTACGCTTGGTGGGCATCGACGGCGGCAAGCTTTCCGTGGTCGGCCTCGACTGCCTCGACGGCACGCCGCTTCTCGACATCAAGCCCTATTTCGCCACGACCGATAGCGTGCCGGAGGCGGTGGTGGGCTGGCGGACGAAAAAAGACTGAATTTCGCCGCGCCAAACGCAGACCGCCCTCTTCGGTTCCCCCGGATGACGCGTTTTTGAGCGGGAACCATTGAACCGCCGCGGCCATTTCCCCGACACACAGAGCATCAGGGAAATGGTCGAGGGTGCCATGTCAAACAATTCTGCCCACGTCTTGCTACCGCGCTGTTCGCCGCCGCCGTGTCCTGCGGGACCGCGCAGGCCCAACACCTCGCCTTCGTCGCGCCGCCGGCGCAGGGCGCGATCGCGCC
Source organism: uncultured Pseudomonadota bacterium (assembly GCA_963782145.1). GTDB lineage: Bacteria > Pseudomonadota > Alphaproteobacteria > Rhizobiales > Xanthobacteraceae > Pseudolabrys. Next base: position 60,457 of record CAWAIV010000015.1, read on the forward strand.
GCCGGCCGCCGCGCCGTCCGCCGACGCCATCAACGACAGCCAGATCGGCGACGAAAACGCCGAGCTTGCCCCGCGCCTGCAACGCCAGGTCGTCAACTATGCGAGCCGCGAAGCGCCCGGCACCATCATCATCGATACGCCGCACACCTTCCTCTATTACGTGCTCGGCAACGGCAAGGCGATCCGCTACGGCATCGGCGTCGGCCGCCAGGGCTTCACCTGGTCGGGCGTCAAGAGCCTCGTGCGCAAGACCGAGTGGCCGGACTGGTATCCGCCGGCGGAGATGATCAAGCGCCAGCCTTATCTGCCGCGCATGATGGCCGGCGGCCCCGGCAATCCGCTCGGCGCCCGCGCCATGTATATCGGCGGCACCGAATATCGCATCCACGGCACCAACAATCCGGCCTCGATCGGCAAGCACATGTCGAGCGGCTGCATCCGCATGACCAACGACAACGCCATCGATCTCTTCAATCGCGTGAAGGTCGGCGCCAAGGTGATCGTGCTGCCGCAGAGCGGCGCGCCGACCCGCGAGGCGCGTTCCGCCGCGCCGAATTGGCAGGCCAAGGCCGCCGCCGCCATCGCGAGCAGCGAGGAGGCCGCTAAGCCGCCGCTGCGGGCAACCGCGCAGCGCATGAGCTGGAACGTCATGCGTCCGAACGGCCTTTACTGAATTCCGCGTTCCTCCCCGACTTGGCCCGGCACGCGCCGGGCCATTTTTTTGCGCGGGTGGCCAAGGCGCGCGAGCGACGCTATATCTCGCGCTCTCGCGCCGCGGACGGCGAACAAAAGTCGGAGAAGGGTCAATGCGCATAGCGGTGATGGCGGCGGGCGCGGTCGGCGGTTATTTCGGCGCGCGCATGCAGGCGGCCGGCCACGAGGTCTTCTTCATTGCCCGCGGCGCCCATCTCGCGGCGCTGCGCGAGAACGGCCTCACGCTGGAAAGCGCGCATGGCGACCTGCATCTGCCGAAGGTCAACGCCACCGACAAGCCGGCCGAGGTCGGCCCGGTCGACATCGTGCTGTTCGCGGTCAAGCTGTGGGACACCGAAAGCGCCGCCGAACAGGCATTACCGCTGATCGGCCCGGCGACGCGGCTCGATCACCTTGCAGAACGGCGTCGACAGCTATGAGCGCATCGCCCCCATCATCGGCGCCGAGCACGCCATTGCCGGCGTCACTTATGTCGTCACCGTGATCGACCGTCCCGGCGTCATCAAGCAGACCAGCAAGTTCCAGTCGATCATCTGCGGCACCATCGACGGCCGCCGCGACGCGGCGCTGCAGGCCTTCGTCGATGCCGCCAAGGCCGCCGGCATCGACATCACGCTGTCGCCGAATATCGAGCGCGACCGCTGGCAGAAATTCATCTTCCTGTCGGCGACCTCCGGCGCCACCTCGATCACCCGCTCGACCATGGGACCGATCCTCGGCGATCCCGACACCCGCGCGCTGTTCCGCGCCATCATGGCCGAGACCTACGCGGTCGGCCGCGCCAAGGGCGTCGCGCTCGACGACGACTTCGTCGACCAGCGCCTGGCCTTCGCCGACAAGAACGTGCCGGCGAGCATGAAGGCCTCGATGGCCAACGATCTCGACCGCGGCAACAGGCTGGAGCTCGACTGGCTGGCCGGCCGGGTATCGCAACTCGGCAAGCAATTGAAGGTGCCGACGCCGGTCAACGACACCATCTATGCGGCGCTCAAATTGCACCGCTTAGGCAAGCGCTGATCGCTAGCCGAAGATCGAAATCATGAAGCGCGCCGCGTATCCGTAGATAAACAGCGCCGCGAGCGCCAGCAGCAGGACGGTCGACAGCGCCTTGCCGATCCGTTCCGGCGTGTCCTGGGTCTGCTCGGTACTCTCGGTCATGGCCTTACATCCTGTCGAAGGGCGTCGTCCCGCCGGTCCTCATCGATAACCCGGCCGTCGCCGCCAAGGCAAGCCGTGGCGACGGCGCCCGTGGGCCTTGCCTCGGCCGCGCCGGGCGCGCGATCATGGCCGCTCAGCCGCAGGAGGCCGCCATGCGCCGTTCGATTGCCCTGCTCACCGCCCTGCCCTTGCTGCTGTTTGCCGCCGGCGCGGCGGCGAGCGACATGAAATCGACGGCGCCGGAGAAGATGACGCCGCCGGGCGATGCCAAGAAGATGCGCGCCTGCGACGACAAGGCCATGCAGCAGAAGATCCCCATGGCGGACAAGGCCGCCTTCGTGGCGAAATGCATGGCGGAGATGAAATAGCTCAGACGAATTTCGGGATCGGCCCGCGCTGTGGCGTCTGCTCGGGCAGATCGACGAAGCGCTCGTCGACATAGCACCAGCCCCAGCCTTCCGGCGGATCGTAGCCCTCGATGATCGGGTGGCCGCTGGCGTGGAAATGCTTGGTGGCGTGGCGGTGCGGCGAGGAATCGCAGCAGCCGACATGGCCGCAGGTCCGGCACAGCCGCAAGTGCACCCAGGCCGAGCCGATCTTCAGGCATTCCTCGCAGCCGAGCGCGCTCGGCGTCACCGTGCGGATGCCGGCCTGATGTGCGCGCAAGTTCGCTTGCTCATCGCCGTGCTCCCTGCTTGCGTTGTGCCGGCGGCAGCATCGCCGCGTTGACGCCGGCGCCAGCCAGCGCCAGCACGGCGGCGACGGCGAGGCCCGCTTGAAAGCCGAGCGAATATGACGCCACGCCGGCCGAGAGCGCAATGCCGGCCAATTGCGCGATACGGCTCACCGCATTGTTGATGCCGGAGGCGAGCCCCTCGTCGTCTGCTGCCGACGCTGGACAGCACCTGGGCGGTGAGCGGCGCCACCAGCGCGGCAAAGGAAATCCCGAAAAGCGCCATCGGCGCCAGCACGCCAAGCGCGAGCGATGCGCTCTTGCCCAGCGCCAGCAGCGCGAAGGCGAGCGCGGCGCCGAGCGGCCCGCCGATCAACATCGTGCGCGCGCCGAACGTGTCGGCCAGCGCGCCGAACGGCCGCGACAGCAGGCCGACGCCGAGCGTGAACGGCAGGAACACCAGGCCGGCGTCGGTCGGCGACAGCGCGCGGCGGTCGATGAGATCGAACGACAACAGAAAGAACATGATCGCCAGGCCGCCATAGATCAGCAGCGTCGCCAGGTTCAGCCCGACGAAGACGCGATTGCCCAGCAGGCGCGGCGGCGTCATCGGCTGCGGAGCTCACGCGCTCCCAGAGCGCATAGCCGGCCAGCGCGGCCAGCCCCAGCAGCGCGGCGCCGGCGACCGCAATCTACCGGCGCCGCCGCCGCGCGGTCCGATCTCGCTCAGCGCCCAGGCGAGCAACGCCAGCGCGCCGGCGAGAATGGCGGCGCCGACCAGATCGAAGCGGCGCGGCTCGCGCCGGTCGGGCGGCGCGTGGCGCATCAGCAGCACCACCACGATCAACGCCAGCGGCGGATTGATCGCGAACACATAGGGCCAGCCGAAGCTTTCGGTCAGCCAGCCGCCGAGCACCGGCCCGCCCGCGGTGGTGAGCGCGGAGGCCGCCGCCCATACGCCGATGGCGCGGTTGCGCTCCTCCTTGGGGTAGGTGGCGCCGATCAGCGCCAGGCTCGACGGCGTCAGGATCGCCGCCGAAATCCCCTGCACCACGCGCAGCGCGATCAGCCAGCCGATCGACGGCGCCAGCCCGCAGGCCGCCGACGCGAGGCCGAAGCCGAGGCAGCCGAGCATGAGCATGCGCGCCTTGCCATAGACATCGGCGAGCGCGCCGCCGATCAGCGTCAGCGCGGCGAGCGCCAGCACATAGCCGTTGAGCACCCATTGCACCGCGGCGAGATCGGCGCCGAAGTCGGCGCGCAGCCGCGGCAGCGCCACCGTGAGCGCGGAGCCGTCGATGAAGGCCATGGCGGAGGCGAGCACGCAGGCCGCCAGCACCCAGCGCCGCCGCGCCGGCGCGACCTCGCGCTCGAGCGCACGCGGGCACGGTTGGGCATCAATGATGCCGCTGTCGCACGGCTCGACGAAGGGCTGTGCCATGAACTTTCCGCGCTGTCGGTCGGCCAAGTTGTAACAGCGCCGTCGCCGCAAGTTGAGCCAAATGCGGCGATGTCACGCAGCAGTGATGGCCGGCATGTTCGCTGGAATGCGGGAAGACGAGAGCCTCAAGATCGTCCGTAAGGTCCCGCGCCTGCGGGGACGGGAATGGGCGGAACCTGGGTCGACGCCGGCGGAAACTGGACTAGGATTCCGCATCCGACGAATCGCGGGCGGTGCCCATGCTCGACACCCTCATCTATTACCTCACCGCGCCGATCCGCTTGTTCGGCCGCTCACGCGGCTTCCGCCTGATGTTCGGCGCGCTGGTCGTGCTCGTCGTCGCCTTCTACGGCGCGCTATGGGCGCTCGACCGCTTGCTGCCGGAAACGCCGCCGCCCTCGTTCGCCAAACTGCCGGCGCCACCACCGCTGCCGGCAGCGTCGCAAATCTCGACGGCGGTGGCGCCGGTCGCCGTCGCGCTCAGCGCCATCCGCGACCGGCTCGACGCCACGGCGCCGCGCGAATTCGCCGGCAAGAACGACAATCCGATCGCCAAGCTGCTCGATCGCGCCGAGATCGGCCTCACCGTGTCGCGCGGCTCGATGTCGGTCACCGGCGCCAATGACACGCTCACCGTCGACACCCCGCTCACCGGCACCATCCACATCACCGGCAGCATCGGCGGCGTCGCCGGCAAGGCCGTCGGCGGCATCGGCGACGCAATCGGCGGGCTGCTCGGCGGCTCGGTCGGCAAGCAGATCGAGACATCTCGCAAACCAGACCTTCAACCAGACCACCAATTTCCGCGGCAATGTGGTGGTCACCGCGCGCCCGCAGCTCCTGGCCAACTGGCGGCTCGATCCGCACCTCACCGGCACCGTCTCCATCGGCAATGCCAGCGCCAAGATCGCCGGCATCAAGGTCAATCTCGGCAGCGAAATCAAGCCGATGCTCGACCCCGCGATCGACAATGAGATCGGCGCGCTGGAGGCGCGCATGCGCAACGATCCCTTCATCGAGCAGGCGGCGCGCGCGCAATGGGCGAAAATGTGCCGCTCGATTCCGCTCGGCGGCGGCAAGACCGGCCTGCCCAAGCTGTGGCTGGAGGTAAAGCCGGTGAAGGCCTTCGCCGCCCAGCCCAAGATCGACGGCAAGGCGGTGACGCTGACCGTCGGCGTGCAGTCGCTCACCCGCATCGTGCCGAGCGCGACCAAGCCGGACTGCCCATTCCCGGCGCAGCTCGACATCGTTGCGGCGCCGGCGCACGGCAGTATCGATGTCGGCCTGCCGATCGACCTACCGTTCAGCGATCTCAACAAACTGCTGGAGGCCGAGCTCAAGGGCCATCATTACCCCGAGGACGGCAGCGGCGCGGTCGACGTCGAGGTGCGCGGCGTGCAGGTCGCCGCCGCCGGCACGCGGCTGCTGATCGCGCTCAAGGTGCGTGCGCGCGAGAAGAAGAGCTGGTTCGGCTTCGGCGCCAATGCCACAGTCTATATCTGGGGCAAGCCGGTGCTCGATACCGACAAGCAGATCCTGCGCCTCACCGACATTTCGCTCGCGGTCGATTCGCAGACCAGCCTGGTCGGCACCGCCGCCCGCGCCGCGTTGCCCTATCTGCAGCAGGCGCTGGCCGAGCAGGCGGTGGTCGACCTCAAGCCCTTCACCGCGGATGCGCGCGCGAAGATCGCCGGTGCGCTGGCCGATTTCCGCGCGCCGAGCCCCGGCGTCTCTGTCGTGACCGGCATCGACGACGTGCGCCTCACCGGCATCGCCTTCGACGCGCACACGCTGCGCATCGTCGCGCAAACCCACGCCACAGTGCAGGTAACGGTGCGAGAATTGCCGAAAATGTAATCAGCGGCTGTCTCGCCAACGGCCGCGACCGTTTCAGAGTTGACCTCAGGCCTGGTAGCTGACGATCAGCGACTGGATCTGCGACATCAAGCTGTCGCCGCTCGAGCCATAGCTCGACGAGCTGCTTTGCGAATTCTGCAGCAGCTTAAGGAAGTCTGACAGCATCTGCGAGGTGTCGGAACCGCTGGAACTGGCCGACGAATTGCTGCCACTGGCGTCGCCGCCGGCGGGCCCCCCAGGACCACCGGGTCCGCCCGGGCCACCGGGACCGCCCGGGCCGCCCTGAAAGGCTTGCGCGAACACGTTCTTCAATTCGCTGGCCTGGGCGCTGGTCAACTTGCCGTCCTTCACCTCGCCGGCGATCAGACTGTTGAGCTTGGCCTGCATGTCGCCAGGCGCCGGCGGCGAGCCGGACGATGAGGCCTGACTCTGCATCGCCGTATCGATGTCGGAGAGGGCGGCGCTGAGCGCGGATTGATCGTCGGAGCTGATGGCACCAGACGAGACTTCCGACTGCAGCTCATTTTGCAGTCGCGACAGCGGCGAGAAAGACTGCGGCATGACGGTCGCGGATGTGATCGAACTCATCGTAAAATCCCCCAGTTGAGCCGGCGGATAAATGCCGCCTTTTCGGGCTTCAATAAGCGTCTTTCGCGGTTAACGGGGCCTTGCCAGCACGCAGCCGTTTTGTTTCGGTGTGTATCGAACGCCGCGTCAGAAACATTCAGAAACAATTTTCCCGCCGCCGTCTGCCATCATTCCCCCGACCGAATCAGATGAGCAAGCTTCCGCACATTTTGGTGGTTGAAGACGACCGCGACATCAGCGCGCTGATCGCGCGCTATCTGCGCTCGAACGAATGTCGGGTGACGCTGACCGACAACGGACGCGAGGTCGATCCCCTGCTGGACGGCAATCGGATCGATCTGATCGTGCTCGACCTGATGTTGCCCGGCGAGGACGGCTTGAGCGTCTGCAAGCGGCTGCGCGCGCGCTCGCAGGTGCCAATCATCATGCTCACCGCCAAAGGCAACGAGGTCGACCGCATCCTCGGGCTGGAAATGGGCGCCGACGATTATCTGGCCAAACCGTTCAACCCGCGCGAACTATTGGCGCGCATCCGCTCGGTGCTGCGTCGCGCCACCGTCACTGCGCTCAATCCCATGGCGCAGACCGCACGCGCGCTCACCTTCCTCGGCTGGCGCATCGACCGTGCGCTGCGCGAGTTGCGCAATCCGGAAGGCGCCCGCGTCACCGTCACCGATGCCGAATTCAGCCTGCTGCAGGTGTTCTGCGAACGTCCGGGCCGCGTGCTGTCGCGCGACCAGTTGCTCGATCTCACGCAAGGGCGCAGCGCCGGCGCCTTCGAGCGCAGTATCGATATCCTGGTCAGCCGGCTGCGGCGCAAGATCGAAAGCGATCCGCAGCATCCCAGTCTGATCAAGACGGTGCGCTCGGGCGGCTATCTGTTCACGCCCGAGGTGGAACCCGCATGAGCACGCTGCGCTCCCTGCTCCTGAACCGCATCGGCAGTCAGATCACGCTGCTCATTCTCGCGTCGCTGCTGGTCATTCATGCCATCATCACCGCCAGCCTTTTCCTCGGCCGCGACGAAGCCTGGGAGCCGAACGAGAGCCCGGGCAGCTTCGTCGCGCTGGTGCAACTCCTCGCCGCCACCGCCGCGGATCAGCGTCCGCGGCTCATCGCCGACATCGCACACGCCTTCCCGAACTTGGCCATGACGACGGTCGCCGCCATGCCGGCGGACCCGGGCGCCGTCGGCGGCGACTATCGTCTGCGCTTTCTCGGCCACCGTCTGGGGCCGCAATTCAAGCTGGCCGCGCTGCCGGTGGCGCCGGCCGCGGCCACGGCGGATCAACTCGCCCTCGCCGTGCGCCTGCCTGACGGCCAGGTGCTGACCGCGCGGCTGCCGCGCGGCCGCGAACTGCCGTTTATGGGCGGACCGATCGCGATGACGATCCTGTTCATCGTCTTCACCATCACCCTGCTCGGCATCTGGGCAGCCCTGGCCCTGCGTAAGCCGCTTGCCGGTTTCGCCAAGGCGGCCGAAGGCTTCAATCTCTTCGGCGACTTCGCCCCCCTGCCCGAACGCGGCCCGGAGGAAATTCGCGCGGTCGCCGGCGCCTTCAACCGCATGCGCGAGCGCATCAAGAAGTTGGTCGACGACCGCACCCGTCTGCTTGCCGCCCTCGGTCACGACCTACGCACGCCGATCACGCGGCTGCGGCTGCGCAGCGAATTCGTCGCCGACGAGGGACTGCGCCGCCACATGCTGCGCGATCTCGATCAGATGAAGGCGATGACAGACGGTGTGCTGTCATTCCTGCGCGACGGCCAGGCGAATGGCGGCGTGACCACGGTCGATCTCGCCAGCCTATTGCAGACCATCTGCGATCAGTTCACGGATATGGGATACGCGGCGAATTACCACGGCATCAACCACCTCACCATCACAGCGCGGCCCGACGACCTGCAGCGGGCGGTTGCCAATCTGGTGGATAACGCAGTCCGCCACGGCGTACATGCCGTCGTGCGCCTTGCCGTCGATGCGACCGGCCTATGCATCGACGTGGAGGACGACGGCCCCGGCATTGCGGATGAACAAAAACCGGCGATGTTGGAAGCCTTCGTCCGCGGCGAGGCAGCGCGCACCATGGACGAGCGTAGCGGCTTCGGCCTAGGCCTGTCGATCGCGCGGGCCATCGCCGAAGCCCATGGCGGCACGCTGACGCTCCATGATCGCGTCCCGCACGGGCTCATCGCCCGCATCACGCTGCCAACGGCTCACCCGCCGGCGTTGCGCCAGGTCAGCGCCGAGGTCACCGCGTAGTTCCACACCACGCTCATGGCCGCGCCGGCCAGCCCCGCCACCCACCACATGGCATGGTCGGCGAACAGCACGCTGGCGATGCCGACATTGGCGACCGCGCCGATGCCGCAGATCAGGCAGAACGACACTAGGCCGTAGACGAATTTCCAGCCGGTGAGGCGGCGGTCGCGATAGGTCAGCATGTTGTTGAGCACGAAATTGCCGACCATGGCGACCCCGGTGGCGACCGCCTGCGCGGCGGCAAAGGGCAGTCCGACGAGCGTGAGCCCTGCCCACAACACCGCCAGGTGACTGACCAGACCGGTGCCGCCGACGGCGAGGAACATCAGGAAGCGCACCGGCACGATATGGCCGATGAGCTTGTCGGCGAGCAGCATCAGATATTCGATGCCGATCATGGCGTCGAACTTGCTCTCGCCGGCATGGCGGGTGCGAAATTCGAACGGCAATTCTCGCGCGCGCAAAGGCTGCGGCGAAGAGGCGAACAGGTCGATGAGGATCTTGAAGCCGATGCTGGACAGATTGCGCAGCGCCCCGGCGAAGGCCTCGCGGCGGATCATGAAGAAGCCGCTCATCGGATCATTGACCGGCACATGCAACAGCTTGCGCCCGAGCCTTGTGGCCAGCGCGCTGATGCGGGCGCGGCCCGCGTCCCAGTCGCCGATGCCGCCGTCATCGACATAGCGGCTGCCGACCACGATATCCACCGGCTCGTCCTCGAGCAGCGTCAACATGCGCGGCAGCAGCGTCTCGTCATGCTGCAGGTCGGCGTCGATCACCGCCACATAAGGCGCGGTGCTCGCCTGCACGCCCTCGACAAAGGCCGAGGCGAGGCCGCGGCGGCCGACGCGGCTCAACAGCCGCACGCGGCGGTCATGCTGCGCCAGCCAGCTCACCACGTCGGCCGTGCCGTCGGCGGAATTGTCGTCGACCACGATCATTTCCCAATTGCGCTCGGCGAGCGTGGCGCACAGCAGATTGTAGAGCGGGATCACATTGTCGCGCTCGTTGCGCGTCGGCACGATCACCGAGAGATGCGGGCCCGGCTGCGTATGCGCCAGCCGTTCGAGCAGCGGATCGCGCGTCGCTTCTATCGCCGGTGCCTGCGGCCTTGCGGAGACGGAAACCGCGCTCATGGCATCACCTCGCTGTCCGCCGCGCCCACGCGCACATGCACCACCGCGACATCGTCGGCATAGACACGCTTCCAGCCCTTGAGCCGGTCGAGCAGCCCGTTCGCCGGCGTCGCCGGGCTCAGCAGCGTCACGTCGATCTGCTTGGCGGCGAGCAGGCGCAGGAAGGCGCCGACATCGAGCAGCCGCACCGCGCGATCATGATTGAGCAGGAACGTCTCGCCGTAGAGCTCGGTGCGCCCGTCGATGTAGGGTGCGATATGATTGAAGATGAGATAGCCGCCGAAATCGTAGCTGTTGAGCAGATGCGTCTTGCCCGAGGCCTCGACCGCCGCGACCGCGCGCGCCGGCGCGATCGCCGGGCGCGGCGCGTAGCCAAGCGCCGACGGCAAAGCGATGCTGGCGCCGATCAGCGCCAGCGCCACAACGAACACCGGCAGAGCATGCGCGCGCTCCGCCGGCTCCGCGCGGCCGAGCTGCGGTGCCATAGGCGCGGCGATGACCAGCGGCGCCAACAGGCCGAGCACTTCGCCGTTGCGGCTATGCGCCAGCGCCATGTGCACCAGGCCGAGCAGCACGATGAGCCGGATCGGCGGCAGGCGCAGACCGCGATAAAGCGCAAAGCCGATGCCGAACAACAGGCACAGTTCGAAGCCGGCGAGCTTGGCGAAGTCTTGCGGCTGCCATTCGCCGATCAACAAGAGCCCGCGGCCTAACGCGAGCACGCGGCGCGTCACCAGGATCGACTCCGGCCCGTAAGGCGTCACGCAGGCAGCCGCCAGCGCGGCCAGCGCGAATCCGCCCCAGCGCAGCGCCACGCGGGCGCGCGCGGCGCGCGGCGCCAGCCACAGCGCCTCGACGGCCAGCGGCGCGATGAAGGCGAGACCGAGGGTGAAGCCGCCGTGCAGGTTGGCCCACAGCGTCATCAGCGGCAGCAGCATCCAGGACGGCGCCCGGCGCGCATCGAGCGCGCGCATGAGGCCGGCGACCCAGGCCACCATCACCGGCAGCGCCAACACATGCGGCCGCGCCACCATATGCGGCGAGGCCAGCACGAAAGCGCCGGCGACCATCACCAGCGCCGGCAGCGGCGCCAGTTTCTCGGTGAGGAAGCGGGTCAATAGGCCGAAGGCGAGCGCGATCGACGCCGCGCTCGCCACCACCACGCCGCCCCAGCCGGCGACGGCATAGAGCTCGGCGAAGACGACCTGCGCCAGCCATTGGCTGGAGATCCAGGGCTGGCCGGCCATGGTCCAGGAATAGACGTCGACATGCGGCACGGCGGCGTGCGCCAGGATCCAGTCGCCCACCGAAATCTGCCAAAAGGTGTCGGCATCGCCGAGCAGCCGGCCGCCGAGCGCGAGCAGCAGCAGGTAGCAGGCCGCCGCCACGGCCAGCGCCGCCGGCAGGCGCCAGCGCGCGGCACTTCTCACATCCTCGGCGAGCGAATAGGCCATGCCAGCGGGTTTCCTGGGAGGCGGCCGCGCCAGTAGACCCCGCAAGACATAATTGTCGGTAAATGGCGGCGGTTCTTCTTCGACGATCCCTGAAAAGCCTCTCCAATCCGGCCCTAAAGCGCAGCCTTTCTACCTCCGCCTGGAAGCCCTTCCCCCTTTCGCGGGGAGGGAACAAAAATAGCGGCGCATTGACAGCGGGGGCATCGCTCTTAGATTAAGGACTTGTTCCGAGGGGAGCCCCGACGAGGGGCTGAGAGACCGCTGCGCGCGGCGACCCTTTGAACCTGATCCGGGTCATGCCGGCGAAGGGACTGGACATCTGATGGACCCCTCACTCACGATCGCGCGGCTGATCGGCCCGGTCATGTCGGTCATCGGCATCGCCATGCTGGCCAATGGCGCGACCTTCCACTTGATCGCCGAGCAGTTCCTGCAGAACTATCCCCTCATCTACATGAGCGGCGTGCTGGTGCTGCTCGCCGGCCTCGCCATCCTCAACCGGCATCCGCGCTGGACCGCCGACTGGCGCAGCCTGATCACCGCCATCGGCTGGGCCTTCACCACGGCCGGCACCTTCCGCATCCTGGCCCCGCAGTTCGTCACCTTTCTCGGCGGCAAAATCCTGATCGGCTCCGGCTTCATCGCCGGCCTCGGCATCGGCCTGCTGGCGCTCGGCGGCTTCATCACATTCAAAGGCTATGTGGCCTAGGCGCCGCATCGGCAAACGGAGAAAGATTCATGAACAAACCGGTCACCACCGCCGATCTGGCCACCCCGAAAGTCACCACCGGCGCGCTACCCGCCTCGCGCAAGGTCTATTCGGCGCCCGACGCCGCGCCCGATCTGCGCGTGCCGATCCGCGAGATCATGCTCGATGCCTCATCCGGCGAGCCGCCGCTGCCGGTCTACGACACGACCGGCGTCTATACCGATCCGAACGCGGTGATCGACGTGGAGAAGGGTCTGGCGCGCACGCGGCTCGACTGGGTGAAGGAGCGCGGCGGCGTCGAACAATATGAGGGCCGTCCGATCAAGCCGGTCGACAACGGCAATGTCAGCGGCGCCCATCTCGCCCGCAATTTCCCCAACACGCCGACGCCCTATCGCGCGCTCGACGGCAAGCCGGTGACGCAGCTCGAATGGGCGCGCGCCGGCGTCGTCACCAAGGAAATGATCTATATCGCCGAGCGCGAGAACCTCGGCCGCAAGAAGATGCTCGACCGCGCGCAGGCCGCCCACGACGACGGCGAGAATTTCGGCGCCAGCGTGCCGCTGTTCGTCACGCCGGAATTCGTGCGCGAGGAAGTGGCGCGCGGGCGCGCCATCATCCCGGCCAACATCAACCACGCCGAACTGGAGCCGATGATCATCGGCCGCAACTTCTTGACGAAAATAAATGCCAATATCGGCAACTCGGCGGTCACTTCCTCGGTCGAAGAGGAAGTCGAGAAGATGGTGTGGGCGATTCGCTGGGGCGCCGACACGGTGATGGACCTGTCCACCGGCCGCAACATCCACAACACGCGCGAATGGATCATCCGCAACGCGCCGATCCCGATCGGCACCGTGCCGATCTACCAGGCGCTGGAGAAGGTCGACGGCGATCCGGTCAAGCTCGACTGGGAGGTGTACCGCGACACGCTGATCGAGCAGTGCGAGCAGGGCGTCGACTATTTCACCATCCATGCCGGCGTGCGCCTCGGCTACATCCACCTCACCGCCAACCGCGTCACCGGCATCGTCTCGCGCGGCGGCTCGATCATGGCCAAGTGGTGCCTGTCGCGGCACAAGGAGAGCTTCCTCTACGAGCGCTTCGACGAGATCTGCGACATCATGCGCAAATACGACGTGTCGTTCTCGCTCGGCGACGGCTTGCGGCCCGGCTCGATCGCCGACGCCAACGACCGCGCGCAATTCGCCGAGCTGGAGACGCTGGGCGAACTCACCAAGGTCGCCTGGGACAAGGGCTGCCAAGTGATGATCGAAGGCCCCGGCCACGTGCCGCTGCACAAGATCAAGGTCAATGTCGACAAGCAGCTCAAGGAATGCGGCGAGGCGCCGTTCTACACGCTCGGGCCGCTGACCACCGACATCGCGCCCGGCTACGACCATATCACGTCGGCCATCGGCGCCGCCATGATCGGCTGGTTCGGCACGGCGATGCTCTGCTACGTCACGCCGAAGGAGCATCTCGGCCTGCCCGACCGCGACGACGTCAAGGAAGGCGTGATCGCCTACAAGATCGCCGCGCACGCGGCCGATCTGGCCAAGGGCCATCCGGCGGCGCAACTGCGCGACGATGCGCTAAGCCGCGCGCGCTTCGAGTTCCGCTGGCAGGACCAGTTCAACCTCGGGCTCGATCCCGACACCGCGCAGGCCTATCACGACGAGACGCTACCCAAGGAAGCGCACAAGGTGGCGCATTTCTGCTCCATGTGCGGGCCGAAGTTCTGCTCGATGAAGATCACCGCCGACGTGCGCGAATACGCCGACGGCCTGACCGACAACGAGAAGGCGGCGCTTTATCCGGATGCGGCGAAGCAAAAGGCGAATGGCGCCGTAGGCGCCACCGAGCCGTCTTATCGCGAAAAAGGCATGGCGGAGATGTCGGACAAGTTCAACGCCATGGGACAGCAGGTTTATGTGGATGCGGAGAAGGCGCAGGAGAGTAATAAGGCGTTGTGATGCGCCGCGCGCTCGTTACCATCATCTTTCTCGCTGTCGTCCTCGGCGGCGGGCTCGCGATCGGCGTGGTGACGCGGCCGGACGGCTGGTATGCCGCGCTGGCGAAGCCGCCGTTCAATCCGCCGAACTGGTTGTTCGCACCGGTCTGGACGCTGCTTTATGTGATGATCGCGGTCGCCGGCGCGCGCACATACGAGCGCGTTAGCGGTTTCTTCCTCTGGTTGACGCAGCTCGCGCTGAACTTCGCCTGGACGCCGGCCTTCTTCTTGCTGCACCGCCCCACGCTCGCTCTCATCATCGTCGCAGCACTGCTCGCCGTCATTCTCATATTCATCCGGGCGCGCTGGACCGCTGACCGCGTCAGCTCGCTGTTGTTCGTGCCCTATGCGGCCTGGGTCGCCTTCGCCACGCTTCTCAACGCGTCGATTGTGGTGTTGAATTAGCCCGTAGGGCGGATTAGCGAAGCGTAATCCGCCATTTCATGTCCGACAATCTCACTCCAAACGGCGGGCCGCAGAATCGTGGCAAAGAGAAACGTCGCCAGATAAGATATCGTTTAGATTGGAAATCTTAGCACAGCTGGGGCAACGATGACTTGGTGGCATTGGATTCCGTCCCACCTGGAACAGTATTCACGATGGGGAAATCTCCGGGCACTCGGAAATTCTAATCTTGTTCGATCGTCGGTGTTGATGCCGATCTTCGGCTACATATTGATTTGGAATGACAAGATACACGAATATCTCGTGGTGAAATACGATGCTGACTCTTGGTGGCATGCAAATCCGACTTGGCGAATTTGGTTTATCTTCTACGGAAGTCTTTTTGTTGCAATTGCCTCAGTGATTTACAGTTGGCGTTGTCCAGTCCAAGTCAAGAGATACGCTTCAGCTTTTGAAATGGCTGACGCCGAAAAGGCGCATCATTGGTACCTGGGCCAATACAAACAGGTCCATAAGACTGTCACTGCGCTATTCGAGAATCGTCCGGGATGGGTACGCAAAATCTACCCCCTACGCGATCTCAAAATCTCGATTGAGCCTCACGGACAAGAGGAGGCCTTCCCGTGGCTCTCAATTCTTCTCACCCATTGGTGGAATTTAGAAAACATTGGCCAGAGAGGGATTCGTGTCACGACTTTCCTTATGTTCTATTTGGGATTTGGCCTACTCTTGATTCCTTCACTGCTTACAATCCTGCAGGTCACGTTTATGGGCTTGCGAATTCTTCTTTCGTGAAACAACGGCTCCGCATTATCTGCAATTGTAGCTCGTAGGGCGGATTAGCGAAGCGTAATCCGCCAATTTCTATTGATAGCAAGCGTAGCCCGGATCACCTGTAGCCCGGATGAAGCGCAGCGAAATCCGGGGCAGCATCACGACACGTCTCCCGCATTCCGCTCCGCTCCATGCGGGCTACGGACTACGGACTCGCCGCTACTTCGCCCGCATGAAGGTGAGCAGCACAAACCCCGAGCCGGGCGTCGTTGCGAACGCCGTGGGCCGGGCTTTCGCCAGGTCGGCCGCGTTGTCGCAGACGGTCAGCGTGTCGCCGTCGAGGGCGTAGATGCCCTGCCAGGTCTTGCCGGCAAGCGCGCCCAATGTGTGCGCGAAGTCGATCGTCGCCGGTTTCGCCTTCGCGTCGGTGCGCACCGTGCCCGCATAGACGGGTTTGCCGTCCTTGGACGTGATCGCGAAGCGGTCGCCGGAAAACGACAGCCGGTGGCCGACGACCGCTGGCGACGCCGCGCCGATGGTCTCTGCCTTGGTCGCGATCCAGTTGCCCTGCAGCGCCGCTTGCGCCGCGGCCGGCCGCGCGCCGCCGACAATGAGCCCGGCGCCGAGGATCACACCGCCTACCGCCAAAATCAGTCGTCGCATGGGTCGCCTCCCGTGTTGGCCTCGCCCGCCGCGTTGGCGTGATCGGTGAAACACTGTCCGTTGCGCGGAGAAGCGGAGTGTAAGCCGTCACATACATTTTACCAGCTGCAGCCGAATGCAGGTGTGTTAGTATTGCCGCCAGGGCGACGTCTGTCTTCCATGGGAAGGAACGTCGATGGAACTCCCCTCTTATTTCAAAGGCGAAGGCCTCAAGACCCACGCCATCGCACTCGCGATCGGCGTGGTTGCCACGGTCGTGATCGGCTTCAACTGGGGCGGCTGGGTGCGTGGCAGCACGGCGCAGAAGATGGCCGACGACAAGGTGAATGCCGAGATTGTCGCGCTCTACACGCCGCAATGCGTCAACCGCTTCGAGGCACAAACCGATATGCCAGCGCACTGGGCGGCGCTGAAGAAAGCCAGTGCCGACTACGATCAACAAAGCTACATCGAAAAGGCCGGCTTCGCGACCCCGCCGAATGCGAAAGTGGCAAACGACGGCGTTGCCGATGCGTGCGCCGACAAGCTTATGAGCGTCCTCAAAAAGTTGCCGGGCCAGCAGGCCAAGACCAAAAGCTGATCGCGCGACGCGATGTCCTCTCCCGGCGTTCGGGAGAGGCTTGTGTCATGCCGCGGGCATGCGGGGGAGCCGCGGTGCCTCCGCTACCAGCCCGCGCCTCATCCCGCCTCCGGTCGGCCCGCCGGCGCGTCACGGCAATTGCGCTGCATCAATGACGAGCCGTGAACGGCGTACTATCCATGCTCAAAACAAACACATGGGTTTGGAGCTTGGAAAACCATGCCAAGATCCGCGCATTCCCTTAAGTCGATCCTTGCCTTGATCGTGGCGACGGCGTTTGCGGTGTTCGGCACCGCCTTGAGCACGACGGCGCAAGCGGCAAACATCCACTGGAAATTCACCGGCTACACGACCAGGCCGCCACAGTCGCAGCTTGACGCAGTCAAGGCGGGACCGGGCCGTGTGCACGAGGCGAAAGTCAGCGGCGCGTTTCAGCCGGCGATGTCCGGCGCGGGCACCGTGAGCCTGTCGTTTAAGACCGACGATGTCGATCGCCGCGTCTATCTGACCACCTTGCAATTCAGCTTTACCACCGGTGTCGAGATGCGCACGCTGACGCCCGGCCAGAAGCTGCGGTTCAACGGCGTGCTGGTCATGGGCGGCAACGCCTTGGCCAAGGCCGTGCCGGCACGCGGCACCGGCACGATATCCGCCGACAACGGCGATTACTTCCTTACCACCGAAGGCATGATTGAGCAAAACGCCAGCGGCGAGGGAACGGTCACCGTGCCTAATGGCGTTCCCGGTTCGACATTCGTGATCCATGTCAACGCCCACGAGGGGGCTTATGGCGCCTTGGGCGGCTCGATGGATATCGCCTATGTGGCGGTCGCCGGAGCCGCACCGGTCACCGACGCGCTATCGACGCCGGCGCCTTCGCCCGCACCGTCCCCCGCGCCGACCGCCGACGCGCTGGGCTCGCGGCTGGTGGTGAATGAGCTCAACGGCCTGTGGATCGGCCTGTGGACGCGGCGGCCGGGCACCGACATCTTCGACGCCGTCTGGCGCAGCGCCCAGTACCCGGAGGTGCATGACGTCATCCGCCTGGAGAAGCTTGCCGGCGACCAGGTCGTCCTCACGCGCGACGGCAATGGCGGCCGCTATTATGGCACGCTCAGCGCCGATCGCCGCGCGATCGCAGGCACGGCGTCGTGGTATGCCGCGGGCATGAGCTGGTCGGCGCGGATCGACCGATAGCCGGGTGCAACTGCGGTCGATCGTGGCGACGGCGATGGAAATCGCCGCGAACGCATGATGCCGCGGTGAAGCCCTTGTTAACACTGCGGCGCGCCGCCGCCTGGACTTCGCGCGCCGGGTCCCGCAAGCTCGGCCCATCGAGTTCCGCATCAGGGGGCACACCACGATGCCAATCGCATTGTTCGCGCGATCCTCCGCCGTCTTCGCCAGCCTGTTTCTCGCCGCCGCGCCCGCTGCGGCGCAAGGCACGGCGCAAGAACGCTCGGCCTGCATCGGTGACGCCTTCCGCTTCTGCGCCGCCGACATCCCCAACGTGCCCAGGATCGAATCCTGCCTGGAGCGCAAACAAAACG
This sequence comes from uncultured Pseudomonadota bacterium, assembly GCA_963782145.1. GTDB lineage: Bacteria > Pseudomonadota > Alphaproteobacteria > Rhizobiales > Xanthobacteraceae > Pseudolabrys. The sequence goes on from CAWAIV010000015.1 coordinate 78,436, forward strand.
AGTTGACGCCGGCCTGCCAGGCGGAGTTTCAGCCGGGCCAGCTGCGCAAGACCCGGCTGCGCGAAGAGCATTTCCGCTAGCGCGACGCCGGCGTTTTGCATCGCTTCTGGCGGGCGCGGCGGCTAATCTGGCCGCAACCTTTCCGGCCGTAAGGATCTGGCGCCGATGCTCGCCCGCAGTCTCCTCCTGGCGCTGGCCGTGGTCGCCAGCACCGCATTGTCGGGCACAGCCGGCGCCGCCGACGAACTGCGCTGCGAGCAGGTCAAGAGCATCGGCGTCGCCCACATGACGCAGGACGGCGCCATCACCTTGCGCATCCGATCGCTGCCGCCCGGCCCGATCGCCGAGACCACGCTGGTCTACCGGCCGGACGACCCGCGCTATGACGAGATCAAGCGGCACCTCGGCGGCATCGCGCCCGGCGAGTGGAAGCCGGTGCCGCCGTGGTGCTGAGCGCTATCTCACGCCGCGACTGGCCGCGCCGATGCGCCTATTTAAGTTGAGGAAGATGAGGCGCCGGTATCTGCGGGGATGGAGATCGTGTATGCCGGGAACACGGCGTTGGGCGTAGCGCGCAAGGAATGAGGGGGTGTCAATGCTAACGAAGTCAATCGTGCCGCCGCTGATGGCGGCGCTGATCGCGGCGGCGCTGGTTGCCACGCCGGTCTTGGCCGCCGGCGTGATGACCGAGCGCCAAGCCCGCGCCGCTGCCGTGAAAATCCTCAAAGGCGACCCTTACGGCACCACCGATGCGCAAGTCGCAAAGAACATTGCCGGCGCGCAGCTCATCACCGCCGGCAGCGTATGCGGCGCCAAGGTGAAGCGTCCGGTCTGGCAGTTCCATGTCGTCGTACCCAAGGCGCGCAACCCATCGGGCGACAACGATATCGACGGCTTCCTGGTGATCGACGCGCGGACGGGCAAGCTGTCCTGCGCCGGATTGCCGTTCCTCGATTAAACCCGCAGACCATCGACCAACTCAAGCGCGAGCGCGGCATCTGATAGGCTGCCCTCCGGCTTCGCTCGCCATCGTCAAGGAGTCGCGCCGATGCTCAACCGGCCGCTCATCATCGCCCTCGCCCTGCTCGCCGCCGGCGCGATGGCGCGCCCGACAAACGCGCGCGAACCCGCGCCGCCCAGCTATCCGGCCGTGCCGCTGTTGTCGACCGGCACCACTATTGTCGGCGAAACCATCCACTATCCGAGCGGCCCGGCGCATGTCACCGCGGCCATCGTCACGCTGGCGCCGGGCGGGCGCACCATCCTGCACAAGCACGGCGTGCCGCTGTTCGCCTATATCCTCGCCGGCGAATTGACCGTGAACTACGGCGCGCACGGCACGCGCACCTACCGGCAGGGGCAATCGTTCATGGAAGCCATGGACGTCGCGCATTTCGGCAGCAACACCGGCGCGGCGCCGGTGCGCATCCTCGCGGTCTAAATGGGCGCGACCGGCGCCAAGGATGTCATCCCGGTCAAATAGCTGACGGCGACCGGTCGCCTAGGGCCGCTCGCCGTATTGGTCGCGGTGCCGATTGCAATAGCTCCAATGCGCATAAACATATTCGCTCGGATACCCGCACGATGCGGTGTTGGGCGTCTTCAATCCGCACGTGTGCGGTCCTTTGTTAAAATCCTCCTTCATTTTCTTCACGATTTTCAATCGTCGCATTCGTTCCGTCGCCCAGTCTCCCAGGAGTTTCACGCAACCAGCCTTGCTTTGCGCCCATTCCGCGGCATCTTCATTCACCTCATCGACGGAATTCTGACAGCTCTCGATACGCGCCTGCCAATCGCGCACCTGGCCCATGCGCGGTGTCTTCTTCCGCAGCTCTTTTGCAACCCGGCTGTTCAAGGCGGTGATCTCTTTCTTCAGTTTGAGCGCCCGCTTCGCGCCCGCGGCTGCCTCCGCTTCGCATTGCGGGATGCATTCTTTGATGAATTTGATTTCGTCGCCCGCATCCTTGCAATAACCGGCAAACCGCCGAATCTCGTCCAAGAACAGCCCCGGCGTCCTCAGCTTGTCCTCGCTGGGGTAGTCGAAGAGATCGTAGACATCGGAGACGTGCGTGCATTTAGGAGCGCTTGTCGACATGGCCGAACCCTCCTCAAATTGTATTTGTTTAAAATAAAGTCAGCACAACCGCATTGAGGAAAATCAATAACTGCAAGTCATGCGCGAAGTGAGCGCTCGGCGGCAATGGCGCGATGCGCGCCGGCATGCCCTTGCGCGTGCCCGCCGCTATTTGCCCGCGGCCTTGCGCAGCGCCGCGTTGATCCGCTCCTGCCTGCCGGGGCCATCGGCCTGGAAGTAATCCAGTACGTCGCGGTCGAGGCGCAGCGACACCTGCTCCTTGACGCCGGGCACCGACGGCGGCGGCTTCGGCAAATCCGCCGGCTTGGTTGTCGCCGCCTTGAAGGCCTTCTCGGCCAGGCTGCGCGCGTCGGGGGGCATGGGGCGTCGGGACATGACGGTCTTATAGCACAGGCGCGCGGTCATCTGTCGTCCCCTCTCCCGCAAGGGAAGAGGGGAGCGCAAGCGTCACAGACGCGACGAAGCCGCCCGCGCCTAATGCAGCGAGATCGCCAAGCCGCTCAAATCGGCGTTTGCCATCAGGCCTACCTGATGGCCGGACAGCGTCAGCACCGCGCCCTTCTCATTGGTGAGCACGATCGCGCGCACGCCGACGCCGACCGCGGCACCGGCGCCGCCGGCGCCATAGACCCCGGCCACGTCCGACGCCCGCCGGATATGGCTCACGGTGCCGTGCAACACCGTCTTCGAGCCGCCGAACACCAGGCCGAAGCTCAAGCCACCGATCGACAGCGGATAATGCCGGCCGTGGAAAACGAGCGTGCCGCTGCCGCCGGAGGCGCCGATGATCCAGCCGCCCTTGAGTACCGTGATCCGAATGCTGCCGCTGTCGGCATGGGCCGGGGCCGCGAGGCCCTGCGCCGGCCAACGCAAACAACGCAACGAGCGCAGCACGAAACGCGTGAGAAATTCTCATGGTGGTATCTCCTTGGGTCCTAGCGCAGTTCAATCCCTGGCTTGCACGGACTCGATCCGCGCATCCAGGAGGAGACTTGCCGCGCCAAAGCGCGACGGCAAGCCTTTTAGTTTTTGCATCGCACGATGGCTTAACAAGGTGTTCACATGAAGACGACACCCCGCTTGCGCGCCCGGCCACGGGCGCAGCGGGCTCAACGCTTGAACAGTCCCATGATCTCCGCCTTGGCCAGCGTCGTGAAGTGCAGATTGAAGCCGACCACCGCGGCGCTGGTGTCGGCCTTGACGGCTAGGCTCTCGGCGCCGACCGCGAACACCGTGAACAGGTAGCGATGCGGGTGATCGCCCTCCGGCGGGCACGGGCCGCCATAACCGGGCGCGCCGAAATCGGTGCGCGTCTGCAGCGCGCCCGCCGGAAGCTTGCCGCCGGCGCTGCCGGCGCCGACCGCAAGCTCGGTCACATTCGCCGGAATGTTCACGACCAGCCAATGCCAGAAGCCGGAGCCGGTCGGCGCGTCGGGGTCGTAACAGGTCACCGCGAAGCTCTTGGTGCCTTCCGGCGCGCCCGACCATTGCAGATGCGGCGAGGCATTGCCGCCGGCACAGCCGAAGCCGAAATCGGCTGACAGGATGAAATCCTTGCCCAGATAATCGCCGTCCTTGAAACTGTTGCTTACGACCGTGAACGCCATGGCGCCGTCTCCCCTTGCTGTGTCTCACCCGTCGCCGACCGAGCCGAATTATACGCCGCCGCCGCCGCCTGGAACACTGGCGCCGCTGCGGCGTTGCCTCTCCGCTCCGCGCCGGACACATGACGCCGCCGCATGACGCCGATGGCGGCTTCCCGCAATCGCGTATCGCGGCAGCGCGTTTGCGCCCTATAATGCGGCGGCGGCGCTACGGGGGAGAGATCATGCCCGAAGTTACCTATGAGATCGTCGAGCACGACGGCGGCTGGGCCTACAAGGTCGACGGCGCTTTTTCCGAAGCCTTTCCAACCCATGCCGCCGCGCTCAAGGCCGCGCGGAATGCGGCCGCCGAGCAGAAAGTGCCTGGCCGCACCGAGGTCATCGAATACGAGGATACCGAAGGCAAGTGGCACACCGAAACCGCGAGCGGCAGCGACCGGCCGAATACCCAGATCAAGGACGAAGGCTGAACGACGCGGGCGCCGCGCGACCGCTTACTGCCACAGCCCGTAAGCCGCCCATTTGGCTTCCGGGATTTCGCCGCCGATCTTGTAGCTGAAAGACAGCACCTTCAAATTGTCGGGCGCGGCGACGCAGTGAAACGTGAGCGCATACCATTTGCCGCGGCTGCGGAAGGCCGCGCCGTTGGCGGTTACCGTGTTCTTGTTGAAGGTGGGATCCTTCTCGCCGTCGGCGATGACGCGGTCGGGGCGGAAGCTGCGGTCGTCCTTGCGGATGCGCTGCATCGCCGTGTAGTCGCAGACCTGCACCAGCCGCTCGGTGGGCGCCAGCTTGAGCAGGCTGCGCTCGAACTGCGTTTCCGCGGCGGCGCTGGTGGCGATCACGAGCAATCCCAGGCCGAGCGTCAGAGCGAACTGCCGCATTCCGTCCCCGCTTTGATTGGTGGACCCCCGCGTCTTTTAAGCAATCGACGCGTGTTTCTGCAAGCAAAAGCGTGGTCTCTTCCCGCGGCAAAAAGATGTCGGAGACCAAACTATCGTGATTTCCGCACGGTTCACGCGTATTTCGGATCGCGCTCCAGCAACTCGATCGAAATCCCATGCGGCCCGCGCAAAAAGCAGACGCGAATACCGGGGCGCGGCGTCAGCGGCTCCTTGCTGAATTCGGCGCCCTTGCGTTTCAATTCCGCGGCGACGGCGTCGATGTCGGTGACCGAAAGGCCGAAATGATCGAGCCCCTGATAAGGCGTCGTCGGCGCCGGGTTGACGCCGTCGCCGGGCACCACCTCGGCGATGAAGATATCGGCGCCGCCGAGCTCGAGATCGATGCGCGGCTTGCCCTGCTGCATCGAGCGAAATACCTGCGCGCCGAGCATGCGCTCGAACCATTGCGCGGTCGCCTCCGGATCCGGGCTGCGCATATGGATGTGGTCCCACGTCATGGCGGGCATTGTTTCACTTCCTTTATGTGCTTGCATCCGCTGGCAGGTCAGGTGCCGTTGGGGCGCGGGCCATAGGCGGCGAGCCGCCGCGCCCTGTCAAGCGCCGCCGCCGGCGCGGCGCTGCCGCTTGACAGATTTCCTAGTAGCGATTTGCACGCACTGACCACCTGGCTGCGCCGTTTCGGCGCGCCATCCCCTCGTGTCTCGGAAAGGGGAAAAGAAGCGGGAATACCGGCGAACCCGGCCCCTCAATAAACAACACGGGCGCTGATGCACGCCCGCATCGTTCGCAAATGACAGTCCTGTGACGGCGCCCCGACAAGGCCCGTTGCCCACAGGCGCAAGGCGGCTGTGCGCAATTCACTGCAGATGCGCGCGCATTTTTGCTAAACAGATACGATGGTTCGTTCGATGACTCGACGCGATTCGTGAGGCTCGCTTGGCACGCGCGCCGATCCATGCCGCAGGCGGTATCGTCTTCCGTGGGCGCAAGCGCCTGCTAATTGCCGTCGTCCAGCGCAGCAAGGACGAGCGCTGGGTGCTGCCGCGCGGCAAGCTCAAGCGCAAGGAAGATCCGCAGGTCGGCGCACGCCGCGAAGTGGTGGAGGAGACCGGCCATCCGGTCGAGGTGCACGAGTTCGTCGGCGCCATCACCTATCGCACCAGCGGCCGGCCGAAGGTGGTGCAGTTCTGGCACATGCACGCGGCGGCGCGGCCCAACCGCGATGTCATGGCCGACATCGCCCGCGTCGCATGGCTGCCGCTCAAGGCCGCGGTGCGCCGGCTCTCGTTCCCCTTGGAGCGGCTGTTCCTCGCCGAGGTCGGCGGCCGTCTGTTGCGCGAGCGGCGCAAGCGCGCCGGCGCGCGCAAGCGGCAGGCACGGCGCAAGAAGACGAAGAAGACGGCGGCCGCGCATCCGCGGCGCGCCAGCGTCCGCGGCAAACGTCGCGCCAGCGGACGGCCTCGACGCGCGGCGCCGCGCCGGGCGACGCGCTGACGCCGCCGCAATCTCGCCTGGAGTCTTGACGAAATTTAATGGCGCGGGCCGGCCGCCAGCGGCGTTTCCAAACGCGTCATTCATTTGCCGTTCACCAAAAAAGCGGGAACCTCGCGGCGCTATCGGACGTTAGCGGTGTTGCGGGTAGCCTCTCGAAACCGCAGGAAATGACACCGCCCGTCGTTGAATAATCACTGACGAAGCGAACATCGAAGCGAATTTCGAAGTGAATCGCAGGAGGTGTGCCATGAAGAAGACCCTGATCGCCATCGCAGCAGCCGCGACGCTCATGGTCGCCAGCGTGGCCGCGCCGCAGCAGGCCGAAGCCCGCGGCGGAGGTATCGCGGCCGGCATCATCGGCGGTCTTGCCGCCGGCGCGCTGATCGGCGCCGCCGCCGCGCACGGCCCCTATTACGGATACGGACCCGGCTACTATTACGGGCCCGGGCCGGTCTATTACCGCCCGAACTGCTACTGGACCCATCAGCGTTGGTGGGACGGCTGGCGCTGGCATTGGCGCCGCATCCGAGTCTGCAACTAGCAGGCTTGGTACCGCGCAAGGGCGACCGACAACGACATGAAACGAGGGGCCGACGCGCCGGCGGCGTGGCCCTCTTTTCATGTGCCCCGAGATAGCCTCACAGGTTTACGCCCTGCATCAAACTTCCGCCGGAATGGAACAATTGACTGAAGACGACAGCGATAGGCGTGGCACAAGCAAGCCCTGTCCTTAAGCAACGGGTAAGCCTGCGTGACCATGATCGGCGCTGGGAACCATCTATCGGAGGGATATCCATGAGACATACGTTTCTCGCGCTCGGCGCGGCGGCGCTGCTTGCCGCGACGCTGCCTTCGGCGGCCAATGCGCGTTGCCACGGCTGCGGCGTCGCCGCCGGCGTGGTCGGCGGGCTTGCCGCCGGCGCGCTGATCGGCTCGGCGATCGCCGGTGGCGGCCCGGTCTATGCCGCGCCCGGTCCGGTCTACTATGACGAACCACCGCCGCCGCCGCCGGGCGCCTATTACGAGGACAACGGCCCGGTCTGCCACGTCGAACCCCGCCGCGTCTGGGTCGAGGGCTATGGCTGGCAGGCGCGTCCGGTGCAGATTTGCGAGTAATGCGTCAGCGCCGCATGTGATCGAGCACGGCCGCGGTCGGCCAGCAGTCGACCGCGAGGCCGTTCTTCTTCTGATAGGCGCCGAGCGCCGCACGCGTCAGCATTCCGGCCTTGCCGTCGACCTTGTCGTGGTAAAGCCCGAGCGCGGCCAGCCTCCGCTGCATCGTCTCCACCTCGCTGGTCCTGAGCTGCTGGTTCTTGCTCCACGGCGTCTCGAACGGCCGCCCGCCGCCGATCAGGTCGCTGAGGTGACCGACGAACAGCACATAGAGATCGGAATAATTGTAGTCCTTGAGCACGTAATAGTTCTTCGGCGTGAGGAAGGCCGGGCCGTAGCGGCCTTCCGGTAGGAACAACGAGGCTTTGATCGCGCGCTCCGCGGTGCCGACGTGCCGGCCGTAAGCGGGCCGGTAGCCGTGCGCCACCCATTCGCCGATCGGATAGATGACGGCGGGCTCGGCCACGGTGCAGTCGACGTTTTTCGGCGGATGCACCTCGATCGCCCAGGGCTCGCCCGTCTGCCAGCCCTTGCCCTTGAGCTGCTTGGCGGCGGAGGCCAGCGCATCCGGCACCGAACGCCAGATGTCGACGCGGCCGTCGTGATCGAAATCGACGGCGTATTTGTAGAACTCCGAGGGCAGAAATTGCGTGAGCCCCATGGCGCCGCCCCAGGACGCCTTCATGGTCGCGCGCGGCACGCCGTCCTGCAGCATCTTCAGCGCATAGAGCAGCTCGTTGCGGAAGAAATCCTTGCGCTTGCCGGTGAACGCCTGCGTCGCCAGCACGCGGATGGCGTCGTGGCCTTCGGTTTCGCGGCCGTAATCGGTCTCGCGCGCCCAGATCGCCAGCACGACATTGCCGGGCACGCCGAACGCGCGCTCGATACGCCGGAGCGTGTCGCGATATTTTGCCGCCAGCTGTTTGCCCTGCGCCGCCAGGCGATCAAAGGTCGCCTGGCGCAAATAGCGCGCCGGCGTCTGCACGAATTCCGGCTGCGCCGGCGGTTTTTCCGCACGGCCGGGAAGCGCGAGATCGGGCAGTTTGTAATCGGGTTCGAGGCCGCGGATGGCGGCGTCGAAGACGGTGCGCGAGACGCCGCGCTCATGGGCGGCCGGCCACAGCGACTGCAGCCATTGCTGGAAGGCGGCGTCGGCGTGGGCCGGCGCGGCGAACGCAAGCATGGCGACAAAAAACGCGGCCGTCATCGCCCGCGAAAGCGGGCGATCCAGCAGACCGAATCGGTGTCCATAAGGCACGGTCACGCAATACTGGATGCCCCGCTTTCGCGGGGCATGACAAGCCTGAAAATTTCGGCTCAGCGCGTAAACTTCTTATACTTCAGCCGGTGCGGAATGATGCTGTCGGTGCCCAGGCGCCGCATCTTGTCGGCCTCGTAGTCCTGGAAATTGCCTTCGAACCATTCGACATGGCTGTCGTCCTCGAAGGCCAGAATATGCGTGGCGATGCGGTCGAGGAACCAGCGGTCGTGGCTGATGATGACGGCGCAGCCGGCGAAATCCTCCAGCGCCTCTTCCAGCGCGCGCAGCGTGTCGACGTCGAGATCGTTGGTCGGCTCGTCGAGCAGCAGGAGGTTGGCGCCCGAACGCAGCATCTTGGCCAGATGCACGCGGTTGCGCTCGCCGCCGGAAAGCTGGCCGACCTTCTTCTGCTGGTCGCCGCCCTTGAAGTTGAAGGCGGCGCAATAGGCGCGTGAGTTCATCTCCTTCTTGCCGAGCAGGATGATGTCCTGCGCGTTGGAGATTTCCTCCCACACCGTTTTCTTGCCGTCGAGCGAGTCGCGCGACTGGTCGACATAGCCGAGATGCACGCTGTCGCCGACGGTGATGGTGCCCTTGTCCGGCTTCTCCTGGCCGGTGATCATGCGGAACAGCGTGGTCTTGCCGGCGCCGTTGGGCCCGATGACGCCGACAATGCCGCCGGCCGGCAGCTTGAAGGTCAAGTCGTCGATCAGCAGATTGTCGCCGAAGCCCTTGGACAGGTGCTCGACGTCGACCACGTGCTGACCGAGCCGCTCGGCCACCGGGATGATGATCTGCGCGGTCTGCGTCTTCGCATCGGCCGCCTGCTTGAGCAGATCCTCGTAGCGCTGGTAGCGCGCCTTCGACTTGGCCTGGCGCGCCTTCGGGCTGGCCGAAATCCATTCGCTCTCGCGCTCCAGCGTGCGCCGCCGCGCCTCGTCCTCGCGGCCTTCCTGCTCCAGCCGCTTCTGCTTCTGCCCGAGCCAGGCCGTATAGTTGCCCTGGTAGGGAATGCCGTGGCCGCGGTCGAGCTCGAGGATCCAGCTCGTGACGTTGTCGAGGAAGTAGCGGTCGTGGGTGACGATGAGGATGGCGCCGGGATAGTTGCGCAGGTGGTTTTCCAGCCAGGCCACGCTCTCGGCGTCGAGATGGTTGGTCGGCTCGTCGAGCAGCAGCAGGTCGGGCTGCTCCAGCAGCAGCTTGCACAACGCCACGCGGCGGCGTTCGCCGCCGGAGAGTGTGACCACCTCGGCATCGTCGGCCGGGCAGCGCAGCGCGTCCATGGCTTGCGTCACCTTGGAATCGAGGTCCCACAGGTTCTGGCTGTCGATGATGTCCTGCAGCCGCGCCATCTCGTCGGCATTCTCTTCGTCGTAGTTCATGGCCAGCTCGTTGTAGCGCTCGAGCAAAGCGCGCTGCGGGCCGACGCCCTCCTCGACATTGCCGCGCACCGACTTTTCCGCGTCGAGCTGCGGCTCCTGCGGCAAATAGCCGACGCGGGCGCCTTCGGCGACCCAGGCTTCGCCGGTGAAATCGGTATCGAGCCCGCCCATGATGCGCAGCAGCGTCGATTTGCCGGCGCCGTTGACGCCGAGCACGCCGATCTTGGCGTCCGGGTAGAAGGAGAGATGGATGTTCTCCAGCACCTTGCGGCCGCCCGGATAGGTCTTGGAGAGGCCTTGCATATGGTAGATGAACTGGCGGCCGTTCATGGATGTCTCAAACCTTGGGTTGGCCCGAATCGGGGCGCGGCGCGCGATCCACGCTGCCGGACGCTGTGTCGGGGAATGCGCCGCTCATGTAGCGAGCGCGCCCGCAAAGGGCAAGCACGGGTTCCCTGCCCGCATCAGTACCCCGGTAAATCCCCGTAAAGGAAAATTGCGGAATTTTACCGCCGCGCCAACTCGGCTTTAAGAGGTGCTACGGCAACATCATGAACGCCATGAACCTTTTCGCCGCAGCCGGCGACGCAAGGCTATCGGCGGGCAACCAGGCGCCCGCCTCATGGCGAGGAACGTGTCATGGCTCGTGCGATCGCGGTGTTCTCCGTTTCAGCGGCGGCTTATCTGCCCCGTCCCTTTGCTGCGGCCGGCCAGGTTCTCTCCGCTTTCTGGCAGGATTTGACCCGCGACGCAGTCCGTCCCTACCGCCCCGAACTGCACTATATGCGCGGCCCCGGCCCGGCCTGGCGCGCCAAGCATGGCCTGCCGCCGCGGATCTGAGCTCTCCTAAGTCATTCCGGGGCGCGAGCGAAGCGAGCGAACCCGGAATCCAGAAACAGGTGCCCGTGGACCGGTCTGGATTCCGGGTCCCGCGCTACGCGCGGCCCCGGAATGAAATGACGTAGGATAGGCCCCCCGTCTTGCCGCCGCTGCCAGCCTGTGGTGATTCCCATGCGGGAACCGGCGCCTAATGCCGGCCGCAACCAGGGGAACCGCCATGAGCCTGAAGGGTGCCATTCTCGACGACTATCAGAGCGTCGCGCGCAAGGTCGCCGACTGGTCCCCGCTCGCCAAGGACGTGGACTTCACCGTGTTCACCGAAGCGCTGGGCGGGCCGGACAAGGTGGTCGCCGCCCTCAAGGACTGCGCCGTGGTCTGCCTGATGCGCGAGCGCACGCTGTTCGGCAAGGACGTGATCGACGCCCTGCCCGCCCTCAAGCTGATCGTCACCAGCGGCATGCGCAATGCCGCCATCGACGTGGCGGCGGCGGCAGCGCGCGGCATCCCGGTCTGCGGCACCGAATCGCTCGGCCACCCGACGGCGGAGCTCACCTTCGGGCTGATCCTGGAGCTGGCGCGCAAGATCGGCGTGGAGAATGCCCGGCTGAAGGCGGGCGGCCGCTGGCAGTCGACACTGGGCATCGACCTCTACGGCAAGACGCTGGGCATTATCGGGCTCGGCAAACTGGGCGTGCGGGTGGCGCGTGTCGCCCGGGCGTTCGACATGAAGGTGGTGGCCTGGAGCCAGAACCTGGTCAAGGAGAAGGCGGAAGCCGTCGGCGCCACGCTGGTCTCCAAGGAGGAGCTGCTGCGCACGTCGGATTTCGTCACCGTGCATGTGCAGCTCTCAGCCCGCACGCGCGGCCTGATCGGCGCCGCCGAACTGGGGCTGATGAAGCGCTCCGCCTTCTTCATCAACACCTCGCGCGGGCCGGTCGCCGACGAGAAGGCGATCGAGGCGGCGCTGCGCGCGGGCACCATCGCCGGCGCGGCCATCGACGTCTACAATGAGGAGCCGCTGCCGCTCGATCACCCGTTCCGCACGCTCGACAACATCGTGATCACGCCGCATCTCGGCTATGTGACGGAAGAGAGCTACCAGCGCTTCTACGGACAGATGGTCGAGGACATCCGCGCCTGGCTCGACGGCACGCCGATGCGGGTCATTCCGGCGAAATAGCGCCCGGCTTGCGTCGTCTAGGCGACCATCGTCCCCTAAATTGAGTCGTATTGGCGCAATTAGGATTAAGCGGGCATCTGCCTGAGCGACCAGCAGAATCTGCGGCGTCGCCGCTCGCCCGCGGCGCGAACCAGCGATCCTCAGGGGATTCGGTCTTTTCCTTGTCGGAGCTATTGGCCTCCGAAGGAGCGCGGCAGTTTTTTGGGAACGGCAATCCGGGTATCGGCGAAGCGGCCGCTTGCGGCATCGACATGACAAGCGCCGCAATTGCTCTTGCTTCCGACCGAGGGACGGGCAAACCAGGAGACCGGCACTTGCGCATGCAACATTCGCCATCCAGGCGTCGCCGTTATGCGACGCGGCTCGCTCGACGAAGCCGTGCGGAAACGAACGCCCGCTTCCGTGTCCCATGCTTCAGCCGGGTGAGTGGCAAGGAAGCCGGCGATTTCGACCAAATCGGCCGCGGGCAATTTCGAATTGTCCACGCCGAAATGGTTGTCGAGCTGACTGAGCACCGCCCGCCATGATGCCGCCGGCAGCAGGCTGGGGTGATACGGTGCATGGCAGGCACCGCATGTCCGCGAATAGGTCGCGTTCGTCGCCTCCGTCGGAATGCCTCTGGGAGGCAGGCGTCCGAGCAGGGTCAAAACCAAGGCGCCCGCGCCGACCAGGACCACCCATATCGCCAGGGCCGGACGCCAACGCGGTCGGCGTGCCGCCGGCAACCGCGCATCCGCCGGTATGAGTTTGGAACCCGTGATCATCGTGGTGACGAGGTTTTCACGGGCCAGGAAGGATTCGACGATGACACCGGCGACATGGCCCGCCACCATCAGGACGAGAACGACGACCAGCACCTGATGGCCCGTCTTCGCGAGATCGCCGACCGCGTAGCTCGTAATGCCGGCAAGCGGTCCGATCTTTTCTTCTCCCGCTTCGATCAAGAGGCCGCTCAGAACGAGCGCGCATAGGACGAAGGCGAGCGCGAAGATCATCGCCGCGCCAGCCGGATTGTGGCCGATATAGTGGCGCGGACTGAGCAGCAAGACCGCGCGCAGATGGCCCAGCGTCTCTTTTGGCGAATATGTGAAACTGCCGAGGCGGCTGTATTCGGAGCCGAACGCCGCCCACACGAAGCGGAAAATGAGCAGCGCGACAATGAGGTAGCCGGCCGTGCGATGAAGGCCCAACCACCACTGCGGCAGGATGAAGCCTGACACGAACGCGGTCACGGTGGCGGTAACAAGCAACCAATGAAAAATACGGGTGGGCAAATCCCACACCAGGACGCGTCGATACTGCTCGGTCAAAGAATGCATGGCTCAAGCTGCGATGGAGGGATCGGTTGCGCGCGCAGGTTGGCCTTATCGTGACCACCGCGAGAAATTTAATCGGTTCGCCATGGATTCAGTTTGACACACGTCAATGACTTGTCAGGCGACAACGAACGATCGGCACAAAGATTTCGGTATCCCGTGCCCGGCAACACAAAGGTGGAAAAAATTCGCGTCTGGCTCGACAGCCGGCCGATGCGGGGCATTGCCGCACGCCGCATCCTGAGGCGCGCACGAAGCGCGCGTCTCGAAGGATGGGGCCGATTGATGCCGCCGCCTATGGGGCCCCGCTGGAGCCTGCCCCCGCGAAAGCGGGGACAGGAACGACGACGCAACGCGCGACTTAGCCTACTTCAGCCCCAACAGCTTCGCCGCGTTGTTGTAGGCGATGTCTGCGCGCAAGGACTCGTCCATCGTGGCGCCGTCCATGAATTCGCCGGCGCCGGCATTGTCGAACGGATAGTCGGACGAGAACATCACGTGGTCGCGCCCGAGCGCGTCGACCGAGCAGTTGACCGGCGGCAGGTCGTACATGCCCGACATGGTCACCCAGATATTGTCCTTGAGGTATTGCGACGGCGGCTTCGGTAATTTCCAGCCATAGGGCGCCGAGCGGCTGTCGAAGCGCCAGAGCTGGAACGGCAGGGTCTCGCCGAGATGCCCGAGCACGAGCTTCGCCTGCGGGTAGCGGTGGAATACGCCGCCGCAGATCAGGCGTAGCGCATGCGAGCCGGTTTCCACGCCCCAGCCCCACATCGGCCGCGCCAGCACATTGTAGCCGGCAATCGACGGCATCGCCGCCACCGGATCGGCCGGATGCAGATAGATCGGCGCGTCCAGCGCCGCCGCGCGCTCCCAGAAGACATCGTAGGAGCGGTCGTCGAGATATTTGCCGTGGGTGTGGCCGTTGATCATGGCGCCGCAGAATTTGAGCTGGCGCACGCAGCGTTCGAGCTCGTCGGCGGCGCCCTTGGCGTCCTGCATGGCGAGATGGGCCAGGCCGGAATAGCGGTCCGGCCGCTTCTGCGTCTCGCGCGCCAGGAAATCGTTCGATTCGGCTGCCTTGCGGGTGGCGGTGGCCGTGTCGCGCTCGGCCTGCACGCCGGGTCCGGCGACCGCCAGCACCGCGCGGGCAATGCCGGCCTTGTCCATGGCGGCCAGCCGCCGCTCGCCGAAATCGGTCAGGCTGGCATGCAGGTCTTCCGCCTTGGCCCGCGACACGTCGACCATGGTTGGCCACCAAGTGTCGATGGTGCTGGGGTCCAGGAAATGTTCCTCGAGCGCGATCTTCTTGACCATGGGTTTTCCTCGCCTGGGCGGGCCCCGGGGCCAACGCCCAATTTTTTGCTTTCCACTGTATCGTAGATTGGGCTATTGTGTCCCACAATGCAAGGCGGCATAAGACCGCTGGTGCGGTCAGGGATGGAAGCGGCGTAGCGTCATGAATCGGCTCGTCCCCAACGACAAGAGTCAGGTGCAGGTCATCGCCCGCGCCGCCACCATCCTGCGCGCGCTGGAAGATGAGAACGCGGGGCTCAGCCTCGGCCAGATCGCCCAACGCGTGAACCTCGCACGCTCGACGGTGCAGCGCATCGTCGCCGCGCTCGAATGCGAGAAGCTGGTCATCGCGGCGACGCCCAATGGCCGCGTGCGGCTCGGGCCCGCGATCCTGCGGCTTGCGGCCTCGGTGCGCAGCGATTTCACCGCGGCGGCGCGTCCGTTCCTGGAGCAACTGTCGGCCGAACTGCACGAGACCGTCGACCTGTCGACGGTGAAGAAGGATCATCTGGTGTTCATCGACCAGGTCATCGGCTCGCAGCGCCTGCGCACGGTGTCGGCGGTGGGCGAGACCTTCCCGCTGCATTGCACCGCCAACGGCAAGGCCTATCTCGCCCAGCTCACCGATCTCGGCATCGAGAAGCTGATCGGCCGCAGCTATGAGGCGCGCACGCCGAAGACGCATACCCGCCTCGATACGCTGCTTGAGGACATCAAGGCGGTGCGCCGCGCCGGCGTCGCCTTCGACTGCGAAGAACACACGCTCGGCATCTGCGCCGCCGGCGTCGCGCTACGCGACCCGCTCGGCAATGCCGTGGCGATCTCGGTACCGGTGCCGAGCCAGCGTTTCGAGAGTCAGCGCACGCTGATCGCCGAACGATTGCTGGTGACCAAGCGCGCCATGGAGACGCATATGAATTCAGTCGCCGCCTGAGCTAGGCTCACCGGCGCGCGACTGTGACGTTCGCCAACTCGCGCAAATTCGCGCATTCAAGGAAGAAGGAGGTGGCCGTGACCCAAGTGATCCGCGGCGTGACGTTTGAGGAGAACCTCAACAACAGCATGGGGCTCGAGTTCTACAATCTGTCCCATCGCTTCGGTTATCAGTCGCCGAACTGGCCCTATTTCGAGGACGTCAAGATCGAACGCATCCATTACATGGCCAAGTCCGGCGTGCTGTCGCAGCGCATCACCACCTCGATGCACAACACCACGCATATCGACGCGCCCGCGCATGTGATCCAGGGCACGCCATTCATCGACGAGGTGCCGCTGCCGCACTTCTTCGGCTCCGGCATCGTGGTGTCGATCCCGAAGAAGAAATGGGAGCCGATCACCGGCGACGACCTGGAAAAGGCCTGCGGCAAGATCGTGCGTCCGCGCGACGTGGTCATCGTCAACACCGGCTGGCACAAGTTCTACGAGGACTCGGAGGACTATTTCTGCCGCGCGCCCGGTTTCGTGCCCTCGGCCGGCCATTGGTTCGTCGAGAAGAAGGTCAAGGTGATCGGCCACGACACCCAGGCCAACGATCATCCGCTGGCCACCGCCATCGGCCCGCAGCGCAACGGCCCGTTGCATCCGCATCTGGCCGCCGAATACAAGGAATGGTCGGGCGGGCGCGACTGGAAGGACGACTTCCCGGAATGGGAGCCGGTGCACCGCATCCTGTTCAAGAACGGCATCATCGGCATCGAGAATGTCGGCGGCGACATCGACAAGGTCACCGGCAAGCGCTTCACCTTCGCCTATTTCCCGTGGAATTGGGATCGCGGCGACGGCTGCATCGTGCGTCTGGTCGCCATCATCGATCCCAAGGGTGAATATCGCATCGAACGCGGGGAGAAATTCTGATGAAGGTCAAGCATTTCAGCGAGCGAAGTCGTACGAGGCGCCCAACCATCGCGGCTGCCATCCGATGCGCGTGTTCGGCGCGGAAGCCGGCGGCACCACCGGCCTGGTGGTCGGCATCTCGCACTTCCTGCCCGGCGGCGGCGCCGGCCCCGACGCCTCGCCGCCGGAGAAGGTCTATTTCGTGCTGGCAGGCGAATTGACGGTCATCGCCGGCGGCAAGGAGACCGTGCTGAAGAAGCACGACGCCTGCGTCATCGAGCCGAACGAGATGCGCGAGATCATCAACCGCGGCAACGAGGTCTGCACCATCCTGGTGGCGGTCGCGCCGCCGGCGAAGAAGTGACAATCAAGGGTGTCGTCCCCGCGCAAGCGGGGACCCAGTAATCACCGCGCGTTCGGTGATTACTGAATGCCCGCCTTCGCGGGCATGACGCCGAAAGCTATTGGGAGGACATGATGTCCGACGAATTTCTGAAAAACCCGCCGCTCTGTTCAACGTCAGAGGCAAGACCGCCGTGATCACCGGCGCCTCGGGCGCCTTCGGCGCGCTGGCGGCGAAGACGCTGGCCGGCGCCGGCGCCAATGTGGTGCTGGCGGCGGGCAAGCAGGATGAGCTGAAGAAGGTCGCCGCCGAATGCGAAGAGCTCGGCGCCAAGGTCGCGATCGTCGCCCTGCGGCCGAGTTCGGAAGCGAACTGCGACAAGATCGTCGATGCCGCGGTCGACACATTCGGCGGGCTCGACATCCTGGTGGTCGCTTCCGGCCTCAACAAGGTGGCGAAGATCGTCGACCAGAAGGCCGAGGACTTCCTCGACGTGATGGACGCCAACGTCAACCAGTCGTGGCTGATGGCGCGCGCGGCCGGCGCGCAGATGCTCAAGCAGGGCCGCGGCGGCAAGGTGATCCTCACCTCGTCGGCGCGCGGGCTGCTCGGCCATCCCGCCGGCTACACCGCCTATTGCGCCTCGAAATCGGCGGTCGACGGCATCACCAAGGCGCTCGGCTGCGAATGGGGCGAGACCGGCATCACCGTGAATGCGCTGGGCCCGACCGTATTCCGCTCGCCGCTCACCGCCTGGATGTATGAGGACACCGAGCGGGCGCAGACCGTGCGCAAGGGCTTCCTGGCCCGCGTGCCCAAGGGCCGCCTGGGCGAGCCGGAGGACCTGGCGGGGCCGCTTCTGTTCCTCGCCTCCAAGGCCTCGGATTTCTACACCGGCCACATCCTCTACGCCGACGGCGGCTATACGGCGGGGTAGGTCATGGCAAAGGCGCGCATCGCCGTCATCGGCGCCGGCCTGATGGGCCACGGCATCGCCCAGGTGTTCGCCCTCGCCGGCCATGACGTCACCATCTATGACTCGTTCGAGAAGACGCTGGCGACGGCGAAGGACCGCATCGCGCCAATCTCAAGGACCTCGGCGACGACCCCAAAGCGGTCGAGCGGGTGACCCCCAACGCCGACCTCGGCGAGGCGGTGCGCGATGCCGATTATGTCGTGGAAGCGGTGCTGGAGGACTTGGCGCTCAAGCAGAAACTGTTCGCCGAGATCGAGCGGCATGTGCGGCCGGACGCCATCCTCGCCAGCAATACCTCGGTGATCCCGATCACCGACATCATGCAGGGACTCAAGCACCGCGAACGCGCGCTCGGCACCCACTGGTGGAACCCGCCTTTTCTGGTGCCGCTGGTCGAGGTGATCGGGACGCAATGGACCTCGCCCGAGGCGATCGACTTCACCATGAAGCTGCACGCCGATGCCGGCAAGCAGCCGGCGCATGTGAAGAAGGACGTGCCGGGCTTCATCGGCAACCGGCTGCAGCACGCGCTGTGGCGCGAGGCGATGTCGCTGGTCGAGAACGGCATCTGCGACGCCGAGACCGTCGACAAGGTGATCAAGGCCGCCTTCGGCCGCCGCCTGGCGGTGCTGGGGCCGCTGGAGAATGCCGACATGGTCGGCACGGATCTGACGCTCGCCATCCACAAGACCGTGCTGCCGGCAATCGACAGCGGCCCTCGCCCTCGCCCTATCTGGAAAAGCTGGTCGCCGACGGCAAGCTCGGCTTCAAGATCGGGCGAAGGCTTCCGCACATGGACGCCGGAGCAGCAGGCGGAACTGCGTTCGAAAGTGCTCAAGCACCTGAAAAAAGCGCGTGCGGACGATGCTTAGCCAACGCGAGACGCGGCCGGCGAACGTCTAGCCCCGCTCCTCGCTCGGCAATTCCGGGCACGGCCGCAGCGCGATCTCCCAGGCTTCCTCCGGCGGCACGCCGAGCATGCCGAGCAGATTGACCACCGCGTCATCCATCTTGTCGATGTGAATCTTCTGATCGCATACCGCAAGGCTGAACCCGACGATGGCATGCGTGGCCATGCGCCAGGCAAGCTCGGCATCCTCGGTGCGGTAGCGGCCGGCGGCCACTGCATTGCGAATGTCGCGGATCGCATAGGGCCCCATCACCCGGTACATCGCATCCGCGATCACTTCCGAGCGGCGCAGCAGCCAGCGCCAACGGCGATCGGTCGTGGCCGCTTTCATCACATTGCGGACGCCGAAGGCATAGACTTGCCCGGGATCGTCGAAGGTGTTCGTCACCGCTTCGATGCGTTGCGCGAGCAGGTCCATCACGCGCTCCATGACGCCCATCGCCAGAGCGTCCTTGGAAGCGAAATAGTTGTAGACCGTGCCCGCGCCCACATCGGCGAGCTCGGCGATCTCGGCCATCGTCGCCGCATCGATCCCCTTGCTCGCCATCATCTGATGGCCGGCAGCCAGCAGCGCCTCGCGATTGCGCCGTTTCCGCCGGTCGCTCCGCGTCTCTTTTTCTTGGGGAAACTGAGCGCTCATGTATGAGTTACAGTCATCATCATCGCCAGATTCAGGGGCGGAGGCATAATAAACCCTAAGAGTTTATGGGGCAATCGGGCAAGGCGCGGTGGCGCTCGCATCTGAATCGCGCTCCTCAGCCGGCCCTCGTTTACGACTTACAATCAAAGTTGACTGACATTCACTTTCCGGTAACGTCTTACTTCATACCGCCACGCCTGAACAACCCGGCGCGACAAGGCGGAAGGGAGGACAAGGCAATGAAAGCTTTTCCGCAGGATCCCGTGGCCAAACGCAAAGCGCTGCTCGATGGCGCAGCGGCCATTGCCGACACTCTCAAGGCGTCGGGTGCCAAGAGCGAAGAGCTTGGCACGCTCGCACCCGAAGCGGTCGCGGCGTTGCGCGATTCGGGAATGTTTCGGCTCAAGCTCTGCACCGAGATGGGGGGCGCCGAGGCCGATCCCGTCACCGAAATGATGGTCCTGGAGAATCTCGCCTACAGCGACCTGACCAGCGGCTGGTGCACGATGGTGGGCGCGACCGCGATCGCGTCGCTCGGCACTTTTCTCACGCCCGACGGGCTCGCCCGCGTGTTCCAGAACGGTCACATTCCGACGGCGTCGATCTCGTTCTTTCCCGCCGGCCGCGCCAAACGCGAGGGCAAGGGCTATCGCCTCAGCGGCCGCTGGCGCTTCAACAGCGGCATCCGCCATGCCGAATGGGTGGTCGGCGGCACGATCATCGAGGACGCCAAGCCGGGCGAGCCGGCGGTCATGTTCTCCGCCTTTCCGGCAAAGGACATCACGTTGTACGACAATTGGGGCGGCGTGACCGGTCTGCGCGGCACCGGCTCGGTCGACTGCTCGGTCGAGAACTACCAATTGCCGGAAGACCTCACCTTCGTCTGGGACCTGCTGAATCCTGCACCGACCCGCGGCGGCCCGGGGTACCTCATTCCCCCGTTCGCTTATGTCGCCAAGGAACATGGCAGCGTCGCCATCGGCGCTGCGCGACGCGCGCTCGATGAACTGATCGGCATCGCCACCTCCACCCGCGGCACATTCCGCAGTTCGAAGCTTGACGAGCGCCAGGTCGTTCACCGCTTCATCGCCGAAGCCGACATCAAGCTGCGGGCGGCGCGCGCGCTGATGCATGAACGCTACGAAGAGCTGTACGACAAGGTCAGGGCCGGTCGCAAACCCGACGGCGCCGATATCGCCGACGTGCGCGCCATCTGCGTGCATGCCACCGATGTCGCCATCTGGGTCGCGACCAATTGCTATCACTTCGCCGGAAATACCGGCCTGCATCACCCGCACGTCATCGGACGTCTTCTGCGCGACCTGAATACGGCCGGCATCCATCAGGTGATGAGCGACACCGCCTACGAGAACCACGGCCAGTTCAAGCTGGGGTTGCCGAATGCCAATCCGCTGGCATGATGCTATGAATATGGAAACTCTGCGGCCACGCCAAACGCAGGGGCAACGACAAGGGAGGACGGCATGAAGGACAAGACAAACGACCGCGGCGAAAGCGCCGCACGCACGATCTCACGCCGCACGATGGTCAAGGCCGGCCTCGGCGCCGTGGCCGCGCCGGCCGTGCTGCGCATGGGCCCGGCGCTGGCCGCGTCCGACACCATCAAGCTCGGCTACGTCAGTCCCAAGACCGGGCCGCTCGCCGGCTTCGGCGAGGCCGACGGCTTCATCCTCGATCAGGTGCGCGGCATCCTCAAGAATGGCCTCAAGGCCGGCGGCAAGACCTATAAGGTCGAGATCGTTGCCAAGGACAGCCAATCGACGGCCAGCCGGGCCTCGGACGTCGCGTCCGAACTGATCCTCGGCGACAAGGTCGACCTGCTGCTCGGACAGGCCGCGCCGGATACGACCAACCCGGTGGCCGATCAGGCCGAGGTCAACGAGATGCCCTGCATCACCACCAACTGCCCGTGGCAGCCCTACTTCTTCGGCCGCAAGGGCAATCCGGCGAAGGGCTTCACCTGGACCTATCACTTCTTCTGGGGCCTGGAGGACGTCATCGCCTCCTATCTGCCGATGTGGGATTCGCTGAAGACCAACAAGGTGGTCGGCGGCCTGTTCCCCAACGACGCCGACGGCAACGCCTGGGGCGATCCCGTGCACGGCCTGCCGCCGGACCTCACCAAGGCCGGCTACAAGCTGCACGACCCCGGCCGCTATCAGGTGATGAACAACGACTTCACCTCGCAGATCTCCGCCTTCAAGGCGGCCGGCTGCGAGATGGTGGTCGGCAACATGATCCCGCCCGACTTCGCCACCTTCTGGTCGCAGGCGGCGCAGCAGGGCTTCCACCCGAAGATCGTGACCATCGGCAAGGCGCTGCTGTTCCCCTCGGTAGTGCAGTCGCTCGGCGCGCGCGGCGACGGCCTGAGCACGGAGATCTGGTGGACGCCGAGCTTCCCCTTCAAGTCCGGCCTCACCGGGCAAAGCGCCAAGCAACTGACCGACGCCTACACGAAAGCCACCAACCGGCCGTGGACGCAGCCAATCGGTTACGCTCATGCGCTGTTCGAAGTGGCGCTCGACGTGCTCAAGCGCTGCAAGAACCCGAAAGATCCCAAGGCCATGCTGGCCTCGATCAAGGCGACCAACTATCACTCGATCGTCGGGCCTGTGCACTGGACCGGGCAGCCGGTGCCGAACGTCACCAAGACGCCGCTCGTCGCCGGCCAATGGCAGCGCCAGAAGGACGGCAAGTACGACCTGGTGATCACCGAGAACAAATCGGCGGCGGAAATCCCGGTGGGCGGCAAGCTGAAGCCGATCGCGTAGGGCACGGCCTCTTCACCTCTCCCCGCGCGCGGGGAGAGGTCGACTATCGCGCGCTTGGGCGCGATAGTCGGGTGAGGGGGCATCGCAACCGCCTGAGCCCATCGATATGCCCCTCACCCCACCCTCTCCCCGCATGCGGGGAGAGGGAGTGCGCCGCATTTAACTGAACCGCCATGCCCCCCATTCTCGCGCTGGAAAATATCTGCAAACGCTTCGGCGCCGTCGTGGTGGCCGATGGCGTCGATATGGCGCTGGCTGACGGCGAGGCGCTCGGCATCATCGGGCCGAACGGTGCCGGCAAGACCACCCTGTTCGGCATCGCCACCGGCACCATGGCGCCTGACGCCGGACGCGTGCTTTATGCCGGCGAGGACATCACCCGCCTGCCGCCCGAGCGGCGCTGCCACATGGGGCTTGCCCGCTCGTTCCAGATTCCGCAGCCCTTCGCCGGCATGACCGTGTTCGAGAACGTGGTGGTGGCGGCCGCCTTCGGCGGCGGCGAGCGCGAGGCCGCGGTCTATGAACGCTGCGCCGAATTGCTCGAACGATGCGGGCTGGTCGACAAGGCCAACAAGCGCGCCAGCGGCTTGACCTTGCTCGACCGCAAGCGGCTCGAACTCGCGCGCGCGTTGGCGACGCGCCCGCGCGTGCTGCTGCTCGATGAGGTTGCCGGCGGGCTCACCGAGCACGAATGCGGCGCGCTGGTTCAGCTCATCAAGGAGGTGCGCGCGAGCGGCGTGTCGATCGTGTGGATCGAGCACGTGGTGCACGCCCTGCTCGCCACCGTCGACCGGCTCTTGGTGCTGCACGGCGGCAGGTTCATCGCCGAGGGCGATCCGGCGACGGTGATCAAGAGCCCCGAGGTGGCGGAAATCTACATGGGGATCGCGGCCGATGCCTGAGGCAGCGCAACACGCTCTCTTCACCCTCCCCTGGAGGGCACCGACATTTATGCATCTCGGCGGATTGCCGAGCCGAGCAACAAACTCCTTCCCTCCCCCCGCGAAGCGGTGGGGAGGGTCGATCCACATCGCCACGGCGATGTGGATCGGGGTGGGGGGTCTTTTAAAATCTACCGCCCGTGCCACGCCGCGAGGCTGCTCCCCCCACCCCCGACCCCTCCCCACCACTCGCTGTCGCTCGTGGAGGGAGGGGAGCGAGAGGTGGCGGAAATCTACATGGGGATCGCGGCCGATGCGTAGGACCTTCAGCACGCTCTCTTCACCCTCCCCTGGAGGGGGAGGGTCGCCGAGCGAAGCGAGGCGGGGTGGGGTGAACTGGCTCGCTTCGCGATTCACCCCCTCCCGACCGCCGTCGCTGACGCGCCGACGGTCGACCTCCCCCCTCCAGGGGGAGGTGGGAGCAAGGAGTACGGCCGATGGCTGAGCCCCTGCTCCGGATCAACGCCATCGACGCCTTCTACGGCGACTTCCAGGCGCTGTTCGGCGTCTCGCTCAAAGTCGAGCCCGGCCAGGTCGTGGCGGTGATCGGCGCCAACGGCGCGGGAAAAAGCACGCTGTTGCGCACCATCGCCGGGCTGATGCATCCGAAAGCCGGTGAGATCCTGTTCGACGGCGAGCCGATCGGCGCGACGCCGGCCTATGCCGTGGTCAAACGCGGCATCGCGCTGGTGCCGGAAGGCCGCCGGCTGTTCCCCTCGCTGACCGTCGAAGAGAACCTCAAGATCGGCGGGCAGTCGCGCCGCCCGGGACCGTGGACGCTGGCGCGCGTCTACGACCTGTTCCCGGCGCTGAGGGAACGGCGAAACGCGCCCGCCCCGGCGCTCTCCGGCGGCCAGCAGCAGATGGCGGCAATCGCGCGGGCACTGATGGCCAATCCGCGCCTGCTGCTGTGCGACGAGATCAGCCTCGGGCTGGCGCCCATCATCGTGCGCGACATCTATGGCCGGTTGCCGGAGATCGCCGCCGAGGGCCTGTCGCTGATCATCGTCGAGCAGGACATCGTGCAGGCCCTGCAGGCGGCCGGCCACGTCTATTGCCTGCAGGAAGGCCGCATCGCCTTGCAGGGCAAGGCGAGCGAGCTCACGCTCGAGGCGATCTCGACCGCGTATTTCGGGGTGTGAGGAATGATGGTGGTGGTGCGACAGATGCAGTCATTCCGGGGCGCGGCCGACAGGCCGCGAACCCGGAATCCATACTCCGCAGCCGGGGTTATGGATTCCGGGTTCGCCGCTTCGCGGCGCCCCGGAATGACGGGACTATGACATGACCGAGTGGCTCAACGTCATCCTGCAAGGCGTGCTGATCGGCGGGCTTTACGCCATGTTCGCCGCCGGCCTGTCGCTGATCTTCGGCGTCATGCGGCTGGTCAATATCGCGCATGGCGACCTGATCGTGCTTGCCGCCTATGTGGCGCTCATGGTCACCCACGGGTTGGGCGTCGATCCGCTCACCTCGCTGATCCTGGTGGTGCCGATCATGGCGCTGATCGGCTACGTGTTGCAGCGCGGGTTGCTCAATTTCACGCTCGGCGACGACCTGCTGCCGCCGCTCTTGGTCACCTTCGGCCTCTCCATCATCATCCAGAACGGGCTGCTCGAACTGTTCACCGCCGACAGCGTCAAGCTGCAGGCCGGCGCCATCGAGATTCAGACCTTCCAGGTGGCGCACGGCATCTGGGTCGGCGTGCTGCCGCTGATCCAGTTCGGCGTGGCGGTGGCGGTGATCTGGGGCCTGCAGGTGCTGTTCTATCGCACCGCGCTCGGCCGCGCCTTCCGCGCCACCTCCGACGATCAGCCGGTGGCGCAGCTCATGGGGCTCAATACCCGCCACGTCTTTGCCATGGCCATGGCGTTGTCGCTGGCGGTGATCGCCATCGCCGGCGTGTTCCTGGCGGTGCGCGCCAATTTCGATCCCTCGATCGGGCCGGCGCGGCTGATCTTCGGCTTCGAGGCGGTGATCATCGGCGGGCTCGGCAGCATGTGGGGCACGCTCGCCGGCGGCATCATCCTCGGCGTCTCGCAGGCGATCGGCGCGCAGATCAATCCCGGTTGGCAATTGCTCGCCGGCCACGTCGTGTTCCTCGCCATCCTCGCCGTGCGCCCGCAGGGCCTGTTTCCCAAGGTGTCGGGATGATCCGGGTCGAGCACGCCACCCGGTCGAGCCGCGTCGGCGTCGCGCTGATCGCGGTCGGCCTGATCGTGCTGGCGCTGGCGCCCTACTGGGGCGGCCGCGAGGATTTGCGGCTGCTGGCCGAGATTTTCACCTATGTGGCGCTGGCCAGCCTGTGGAACCTGCTCGCCGGCTATGCCGGGCTGGTCTCGGTCGGCCAGCAGGCCTTCGTCGGTTTCGGCGGCTACCTGATGTTCGCGCTGGCCATGCTGGCCGGCATTCACCCCATCCTCGCCATCCTGATCGCCGGCCCGGTCTCCGCCGTCGTCGCGGTCCCGGTGGCCTTGTTGATCTTCCGCCTGCGCGGCGCCTATTTCGCCATCGGCACCTGGGTGGTGGCGGAAGTGTTCCGCCTGCTGGCCTCGCAGATCTCGGTGCTGGGCGGCGGCTCCGGCATCAGCCTGCCGGCCGCCATCGTCATCGCCATGGCGCCGAGCCGCACGGCCCGCGAATTCGAGATCTACTGGCTGGCCCTCATCCTCGCCGTTGTCGTCTTAGGCGCCATCGTCGCCCTATTACGCTCCCGCCACGGTCTCGCCCTGACCGCCATCCGCGACAACGAGTTGGCGGCGCAGAGCAACGGCATCGACGTCACCCGCGTCAAGTTCATCGTCTATGTGCTGACCGCCTTCGGTACCGGCATGATCGGCGGGTTGATCTTCCTGATGAAGCTGCGCATCTCGCCGGACACCGCCTTTTCCGTCAACGACTGGACCGCCTTCGTCATCTTCATCACCGTCATCGGCGGCATCGGCCGCATCGAAGGCCCGATCATCGGCACCGTCATCTTCTTCGTCCTGCGCCAGACCCTCTCCGACCTCGGCAGCCTCTACCTCCTCATGATGGGCGGCGTCGCCATCGTCGTCATGCTGTTCGCGCCCAAGGGCCTGTGGGGCCTGATCGCCGAACGCTTCGGCTGGCAGGCGTTGCCCCTGCAACGCCATTTGGTGCTGGCGGCGAAACCGCAAAGCGAACGCGCAAAGCCGTGAGCGAGATCGCCTGGCCGCATTGTTGCGGCCACGCCACCGATCGCGCCGCGGCGCGCTGCCTCAAATGGCGAGCGCGCGCGGCAGCACACCCTTGAGCTGCGGCACGGGGTCGCCGAACTCGGCGGACAGCGCGCGCGTCGCCGCGCAGATCTCATCGCGCATCAGCGCGATGTGCTCATCATTGGCCCGCATCAACGGCGTCGAGGCGCTGATGCCGCCAATCACCGTGCCAGCCTGGTCGCGGATGGCGGCGCCGATACAGATCACCCCCGGCAAATGTTCCTCGCGATCGATGGCGTAACCGTTGCGGCGCACCTTGCGCAGCGAATCGAGCAGCGTCTGCAGGTCGGTAATGGTGTGCTCGGTATAGCGCTTCAAGCCGCCGGCGAGGATGCGGTGAACCTCGTTCTCCGGCAGCCAGGCCAGGATCGCCTTGCCGACCGAGGTAGCGTGTGGCGCCTCCACTCTGCCGAGCTTGCCGGTGTCGACGCGCACCGCATGGCGTGCTTCACGCACCGCCAGCGCCACCACCAAATCGCCCTGCAAGGCGGCGAGATGCACGGTCTCGCCGGTCGCCTCGTTGATGGCCGCCAGATAGGGCTCGGCGCGGCGCGGCAGGTCAACCTGAAGGCAGGCATGGCTGAGGAAGAAAATGCGCGCGCCGAGCGCATAGAGCCGCCGGCCCGGCACCTTGGCGGCAAAGCCGCGCTTGATCAACGTCGCCAGCAGATGATGGCAAGTGGAGATATTGAGGCCGGTGCGGTTGGCAAGCTCGGTGAGCGTCGCCTCGCCGCCGGCTTCGGCGATGGTTTCGAGCAGATAAAGCGCCCGATCGACCGATTGAATGCTGTGGCGGTCACCATTGGCACGCGCCGAGACCCGGCCGGCTTCGATGCCGGGCCCGGGCAGTATTTTAGCGTCCATTGTTCGTTTCTCCCTGACTTTTGACTAAGGAAACGGGCCCAGCAAACTAAGTCAAGGAGAATTTCTCATGTGAAAATATGTTTTTCATATTTTAAAATAATGAGAAGACCGGCCGGATAATCTAAAGTAGCCCGATCGCGGCAATCCATGGCGTCGTACGCTGGCGGCCGATCGATCTCGCGCAGTCGATCTTCGAGGAGTTCGGCATCACGGTCACCAAACAAACGCTCAGCCGGGAGCTCCGCGCCATGGGTCATCGCAAGCTGCCCGCACGCGTCATCATGCCCAGGCCGGAGGCGCGATCGAAGATATTAAAAAACTTCCTCGCGCGCCTGGACGACGTCGCGCACACAAAGAAGCTCGACAGCGATTTGGTTCCAGGACGAAACGCGCATCGGCCAGAAGAATAAGATCACTCGTCGCAGGGCCAAGCACGGCATACGCCCAGCCGCACCCCGAGACCAGCGCACCGCTTCCACACACATCTTCGGCGCGGTCTGCCCCAAGCAGGGCAAGGGGGCCGCCCTAATCCTGCCCGCATGCAACAACACCGAGGCGATGAACCTGCACCTCGCCGAGATAGCCGAAATGATCGCTCCTGGAGCCCACGCCGTCCTACTCGTCGATTAGGCTGGGTGGCACCTGCGGGCACAATTGATCATTCCCGCCAACATCACCTTTTCTCGCCTTGCCGCCGAAATGTCCAGAACTCACCCCTGTCGAGAATATCTGGCAGTTCATGCGTGACAACTGGCTCTCCAACCGCGTCTTCAAATCCTACGTTAGACTTGTCGACCACTGCTGCGCGGCCTGGAACCAGCTCGTCGATCAGCCCTGGCGCATCATCTCCATCGGATTATGTCCATAGGCACACGGGATCCGATTAATGAGACTTGATATTACCCGCGACAACCCATTCGGTACGGCTCGGCCGAGCGGCTATATCGCCAATCCGGACTACCGTATCCAGTTCCTTCAAGGAAATCGGCGCACTCAGATAATGGCGGTGGCATCTCCGATGCCGAAGCGCGCTGCCGCCCGACGTGCCGGGGTTCCCGCCAACGCCGCATTGATCACACGGTCACGTAAATCCTGGCTGTAAGCTCGGGCCATGTGCCGCCTCCATCGCTGTCACAACAGAGGACTCGCACTGTTCGCCTGATTTGGGAATCCCACCTGAATCGGAAAACGACGAACGCGCTCTAGATCCTCTGCCGATGTTACGCCCTTGGGCGCGGTGAGTGTACGGTCATAGGCGGCCGGCGTTTTGTAGCCGAGCGAGGAGTGTCGCACCGCGATGTTGCATTCGGTGACCCAAACGCTGACACCTTCCTGAACTCTCTCTCTCAGGCTCGGACGAATTAGCATTGTCAGGCATATGTGGTCCAAACCCACGTCCGTCCACTTCGACGCGTATTTGACATAGATAAGCGATTATAAACGTAAAAACTGAGCGCAAACTCAGCCCCCGTAGCGGGCGTCGGAGTTCCAGCCTACTTCTATACATAACTTCCTAGTCCTTGATATTTGGCGATCGACACTCGCTTGTTGGTCGTAATCGACGACCAGATAGCTTTCAAAGTACGTGCAGTTGACCGCAACACATGCTGATTTACTCCCGAGAAAAAGATCCCCATTTTGCAATTAGGCGATGCAATCGATCCAAACCATCAACCTAAGCTCATGTTCACAAGCGTCGCATCGGTAAATCCGAATCTCGGCATCCGGAGATGTCTCAATCATCTTCGACTGCGTAAGCCGCATTTCCGAGCCGCAGCAGCAGTCCAGCGCTTTCTTCGAACCTGGGATCAATACGTCTTCAACCTTTGACACTGCCCAGCTCGCAATACTAATTTGGCCGATTTGAATTATCGCCAAAAAAATGTATCAGCTACTAAATATGATCAGAAAATCTCTCTAACGCAGTCTCAAAATAAGAGGTAACCCAAATGGGTATTGCTAAATCAGAATTCCAAGCATTTGGTTTAGTCACGTACCCGTAAATCGGGCTCTCTAAGTGCAATTCGCTAAATGTCCGCTCCCCCCAATTCTGTTGAAAAAGTCTGCCAGCATTATGCAGTGTGGCGGCGGAGCGGGACCGGTCGGCCGGCCCCGCTATTTTTTCGACGACAAAAGAGCTCATTAAAATTAGCTTGATAAGTGATATTGGTACAGATTCCGCCAACCTGCGCCGCGGCGAGAGTGACAGCATACGCCTTGAACTCGCTGAGCCGACGTTCCGCTGCGAACTCGCCGCTGTGCATCGGAATAACATTTCATTCTGCGGCATGGCGATGTGGCCCGATCGTAACGGTCCGAAGATCTTCCTTAATCATTTCTGCAACGAGCTGATCAAACCCGATTTCATGATTCCAGCCCAACTTGGTCCTCGCCTTCGTTGGATCGCCAACGAGGAGATCGACTTCGGTCGGGCGAAAATATCGCGGATCGACTTCCACCAGGACCCGGCCGGTCTTTCGATCAATCCCTTTTTCTTCCATGCCCGACCCCGACCATTCAATAGCCGTACCCAGTTCACTGAACGCCCTTTCGATAAATTCACGGACCGAGCGCGTTTCTCCAGTTGCCAATACATAATCGTCTGGATTATCCTGCTGCAAGATCAACCAAATGCCCCGCACATAATCCCTGGCGTGGCCCCAATCTCTTTTTGCGTCCAAATTTCCTAGGAAAAGCCTATCTTGAAGGCCACAATGGATTGCCGCGACTGCTCGCGTTATCTTTCGTGTAACAAATGTCTCGCCACGAATTGGACTCTCGTGATTAAAGAGAATTCCGTTTGATGCGTGAATGCCGTAAGCCTCTCGATAATTTACGACAATCCAGTAGGCGTAAAGCTTCGCAGCGGCATAGGGGCTGCGAGGATAAAATGGCGTCATCTCATTTTGTGGTATGGCTTGCACCTTTCCGTAAAGCTCTGATGTGGACGCTTGATAAAATCGCGTCCTATCCAAAAGATCCAAGAGACGAATTGCTTCCAGCAGCCGCAGCGGTCCAAGAGCGTCCGCATTTGCTGTGTATTCCGCGGTCTCGAAGCTAACTTGCACATGCGATTGTGCTGCCAGATTATAAATCTCGTCTGGTTTAATCTGTTGTACGATACGAATTAGGTTTGTCGCATCGGTCATATCTCCATAGTGGAGCACAAAATTTGGATCTTTCTCGTGCGGATCCTGGTAAAGATGCTCTATTCGCCCTGTATTGAATGACGATGATCGGCGCTTGATGCCGTGAACGATATATCCTTTGGCCAAAAGAAATTCCGTAAGGTAGGCGCCGTCTTGCCCTGTTACCCCTGTTATTAACGCAACTTTTTTTGCAGGAACTTTAGTCACAGCTGTTTACCCCGCGTTTAGCCACTCTTGGCTTGTTTGTAAAAGAACCGGCATGGACAATCATAAATTTGGTAGCTACCACAGGCAAAATTAGATGCGGACGGCAGCGAGAGATAAGCCGGCACACCGCACGAGCAGAATGGCCGACTTATGGTACCTTTTGGTTTCCTCCGACGAATACGATCTCGCCTTATTCGTGAGACCTCCCGAGATACCGAGTATTCATTTTACCGCATACATTAAATCAATGGGTGCATTTTGAATACCCCGACTATCCACGTCTCATTCTGCTTGGCGGGGTACTTCATTTTCGCACGGGACTTGGGCCTGATCTCGGATAATCAATCAAGCTTGAGGGCGCAGACGCATCGTCATGGCAATTAGATGAACATTGACCTACCACGGAACTTTGATCCAGCGGCTGCTAGAGCCTCGGCCGAGGTTACGCCCTTTGGCGGGGCGAGTGTACCCGCATCAACTGCCGGCGTTTTGTAGCCGAGCGATGAGTGCGGCCTCGCGGTGTTGTAATCGGTGCCCAGGCGATGATGAGCTGACGGGCCTGATCGAGGTCGATTAACGGTCTCTCATTGAGAAGCTCGTCACGCATCCGACCTCCGAGATATCGTGCTTACGCGCCAAGTCGGCCGTCTTCGCGCCTGTCTTGTGCTCGTGTAGAACCACGATGATCTGCCCTTCCGTGAACCGGACTGGCTTCATCGTCCGTCCCCTTTTGAGGTCGGACACTAACTTCACGAGGAGGAAATCTTTAGCGAAAGGTCAATATTACCGCAGGTTTTGCCGGAGCTTAAATCGATACAGAGTGCGAGCATCAACAATCGGCACGCCCAGCAAAAGATAACCTAGATGCCGCCTGCCCGATCACCAAGTATAGCGCAGCGTCCCGGTGCCGGCGTAGGTTTGCGAACCGCTGGCGATGTCGCCATCGAATTTTGCCAAGAACGATACGCCATTGGCGAGCCGAAGCTCCGCCGCTGCCGAAACCAGCGCCGAGTTCTTCGGCGTCGCCGCGCCATTGACGATGAAGCTCGCGCCGGAAAGCGACTGGAACGCCGCCGTCAGTGACGGATCGCTCTCCGAATTGTGAGCCCAGGCAAGCCGCCCGCTTAGCCGCAGCATCGCGTCGGTCGTCGCCGCCATTTGCGCGTCGAAGCGCGCACCCAGTTCACTGCGGGTCTCGTTGGCGTCGCGAGAGGCGTAGGAAAGCCCAAATCCCCCGCCAGTTAAATCGGTCTCATTGTAGTCAGGGGTATGGAAGCGCTGCGCCTGCAAGGCTGCGTAAGGGGTGATCGCGCGCCTGGCCGAGCCGAGTCGATATCCGCCCTCAATCCGCCCTCCGAAATCATAAGCGTTGAAATCCGCCGTCAGATGATCGCCGCCGAAGGCAAAGCGGTCGGTCGTCATCCAGTGTTCGGCATAGGCAGCCGCAACACCAACATAGGCCGCTCCAAACTGGGTTCTCCCGTGCACACCCGCCTGGAAAGCATCGCTGCGTCCGCCGCCCAAACCCTGCGCCAGACCCCAATTGGTGCCGCCGCCTGAGAGCGCAAAGCCAACGATAGTGTCCGACGTAAGTCGGTAGTCGAGCCCGGCTGCGCCGCCATAGGTTCGCGCGGTCACATCATGCGTGCCGGCAACAGCATCACCATCGGTCCTGTTGTAGCCACCGAAGCCCGCAGCCCAGACGCTCCAGCGCCGCTCGAACCTTGGTGCCTTTGCCGGAGGGGCTTTGAGCACAGCAGCATAGGCGCGTGTTGCCTCGTTTGACAGCGTTGGCGCTTCCGACGCATAACCAAGGGCAAAGGGTGCTAGCGAACCGCCCTGGCCATTGAAACCGCGGTCAAGCATCAGCCCGAAGAACTCATTCATGAGCTGGAACGCACCGTCCTGTGCCCCAGTTCCCGCCTCGCCGGATACCTGCGACAAGGCATTTGGCAGATCGTTGCCGGTTAACCCAAACAGTGTCACAAATCCGGGCGGCAGTGTGCCGCCATTGTTGAAGAAGCTGTTGATCGTGTTGGCGACGCTCTGCTGGTTGCCATTGAGGTTTGAGCTGCCGCCCAACACCGCTGTCAGGTTTAACAGCACGTCGGTCGTCGTGTAGCTCAGTCCGGCATAGAAATTGCCCGGTAAATTACTAGTTGAGAGCGTATTGAAAGTGGTTCCACCGAGCCCACCCGTCGCCGAAAGAATGGTGTAGCTGCGAGCGAGGTAGCTTCCCGATGCGAAGGCGGCATTCACCGTGCCGGCCAGCGTCGCCGTTCCGGTCACACTGGTACGATCGGCATCGCTCGGCGAAACCTGCACAGCGTAAGTGGACCCGCCGTTGAAGGTTAGATTGCCGTTCACGGTGATGGTGCCGATGGAATTGCCCGGTGCCAGTGTTCCGCCGCCCATTATGGTCGTGGATGGCAATATCCCCGTGCCGTCCACGGTGCCGCCCGCATTAACGGTCAACAGGCTGGATGAGGCGATCGAGCCGTTTACAGTGAGCGTGCCGGCGTTCACAGTGGTCGCACCGGTATAGGTATTGGTGCCGGATAGCGTCACCGTGCCGGTTGTGGTCTTGCTGACAGATCCGCTGCCGGCCAGCATCGCACTCACTGTGCCGGCTTGCAGACCGAGGGTGCCGCTCGATGACAGGGTGCCGTTCTGGATCGTGCCGCTAGTCAGCGTCAGCCCGCCGTTCTGCGTTTGAGTCGTCCCGCCCAGGTCGAGGGTGCCGCCCGAGACCGTCAGCGCGTTCGTTGTGGCACCCAGCGTACCGGCACCGCTCAATGCCAACGTGCCCTCACTGACCGTGGTGCCACCGGTATAGGTGTTGACCCCAGCCAAGGTCAGCGTGCCGCCGCCGGTCTTGGTCAAAGAGCCGCCGACACCGGGCACGGTGCCGCCATCCTGAAGAACGCCGGAGAACGTGGTCGAGATGTTGTTGCTCCCAACCTGCAGGGTCTTCGAACCGAGAAAAATTCGACCATCGCCTTCAATCGAACCGGCAGCTATGGAAGTCACCGACAGTTGTGAAATATCAAGAATGCCAGTGCCATTAAGAATGAACCGTGCGGTGCCTCCGCTCGAGGAGTCCAAAAAATCCACCTCGCCGCCACTATTAGCGGTAATCTTCGCACTCCCAGCGGTGCTGGAGTTATTGAAGTTCAGGAATCCACCGCTATTAATATCTAGAATAGCATTATCTGCGCTGCTGCTATTATTGAAACTGACCAGTCCAGTGTTTGTAACTGTCGCATTTGCCGCAATGGCGTTGTCAAAAAAGAACAGGTGACCACTATTGTTAACAACAGCGTTGCCGGCCGAGCTGTTGTCCCTAAAATT
The DNA here is from genome assembly GCA_963782145.1 of uncultured Pseudomonadota bacterium. Taxonomy (GTDB): domain Bacteria; phylum Pseudomonadota; class Alphaproteobacteria; order Rhizobiales; family Xanthobacteraceae; genus Pseudolabrys. Next base: position 112,167 of record CAWAIV010000015.1, read on the forward strand.
CATCCTCCCGCCGGTGTTGTTGGCAAAAGTCGCGGTGCCAGCGGAACTGTTATTATAGAAATCCACCTCACCAGCGGCACCAGCGATAGTAACAGCCGCGGTACCGGCCGTGCTGCTATTTCTAAAGTATAGCAATCCCCCATTGGTCAGAAGGAGATTTGCACCACCCGCTGAGCTAGAATTATTAAAGTCAATCTCGCCGGCATTATCTGTTACAGAAACGCCGCCGCCGCTGATCACAATACCGGCACCGTTAAATTGGAGGGTATGGCCGACATCGGTGAAAGTATAACTCGGCGCCCCAACATTGAACGTCCATCCATTGACCGTGGCGCCCGCCGAAAATGTCAGATTGGTGACGGTCGAGGCACCAAAAAAAGCCGTTCCCGACGGCACCGAACCAACGTCCCAGTTGGTGGCTGTATTGAAATCACCGGTAGCAGGAGCTGCGAGCCACGTCGCGTCTTGCGCGCGCGACATGCCGGGCAGCAGCATCGTAGCAGCAAAAAGGCCTGCAGTTGCTACTACATGCACCATAATTCCGTGCGGGAACCGCCTGGACATTAAAGATGAATTACCGACTACTCGCGCCGCTTCAGTAAATGGTTGACCGCGCACTCGATTCTCCCCCAACTCTTAGCGTCGCCGCAATGGCCGACAGTTCGCCTTTCGAGTAACAGGTAAAAATTCCCCTACGCCTCAAGTTAAGTGCACTCATCACAATAACCGTTTTTGTAATTGGGTCCAAGAACCGTTGACGGGTATGAGAAAATCACTCAGACGCTAAGGTGGCAAGCGCCGTTCCACACATACTAGGCGCGGCCTCTCTAAAAGTGACGAATAGTTGCCTATATGCAACATGCTTTTATCAACTCATGGTGGTATAATAAATATTCGGTCATGTTGACAAAATGATTAATGGGGAATTGCAGCTTAATTCTAGGCTGCCTCTTGGAGCAAGGCAGAATAGATTTGAGGCCTACTAGATGTTTGATCCCGGGCTTTGATGGTGCACCTTTGAGTCCCGAATTAAAGGATGCGCTATGGGCCAGGTTCTGCATGGGAGCGCCACAACGACAGAGGCGATCCGTCGAGCGATACAGCATAGTCAAGAGAGCCTGAGGGCACTTGCGAAGCGCTACGGGGTCAATCAGAAGACTGTCGCCAAATGGCGGAAGCGGACCTCGGTTGTGGACCCGACACCCGGTGCCGGCGGTTTCGCCGTCCCCCTGATCAAGGAAGCGATTGCCAACGGAGAACTCTTCTGGGCACATGCCTTCGAATATGCCTGCGCCAGCAACGATATCGAGCACCGCACGACCAAGGCCAAACATCCATGGACCAATGGCCAGGTCGAGAGGATGAGCCAGGCGACTGTTCCCGTTCATCGAACGCATCTTTGCGGACGGTGGATACACCGGAAAGAAAATGGCGCGCGTGGTGTGGCGCACAGGGGCATAGAAACTACAAATCGTGAAGCGAACCAATGCCGCCGGCTTCGAAGTCTTGCCGAAACGATGGATCGTCGAGAGGACCTTCGCCTGGATCAGCCGCAACCGACGCCTGGCTCGCGAATTTGAACGTTACGCCGCGACGGCTGCTGCATTCATTCGCCTCGCCATGATCCGCATCATGCTCAGACGGCTTGCAGCAAACCTCTCGCCATGAATTGGAACTTCCCGGATGGGCTCTTAGCATTACAGTTGCAATTTGTTTGAGGTTCTGAATCCATGAACCACCATGATTCGGGAGATCATGGATGGCTGGCGGATCGGTTGAGGCGACGCTGGAGCTGTGGGCTTCGTCGCTGCGGAATGTGAAGACGCGGATACGCCCGCTGTTCACCCAGGTGCGGGTTGCGAGGTCGGCGGGACAGTTCTTGGACGGCTTGTTGGGCAATGAGCCGCGCAAGACGGGTTGGATGCGGGCGGAAGCGGCTGGCGATTTCGGTCCGTGGCGGCAGCAGGCGATCCTGGGCCGGGGGCGATGGAACCCCGATGCTCTGCGCGACATTGTGCGTGAGTACGCGCTCGAAACGCTGGCGGATGAAGACGCAGTTCTGGTCATCGACGAGACCGGCTTTTTGAAGCAAGGCAAGGCGTCGTGCGGGGTGGCGCGCCAGTACACGGGCTCGGCGGGTAAGATCACCAACTGCCAGACCGGGGTGTTCGCTGCCTATGTGTCGCGCCACGGCCATGCCTTCATCGACCGGACGCTTTATCTGCCGAAAGAATGGACCGACGATCGTAAGCGCCTGAAGGCGGCGCATGTGCCGGATGGTGTGGGCTTTGCGACGAAGCCTCAGATGGCGCGCAAAATGATCGCGCGTGCCATTGCCGCCAAGGTGCCGTTCGCCTTTGTTGCCACGGACACGGTATACGGCACCGGCGACATCGAGACCATGCTTCGTAGGGCAGGCAAGGGCTATGTCCTGGGCGTTGCCGCCAACCATGTGTTCCACTCCTGGGGCAAGAAACAGCTGATCGGTGGCACCGGTGCTGGGATCACCAAAAGCCTTCCTAAGAATGCCTGGCGGCGTCTGTCGTCGGGCGAAGGAACCAAAGGGCCGCGCCTGCACGACTGGGCTTACCTCGAATTGGCTGATCTCGACGCCGACACATACAACGTTGCTCTCGCCGGGACGTGGACGCGCGGCATGCTCGTCCGCCGCAACATCAGCAATGGTGATCTGGCTTTCTTCTCTACTTGGTGCCCAAAGGGCACGCCCATCGAGAAGCTGGTGTCGGTGGAAGGCCATCGCTGGGCTATTGAGGACAGCTTTGAGACCGCCAAGAACGAGTTCGGCCTCGATCACAACGAGACCCGTTCCTGGCACGGCTGGCACCGGCATGTCTCACTCGTTATGCTCGCCTTCGCCATGATGGCCGTCATCCGTCATCACGCCAATGCCGCTCCTCCGCCCAAAAAAACGTTGTCACGCCGACCGACGACCAAGCGCTCTTGATCCGCTGGTCGATCCAGGAAATCCGCCGCATCGCCATGAAACTCGCGCAACGGCGCATCCGGCCCGCCCGCGTCATCGCATGGTCGCTGTGGCGCCGCGCTCATCAAGCCGAGGCGCGCGCCGCTCACCTCAAAAGAAAATTGCA
>CAWAIV010000016.1:0-46234 GCA_963782145.1 uncultured Pseudomonadota bacterium
CCAGATCGTCATCGACCGCGTCAATCACGTCTATCGTCCGCCGCGCGGGCGCGAGGTGTTGGCGCTCGACGATGTCTCGCTTTCGGTCGCCAACCGCGAATTCATCGCCCTGCTCGGGCCGTCGGGTTGCGGCAAGTCGACGCTGCTCTATCTCATCGGCGGCTTTCTGCCGGTGGAGAAAGGCGCCATCCGCGTCGACGACAAGCCGGTGGCCGGGCCCGGCCCCGACCGCGGCATCGTGTTCCAGCATTTCGCGCTGTTTCCCTGGAAATCCGTGCGCGCCAACATCCTCTACGGGCTGGAGCGGCAGGGCATGGCGAAAGAGGAGCGCGAGAAACGCGCGCTCGACTTCATCGAGCTGGTCGGCCTGCAAGGCTTCGAGGACAGCTACCCGTCCCAGCTCTCCGGCGGCATGAAGCAGCGCACCGCGATCGCGCGCACGCTGGCCTTCGATCCGAAGATCCTGCTGATGGACGAGCCCTTCGGCGCGCTCGATGCGCAGACCCGCGCGCTGATGCAGAGCGAACTGCTGCGCATCTGGCAGCGCACGCCGAAGACGGTGATCTTCGTCACCCATGACGTGCAGGAGGCGGTCTATCTCGCCGACCGCGTGGCGGTGATGTCGGCGCGGCCGGGCCGCATCAAGACCATCGTCGACACCAAGTTCGACAAGAACGATCCCGACATTTTCAAGCACGCGGCCTTTGTCGAAAAGGTGGACGAAATCTGGCACCTGGTGCGCGAGGAAGCGATCAAGGCGCAGGGCGGAAGGCGGGTCGTGCCATGAGCCTGCTCGCCGCCAAGCCGGCGGGGCAGCGCGGTCGCGGCGAGCGGGCGCTGATCGCCTTCGTGCGCTATCTGCCGCTCGTGCTCTTGGCGATCGCCTGGGAGCTGGTGGCGCGCCTGCATCTGGTATCCTCCGACGCGCTGCCGTCGCTGACCAGCGTGATCGCCTCCTGGATCGGCTTGATCAAGGACGGCGATCTCCTCACCAATGGCGGCTCCTCGCTCTATCGCGCCGGCGCCGGCCTCGGCCTCGCCATCGTCATCGGCGGCGTGCTCGGCATCACCATGGCCTGGTGGAAGCCGGTCAACATCCTGCTGGCGCCGATCGTGGAGATCTTCTATCCGCTGCCGAAATCGGCGCTGATCCCGGTCACGGTGATCTGGCTCGGCTTCGGCGACGCCTCCAAGATCCTGCTCATCTTCCTCGGCTGCATGCTGCCGGTGACCATCGGCGCCTTTAACGGCGCGCGCTCGAGCGAGCAGGTGATGGTCTGGTCGGCGCGCAGCATGGGCGCCGGGCGCCTGCGTGTCTTGTGGGATGTGGTGGTGCCGAGCGCGCTGCCGGAACTGCTCAACGGCATCCGTACGGCGCTGGCGCTCTCCTTCATCCTGCTGGTCTCGGCCGAACTGATCGTCGCGCACAAGGGCTTCGGCTATCTGATCGGCGTGCTCGGCTCCAGCGGCAGTTATGACGCTATGTATGCCGTGGTGCTGACGGTCGCCTTCCTCGGCTTTGCCGCCGACCGGCTTTATCTGGCGATCACCAAACGGGCCTTGCGATGGCGGGAATAGACGAAGCCAGGATGCGAGGCGGAGCTTGCGCCGGAGCCGACGGCCTTGCGGCTGGCGCGGCTGGCTTTTTCCGGCTTCGCCCGCATCTTTTCGGTGCTGGCATTGGCCATCGCCTGGGAGACGCTGGCGCGCAGCGGCACCTTCACGCCCTACCAGTTGCCGGCGCTGTCGACCGTGATCGAGCGCATCTGGAGCGACGGCGTCGGCGGCGACCTGTGGATCAATACCGGGCTTACGCTCTACCGCGCGCTCACCGCCTTCTGCATCTGCGCCGTCGCGCGGCGTCGCCATCGGCATGGCGATGTCGCGCAATGCCATTGCCGACTGGTTCTTCGACCCCATCGTCTCCGTCGGCTTCCCCATGCCCAAGATCGCCTTCCTGCCGGTGGTGATCCTCTGGCTCGGCGTCTACGACGTCTCCAAGATCACCATCATCGTCATCGACGCCATCTTCCCGGTCATCGCCGCCACCGTCATCGCCATCGCCGGCGTGGAAAAGGAGCTGATCTGGTCGGCGCGCAACATGGGCGCCAGCAATCGCGAACTGCTGCACCAGATCATCCTGCCGGCCGCCTTCCCGCAGATCATGACCGGGCTGCAGGTGGCGCTGCCGCTGTCGTTGATCGTCGCCGTCGTCGCGGAAATGCTGATGGGCGGCTACGGCCTGGGCGGCGCCATGATGACCGCGTCGCGCTTTGCCAATTCGCCCGGCGTGTTCGCCGGCATCGTCGAGATCGCCATCGTCGGTTATTGCCTGGTCAAGGCGATGAGCCTGATCCGCCGGCGCCTGTTGATCTGGCATCCGGAAGCGCACGATCCGGCAACGGCGTGAACGAACGATCTGTACCGGATGGCGGGCGTTTCGCCGCTGCCAACAGACTTGCCAAAATCGGTTGGAACTCCGACAATCTCGCGATCCATCACAAACCGAGGCTTGCGGCCGCAACAAGCAAGCCAGCGAAACTGGGAGGATATAATGCGATTTTACAAACTCGCGCTGGCCAGCGTATGCGCGCTCGGCCTGATCGGCGCCGCCACAGTGAGCCAGGCGGAGCCGGTGAAAATCCGCATGTCGTGGGTGGCGCCGGTCGCCAACTGGGCCTCGATCCTCCTCTACAAGAAGGATCTGATGAAGCACCTCGGCAAGTCCTACACGCTCGAAGCCATTCACTTCCGCGGCACGCCGCAGATGGTCACGGCGATCGCCAATAACGAGCTGGAGATTTCCAACCTCGCCTATTCGACTCTCGCCATCGCCATCGCCAATGCCGGCATCGGACGATATCCGCGTGATCGCCGACGAATTCCAGGACGGCGTGCCCGGCTATTTCAGCGAGCAGTACTATGTGCGCAAGGATAGCGGCATCAACAAGGTCGAGGACCTGAAGGGCAAGGTAGTCGGCACCAACGCGGCGGGCAGCGCCGTCGACGTCGCCAGCCGCGCCATGCTGCGCAAGCACGGGCTTGAGGACAAACGCGACTACACCATCGTCGAGGGCCCGTTGCCGGCCATGCCGGCGATGCTCCTGGAGAAGAAGGCCGACCTCATTCCCGCGGTGCTGCCCTTCGCGCTCAATCCGAAGCTGCGCGCCGGTGGCAAGGTGCTGTTCGACGCAGAAAGAGGCGCTCGGCGTGACGCAGATGATCGTGTGGACGGCGCGCAAGCCGTTCATCGATGCGCATCGTGCGCAACTGGTCGACTTCATGGAGGACATGCTGCGCGTGGTGCACTGGTATCTCGACCCGAAGAACCACGACGCCGCGGCCAAGATCGCGTCCGATCTGACCCACGCGCCGGCGGCCCGCTTCGGCTGGCTGTTCACCAAGCACGACACCTATCGCGATCCCAACCTGATTCCGAACCTCGAAGCGCTGCAACGCAATGTCGACACGGTGCAAGACCTCGGCTTCATCAAGAAGCATGTCGACGTCAAGGCGCACGCGGATTTGAGCCTGGTGAGGGAAGCGGAGGCGCGGCTGAAAAAATAAAGGATAAAATTCGACCTAAATTGTAATCGTCGCACTACATCTTGCGGCTCAGGCCCCGGCGCTTCGGCTCCGGGGCCTATTTGTTGCGAATGGCACGCAACTGCGGCCGGCGACCGCGCACCGGAAACAAACCGGCAACCGTGCAACCTTGCCTCTTTACAAGAGCGGCTAATGCCGAAAAAATAGTGATAGTGACGACACTTAAATGGTTAACGGGGCGTTGAAAAATGAAGCATCTGTGTAAGGCGTTCTATGGTGCCCTGCTTGTCCTCGGGCTGGCGGGCGTCACTCCGATACCGGCTCTGGCGGGGGGTTATCACTGGGACACCGTCTGCAATTGCCGGCGCCCGGACTCCCAATATACCACGCGGCGCTACGTGCATTTGCCCCGGCAGGTGCATACCCGCGTGCGCGTCATCAATCGCACCCGTGTGGTGCGCCGGACCAGGCTGATCCAGGAAAACCGGCTGATCGTGCATGTGCAGCCGATCATCAACCGCGAGGTGATCGTGCACCGCCAGAACACGATCGTGCGCAACATCACCCTGCACAAGGTCAATACCACCGCCAAGTTTCGTAACGTCTATCGCCACGAGGTGATCAACCGCTATGTGCGCGGTTCCGTGCGGGTGGTGAACGAATATCGCAACGTGCGCGGCGTGAATTGCAATTGCGGCTACGAACGCGGCGGCTACCGCGGACACGTGGTGTCCTACCGCTACTGAGCCGCCCGCTCGCGACGTCGCTTTCGGCTCTGGTCCCGCTGGGCAACCGGCGGGGCCTTTTTTCGTTGTCGGCGGATGCCGTGGCTCAAAGCCGGGTGATTGGAATGGCGCCGAGGAAATCGCGCTTGCCGACCTCCACGCCGCAATGGCGCACGATGGCGTAGGCGGCGGCACGGTGGAAATAGAAATTCGGCAGCACGAAATGGTTGAGATAGTCGGCGCCGTTCATCTTCCCCGTGCTCGGCCCGAGCGGAAAGGTGATTTCCTTGTCGGCGGCACCGTCGAGCGCCTGGGTGTCGAGCGTGGCCAGGAAGGCGACGGTCTTGGCAATACGTTCTTTAAGCGCGTCGATGGTGGTCTCGTTGTCCTCGAATTTCGGCGCCTCGACACCAGCGAGGCGGGCGGCGCCGTTCTTGGCCTGGTCGCAGGCGACCTGCACCTGGCGTACGAGCGCGAACATGTCGGGGGCAAGCCGCGTCGCCAGCAGCACAGCCGGGTCGAATTTCCGCGCGGCGGCGAAGGCGGCGGCCTTGTCGAGCACGCCGGAAAGCGCGTTGAGACCGATGGTGAAGACCGGCAGGCTGGCCTGAGACAGCGTGAATGGCATGGGGGATCCCTGAATTCATTGGCTGGCGGGCGCCAGCGCGCGGACGATGCCCGGGGCACGGCCGGCATTCAACCCAAATCGGAATAAAATCGGCGCGGCGCGGGCGGCGAACCGGCGTGGCATTGACCTGCGCCCCACGACGCCGCAGTGCTACTGTAGCCGTCAGACGGCACCACGATCGGGACACAATGACCGGACGTATTCCCTTGCTGGGCCGCCCGCTGGCGGCGGCCGTAATCGCCTTGACGCTGGCGCTGGCGCCGGCGGTCCAGGCGCAGACGGTGCCCGTCCCGGCGGTGCCGCCGGCTGCCGCCGCGCCGGGAGCCGCGTCGGTGCCACCGATGGCGCCGCCGCCCGTTGCCCGACCCGACGTCGTGCTGCAACTCCCGCGCGACCTGTCGCCCTGGGGCATGTTCCGCAATGCCGACATTGTGGTGCAAGCGGTGATGATCGGGCTGGCGCTCGCCTCGCTGCTGACCTGGACGATCTGGTTTGCCAAGGCGATCGAACTGACCGTCGGGCGCCGCCGGCTTTCCCGCGCCGTCGCCGTGCTCGGCGCGGCCGATTCGCTCGCCGCCGGGCTCGCGCGGCTGCAGGGCATGAGCCGCGACGCGCTGGCGCTGGCGCGCGCCGCCGACAGCGAGTTGCGGCTCTCCGCCGACGCGCTGGTGGCGGAAAGCGTCAAGGAACGTGTGGCCTCGCGGCTTTCCCGCATCGAAGCGGGCGCCGGCCGGCGCATGATCCGCGGCAGCGGATGGCTCGCCAGTGTCGGCGCCACCGCGCCCTTCGTCGGCCTGTTCGGCACCGTGTGGGGCATCATGAACAGCTTCATCGGCATTTCCCGGCAACACACCACCAACCTAGCGGTGGTGGCGCCGGGGATCGCCGAGGCGCTGCTGGCGACCGCGCTCGGATTGGTGGCGGCAATACCGGCGGTGGTGATGTACAACATGATCTCGCGCTGGAGCGCGGGCTATCGCGCGCTGTTGGGGGACTGCGCCGCCGAAGTGTTGCGTCTGGTCAGCCGCGATCTCGACCGCAGCGCTGTCGATGAACGTCCGGCCGAGCGCCGGCGCGCGGCGACGGCCGCCGAGTAGGGCGCGACATGAGCGTGTATCTCGACCATGGCGAAGAGGAGCTCGGCGAGCTGCACGAGATCAATGTCACGCCGTTCATCGACGTGATGCTGGTGCTGCTGATCATTTTCATGATCGCGGCGCCGCTGGCGACGGTCGATCTCACCGTCAATCTACCGGCCTCCAATGCCGAGCGCAGCGCGCGTCCCGACAAGCCGCTGGTGGTCACGCTCAAATCCGACTTGGGCGTCATGGTCGACAATGACGCCGTGGCGCGCGGCGCGCTGGCCAGCGCACTCGACACCGCCACCGACGGCGACAAGGAGCAGCGCGTGTTCCTGCGCGCCGACAAGAGCGTGGCCTATGGCGAGCTGATGGCGCTCATGAACGAGTTGCGCGCGGCTGGCTATCTGCACGTGGCGCTGGTCGGCCTCGACGCCGGAAAGCTTGGTCCATGAGCGCGCTTCGCCTCGGCAGCATGGCACTTTGGGCCGCCGGTCTCACGCTGGCGCTCGGTCTGCACGGCGCGGCGGCATTCTTCCTGCTGGTGCATTGGCACGCCGAGGCCGACGCGGTGGCGAGCGCGCCGATCATCTTGGTCGATTTCGCCCCGGCGCCGGAGGCGCCGGCGATTGCGCCGACCGAACTGCCACCCGGTCCGCCGCAGCCGCAACAGCTGGCGCAGCCGGAACCGCAACCCAGGGTCATCGACACCCAGGTGAAGGCTGAGCCCGAGAAGCCGGTCGAACAGACGGTCGAGCATACAGCCGCACTGCCGCCGGAACCGACACCACCGACGACCGTCGATGTGCTGCCACCGCCACGGCCGGCCGAAGCAAGGCCGCAACACAAGCCGCGCCAGCGCCAGGCGAGCCGCGCCAGCGCGCCGCCGACGGCCGCGCATCGCGCCGTGCACACGGCCGCTCTCGCGCCGGGCGCGTCGGCGCATGATTCCAATGCGTTGCCGAGCTGGCGATCGGCGGTCGTCGCCCAGATCGAACGACACAAGCACTATCCGGACGCGGCGCGAGCGCGCGGCGAGCACGGCGTCGCGCAGGTCGCTTTCAGCGTCGACCGCCGCGGCGGCCTGCATGATGTCCACGTCCTGCGCAGTTCCGGCTCGGCTTTGCTCGACCGCGATGCACTCGCCTGGCTGCATCGCGCGCAGCCGCTGCCGCCGCCACCGGCGGAGATGCGCGGCGCGCGTATCCATGTCGTGGTGCCGCTGCGTTACGATATCCGCTGAAGCCCTGAGGCGGCCAATCGGCATGGCGGAACCACCGCATCATTATCCGCAGGACAGTCGGCAGCGGCAGCCGTTACGCCACCCAATAGCACCAGCAGCGGACCCGGCAACGCCGCTTGCGCGAGCCGCTGCGGCAGCGCGCCGATTGGCGCCGCGAGAGTCGCCTGATCGGGACGCGTGGCGCGCGAGATGGCGAGCGCCGGCGTTGCCGGATCGAGACCTTCGGCGACAGCGCGGCTGACCAAGGCACCAAGAGTCTTCGTCGGCATATAAATCGCGGTGGTAGCGGCCGGGTCGGCGAGGCTCGCCCAATCGATATCCTCGGGCAGCGCACCGTTGCGCGCATGGCCGGTGACGTATTGCAGGCGGCGGGCATGGGCGCGGTCGGTCAGCGGCAGGCCGAGCTTGGCGGCGGCGCCCTGCGCCGCGCTGATGCCGGGAACAACCTCGACACGGACATTCGCCGCACGGCAGGCGGCAATCTCCTCGCCGGCGCGGCCGAAGATTAGCGGATCGCCGCCTTTGAGGCGAACGACGCGCTTGCCTTGGCGAGCCAGGCTCACCATCAGCGTGTTGATGTCGTCCTGCCGGCATGACGGCGCATGGCCGGTCTTGCCGACCAGCAATTTGCGCGCCTCGCGGCGGGCAAAGTCGAGCACCTCGGGCGAGACCAGGTCATCGAACAAGATGACATCGGCCGATTGCAACGCTCGCACCGCGCGCAGCGTAAGCAACTCCGGATCCCCGGGCCCGGCACCGACCAGAGTCACCGAACCGCATTCAACGGCACTGCCGACGCCTTTCACCTCAGCGACAAAGGAGGTGAAATCGTTCGCTGTCGGCGACTCTGCAGAATGGGCGACGGCATGGGCGGTGAACGCTTGCCAGAATTGACGCCGACCGGCGAAGGAGAGCCCGGTTTCTTTCAACTTGCCGCGCCAGCGCGCCGCGGCGGCGGCCCATGCGGCAAACCCGTTCGGCAGCAGCGCCTCAAGCTTGGCGCGGATCGCCTGTGCAAAAACCGGCGCGGCGCCATCGGTCGAGATGCCGATCACCAGCGGCGAGCGGTTGACGATCGAACCGAAGGAGAAGTCGCAAAAAGCCGGCTTGTCGATCACATTGACCGGAATGCCGGCAGCGCGGGCGGCATCGCAAAACTCTTTCGCCGCGCCGTCATCGTCGAACGCGCCAACGGCAATGGCGGCGTCTTTCAGATCGTCTCGCGTCCAGGCTCGGCGATAGAGAGTAATGTCGCCGCGCGGCGCATCGGCGGCGACCTGCGCCATCTCGTCCGACAGAGTCTCGACATAGACCTCGACATGCGCGCCGCTCGACGACAGCAATTCGGCCTTCCAGGCCGCTGCGGCGCTGCCGCCGGCGAGCACAGCGCATTTGCCGTCAAGCGCGAAAAACAACGGCAGCCGCGACAGCGCGCCCATGCGCGGCGAGCGCGTTTCCAACGGTTTGCGCGGCACGCTCATGCGTCGCGCTGCTTTCCGATATCCGCGTGGAAGTCGCGGCCGTTGCCGGTCGCCGCCACGAAGCCGGCACGAATGCAGAAATCGCCGAAATGCTCGCCCTTCTGCCGTTCCGCGGCATAGGCGGCGAACAACGGATCGAGCGCGGCGATGATGCCGTCGTGCTCGACATCCTCGGCATAGAGCTTGTTGAGTCGCGAGCCGTCGAATGCGGCGCCGAGATAAAGATTGTAACGGCCCGGCCCTTTGCCGACGAGGCCGATTTCGGCGAGATAGGGCCGCGCGCAGCCGTTGGGACACCCGGTCATGCGGATGACGATGTCGTCGTCGGAAAGACCATGCGCCGCAAGTCGCGCATCGAGCGCGTCGAGCAGGTCGGGCAGATAACGCTCGCTCTCGGCCAGCGCCAACCCGCAGGTCGGCAGAGCGACGCAGGCCATGGAATTGCGCCGCAAGCCCGACCAGGGCGCCAGCAAACCGGCTTGCGCCGCCAGCCAATGAATTTCCTTCTGCTTGTCGGCCGCCACATTGGCGAGGATCAGGTTCTGATTGGGCGAAATGCGGATATCGCCGTCATGCATCTGCGCGATCCGGCGCAGCGCCGAAAGCTGCGCGGCTCCGGCGCGGTCGGCAAGCCGCCCGTTCTGCACATACAACGTAAGATGGGCGCGGCCATCGTCGCCGTCGCTCCAGCCGTAGCGGTCGCCGTTGCCGGTGAATTTGAATGCTTCGGCCGACGCCAGCTTGACGTCGGCGCGACGCTCGACCTCGGCGCGGAAGGCATCGAGCCCACGATCCTCGATGGTGTATTTGAGCCGCGCATGCTTACGGTTCTTCCGGTCGCCCCAGTCGCGCTGCACGGTGACCACGGCTTCGGCGATGGCGATCGCTTCGCGCGTGGCGCAGAAGCCCATGACCTCGGCGGTGCGCGGATAGGTATCGGGTTCGCCATGGGTCATGCCCATGCCGCCGCCGACAGTGACGTTCCAGCCGGTCACCTCGCCTTTGTCGTCGAGCACGGCGATGAAGCCGAGATCATGCGCAAACACGTCGACATCGTTGGCCGGCGGCACCGCCACCGCGATCTTGAATTTACGCGGCAGATAGGTCTTGCCATAGATCGGCTCCACCGCCTCATCCTCGCCGCCGACGATGCGCTCACCGTCGAGCCAAATCTCGCGATAGGCCGGCGTGCGCGGCGTCAAATGATCGGAGAGGGCGCGCGCGAGATCGAGCGCGGCCGCATGCGCGCCCGACTGGTAGGGATTGGGATTGCATATCACGTTGCGATTGACGTCGCCGCAGGCGGCGATGGAATTGAGCAACGCGGCGTCGATCGCGCGCATGGTCGATTTCAGGTTCGACTTGATGACGCCGTGGAGTTGCACCGTCTGCCGCGTGGTGAGCCGCATCGTACCGTTCGCATAGGTGCGCGCCACGTCATCGAGCGCGAGCCATTGCGCCGGTGTCAGCACGCCGCCGGGCACGCGCACGCGCAGCATGAAGGCGAAGGCCTTCTCCATGCGCTTTTTCGCGCGCTCGGGGCGCAGGTCGCGATCGTCCTGCAGATAAAGTCCGTGGAATTTGACGAGCTGCTGGTCGTCCTCGACGATGGCGCCGGTGACCTCCTCGCGCAAACCCTCGGCTAGCGTGCCGCGCAGGTAGTCGCTCGCTTCCTTGATGCGCTCGTTGCGCGAAACGTTATCGGTCATCATTCACTCCTGTCATCGTCCACGAAAGCGGACGACCCAGCAATCCCTGCCCCTCGAAGCTGGTCGACGCGTCGGTGTTTACCGGATGTCCCGCTTGCGTGAGGCATCACACCGCGACTGTGGCGCGTCAGCGCGCTCAATAAACATCCTGCAGATAGCGCTTTTCGCGCTCGAGTACGTTCACGGCCTGCTCGGCGGCCTCCGGCGCGAGCTGCTTCACGTCGGCATAGGCACGCGCCAGCGTCGACCGCACGTCCTTGGCCATGGATTTGGCGTCGCCGCAGACGTAGAAATGCGCGCCATTGTCGAGCCAGTCGACGAGATCGCGGCGCTTGTCCCAGATCTTGTGCTGCACATAGACCTTCTCCGGCGTATCGCGCGAGAAGGCGACATCCATGCGGGTGAGCGAACCGTCCTGCAGCGCTTCCTGCCAGTCGAGCTGGTAGAGGAAGTCGTGGGTGAAACTGCGGTCGCCGAAGAACAGCCAGCTCTTGCCCGTAGCGCCGATGGCGCGGCGCTCCTGCACGAAGGCGCGGAACGGGGCGACGCCGGTGCCGGGGCCGACCATGATGATGTCCTTGTCGGGCGCGGGCAGCCGGAAATGCTTGTTGGGCTTGAGCTTCACGCGCACGCGCTCGCCGCGCTTGCGCCGCTCGGCGACATAATTGGAGGCGACGCCTTTGCGCGCGCGGCCATGGCTGTCGTAGCGCACCGCCGAGATCAACAGATGCGCCTCGTCTTCGAATTCGCGTCGCGAACTGGCGATCGAATAGGCGCGCGGCGCCAGGGGCCGCGTCACGCTGCGCAGATGCTCAGGCGTCAACGCGATGGGGAAATGCGCGATCAGGTCGATGAGCTGGCGGCCGGCGATCCAGTCGCGCGCCTCGCCGTCGGCGATCAGCGACTTGACGTATTGGTGGCCGGTCTGCGCCGCATAAGCTTTCCAGCGTCTTCAGCGACAGCGTGGTGACGTCGCGCGCGGAAATGAGCTCGGCACGCAGCGCCTCGTCGCCGGCAAGTCCGGCAAGCGTCAGCAGCTCATCGACGTAAGCGGGATCGTTCTCGGCATAGAGATCGAGCGAGTCGCCCGGCTCGTAAGCCGGCGCCGCGCCGTCGAAGGAAAGCGCCAGATGGATGGTCTCCTTGGCCGAGCGCGAGGAATTGAGGTTGACATGCTCGACGATCTCGGCCTCGACAATATCGGTCGAGGCGCGGCCGCCGGCTTGCCGCCGAAATCGACCGCGATCACTTGACGTTGCCTTGGCCATTGCTTGACCACGGCCGGCATCGGGCGGCGTCAGCGCCTTCAGCGCGTCGCCGATCCAGCGCGCCGACGGCTCGGCGAAGTCGAGATCGCAATCGACGCGCTCGACCGCGCGCTTACCGCCGAGCGCGGCCAGCCGCTCGTCGATCTTCTTGCCGATGGCGCAGAATTCCGCATAGGCGGTGTCGCCGAGCGCCAGCACGCCGTATTCGACGCCGTCGAGGCGCGGGGCGCCCTCGCCCATCAATTCGTCATAGACGCGCACCGCGCGCGCCGGCGGCTCGCCCTCGCCCCAGGTGGCGGCGATGACGATGAGGCGCTTCGCCTTGGCGAGCGTCGGCAAGTTCGAGCTCGGCCATGTCGACGACCGCCGGCTTGAAGCCGAGCTTGCGCGCCGCCTTGGCCATGTCGCCGGCGAGCTTCTCGCAATTGCCGCTCTCGCTGGCGAAGACGATGGTGAGCGGCTCGGCGGGTCGCGCCGGCGCCGCCGGCTGCGCCTGCCCGGTGACCGATTCGACGCCGGCCAGGAAGCCCGCCAGCCAGGCGCGCTGCACCGGGCTCGCCGGCCCCACCACGCGGTTGAGCAGGGCGACGTCCTCTTCCGAGAACGGCGCGGTCTTGGGGATGGTGGCGAAGGCGGACGACATTACAGGCGGGCTCCGATGCCAGGAGCCGTTAAATAGAAGCTTATTCTGCATAACCGCAATAAGCAGCGGAAAATAAGAAGATATTTCCAATTTTTGCGCGCCGCGGGATGCAACAATTTCCCTCCGCGGCCGGCTCCGGGCGAACAGCGGTCATGCCGTTTGCGGCCCGGAATCCGGCCCGGATCGGGCACTCGCCGGACCGCCACATTATCTGTGGAGGCCGCGGCCGGGGTCGGACCCTGGCGCGGCGCGATGCGTCTAGATTGCGCCCGCCATGACCACGCTTCGCTACCGCAACGCACTTGCGGGCGCTGCTGACGCCCGCCGAGACCCGCCTGTTCGCGCGGCTCGACACGCCGCAGAAGATCCAGGACTTCCTCGACCGGCTGCCGGCCAATTTCGAGTTGGACGGCGACACGGTGCAATCGCCGCGCACGATGCTGTCGGCGCGCATGGCGCATTGCGCCGAGGCCGCGCTGTTTGCCGCCGCCGTGCTCGCCTTTCACGGCAAGCGCGTCTGGCTCATGGACCTGCGCGCGCTGCCGAGCGACCAGGACCACATCGTCACGCTGTTCAAAGAGCGAGGCCTGTGGGGCGCGATCAGCAAGACCAACCACGCCATCTTGCGCTGGCGCGACCCGATCTACGCAAGCGCGCGCGAGCTCGCCATGAGCTATGCGCACGAATATTGCCTGCCGGGCGGCAAGAAATCGCTGCTGGAATATTCGCGGCCGTTCTCGCTTGCGCGCTTCGCGCCGGCGCGCTGGGTGATCGCGCCCGACGACCTGCACTGGCTGATGGACAGGCTCGACGAGGCGCCGCACGTGCCGGTGGCGCCGCCGCACGCCATGCGCCGGCGCCGGCGCTCGGCGAAAGTCGAATTGCTCGCGCAGGACGTGGTGGAATGGCCCGACCCGCGCAAGCGCAAGTGCCAAGCGCAAGCGCAAGGCGCGGCGCTGATTTACGCCCGTAGCCGGCGTGCCGCTATAAGGCACGGACAACAAGAGCCCGGAGACGAGCGCGCGTGCCGACATTCACTTTCCGCAGGCAGATGACCGTCGAATGGGCCCACTGCGACCCGGCCGGCATCGTGTTCAACAGCCCGCTTCTTCGAGTTCTTCGACCAGAGCACCTGGCTGCTGTTCGACGCCGCCCTCGGCGTGAAGCCGCACGAGCTGGCCGCCACCTACAACATCAT
The DNA here is from genome assembly GCA_963782145.1 of uncultured Pseudomonadota bacterium. Lineage (GTDB taxonomy): Bacteria > Pseudomonadota > Alphaproteobacteria > Rhizobiales > Xanthobacteraceae > Pseudolabrys. The sequence goes on from CAWAIV010000016.1 coordinate 13,521, forward strand.
CGGCATTCCGCTGGTCGACGCGCGCGCCAATTTCCTCATCCCGGCGAAATTCGGCGACGTCATCGAAATCGCCTCGCGGGTGGAGGAGTTCCGCCGCTCCTCCTTCGACGTCGCGCACCGCATCAGCATCGACGGCAAGCTGGCGATCGAGGGCGGCGAAACCCGGGTCTGGGCGGCGCGCCTGGCGGACGATCCCGAGCAGCATCGCCGCCGTCGCCATTCCGCCCGAAGTCATTGCCAGATTTGGCTAATTTCCGTCGCGCCGAGGGTCAAAGTTCAAGCCATTCCCAGCTTTGGGCCTGGAGAGGCGGCGGCCCGCTGGTGTGTCTAGCCTCATAAACAAAGACGAAGCGCGATTCGAATTCGCGCCGCCTGAAGGGAGAAACGTTTGGCCCGGCTGCTTGAGTTCACGCTCAACGGCCGCGATCGCGTGGACGCGGTCGCGGACAACATGCTGCTGCTCGATTTCCTGCGCGAGCAGATCGGGCTGACCGGCACCAAGACCGGCTGCGACGGCGGCGAATGCGGCGCCTGCACCGTGCTGATCGACGACAAACCGGCGCTTTCCTGCCTGACGCTGGCGGCGACCGTCGCCGGCAAGCGCATCGATACCGTGGAGTCGCTCGGCCACGACGGGCAATTGTCGGCGGTGCAGCGCGGCTTCCACGAGAAGCTCGGCGCGCAATGCGGCTATTGCACGCCCGGCTTCATCATGGCCTCGGCCGGCCTGCTGCGGCGAAATCCCAATCCGAGCGAGGCGGAAATCGTCGAGGCGCTCGGCAGCAACATCTGCCGCTGCACCGGCTATGTGAAGATCATCGAGGCGGTGAAATTCGCCGCGGCGCTGAATGCGCAGGGTGTCAATCCATGAACACACACGCCCGCGCACAATATCGGCGGCTACGTGCCGATGATCGACGGGCCGGAAAAGGTATCCGGCCGCGCCAAATACACCGCCGATATCGTGGCGCCCGGCCAGCTCGCCGGCCGCATCTATCGCAGCCCCTATTCGCATGCCGAGATCGTCGGCGTCGATGTGTCGGAGGCGCTGAAGCTGCCAGGCGTGAAGGCGATCGTCACCGGCGCCGACTGCGACAAGGGCTTCGGCGTGCTGCCGATCGCGCGCCGCGAATATCCGCTGGCGCGCGAGCAAGGTGCGCTATCGCGGCGAGCCGGTGGCGGCGGTGGCGGCGGTCGACGACGCCACCGCCTGCGAGGCGCTGCGCCGCATCAAGCTCACCGTGCGCGAACTGCCGGCCTATTACACGATCGCAGGCGGCGCTCGCGCCCGACGCCGTGCAACTGCACGAGAAGAAGCCCGGCAATGTCGAGCGCGACGTGTTGTTCGAGCTGGGCTCGACCGAACAGGGCTTCGCCGAGGCCGACCTGGTGCGCGAAGGCACCTATAACTGCGCCGAGGTCTGCCAGAACCAGATGGAGATGCATGCGGCCGTCGCCGACTACGACGCGGTGCGCGAACGCATGACCGTGCATGCCTCGACGCAGGTGCCCTATTACGTGCACCTGATGCTGGCGCAGATCCTCGACATGGACATGTCGCGCATCCGCGTGATCAAGCCGCATGTCGGCGGCGGCTTCGGCTGCCGCACCGAGACGCTCAACGTCGAACTGATCGCGGCGCTGCTGGCGCGCAAGGCGCGACGGCACCGTGCGCATCGTCACCAACCGCGAGGAGACCTTCATCACCCATCGCGGGCGGCCGGAGACCGATGTCAAGCCTCAAGATCGGCATGCGCAAGGACGGCCGCATCACCGCGGTCGAATGCGAATGCGACCAGCGCGGCGGCGCGCATTCCGGCTACGGCGTGGTGACCATCCTCTATGCCGGCTCAATGCTCTACGCCATCTACGACCTGCATAACGTCAAATATGTCGGCCGCCGCGTGCTCACCAATACGCCGCCCTGCGGCGCCTTCCGCGGCCACGGCACCGTCGATATCCGCTTCGCCTTCGAGAGCCTGGTCGACGAGATGGCGACCGAGCTCGGGCTCGATCCCTTCGCGGTGCGGCGTGCGAATCTTGCTCAGCGCGCCGACCTTCACCGACAACGACCTGATGGTGAACTCATACGGTTTGCCGGAGTGCCTCGACTGGGTCGAGCGCGAGAGCGATTGGAAGGCGCGCAAGGGCAGGCTGGCCAAAGGCAATGGAGTCAGCAAGGGCCTCGGCATGGCCTGCTCGCATTACATCTCGGGTGCCTCCAAGCCGGTGAACTGGACCGGCGAGCCGCACGCCACGGTGAAGATCAAGCTCGACTTCGACGGCTCGATCGTGGTGCTGTCGGGCGCCGCCGATATCGGCCAGGGCTCGACCACCATCCTGGCGCAGACCGTCGCCGAAGTGCTGGGGCTCGACCTCGGCCGTGTGCGCGTGGTCACCGGCGACAGCGAGGTGGTGCCCAAGGACAACGGCTCCTATTCGTCGCGCGTCACCTTCATGGTCGGCAATGCCGCGCTCGATGCCGCGCGCAACCTGAAGGCGCTGCTCACCGCCGCGGCCGCCCGCAAGCTGGAAGCGCGCCCGGAGGACATCGAATGCCTGGGCGAGGTCTATCGCGCCGGCAGCACAGGACAAGGGCGCCACCTTCGAGGACGTGGTGACGGAAGCATTGAAGGATTCCGGCACCATCACCGTCACCGGCAATTATTCGACCATCCCGGAATCGCATGGCGGCAAGAAATATCGCGGCGCCGCCATCGGCGGCACCATGGGTTATTCCTATTCGGCACAGGTCGTGGAAGTCAGCGTCGACGAGGAGACCGGCTTCGTCACCGTCGACAAGGTCTGGGTCGCGCATGACTGCGGCAAGGCGCTCAACCGGCTCACGGTCGAAGGCCAGGTGCAGGGCTCGGTGTGGATGGGCATGGGCCAGGCCATGAGCGAGGAGGCCGCCTATCACGAGGGCCTCATGCTCACCGCCAACATGCTCGATTACCGAGTGCCGACCATCCAGGATTCGCCGCCGATCGAGGTCGGCATCATCGAGAGCAACGATCCGCACGGGCCGTTCGGCGCCAAGGAGGCGGGCGAAGGCTCGCTCGCCGCCTTCCTGCCGGCGCTGACCGCGGCCATCGCCGACGCCATCGGCATCCGCTTCAACGATCTGCCGGTGACGCCGGACCGCGTGTTCGAGGCGATCGAGAAGCGCAGGCGGGCGCTGGAGAAGACCAAGGGGCATGGGGGCGCATGATGACTGACAGCGTGCGCACCATCCCCCGCGCGTCCCCGCGCAAGCGGGGACCCAAGACAATAGAACTGGATGCCCGCTTGCGCGGGCACGAACGGAATATTTGTCCGGAGCACGCCTGATGGATGCCCTGCCCGATTTCCGCGTGCTCAATCCGCAAACGCTCGACGAGGCGCTGGCCGCGCGTGCGGCGCATCCCGACTCCAAGCCGCTCGGCGGCGGCACCGATCTCGTCGTCAACATCCGCCGCGGCATCCTGGCGCCGACGGTGCTGATCGACATGAATCGCGTGCACGAACTGCACGCGATCAAGGCCGACGCGAGACGGCATCGAGATCGGTGCCTCGGTGCGGCTGACCGATCTGGCCGAGCACCCTGGCGTGCTCGCGCATTATCCGGTGCTGGCGCAGGCGGCCGCCCACATCGCCGGTCCGACCCACCGCAACATGGGCACGGTCGGCGGCAATCTCTGCCTCGACACCCGCTGCATCTATCTACAATCAGAGCGAATGGTGGCGCGGCGCCAATCATCATTGCCTGAAGACCACCGGCAGCATCTGCCACGTGGCGCCGAAAAGCCGCGGCGTGTGCTTTGCCACCTATTCCGGCGATCTGGCGCCGGCGCTGCTCGCGCTGCACGCCGAGGTCGACATCGCCGGTCCGCAAGGCCGCCGCAGCATCCCGCTGCAGCAGCTCTATATCGGCTTCGCGCGCCAGGACGTACCGGTCACCGAGACGCAAGGCGACGGCAAATATTTCCTTTCGCTGCGGCCGGGCGAGATCGTCACCGCGGTGCGCGCCAAGAACACGGCCGGCCTCCGCTCGGCCTATGACAAGATCCGCATACGCCGCTCGATCGAATATCCAATAGCCGGCGTCGCGGTCGCGCTTCGGCGCGAGGGCGACAGGCTGGCCGACCTGCGCATCGGCTTCACCGGCACCAATCCGCGCCCGGTGCTGCTCGCCGGCACCGCCGAGCTCTGCGGCGGCGGCGTCGATGAACGCGTCGTCAAGGGCCTCGATGCGCTGGTGCGCGACCAGATCATGCCGATGAAGACGACCTTCACGCCCGGCCATTATCGAAGACGCGTAGCCGGCGTGCTGGCGCGACGGCTGCTCATGCGGCTGTTCGAGAATTAAGGGCAGAGGGGGAGAGCGTGCTGGACGATTTCACCGAGCGCCGCCCCTACAACGCCGTCGCCGATTTCGTCGACGCCCATGTGGCGCAGGGACGCGGCGGCAAATTCGCCTTCATCGATCCCGACCGCACGCTTACTTACGGCGCGCTGCAGGAGCGCAGCCAGCGCCTGGCCCATGCGCTGCGCCGGCTCGGCGTGCGCCAGGAGGACCGCGTCGCGCTGCTGCTGACCGACACCGTCGACACGCCGGTGGCGTTTTGGGGCACGGTGCGCGCCGGCTCGATCGCGATCCCGCTCAACATCTTCCTCAATCCCGCGCAATACGCCTATATGCTCGCCAACTCGCGCGCCACCGCGCTGATCGCCACGGCGCCGCTGGCGCTCGCGATCTGGCCGATCCTCGCCCAATTGCCGCATCTGGAGACCGATCATCCTGGTCGGCGATGTCGCCGACAAAGCGAGCTTCCCCGGCCGCGATGTGCATCTGTTCGAGGAGCTGATCGCGACGGCGAGCGCTGCCCCCTTCACCGCGGAGACGGTGTCGGACGAGGTGGCGTTCTGGCTCTATACCTCCGGCTCGACCGGCGACCCCAAGGGCGTCAAGCACGTGCACACCAATCTGATGGCGACGGCGCGGCTGTTCGGCCAGGGCGTGCTCGGCATCCGCGAAGACGACGTGGTGCATTCGGCGGCGAAGCTGTTCTTCGCCTATGGCCTTGGCAACGCCATGACCTTTCCGCTCTCGGTTGGCGCCACCTCGGTGCTATGGCCGCACCGGCCCTCGCCCGACGGCGTGTTCGAGATTATGCGCCGTCACCAGCCGAGCATCTTTTATGCGGTGCCCTCGCTCTACACCGCGCTGCTCGCCCACCCCGACATCGGCAAGTGGCCTCGGTTCGGATCGCTTACGGCTGTGCGTGTCGGCCGGCGAGGCGTTGCCCGCGCATATCGGCGAACGCTGGCGCAGCTGTCGTCGGCGTCGACATTCTCGACGGCATCGGCTCGACCGAGCTGTTGCAGACCTTCCTCAGCAACCGCCCGGGCGACATCCGCTACGGCTCGACCGGCAAGCCGGTGCCTGGCTACGAGGCGCGCATCGTCGACGAGAAGGGCCGCGACCTTCCCGCCGACGAGATGGGCGAGTTGATCATCCGCGGGCCGTCGGCGGGCGAAGGCTATTGGAACCAGCGCGCCAAGAGCCGGCGCACTTTCGTCGGCGAATGGACTTACACCGGCGACAAGTTCCGCCGCGACGCCGACGGTTATTACTACTACTGCGGGCGCACCGACGACATGTTCAAGGTGAGCGGCATGTGGGTGTCGCCGTTCGACGTCGAGACCGCGCTGACGTCGCACGAAGCCGTGCTCGAGGCCGCCGTCATCGGCAAGGAGGATGCCGACGGACTGATCAAGCCGAAAGCCTTCATCGTGCTCAAGAGCGGCTATGCCGCCGACGACAGCCTGTTCGAGACGCTGAAGCTGCACGTCAAGGAAACGGCGGGGGCGTGGAAATATCCGCGCTGGATCGAGTTGCGCGAGGACCTGCCGCGCACGGCGACGGGGAAGATCCAGCGCTTCAAATTGCGCGATGAGGACGTGCAGACGCGCTGAGCGCGCTCAATGCGCCGGCGCCGTCTGCGCCATCAACGCCGCCAGCAATTCGCTCGAGCCCTGCACCGCCACGCGCTGGAGATAGAAGCGCAGGCCGTAAAGGCCGCCGAGCTCGGCGCCGTTGCCGGCGCGGCCGGGGCCGCCATGATGGCATTGCGGCATGACGATGCCGTGGCCGGTGTGGGCGTCGGCGATCGACGGCTCGACCGCGAGGATACGGCCATTGGTGGCGCCGAGTTCGATCACCGCGCGCGCGAGGAAATCCCGATCCTCGCCGAACACCGAGGCCACCAGCGAGCCGCCGCCGCGCGCGACCAGCGCGAAGGCCTGCGGCTCATCCTTGTAGGGGATGATGGTGGCGCAGGGGCCGAACACTTCGACGTCGTGTACGGCGTTGCCCTCGCCGCTTTCGGCCTTGAGCAGCGTCGGCGCGATAAAGGCCGACTTGTCGCCGTCGATGCCGGCGAGCGTGGGCGGATTGAGGCTGCCGGTGACGAAATCGGCTTCGCTCGCGAGACGGCGGATGCCGTCGAAAGCTGCGTCCTGCTGCGCGCGCGTGACCAGCGGACCCATGCGGGTCTTTTCGTCGCGCGGGTCGCCGACGGTGACTTTGGCCAAGCGTGCGGCCAAGCGCATCGGTGGCGGCATCGGCCGCATCCGCCGGCACGAAGACGCGACGGATGGCGGTACATTTCTGCCCGGCCTTCTGCGTCATCTCGCGCGCGACTTCCTTGACGAAGGCATCGAAAGCAGGCGTTGCCGCCGCCACGCCAGGCGCCAGCAACGCGGCATTGACGCTGTCGGCCTCGATATTCACGCGCGTACCGCGCGCCAGCACGGTCGGATGGGCGACGATGCGCTGCGCGGTGCCCGACGAACCGGTAAAGGCGATGACGTCGTCGGCGCCGACATGGTCGAGCAGGTCGCCGATGCCGCCGCACAACAGGCTCAGCGCGCCTTCCGGCAGCACCTTGGCCGCCGATCACGTCGCGCACCATCTGGTGGCTGAGCCAGCAGGTGGCGGAAGCGGGCTTGGCCAGCATCGGCATGCCGGCGAGCAGCGCGCAGGCCGCCTTCTCCCACAGGCCCCAGCTCGGGAAGTTGAAGGCATTGATATGCACGGCGACGCCGTGGCGCGGCACCAGCATATGGATGGCTTGGAAGTTTTCGGCCTTGGCCAGCCGCACCGGCTTCTCGTCGAGCAGCGCCTTGGCCGCGCCCAGCCCCGCGCCGAGGCGGGCGTAATATTTCAGCGTGCCGATGCCGCCGTCGATGTCGATGGCGGCGTCGATCTTGGTGTTGCCGGAATTGGCGATTGCGATGTCTTCATAGCGCGCGCGGTTGGCGATCAAGCACGTCGGCGACGGCCGAGAGCAGCTTGGCGCGCTCGGCATAATTGAGCGCGCGCAGCGCGGGCCCGCCGTGCTTGCGCGCATAATCGAGCGCCCCCGCAAAATCGAGCCCCTTGGCGCTTGCGGTTGCCAGGATGTCGCCGTTGGTCGGATCGATAAGCTCGGTCTCGGTCCCCTGCCCGCGCGACCAGCGGCCGCCGAGATAGCTTTCCAGTGTTTCCGCCATCGCATCCTCCCCGACGTCATTCCGGTGCACGCGCGCGGCGCGCGAACCCGGAATCCAGATTTAGATTCTGGCTATATTTCTGTATTCCGGGTCCGGCCCTGCGGGCCGTCCCGAAATGACCGATAACGTTATGCGTCGGCGATCTTCACATATTCGAAGTCGCCGGACTTGTTGTCGATGCCGACCCGCGGCGGCGCGATCCAGCTCGCATAGCGGCCGACCTCGAACTGCGGCTGCATCAGCTCCTCGATGAAGTCCCTGTCACCGCTGTCGGGCAGGAATTCGGACCGGCGCTTCGCCCACTCGGCGTCGCTGAGAATCTGGCCGCTCGGGTCCGCCTTGATGCTGGAGAACTCGCCGATGTGGCGGTGGAAGGCGACATGCGGCAGCTTGATCTCGAACGGGATGCCGGCCTCCTCGATCACCTTGTTCCAGCGGCCGACGCCGATATTGGCATCGACGACGTAGTCGTCGCGCAGCCGCATGTTGAGCGCCGACAGCGCCGGGGCGTCCTCGTTCTGAATCTTGCCGTCGATCAGGCGCAGCACCGGATAGGTGCTGTTCTCGAGCTGGTGGTCGTCCTTGAGCCGGTCCTCGCGGTAGCGGCCTTTCAGGCCGGCGTGGAAGGCGTTGGCGGCATTGGTCGAGATCTCGTTGCCGAACAGGTCGAGCGTCAGCGAGAAATGCAGGTTTGCCTTCTTCTGGATGGTCGGCAGGTCGATGACGCCTAGCTTGCGCACCTTGTCGATATCGTAAGGATCGGTGATGCCGGCCTCCTTCATCGCCTCGCAGGTGCGCTGGACGACGCGGGTGACGCCGGTCTCGCCCACGAACATGTGGTGGGCTTCCTCGGTCAGCATGAAGCGGCAGGTGCGCGACAGCGGATCGAATCCCGATTGCGCCAGCGCCTCGAGCTGCATCTTGCCGTCGCGGTCGGTGAAATAGGTGAACATGAAGAACGACAGCCAGTCCGGCGTCTTCTCGTTGAAGGCGCCGAGCATGCGCGGCGTGTCGGCATGGCCGGAGCGGCGCTGCAGCAGCGCCTCGGCCTCCTCGCGGCCATCAGTGCCGAAATATTTCTGCAGCAGATAGACCATGGCCCAGAGATGGCGGCCCTCCTCGACATTGACCTGGAACAGGTTGCGCATGTCGTAGAGCGAGGGCGCGGTCTTTCCAAGATGGCGCTGCTGCTCGACCGAAGCCGGCTCGGTATCGCCCTGGATCACGATCAGCCGGCGCAGCATGGCGCGGTATTCGCCCGGCACTTCCTGCCAGGCGTCCTCGCCCTTGTGGGTACCGAAGGGAATCTTGCGGGCTTCGCGCGGCGGCGCCAGCAGCACGCCCCAGCGGTATTCCGGCATGCGCACGTAATCGAACTTGGCCCAGCCCTTGGGATCGACGCCGATCGCGGTGCGCAGATAGACGAGCAATTCCTGGAAGCCTTCCGGCCCCATGTCCTTCCACCAGTTGATGTAGCCGGGATGCCACTTTTCCAGCGCGCGCTTGACGCGCGGGTCCTGCCCGAGCGCTACGTTGTTGGGGATCAGGCCGTCATAGTCGACTGCTGCGATGGTCATAGCTAAATCCTTTCCTTGGCGAAGGTCGGCGACACGCCTGAGCCGTAGAGCTTCAGCGCGCCCTGTTCGCCGATGGCGTTCGGCCGCTGGAAGATCCAGTTCTGCCAGGCGGTCAAACGGCCGAAAATCTTGGTTTCCATGGTCTCGGGGCCGGCAAAGCGCAGATTGGCTTCCATGCCAGTCATGGCGTCGGGGGAGAAGCTGGTGCGCTCCTCCAGCATGACGCGCAATTCGTCGTCCCAATCGAAGTCCTCGTAGGCCACGGTGACGAGGCCGAGCTCTGCGCCTCCTCGCCTTCGGTCGGTTGGCCGATCTTGCCCTGGAGCGCTTGAAGCGTTTCCGGCTCGCCGAGGAAACGGGTCTGCAGGCGCGTCAAGCCGTTGCCCATGGGATAGAGGCCGAAATTGGCCCGGCCGAGCGTGATCGCAGCCGGTTTGCGGTTGTCGCCCTCGCGCGTGCCTATCAGCATCAGCGCACGGTCGGCGGCGAAGGCAAGCTCGGCCAGCGTGCCGGCAAAGCAGGAGCCCGGCTCGATCAGCGCAATGAAGCTCTTCGGCGTTACGTCGACGCGCTTGAACACGCGCTTCAGGTAATGGCGGATCTCGCGCATCAGCCAGTCGCCATTGGCCTTGGCGAGGAAATCGTCGTGCTCGAGAACGCCTTGTGCATTGCCGTCGGTACGCAACAGGATGACGCCGATCTCGCGCTCGTTCGAGCGCAAATGCAGGATGGCGTCTTCCAACTCGCGCGCCACGGTCAGCGGCCAGAACCTGTCGCCCAGCGCATGCGCGGCCTCGACCGAGGCCGGCACGGGCTGCGAGGGGCCGCGCACGGTGACGGTCGCCAGCCCGCGGGCGCGATCGATCTCGATCTCCACATGCGAATAGGCGACGCGGTCGGCTTCGATCTTGCGCTCGAGCGGCGTGAGCTTGATGCCCTTGGCGTCCGTGGGGCGGTCGGAGCGCGCGGCGATCTCGTGCGCGCGCGCGGCCACGACGTCCTTCCATTTCGAATTCGGCACCACCTCGTCGACCAGCCGCCAGTCGACGGCCTTGGTCCCGCGAATGCCTTCCTCGATGGAGCAGAACACGTCGGCACGATCACGCCGCACCTTGCGCTTGTCGGTCACGCGGGTAAGCCCGCCGGTGCCTGGCAGCACCGCGAGCAGCGGCGTCTCCGGCAGAGCCACCGCCGAGCGGCGGTCGTCCACCAGCATGATGTGGTCGGCGGCGAGCGCCAGCTCATAGCCGCCGCCAGCGGCATTTCCGTTGATGGCGCAGATGTAGATCTGCTTGGAATTCTCGCTGGCGTCCTCGATGGACAGCCGCGTCTCATTGGTGAACTTGCAGAAGTTCACCTTCTGCTGATGCGTCGACTTGCCCAGCATGCGGATATTGGCGCCGGCGCAGAATACATTGTCCTTGCCCGACTTGATGACGACCGCGCGCACTTCCGGGTGCTCGAAGCGCAGCCGCTGCACCGCATCGTTGAGCTCGATGTCGACGCCGAGATCGTAGGAATTGAGCTTGAGCTCGTAGTCGCCGAGGCCGCCGGCCTGGTCGACATCCATGATCAGATAGGCGATGTCGCCATCCGGCTCGATGCGCCAGTGGCGATAGCGCGATGGATCGGTCCGATAGTCGATCGCTGTCATAAGCGTTCCCTGAAGGGCGGATGCCGTTTTGCCCGGCTCCACCGGATTGTTAGCGTCATGCATTATTTTGCATATAGATATCATCGCGTCGCCGGCAAGACAACAGGTTTGACGCCGGCACGGAAAAACATAATCAACTATTTGAATTACCTAATATTTTCATATTACTCCCGGCTTTGCCATTGAATTCCTACCGCCTGGGCTTGCAATCGTTTCCAGTGTGACGCATATTGACCGGCAATATAATTCAGGTTGGCCCAAGCGTTATGACCACACCCAATCCGACCCATATTCGCGACACCGACGCCTATCTGCACCGGCTCGGCGAACGCGTGCGCACGCTGCGTAACCAGCGCGGCATGTCGCGCAAGGTTCTGGCCCAGCACGCCAAGGTGTCGGAGCGCTATCTGGCGCAGCTCGAGACCGGCAAAGGCAACGGCTCGATCGTGCTGCTGCGGCGAATTGCGCGCGCCATCGGCTTGCCGGTGACCCAGTTCGTCAATGAAGGCGGCGATCCGCCGCTCGACCTCGTGCTGCTGACGCAGTTCCTCGAGCGGCTGCCCCCGGCCGCGCTCAGCGATGCACGCGCGCTGCTGCTCAAGCATTTCAGCGAGCCGTAGGACAATCTGCGCCAGCACCGTATCGCCTTGATCGGATTGCGCGGCGGCGGTAAGTCGACGATCGGCCGCTTGCTGGCGGCGCGACTCGACGTGCCCTTCATCGAACTCGATCGCGAAATCGAGCGGCGCGCCGGCGCCCCGTTGAGCGAAATCTTCGACATGTTCGGCCAGGAGACCTTCCGCCGCGCCGAGCGCGAGGCGCTGGAGGACGTGCTGCGCCAGCATCGGCATTTCGTGCTGGCGACCGGCGGCAGTATCGTTACCGAGCCGGGCACGCTGGAACTGCTGCTGGCGTCCTGCTTCACGGTGTGGTTGCGCGCCGAGCCGGGCGAGCACATGAAGCGGGTGATGGAGCAAGGCGACATGCGGCCGATGGCCAACAGCGCCCGCGCCATGGAAGACTTGGTCGCCATCCTCAGGAGCCGCGAGCCGCTTTATGCCAAGGCGGAAGTCTCGCTGGTCACCAGCGGCAAGACGCCCGAGCAGAACCTCGCCGACCTGTTGCGCATCGTCCCGGTTTCCGCTAGCCGCATGACGCGCGTACCTGCCTAAGGGCCAAACGAAAAGACAGCAAAAGGGGAGCCGGCATTTGCCGGAGCGGAAAGGATGAGCGAGACCATCAAGACCGACGTTGTAATCATCGGCGCCGGGCCGGTCGGCCTGTTCGCGGTTTTCGAGCTCGGCCTGCTCGATATCAAGGCGCATCTGGTCGACATTCTCGACAAGGTCGGCGGCCAGTGCGCCGAGCTTTATCCGGAAAAGCCGATCTACGACATTCCCGGTATTCCGCTGATCACCGGCCACGGCCTGACCGAAGCGCTGATGGAACAGATCAAGCCGTTCGGACCGACCTTCCACCTCGGCGAGATGGTGACCACGATCGAGAAGATCGGCGAGCCCGCCTTTCGCGTCGGCACCGATAGCGGCAAGACCTTCGAATGCAAATCGGTGGTGATCGCGGCCGGCGGCGGCTCGTTCCAGCCCAAGCGGCCGCCGATCAACGGCATCGAGCCCTACGAGGACAAGTCGGTGCACTATGCCGTGCGCAAGATGGAACAGTTCCGCGACAAGCGACTGCTCGTCGTCGGTGGCGGCAACTCGGCGCTCGACTGGACGCTCAATCTGCAGCCGCTCGCCAAGCGGCTGACGCTGGTGCACCGGCGCGACGACTTCCGCGGCGCGCCCGACAGCGTCAACAAGATGCGCGCGCTGGTCGCATCCGGCGACATGGATCTGAAGATCGGCCAGGTGACCGAGCTGGAAGGCGCCGACGGACAGCTCGCCGCCGTCACCATCAAGGACAAGGGCGGCGCGCTCGATCGCATCGAGATCGACGCCATGCTGCCGTTCTTCGGGCTGACCATGAAGCTTGGGCCAGTCGCCGATTGGGGGCTGGACCTGACGGACAATCTGATCCCGGTCGATACCGCCGCTTTCGAGTCGAGCATTCCCGGCCTGTTCGCGATCGGCGACATCAACACCTATCCGGGCAAGCTCAAGCTGATCCTGTCCGGCTTCCACGAGGCCGCGCTGATGGCGCAGCAGGCCTACCACTACGTCTATCCCGACAAGAAGCTGGTGTTCCAATACACCACCTCCTCCACCAATCTGCAGAAAAAGCTCGGTGTCGCATGAGCGACGTGCAGGAAATCTCCCGCTCCCCCGCCGTGAGCAGTGAAAACATGCCCAAGATCACCTTCATCGACCACGACGGGACGGTGCACACGGTCGAGGCCGAGATCGGCTCCAGCGTGATGGAAACGGCGTTGCGCAACGACGTCACCAGCATCGTCGCCGAATGCGGCGGCTCCTGCACGTGCGCCACCTGCCTGGTGCATGTCGACGACAAATGGAGCCCGCTGGTCGGTCCGCCCTCCGCGGAGGAAGAAGAGATGCTGGACGCGGCCTTCGAGGTGAAGCCGACCTCGCGGCTGTCCTGCCAGATCAAGGTGACCAAAGAGCTCGACGGGTTGATCGTCCACACGCCGGCCTATCAGGGGCGGTGAGCGCATGGCCGAGGCGGATTTCCTGCAGCCGACGCACTACATCGACAGCGACAATGCCGCGGTGGTGGCCTTCGCGCGGGCGGCGGTCGCGGGTGTCGCTGGCGACAAGGCGCGCGCCATCGCGCTATACCGCGCGGTGCGCGACGGCATCGTCTACGATCCTTATGTCAATTATACTGACCGCAACGTCTATCGCGCGAGTGCAGTGCTCGCTGCTGGGCGCGGTTATTGCGTTGGCAAGTCGGCGGTGCTGACGGCCTGTGCGCGTGCCGTCGGAATTCCGGCGCGCATCGGCTTTGCCGATGTGCGCAATCATCTGAACTCAAAACGACTGCGTGAACTGGTCGGCGGCGACGTTTTCGTCTGGCATTCCTACACCGAACTTTTCATCGACGGCGCCTGGGTCAAATGCACCCCGGCCTTCGATCAAATTCTATGCGAACGCGCAAGAATTGCGCCGCTCGATTTCGACGGTGCGCACGATTCGCTGTTCCATGCATTCGATCCGGCCGGCAATCGCCATATGGAATACTTGCGGGACCGCGGCAGTTTTGCCGACGTGCCAGTCGATACGATCCTCGTTGATTTCGAGCGTCACCACCCAAAGATGATGGAATATGTAAAATCCAAAACCGTCGGCAATTTCCAGGCCGAGGTGGAGACGTAACGCGGCGGCCGGAGAAATCTCAAATCTGCTCCGGCACCATCTTGATGGCGCCGCAGGGGCATTCGGTGGCGCACAGCCCGCAGCCCTTGCAGTAATCGTAATTGAACTTGAAACGATTGCCGGGCCCCAGCTTGATCACGGCGTTGTCCGGGCAAACGCCATAGCAATTGTCGCATTCGAAGCAATTGCCGCAGGACAGGCAGCGCCGCGCTTCGTAGAGCGCGTTGGTCTCGTCGAGCCCGCCTTGCACTTCCTCGAAGGTGCTTTGCCGACGCGCCGTTTCGATCATCGGCCGCACTGTCTTGGGTGCGTCGGCGTAATACCAGGTGTTGAGTTTGTCGAAACCGGCGAGATCGTGCTTTTCGGCCGGCGCGTAGGTAGTCCCTCGCAACCACGCGTCGATATGGCGGGCCGCCTTCTTGCCGTGGCCGACGGCCACGGTGACTGTCCGCTCGGAGGGAACCATGTCGCCGCCGGCGAAGATGCCGACATGACCGGTCATCATGTTCGGGGCGACCTGCACCACGCCATCCTTGATCTCCAGCCCCGGCACGCCGGCGAGCAACGACAGATCGACGTCCTGGCCGAGCGCGAGCACCAATAAATCCGCCTCCAGCGTTTCGAACTCGCCGGTCGGCTGCGGGAAGCCCTTGTCGTCGAGCTGCATCTTCTCGACGGTAAGCACACCCTCGTCCACCCGCTTGATGGTCGAGAGCCATTTCATCATGATGCCTTCTTCCAGCGCCTCCTCGACCTCGAAATCGTGCGCCGGCATCCGCTCGCGCGTGCGGCGATAGACGATGATCGATTCGGTCGCGCCCAGGCGCTTGGCGGTGCGCGCGGCATCGATGGCGGTATTACCGCCGCCATACACCACCACGCGGCGGCCGAGCAGCGGCTTGTCCTCGCCTTCCATCGAGCGCAGCAGCGTGACCGCGTCGAGGATTTTGGAGGCGGACCCGGCCGGGATAAAAGCGCGCTTGCCGATGTGAGCACCGACGGCGAGGAAGGCGGCGTCGAACTGTCCCGCCTTCATGGCGTCGAGGATATTGTCGACCTTCGCGTTAAG
Organism: uncultured Pseudomonadota bacterium; assembly: GCA_963782145.1. GTDB lineage: Bacteria > Pseudomonadota > Alphaproteobacteria > Rhizobiales > Xanthobacteraceae > Pseudolabrys. The sequence goes on from CAWAIV010000016.1 coordinate 28,650, forward strand.
CTTGAGTTCCACGCCGAGGTCGAGAATGCGCTTTATCTCGGCATCGAGCACGTTGCGTGGCAGTCGGTATTTCGGAATACCAAAGCGCATCATGCCGCCGGCGGCCGGTCCGGCATCGTGGATGGTGACGCTGTGACCCACACGCGCCAGATGATACGCCGCCGCCAGCCCGGACGGCCCCGCGCCGACCACCAGCACGCGCTTGCCGCTCTTCTGCGCCGGCGCTTCGAATTTCCAGCCGCGGCGGATCGCCTCGTCGCCGAGGAAACGCTCGACCGAATTGATGCCGACCGCCTCGTCGACCTGGGCACGATTGCAGGCGCCTTCACAGGGGTGATAGCAGACCCGCCCCATCACCGCCGGCATCGGATTGTCCAGTGTCAGCGCCCGCCACGCCGTCTCGTAATCGCCGGACTCGGCATGATAGAGCCATTGCTGGATATTCTCGCCGGCCGGACAGGCATGGTTGCACGGCGGCAGCCGGTCGACATAGACCGGGCGCTCGGTACGCCAGGAGCCGGTGAGGTTGGCGAGGCTTGAGCCGCTGTCGAGCGTGATGGCGAACGGGTGCTTCATCCCGCGGCGTCCTCTTTTTCGAGCAGATTGAACTCCGCGATATTGGTGTCGGCGATGGCCTGCATCTCGACGAGGCGGCGATCGTTTTCCGTCTTGAACAGATGCGCGAAGCGCCGCTGCGGCCGCAGATACTCGGCCACCGGCACTGGCCGCCGGATCTTGCGACTGCCGGTGATCCTACCGTGCTCGGCCTCGAACAGCGGGAACAGGCCGGACTCGACAGCGAGCCGCGCCAGCCGAATGGTGTCGTGCGAGGCCGAGCCCCAGCCGAGCGGGCACGGCACGTGGATGTGGATATAGCGCGCGCCATGGATCCCCATGGCCTTGATCACCTTGCGCTCGAGGTCGTGCAATTCTGCAACGGTCGCGGTCGCCACATAGGGAATGCCGTGGGCGACGGCGATCTTGGGCAAGCTCTTGCCGGTGCCGAACACATTGCCGGGCTCGGGTCCCACCGCCGGCGTGGTCGCGGTGCGCGCGGTCGGCGGCGTCGCCGAGGAGCGCTGCACGCCGGTGTTCATATAGGCTTCGTTGTCGTAGCAGATATAGAGCACGTCATCGTTGCGCTCGAACATGCCCGACAGGCAGCCGAAGCCGATGTCGGTGGTGCCGCCGTCACCGCCTTGCGCGATCACGCGCACTTCCGGCCGATGCTTTACCCGCATCGCCGCGGCCACCCCGGAAGCAACGGCGGCAGCATTGCCGAACAGCGAATGGATCCACGGGATCTGCCACGAGGTTTCCGGATAGGGCGTGGTGAACACTTCCAGACAGCCGGTAGCATTGACGGCGATGACATTGCCGTTGGCGGCGCGCATGGCCGCGTCGATGGCATAGCGCGCGCCCAGCGCCTCGCCGCAGCCCTGGCAGGCGCGGTGCCCACAGGTGAGCGCGTTGGAGCGGTCGATCGACGCCTGCACCGCGCGCTCGGCATCCGACACCAGCCGGTTGCCGACGGTGAAGGTGCCCTTTTGATAGAAGCGCAGCTTCTGGGTTCCGGCTGCTGTTTCCTGATCGGTCATGAACGCCTCACTTCGTAGCCGCCTGGCTTTCGCCCAGGCGACGTAGCAGGTTCTCGGCAGTGGGTCCGGAGCGACGCACCTTGCGCACGTGGTGCAGTTCCTGGCCGATGATGTCTTCGTTGAGGTCGAGGAAATGCGCTCCTTCCCAGGGCTGCGCCTCGGCGCGGCGGAAAACGCGATGCAACGAGGCGCGGGTGATCGGGCGCCCGCCCAGCCCGGCGATGACCGAATGCACCTGCGGCGAATTGGGCGTGTTGCGCAGCGCCAAGTCGACATTGTTGGCGAGTTGACCACCCATGCCGACGGCAAAACTCTTCTCGATCACCACCACGTTCTTGCAGCCGGCCAGGAGCTTCCGCAGCGCCATTGTCGGGAACGGGCGGAAGGCGACCAGTGTGATCAGGCCGATATTGAAACCGTCGGCGCGCATCTCATCGATGGTGTCCTTGATGGTGCCGTTGATCGAGCCCATCGCCACCACCAGCATATCGGCATCTTCGGCATGATAAGTGCGCAGCAGCCCGCCGCTGTCACGGCCGAACTGCGTCTTGAATTCGGCGGCAAATTGCGGCAGCAGCCGCAATGCCAGCGTCTGCTTGTAGTGCTGCAGAAAGCGCACCTCGGTGAAGGCATCCGGCCCGACCATGGCGCCGATCGAGATCGGCGCCGAGGGGTCGAGCACCTGCACCGGCTCGTAGGGCGGCAAGAAGGCGTCGACATCGGACTGGCTCGGAATATCCAGGCGCTCGACGGCATGCGTGAGGATGAAACCGTCGACGCAGACCATCACCGGCATCGACAGTTCCTCGGCAAGGCGGAAGGCCTGGATGTGCAGGTCGACCGCCTCCTGGTTGGTCTCGGCGAAGAGCTGCATCCAGCCGGCATCGCACATCGACATCGCGTCGGAATGGTCGTTCCAGATGTTGATGGGGGCGCCGATCGCCCGGTTGCCCAGCGTCATCACGATCGGCAGGCCGAGCCCGGAGGCGTTGTAGACGGCTTCCGCCATGAACAGGAGGCCCTGGCTCGCGGTCGCGGTATAGGCGCGGGCGCCAGCGGCGGAAGCGCCGATGGCGACCGACAGCGCGGCGAATTCCGATTCGACATTGATGAATTCGCAATTCTGCAAATGGCCCTCGCGCACCATTTCGCCGAGGCCCTCGACGATGTGGGTCTGCGGCGTGATCGGATAGGCGCAGATCACTTCCGGCCGGCAGAGCGCGATGGTCTCGGCCATCGCATGCGAACCCTCGGCCTGTTTCAGCATCGCAATGCTCTCCTAGGCTGCGGCCGGCGCGGCCGCGACGGCTTCATGGGCGGCAGTAGCAGCCGCGACATTGGCTTCGCCGACCTTGCCGGGAAATTGCTGGCGGATCGCCTCGGCGACCGATTTCAGATCGACCACGCCGGTGAGCGCGGCAAAGGCGCCGAGCAGCGCGGCATTGGGCAGCGGCCGTCCGACATATTTGAGTGCCAGCTCGGTGGCGTTCACCGCGCGCGCGTGCCCGGACGGGATCTTGGCGACCTGCGCGGCGATGTGCAGCTCCTCGAAGCTCTTGTTGGTGTTGACCAGCAGAAAGCCATTCGGTCGCAGCCCCTGGAACACGTCGATGGCGGCGAACAAGGTCGGGTCCTGGACGATGAGGGCGTCCGGCTGCAGGATCGGCTCGCGCAGGCGAATTTCCTTGTCGTCTATGCGGCAGAAGGCGACCACCGGCGCGCCCATGCGTTCCGAGCCAAAGCTGGGAAAAGCCTGGGCGTGGGCGCCTTCCAGGAAGGCGGCGACGGAGAGAAGTTCCGTGGCCGTAACCACGCCCTGCCCCCCTCGCCCGTGGATGCGGATTTGAAACATCGAAAACTCGTGATGATACGGCGTTGCCGAGTACTGCCTTAAATACCCTCAATGCAGAGGCGCATTATTGATCTGTCGCAATCCATTTGTTGCGTTCGCACAAGCGAAATGGGAACAAAATTTCCGCGTCATGCCGACCCGCAGGCCGATGGCGACCCTCCCCCTGGAGGGGGAGAGGCGAGGCCGATCAATGCTGAGGACGGGCAGCCGGCGTCGGTTCAGGCCGGAATCTGCTTGCGCTCGCCGGCGCGCTTGGCCTTGATGGCGGCGCGCACCTTTTCCGAGGTGGCAGGCAGCGACGTGATGCGCACGCCGACTGCATCGTAGATGGCGTTGACGATCGCCGCGGCGGTTGGCACCAGGCAGGGCTCGCCTACACCCTTGGCGCCGAACGGGCCGGTTGGATCGTAGCTGTCGACGATATCGACGTCGATTTCCGGCATGTCGAGCGAGGTCGGCACGATGTAATTGGTTAGGTTCGGATTGATCTGCCGCCCGTTGGCGTCGAACAGCATCTCCTCCTGCAGGGCGAAGCCGATGCCCATGGCGATGCCGCCCTCGACCTGGCCTTCCACCAGCGTCGGGTTGATCGGCGTGCCGCAGTCATGCGACGCGGCAATGCGGATGACCTCGACCTCGCCGGTCTCGTCGTCGACGTCGACCTCGGCGATCTGGGTGGCATAGACGTATGTGGCGAATGGCTTGCCCTGGCCGGTCTCCGGGTCCATCGCCACCGTCGGCGGGTTCCACGAGGCGCTGCCGAGCGGCGGCTGACCGAGCATGACCTGGGCGCGCTGCGCGATCTCGCCGATCGGGGCGCTGCGCTGCGGAAAACCCTTGACCTGGATGCGGCGGTCGCGCGCCTCGAGCTGGCTCGTCTTCACATTGAGCACCGGCGCTGCCGCCTCGAACAGGATCTCCCGTGCATTCTCGGCGGCGAGCCGAATGGCATTGCCGGTGACGTAAGTTGTGCGGCTGGCGATGGCGCCGGTGTCCATCGGCGTGGTGTCGGTATCGGCTGAGACAAGCTGCACGTCGTCGGCGGCGATACCGAGCGTCTCGGCGGCAATCTGGCCAAGCACGGTGAGCGCGCCCTGCCCGGTCTCGACCGTGCCGGTAAGCACGGTGGCGGTGCCGTCCTCGTTGACCTTCACCACCGCGGCGCTCGGATTGGCCGATACGGTGAAGCCGATCGGGTACCACATGCAGCCGATGCCGCGCCCGCGCCGCTTCATCGCTGCGCCTCCCAGCCGAAGCGCGCCGCCGCCTGCAAGAGCGACTCCTTCACCACCACGCTGTGCAGCACCTGGCCGGTCGGGCTCAGCGAGCCTTCGGCGAAGACGTTGCGCAGCCGGATCTCCAACGGATCGATGCCGAGCGCGTGGGCGATTTCGTCCATCTGCAATTCATAGGCGAAGCACACCTGCGGCGCGCCGAAGCCGCGCATGGCGCCGGTCATGGTTTTGTTGGTGTAGACCACGAAGGCTTCCGCCAGCACATTGTCGATGCGGTAGGGGCCGGGCGCCAGGATACAAGCCTTGCCCAGCGTCGTCTCGCTCCACGAGCAATAGGCGCCGCCGTCGAGGATCAAGCGGATCTTGCGCGCTAGGATACGGCCGTCCTTGCTGACGCCGGTCTTGTAATCCATGATGATCGGGTGGCGGGTGGTGGTGGCGATGAACTCTTCGGTGCGCGTGAACAGGCCCTTGACCGGTTTTCCGGTCATCTTCGCCAATAGCGCCAGCGCCGGCTCCTGGCTGATCTCGTTCTTGCCGCCGAAATTGCCGCCGACGATGGTGCCGATCAGGCGCACCCGATTCATCGGCATTTTCAGCGTGCGCGCGAGATCGGCACGCGCCAAGGTGATGCGGCCGATTGTGGCCCAGACCGTAAGCCGGCCGTTAGCGTCCCAGTCGGCGATGGCCGCATGCGGCTCGATCGGCACGTGCTCGACCATTTGCGTGCTGTAGGTACCCTCGAAGATACGGTCGGATTTGGCAAATCCGGCCTCGATGTCGCCCCGGCGGATCACCTTGGTGGCATAGATGTTGCTGCCCGGCGCATGCACCTTGGGCGCGTCCTCGCGCATGGCCTCGACCGGATCGAACACCGCCGGCAGCGGCTCGTATTCGACCACGATTCTTTCCAGCGCTTCGTTGGCGATCTGCTCGGTGACCGCGGCAACCGCGGCAACGCCGTCACCGGCGTGACGCACGATGTCGTCGGCCAGCACCGGCTGGTCCTGGAACGAGGGCCCGAAGGAATTGACCGGGACGTCGCGGCCGAGCAGCACGGCCGCCACGCCGGGCATGGCCTGGGCGGCGCTGGCATCGATGCGCTTGATGCGCGCGCTCGCGACACCGGCGCGCTTGATGCGGGCGTAAAGCATGCCGGGGAAGGAAATGTCATCGATGTAGCGGGTCTCGCCGAGCACATGCGTGCGGCAGTCCGGCCGCGTCACCCGCTGGCCGACCGCGTGCGTCTGCTGGCCGGCATCGGGCACCAGTGTTTTCAAGCGGCCTTCGCGGCGGGCAACCGTCGGCACCGGAGCCGTGGGCGGCTCGCGCCACAGCGCCTCTTGGACGCCGACATCCTCGCGTTCCAGAACTTTGGGTTCGTCGCTCATCGGCCTATCTGCTCATTTCGAGTTGACGGGGTTTGCCGGCATTTTCATCGCGCAGCAGGCGGGCGGCATCCTGAACCGCCTCGATCATCTTGGTGTAGCCGGTGCAGCGGCACAGGTTTCCCGACAGCGCATCGCGGATGTCTGCATCGCTCGGGTTCGGCGTCTCGTCGAGCAATGCCTTGGCCGACATGATGACACCGGGGCCGCAGAAGCCGCATTGCACGGCACCGGCTTCCTCGAACATCTTCTGGATCGGATGCAGGTGATCGCGTTTTCCCACGCCTTCGATGGTGAGCACCTGGCGGCCGTCGACCTGGCCGGCGAGCATCAGGCAAGAATTGACCGGCTTGCCGTCGACGATGACGGTGCAGGCGCCGCAATCGCCGACATCGCAGCCGAGCTTGGAGCCGGTCAGCGCGAAATTTTCGCGCAGCAGCTTGAGCAGCGTCGTCTCCGGCGGCACCGAGGCGCTGCGCGGCACGCCATTGACGATGACGGTCACATCGATCACGCCACGGCCTCCTTTGCTGCGAGTTTAGCGCGGGCGCCGGCGTTCTCCAAGGCGCGCCGGGTCAGCGTCTCGATCAGGTCGCGGCGGTAGTCGGCACTGGCGCGGAAATCGCTGATCGGCTTTGCTTCGGTCGCCGCAATGCGGCCGGCCTCGGCCATGGCTTCAACCGTGACCGGCTTGCCGGCGAGGAATTCTTCGGCACGGCGCGCCCGGATCACGGTCGGCGCCACCGCGCCCAGTGCAATCCGCGGCTCGACGAAAGTGTATTTGTCGGCATCGATCCAGTAGGCCGCTCCCACGTTCACCAGCGCCAGCGCCTGGCCCTTGCGCAGGCCGAACTTCTGAAAGGCGGCCGGCTTGCCGACGTTCGCTTTAGGAATGACAATCTCGGTCAAGATTTCGTCCGCCGCGAGCGAGGTCTTGCGCGGGCCGACGAACAGCTCGGCGAGCGGCATGCGTCTGGGCCCGCGTACACTCAGCGTTGCGACCTCGGCGTCGAGCGCGAGCAATGTCGGGCCGCTGTCCATCGACGGCACGCAGGTCACCAGATTACCGGCGAGCGTACCAAGATTGCGGGTCTGCACCGCGCCGATGGTGTGCGCCGCCTCGACCAGCGCCGGAAACAGTTCGCGCATGACCGGCGCGTGCATGATCTCGCTGTGCGTCGCCAGTGCGCCGATGCGTAGACCGCTCTCGGTCAAGGAAATGCCCTTGAGCTCGGCGAGGCGCGAGATATCGACGACCACCTTGGGAACACGCGCTGCCGCGCCTAGCTCGACCAAGAGATCGGTGCCGCCGGCCAGGATCTTTGCGCCTGCGCCATGCTCCGCCAACAGCGCCACGGCAGCGTTAAGATCGCGCGCAGCAACAAACTCAAATGCCTTCATGCTAGCGGATTCCCTGAGCGCATCGAATTAGCTTGACCCCAAGCGGCCCGCCCTCGCGGGCCAGTATTGCGGCCGCCAAGATGATATCACGACAACGCCATCGGTCCGGCAGGTCTTTTTGTCAAGACCTTGGCCGACCGACCGTTTTCGCATGGCCGGTGGCGCACCATCGGCCCGGCCCGCATTGCGGTTTACGCTAGCGCCGCTTCTTTTTGACCGCTCCGCGGCCCGCTGGTTTGCGCTTGGCGGGCTTGGCTGCCTTGGTCGGTTTGGCCGGCGCGGCGGGCTTTTCCGGGATGATCGGCAACAGCAGGAAGTTCTCCCGTCCGCCGCCCAGATGCAGCGTCGTTTTGCCGCCATAGATCGCCAGCGGCCGGTCGCGCGGATCGTCGTGCAGGAAGGGACCGCAGCCGGTGAACTCGTTCTTCATGTTGGAAAGCCGGCCACCGGAGCCGCCAGGATAGACATAGTCCTTGCCGCGCACGGTGAGCGCCACGCGGTAGCCCTTCGGCACCACGATCGAGGTCGGCACGATCTCGATGTCGAGCGCGTAGACCTCGCCCGGTTTGAGCGGCTGCTTCTCGTCGTGTGTGTGATAGGGCCGGTAAGGCAGCGAGAGCTTTTTGTCGAGCTTGCGATGCGAGGCGCGCAACCAGCCCTGCCCGATCGGCGTATGCGGATCGAGCGCGCCCTGGAAGGTAACCTCCTTCATGTCGGGCGTGAACACGCGCAGCACCAGGAAGATGTCGGCATCGCTGGTGGAGGACGACACGTTGAGCTTGGCGGCGACCGGCCCGGTGATTTCGGTGGCTTGCGCCATCGGTTCGGTGACGAAGGTGACGCCGTCGCTATGCGCATCGAAACTCACACTGGCGGAGCCCTTCGGCGCCGCATCGACCAGCTTGTGGGCTTCGCTAGCCAGATGGAACTTGGTCCACTGCGTGCGCGGGATCGGCCAGGCGTCCTCGTGGCGGAGCGTGAACTTCTCGTCCGGGTAACGGACATTGAGCTGCACCTTTGGCTGCTTGTCCCAGCCGTTGCGTTCGCCCTTGAGGAAATAGCCGAAGAACTTCTTTTGCAGATTGACACCGTAGTCGGTGTAGTAATGCGTCCAGTGCTCGATGCCGTGCACTTCCAGCCACTTCTGCTTCGAGGCCGCGCGCATAAAACCTTCGAAATTGCCGCGCGGATGCAGCGGTTGCCCGCCCCAGTTCGCCGCCGACAGCAGCGGCACCTTCACGCGCGACCAGTCCGGCGCCATCGCCTTGTAATAGGCGTCGTCGAGCGGGTGGGCGATATAGGTCTTGCCGAGATCGTAGCGGTTGGCGCCCATCTCTTCCGCGGTCAGCGTTTCCGGCCCGGAAACCCAGTCGCCGTTCATGCGGCTGCGCCGGCCGTTGACGCCGAGACCGTACTGCACGCTCTTGACCTGCATGTCGTACCAGTTCTGCGCAAAGGTCGAGTAGATGCCGCCATTGTGGCTGAGCTCGCGATAGAAATCGGCGAAGCCCTCCCACACGCAAATGGCGGCGAGATGCTTGGGCTGCAGGTTGGCCGCCTGCCACTGGTTGATGGCGTAATAGGAGATGCCGCTGAGGCCCACCTTGCCGTTCGACCAGGGCTGCACGCCGGCCCATTCGATGCAATTGGCGAAGTCCTTGGTCTCACGCGGCGACCAGTGCTCGACATAGCCGGGCGACCGTCCGCAGCCGCGCGAGTCGACGCGCACCACGACATAGCCGTCCGGCACCCATTTCTCCGGATCGCAGACCTCCCAGCTCTGGTACTTGTTGGTCGAGCCCGCCATCACGTCCGGATGCTTCTCGGCCATGCGGTCCCAGGCAGTCTTGTAGCCGTCCTCGAAGTGCAGCCACTTGCCGTAAGGGCCGTAGCTGAGCAGCACCGGATAACGGCCCTGCTTGACCGGCCGGAACACGTCGCAGCGCAGGACGAGCCCGTCGTCCATCGTGATCGGCATGTCCCAATCGATGCGCATGCCGTCGCGGACTTCGCTGACCTCGCGATAGCTCATGATTATTTCCTCGCCTTACTTCTTGGGAATAACCGGCAGCAGCAGATAGGCCTGCCGGTTCGGGCCGGCGTGCAACGTCACGTCGCCGCCGAATACCGCCGGCGGGCGGTCGCGCGGGTCGTCGTGGATGAAGATGCCGCAGCCGTTCCACACCTTGCCGACCACGCCAGCGCGCGGACCGGCCTCACCCGGATACACATAGTCGGTGCCGCGCACGGAGAGCGCCAAGCGATACCCCTTCGGCACCACGATGCAGGTCGGCCAGACTTCGACATCGACCTCGTAGACCTCGCCGGGGGTAAGCTTCTGCTCTTCGTCGTGGGTGTGATAGGGCCGATAAGGCAGCGTGAGCTTTTGGTCGAGCTTGCGGTGCGAACAGCGCAGCCAGCCCTGGGCAATGGGCGTGTGCGCATCGAGCGCACCTTGGAATGTCACTTCCTTGAGGTCGGGCGTGAACACGCGCACCACCAGGAACAGGTCGGCGTCCTCGGTCGCCGAGGAGACCCAGAGCTTCGCCGCAATCGGGCCGGTGATCTCGGTCTCATGTTCGAGCGGCTCGGTGAGCAAGGTGATGCCCTCGCTCATGCCGGCATAGCTGACTTTGCTGTCGGCCCGTGGCGCCGTCCGCGACATCGCGAAATCCCCGGGATGCAGATAGAACTTGGTCCATTGCGTGCGCGCGATCGGCCATTCGCTCTCGTGGCGCTCGACAAATCTTTCGCCCGGGTAGCGCACCTGCAACTGCACCTTCGGCTGCCGGCGCCAGCCGGTATCCTCGTCTTTGAGGAAATGGCCGAAAAACGCTTTTTGCAGGCCGAGCCCGTAATTGGTGTAGAAATGGGTCCAGTGCTCGATGCCATGCACTTCCAGCCATTTGTGCTCGGACGCCGCGCGCACAAAGCCCTCGAAATTGCCGCGCGGATGCAGGCCCTGCCCGCCCCAATTCGCCGTCGACAAGATCGGACACTTGACCTTGGTCCAGTCGGGCATGCGCGACTGCCAGTATTCGTCGGTGTCGAGCTTGCGCGCGAGGCAGTCTTCGTAAAAGTCGCGCCGGTTCTTGCCGAGTTCCTCTTCCGGCAGCGTTTCGGGTCCCGACACCCAATCGCCGTTCATGCGGCTTTTGTAGCCGCGGGTGCCGCGGCCGTTCTGCACGGGATAGACCTGCGCCCGCGACCAGTCCTGCACGAAGCCGCGACAGAAGATGCCGCCGTGATGGGCCATGTCGCGATAGAAATCGGCGGCGCCCTCCCAGGGACAGATGGCGGCGAGGTGCTTGGGCTGCAGCGCCGCGGCCTGCCACTGGTTCTCGGCGTAATAGGAAATGCCGTTAAGACCGACTTTGCCGTTCGACCATGGCTGAACGCCGGCCCAGTCGATGCAAAGCGCGAGATCCTGCGCCTCGCGCAGCGACCAGATATCGATCACGCCTTGCGAGCGGCCGGCGCCGCGGCTATCGACGCGGATGACGACATAATCGTCCGGCACCCATTTCTCCGGGTCGACCACCTCCCAGCACTGGTATTTGTTGGTCGAATTGGTCGGCACGTCGGGCTGATCGGCGCACATGCGACGCCACTGGTCTTCATAGAGGTCTTCGAAATGCAGCCACTTGCCGTAGGGCCCGTAGGTCATGATCACCGGGTATTGGCCCTCGGCGACCGGTCGATAGATGTCGCAGCGCAGCACCACTCCGTCATCCATGGTGATCGGCATGTCCCAATCGATGCGCATGTGGTCGCGGATTTCACTTTTCTCGCGGTAATCCATGGATACCTCGGCGTTCTGATTGCAGATCTTACGTCGTTGGAAGCAACGTGTCTCTCTATGACCGGCCGACGACGCGTCGCCCGTCGGCGCCGAACAGATGCAGCCGTTCCGGCGCCAGCACTAGCCCGAGGCTGGCGCCGACCTCGACATCGGCCATGCTGAGCCCTTCGGTCACCGCGACGAAGGCGCGCTCGCTGCCGTCGTCGAAATAAAGCAGCGTGTCTTTCCCCAAGGGTTCGACCAGGCGCACCGGCAACGTCGCGGTCGCATTGCCGTTGCGCGTGACCGCGACATGCTCGGGGCGGATGCCGAGGCTGGCGCGGCCGGGCTTGGCGCCGGCCAGATTGGCCGGCAGGGCGAGTTCGAAGCTGGACGAGCGGAAAATAGTGCCGCCGTTGGCCCGCGTGACCTCGCCGGCCACCAGGTTCATCGACGGCGAGCCGAAGAAGTCGGCGACGAAATAGCTCACCGGATTGGAATAGATGTCGAGCGGCGAGCCGATCTGCACCACCTCGCCCTGATGCATGACCACGATGCGGTCGGCCAGCGTCATCGCCTCTTCCTGGTCGTGCGTCACATAGATGAAGGTGCGCTTGAGCACTTCGTGCAGGCGGTCGCATTCCGCGCGCAGTTCGCGCCGCAGCTTGGCGTCGAGGCTGGACAGCGGCTCGTCGAGCAGGAAGGTCGACGGGTTGGTGACCAGCGTGCGGGCGAGCGCGATGCGCTGCGACTTGCCGCCCGAGCACTGGCCCGGCATCTTGTCGAGCAGATGCGAGATGCGCACCATCTCCGCCACCTCGCGCACGCGCTTGATGCGCTCGTCGTGCGGCACCTTCTTCATGCGCAGGCCGAATTCGATGTTCTGCGCCACGTTCTTGTGCGGGAACAGCGCGTGGCTCTGGAACACCATGCCGAGCCCGCGGTCGCGCGGCTCGAGATCGTTGACCACCTTGCCGTCGATGCGGATCTCGCCCGAGCTCGGATCCTCGAAACCGGCGATCATGCGCAGCGTCGTGGTCTTGCCGCAGCCCGACGGCCCGACGAAGACGACGAACTCGCCGTCCTCAATGGTGAAGGTCAGGTTCTTCACCGCCTGCACGGCGCCGAAATACTTGTTCAGATTCAGCAGTTCGATGCGCGCCACTGATTATCTCCGTACCATGCCGAAACTGAAGCCGCGCGCGAGATGCTTGCGGATGATGAGGCCGACGATCATCAGCGGAATGGTGATGCCGACCGCCAGCGCCGCCTGCCTCCCGTAAACGCGGCCCTCGGTGGTGCCCTGATATTTCGCCAGCTCGATCGGCAGCGTCGTGACCTGGGTCTTGGTGAGGATCAGCGCCAGCAGATATTCGCTCCAGGTCAGGATCAGGATAAACAGGAAGGTCGCCACCAGACCGGAGCGCACCAGCGGCAAGACGATCTCGAAGATCGTGCGCCAGCGCGAGGCGCCGAGGATTTCGGCCGCCTGCTCGATTTCGCGCGGCACTTCGTCGATGAAGCTCTTGGTCATCCACACCGCGTAAGGCAGCGTGGTGAGGAAATAGACCAGGATGAGCCCAGTGCGCGTATCGATCAGGCCGATCGCGGTGTAATAGAGCGACAGCGGCGCGACCACGACGATCGGCGGGATCATGCGCAGCATGAGAAGCTGGAACATGCGCGCCTCGGACAGGATCTTGTAGCGCGAGACGCCATAGGCCAGGATCGAGCCGAACAGCACCGACAGGAAGGTCGAGGTGGCCGCGATCACTGTCGTATTCCATAGCGAGATCAGCGGCTTCTGCGATGAAATCGCGTATTGCGTCGCGGTGTATTCCTGCGCGCCCCACCAGACGTTCAGATAGTTCGAGAGCGTGGCCGGATCCGGGAAATAGACCGGCGGCCAGGAGAACCATTGATCGCTCGGCTTGAACGAGGTCGAGACCATCCAATAGATCGGGAAGAACGCGATCAGCGCCCAGATCGTCAGCACGATATAGCGCGTGATCGTGGTGACGCGGCGGCGCTGGGTCTTGGTCATCGCCATTTCAGGACTCCGCCTCGGCTTCTTCGCGCTGCGCATACATGGCGTCCAGCGTGTGCTTCTCGCGGCGCAACAGATGGATCGCGATCAGCACGATGACGATCATCATCATCATGACGATGTAGGACATCGCCGCGCCCTTGGAGATCTGGAAATACTGCCAGGTGGTCATGAAGATGTAGACCGGCAGCGTCTCGGTCGCGGTGCCGGGGCCGCCCTGGAACAGCGCCCAGGTCTTGGGAAATTCCGCCATGGCCTCGAGGAAGCGCAGCACCAGCGCCAGCAGGATCACCGGCCGCAGCAGCGGCACCTGGATTTCCCAGAAGATGCGCCACTTGGAGGCGCCGAGGATTTCCGCCGCCTCGATCGGCTCCTTCGGGATCGCCGCCAGGCCGGCGAGCATGATGATGAAGGAGAACGGCGTCCAGTTCCAGATTTCCAGCAGCGCCGCCGTGGTCAGCGCCATGTGCGGATTGGTCAGCCAGGCGACGCGGAAGTCGTGGCCGATGAGGAACGAGATGATGTGGTTCACCGGGCCGTCGGCATAGAGCATCATCTCGGCGGTATAGGCGACCACCACCGGCACGGTCAGCATCGGCAGGATGAAGAGGATGTAGAAGAAGCCCTGCCCGCGGAACGGCTTGTACCATCAGATAGGCAAGTCCGAAACCGAACACGAAACAGCCGACGGTCGAGCCGGTGGCGAAGGAGAGCGAGCGCACCACCGCCCAGCCGAAGCGCGGATCGGTGAGCACGTCGCGGAACAGGTCGAGGCCGACAAAATCGGCGTCCCACCAACTGCCCAGATAGACGGTCCACTGGTGGAACGAGAAATAGAGCTGCAGCAGCAGCACCGGCGTCAGCACGAAGAAGATCAGCGCCACCAGCGGCAGCAGCAGGGAAATCTTGAATCGCCTGATCGCGCGGCGGCGGGATACCGCGCGCGGCGATATCCCGTTGCTGACGTCGCTGGTCGGAAGGGCGGCTACGGCCATTCCTTCTCTCTCCAAGGGAAGGCCGGACGAGCGTTAAGCTCGTCCGGCTGAAGGGTCGTCAGATTGTCACCCGGCCTCGGACGGTCACGCCGGGACGTCGCGCTTCGGCATCACCGCCTTGTAGCTCGCCAGGTCCTTCTTGAGCTTGCTGCGGCCGATGCGGCCGACGATCTTGTTCCACTCGTCCTCGGTCTTCTTCAGCACGTCCTTGGCCGGCAACTGGCCGACATAGGCCTCCGACAGGTTCTTGCCGAGCGCGTCCTGGAACTCGAGGAAGCCGGTCAGATAGATCGGCGGCGAAACCACCTCGAAGTTCTTCTTGATCGCGTCGATGCCTTCCTGCGTATAGGCATTAATCACCTGCGGCGCCGCGAAGTGCTGGGTCGCCCAGGCGTCGTTGAAGGCGTTCTTCGGATCGGAGACGATCGGAATGCTGTTCTTGCCCGAGCCGAGCCAGAGCGCGAGATAGGCGGCCTGCGCCTTGCGCGGGCTGTACTTGTTGATGAGGATGGCGGCGAGCGGCGAGGAGATCGAGCGGTGGATCATCTTGCCGCTGAACTTCGAGCCCGGCACCACGCTGTAGTAGAACTTGCCGACCGTCTTCGACTGTTTCGGGTTCTTGATCGTCTTGCAGGTGCCGTCCCAATACTGGCAGCTCACCACGTGGCCTTGCGCGATGCGCGGGATCATCTGCGGCGTGCCCCAGTTGGACGCTTCCGGATGGTTGACCTTCTTGTCCTGCAGATAGATGTCGACCGCATATTGGCCGGCCGGCGTATTCAGCGTCGGCTTCATGTCGTCGTCGAACGGGAAGCCGCCGGCGCTGTAGAAGATCATGTACCACCAGGTCACGCCGTTGGCGCGGTTGCGCAGATTGCCAGAGCCGTAGAGATCCTTCTTCGGATCCATGAGGAATTCCTGCAGCCGCAGGTTCTCCTCCCAGGTCTCCGGCAGCTTCAGCTCGGTGCCGAATTTGTCGGCGAAACGCTTCTTGTTGTCCGGATCGTCGATCAGATCCTTGCGCGTGTATTGGATGTGCACGTTGCCGTCGGTCGGCACGCCGTAGGTGTGGCCGTTGTATTTCATGAAGTTGTCGTAGCCGGCCACGACGTCGAAGTGGAAGCCCGAATTCTTGATGTACTCGTCGAGCGGCTCGAGATAGCCGGCGGAAGAGAGCGACGGGATCATGTTGGAATCGATGTGGATGAAGTCGAACTGCGGCGAGCGCGACAGCGCCTCGGCCATGGCGCGCTGCGGCGCGTCGAAGATCGAGATGTCCTGCACGCCGCCGATGCCGATGCCGGTCGCCTTGGTGAATTCGGCGATCACCGGCTGCATCGGCACGAAGTAAGGCGACCAGATCATGCCGTTGACCTTGGCGGCGCCGACCTTCTTGGCCGCCGCGATGGTCTGCTCCTCCATGGTGGCGCCGAAGGCGAACGGCGTGGTGCCGGGCAGGAAGTTTGCAACGGTAAGCCCGAGACCACCTTCCACAAATGTGCGCCGCGAAATTTTCAGCTTGCTCATAGCGTCCTCCCTCAACGGCCTTGCCAGGCCTTATTCAAGCGCGCGCGTACAACGAACAACGGCCCGACGTCGAAGACGCGGGCCGCGTTGCTGCTTGGCGATGAGTGCGAAAGGGGGCAAAACTTGCCCGTTGCCGCCTGCGCTGCTGGGCAGGCACCGGCACCTTACAACGTCGTGCGCGAGAGGCGTATCGCAAAGGCCCTCCCGAGGCTTGGCATTCGTTCACGTTTATCGACCGCGAAACGGCGGTCGTGTCGTGTCTCGATGCCAAGCGAAATTTTAGCGTTTGCGTCCCTAGACTTCCGCGTTTTTTTGACCGCGGTTGTTTGTATCATATGTTGAAGATTTTTCGAGCCGCAACAACGATTTCATTACAAACCGCCTTGGTGCGCCGCATATTGTCGCTGCTGCAATGCGACCGCGCGGCATGACGTGCGCACTCTTCATCGCCCGACATTTCACCAAACGAAACTCGCCACCGTGCGCTGCTAACCTGTATTGCGCGAATTCGGGCCGCGTGCCTAAACTGAATGTACAACCGCACGGCAGAACGCGGACAGCGTCAGCGAGGAAAGGCGGGTGGGCATGCTTGACAAGCCGGCTACGGATGTTCGCGAGCGCACCGAGACCCGCGATGGAATGCTCATCGATTGGGATGTGCCGATCACCATGGACGACGGGCTGGTACTGCGCGCCGACGTCTTCCGGCCGATTAAGCACGGACAATATCCGGTCATTCTTTCATGCGGCCCTTATGGGAAATGGCTCGCCTTCCAGGAGGGTTATCCGACAGCATGGGACATCATGGTGCGCGAGCATCCCGATGTCGCGGCGGGATCGACCAACCAGTATCAGGCCTGGGAAGTGGTCGATCCGGAGAAGTGGGTGCCGGACGGCTATGTGTGCGTGCGCGTCGACTCGCGCGGTGCCGGCCGCTCACCGGGCTTCATCGACCATTTTTCTCCGCGCGAGACCAAGGACATCTACGACTGCATCGAATGGGCGGCAGCGCAGCCGTGGTCGACCGGCAAGGTCGGCATGAACGGCATTTCCTACTACGCCATCAATCAATGGCAGGTCGCCGGTCTGCAGCCCCCTCACCTCGCCGCCATCTGCGTCTGGGAAGGCGCCGGCGACTGGTATCGCGACAAGAATCATCACGGCGGCATTCTGTGCACCTTCCAGGCCAACTGGTCCGACATGCAGATCAAGACGGTGCAGCACGGTCTCGGCACGCGCGGCAAGCGCAGCCGCGTGCATGGCGGTCTGGTCTCCGGACCGGAGACCGTGACCGATGCGGAAATGGATGCCAACCGCAGCAACCTCGGCGGCGAAATCGCCGCCAACCCGCTCGACAACCAGTATCACCGCGACCATTCCGCCGAGTGGGACAAGATCAAGGTGCCGCTGTTGTCATGCGGCAATTGGGGCGGCACCAGTCTGCATCTGCGCGGCAATATCGAAGGGTTCGTACGCGCCGCATCGGAACAGAAATGGCTCGAAATGCACGGCGACCGGCATTGGACCCTGTTCTACACCGACTATGGCGTCGCGCTGCAGAAGAAGTTCTTCGGCCATTTCCTCAAGAGCGAGAACACCGGCTGGGATCAACAGCCATGCCTGCTGCTCAATATCCGCCACCCGGGCGAAAAATTCGTCATCCGCCCCGAGAACGAATGGCCGCTGGCGCGCACGCAATGGAGCAAGCTTTATCTCGCGCCGGCGTCGAGCACGCTGTCGGAGCGCCCACTCGCGCAAAGC
>CAWAIV010000017.1:0-221267 GCA_963782145.1 uncultured Pseudomonadota bacterium
CAATGAGCCGTAATTCTGCACCGATACTCGCATCGAAGTGCGATATGCCTAAAGCTCTTGAGCCTGCCGATCGCTCGTTCGATGCGTGCCCGCGCTTTGTAGCGCGTTTTCGGAAAAAGACAGACATGTCTTTTGTGTTGGATCGATACGGGATTGCTGGGCATATTCCGCGTTGGCGTGCGGCTTCGCCGTTTGATTCGGAATTGTACCCCTTATCACCGAGCGCGGCGCACGGATTGCTGCGTCAGTCTGTGTTTGGCCGCCTCGCTGGATATGAGGACGTCAACAACGCCGAGTGCCTGCGCCACGATCCAGCCATGCGATAGATTGTCGGCGGCAAGGCGGCTCAGGACCGTGTAGCGTCACCAAGCCAGATGGGGCGCTTCAAGACACAATGGCTCGCGGCCCCTGCAAACCTTTCTGCTCTTTCCGACTTGTCCGGCCAGTGGATCGAATTGTTCATGGTCGTCGTCCACCGAAGGGCATTGTGCTCGACATGGATTCGAGCGTGAGCCCAACGCACGGCGAACAGGAGGACAGCGTGTGGAACGGCCATTACGCCTGCACCTGCTATCATCCGCTGTTCGTGTTCAACCAGTTCGGCGATCTGGAGTGCTGCACGCTACGTCCCAGCAATGTGCACAACGCCAACTGCTGAGCGAGTGTGCTCACGCCGGTCACCGTGCGGTATCAGGGCAAAGTTCGGCGCATCTACTTCCGGGCCGATGCAGCCTTCGCCATGCCGGGCGTCTACAAGTGCCTGGAAGCTGAACAAATCAAATACGCGATCCGCCTGCCCGCCAATCAGGTCCTGCAGAACAGGATCGGCTAACCGCTGGGACCACAGGGATGCGACGATGCTGCCAGTTGCTTTCCGGCACGGCCTGAGAGCCTGACCGAAAATGAAAGCAAGTCATTTCAATAAGTTGCGCGGCGCTTTCGCAAAGGGCGGCATGACGTGATAGCCGCGAAAAAACACGGAACTTTGAGCGATTTCCAAAGCTTCGACGAAGCGCCCATCTTCTCCGGGTACACTTCGAAGTTATTGATTTTGCTCGCGTTCATTTTGAGTCAGACACTGAAAGCCTCAGAACTGACGGACCTACACTGGGATCAGGTAGACTTCAAAACGGCCACCATGCACGTCCGCAGGGTCGGGCGGGCGTCGAGGCTAAGCTGGCCTTCAAGGCGCATCCGCATATGCTCCGGCACGCGTGCGTTTACGCGCTGGCCAACAAGGGCCACGACACGCGGGCCCTCCAAGCTTACCTCGGTCACAAGAACATCCAGCACACCGTCCGATACAACGAACTTGCGCCGACCCGATTCCGCGATTTCTGGCGCTGATCGGCTTCCGGGATAAAATGTTAGAAAACTTTAATTTCTAAGCCCGAGTGTTGCCCAATTTTTCGGGCATATGCGGTCCCGCGATCAGGGAGGCAATCATGGACGGCGAAAAATCAGCATATTTCGATCTACAAACCGTCGCCTTGCTACGGGCAATCCTCGACGAGGCATGGGCTTGCGTTCCGCCACGGCCGCAGGCCACAATTAGTCGGACCGCGTTGGCCGAAGGCATTCTCAAGTCTGCGGCGAAAGGCGAGCGTGATCCCGAGCGGTTGCGTGAAGCCGCCTTGATGGCCATTGCAGCCTGACTGTACCAACGACGTTACTCCGCGGCGCAGCGAACGGTAGAACACGGCTAGTATCGGACGTGGCCTGCACCGCTGCTTAACGGGGCCGTACCCCAACAGAATGTAATAATCAGCGAATCCCAATTGAGCGCACCTGGCCCGCATCCAGTCGGGCGCCGACGGCATGATGGAAATGGCCGACGAGGCGTTCTAACACCGCCGCGACGGGCAAGGGGCTTAACCTTTTCTAGTGACGCGCCGGCCTCTTGACACCATTGCCGGTGCGCAGCCGGCCTTACGCGGTTGTCTTTCAATCGAGAATGGGCGGCGGCTTCTTGTGCGTTCGTTTCTGCAAGAAGTCCTGCTGATCCTCTTTTCTTTCTCTCAATTGATCGCTGGGGCCCGAGTCCGGGCCATGAAAGATGCTGCGTAGCGACTGGCTGCCGCCGCCGGAGCTGAGACCGGTGGTGCCGCGGTAGCCTCCACTGCCATAGCTATAACCGCCGTCGCCATGCGGGGCGCCGTCGCCGTATCCGGCGCCGCCGCCAACAACACCACCGCCACCACCACCACCGCCGCGGTTCTGCGCCAAGGACGGTGTCAGACCGAAGGCCAAAGCTGCCACGAACGCAGCGATGGGTACCAATGTTGGTACTTTCCTACTCTTTTGCATCGGAAGCTCCTCTTGGTTGGCGCGACGAACGAACGTCCGTCTCAAGAGGAGCTCAATGACATGCCTCAACATCAACACGGTGCTACCGAACGGAAGCGAAATAAGATGACCGGAGGGAAACTCAAAGCGCGCGACTTTGCCTAAAGCTATTCAAACCGGGATTCCCCGGATGGCTCCCAACCTGGGCTGGATATTCGCGGTTTCTCGGCCTTCCCGCAATATAGAAGTGAGGCGAGCCGACCGCTTGACAAAATCGGGGCGCTACGACGAATTTAGGCAACCGCCCTGGAATAGAGAAAACCAGTTTTTTCGCCTTGAAGATGCTGCACGGGCTCCGCTCGGGGATGATTTTCTTGCGCAAGCCTTCACTGAATGGTCCGATCTCATCGGAGAGTCCGACCGTGAGAAGTTGACGGTGACGCAGTGATGAATTGACGAAACACCCTGAATTAGGCCGACTACCACCTAGAGCATATTAACCAAAATTACGCACACACATCCATTCTGGATCGATGAAAGGGAGATGGCCGGGGCTTTGCGGCCCCGGCCATCTCTAGAGATTGATATGACAACTCGATAGTTAATCGGTCGCCGGAACTGCATAGGTGTGCACGTATTCGATGACCGTACGTGCGTCATCGGCCGCTTGCGCAAAGCCATCCACCCCACCGTCGGTCGAGGTATAGTTCGTGCCCGCGAAGATGGTGTCATAGACATTCACGGTGGTCGCCTTGTAGGTGCCGTCTACCTGCTTGACCAGGACATCGACGGTCGCCGTGCCGTAGACGGTCTGACGATCGTAGTTGAATGTGGCGTAGTCAACATACGAACTCCCGCCCGAAGCGTCTTTCAACGTACCGGAAACGCCCAGGATTGCGTTCATGTCGACAACCTTGTCGATGGTCAGCGTGCCTGATTTATCGGAGGCAGCCGCCAGGAACGAGGCCGCCGTAAGCATGTCGGCCGGGGTCATCGTGCCGTCTACCAGGTAGCTAAGGTTGCTGGCAGCGAACTTCGACGGGTCGGTCACTCCGGTGATCGTGCCTTTGTTCAGCAATTCGACATAGAGTGCGAGGTTGGCCAGCGGCGAATCAACCGCGGATGTAACTCCGTCGGTCGTCAACAGGAGGCGACCGCTCGCATCCAATGACACCGAGTTCAGCAGCATTGATATTCTTCAGGACCTCTTCGTACTGCGAGCTGAGCACGGTCAGCGGCGAGCGACCGACATTAAGTCTCCCGAGGTCAACGGCAATTGCTTGAGTGGCATCAATCAGATTGCCCTCGGCATCGAGTGCCAGCGGAACGCCATTGGCGTCCACCGGCTGAACGACCCACGTGCCATCCGCCAACTGGATCATGATCGGCACGCCGTTGGCGTCGCGCAACAGGACATACATATCGCCGTAGAGATCGCCCTTCTTGGTGCCCGATGCCACGTTGCCGCGACCTGGCTTGCCGTCACGTCCAGAGGTGCCAGCCCACGCCGGACGATCGGAGTCCTCTTCCTCGGCGGCTTTGGTGGAGCTCTTTCCGGTCTTCTTGCCAGCCGTGCTCGAGCCTTTCGTCGCCGTGCTTGCGGAACCTTTCTTGCCGCGGCTTGTCGCTGCGGAACCGCCCTTCGCTGCACTGCCATGCTCTTCGCTGGTCGCTGACGAATGCTCCGTCGCCGATCCGGGCTCCATCGTATTGAAGATGTCACGCAGCGATTGGCTTCCGCCACCGCCGCCGCGACCCATACCTTGGCCGCCCTGGCCGCCCTTGCCGCCACTGTGGCCACCATCGGTATGATCGGCTTCAGAACTACTATTGCTTCCACCGCCACCACCGCCGTGTTTCTGCGCATAGGCAGGGGTCAGGCTGATCGTAAGCACTGAACCGAAGATCGCTGCGAATGCGAGAGTCGCGAATGTTTTTGCTTTAACCATGGTTTTTATTCCTCTCGATTCTGTGAGAAAAAAGGCTAAATATTATCGCGAACCTCCGCATTGATTCTCATCAATATGAAACAACTCGCGTTGCGGCCACATGCCGCATGGCGAACGATGGGAAGTTACGGCGGAAAGGAATTATTTCGTGCCGAACTGCCCTAAAAGGCCGATTCGGAACAGATCGACCTTAGGGCGATATTGCTCGACCTCGCCAGCCGGCGGTGTGGTCAATGAGAACTCAGGATATGAGGTGTGAGTATAATCCAGTCGCACAATAAGATTATCCGACGCTGGAAATTCCATACCGGCGCCGAAGCGCAATCCGGTCTTGGTGTATTGCTCAGAAAGACTGTTCTTGCCGCCCGCATAATCGAGCTTAAATCGCGTTTCCACGACTCCGATGCGGCCGTAAAGCAGCGAGGTATTGTTGACGACATAGCCAGCGCGCAAACTCGCTCCGTAGCCCCATTGCTTTTCGAGCGAGAATGACCGGCCGCCTCCTTCGCGCTCATGGTTGCTGTGGGTCTTGGAAAGCTCAGCCTCGATCTCGCCGCCAAAGTATAGACTGCCAAACTGGATGCCATAGCCACCGAACAGCCCAGCGGCATAGCCGAGGTCGCCAAAATTCGCGGTCAATGTCGTCCCGGAATCGCGGGGTCCCGTCGACCAAGTCGACATCGAATCGTGCCCGACCTGGCCGCCGGCATAGAAGCCGCGATAATCGATATTGGCCGACTGCATAGCGCCCGGCACGGCACCGAACGTATAGACGAGGCCCACCGCCGTCATCGTCTGGTCGTTGGTGAAGTTGTCGGGTGTACCGCGCGGCGGCGGCGGGTCAATGCAGCAATCAATATTGTAACTATCGTACGCTGAATAGGTGTGTTCGAGCCGCACAGCGAATTCTGGCGTCAGTGGCGCCGACCCACCGATACCAACGCGGATACCTGGCTCGGTCCGGCGATCCTGCGTACTGTTCTGACGTAGCTCATAGTCTGTATTGAACTGCGCAGCGACGACACCGGCCTTGCCGTAGAGCATCGTGCCACCTTTGAAAGAACGACCGATGACGGCGGAAAGCCCGTATTCCCAACCGCGCGACACAGAAAAGGTTCTTTCGTTTGGAACGTGCGCGTGATCCCAACCGCCACTTGCCTTGCTCAGGTCGGCTTCCAGCGCCAGATGCCAGTTGCCGATATAGACGCCGTAGCCGCCGAATACGCCGTTTGCCCAACCCTCATCGCCGAAATCGGCCTGCAACGTTCCGTCGTTACCGCGCGATCCCTGCAGTTTCGTCTCCAAATTCATCAACCCGGTTTGGAAACCGATATAAAATCGACCTTGACTGTCTTGAGGCACTTCCGGCTTCTTGAAATCCTCCGCTTTGTAAGCCGGCTCTTGCACGAGACCCGCGCGGATCATCCCCGTAAATCGATGTAGCTGTAATCGAGGTCGGTTAAATCGCGGGTGGTGCGCGAGAAGTCGGCACCGAGGTAGAAATGCGGCGACAAATATTTGCGGATGCCGATGCCATAGGACTGCACTTGATCGACGCGCGACGTCAGGCCGTTGAAATGATCGAGCGCGTAGGAAGCCGCGCCACTGACCCGCAGGTCCGGCTGAATCCAGTGAATGACCTCGAAGGAGGCGGCCGTCTCCAGATAGCCCGACACGTCCTGCAAATCGGATTCCTGGATGCTCCGCTCCAATTTTGCCGTGACGGTCGTGCCCGAAATGCCGGTCCATCGTAGCTGGCCGCCAAAATCCGGGAGGAAGACCGTATCGAAACGCGGATCGCTGTAATTTTGATAGATGCCGCCCACATAGGCTTCGGCGTCCAGCGTCGAGGTGACCCGACGATGGAAGCCGCCCGAGAAACGAACTCCGTTCGAATCTTTCTGATAGCCATAGTCGTCGACCGGCAGCCGATAATTGCGGCTGTCGTAGGAGAACATCCCGAAAATCTCGTCTGTGTTGTTGATCGCGTGGCCGATCCTGGCACCGACCGTGGCCACGTCGCGGTCGCGGTCATCATTGTTGATCGTTCCGCCGCCGACCTGCGCGACGTTGTCGTAATCGAAATGATCGAAGGTACCGCCGATGCGGACCGAATTCTTCTCGTCCAGCTTCAGCAGCGCCGCGCCGAAGGCGCGCGTCACATTGTAGATCGTCGGGGTGACACCGGGTTGGGCATTGGGCGAAGAACGCGATTCGTGCTGGTGGTCGTAGGCGGTCCCCGCGGACAGGCTCAGCATCGGCGAGAAATTGTACCGACCGTTCGCATATGCGCCATAGTCGCTGTAATTTTCATCACCATAAGTAGCATAACGGCCGATAGCCGCAGTGCCGCCCACGTTCATTTCGCCCTTCTCGCTGCGGAGCTTCAGGTTGGCGAAGGGGTTAATCAATAGGATCCAATCGGACTTTTTATCCGTTCGCGCCGCATAAATGTTGTCGGAATATAGTTCTCCGATCGAAATGCCCGAGGTCAGTTCCGGCGTAATTGAAGCAGCGGCGGACGGCTGCGCCTTCTGCTCGGCATAACCGGCTTGAGGAAGCACACACGCTACCACCACAGTGCCTGCAAGCAATTTGCGCGCTAAATTTCCCATTAGAGCCGATCCAAGAAGTTTGAATTCAATGGCAAGAGTTTGATCTGGTCAAGCGTCGCAGCATAATGCGGACCATGGCGAGACGAATGAAAGCTCCGACGGTTCCGGCGTAGCGCTCAAATCGGGTTTATTCTGATCCACGAAGTAGGCGTATAGGATACGGGAGCAATCCACCATCGGAAAGCTGTAGATATAGGCTTCCTTTGCGATAGCCCGTGCCTCGGCGGGAATGACGCTGATTTGGGCGTGCGCCACAGATAATGAAGACAACGTAATTAGCATCGTCGCGCAGGCGAGGGCTTTCAGTGTTGTAATTCTCATTGTTCTGTTCCCTGCTCAAGGCCACACACGATACGCCCAGCCAATTCAAAAATGAACCATGCTTGCTTTGCGAAGTTGATATAGATCAAATATCGGCGAGCCCGCGACATCGAGTGCTGCTTCGCGAATGTCGCAGTTGGGTCGATGGTGTTGATAAAACCGGGACCACCTCAGGTAGAGGCGGTCCCACTTCCTGAGACAGCCGCCTCAGGTAGGTTCATCGATTTTGAGGATGACCCACCATGAGAACGCGGAGACGTTTTTCGGCTGTGTTCAAGGCCAAGGTGGCGCTGGAAGCGATCAAAGGCCACGAGAGGTCGCGGATTTGGCGACCAGGCACGGCTTGCATCCGACCCAGATTGCGGCGTCGAAGCGAGAGGCGGTCGAGAAGCTCGCCCGGGTGTTTGACGAGAAGAACAGCGCACGGGAGCAGAACCGCGACGCGGAGCTGACCAAGCTGCATGCCAAGATCGGTCAGCTTGTTGCCGCGACGACTTTGCTCGGCAAACCATCGGCACATCGCAAGATGATCCGGCACCGCTCGAACATCGACCGTGCAACACGATGTCGGCGCACTTGCCGTTCGAGGTAGTCCCACTCATCCGAACTCAGCACCAACGGTGCCGTTGGACGGCCGGTCGCATTGGCCATGGCTGCGCTCTTCAACCAAATCGCGCAGGCATACTATAATGTACTGAACTTCAGTTCCAGATGACTAGTTCGGGTATGTTGTCAATGATCTTTTCGGATGAACCTTTCACTCGAATCCAACAGTCGTATGTTGTTTATGATCGTTGGATTTTGGGGATCTCGTCGGTAGGCCTCGCGAAACTTGCGTCTCGCCTCCGTCAATCGACCTTGCAGCATATAAGAATATCCCTCGTTGTTCAAAATCGCCGGAGTAACGCCAATCAGGCTGATCGCCTGTTTGTACGCGCGGGCCGAAAGATCGAACCGACCGATTCGGTCGTAGCTTGCGGCCAAGCCGATCCAAGCTGTGGCGTCTTCCGGAGTCTTGGTCACGGCATCTTCAAAATATTTTGCCGAAAGCCCGAATTCCCCCCGGTTGAAGTGCTCAAGCGCCAGTTTCAACGGCTCGTCGGATCGAAAATATTTTAAATCAGTAGGATTTTGAACGGTTGCCGTCGGAGGTGGCGTCGCATAGGTCGATGAATTGCTGCCAGTAGGG
This sequence comes from uncultured Pseudomonadota bacterium, assembly GCA_963782145.1. GTDB lineage: Bacteria > Pseudomonadota > Alphaproteobacteria > Rhizobiales > Xanthobacteraceae > Pseudolabrys. The sequence continues at coordinate 8,361 of CAWAIV010000017.1, forward strand.
TCGGTCCCGCAACCGGTTAAAGTGGCGCCCAAAACACAACAGAAAACAACACAAATTGGACCTTTATGCACGGTTGTGACTCCGGCAACGAGACACGCTACATTTTGAAGCTTACCGCGCAACTCAAGATAGCGCCAGTTTACGATCACTTTATACTACGTTCCATTGATCAGAATATGCGCCCACTGGCAAAGTCCTGTGGACATCCTGCGCCAGGGTTGACCGATGACCTTGTTCTTAAAGGTATTGATCGGTTGCATAATGGCGGCTCCATCGATTTGATTTGATGAGGCTTCAAAGTATCGGTTCGGCCAACCGCAATAGCATCTGGATTGAAATACACTCATTTTGAGCACACCCTGTATGGACACCGCGCTTATAACCGGTGCGGGCAATCACCATCATATTAATCAAAGGATGAAAATAGATAAAACAACTACTTCTAATTGTGATTTGGCAAAACGAACTTAGTTGCAACACTTCAGGAAGGAAGAAATTCCAAGCAGGGTTCCGCCCATTATACGCGCATGCACGATGGTATGAGCTCAAGCGAATCCGGCCCCCAAGCAACGCTTATGTTGAGTTCATCGACGAAACCCGAGGAGGCCCTGTATAAGATTCACGACTGGCGTGCGTTGATAAAAGTTGCGGCGTTTTCTGAACCGCCCCGGGTTTGCCGGAGGCCCCAACTCATGAGGGATGGGGGCTATATGAAGCAAGACGACGAACAAGTTTTCGACCGAGGTCCGTTCCCGTGCCGTGCGGCTTGTCCTCGATCATGAGCATGAGCACCCGTCAATTGGGCTGCGATTGAATCGGTCCCAGCAAAGATAGGCTGCGCATCGCAGACGCTGAACGAATGAGTGAATACTCGACCGCACCTTGACAAGGGCAAAACTCGCACGCCTGTCGCAGGGATCCTGGAAGCAAAACAAGCCCTCTACTTCGATGGCACCGATGTCTATGCCGATTTTGCCCAGACGGCTTATCGGTTGCTTCCTAATTTCTTGGAACAAGAAAGCTCGTCGGTTAATTCGGTTCAGTGCCGATCTTGTTCGCGACGCCTAAAGCCAATACCCAAGTACTGCCGCTCCCGAACAAGTTTATCGAAGAGGCGGGAAAGAGCGGTCAGATTATCGCTTTGATCAAACAAGCTGGGGATGTTTGGAGTAGAACCCCAATAATAGACGATCTCGATCAAGTCGTAATAAATCGGTAGGTCGCGTTTTCCAACACGATGCACGTCAATCGTCCCGTCGCAAAAGCGCCGGTATCGATATTAATGCGATTGGACAGGACTTCTGCTTCTTTGATCGGTGTATGCCCGTGCACAATGATCTTCCCGAAATCCATCTCACACCCGAGAAATTCATCGCGGATCCATAGCAAATCGTTTTCGCTCTGGACATCCAATGGCACGCCCGGCCGCACTCCGGCGTGGCACAAAAAATAATGGCCAACCGTCAGCGACGTCCTCAATGAGGTGAAAAATTCCATGTGCTGCGGCGAAAGCGCAACCCGCAACCGTTCTGCGGCCTGGTTGATATTTCGACCCATCATCACGGAGGTAACCGGAATCCCGAAGGAGTGTAACGTTTCCAAACCGCCGACTTGCCGCCACCGACCGAACATGGAGGGCTGGTCGAGAAATGCTTCAAGCATGGCCTCGTGATTGCCTTTGAGCGCCACATAATGACCCGGAAAGGGATTTCGGGCGAGGCGCTCGATGACGCCGCGTGAATTTGGCCCGCGGTCAATATAATCGCCCAAGGTTACTGTCAGACTATTTGCACCATGCTGTCCGGCATCATCTCGTATGGCCTCGATCATTCGCTCCAGCAGATCCAGTCGGCCGTGGATATCTCCGACGACATAGAGCCGTACATGTTCACACTGGTTCAAGGCGTCCATTCCAAATTTCAATCACAAGGGCTTCCGGGTTATTGAGGGGATAGGCCTCTTTGTTTTTGGTGTTCATGCCCATCTTTTGTACCTTTCTACCAGAAAACAGAAATATTTATATCCTTCGTCAACCTGCCGACTTCAAGCTTGATGAGAGCACATCAAAATCAGACACAAATCGCCCCGCGACTACTTTCTCCGCGGGGCGCTCTCATCGACCGAAGTCGATGCCGGGAATGCCATCGCCTGCAACCTCATCAAGCGCCGACCTTCGATTCAATCCTAGTCTCGAGGAAATCCGCGCAAACCTCCGCAAAGCTTTCTCTTAACAAGATTTTTGGCGACCAAGCCGAGAGCATTGATCCTAGAAGCGTCAAGAAGATTTTGTGGCGGACACGACTGTAACATCGCGGTGAACGACGAATGCCTAAAAAACCACCGACACTCCTTACCTTGAAGCACGGCCGAGGGTCTTCCTTCGCCGCAATTGGGAGGAAATGACAAAGAAATAACCCCACCCCACCCGCCTGTGCGCTCCGCGCTGCAACTGGCGACCCTCCCGGACCAAGGGGGTAAGGGAAGAAAACAAAAACGCCGGGCTTTGGCCGGGACCTTACTCTCGTGGGACAACGCAAGCGGGAAAAGATCACCCCACCCCGGCGCGCATCTTTCGATGCGCGCCGACCCTCCCCCTCCAGCGGAGGGTGAAGAGCGCCCTACTCCGCCGCCTGCTGCACCTTGCCCAGCGTCGCGCGCGCCAGATCGCGGAACTCGGCGTGGCTGAGCATCTTCTTGTTCTTCAGCGAATGGGCCTTGGTCGCCTGCAGCACCTTCATGGCGTCCTCTTCCGACACCTGCATGCCGACATCCTGCAGCCACATGTTGACCGAGTCGATGCCCGAGCCCTTGCCCATCACGACCTCGGCCGGCGGCTGGCCGACCGCCGACCAGCGGATCGGGAACAGCTCGGTCGCGTTCTTCTCGCCGCAGTTCTTGAACCACGAGGCGATGATGCCCGACTCGATCTGATACAAGCCCGGAGCCGACGATCGCCTTGTTGGTCGGCACCAGCACGCCGGTCAGCCGCTGCACCAGGTTGGCCAGCGGGGTGAGCTTGGTGCGTATCGATGCCGACGTCGACGCCGTACATGGTCTTGAGCGCCATCACCACGTCTTCCATCGGCGCGTTGCCGGAGCGCTCGCCGACGCCGAGCACGGTGGTGTGCATCACCTCGACGCCGAGCGACAGCGCCATGATGGTGTTGGCCACGCCCATGCCGAAGTCCTGGTGGAAGTGCGCCTCCAGCCGCTTCTTGATGCGGCTCTGCACCTGGGTGACGAAGTATTTCATGGCGTGCGGCGAGAGCACGCCGAAGGTGTCGACCAGGGCCAGCGCGTCCATGTGGCCGTCCTTGCCGACCTTCTCGATCAGGTCGATCGCCCATTTCAATTCGGCGCGCGAGAAGTCGATGGGGAAGAACACGACCTCGAGGCCGTTGTCGTGCGCGTATTTGGTGGCCTCGATCGAGGTCTCGATCGCCTTTTCCATCGGCCAGCGGTAGGCGAGGTCGACCATGTGCTTGGACGAGGGGATTTCCATCACCACGCCGTTGACGCCGGTGTCGATGGCGCGCTTGACGTCCTCCTTCATGCAGCGGGCGAAGGAGAAGATCTGCGGGCCGAGGTTGCGCTTGACGATTTCCTTGATGGCCTCGTTGTCGGACGGCGACACGATCGGCATGCCGGCTTCGATGCGGTGCACGCCGGCTTCGGCGAGGCCCTCGGCGATGCGGATTTTTTCGTCCTTGGACAGGATGACGCCGGTCTGCTGCTCGCCGTCGCGCAAGGTGACGTCGTGGATCTTGATGTTCTTGGCGAACTTGAAGTCCTTGGTGACTTCCGGCGCGTAATTCCACTCGCTCACGAACCAGTCGTTCGTCTTCCAGGGGGTTGCGTTGGCCATGCGTTTACTCCTTTGCGTGGGTGTTCTTGCGGATCGGCCGTGGGGCGCCGCGGGCGGACGCGGCGGCGGGAACTTGGCGGCTGAAATCAGCGCCTTGGCTAGCGGGCGCATTGATCTTGCGCAAGGGGAGGCGAGGAATTCCAATTCCGCAAGGCCTTATAAGGGGTTGCCGGGCCCTCAGACCACCGGATTGGCCAGCTCGCCGATGCCGGTGATCGAGATGCGCACCTCGTCGCCCGGCTTGAGGTAGCGCGGCGGCTTGAAGCCGATGCCGACGCCGGCCGGCGTGCCGGTGGCGATCAGGTCGCCCGGCTCCAGCGGCACGCAGGCGCTGATCGCCTCGATGATGGCGGGCACGTCGAAGATCAGGTCGCGCAGCTTGGCGAACTGGCGGCGCTCGCCGTTGACGTAAGTCGCGAGCTCCTGCGCGTCGGGCACGCCGAACTCGTCCGCCGTGACCAGCAGCGGGCCGACCGGGCAGAAGCCGGTCAGGCTCTTGCCGAGGAACCACTGCTTGTGGCGCTGCTGCACGGTGCGCGCGGTGGCGTCGTTGACGATCGTGTAGCCGAACACGAATTCGTAGCGCGTCGGCGCGTTTGACCCGCTCGCAGTGCTTGCCGATCACCACGCCCAGCTCGCCTTCATAGTCGGTCGAGTGGCTGGAGTCGGCCGAGGCCGGCAGGCCCTGGCCGGGGTCGGCGAGCGAGGTCACCGCCTTGGTGAAGACGACGGGGAATTCCGGCACTTCCTGCTTGTCGCCGGACTGGTCGATGCCGCTGCGGGCGAATTCCTCGGCGTGGTCGTGATAATTCTTGCCGACGCACATCACGTTCTTGGCCAGCGGGCCGACCGGCGCGGCGAGCTTGACCGCGGCCGAGCGGCTGCGGCGCCCCGTGCGCAAGCGAGCCCTTGCCGACCCCGGTCGATGACGTCGCGCAGGTCGGCAGCGGCGCCCCGCCGGCCAAGCAGCGGGCGGAATTGCCCGCCCTCGACGATGCCGAAAATCTTGCCGTTCTCGCTATGGATTGCCGCAATACGCATGGCTTGGGAATGCCTTTTCGAGAGCTCCGACGCGGTGTCGGCCGGTTTCGCGCGCGGGTTTTAGGGCATGAAGGCGGGGCGCGCCACCCTCCGCCGCCCGCCTGCGGCCTGCCCGCCATGCAAAAAGCCCCGGCGCGAGGCCCGGGGCTTTGCCGGCGACGGCGCATGCGGTCGCGCTCAGAAGCGGTAGTTGACGCCGAGCCGCACGATATTGGCCTTGAAGCTGACATCGTCGGTGCTGACGGCGGGGCCGCCGCAGGCGGTCGCCGCAATCGACGGTGCCGAGGTCGGCATAGAGATATTCGACCTTGGCGCTCCAGTTGCCGAGGAAGGCGTATTCGATGCCGAGCGCCGGCGGTCCAGCCGAACATGGGTCTTGCTGGCCGCTGACCGTTGGGCGGCGTTGGTGGCCTTGACGTCGCCGAAGGCGCCGCCGCCGGTGATATAGGGCAGCCAGTTGTTCCAGCCGGCATAACCGAGGCGCAGGCGCGCGGTGCCGAACCAATCGTTCTTGCTCTCGCAGGTGCCGGCGCCGCAGGTCGACGCTGGCCTTCATGTCGGCCCAGTCGAAGTCGGCTTCCAGGCCCCACACCCAGAGCCCGGTCTGCAGGTTATAGCCAAGCGTGCCGCCGGCCAGCGCGCCCTTGGGCGACGGGCTCACGGCCGGCACGTCCCAGTCCGAGCTGCCGAAGCCGTAGCCGCCGTTGACGCCGACATAGAAGCCGGTCCAGGTCGCATAGGCCGGCGTCACATAGGCCGGCTCCCTGTAGCGCCGCGGCATGTCGGCCGCCCGGGCGCCCAGCGGCGCGGTCAGCAGCATGGCGAAAGCCATGCCGGTCAGGATCAGTTTGCTTTTCATTGCCATCGGCCCCTTGGTCTCATCTCTGTTGCCAGCGGGAAATCGCGCCGATCCACCGGCTCGCCGACGCGCCCTCCATGCAGGGCGCCGCAGCGAACACGCGGCAGGCGCATTCACGGAACGCCGCTTGCCGCCCAGCAAAGCCGGAGAATTGTTAATGGCCGGTTAACCTTAACGGGGTGCCAAGGGGGAACTTGCGCTCGTACGGCGTCGGTTGCGCCCGCGCAACATGCGTGGCGCATCCGTGCGGACACGGAGACTCGAGCGCAGGAGCTTTCGGCCTTGGCGAGCGCGGCAAGCGCTTCCCGCTCACCCCTCCCGGGCGCGCAGCACCGCCTCGATCGACACCCGCGACCAGGGCGCGGTGCGGGCACGGAAGTCCATGTAGGATGCATGCACCTTGGCGGTGATGGCGCTGCGGCCCGCCAGTTCGCCGAGCACGTCGGTCGCCTGCTTTGCGCGCCGCCGTGACCAGGTCGCCGGGGAATGCGGTGAGCTTCACATTGTGCTGCTGGGTCAGCGCCTCCAAGCGCCGCGGCATTGAGCCGCTCCATCTCGGCCAGCGCATAGGTCGCCTCCGCCGCGCAGGCATGCGCGACGATCGCCTGCAGCTCGGCGCGAAAGCGCGTTCCAGGCTTTCAGCGCGACGATGCATTCGCCGGTGCCGTTCGGCTTGTTGAAGCCGGGATAGTAGTAGAACGGCGCCACGCGATAGAGCCCGAGCGCGATGTCGGAGCCGGGGCCGACGAATTCGGCGGCGTCGAGCACGCCCGATTGCAGGCTGGTGAGGATCTCCGCCGGCGGCGTGGTCTGCGGCGTGGCGCCGAGCCGGCGATAGACCTCGCCGCCGAGGCCGAGCGAGCGCAGCTTGAGCCCGTGCAGGTCGGCAAGAGCTGTTCAGCTCGTGGCGGAACCAGCCGCCCATGCAGACGCCGGTATTGCCGCCCATGAAGGGCTTGACCCCGAACGGCTTGTAGAGCGTCGTCCCAAAGCTGCTGGCCGCCGCCGGCATCGATCCAGGCGACATGCTCGGCCGGCGTCAGCCCGAACGGCACGGTGGTGAAGAAGGCCGCCGCCGGCATCTTGCCCTGCCAGTAGAAGGCGGCCGATATGGCCGATGTCGGCGACGCCGTTGCCGACCGCGTCGAGCACGCCGAAGGCCGGCACCAGTTCGCCGGCGGCATAGACGGTGATGTCGATGCGCCCGCCGGAAAGGCGGCGGATGCGCTCGGCGACGCGCTCGGCCGACATGCCCGGGCCCGGCAGGCGCTTCGGCCAGGAGGTGACCATGCGCCATTTCAGCGTGTCGGCGCGCGCGATCGCCGGCGCGGCGAGTGCGCCGGCCAGCGTCAAGCCGGCGCCGGTGACGAATCTGCGTCGCGTGCGTCATGGAATTCTCCATTGCTTGTGAAAGTGATGCAGCGGCCCGTGGCCGTGGCCGATATTGCAAGCGGTCGGCATCGGCGATGGCCGCGGTGACGTAAGCCTTGGCTGCCTGTACGGCGGCGACGAGGTCGAGGCCCTTGGCGAGGCCGGCCGCGATGGCCGAAGACATGGTGCAGCCGCTGCCGTGCGTGTTCCTGGTGGCGATGCGCGGCGCCGAGAAGCCGCACCACCTCGCCCTGCCCGATCAAGAGATCGACGCTGTCGGGGCCTTCGCCGTGGCCGCCTTTGATCAGCACATTGCGCGCGCCGAGGCTCAGGATCTCGCGCGCCTGCGCTTCCATTTCCTGCTCGTTGCGCGCCGGGCTGGCGCCGGTGAGCGCGGCGGCTTCCGGCAGATTGGGCGTGACGACCAGCGCGCGCGGAATGAGCAGCCGGCGCAAGGCGCCGATCGCGCCCGGCGCCATCAGATGGTCGCCGGAGGTCGCCACCATCACGGGATCGAGCACGATTCGTTGCGCGCCATGACGCGTCAGCCCGCGCGCCACCGCCTCGATCACCGCCGGCTGCGACAGCATGCCGATCTTCACCGCGCCGACCGTGAGATCGGAAAACACCGCGTCGATCTGCGGCGACGACGAAGGCCGGCGGCACGTCGAGGATGGCGGCGACGCCGTCGCGTGTTCTGCGCGGTCAAGCGCGGTGATGACGCTGGCGCCATAGACGCCGAGCGCGGCGAAGGTCTTCAGGTCCGCCTGGATGCCGGCGCCACCGCTCGAATCCGAGCCGGCGATGGTGAGCGCGATCGCGGTCATCAGGTGCGGCGGCGGCGCAGCGCCTCGTCGACGACGCCGCGCAGCGTGCGTGCCGCCAGCGCCGGATCGGCGGCGAGCGACAGCGCCGAGATCACCGCTACGCCGTCGGCACCGGCCGCGATCACATCGGCCGCATTGGTCTCGTTGATTCCGGAAATGGCGCAGATGGGAAAACCGGCCGCGCGCGCATGCACCGCCGCGACGATGGCGCGCATGGCGTCGAGACCGATCGGCCTGCCGGCGTCGTTCTTCGAACTGGTGGGGAATACGCTGCCGACCGCCACGTAATCGATATGCTTGAGCGGTGCCGCCTCCGCTTCCGCCAGCGACGTCACGCTCAGACCGATGATGGCGGTGCGCCCGAGCAGCAGCCGCGCGTCCTCCGCCGCCATGTCGTCCTGGCCGATATGCACGCCATCGGCTTCGGCGGCGAGCGCCACGTCGACGCGGTCGTTGACCAGGAGCGGAATGCCGGCCGGCTCCAGCACGCCGCGCAGCGCGCGCGCCTCCTCGACCATGGCGCGGGTGGCCGCCAGCTTGTCGCGCAATTGCACCAGTGTCGCGCTGCCGGCGACGCGGGCGGCGAGATCGGTCAGCGTGCGCCCGCCGGCCACTGTGGGATCGAGCAAAGCATAGAGGCGCAGATCGGCTTCCATCATTTCACCTTGGCATGAGCAATGAGGCTTGAGCGGTCGAGGCGATAGAGCGCATCGACGATGGCGACAGCGAATGTTCCCGGCCCGTCCGCCTTGGCGGCGGCAATTTCGCCGGCGACGCCGATCAGCGTGAGCGCGGCGCCGGTGGCGCGCCAGGCGTCCGCTTCGACGCCGAGGCAGGCGGCGATCAGCGCCGAGGCGGCGCAGCCCATGGCGGTCACCTTGGCCATCAGCGGGTCGCCATTGGCGATGGTCGCCCGGCGCTCGCCGTCGGTGACGAAGTCGGTCGGACCCGACAGGCCGACCACCACGCCGTGCGCGCGCGCATAGGCGGCGAGCGCATCGTCGGCGGGCGCGGCGCCCGAAAGGGCGGCGAATTCGGCGGGGTTGAAGCGCACGACCTGGGGCGTACAGCTCACGAGTTCACGCGCAAAGGCCGCGCGCGGCGGCGCGCGGTCGATGAACACCGGATCGAGCACCCAGGGCACGCGGTCCTGCAAGGCCGTCTCCACCGCGATCTCGATGGCTTCGCGGCGCTCGCGGTCGAAGGTGCCGAGATTGACCAGCAGGCCCTGCGCGTGGGCCACGAAGGGCGCGACCTCCTCCGGCGACAGCGTCATCGAAGGCACGCAGCCGGCGGCGAGCAGCACATTGGCGGTGAAATTCTGCGCCACCGCATTGGTGATGCAGTGCACATCGGGAGCCCGCGTCGCGCAGCCGCTCGAGCAGCGCGGCAGCACTCGCCGCCACCGTCTCGTGCGCGTCCATATCGGGAAGCTGCATCTCTTCTCCCTCCGCCGGCATGACCCGGATCAGGTTCGTTGGGTTGGCCTCTGCTCGGCCTCTCAGCCCGGACACACGCCGGGCACCCCACGAGATTGCCGTCCCTACCTAATCCGCGCCCGCCGCCAAGGCAAGCCGCCTTGCCATGCGTCCCCGTTTTTGCTGGATTGCATGACGCGGCGCATGATCCCGAACGGCAGTCCTCGATGCGATCGGGGGCAAGTGGCGGTTCTCGGAAAAACTTCGTGCGCCCCGGCAAAAAAAGGCTTAGGCGCGCGATGACCCCCTTCTTCGTCCAGATCAAATGCGAGCTCGGCAAGTCCTACCAGGTGGCCAACGAGCTGGCCGAAGCCGAGATCGCCTCGGAGATCTATTCCACCGCCGGCGACTACGACCTGCTGGTCAAGTTCTACGTCGATGCCGGCACCGACATCGGCCATTTCGTCAATGAAAAGGTGCAGTCGCTGCCCGGCATCAAGGACACCTACACCATCATCACCTTCAAGGCGTTCCAGGCCTGAACCGGCGCGGCGCGCTTACGAGGCGTAGGCGGGCTCGGCCTGGCGATCCGGGGCCGGCGTGCCGCCGCGGTCGGCCTTCAGCCACGCCTGCATCATGATGATGGTCCACAGCGAATATTGCCAGTTCTCGCGCCCCTTGATGTGGGAATCCCAGCGCGTGCGGATCGTCTCGGTATTGAACAGCCCGTCCCGGGTCAGCGCGCTTTCCGACAAAAGGTCTTCCGCCCAGTCGCGCAACGGACCGCGCAGCCAGTGATCGACGGGCACGCCGAAACCCATTTTCGGCCGGTCGATCAGCGTGTCGGGCACGAAGCGGCGCAGCACCTGGCGCAGGATCCATTTGCTCTTGCCGTCGCGGAAGCGCATGTGCGCGGGCAGCCGCCAGGCCAGCTCGACGACGCGATGATCGATGATCGGCACGCGGGCTTCGAGCGCCACCGCCATGCTGGCGCGGTCGACCTTGGTCAGGATGTCGTCCGGCAGATAGGTCATGGTGTCGATATATTGCATGCGCTCGACATAGTCGGGCACGAGCTGCTTGGTCGCCGCCGAGGCGATGATGTTCGGCGGTTCGGTGCCGCCATTGACGACGTCGTTGGGCTGGTAGAACTGCGACAGCAGTTGCAGATAGGTCTGATCCTCGTCCTGCAGCATTGCGCCGGCGAGCTTGTGCAGCTTCTCGCCGATATTGGGCATGCGCATCTTGGCCGGTGCAAACTGTTGCAGACGATTCCACGTCGACGGCGGCAGCGAGCGCAGGCCGGCCGAACCGATGCGGCGCAGCCAATAGGGCAGCGTCGACACGTAAGGCCGGATCGAGAGCGCGTGGTAGTAGCGATTATAGCCGCAGAACAGCTCGTCGCCGCCGTCGCCCGACAGCGCCACGGTCACATGGCGGCGGGTCAGCGCCGAGATCAGATAGGTCGGGATCTGCGAAGAGTCGGCGAAGGGCTCGTCGTACATTTCCGGCAGGCGCGGGATGACGTCGCGCGCCTCGTCATAGGTGACGTAGAGCTCGGTATGGTCGGTGCCGAGGTGCTGCGCGACGGCCTTGGCGTAATGCGCCTCGTTGTATTCCTCCTCCTGGAAGCCGATGGAGAAGGTGCGCACCGGGCGCGTGCTGTGCGATTGCATCAGCGCCACCACGGTCGAGGAGTCGATGCCGCCGCTGAGGAAGGCGCCGAGCGGCACGTCGGCGATCATGCGCCGTTCCACCGCGTCGCCGAGCAGCGTGGCCAGCGCCTCCTCCGCCTCCGCGTCGCTGCCGCGGAACGGATTGCGGCGCGCCTCGCGGATCGTATCGTCCAGCGTCCAGAAGCGCTCGATGCGCGGTTCGCCGCGCGCGTCGAATTCGAGGATGGCTCCCGGCGCCAGCTTATAGATGTTGCGATAGATCGAGTGCGGCGACGGGATGTAGTTGAAGCGCATGAAGGCGGCGACGGCATCGCGATTGATCTCGACCGGCCAGCCGGGATGCGCGCGCAGCGCCTTGAGCTCGGAACCGAACAGCAGGAACTTGCCGAAGTGGCCCCAATAGAGCGGCTTGATGCCGAGGCGGTCGCGCACCAGCCACAGCTTTCGGCTCTGCCGGTCCCACAGCGCGATGGCGAACATGCCGATGAGGCGGCGCACCGTCGCCTCGATGCCCCACTCGGCGCAGCCTTCGATGATCACTTCGGTGTCGGAATGGCCGTGGAAGGCATGGCCCTTGGCTTCGAGCTCCTTGCGGATCTCGGCGGCGTTGTAGACTTCGCCGTTGTAGGAGATGACGAAACGGCCGGAATGCGACAGCATCGGCTGCGCGCCGGCCTCGGACAGGTCGACGATCGACAGGCGCCGGTGCCCGGTGGCAAAGCCCGCCTCGGGATCAGCCCAACAGCCGCCGGCATCGGGGCCGCGGTGCAGGAGCGTATCGGCCATCGCGCGGGCGCGGCCTTTCAGCGCGCTCTCCGCCGCCGGCTTGTAATCGACAAATCCTGCGATCCCGCACATTGCGGCTCCTTCAGTTCCGTTCGCCCGGCGCCGTCATAAACCGATAAATGCCCCGCTGTCACGAGCGGCGATCACGCCGCAGCGATGGCGACAAGGGGCATATTGGACGGCGCGAGCGGCAAAATACCATCATCAGCGGCGAAGCGGCAAATTTCGGCCAAGTCGGCACCTCCTCGGCGCCCGCCTGTCTCCGCCCGGGTGCGGCGGGATAGCTTGCACATTTTCCTAGCATGTGCGGGGGCGGGCCGCGGCAATAGCGCTTGCCGGGACCGCTGGTTTGCCAAAAGCAGGTGTGATAGGCATGCCCTGAACGGGACATGATGGATCGATGGCCGCGGTCTTAGAGCCGACGCTCACGCGCGACGAGGCGCCGACCAGCTCGGACAAGAGCTTTGGCTACGTCTTCGCCGCGGTTTTTGCCATCCTTGGCGCCTGGCCGCTCATCCATGCGCAGACGCCGCGCTGGTGGATGTTCGCGGTTGCCGTGGCCTTCGCGCTTGTCGCCATCGTTCGGCCACAAATTTTGCGGCCGCTGAACCGTCTCTGGTATCAATTCGGCCTGCTCCTGCACCGGGTGATGAGCCCGCTGGTCATGACGGCCATCTTCTTCCTCTGCGTTACGCCGCTCGCGGTGCTCATGCGCATGCTTGGCAAGGACGTGCTCATGCTCAAGAGGCGTCCGGATTTGTCGAGTTACTGGATCGCAAGCGACGCGCCACCGAGCGCCAAGTCGCTGAGGCGACAATTCTGACAAACCATTAGCCATCGATGATATCGATCCTCAACGAGTTGTGGGCTTTCCTGCGGGCGCGCAAGAAGTATTGGCTTTTGCCGATCGTCTTGGTGCTCGTCGTCTTCGGCGGCCTGTTCATCCTGGCGCAAGGCTCGATCGTGGCTCCTTTCATCTACACCTTGTTCTAGCCGGCAACGCCGTGCGGATCCTCGGAATCTCCGCCTTTTATCATGACAGCGCCGCGGCGCTGGTCGTCGACGGCGCCATCGTCGCCGCGGCGCAAGAAGAGCAATTCACGCGCAAGAAGCAGGACGCGCGCTTCCCCACCCATGCCGTCGCCTACTGCCTTGCGGAGGCCGGCGTTTCGCTCAGGGACATCGACTATGTCGCGTTCTACGAGAAGCCCTTCTTGAAATTCGAACGGCTGCTCGAGACCTATCTCGCCTTTGCGCCGCGCGGCTACCGGTCGTTTGCAATGGCGATCCCGGTCTGGATCCGGGAAAAGCTGTTCCAGAAGAATGTGCTGTTGCAGGAACTCAAGCGCATCGACCCCGAATTCGCCGGCGACGACCGCCTGCTCTTCATCGAGCACCATATGAGCCATGCGGCGAGCGCCTTCTATGCCTCGCCGTTCGAGGACTCCGTCGTGCTGACGATGGACGGCGTCGGCGAATGGTGCACCACGTCATCGGCGATCGGGCGCGGCAACAAGCTGGAAATGCAGAACGAGCTTCGCTTCCCGCACTCGCTCGGCCTGCTCTATTCGGCCTTCACTTATTACACCGGCTTCAAGGTCAATTCCGGCGAGTACAAGGTCATGGGGCTGGCGCCTTACGGCGAGCCGAAATACGCCTCGCTGATCCTCGACAAACTGGTCGACCTCAAGGACGACGGAACGTTTCGGTTGGACCTCGATTATTTCGATTATTGCACCGGCCTGACCATGACCAACGAGCGCTTCAGCAAGTTGTTCGGGCAGCCGGTTCGCGATCCGCAAAAGGATTTGCTCACGCCTTTTCATATGGACATCGCCGCCTCGGTGCAGGCCGTGACCGAGGAAATCATCTTGCGGCTGACCCGATCGCTGGCGCGCCAGCACGGTCTCGACAATCTCTGCCTTGCCGGCGGCGTCGCGCTCAATTGCGTGGCCAACGGCAAGGTGCTGCGTGACGGCGCCTTCCGCAAGATCTGGGTGCAGCCGGCCGCCGGCGACGCCGGCGGCGCGCTGGGGGCGGCGCTCGCCGCCTGGCATCAGTTCCTCGGCAAGGAACGCCGGGCGGACGGCAGGCACGACCTGATGCAGGGCGCACTGCTGGGGCCGGGCTATGCGCAGGCCGATATCGAAAGCCGGCTGACCGAGGCCGGCGCCCGCTTCTCGGTCGTCTCCGACGAACAAATGATCGAACAGACGGCGGGCTCGCTTGCCGCCGGCGAGGCGGTCGGCTGGATGCAGGGCCGCATGGAATTCGGTCCGCGCGCGCTCGGCGCCCGCTCGATCCTCGGCGATCCGCGCTCGTCGACCATGCAGAAGCAACTCAACTGCGCATCAAATATCGCGAGAGCTTCCGCCCCTTCGCGCCCGCCGTGCTGCGCGAGGATGTCGCCGACTGGTTCGAACTCGACGACAACTCGCCCTACATGCTGCTGGTCGCCGACGTGCGGCGCGATCGGCGGCGGCAAATGAGCAATGAAGAACAAATGCTGTTCGGCATCGACAAGCTCAATGTCGTGCGCTCCGAAATCCCCGCCGTCACCCATATCGACTATTCTGCGCGTATTCAGACCGTGCATGCCGACACCAATCCGCGCTTTCACGCCTTGCTCGAACGCTTCAAGAGCAAGACCGGCTGCCCGGTGCTGGTCAACACCAGTTTCAACGTGCGCGGCGAACCGATCGTCTGCACGCCGGAAGACAGTTTTCGCTGCTTCATGGGCAACGATATCGAGCTGCTCGTCATCGGCAACTGCATGCTGCGCAAGCAAGAGCAGAACCCGGCACTCAAGGTCGACTACCGCGACGAATTCGAACTGGATTGAGCGGACCGGGATCTGGAACCGGCACGAAGGTCACCGGTCGAACCTGCCGGCGCCGTAAAACTGCAGGCCCCAACGAAGAGGCGCGCCCGCGGAACGCCCGCTGCCCTCCGCTTGATTGCGGCACAACGAACGTTTTATTGGCAATGCCATTGAGCGGCTGTATATAGATTTAACTTGGCGTCAGCCTTAGCCCGATTGCCGGATCCGGGCTTCCCCGATGAGCATTGAGAAATCCAGATTGCCCGCCACTCCCCAAAAAGGCACGACCAACAATAAATTTGTTGCATTATTGCTGGTCATTTTATCGACAATCGTCGGCATCTTTCTGTTTGAAGCGATGTGCTGGCTGTTTCTTCCCCCGCTTGGCAATATCGGCGAAGGCAGTAAATTGCTTAATCGCGTCATCTTCCTTGATGGGCGCGGGAGCATATTTGAGAATCACGGCAGCATCTTCACCTACCTGCCGCACAATGAGGTGACCAATCTCACCGGGTTTCTATCGGGCAGCGGCTTTGAGATTGAGTACCACTATCGTTTCCGGACCAACAATCTGGGTCTCGTTCAGGACACCGACGTAACGCCCGGACGCGATTCCCTCCTGGTGCTCGGCAATTCCTTCACGGAAGGACAAGGCGCCGAACCGTGGTTCCGCTTGATAGCCCCGCAAATCGTCAAGCTCGGCTATCAGCCGATCAATGGTGGATTACCCGGGATCGGCTTTGCCCACTGGTTGCAGATCAACCGCTACCTGGAAGCCAAGAACATTCGAATTCGTAAAGTGGTCGTGGTGTTCATATCCGACGACTACCGCCGGCCCGTCGGAGGTTTCGCACCGCAGATGTTGCAGTGCCTCAAGCAGATCAAGAATTGCGATGTCGACAAGGATTACTATTTTCCGTTGCCGCCGCAAAATGAGCTTGCCTCGTGGATCGACAAGTTAAGAGTCGCGCGGGCTCGGCTGACCCACAAACCGTGGCTGATCGCCCACGCGGAGGCCATGTTGCCGGCAAGCACGCAAATCTATCGCGCGCTCAAGCTGCTGCTGCACGACCGGCTCTCCAATGTGCAACAAAAATCGCGTGAGGCAATTTCCGCGCTCATCAAGTCATATGGGCCGGGGAATATCATTTTCATTCATTTGCCGCAGAAGGACGAGACTGCCGGGCCGGACGAACTCGGGCTGCAGGCTCGACGCTCGATCGCGGAAGCGGGCGGACAATTGTTCGATGGCTTCAAGCTGTGTCGAATGACGCCCGCGGATTACTACAAGAATGACGACCACCCCAATAAGCAGGGCTATGCCAAGATTGCTTCATGTGTCGGCGATATCATCAAACGGCGCTGGCCGGCGCCTCAATAGCAGGCGAGCCGGCGCATCGCCGACCCATGGCCGCCCGCGGCCGCATCAACAACGGGCATAGCCCGCGCCGCACCGCGCGGTTCGTCCAATGATGGAGAGCACCTGGTCGGCGACTTTTTCGGCCTCGCGCTCATCGCCTGCGCGCATCGAGGCGTCGAGCTTCGGCATCAGCGTCTGAATCGTGTCGCGCCGATCGGGATGGCTGCTGAGCCAGCCGGGAAGATCGGCCTAAATCCTTTGGACCTTCGAGCCCAGATTGCCGCCGGAAGCAGGCGGTCGCGCGCCAAAAAACCGGCTTTCGGCGGTGGCCCTTGCCGCGGCGCCACCGGTCCGATCCGCGAGCCGCACGCCGCTGAGGAACTTCCGATAGGCCGTGACGGCTTCCGCGCTCTCGCCGGCGCGCGCGAACGGACTGTCATGCGGCTTGGTGAAGGCGCCATAGAGATTGACGAAGACGGCGCCGTGGTTGAAGGCGCGCCCGAGATATTGCTCCATGTCGTGGGACGTCGCACGCGCGCGGCCGAGGAAGCCTTGCGACAAATTCACATTGGTGCCTTCCGACACCGCCCAGGGCGTGGCCGGATAGCGCGCGAGCACGTGATAGAGCTCGAGAAATTTTTCGGCGCCGTAAACGCTGAAGCCAGGCCGCGAGTAGCGGTTGAACGCGGTGACGAACGGCACGGAATCGCGGAAGCGATGTCCGATCTGATTGGAGAAGGGCGCGACCGGCGACGGATAACCGGGGAAAGCGATGTGGGTGTAGATGGCATGTCGGGGAACGCCAGCGGCCTCTAGGTTGCGGGCCCAAAGCACGATCCAGTCATCGACCACATCGTAGAGCGCGCGATCCATATTCTTCGGCGGATTCTGCGCGCTGAATCCGAGATTATGCAGCGAGCAATAGATCGCGTAGTAATGCTCGCCATTCTTGCCGAACTGGTCTTGCAGGCGGGTCTCCCAACCCGCCATCACGCCGGCAAACAGATACGACTTGCCCACGCGCCGGAGATGGTCGATGCCCCTTCTGACCTCCCGGCCGATGACCTGGGCGACGCGGCTCGCCTCCGCCTTTATGGCGGGGCTGTTGTAACACATCGGGGGCGCCAGAACCGGGGCGCCGCCTCCCACCCATTCGATGAGGCGATGCGGCACGGTCGTGCCCTGCCAATCGATCCACTCGACATTGGTGGGGTCTGACCAGAGATCGCGGCGCCGGTTCCAAAACATCAAATCGTCGATGTGGAAGGCGACGGCCACGTTGGTTTCCTCGGCGACGGCAAAGGCGTCGGCGATGAGCCTGCGCATCTGATCGTCGGTGAGGTCGAACATCAGCGGTCCGACACTGAAGCCAAGCTGCGTGTGGACGTGATCGCCGACCCGACCGATGGTGCGCACGACGCGCTCAACCGAGCTTGCGATCTGATCCCTGGATTCCACCGTCGCCGGATGTCCCAGCGGAACCTCCGGATTGGCGCCGGAGAGGTAAAAGAGCAGATATTTAAGATGCGCCCTGCCCGCGCTTTCGTGCTTTGCCTCGGCGGCGACCGCGGGACTGACGACCAAGCCGGCCACGGACGTTGCGGCGGCAAGGCCCAACAGTTTCGTCAAAGCGGCGCGATGCGCGATGGCAAGCGGCGCGAGCAGGATCGCCGCCAAGGCCGCAATTGCGATGAACCTTTGCCGTGTTTGCATCAATACCCGCGGACCCGTTCGATTCATCTGCCGTCGCTATAGTATCAACACGGCTGGTCGAAGCGCACAAATTTAGAGCAGGACCCCGGGTCGATCGGCCGCACCGGCCAGATCGGCCATTCCCGTTTCCCGGTGCCGCGATCCGGCGGCCGTGTTCCGGGCATGCGCGCTGGGTGGAAAACAGCCGGCGCCAATGTGCTGTAAGGGCGCCGCTTTCGCCGCATCTCGGCAGAACCTCTCCCCGGGCTCGCGCGCGCCCTATGACGGTTCTACGGCACTCGCCGTATCGCGGGAGAATTTGTCAATTTCACGGCTGAAACGGATCGAGAGAGCCGCTCGGCCGCCATGCCGTCGACGCTCGTCGCGACGACCTCAAACTTGAGCGTGTCACGAAACAAAGCTACACTGCGCGCAGATTTGGACATCCAGCCATTTGGCAAACAGTGCATTTCGGATATCGCGATAAGATTATTTCAACGGTGGGTTTTCACGGTGAAACAGTGGAAGCGGCGTGGGCGACGATCGCCGAGCGCCAACGAGTGGCAATGGCCTGTGGAGGATGAGACGCGGTGAGCGTGCAGGGAATTAATCGGGGACGCGGCTCGCCCAGCCTGCTCTTGGTCGGCGCCGGCGTCGTCGCGGCCGGAGTACTGCTTGGCGCTGTGATCGTGCTGGGGCTCAACTACGTCCGCCCGCCGGTGCTCGTCGTCCTGTTGTGCGGGCCTGTCCTTCTGCTCCCGACCTTCATGATGCGCAATCCGAGCACCTATTGGCTGTTCCTGTTGGTCGCCTCGATCCCCTTCGACATCTACAAGAGCCTGTCGCGCTGGCTCGTCGCACCGGAAGAACTGATCCAGCGCTACGGCGCCCCCACCGCCGGCAATGCCAGTCTCGACCTCTATTTGACCGACGTCGTATTGCTGGTGATGGTCGCCCACTGGCTCGTCCGACTGGCCATGCAGCAGGACCGCCTCTACTTCCCCAAGGTCGCCTACCTTTTTGTCCTCTATCTCGTTTGGGCGCTGATCGGCAATTTGATCGAGGCGACATCGCTGTTCGTGGCCAGCCTCGAATGGTGCCGGCAGCTGTTGTATTTTCTCTCGTTCCTATTCCTCATCAACAACGTGAAGACGCGCACGCAGTTTCGCACCGTCGTGATCGCTTTTTTCGTCGGCATGAGTCTCGCCATCGGCTCGGTGATCGCGTTCTCCGCGATGGGCATTGGCACCAACGTCAAGGCCTTCGACATGTTGTTTTCCAAGACGGAAGGCAAGGCGTCAGGACGGGCCGGCACCGTCGAACGGGCCGGCACCATGTACGCCGTGGCCGGCGATAGCGCGGGAGATCCCAAGCGCAGCGAGGGCATGTTCTCGCATCCGGCGATCGCCGCCGCTTATCTCGGGCTCACGGTGCCGATGGCGCTGGCGTTCATGGCGGCGGCGCGGCGCTGGCGCTATCGAATCTTGTTCGGCGCCTTTGTGGCGAGTGGCTTTTTTGCATCTTACCTGACCTTCTCGCGCGCCGGCTTGCTCGGTCTCTTGATCGGCAGTTCGGTCCTCTGGCTGATTGGCCGGCGCAGCCGCGTGATCTCGCAGAAGGTGTTCCTGCTCGGGGTCTTCACCTTTGCCATGCTCGCGGCGGTCAGCATACCGGTGCTGAGCTATTACCTGGGGACCCGGCCGGCGAGCTATTACGGGCGCTTCGAATATGCCGAGATCGCCCTGGAAAGCTATATGAACCGGCCGTTCCTCGGTGCCGGCCTGAACAACGGCTCGTCGGCGATCAAGGAGGATTCCGCCAGCCTGCCGACGCAGGGGCCGAAAGCCTCGGAACCCTCCATTCCCTGCCATTACCTGGTCATTCTGGTCGAATCCGGCATCGTCGGCTTCTTGTTGTTCTTCGCCTTCTTCGCCGAGATCGTGGTCATCGCCTTCCGCGCCCTGCGCTCCACCGACACTGAAACGAAGATCGTGCTGGCGGGCATCCTTGGCGGGTTGGCGAGCATCGCGTTTCAGAATTTTGCCGATAATCCCCTTGCCGGCCATGCCATCAGCGCCTTGATCTGGTTCATGGCCGGGCTGATCATCGTCATCGCCCGCAGGGTTCAAGCCGAAACCGTGCCCGCTCCAGCGGAACAGGTGGCACGCGCGGTCCCGCGACTGGCGCTCGCCGCGGCAGGCGGCATTTCCGCGCGCCACCGATCGGCGTGAGGCCACGCCTGCCCCGGCGTAACCCGGCCGCGTTTGTTTTACGAGAAGAAATGGTCTGCGGATGTTAGCGGCGCCTACGCAGGCGGGCCGCTAGAGCGGATTCGCCTTAATCCGGCTCATATCCAGCGGCGGCGAAGAAGTTGGCGCATTCGGTCGGAGTGAAGGCCGGAATCAGGGTGCCGATTGTATCCCACAAGGCATCGACGGTCCGCTCGGCGGCCTTGCGTAACAGCGCCTTAAGCTTGGAGAAGGCGTTCTCGATCGGATTGAAGTCGGGGCTGTAGGGCGGCAAATAGAGGAGCGTTGCTCCGGCCGCCTCGATGGCGGTGCGCACACCGCGCCCCTTGTGGCTGCCGAGATTGTCCATGATCACGATGTCGCCGGGCTTAAGTTCGGGAACGAGCACCTGATCGACATAGGCCTGAAAGGCGTGACCGTTGATCGGCCCGTCGAGGACCATCGGCGCGACCATCCCAGCCAGGCGAAGCCCGGCGATGAATGTCGTCGTCCGCCAGTGGCCATGCGGGATGCCGGTGCGCAGTCGTTCGCCTTTCGGCGCGCGCCCGCGAAGCCGCGCCATGTTGGTCGAAGCCCATGTCTCGTCGATAAAGACCAGCCGTTCGGGATCAAGATCGGGCTGGCTGTCGAACCAAGCCTCGCGCCGCCTCACAATATCCGGGCGGTCCCGCTCCGTGGCGTGGGCGGTCTTTTTTTGTACGTCAGGCCGCAACGGTCGAGAAACGTCCACAGTGTCGCTCGAGCCGCGCGCACGCTGCGCTCGGCGAGAAGCCGCGCCAGCAACTCGCTGATCGTCAGGTCCGGGGTCGCCGCGATGAGGCCAAGAATATAATCGCGATGCGGATCGAGCTTGCAGCGCCGGGGCTGCCCCTGCTTGCGCGCCGTGCGTTCGCCGCTCTGGCGCGCCCGACGCACCCAGATAATGGCGGTGGCATCTCCGATGCCGAAGCGCGCTGCCGCCCGACGTGCCGGGGTTCCCGCCAACGCCGCATTGATCACACGGTCACGCAAATCCTGGCTGTAAGCTCGGGCCATGTGCCGCCTCCATCGCTGTCACAACAGAGGACTCGCACTGTTCGCCTGATTTGGGAATCCCACCTGAATTGAAAAACGACGAACGCGCTCTAGAAACGATTCTGGAGGCGTCCGCGCAGCCCGTCCCACATGCCGCGCACGCAGGCGCGCAGGATCGGAATCGGGCGCTTGATGAACAAGGTCACCTTGACCAGCCACTTCAGAAACATCGCGACGTGCTTGATCGTGGGTCGGCTGAGCTTCTTGCCGCGATAGACATAGAGCCAGAAGTAGATGCTGTTGCGCCAATAATAATAGCTTCGGATCGGCGGCGAATAATAAAGCTTGACGAAATGCAGGCCGATGCGACGGAAGTGCAAGGTGTCGAACGGATGCAGGTTGTGCTCGACAATGCTCGATTGTTCGAGAAAGCCGGTGTAGCCGCGGATCATGCCCTCATAGCCGTAGATGACGTCGCCCCAGTCGAGCACGTAGTCGCGATCGGGCAGCCCGACCTGGCGCACGATATCGAGCCGGTAAAAACTGCCGCTCCACATATTGGTGTCGCAAGGGTAGTACGAGGGGGCGGCCGGTGGCTGTTCCACCATCCTGATGCCGTCCGGCGTGATCAGGCAGCCGTGGTGGAGCTGGCCGTAATTGTCCTTCAACAGGCTGCTCAGCCACCAGGTGCTCTGCTTGAGCGCCGGGCTCAGGCCTTCGTAGCAGTGGATCAACTTCTCGATCGCATCGGGGTGCGGCGCGGAGTTCGGCATCGAGGATATAGATCCAGTCGTAGCCGTGATCGAGCGCATATTCCATCCCGATCGCCACCGCGCCGCTGGTGCCCAGATTTTGATCGTTCTTGATGATCGTGACCTTGTCGGGAAAGGTCCGATCGAGCGTGTCGTCGGTGGAGGCGTTGTCGACCAGCAGGATTTCGGCAATCGGATAGGTCTGCGCGCACATCGCCTGAATTGTCGCCTCAATGACGTCGGCGTCATTGAAGGTGTGAACATATGCCAGGACTTTCACGGCGCTCAGTACCGACGTTCCATGTGCATGGTCAATCCGTCCCAGATGCCGCGCACGCAGGCGATGAGCTGGCCGCGCTGACTGATCGGGCGCGCGGCGAAGCCCGCGGCGAAGCTGAGCGAAAAGACGATGCTATGAATGACCTGCCGCAGCCCGCCATGTTTCGATTGATACATCCAGAAATAGATCGGGTTGCGGACGTGATAATAGCAGCGGATCGGCGAGCTCTCGTAATAGGTCAGCGTGAACGGCCCGAAGCGGCGCGTTTGCCGGGCGATGCCGGGACGCCGGCCGACGCCATGGTGGAGCACGCTGTCATGCACCATGTAGCTCACGAAGCCGAGATCCCATGCGCGATAGCCATATTCGAGCTCGGCCGAATAGAGCACGTAATCGGCCGACGGCAGGCCGATCTTCTTGACTGCGGCCATGCGGTAGAGCGAGGCCGACCACAGCGCCGAATTGCAGCGGGTGAAGTTCGCGCCGGGGTCGGTCGCCGGCGGCCTAATGCTGCGCCCGGCAAATTCCAGCAGATAATTATTGTCGCCCGCCATGTTGCAATGGAGGAAGCAGACCTTCTCCTGATCGGCCGGCGACAGCGTTTCGAAAAAAGCCAGCAGCCGTTCGAGCGCGTCCGGCTCCGGGATGCTGTCGGCATCGAGGATCCAGACCCAATCGTAATCGTGCTCCAGCGCGTAGGCAAAACCGATGCGGATGGCGCCGCTGGTGCCGAGATTGGTCGGATTACGATGGATGACGACGTTATCGGGAAACGGCCGGTCGAGCGTCGCATCGGTCGATCCGTTGTCGACGATGATGATGCCGTCGGGCTGACGCGTCTGCCGTTGCATCGCCTCGAGCGGCCGGTCGACGAAGGCGGCATCGTTGAGCGTGTGGATGTGGACGAGGACGCGCATGGGCGCTAGTACCGCGCCGCGATATTGCCGGTCACGCCGTCCCAGATGCCGCGGAAACAGGCGACGATTTCGCCCTTGTGATGGCGCGGCCGCAGCACGAAATTCGCCGTCAATTTGAACGTGGTCCAGATCACGCGGCGGGCCAATCCGAGCTTACCCTGCGCGACATCGTACAACATGAAATAGAGCATGTTGCGCGCCATATAGTAGCAGCGGATCGGCGGGAACTCGTAGACGGTAGCCTTGGTGAACCCGAATTTGATATCGACGGGGTTGAGACTGGGCGCGCCGCGGACATTGTGATGCAGGACCGATGTCTGATCGATGTATCCCTTGTAGCCCGCCTTCATCACGCGGTTGCCGTATTCGAATTCGCCCCAGTCGAGCACGTAATCGGCATTGGGTAGACCGATCTGGCGTACTGCGGCCAGCCGATACATCGACCCGGACCAGATGCTGATGTGGCAGAGATAGCTGCGTTCGTCCGGACGCGGCCTGACCATGGCCAGCCCATCGCGCGAGAATACCGCGCCGTGATAGGGGTGATCGTCCTTGAGGTTGCGCGGCAGCGAGGCAAGAAAGGCGACCTCGTCCTGCGCGTCCTTGCTCATGCCGGCATAAAGTTCGAGCAGCTTTTCCAAGGCATCGGGCTCGACAAAGCTGTCGGCATCGAGCACCCAGATCCAATCGTAATCGTGTTCCAGCGCGTAGCGCATGCCGGTGACAATGGCGCCGCTGGTGCCCACGTTGACGGGCTCGCGCAGGACGATGGCGTCCTTCAGCGACGGCTGCGCGAGGGTGGCGTCCTTGGAGGCATTGTCGACGACCAGGATGCCGTCGACAGGACGGGTTTGCCGCCGCACCGCCTCGATCGTCCGATCGATGATGTCGGCGTCGTTGAAGGTATGGATATGGGTCAGAATGCGCATTGCTGCCAATCGCGCGGCGCTATGTCTGCGGCAGTCCGTTGACCATAAGAGCGCCCCCTCATCGATCTATTTGCCCATCGAGCGCGATTTTGCCGTCGACCGCGACGTCGATGCCGCGCGCCAGGTCGAGGCACTGAAAATCCGGCCGATGCGCACACGCGCGGCGGAGAAGAATTCGGTAATCGCCTGCAGCACCATGCAAACGACGAAACGGGCAAACAGCCCGACCGGCACGATGATCCGCATCGGGCTCCAGACCGTCGTGCGCATATGCTTCTGAAAGAAGATGTAGCTGCCGCGATGAAACTCAATCACCGAACGGAACCGGCGCCACCGGCTCACCATGGTGCCGCCCTTGTGGTTCAAATGAACGAGCTTGGAGGCCGGAAGATAGTAGCATTTATATCCGAGATCGGTGATCCTTTTGCAGTAGTCCGCGTCGACGTGATACGACAACCGCTCATCCAGCCCACCAACCTTCTTGACCACCTCGCGCGGCATCATCATCGATGCGCTGGAGACGTAACCGGCGACGAACGGCTTCGACAGGTCGTGGCCGAGGTGCTGCAAGTGTTTTCGTGAAAATGGATTGTTGGGAAACATCCGCGTGATGATGGAGCGGGCGCCGAACAGCGCCGAACCGGCATTGGGCAACGTCTTGACCGACCACTGAATCGTGCCGTCCTCGTTCAGCAACTGGCTGCCGACCACGCCGACGTCCGGATGCTGGCGAAGAAACTGCAGCATGCGGTCGAGCGCTTGCGGCAGCATGATGGTGTCGTTGTTCAGCAGATAGAGATATTGCCCGCGGGCGTTGTCGAACGCCAGATTGTTCGAATGCGCGTAATGGCGGTTGGTCTCGTTCGCGAACAGGCGCACCTCGGGGAAGCGGCTGCGCACCACCTTGCAGGTATCGTCGGCGGAGGCGTCGTCGACGACGATGATTTCGTAAGAGTTGTCGGGCGGATTCCGGTAGATCGATTCCAGACAGTCGGCCACCAGGTCGCGCGCGTTGTAGGTCGCGATGATGATCGAAAGGGCTACGGCAGACTCTGGTCCATTGCCGCCGACGGGCTTATTGGCCGTCATCGATACTTTCCTGCATTCACTGACCCTGATCGTGGTGATAGCCACGATAGGGCTGGTTCGACCGGCCATGGACTTTTGGATCGAACATATTCAGCACGGCGCCAACGACCGGCGTACCGGTCGCCTCGAGCCGATCCTTCGCCCGCTTCACTTCGTCCTGATCGGCGCTGCCGGCGCCGACGACGAGGAGGACCGCATCGACGATCTTGGCGAGCATCAAGGCGTCATTTGCAGCCAGAATGGGCGGCGAATCGACAAGCACGATGTCGAAGCGTTGCGCGAAAGCGCGAAACGTGGTGCGCGCCTGCGACCAATCGACCGCCGGAAGAAACGCCGGCGATTTACGGCCCGCGACCATGACGCTGATCGGGCCCGCGGCCAGCGAGTTGTCGAACAGATCGATCGCGTGAACGGCTTCCGCCGGGTCGAGCTGATCGTCGAGAACGTCACCGAATCCGACATCCGCACGCATGCCGGTGACCGTCGTCAACGAATGACGTCGCAGGTCGCCGTCGATCAACAAGGCACTCTGACCGGCAAGCGAAGCGATGATGGCGAGACCGGCGGCAACCGTCGTCTTGCCTTCATCCGGCTGCGTGCTCGTCACCAAAATAGAATTTCCGGAATCAAAACATGCATCCAACTGCAACCCGGAATACAGCGACGCATAGGCCTCTCTCAGTTCCGGTGTCTGCAATATGGTGCGCGCAAGCGCGCTAACCCGCCTGTTCTCCACGGTACCTTTTGCCAAATTAACCAGCACGAGCTAGCTCTGGTGCTCCCTGTCCGCGGATGTTCACTTTGCGGTACTAATACTCTAAGCTCACTTTCGAAGTCCAGCCATTTCGGCGTCGCAGCAGAAGGGCGGCGGGCCTCGCAATGACGCAAGTGGCGCCGGCCGCCGTCGCGGTGACGGGCGCGGACGACCTGTGACGACGGAGCGCACCTGAACGTGAGGATTCTAGTCCAGGTCCACACTTGGAACGGCGCCGCCATCATCCGTCAAACACTCGACGCCATCCTGCGGCAGACCGCGCCCCTTGAAGAGATCCTGATCGTCGACAATGCGTCGACGGACGGGACGCCGGAGCTGGCTTACCCGGATATTGTTACGGTTGTTCGACATAAATTCAATCTGGGCACGAGCGGGTCGGTGAAGACCGGAATCGAATACGCCCGCGCGCACGGCTACGATTGGATTTGGGTGCTCGACGCCGACAGCCATCCGCAGCCGGATGCGCTCGAGCTGTTGATCCGCATGGTGCAAGCGCGCGATGCGAACGACCCGCGCGACATCGGCATCGTCTGCTCGTCGCATAATCTGGTCAGGCTCGGGCAGATGTTGCACGGTCGCGTGCTGACGCCGGGCGGACCGCGCCTGCCCCAGGTGCACGCCGACCGCGACACCGTCGATTGCGACAGCGTGATCTGGAGCGGCGCCCTCATCAATCTCGCCGTCGTCGACCGCGTCGGACTGCCGCGGGCGGGAACGCACGGGTCCTGGGAAGACCTGTCGCTCGACTATGGCGATATCGAATACAGCTATCGCATCCATCGCGCCGGCTACAGAATCATGGTGCACCGGCGAAGCCTGATCGATCATCCGATCGGCAAGGGCCTGCATCGGCGGATTCTCGGTCACGATTTTCATAGCAGCAACCATTCGGCCTACAGGCGCTACTTGTATTTCCGCAACCTCGTGTTCTTTTGGCTGCGCCTTTATCATCGCCGGAACTGGCCGATGCTGCTGGTCTGGTTCGGCTACCGCTTGAGCGTGACGCTGACCGGCATCGTCCTCTTGGAACAGGAGCGCGGCACAAAGCTGCGGGCCTGCTTCAGCGGAATTCTCGACGGCTTGCGCAACCGGATGGATGCGACGTTTCACGCCTGAATGGCCGGACGATGAACGCCGAGGCCTGGTTCGCCCTGCCCGCGCCTAGGACGCAGCGCCGGCGTGGTCGCGAAAGGCGGAATTGGTCGAGACCAGTTCGGAATAGTCGCCGGAAACCCGCAGACGGCCTTTTTCGATGATGAAGATGCGGTCGCAATGTTTGACCAACGCCAAGCGGTGCGCGATGACGATGATCGTCTTCTTGCCGCGCAGTTCGGTGAGCGTTCGTCCGATACTGGCTTCCGTCTCGTTATCGAGATGCGCCGTCCCCTCGTCGATCACCAACACTTCCGGGTCGCGATAGAGGGCGCGGGCGATGCCGAGCCGCTGACGCTCGCCGCCCGACAGCCGGTCGCCACGCTCGCCGACCATGGCATCCAAACCGCCTGGCAGCGAGCGCACCAGACGCTCGACATGGGCGGCGCGCAACGCCTGCCAGACCCGCTCGTCGTCGATCTCCTCATTGGGAACGCCGAAGGCGATATTGCGGCGAATGGTATCATCCATCAGATAAATGCTTTGCGGCACCAGGCCGATATTGCGCTGCCAGCCGGCGATGCCGGCCTGCAGGTCGTGACCGTCGACCAGGATGCGTCCGCCGGTCGGATCGAACAGGCCTAGGATGAGATCGATCAGCGTCGTCTTGCCGGCGCCGGTCGGCCCGATCAGGGCGACCCAGTCGCCTTTCTTGATCTCAAGCGAGATGTCGTCGACAGCGGGACGCACCGCCGACGGAAAAACATAGGACACGTGCTCCAACACCAGCGAGTGCTGGAACGGGAGCGGCTGCACGCGGTCGGCACCGGTGAGATTGCGCGGCTCGAATTCATATTTTTCGGTTTCCTTCAGCTCCTTGTAGATGAGCTCAATGACCGCGTAATGAAAGCGAAGCTGCGCCAGCCCGCTGGCGATCCGGCTCGCCGACGGCATCAGACGGATCGCGGCCACGGCAAACATGGTCAACAGCGGCAAGATCGATTGCAGGTCCTGCCCTTCCGCCACTACCGTCAAGACAATGGCGATGAAGGCACTGACGGCCAGTGTGTCGATGAGCATGCGCGGAATGCCGGAGAGAAAGGTCAGTGTCCGCATGCTCTCGGCATAGCGGCCGAGATAGTAATCGTGGCGGTCGATGAAGAACGCGGCGCAGCCGGTGACGATCGTTTCCTTGATGCCGTTGATCGCCTGCTCGATCCATTGCAGCACCGAGCCGAAGCTCTGGTCGGCGATGCGGCCGGAAACGGAGAGACGACGCTGCATCGCCAAATAGATCAGCGCCGTCGGAACGCCGACGATGAGCACCGCCGCCACCATCGCCATCGGTCGAATGAACAGCAGCAGGATGGAGAATGCCAGCACAAGCACGAGCTCGCCCAGCAGCACCATAAGGCTGAGCAGGAAGCCGGAGGCGAAGCGATGCACGCTTTCGGTCGTGACCTTGACCAGTTCCGCGCTGTTGCGTTGCAGATGGAAGGTATAGGGGGCGTCCAAAAATCCGGTCAGCAGGCGCCGGCTCAACCGCAGATACACCGCAAAAATATAGCGATACTGCGCGCGCAAGAGGAAGATCAGGTAGATGCTCTTGAGCACGAAGGCGCCGATCAGGCCGAGGCCTACGGCGACCAGGATCTGCAGCGGCGTATGAATATTGACGCCGAGCAGCACCAGCAGCTTTCGCGCCGGCGCAAAACCGAGCACCAGATCGGTATTCCTGAGCACCGCGATGAACGGCAGGATGAGGCCGATGCTCACGGCCTCCAAAAAGGCGCCAAACGCCATGCAGAACAAGAGGACAATGCCTTGGATCCGTTCCCGCCGACTGAGAATGAACCAAAGCTCTCTGATCGATGTCACGCCTAAGTCCCTGCCACAGAAATTCGCGCACCGAATGCCCCCGCATTAAGAATCCGGTCGCGATCCGCGCATTTCCTAACACATTGTTTTTCGATTGTATGCGCCGGCAGCACTGCAGGCGGCGCACCGCGCGCGACCGGAAAGCACCATCAACGCGTCAACCAATGCGGGCGGTCGCCGACCCGAACCGCGGCCGCAAACACGGCATTTTCGCCGACCCGAGGTGCCGCCCCGGCGGGCATCGCCAGCGGAAAGATGGTCGAAAAAGCAGCAACTTAACCACGTCGCCCCGGCTGGAGAGGCCGGACGAAGCATGATAATCTGGCGCCGATAAAGGCTCTTGTGCCGCCGCAATCTCGTGATATGCGCAGTGACAAGCGTCCAATTCAATCCGCCTCGCCCGGGTCGCCGACGAAAGGCAATTGGTTAATGGAAGAAATAGCGATCCTCGAGGTGCTGCGCCGGCGCGTGTGGCTGATCGTTGCGCTGGTGGTGGTCGCCACGATCGCCGGATATGCCGGCTCCTTCCTGCTTCCCACGAAATACACGGCAACGGCCCTGGTCCTGGTGCGTCCGCATCAGGACGTCAAAATGAACTCGCGAAACTCGAACAAGGAGTTTCTCGATTTCCCGATGGGCCAGGCGAACATCGAGACGCCGAGCAAGACCTATATCGAAATCATCAAGAGTCCGGCGCTGATCGGCCAGCTTGTCCATCAGCTTGCGCTGGACAAAGTGGAGACCAAGAAGGGTTTCTTCTCAAAGCATATGCCGGCTTTCCTGAAACCCTATGTCGAAGAGTTCAAGAATTTTGCGAAGGAAACGACCTCGGTGATCATGTACGGCAGGGTCATCCCGAAGGACCCCTTCGCGGATGCCGTCAAGGGCGTGCAGGACAGCCTGGCGATGGAGGCGCGCTCGGAAACCTATATCTTCACCATCAAATATACCGCGAAGGACCCGGAAATGGCGGCGAAGGTCGCCAACTCCATCGCGAAGTTGTTTATCAACTACATGGATCAGCTGCGCCAGTCCGAAGGCCGCTACGATATCGACCGGCTGCGTCTTGAGCTCGACAAGCGCCGGCAACAGCTTGAAAGCACGCGTCAGGATTTGGAGGCCTTCAAGCGGAAGCACTCCATCTTCCGCTACGAGACTGAATACAACTCGCAGCTCAAGGTGATCGCCGACCTGCAAACCGAGCTCGCGAAGTTGAACGAGACCAGCGCGGGATTGGCCGCGGTGGCCAGCCCCAACAATATGTCGACATCGAGCGTGAGCCTGACGGCCAAGCGCGAGAGCATCCTCAGTCAGCTGGCGGCGCTCAAGGAGAAACTCAAGCCGCTGCCCGAGATGGAACGCCAGCTCAACAAATTGCAGCTTGCCGAGAAGGTCGCCCTCGCCGCCTTGGACACCGTGGAAAAGGTGTACCAGGAGCGGCAGATCAAGGACGCCTATGCGGCGCGTGACGTCCAACTTGTCGCCGACGCGGTGCCACCGCAACTGCCGTCCGGCCCCAATCGGCTGATCTTCGCGGTGGTGGCGCTGCTCAGCGCCACGGTGCTTGGCGTTGGCCTCGCATTCCTGCTGGAATTCCTCAACCGGCGGATTCGCAGCATCAGCGACGTCGAGGACTTCGTCGGCATCAAGGTGCTCGCCACCATCCCGCGCGTGCCGCTCGCAAGTTGACGGCGCGCCGCCTTACTTATGGCTCAGCGCGCCCGGCTTTGACGAAGCAACTGATATCCCGCGGCCAGCGGCTCGGCGGCCAGCATGATGAGCAGCGGCTCGATCGGCAGCCGATAGCGCAGCGACGCGATCGTGACCATGTATACGCATGTGAAATAGCCGATGGTGAGATAGAGCGGCGCCAACAGCCGCCATTGCCGCCGCTGGCGGAAGGCGCAGAACGCGGCCAACAATAGAATCGGCCCGAAGCTCGCGGCACTGATCATCGAATAAAGCGCGTTGCGAAATTCCGGCGCATTGGGAACGACGTTCCAGAGGCGAACGAATTTCAGCCCGGCCGCGCGGATGAACGTCCCCGGATTCGCCACGATGTAATCCAGCGCCGTCTTGAAGTAAGCCTGCTGGCGCTGCACTTCATCGGGGATCGCCGACAACTTCGCGACGACCGCGGGATCGGCGTCGGTCCGCCAATCGACGCCGGCATCGCGGTTGCGTGGATTGTTGCCGAGATAGAGATTCTGCGCGCCATTGGTGGCGAAGGGCACGAAGGCGTGAAAGATCGCCGCGTTGCGGATCCACCACGGGCTCATGAGGACGCCATAAAGGCACGCCGCCGCACCGAAGATGGCGATCACGCGGCGCCAGCTTGCGCCGGCAAGCCACGCGGTCGCGGTCAGCAGAAACGGCGGCAATATCGTCAGTGTCGCCTTGGTCATGGTGGCCGCGACAAAGCAGATGGATGCGACGACGAGCGCGTGATCGACCCGCATGCCGCGCTCGCGCCACCAGAACAAGGCGGCTATGCCGGCGAGGAAAAAGGTGTTGAACAAGGTCTCGCTGAGCAGCAGCCCTTGAAAATACAGGAAGAAGGGATAGAGCGCGGCGATGCCGGCGGCGATAAGACCGGCACCGGGGGTGTAGAATAGCCGGCGCGTCGTCAGCCCGATCAAGCCGACCTAAATCATCAGCAGCACGGCTTGGGTCAGCCGTATCGGGATGACCGCGCCGTGGGCCCCGAACAGCCAGACCGCCGGCGCGAAGAAAAGCGCCGTTCCCGGCATTTCCCAGGCGCGGTCGGCACCGACCCAAAACTGGCCGCTTCCCGCCAGACGCACGGCGGACGCGACAATGCGATCTTCGTCGGGAAACATCGTGAATGGGGGAAAATAAAACAGATCGACGATCACGCAGGCCAGAAGGCATGCGACATAAGGCCATATCCGATAGAAATATCGGCAATACATCGGGTCGATGGAGCGGTTCGGCTGAACTTATCGGAAACGCTTCTCGGCCTGCATAGGGCAGTTTCCGGCGTAAAAGGCAATGGCCCCGCCGTCCCCACCGCCGAGGGGTTGAAAACACGCTTGCCGCCGTTGAAGTCGGCAGCAAAATCTGCGCTCTTTACGCGCGTTGCGCACCGGGCAGGTCCGCTGCCAAGCGGCACAGGGTGCAAGCAAGGCCCCGGGTAGGAATCGAGGATGCCCGCTGCACGAAAGCTTTCGCGAAGCGACGTCGTGTTCGCCGTCGGCTGTGCGCTCGCCTATGCGATCGCGGTGCTGCTTTTGCCCCGCTACACCGCACTGGTCGAGCCCGACAGTCAGACCTATCTCGCGTTCAGCGGCTTCCGCTCGGCGCTGTATCCGTCGTTCCTGTATCTCTGCCGCGCCATCGGCCTATCCCTGGTCGAGATCACCTGGGTGCAGCTCGCCATATTCGCCGCCGCGCTGACCTATCTGTTGCTGGTCCTGTTGCGCAATGGATTTGCCCGATGGCTGCTGGCGATCATGGTCGTGGTGCTCGCGGGCAACGTGTTGTTCTCGTCGTTCCATCGTTCGATCCTGACGGAATCGATCTACTTCTCCCTCACCATGGTCGCCATTGCCTGGTGGATCGGGTATCTGCGCACGCGAAGCATCGGCCTGTTGATGGCGGCAGGACTGGCGCTGGGGCTGATGATCGGAATTCGCCCGGCGGGCGCCGGCCTGTTGCCGCTGCACCTGCTCGCGGTATGGATCCGGCGGCCGAAAGCCTGCGGCCCGCTGGTTGCGCTGGTGCTGGCGGGATTGCCGGTCGGCATTATCGCCGGCGGCGAACGCGTTCTCACCTACGCGATCCAGGGGACGAGCGTCAGTTCGCTGGCGCCCAATCTGCTGTTCGGCAAGGCGGCCATGTTGGTCAGGCCCGGCATGACATTCAGCGGACCGCATGCAGGGGCGCTGCAATCCCTGGCCGCGCAGCTCGACGCGCTCTACGCCCCGCTGCAACGCATTGTCGCGCAAGCCCCTTCGCTGTCGGTCGGCGCGCAATTGAGCGCGATCTATGAGGGGCAAGCGCAATTCAGCGTCATGAACGAGGCGCTGGCGCAGGCCACCACGCGCGAGCACACATCGGCCGCGACCTTGCGCACCGCGCTGGGCCGCCAGGTCATCGAACAGAATCCGCTCGGATATCTGCGGCTGACCCTGCTCAACGATCTTGGCCAGTGGTCGGTCATGGCGCACACGTTCCCGCCGGTGGCGCAAACGCTTGCCGCTTACGCCGATGCCAATCCGGGGTTGACAATGGGCGGCACCATTCCCGCCACGGTATTCCGCCAGGCACCGCTCCGCGCCGCCATTATCGTCTATCCGGGCTTCCTCATGGCCGGCGCGGTCAGCCTGCTCCTCGCCGTCGGTCTCCTCGTCTTCATCGCGCGCCCGACGCTCGCCGATAGCCCTGCCGGCTTCTATCTGCTGATCGCGACGTTCCTCAGCGCGATGTGCCATGGTTACACGCTGTTCGTCAGCCTGGTGAACCTGTGGACCCCGCGCTTCCTGATGGCGGTCTTTCCGCAGCTTGCCGTCGTCGCGGTTTGCCTGACCATGGCGCTGATCCTGCTCGGCAGACAATTGTTAACGCGGCCCAGCGCGGCTGCGGAGCAGCGCTGAACCGGCGCCGCAGGCCCGGAATACGGCCGTTTTCCCGGCCGCTGGACGAGCCGGTCCCGGTATGACATAGGCTTTCCGCGCGGCGGCCATCTCGATGCGCAATGCCCGCGCCTGAGAAGGGACATGGAATAGTCGTGTCACACCGACGCAAAATAGCGGTCATCGGGCTTGGCTATGTCGGACTGCCCGTCGCCGTCGCCTTCGCTCGCTCCGGCGTACCGGTTATCGGCTTCGATATCGACCGCCGGCGCGTCGAGGAATTGCGCCGCCGCCACGATCGCACCCGCGAGGTCGACGTGGCAGAGCTCAGCCAGCCGACGCTGCGCTACGAGAGCGATGCGGCGGGCCTTCGCGATGCCGACTTCTATATCGTCACCGTGCCGACCCCGATCGACAGCGCGCATCGCCCGGACCTCGGCGCCATGCTGGCGGCCTCGGCCACGCTTGGCGCCGTGCTCAAGCGCGGCGACATCGTGGTCTACGAGTTCGACGGTCTATCCCGGCGCGGTCGAGGAGGATTGCCTGCCGGTGCTGGAAAAGACCTCGGGGCTTGCCGGCGGGCGCGATTTCCACGTCGGCTATTCGCCCGAGCGTATCAATCCCGGCGACAAGACCCATCGCTTCGAGACCATCGCCAAGGTGGTCTCGGCGCAGGATGAGAAGACCCTCGCCATCGTCGCCGAGGTCTATGGCTCGGTGGTGACCGCCGGCATCCATCGCGCTCCTTCGATCAAGGTGGCCGAAGCCGCCAAGGTAATCGAGAACACTCAGCGCGATCTCAACATCGCCTTCATGAACGAGCTGTCGGCGATCTTCCATCGGCTCGGCATCGATACCGGCGACGTGTTGGCGGCGGCGGCGACCAAATGGAATTTCCTCAACTTCCAGCCCGGCCTGGTCGGCGGCCACTGCATCGGCGTCGACCCCTATTACCTGACCTATCGCGCGGAAAAGGCCGGCTATCATCCGGAAATGATCCTGGCCGGACGCCGCATCAACGATGACATGGGCCTCGGGGTGGCGCGCGAATGCGTGCGCAGCCTCACGCTGCGTCACTGCGTCGATCCGCTGGTCACCATCCTGGGGCTGACCTTCAAGGAAAACGTGCCGGACATCCGCAATTCCAAGATCATCGACATCATTCGCGAGCTGCAACGTTTCGGCATCCGCACCCAGGTGCACGACCCGCTGGCCATGCCCGACGAGATCGAGCACGAATATGGCGTCACGCTCACGGCCATGGACGCGCTCAAGCCCGCCGACGCCGTGATCCTGGCGGTGGCGCACCAGGATTACGTGCAGGAGGGCTGGCCGTTGATGACGCGCCTGCTCAAGGACGGCACGGGCAGCGTGCTCGACGTAAAATGCCGGCTCGACCGCGCCAGCGCACCGGAAGGGATCGATCTGTGGCGGCTGTAAACCCCGTTCTCGTCACCGGCGCGGCCGGCTTCATCGGCTTTCATGTCGCGCGCCGCCTGCTCGACAGCGGCCGCACCGTCGTCGGCATCGATAACCTCAACGCCTATTACGACCCGAAGCTGAAAGAGGCGCGCTTG
This sequence comes from uncultured Pseudomonadota bacterium, assembly GCA_963782145.1. GTDB lineage: Bacteria > Pseudomonadota > Alphaproteobacteria > Rhizobiales > Xanthobacteraceae > Pseudolabrys. The sequence continues at coordinate 43,224 of CAWAIV010000017.1, forward strand.
GCCGAGCTCGGCAAATATGCCGGTTTCCGCTTCGTCAAGCTCGATCTCGCCGACCGCGCCGGCATGACCGGCCTGTTTGCCGAGCATCGCTTCCCCTATGTCGTGCATCTGGCGGCGCAGGCGGGTGTGCGCTATTCGCTGATCGACCCTTACGCCTATATCGACGCCAATCTGGTCGGCTTCACCAATATCCTCGAAGGCTGCCGCCACAACGGCTGCCGGCATCTGGTCTACGCGTCGTCGTCGTCGGTCTATGGCAGCAACACCAAGATGCCGTTCTCGGTGCACGATAATGTCGACCATCCGCTCAGCCTCTATGGCGCCACCAAGAAGGCGAACGAACTGATGGCGCATGCCTATGCGCATCTGTTCGGCCTGCCCAGCACGGGCCTGCGTTTCTTCACCGTCTACGGACCGTGGGGACGGCCCGACATGGCGATGTGGCTGTTCACCGCGGCCATCTTGGCCGACAAGCCGATCAAGCTGTTCAATCACGGCGACATGCGGCGCGACTTCACTTACATCGACGACATTGCCGAAGCGACCGTCCGCCTGGTCGAACACGCGCCGCAACCCAATCCGCACGCCGCCACCGACGTGCCCGATCCCGGCTCGAGCGCGGCGCCGTGGCGCGTCTACAACATCGGCAACAACAGCCCGGCGGAGCTGCTCGAGGTCGTGCGCCTGCTGGAAGAGGCGATCGGCAAAAAGGCGATCCGCGAATTGATGCCGATGCAGCCGGGCGACGTGCCGGCGACCTATGCGGACGTCGACGATCTCATGCGCGAGGTCGATTTCAAGCCGGCAACGCCGCTGGCCGTCGGCATCGACCGCTTTGTCGCCTGGTACAAGGCGTATCACGGGGTGACGGCTTGAGCTTGGAGCGCGCCGAAGCAACGATCAAGCCGGCCGCCGAAGCCGCCGGCGCGCGGCCGCAAGCGGCGGTGCTCGTTCCCTGCTTCAACGAAGCTGCGACCGTCGCCCGGGTCATCGCCGATTTTCGCGCCGCCCTCCCCGAGGCCACCGTCTACGTCTACGACAACAATTCGACCGACCGCACCGTCGAGCTCGCCCGGCAAAGCGGCGCCGTGGTCGGGCACGAGCGGCGCCAGGGCAAGGGCAATGTGGTGCGCCAGATGTTCCGCGACATCGACGCCGAGGTCTATGTGCTGGTCGACGGCGACGCCACCTATGACGCCGCCAGCGCAGGCCGGCTGATCGACGAACTGGTCGGCGGCCATTACGACATGGTGGTGGGCGCGCGCGTCAGCCAGGGCGGGACCGCCTACCGGCGCGGCCACCGCTTCGGCAACCGGGTGCTTACCGGCTTCGTCGGCGCCATCTTCGGCACCGACCTGCGCGACATGCTGTCCGGCTACCGCGTGTTCTCGCGTCGCTTCGTCAAATCCTTTCCGGCGCTGTCGAGCGGGTTCGAGATCGAAACCGAGTTGGCGATCCACGCGCTCGAGCTCGAATTGCCGATCATCGAAATCGATACGCCCTATTATGCGCGGCCGGAGGGCTCCACCTCCAAATTGAACACCTGGCGCGACGGCGTGCGCATCATGCTCACCATCCTGCAGCTCTATCGCTCGGAACGGCCGCTGCCTTTCTTCGCCATCGTCGGCGCGCTGTTGGCGACGCTGTCGGTGGCGCTGGCGATGCCGATCTTCGTCACCTACCTGCAGATCGGGCTGGTGCCGAAGATCCCCACCGCGATCCTGTCGACCGGCATGATGATCCTGGCGTTCCTGTCGATCGCGATCGGCCTCGTGCTCGACACGGTGACGCGCGGACGCCGGGAAATGAAGCTGTTGGCCTATCTCGCGCAACCGCCGTTCGGGCGGTAGTGTCTCCCTGCATTTGAACCCTTACGGCATCGATTTCCCATGGCAGACAACGTTGCACTGATTACCGGCATCACGGGGCAGGACGGCGCCTACCTCGCCGAATTCCTGTTGAAGAAGGGCTACATGGTGCACGGCGTCAAACGCCGCTCGTCCTCGCTCAACACCCAGCGCGTCGATCATCTTTACGTCGATCCGCATGTCGAGAACGCCAAGTTCCTGCTGCACTACGGCGACATGACCGACGCCACCAACCTGATCCGGCTGATCCAGGAATCGCAGCCGACGGAAATCTACAATCTGGCGGCGCAGAGCCACGTGCAGGTGAGTTTCGAGACGCCGGAATACACCGCCAATGCCGATGCGCTGGGCACCTTGCGCCTGCTCGAAGCGATCCGCATCCTGCGGCTGGAAGGACGGGTGCGCTTCTATCAGGCCTCGACCTCGGAGCTCTACGGCAATTCGCCGGCGCCGCAGAACGAGACCACCCCATTCGCGCCGCGCAGCCCCTATGGCGCGGCCAAGCTCTATGCCTATTGGATCACGGTGAATTACCGCGAGGCCTACGGCATGCATGCCTCGAACGGCATCCTGTTCAATCACGAGAGCCCGATCCGCGGCGAGACCTTCGTCACCCGGAAGATCTCGCGCTCGGTGGCCGCAATCGAGCTGGGACTGGAGCAGCAGCTCTTCATCGGCAACCTGGATGCGCAGCGCGACTGGGGCCATGCCCGCGACTATGTCGAGGGCATGTGGACGATCGTGCAGCAGCCGCGGCCCGACGATTACGTCCTGGCCACCGGCGAAAGCCACAGCGTGCGCGAATTCATCGAGCACGCTTTCGCGGTGGTCGGCCGCCGCATCCGCTGGCAGGGGCAAGGCCTCGACGAAGTCGGCTTCGACGCCAAGAGCGGCCAGGAACTGGTCAAGGTCGATCCGCGCTATTTCCGTCCCACCGAAGTCGACGATCTGCGCGGAGATCCGGCGAAGGCCCGCACTGTGCTGGGTTGGAAACACCGGGTCAAATTCGACGATCTGGTCAGCGAAATGGTGACCGCCGATCTGCAGGCAATGCGCGAAGCCAAACCCTGACTGCGCATTCGAGTGCCGGTTATTTCTTCTTCGGCTTCGGCGGCCCTTCGACCGGCGGCAGCGACTTGATGTAGGTCGCGATCGCCAGCCGGTCGGCGGCGCTCGCCTTCGACAAGTTGCGCACCACATCGGTCATGCTCGAGCCGACGGAATCGCCGTCGAGCGTCATGCCGCTCTCCAGCAAATAGGCGATGTCCTTCACCGACCAGTCGCCGAGCCCTTTCTGCGTGATGTTGGGCACCCAGCCCTTGCCGTCCGCATTGGGGCCGCCGGCAAAGCGCTCGCGCGCGATAATGCCGCCGAACACATTGCGCGGGCTATGGCATTCGGCGCAATGGCCGGGGCCGTTCACCAGATAGGCGCCGCGGTTCCACTGCGCGGATTTGGCGGGATCGGGCGCGAACGGCTTGCCGTCGAGGAACAGCAGCTTCCACAGGCCGATCCCGCGCCGGATGGTGAACGGAAAAGTCAGATCGTGGCCGGGCGCCTTGCCGGCGACCGGCGGCAATGTCTTCAGATAGGCGAACAGGTCGCGCTGGTCGGCGAGGCTCATGTGCTGGTAGGAGCCGTAGGGAAACGCCGGATAGAGATTTTCGCCCGCGGGCGAGGTGCCCTTGGTCATGGCGGTGACGAACTGCGCCTCGCTCCAGCCGCCGATGCCGTCTTGCCGGTCGGGGGAAATATTGGGCGGATAAAAGGTGCCGAACGGCGTGTGCAACGCCAGTCCGCCGCCCAGCAAGGTGTCGTTCTTCTGCTTCGGCGTGGCATGGCAGGAGGCGCAGCCGCCGATACTGAACAGCTCCTTGCCGTTGGCGAGATTGGGCTTATGCGCGGGCAGCGCGCTGGCCGACACCGTCTGCGGCATGGTGAGCCACCAGAACGCGGCCAGGCCAACGACGCCAAGCGCGACAGCGGCAATAATCAGTTTGCGCAACATGGGTCGCTCCGGTCTGCAATTCGCATGGCACAAAGGCGGCGCCCGTTTGCCAGGCGCCGCCCTGTATCGCGCCGGACCGGCCGGCGGCGATCAGTTCTTCTTGATGCGGTATTCTTTATGGCAGCCACCGCAGTCCTTGCCGATGGCGCTGAAGGCGGTCTTGAAGCCGGCGAGGTCCTTCACCGAAGCTTCCGCCGCTTTGGCGTCGGCGCCGAGCTTTTCAAAACGGGCTTTGACGTCGGCCATGTTCTCCCAGATCTTGGGCGATACCGTCGTGTCGTGGCCGCTCTTGGAATCGGGCGGGAACAGGCCCGGCATCTTGGCTGCGGCCGTCTCGAAAGTGACGAAAATCGCCTTCGCCTTGGCAAGGTCGAACGGCGCTTCGCCTTTGATCATCTGCACGCCCATCTTCGCGTGCTTGCCGTTGTCCTTCATCAGGGCCTGACGCGCGAGGATCGGGTCCTCCGCGGCCAGACTCGCCGTGACGCCAAACGCGACAGCCGCGAGCGCCGCCATCGAAACTACCGTAGCCAACTTCATGAGAGTCTCCCCCTGGGGTGGTCGTCATTTTGTATTTGAGAAACACCATCTTGACGGTGCTATTCCGGCCAGCGCGTGACGGCACTTTGCCGCAGGCTATCACGAATTCGTGACCCGCGCCGCTTCAGGCCGCTACCTTACGCGACTGCTCGATCGCCGCCCAGATGCGTTGCGGCGTCGCCGGCATATCGATGTGCGCGACGCCATAGCCGCCGCGCCAGAGCGCGTCACAGACCGCGTTGATCAGCGCCGGGCAGGAGCCGATGGCGCCCGCCTCGCCGGCGCCCTTGACGCCGAGCGGATTGGTCTTGCACGGCACGTTGCGGGTCTCGAAGGTGAAGCTGGGCGCGTCGCCGGCGCGCGGCAGCGCGTAGTCCATCAGGCTGGCGCTGAGCAACTGGCCGGAGGCGGGTTCGTAGACCGTCTCCTCCATCAGCGCCTGGCCGAGCCCCTGCACACTGCCGCCATGCACCTGGCCGGCAAGCAGCAGCGGATTGAGCGTGGCGCCGAAGTCGTCGACGATGACGTAATTGAGGATGGCGACCGCGCCGGTATCGGGGTCGACCTCGACCTCGGCGATGTGTGCGCCATTGGGAAAGGTCGGCGGATCGTTGCGGAACTCGTTGGCGGCCTTGAGCCGTTCCGGCGTCGCCGATGGATGCGCGGCGATATCGGCAAAGGAAATGGCCCGGTCGGTGCCGACGACCCGCACCCTGCCATCGACGATTTCGAGGTCGCCGGTTGAGGCCTCCAGTGCCTCGGCGGCGATCTCCTTGAGCTGCTCGGCGAGCTTGCGTCCGGCGCGGTCGACCGCCACCCCGCCGATCGGAATCGAACTGGAGCCGCCGGTGCCGGCGCCGCTGGCGATGCGGTCGGTGTCGCCCTGCACCAGACGCACTTTATCAGGCGGCAGATCGAGCCGCTCGGCGACAAGCTGCGCATAGGCGGTGGCGTGACCCTGCCCGGACGACTGCGAGCCGATGAGCACGGTGACGCCGCCGTCGCGATCCAGCGTCAGCGTCGCGGTCTCCGGCCCGTTATTGCCGCAGGCCTCGATATAGGTGGCGATGCCGATGCCGCGCAGCCTGCCCTCGCGCTTGGACTGCGCGGCGCGCTTGGCAAAGCCCGTGGTCTCGGCCAGTTCCTGCGCGCGCGCCAACACGCTGGCGAAATCGCCCGAGTCGTAGACCTTGCCGGTCGGCGTCGTGTAGGGCATCGATTTCGGCTTGATGAAGTTCTTTCGCCGCAACACATCGGGGGCGACACCGACCTCGCGCGCGGCGACATCGACCAGCCGCTCGATCAGATAGGCGGCTTCCGGTCGCCCGGCGCCGCGATAAGCGTCGACCGGCACGGTGTGGGTATAGGCCGCGCGCAGCCGCACATGCGCGGCCGGGATATCGTAGACGCCGGTCGCCATGCCGGCGCCGAGCCAGGGGATATAGGGCGCGTAAGCCGACAGATACGAGCCCATGTCGGCGATGAGGTCGATGTCCAGCGCCAGGAAGCGATGCTTGTCGTCGAGCGCCAACCGTACGGTGGCGATATTATCGCGGCCGTGGCTGTCGGCGAGGAAATGTTCGCTGCGATCGGCCACCCATTTCACCGGCTGGCGCAGGCGCTCGGCGGCGACCGCGGCCAGCGCGTATTCGCGATAGGGAAACAGCTTGGTGCCGAAGCCGCCGCCGACATCGTGGGTGACGACGCGCATCTTCTCCTGCGGCAGCTTCATGACCACGCCGCCGATGATGTCGCGGATGATGTGGCTGCCCTGGCTGCCGATGGTCAGTGTGTAGCGGGTGCCGTCATGCTCGGCGATGACGCCGCGGGTATCGAGATAATTGGTGACCAGCCGCTGGTTGACCAGCGAGAGCGTCACGGTGCGCGCGGCCTGCGCGAAGGCTTCTTGTGTGGCGCGCGCATCGCCCAGCTCGGTTTCGAAGGCGAGATTGCCCGGCCGATGGTCCCACACCAGCGGCACGCCCGGCGCCAGCGCCGCCTTGGCGCCGATCACATGCGGCAGCGGCTGCCAGTCGACGGTAACCGCCTCGGCAGCGTCCTTGGCCCGTTCCAGCGTGTCGGCCACCACGAAGGCGACGGCGTCGCCGACATGGCGCACCACATCCACCGCCAGCACCGGATAGGGCGGAATCTCGGTCGCCACGTCCGGGATGGTCCCCGGACACGGCATCATCGCCAATTCCGCGATGTCCGGCGCCGCCAGCACCAGCCGCACGCCCGGCATCGCCCGCACCCGCTCGAGATCGTGCAGCGTGAAGCGCGCATGCGCGTGCGGCGAGCGCACCACCACCGCATGCAGGCAGCCTGCCGGCGTCACATCGGCGACGTAGCACCCCTGCCCGCGCAACAGCGGCGCGTCTTCCTTGCGTGTCAGCGGCTGGCCGAAACCGAATTTCATGGGTCGCTCACGGGCTCTGCTGGCCGGCCGGCCGTACCGGCTGTGTCGTGCCGGCTGCGCCGCGTGGCGATCCAGCGCGACACCACATAGAACGCCGGCGTGAAGATCAGGCCGAAGAAGGTGACGCCGATCATACCGTAAAACACGGCGGTGCCGAGCGCCTGGCGCAACTCGGCGCCGGCGCCCACCGCCCAGACCAGCGGGGTGACGCCCAGGATGAAGGCGAAGGAGGTCATCAGGATCGGCCGCAGTCGCAAATGCGCCGCTTCGCGCGCCGCGTGCCGGCGGTCATTGCCGCGGTCCTCGATCTGCTTGGCGAATTCGACGATGAGGATGGCGTTCTTGGCGGCGAGGCCGATGAGGACGATGAAGGCGACCTGGGTGAGGATGTTGTCGTCCTGGCCGCGCAGCTCGACGCCCAGGATGGCGGCGACGAGGCACATGGGGACGATGAGGATGACGGCGAGCGGCAGGGTCAGGCTTTCGAATTGGGCGGCCAGCACCAGGAAGACGAAGACGACGCCCAGGCCGAAGGCGAACATGGCGGTATTGCCGGCACGCAATTGCTGGAAGGCGAGCGTGGTCCATTCATAGGAGAAGCCCGCCGGCAGCACCTTCGCCGCCAGCTTCTCCATGATGGCGATGGCCTGGCCCTGGCTGTAGCCGGGCGCCGCGGCGCCGTCGAGTTCGGCGGCCGGATAGAGATTGTAGCGCGGCATCCGATAGGGACCGCTGATATCGCGCACGGTGGTGAAGGAGCCGAGCGGCACGGTCTGGCCTTGCGCATTGCGCACGCGCAGGTTCAGCACATCCTTGGCATCGAGCCGGTAGGGCGCGGCGGCCTGCGCCTGCACCCGGAAGGTGCGGCCGAACAAATTGAAGTCGTTGACATAGGCGGAGCCGAGATAGATCTGCAGCGCGCCGAAGACGTCGGGCATGCTGATGCCCAGCATTTGCGCCTTGGTGCGGTCGATGTCGAGATAGAGCTGCGGCGTCTGCGTCTCGTACAGCGAAAAGACCTGCACCAGCCCGGGCGTCTTGGCCGCCGCCCCCATCATGGCATAGACCGCATGCTGCAGCGCCAGCGGACCGGCGCCGCTGCGGTCCTCGACCATCATGCGGAAACCGCCGGCATTGCCGATGCCGGAGACCGGCGGCGGCTGCACCACGAATATCTGGGCCGCCTGGATCGCGGCGAACTTGCCGAACAAGGCGCCTTGGATCGCCGCCGCCGTTTCGCGCGGATGTTGCGCCCGCTTCTCGAACGGATCGAGCACCAGGAATATGGCGCCGGCATTCGGCGCATTGGTGAAGCTCGCCCCGGAGAAGCCGACGACGCGGATGGCGTGAGCGACGCCTGGCACCTTCAAAGCGATATCCATGGCGCGCTTCATCACCGCGTCGGTGCGCTCCAGCGACGAGCCCGGCGGAAGCTGGGCCGCCACGATGAGGAAGCCGCGATCCTGCTGCGGAATGAAGCCCTGCGGCGTATTGCGGAACTGCACCAGCCCGAACGCGATAATGCCGGCATAGATCACCAGCATGATCGCCGAGAAGCGCACGACCCGTTCCGCCGTCCATCCATAGCCGCGGCCGACCGCGTCGAAACCCCAATTGAACAGCCGGAAGAAGCCGTGGATCGGCCGCTCCCACCAGCTATCGCGGTGCTGAGGGTCGTGCGGCTTGAGCAACAGCGCGCACAGCGCCGGCGACAACGTCAACGACATGGTCAACGAAATGACGGTCGAGGCGGCGATGGTCAGCGCGAACTGGCGATAGAACTGTCCGGAGATGCCGGTGATGAAGGCGGAGGGCACGAACACCGCGGTGAGCACCAGGGCGATGGCGATCAACGCGAAGCCGACTTCGTCCATGCTCTTGATGGCGGCCTCGCGCGGCGCCAGGCCGTCGGCGATGTTGCGCTCGACGTTTTCGACCACCACGATGGCGTCGTCCACCACGATGCCCACCGCCAACACCAGGCCGAACAACGACAGGTTGTTGATGGTGAAGCCGAACAACATCATCGCGAACAAGGTGCCGATCAGGGCGATCGGGATGACCACGATGGGGATGACCGCGGCACGCCAGTTCTGCAAGAACAGGATCACCACCAGCACCACCAGGCCCATTGCCTCCAGGATGGTCTCCACCACCGCCAGCACCGACTGGCGGATGAACTGGGTCGGATCGTAGATGATGGTGTATTTCATGCCCGGCGGCAGCTTCTCGCCGAGACTCCACCATCGCCTTGCGGATATTGTCGCCGGTCTTCAGCGCATTGGAGCCCGGACGCTGGAACACGGCGAGCGCCACCGACGGATTCTGGTCGAGGTAGGAATTCGACGAATAGTCCTGCGCCGCGAGTTCGACGCGCGCCACATCGCGCAGCCGCACCACCGCGTCGGCGGTCTGCTTGACCACGATATTGCCGAACTCGGCCGGGCTGCTCAGGCGCCCGAGCGTGCGCACGGCCACCTGGAAGGCGAGCTGGTGCGGCACCGGCGGCTGGTTGAGCACGCCGGAGGCGACCTGCACGTTCTGCCCCTGCAGCGCGCGCACCACGTCGGCGGCGGTCAGGTTGAGCGACTGCAGCCGGTCGGGATCGAGCCAGACCCGCATGGCGTAATCGCGGGCGCCGAAAATGACCAGCGAGCCGACGCCGTCGACGCGCGTCAACACATCCTTGATCTCGAGGTTGGCGTAGTTCGACATGAACAAGGCGTCGCGCGAATTATCCGGCGAGAACAGGTTCACCACCATGAGAATGTCGGGTGAACTCTTGTTCACGGTGACGCCGACCTGCTGCACCGCCTGCGGCAGCCGCGGCAGCGCGGAGGAGACGCGGTTCTGCACCTGCACCTGCGCGATATCGAGATCGGTGCCGACGTCGAAGGTCACCGCGATGGAGAACTTGCCGTCGGCGGTCGAGTTCGACGACACGTAGAGCATGCCCTCGACGCCGTTGACCGCCTCCTCGATCGGCGCCACCACCGTCTCCGCCACGGTTTCGGCGCTGGCGCCGGAATACTGGCCGGCGATATTGATGGTCGGCGGCGCGATTTCCGGATATTGCGCGATCGGCAGCCGCAGATAGGCAACGCCGCCGAGGATCATGATGACGATCGCGATGACGGAAGCGAAGATCGGGCGATCGATGAAGAAGCGCGATATCGGCATGGCGGCGGTTTCAATCCGCCTTGGTGCGTGACGGCGGCGCCGCCTCGGCGGTCGGTTTGCCGGCCGCGGCCTGCCGCTCGGCTTTCACCTTCTGTCCCGCGCGCACGCGCGCAATGCCGTTGACGACAATCTCGTCGTCGGCCGAAAGCCCGCTCTTGATCACGCGCAAGGGGCCGACCAACTGGCCGAGCGTCACATATTTCTGCCGCGCGATGTCCTTGGCATCGACCGTGAGCACATATTTGCGCGCCTGCTCGCTGCCGATCGCGGTGTCCGGCACCAGCAGCGCCAGATAGGCCGGCGAAGCCGGCACCCGCACGCGCGCGAACATGCCGGGCGTGAACATGCCGGTGGGATTGGCGAACAAAGCGCGGGCACGGATGGTGCCGGTGGAGGTATCGATCACGTTGTTGACGAAATCCATGCGGCCCGTGTGGGCGAAGTCCGTCTCGTCGATCAACTTGAGCGCGACCGGCACGCCGCCGCTGCTACTCGCCATATCATGGCCTTGCTTGGCCAAATGCTCGTAGCGCAACAGCGAAGCCTCGTCGAAGGTGAATTCGAAATGGATCGGATCGGTGGAGACGATGGTGGCGAGCAGCGTGGTGTTGCCGCTGGTGCCGCCGGTCACCAGATTGCCCGGCGAGACCTTGCGGTCGCCGATGCGCCCGTCGATGGGCGCGCGCAGCTCGGTGAACCCCAGGTCAAGCTCGGCCTGGCGCACCAGCGCCTCGTTGGCGCTGACCGCGGCCTCGGCATTGCGGTAGGCCTGCGCGCGCTGCTGGAATACCTGCTCGGTGGTGCTCTTGTCGTGCACGAGCTGCTGGGCGCGATCGAGGTCGGCCTTGGTGAAGATGACGTTGGACTTGGCTTGCGTCAGGTTGGCGCGCGCCTGGTCGAGCGTGTTCTGGAACGGCCGCTTGTCGATGCTGAACAGCAAGTCGCCCTGCTTGACCAACTGGCCGTCGCGGAAATGCACGCCTTCGAGATAGCCGGAAACGCGCGCGCGCACTTCCACCGAGTTCACCGCGGTAAAGCGGCCGACATATTCGTCATAGTCGGTCACCGCCTTCTGTACCGGCTTGGCCACGGTGACGGAGGGCGGCGGCGGCGTGGCAACCTGCTGTTGCTGGCGCTCGCCGCAGGCCGCAACCACAAGGACAAGCGCCAGCGGCAGCACGATCCGGCGCGCCGCGCGCATCAGGGAGACGGGAACAATCATGACGTCATGGTTCATGCAAATTTGCGGCCGCGCGACCCGGCCCGGGCAGGCTGTCCCCATAGCGTTGCTGCACTGCCGTGTCCACCTCGACGCGGGTGGTCCTCGAACAAGTGAAATATCGTTTCAGTTCCGGCCCTTGGCGCGCAATGCCGCGAGCCCGCGGCGGCCGAAAATGATCACAATCACGATACCGTAAACAACCGCGCCGAGCGCGCCCAATACCGCCAGCGTGCCAACATCGCGAAGCCGGTTCCACGAGGCGAGCCAGTGGGAGACCGGCGCGTCGCCCACCGCCAGCACTGCCGCCAGCACCAGGCCGGCCAGCGCCAGCTTGAGCGCCGATTGCCGCAAATGCCGGTCGATATGCATATGGCCGGCGCGGTGGGCAAACCACACGACCAGGCCGAGATTGATCCAGGCGCCGATCGAGGTGGCCAGCGCCAGCCCCACCTGCGCCAACGGTCCCATGAGCAGGAACTTGAACGCGATGTTGACCGCCGCGGCGGCCAGCGCCGCCTTGACCGGCGTCGCGGTGTCGCCACGGGCAAAGAAGGTGGCGACCGTGCTGCGGATCAGCACGAAGGGCAGCAGGCCGATCGCGTAAGCCGCGAGCGTGTGCCCGGCGGCGGTGGCATCGGCGGCGGTGAAGGCGCCGCGCATGAACAGCGCGCGCATGATCAGGTCGGGAATGACGGCGAAGGCGGCCAGACAGGGAATCGCCAGCAGCAATGTGAACTCGATGGCGCGGCTCTGCGCATGGGCGGCGCCGGCGTCGTCGCCGGCGGCGAGCCGCGCCGACATTTCCGGCAGGATCACGGTGCCGGCGGCGATGCCGATGACGCCGATCGGCAATTGGTTGATGCGGTCGGCGTAATAAAGCGCCGACAGCGCGCCGGCCGGCAGGAAGCTGGCGATGATGGTGTCGGCAAAGAGCGCCAGCTGCACGCCGGCCGAACCCAGCGTCGCCGGCCCGAGCGCGCGGAAGAACGCGCGCACATCGGCATCGAGGTCGGGCCAGCGCAGGCGCGGCAGCGAGCCGGTGCGCCAGCAGTCGCCGCCGACCAGCAGCGCCTGCAAGCCGCCGGAGATGAGCACGCCCCAGGCCGCCGCATGGCCGGCGTCCGGGAAGAAGGCGGCGAGCAGCAGCGCCACGATCAGCGACAGATTGAGCAGGATCGGCGCCGCCGCCGCGGCGGCGAAGCGCTGCAACGCATTGAGGATGCCGCCATAGAGCGTGACCAGCGTGATCAGCAGCAGATAGGGAAAGGTGATGCGGGTGAGACCGACGGCGAGCGCGAAACGCTGCGGATCGTTGCGGAAGCCGGGCGCCAGCAGGTCGATGACGGTGGGCGTGAAAATCAGCGCGACGGCGAGCAACACCACCTGGCTCGCCAGCAGCAGCGCGAAGATGCGGTCGGCGAACAGGCCGGCGCGCTCCGCCCCACCCTGCTGGCGGATACGGGCATAGGCGGGCACGAAAGCGGCGTTGAAGGCTCCTTCGGCGAAAATGGCGCGGAAATGGTTCGGTAACCGTAGCGCCACGAAAAAGGCGTCGGCCTGCGGGCCGGCGCCGAGGACCGCGGCCAGGATGATATCGCGGATGAAGCCGGTCAGCCGCGACAGCAGCGTGAAGCCGCCGACGGTGAGGATGCGGTCGATCATGGCTCAACACCCCCGGCCCGGCGCGAAAATAGCCGGAAATTGCTGGAAACCTGGACCCTACCCAACGTTAAGAAAAGTCGGTTATGGGTGACCTGCGTTTAGGACAATTCCCGGGCCGAAAACAGGCTCACGACAGGCGTTTATCAGACCCATGCCCTCACCCATCATCCCCATCCTGCTGGCGGGCGGCGCCGGGACGCGGCTTTGGCCGGTCTCGCGCGATGCCCTGCCCAAGCAGTTCCTGCCGCTGATTGGCGAGCGCTCGACCTACCAGGAGACCCTGGCGCGGGTGGCCGACCCCATGTTCGCCCCGCCGCTGGTCATTACCGGACCGAATTTCCACTTTTTCGCCCGCCGCCAGGCCGAGGAGATCGGCATCGACGCCACCGTGGTGATCGAGCCGCTGCGCCGCGATTCCGCGCCGGCCATCGCCGCCGCCACCGCCATCGCGCTGCGACGCGACCCCAAGGCCGTGGTGCTGGCGCTTGCCGCCGACCACATCATCCTCGACGTCGCCAAATTCCGCGAAACCTGCCAGGCCGGCCGCGCCGCCGCCGAGGCCGGCCGCATCGTCACCTTCGGCATCCGCCCGAGCGAGCCGAAGACCAGCTACGGCTATATCCTCCCAGGCGCCGCCCTCGACGGCAACGGCGTGCAGGCGGTCGAGCGCTTCGTCGAGAAGCCGGACGCGACGACCGCCGCCCGTTACGTGCGGGAAGGCTATCTGTGGAATTCGGGCAACTTCCTGTTCCGCGCCGACGTCTTGTTGTCGGAGCTCAAGCGGCTGGAGCCGGAGATGGCGGCCGCCATCGAGGCCGCGGTCGAGAATGCCTCGACCGATCTCGGCTTCCTGCGGCTAGAACCGCAAGCCTTCGCGCGCGCGCCGCAGAAGTCGATCGACTATGCGGTGATGGAGCGCACCGATCGCGCCGCCGTGGTGGCCGGCGATTTCCGCTGGTCGGATATCGGCAGTTGGGACGCGCTGTTCGACATCATGCCGCATGATGCCGACGGCAATGTGACGCAAGGTCCGGTGGTGACCATGGACGCGCATGGCTGCGTGGTGCATTCCGACGCGCGGCTGGCCGCGGTGGTCGGCGTCAACGACCTGGTGGTGGTGAGCACGTCGGACGCCGTGATGGTGGTGCCGCGCGCGCGCGCGCAGGAGGTGAAGGAACTGGTTGCCAAGCTCAAGGCGGAAAATCGGCCGGAGGCGACCGTGCACAAGCGCGTGCATCGGCCGTGGGGCTATTACGAGTCGATCGACATGGGCGAGCGCTTCCAGGTCAAGCGCATCGTGGTGATCCCGGGCGGCATGCTGTCGCTGCAGAAGCACCGCCACCGCGCCGAGCATTGGATCGTGGTGCATGGCACCGCCGAGGTGACCATCAACGAAACCACCCGCCCGGTGCACGAGAACGAGTCGGTCTATATCCCGATCGGCAGCGTGCATCGCCTCGCCAACCAGGGCAAGATTCCGCTCGAGCTGATCGAAGTGCAGACCGGCAGCTATCTCGGCGAGGACGACATCGTGCGGCTGGAAGACGTCTACCAGCGGGCATAAACCCAATCGTCGTCATGCTTGACGTTCTCTGCACGTCATGACCGGGCGTGTCCCGGCCATCATGTCTTCGATTGGACTCACAATTTCCAGCGGCCGGCGCGACGTCAACGGCGCTCGGCCGACGCCGCAGAGGTCACGTCGGTGTACGCAAAATCATCGCCTTTGAACAACAGTGCTTGGCCGAAATCCTTGGCCAGCGCATAGGCAAAACAGTCGCCGAAATTCAGTTTCGCCGGATGCCCGCTGCCTTTGCCGAAATCGCGATAGGCTGCCCGGGCGATTCGAGCCTGCTGTTCGGTGACGGGCTCTATAGAGATGTCCGCCTGCCGGATCAGATCGTCGAACCGCCGCGTTGCGATGGGATCGCGGCTGGCGTCGATGACAACGGCCAATTCAACGAAATTGACGGCGCTGACATGCCGGCTCGTCGCGTCTGCCATGGCGCGCGCATAGGTTGCCGCATCCGGCTCGTCGCGAAGGATAGCGATGATCGCCGAAGCATCGATGATCATTTCGGCAAACCGCGCTCGTCATAAAGCATGTCGCCATGATCAAGGCTGCGATAGGGCGCCTTCAGGTGAGCGGCGCAGTCGCGCCCGATGGTCAGCAAGCGTTCGGCAAGATCGACCTCGCGCGCGCGACGGACGCGATCAAGGCGCTCGCGAACGGCTTGGGTCACTGCGGTCGTCAAGCTCTCCCCGGTGAGTCTGGCGAGCTGCTTGGTCAGCCGATAGGCTTCCTCGTTCTTAATGTTCATGGTCATCAATTATACCTTTCTACCATTTGAAGATATATTTATACCATTCGAGGCTCATTGTCCACCGACCCCTTGGGACGGGCGCTGGAAAGGCAGCGTCACCGCCCCTTCCAGGCCGGCGGCCGCTTGGCCACGAATGCCGCAACGCCTTCGTGGAAATCCTCGCTGCCATAGGCGCGGCGGATGAGATCCTCGTCCGCCACCGACGTCGTCGCCACCAGGCGGCGGATCGCCTCCTTGCCGACCTGCATGGTGATCGGGGCATGCTGCGCCAGCCGGCCGAGCATCTCGTCGACGCGCGCGGCGAGCTCGTTCGGCTCGACGACCGCGCTGACGAAGCCCGCCTCGCGGGCCTCCTCCGCGCTCAACATCTCCGCCAGCATCAGCATGCGCTTAGTACGGCCGACGCCGAATTCCGCCAGCAGTCGCGCATAGACGCCGGCGGCCAGGCAATTGCCGAGCGTGCGCGCGATGGGGAAGCCGAAGCGCGCCGCCGGCGTCGCCACGCGCAGATCGCACATCGCGGCGATCGCCAGACCGCCGCCGACGCACCAGCCATCGACCACCGCCACGGTCGGCATCGGCAGGCGGTCGATGGCGTCGAGGAATTTGGCGATCTTGTTCTCATAGGCGACGCCGTCCTCACCTGAGGAGAACGCGCGAAATTGCGCGATGTCGGTGCCGGCAATGAAGGCCTTGCCGCCGGCCCCGGAAAAGGCGACTGCGCGAATGGCGGCGTCGTCGTGGATGGTGGCGCAGATGCGTTCGAGCTCTTCGTACATCGACCAGGTCATGGCGTTGCGCGCCTGCGGCCGGTCGAAGACAACGCGCGCAATCGCGCCGTCGCGGGTCAAACGCACCGTCCCGTCGCGGTCGTCCGATGATCCATTCTGTTCGCTCATGCCTGTCATTCCTTGCCCGCGTTGTGTGGTTGACCCGCTCCCTGGATCGGCCGCCATGATCGCCTGTCGGCGCAAAGGAGCCGAAGCCGCCGCCGGACGATTGCGGCAAGCCCGGCAGATTCGCCCCCATTCTTCCGGCCGCGTTGTCGGGCAACCGGCCGTGGTGCTCCGGTAGGGCGATGTTCGCCTTTCGACCAAGGCCGGATACCCTTCATTAAGCTTACGTTCACCCCTTCGAAAAATTCAACGCTCAATAAACGCCACTTTGACGGGTGCGCTCTACCGATACACGAGGAATTTTGAGCTGAAAAGTTGTGGCGCATGTCAATTCGTGCTGGCCTCACGAAGTTTCATTTGCTGCTTGCCGGTGCCGCAGCACTCACGGCCGCGTCGGCAATCACCATCGGCCTGACCATCTGGTGGTTGCGTTCCGATGCCGTCGTCGATGCGACCAAGGATAATGCCAAGCTCGCCACCGTCCTCGCGCACCAGATCGAAAACTCGGTGCAGGCGATCGACCTAGTCCTCACCGAGATCAGGGACCGCGAAGAGTTCAATGTCGCCAACGCATCCAATAATTTAGACCGCCTGACGCGCAGCGACGCCAGCTACCAGTACCTTCTTGGCCGGCTGTCGCGCCTGCGGCAGGCCGAATTCGTCGCGGTGATCGACAGCAGGGGCGCGGTCGTGGCCACGACCCGGCAGCGGCAGGCGCCCGAATCGATCGACGTTTCCGACCGCACCTATTTTCGCTATTTCAAGAACAACGCCGATCGCGGCATCCAGATCAGCGACCCTGTCCGCGACCGATTCAAGCAGCTGCCGGTCATCATTTTCAGCAAACGAATGAACGCTCCCAACGGGGCGTTTCTCGGCGTGGTCGTGGCCGGGGTGAAGCTCACGTATTTCCAGAAAATCTACGAATCCATCGCCTCGTTCACCGATCAGTCGCTGCTCCTGCTCCACCGCGACGGCACCATCATCGTGAGCTATCCCGAGACGAGCGCCCTCCCGAATGGCAATCCCTATGGGATGATACCGGAGAGGTCTCCTTGGTACCAACTCGTGGCGCAGGGTGGCGGGGAGTTTCAATCGCCGGGCTATTTCGACAACAACATCCGCTTCGTTGCCGTTAAGCCCCTGCGCAACTACCCCCTGGTTATCAATGTCGGGCTCTCGAAAGCCGCCGCACTGGCGACCTGGCGCAACCAGGCTTTGGTTCTCGGCATCGGCGCACTGCTGGTGACGCTCTGCGTCGCATACCTTCTCAAGGCCCAGAGCAATCAGTACCGCCGGCTGGCGACGTCGGAGGCGACCGCCGACGCCGCGCTCAACAATATGCTGCAGGGCCTGATCATGTTCGATTCGTCGAATCGAATGGTCGTCTGCAATCGGCGCTATCTCGAGATGTACGGTCTGTCGCCGCAAGTGGTCAAACCCGGTAGCACGCTGGAGCAAATCCTCGACTACCGGGTCGCGGCCGGACATTTCTTCTCCGACGATTACAAATCATACCTCACGGAAATCCTGGCAGCGGTCGAGCAGGGAGCCAATTTCACCAAGCTGACCACCCTGCCCGACGGACGCATCATTTCCATCGCCAACCATCTGATCGCCGGCGGCGGCTGGGTCGCCACCCACGAAGATGTCACCGCGGCAAAACGCGCCGAAGAACGCATCTCCTATGCGGCGCATCATGACGGCCTGACCGGATTGCCCAATCGCAATTTGTTCAGCGAACAGCTCGAACAGGCATTGAAGCGGGCTCGCCGCGGTGAGCGGTTGGCGGTGCTCTACCTCGATCTCGACCATTTGAAGCGCATCAACGACACGCTCGGCCATCCGATCGGCGACAAATTGCTCAAAGGCGCGGCCGAGCGGCTCTTGGCCTGCGTCCGCGACATCGACACGGTTGCGCGCCTGAGCGGCGATGAATTCGCCATCATTCAGACCACGCTCGATGACCCCTCCGACGCCGCCGACCTCGCCATCCGCGTCCGCGAGGCCATTCACGAGCCTTTCGACATCGACGGCCATCGCATCGTCGTGGACATCAGCGTCGGCATTTCGATCGCGCCGAACGACGGCACCGCGCTCAATGAGCTGTTGCGAACGGCGGATATCGCGCTCTACGAAGCGAAGAATACCGGGCGCGGCACTTATTGCTTCTACCAGACCGAAATGAACGAGCGCATGCAAAACCGCAGCAAATTGGAGCGGGATTTGCGCAACGCACTGGTCGCGGGCGAATTCGAATTGTTCTACCAACCGATCGTCAACCTCGAAGACGACAAGATCGAAACCTTCGAGGCGCTTCTGCGCTGGCATCATCCCGAGCGCGGGCTGGTCTCGCCCGCCGAGTTCATCCCGCTTGCCGAAGAGACGGGCCTCATCGTCCCGCTCGGTGAATGGGTGCTGCGCACTGCTTGCGCGGCGGCGGCAAAATGGCCCAACGACATCGGCGTCGCGGTCAACGTGTCCGCCATTCAATTGAACAACAAGAATCTGATCAATGTGGTCATGGGCGCCATCGCATCGGCGGGCTTGCCGGCCGATCGGCTGGTCGTGGAGATCACCGAATCGGTTTTCTTGCAGAACACGTTCGCCAATCTTGCGACCTTGCGCAGCCTGCATGGTCTCGGCGTGCGTTTTTCGCTGGACGATTTCGGCACCGGCTACTCGTCGCTCGGCTATCTGCTGAGTTTTCCGTTCAGCAAGATCAAGATCGATCGCAGCTTCATCACCGACCTGGCCGAGAAAAAGGAATCGCGCGTCATCGTGCGCGCCATCGCCGATCTGGCGCGCAATCTCAACATGCGGGTCATCGCCGAAGGCATCGAGACCACGGAGCAGCGCGAGCTCGCGCAGATGCTCGGCTGCACCGACATCCAGGGCTATCTGATCAGCAAGCCGCAGCCGCTCGGCGAGATCAACCCGCAGTTCCTGGAGCAGATGCAAACGACGGACGGCGTCGGTCAGGCCGCGCCGCAGCCGCCGGCCGCGCAAAGCACGGACGAGCCGAAACGCCGCGCCGTGTTCGGGCGCTGAAAGAGCGCCGAAAGGTCAGCGAGCGCCGTAGCGGCGCTGGCCGGCACGCGCTGGAAAAGGCCAACGCCTACACGATCTTCCGTCGCGCCAGATCGTCGATCACCCGCTGCGCCAGCGTCACCGCGTCGTCGCTTCCGGCCATGAGATGCAGCTCGGGATTTTCCGGCACCTCGTAAGGCTGATCGACGCCGGTGAAATTCTTGATCTCGCCGGCAAGCGCACGCCGGTACAGCCCCTTGGGGTCGCGCGAGATGCATTGTTCGATCGGCGTATCGACGAACACCTCGATGAACTCGCCGTTATTGATGAGTTCGCGCACCATCCGCCGCTCGGCGCGGAACGGCGAGATAAAGGCGCAGAGCACGACGAGGCCGGCATCGGTCATCAGCTTGGCCACTTCGCCGATGCGGCGGATATTCTCGACACGGTCCGCCGCGGTGAAGCCGAGGTCCTTGTTGAGGCCGTGGCGCACATTGTCGCCGTCGAGCAGCAGCGTATGCACGCCGCGCGCATGCAGACCGGCTTCCACCAGGTTGGCGACGGTCGACTTGCCGGCGCCGGGCAGACCGGTGAACCAGAGCACCGCCGGCCGGTGGTGCATCAGCTGCGAGCGTTCCGTCTTGCTGACGGTAATGTTCTGGTGGTGGATATTGGTGGCGCGGCGCAGCGCGAAATCGATCATGCCGGCGGCGACCGTCTCGTTGGAAAAACGGTCGATGAGGATGAAGGCACCGGTCGTGCGGTTGTCGGCGTATGCATCGAAGACGAGCGGACGGGCGACCGACAGGTTGCAAACGCCGACCTCATTCAGCGACAGCGTCTTGGCGGCGAGCTTGGCCAGCGTATTGACGTCGATGCGATGCTTGAGATCGGTGACCGTCGCGGTCAGCGTGCAATTGTTGATCTTGATCAGATAAGAGCGCTCCGGCAGTAGCTTTTCACTCGCCATCCACACCAGATGCGCGGCGAACTGGTCGGCCACCTGCGGGCGGTCGCGCAAGGCCGCCAACATGTCGCCGCGCGCCACGTCGATCTCCCGGGTGAGCGTGACGGTGACCGCGTCGCCGGCTTGCGCCGCATCCACCTCGCCGCCGGGACCGATGATCGACGCGATGGTGGCGGTCTGCCCGGAGGGCAGCACCGCGATCTCGTCGCCGGGTTTGATGGTGCCGCAGGCCACGGTGCCGGCAAAGCCGCGGAAATCGGAATGCGGCCGGTTCACCCATTGCACCGGCAGGCGGAAAGGCTTGGCCGCGCGGTCGTCATCGACGTCGACCAATTCGAGAAATTCAAGCAGGGCCGGCCCGGCATACCAAAGCGTGCGCGCGCTCTTCGACGATACATTGTCGCCGTAGCGCGCCGAGATCGGGATGCAGCGGACGTGCTTGAAGCCGAGCTCGGCCGCGAAGCTTTGAAAGTCGACGGTGATCGCGTCGAACACCGCGCGGTCGAAATCGACGAGGTCGATCTTGTTCACCGCCAGCACCACGTGGCGGATGCCGAGCATGCTGGCGATGATGGCATGGCGGCGGGTCTGGCTGGTCAGCCCCTTGCGCGCATCGACCAGCAGCACGGCAAGCTCGGCATTGGAGGCGCCGGTCGCCATGTTGCGCGTGTATTGCTCGTGGCCCGGCGTGTCGGCGACGATGAAGGCGCGCCGCGGCGTGGCGAAATAACGGTAGGCCACGTCGATGGTGATGCCCTGCTCGCGTTCGGCTTCCAACCCGTCGAGCAGCAGGGCGAAATCGACATCGGCACCGGTGGTGTTGTGTTTCTTGAAATCGCGGGTGAGCGCTGCCAAATGGTCGTCGAAGATGAGGTTCTGCTCATAGAGCAGGCGGCCGATCAGCGTCGACTTGCCGTCGTCGACCGAGCCGCAGGTGAGAAAGCGCAAGGCCGGCCGCGTGTCGGCATCGGCAGCGGCGGTGGGCAAGCGTGCGGTCTGGGCGTCCATCAGAAATAGCCCTCGCGCTTCTTCTTTTCCATCGAGCCGCTCTCGTCATGGTCGATGACGCGGCCCTGCCGCTCCGAACTGGTGGATGCGCGCATCTCGTCGATGATGGCGTCGAGCGTATCGGCCGTCGACGGAAATGCGCCGGTCAGCGGATAGCAGCCGAGCGTGCGGAAGCGCACCCACCGCATGCGCGGGTTCTCGCCGGGCAGCAGCGGCAGCCGCTCGTCGTCGACCATGATCAGTGCGCCGTCGCGTTCCACCACCGGCCGTTCCTTGGCGAAATAGAGCGGCACCACCGGAATCTGCTCTGCCCTGATGTAGTCCCAGACGTCGAGCTCGGTCCAATTGGACAAGGGAAACACGCGCATCAATTCACCCGGCTTGATGCGGGTGTTGAACAGGCTCCACAACTCCGGGCGCTGGTTGCGTGGCTCCCAGCCGTGGTTGGCCGAGCGGTGCGAGAAGATGCGCTCCTTGGCGCGACTCTTTTCCTCATCGCGCCGCGCGCCGCCGAAAGCGACATCGAATTTCCATTTGTCGAGCGCCTGACGCAAGCCTTCAGTCTTCATCACCTGGGTGTGCACGGCGGAGCCGGAAGCAACCGGCGAGACGCCGCGCGCGCGTCCGAGCTCGTTGATATGGACAAGCATGTCGACGCCGAGCCGCGCCGCGGTCTGGTCGCGAAACGCGATCATCTCACGGAACTTCCAGGTGGTATCGACGTGCAGCAACGGAAACGGCAGCTTGCCCGGCGCGAAAGCCTTCTGCGCGACGTGCAGCATCGCGCTCGAATCCTTGCCGATCGAATAGAGCATCACCGGATTCTTGTACTCCGCGACGGCCTCGCGGAGGATATGGATCGCCTCCGCCTCGAGGCGGCGCAAACGGATATTATGGTGACGCCAGTTCATGTCGGTCCGGGCCCTTGGTGCGGCTAGTGCCGCCGATTTGAAGTTCCTGCACTCGCTGCTGCAAACTCGTTCAGGAACTTCAAATCGAAAGGCGGCACTAAATAAAAATTCCTCCCTTTTCTCCGAAGTTCGTGTAAGAGCGTGCCGCAATGGATCACGAACTTCGGAAACGGGGCACTAGTGCTACTGCACTTTGCGCAACGCCGGGAAGCCCTGAAATTTCAAATTCACGCGCGAGACGGAAATATCCGTCTCCAACCGCTCACCGCGCCAGCATGCGGCGCACGGTGTCGATAATTCGGTCCTGCGTCGGCGTATCGAGATAGGCGTGCATCGGCAGGCTGATCACCTCGGCGGCGAGGCGATCGCTCACCGCGCAGCCGGCCTCGCCGACCGGATAATGCTCATAGGCCTGCTGGCGATGCAGCGGGATCGGGTAATAGATCGCGGTCGGAATGCCTTCGCCCTTGAGCGCGGCGGCCAGCGCGTCGCGGCGGCCGTCGGCGACGCGGATGGTGTATTGCGCCCAGACCGAGACGAGGCCGTCCGGCACCGCCGGTACCGTCACCAGGTCGCCCAGGCCCTCGGCATAGCGGCGGGCTACCGCGTTGCGGGCCTCAATCTCCTCGGGGAAGATCTTCAGCTTTTCGCGCAGCACCGCGGCCTGGATGGTATCGAGGCGCGAGGCCAGGCCGATACGTACATTGTCGTAGCGGTCGCTGCCCTGGCCATGCATGCGCAAGGATCGAAGCATGTCGGCGGTGGCGTCATCGTCGGTGAGCACCGCGCCGCCGTCGCCGTAGCAGCCGAGCGGCTTGGCCGGAAAGAAGCTGGTCGCCGTCATGGTGGCGAAGCTGCCGAGCCGGCGGCCGTCGATGCTGGCGCCGAAGCCTTGCGCGGCGTCGTCGAGTACGAACAGGTTCTCCGCCTTGGCGATGGCGGCAACCGCGGCATGGTCGGCGGGCAGGCCGAACAGATCGACCGGGATCACCGCCTTCGGCGTCAATCCGAGACGGCGCGCGGCGGCGATCGCGGCGGCAAGCCCGTCCGCGTCGATATTAAAGGTGTCGGCCTTGACGTCGACGAAGACCGGGGTGGCGCCGACCAGCGCCGCCACTTCCGCGGTGGCGCAGAAGGTGAAGGACGGGCAGAACACGGCGTCGCCAGGGCCCACGTCGCGGGCGCGTAGCGCCAGCACCAGCGCGTCGGTGCCGCTGGCGCAGGTGACGGCATGGCGGGCGCCGGCAAAGGCGGCGAGTTCGGCCTCGAAGGCGCGCACCTCGGGGCCGAGGATGAACTGACAATGATCGAGCACGCGCGTGATCGCGGCGTCGACCGCCGGACCCAGACGCCGGCGCTGCGCGGCGAGGTCGATGAAAGGAATGGGCGGCGGCTCGATACGCTTGTTCATGGGATTTTGACCACCTGCCCTCTTGTTCAGCCGACAACCACGCGTGGCGCCGTTCGCTCGAGGCGCGGCGCCGAAACCGGCCGCGACGCCAGACACTGCGTCGCGATCGCCAGGCTGGCCACCGCCTCCTCGCCGGTCACCGCGGGCGCCACCCCGCCGCGTACCGCGCGCAGGAAAGCGAGCAGCTCCGCGCGCAACGGCTCGGCATGACCGACGGAAAGATGCCGCATGGAATAGCTGCCGTCCGGCTGGAAGCCGAAGCACTCGGTCACCTGGCGGGTGAGCAAATCGCCCATCACATATTTGCCGCGCGTCGCCACGGTGACGTTGCGCGCTTTGAACGGGGTCAGCCAGTTGGTGTTGATATGGGCGAGTACGCCGGAGGCGGTGCGGAACTGCAGCAGCGCGATATCCTCGCGCTCGGCGACCGCGCTGGAGAGCTGCGGCTGCACCTCGACGATATCGCTATCGGTGAACCAGCGAATCAAATCGATATCGTGCACGGCAAGGTCGATGACCACGCCGACATTCGACATGCGCGGCGGGAACGGGCCGACGCGGGTGATGGCGATCGACAGGATATCCTCGTTGCGGATCGCCTCCTTGATCGCTTCCACCGCCGGATTGAAGCGCTCGACATGGCCGACCATCAGCGTGACCTTGGCCGCGCGCGCCGCGGCGATGATGTCGTTGCCCTCCTCGACCGAGGAGGCGATCGGCTTCTCCACCATGATGTGGACGCCGCGCTCGATGCAGGCGAGCGCGATATCGTGATGCAGGTGCGTCGGCGCCGCGATGGTGAGCGCATCGACGCCAAGCGCGAGCAGTTGCTCGACATCGGGCACCGCGCGGCAACCCAGTGTGCGCGCCACGAATTCGGCCTGCTTGCGATCGGGATCGGCGACGCCGACGAGTTCGACGCCCGGCAGGCCGGCAAACACACGGGCATGATTGCTGCCCATGACGCCGACGCCGATCACGCCGACGCGCAATAAGCGCTCCGCCTCCGAACTTATCGACTGCGTCATGGTCCGAAAACGACCCCCTCGCGCACTGGATGACGCGCATATAACGCGCCCGGCTCAGCCCAGTCCTCCCCTAGCATGCCGTCATGCGGCAGGCGACAGCTTCCCGGAAAGAGCCCCGAACACGTTTTGATTCAAAGCGTTACACGTTTTGATTCAGGCCGGTAAATGCGCTAAAGGGAGCAGCGTGGGGAGCAACGACCCCAGCGCTTTCCGTCATTTTCCGCGGCTCGGCGGCGCTCCGACATCATGAACATCATCATCACCGGCGGCACCAGTCATATCGGCCGCCGCGTCGTGCAGGCAGCGCTGCGGCAAGGGCATCGCGTGACCGTGCTCGGCACCGACCGCGCGGATGCCGGGGTTGCGCACGCAATTCGCTGGCGCCTGGGCGAACCCGTTCCCGCGCAGGCTTGGGCGCAGCCCGCCGACGTGGTCATTCACCTGGCGCATGTGTGGCATGCGACCGGGCCGGAGAATGCCGACATCAATCTCAGCGGGACCGCCGCTTTGCTCGCCGCGGCACGCCAGGCGAAGGTGCCGCGGTTGCTGTTTGCCTCCTCACTGTCGGCACGCGCGGATGCGCTCAACCGCTACGGCCGCGTCAAATACCGCACAGAGGCGCTGCTCGATGGCGCCGGCGAGACGGCGGTCCGCATCGGCCTGGTCTATGGTGGGCCGCGGCAATCGCTGTGGGGCACGCTTTGCCGCATCAGCGCCCTGCCCGTGCTGCCGATGATCGGACTGCGCCAGCCGGTGCAGCCGATCCATGTCGACGATGTCGCCGACGGCCTGCTCCGCATTGCCGCGCGCGACCCGGCGCCGCGGCGGCCGATCGTGCTTGCCGGCGAGCCGATCGCCTTCGGCGATTTCCTGCGCGCGCTGGCGTTGCAGCTTCATGGCCGGCGGCCGTTGCTGATTGGCGTGCCGTTGACGCCGCTGCGTCTTGCGCTCGACGGCCTCATCGCACTCGGCCTTCCCGTTCATGGCATGCGCGAGCGCATGCTCGGGCTCGCCGGCGTCAAGATTCAGTCGGGCGCCGACGATGCCGCCTCGCTCGGCCTGACACTGCGGCCGCTTGGCCAGGCGCTGGCCGCGGAGAGCGGCAGGCGGCAGCGCACGCGCACCGCCGAAGCGGCGGCCTATCTGCGCTATGTGCTCGGCCGGCCGGCAAGCCTGGCGACGCTGCGCCGCTATCTGCGCGGCTGGCAGCGCTACGATTTCGGCGCCAGCGTTGCCCCGGCGCTGCTGCGCCAGTGTCCGTGGCTACTGCGCGTGGCGGAACCGTTGCCATGGGATACGCGGCCGCGCGCGCAAGCGATCCGGGCCCGTCTGCACGCCGCCGCCGTGCTGGCGGAAGTCGAACCGGGCGCTGGCTCCCGCTTCTATGCCGACCGGCCGGGAAGCCCGATCGCCTCATCCCTGCGCATGGCCTGGCTCGGCGCCGCGGAAGCCGCGCTGCTATTGCCGCGCGCGCTATTGGGCTTCTGGCTGTGGCGATAACCGGGCCCTTCGCCGTGATCGGCGCCGGGCCGGCGGGCGTGAGCGCCGCTTGGCCGCTGATCGAAGCCGGACTGCCGGTCACCCTGATCGATGCCGGCGGCGCGCCGCGGCCTGCGGCGGCACCGACGCGGCCGAGCCTGGCACAAATGCGCAGCGGCCATCCCGACGCCTGGCGCTATCTGGTCGGCGAGGATTTGCGCGGCATGCGCTGGATGCCGTCGCTGTCGCCGAAACTGCGGCTGGCGGCGGAGCCGGAAAACTTCGCGCAGTTCGAATCGGCCAATGCCATTCGCTCCGAGAACTTCGCCGCGGTCGGCTGTCTGGCGCCGGGCGGCCTGTCGAATGTCTGGGGCGCGGTGACTTTTGCCTATGACGGTGCCGACCTGGCCGGCTGGCCGGTCGGGCCGGAGGCGCTCGCGGCCTCCTATCGCCGGGTCTCCGCGCGCATGGGCATTTCCGGTCCGGCCGCCAATGCCCTCGACCGCGAAGCGGCGCCGCTGGTGCTGCAGGCGCCGCTGGCGCTCTCGCCGCTGGAAGCGCGAATCGCCGCCGCGCATGCCCGCAGCGGCGACGATTTCCGCCTCGGCCGCAGCCGCATTGCCGTGTTGTCGGCCGATCTCGGCATCCGCAAAGCCTGCACGCTCGACAATGCCTGCATGCTCGGCTGCGCCCAGGGCTCGATTTATTCGGCGAGCCAGGAGATTTCCGAGCTGACGCGCGCGGGTCATGTCAGCGTCGCGCGCGGCGTCGTGGTCGAGCGTCTGCTGCGCGACGATTCAGGCTGGACCATTCACGGCCGCGACCGCGCCAGCGGGCAGGCCCGCGACTTCAAGGCGGCGAAGGTCATCCTGGCCACCGGCGCGCTGGCATCGGCGCGGCTCGGCTTGGAAGCCGCCGGATCGACCGGCGCGACGGTGGACCTGCAGCACAGCCCCGGCGTCGCCTGCGCGGTGCTGTTTCCCGGCGCGCTTGGCGGCACCATACCGGAGCGGGCCTTCGGCCTGCCGCAGCTCCTGTTCAGCCTGCCGCTCGGCGACGATCCGGCCGACGAAGCCATCGGCTCGCTGTTTCCCGCGCATGCCATGTCGGCCACCGAATTCCTCGCCCGCATGCCGTTGACGCGCCCTGGCGGCATCGGCCTGCTGCGCGAGATGACGCCGGCGCTGATGATCGCGTTGTGCTTTTTTCCCGGACGCTACAGCGATAACCGCGCGCGCCTTACGCGCGGCGGCGATGGCGCTTCGCAATTCATCATCGAGGGCCGCCACCGCGCCGACTTCGCGAGCCTGGCGCGCGCCACGGTGCGTCGCTTGCGCCGGCATTTCCTCAGGCTCGGCGGCATCGTGCTGCCGGCCTCGACGCAGATCATGCAGCCGGGCGCCGACTTCCATTACGGCGGTCCGCTGGCGATGGGCCGGTTGAGCGATAGTTTCGGCGAGATCAAGGGCGCGCCGGGATTGCACGTGGTCGACGGCGCCGCCTTCCCCACCATGCCGGCGCGCAATCCGACGCTCACCATCATGGCCAATGCCGACCGCATCGGCACCGCGCTGGCAGCGGCGTGGCGGCAGTAGCGTTCCGCGCAGCGGTTATTCCGCCGCGCGCGAAGCCGGCAAATTGAGCTGCAAGCCGGCGGCGAGCGCGTCGGCGCGGAACGACTGCACCGCGCCAAGCGACAGCTCCGCCGCACTCTTGCTGCCGAGTGCCGGCAGCTTCTTCAGCACATCGGCCGGCGCGGTGATGATGTGGCAGCCGATATCGTCGGCCTCCACCACATTGAACACCTCGCGGGTGGACGCCCAGATGATCGCGACATTCGACGTCTGCCGGGCGCGGACGACGGCGTCCTGCATCAGCGGCCGATAGTCGATGCCGAAATCGGCGAGGCGCCCGGCGAATACCGACACGCAGGCCGGCGCGCCGCCGTTGAGCGCCTCGACCGCGCCGGCAACCTGTTCGGCCGTGAAGATCGCCGTCATGTTGATCTTGACGCCGTCGCGCGACAGCGCGCGCACTGCCTCGAACAGCGGCTCGCCGCGGCTGGTGGTGACCGGAAGCTTGACGTAGACGTTCTTGCCCCAGGTGGTGATGAGGCGCGCCTGCGCCACCATCTCCGGGATATCGTCGGAGATGACCTCGAACGAGATGTGCCGGTCGGGCACCGCGGCAACCAGCTCGCGGGCGTAGGCCTCGTAATCGCTCACCCCCGCCTTCTTGAGCAGCGAGGGATTGGTGGTGAAGCCGGCGATCCACGAATGCTTCGCCATCTCGACGATCTGCGCCTTGTCGGCACCGTCGGTGAAGAGGCGGACTTTCAGTGTTGCCAGCGTAGGGGATGACATGGCCATGGCTCGTCGCGTGCCTTGTATTTGTATTTCGGGCTTTCTGTCAGCGTCAAAAACCACTATAGGGCAGCCGATGGCGCGATCAACGCGATCCCTGCCCCAGGATGCTCAGCAGGCTTTCAGCACGACAGTCGGGATATTGGCAATCCGCCTGTGGACTGGCCCCTCGGATTGAGAGTCAGGTAATGCGTAAGGCCTTGTCCTTTCTGCTAAAAGCCGCTGTCTCCGGCGTGCTGCTCTATTTGGCCTTGAACTTCGTCAATATCGGGACCGTGGCCAACCGCCTGAGCCGAATCGCGCCGGGCTGGATCGCGCTCGCCCTGCTGACGTTGCTGCTGCAGACCTATCTGGCGACGCTGCGCTGGCAGCAGATCGTCACCCAATGCGGCGCCGATTTCGGCATCGGGCAGCTTTTCCGTTTCAGCATGATCGGCATGTTCTTCAATCAAACGCTGCCGTCCAGCGTCGGCGGCGACGCCATGCGCATCTGGCTGATCGGCAAGCGGGCAAACTGGCGGGTCGCCACCTATTCGGTGCTGCTCGACCGCGGCATCGGCGTGGTGGCGCTGGCGGCGCTGGTCGCCGTCTGCCTGCCATGGACGCTGACACTGGTACGCGATCCGGTCGGCCGCATCGCGCTGATCGCGATCGGCTTGGGCAGCATCGCCGCTTGGCTCGTCTTCATCGGTCTTGCCTGGGAACGATTGGCCATTCTGCAGCGGTGGACGCTGACGCGTCACCTCGCCAATGTCGCTACGGTGGCGCTGGCGATCTTCCGTTCGCCGGTCTCCCTCGCTTTGGTGTTCGGCCTGTCGATCCTCATCCAATTGTTCACGGCGGTCATCGCCTGGTGTGTTGCGCGCTCGGTCGGCGCGGATCTCTCGCTGCTCTATGCGGTGTTCCTGGTGCCGCCGGTCTTGTTGGTGGCGGTGGTGCCGATCTCGATCGCCGGCTGGGGCCTGCGCGAGGGCGCCATGGTGGCGGCCTTCACCTATGCCGGGCTGGCGCAAAGCGACGGCTTGTTGGTTTCGCTGCTGTTCGGCGCCTGCGCGCTGGCGCTCGGTGCGGCCGGCGGGCTGGTATGGGTCATGTCGGGCGCGCGGGCCGAACGCCGCGGCGTCCCCGCTACGCCCGGCGATCGCCCCTAAGCTTTCGTTCGCAGGCGGCCCAGAAGCCTATTGCTTGGACAGGATGCGCCACTCTTCCGTGTTCACACCGGCGATGGGGACATCGCCATAGGTCTGAATGGCGGTGCGCAGGAACACGAGCAGCTTGGAGACTTCCACCGAATTGGCATTGGCCGCGAAGATGATGTCGTGGTCGCGCATCTGAAATTTCGTCGCCAGGAAATAGCCCGACGGATCGCGGAAACTGATGTTGTAGATGATCGGCACCAGCGGCCCGTCGAGGCGGGACACGTCGACGCCGAGCGCCTCGGCGGTTTTGCGCGACTCGCGCCGGTAGAGATAGACCGACGCCGGGTCGGCCTGCGTGTCGAGCAGACCGCCGGTTTTCGCGATCGCCTCGGCGAGCGTTATGCGCCACTTGTCGAAGGGAAACTGCGCCTGCTGGCTTGTCGCATTGGCGGCGCCGAAGGCGAACGCACCGAAAGCCAGGAAGGTCTGCGGCTGACGATAGACATAGATCGTATCGCCCGGATGCACCCAGACATTGTTGCGCGGATCGTAGATCAGTGCGCCGAACGGCACCGCCGCACGGCGGCCTTGGCGCTCGAGCACCACCCAACTGTCATAGCCCTGGTCCTTGATGCCGCCGGCGCGGGTCAAGGCATCGAGGATATGTTCGCCGGCGGGCCGGGCCGGGAATCGAACTCGGTTGGTTCACCGCGCCGAGCACGCTGATGAGCGAGGTATTCTGCTGCGCCAGGGCAACGACGACCTGCGGCTCGATGGCCCGATGCGCCAGCGCCTTGATGATCTCCGCCTGCACCTGGGTCGGCGTCTTGCCGGCGGCGTGGATCGCCCCGGCATAGGGCACCGAGATGTTGCCACGCGCGTCGACCGCTTCGTTGGGCAGCGTCACGAAATTGCCCGGACGCACGCCGGCCTCGATCGGAATGAACAGACCGCCCGCCGCGGCCTCAAAAATCGTCACCGTGACGACGTCGCCAACGCCGAACTTGATCTCCGGAGGCGGCCGTCGATCCGAGAAGGCGCCGGCGATGCCCCAGGGCTCGGCGCGCGCCAGCAGGTTGACGATCTGCGGCGTGACTTTGACCAGGCCATAATGGAGACCGGCCGGCGAGGCGTCCTGGCCGAGATCGATCGCAACGCTCGACGGCCCTGACTGCGGGGTAAAGTACCCACAGCCGGCAAGTCCGATCGCCATGCCGACGAGAACAAATTTGGGCAGAACGCGTCTAAGCACCATCCCCGTACAATACTGTATATATGTGTAGCGACAAACACCGGCTTTCCGCCCAGTAAATATCAAAGTGCCCCGCCCCGGCATTTTTGACAACGCGGAGCGCGATCATAGCGCAGGACAGGGAAATTAATCCCGCGCCTGTGATAGATTTGCCACAACACATCTTGCCAAACCCAGCCCCGTCCGTCTGCAACCCGTCCGTGATTTTTCGCCCGCTATTGGCGTTGCCCCGGGCACGCCTCTTGCCCTTTCGCCTATTGCAGCTTGAACACTTCAATCTGCAGCGGCGGCGCTGGCCAACTCCCGATGAAAGCAAAGCGCGCGGGGGCGAGGCTCTTCCTGGGCGCTAGCATGTAATCCGCCCCGCTACCCTCCAAGAGATAATAGCTGCGCGCCCTGCATGCATCGGTTTGCGGCACCAGAAAGGCAAGGAACCGTTGCCCGTTATGCCTGGCCGCCGCGTAGAGCGCGTCCTGGCTTCCGATGCCCTGTGAGTACTGCCCGAAGCCGAGCCGCCCCGCGATAAATCCGGGAAAGACGAACGCCGCCTCGTTGTCTTTTACGTCCGGCGGCAGCGCCGCCCGCAGCTTCTTTTCCGGCACGAAGAAAAACGACTGGCCGTTATATTGAGCAAGCGGCGAGAATTCCAACGGTCGCACGCATTCAACGGGCTCGTAGGCGTATCGGTTCTGCGCGACGACGATCAAGAACAATGCAATGCCGCAGGCCGCGCCCAACGCCGGACGAAAACGACGACCGAGCCAATCGATCGCGAGCACGATCAGCCCGACCATCGCAAGGAAGACCGGGATCAGGTAGCGATCGTAACCCTGATACTCGATGGTTCCGCGCGCCAGCAGATGTTGGATCAAGACGTCGATCACCAGGAATGACAGCAGGAAGACGGCGATCAGCCGCGTGCGCCTCGACCACAAGGCGACCGCAAGCGCCAGCAGGAATGCGAGAATGAGGGCCGTGCCGTTTGCGTGCGACAACGTCCATGGCTCGGCGAACCATCGCGCGGACTGATGCAGGCTGCGCCAGAAGGTCGTCCAGGTCATCGGCGGATTCGACCAAAAGAACCAGGAGCCGACGAGGACCTTCTGATAAAGCACGACGGGAACGGCGACCATCAGCAGATACGCGAGCAGCGCCCAAGCGGTCTGCCGATTGCGGAAACGTCCATCGAAGAGAACGGCGCCGGCCAATGTTATGAGCACCACGGGGACCAGTTCGACCGCCGCCTGGCGAAAGAAATAACATCCCAGCGTCGCGACCCCCGCCCACATCAACAGGCTGGGCCGCGCCGTGACCAGCCAGCTCACAAGGCATATCGCCGCGGCCAGCACGCCCACGACGTGAAAGAAGGTGTCGCCGTTGATGATGGCGTAAAAATAAACGATGTGGCCGGCGGTAAAGAGCGCGCAACCGATGAGGGCGGTCAGCACCGACACCCCGATCGCGCGGCCGAGCAGGTAGACCAGCCCGACAGCGGTCGCGGCGGCGGCCAGCGCGGCCAGCCGCCCGGCGGTCAAATAATCGAAGTTGAACATCGCAAACCAGGCGCGCACGAATTCGATGAGCGGCGGATAGCGAAACATCGACATGCCATCGTCGGCGGTCATCGGCACCGCCGCGGATGCGACCACGAAAACGATCGCCGCCAACGCGATCGCGCCAAGGGCCCACCATGATGACGACTTGCGCGACAGCCAGATAAGGAACGCGATCGCCGCGCCGACAAGCGCCAGGCAGCCGGCAACCGCAAGCATGCGCGGCATGAGCGACAAGGTATGCGCCCAGCGATAGAGGCCGCCAAGCAGAACATAGGCGCCGCCATAGGACGCGGTCTCGTCGGTATAGATGGTCCCGGGAATACCGACATCGGCGAGACGGAATGCAAAATAGGCAATCGCCAACACGCCAAATATCGCCCAGTCGCGGCCGACCAGGGTTCGGACCGTTGCGTCCGCAGGCGTAATCCGGGTCCGCGCTCCGATAAGACTTAATACAACGACGTAGAGCAGGAGCGTGACGACGGTGCCGAGCCCGACGAAGACGACCGCCGGCGACCCAATCGGCATCCGCCAAGCTTCCAGGAATACCAATGCCGCGAAGGCAATAAGTCCCGCCGCCATCGGGGCCGGCCCGATCGGCGGCAGGCGGAGCCTTCGCCAGGGCATCGCGCCAAACCATGCCACCGCGCCGGCCAGCACCAGTGCGAGGACGATGGCGACTTTTGTGCCGACACTTGCGGCAAGTGCGTCAAGCGCGCTGCCGAGCGGCGCCACGTCCGTCGGCTTGATCAAAGGATTGATCGTTCCTGAGGGCCAGCGCGCTTCGAGCAAGGTTCGCAGCCAGGTTCCCAGCGCGCCGTGCACGCTGAACGGTTCCGGCAGATAAAGTTGCAGGGCGCGCAACGGCAGCCAATACCACAGCGGCACGATGAACGCGGCCGCCAGCAGGATCGTGAAAAGGCGTTGGCCGACAATGCGCGCGGGTCGCTCCGGCGCGTCGTCTGGCCCGCCGGCGCGCCCTAGCGTGCGCATCGCCCGCCAGCAAAGCGGCGTCAACAACAACAGCAGCCAGAGCGGCCACAATACTTGCGCGCCGATCCAGCCATTGCTCCAGATCGTGTCGGCGAAACCGCCGCGCCAAGACAGTTCCGGACCCAATGCGATGGTAGCGGGTCCGAAGGTGCGCTCGATATGCAGCACCAAGACCTGGCCGTCGGTGATGATGCCGGATGGGGTCAGGTCCCAGCGGATATAGCCCGGCGTGGTGCCGAAAATCGTGCGCGCACCCGGCGGCGCCGATTGCGATGTCCACAGCGCCCACGGTCGCTGCAGCAGGTCGCCCGCCCGCTCGCGCCCGACGATCAGCAATTGCGGCCGCAGCACGCCCGCCATGCGATAGAGCAGGAAACCGCCCCGCTTGCCCTGCTGCTCCATTGGGCCGGCAATCGTCAGCGTCAGCACCGCGGGGCCCGTGCTGTTCACGGTGATGACCGGATTGGTCGACAGCGTCGATGTGCTGAATTCGGACGTCAGCGCCACGTCGGCCGCACAACTCTTCCCGTCGATCTGGTGGCAGTTCAACGACCCGCGCACCACGTCGAGCTTTTGCACGCGCGTGAAGAAGAGCAGGCTGACCGCTGCGAGCAGGAGCAAGACGGCATAAAGAACGCCGCCGCAGCGCGCCGCCATCCAATCGAGCCAGGGGGATTGTCGCTGCATGCGCTAGCGCGCCTTGATCAACAAAGCAGGAATTGATCCTTGAATTGTCGCATATAATTGCACCATAGGGGCCGATGACAGTTCAAGAGCCGCGAGAACGCTGCTGTGGCGGCGTGCCATCGAACCGATTCAACCCGGTTTACGCCGGCCGGACGATCCGATCGCGTCCACCAGCGTCAGCGCGAGCAGCCCCAACCATACATAGGAAAGAAAAGTTACCGGCATGACGTAGATGGGCACCATCACCGTCACCGCGCTGACCGCGAGCGCATAGGAGAGCGCGGCGACCGCCATGGCGGTCCCCAGCGCGATGAAACTCGGCCGCCGATCGAAGATCAGGAGCCCGAGCAGACCGACCACGGCGATCGCATTGACAAGATGAAAGGTAAACCAGGCATAGGCCGTCACCACGGGGTGCTTCGCCAAGGTCGCCTGGACGGCCGCGTCGGCGCCAGCATCGGCGCCGAAGCGCTTGCGCATGTCGTAATGAATGCCGTCGTCGGTTCGCGCCACCGTGCGCGCGGAAAGATCGAGGAATTCCGCGAACGGCATGTATTCGAGATAGCGGCCCTGATCGAGATAGAGACCCGCGCTAAACTCCCTTGCCATCTCATCCAACGCGTAGCGATCCGGATGCCGCATCAGTCCGAGATAGGCGGCATCCATCAGCCTGTCGGTATCCCTTTGCGGAAACGCCTTGGCGATGCTTTGGTAGGGGCCGATCCAGCAATTGCCGTCGGCCGCCATGGCCTTGAAGGCGAATGTTTCGTCGGGCGAGAGGCCTCTGGTCTTGTCGGCGATCCAGTTCGTCCGCTGCGGCGGCGGGACCATCGCATATATCTTCGCGATCCGATAACAACCGGCGCGGCCGACAATCGAATAGGGACAGTCGCGGCCGAAAAACCAGCAGGTCAAACGCTGCGTCGGCGAGATCGCCAAGACGACAAGCCCCAGGCCCAGCCCGCATATGAGCGCGTGTCCGAGATAGCCCACGGCCAGCGGCCGCGATGCGCGCCCGTCATAAAGTCGCGCATAAGCAGCGCGCAGCAGCCAATAGGCCGGAACCAGCACCGCCAGCAGCATGTCGGCATGGCGGGTCATTGCCACGCCGAACGCCGCGACGAGGAAGACCGGCAGCAACGACCAGCGCCAGCCGTCGAGGTGATAGCGCAGCGCCACGCCGACCATCAGGGCGAGGAACGGCACGTCGATGCCTTGCGTCGCAATGAGGTGAGCGAAAACGCCGAAATAAACGCCGGCGGTTGCCGCAACTGACAGAATCAAGGCCTGCCAGGCGACACGGGCGGCGCAAGCCAGGTAAACGATCGCACCGATGAAGAACAGATGCTGCAGGACCAGCAAGGTCCACAGCATCGCCGGGCCAATGCCGATGGATTTCTCGAACAGATAAATGACGAGAGGATAGAGCGGCGGATAGTGCGGCGTGATGATCGTGGGCCACAGCGTCAACGACGTCGAATCGGTGCCGAGCCAGAGCGGCGGCACCAACAAGAGCCAGAAGGCGGACGCCAGCGCAGGAGGAATTCCGGCCGCAACGTAGGCTGACAGCTTGTCGGACATTACCGGCCTTCGTCGGTGCTACCGGCCCTCGCCGCTGGCCGGTGCGGTTTTAGCCGAGCGGTCGCGCCGGCGCTATCGTGACTGGCGGGATGTGCGCGCGCACATGAGGCGCATACGGCCACAGGGCGAGCACGGCCGTCAATATCCGCCGCGCCGGTCGCCGTCCATGGATCCGTGCGTGGTGACAATGGCCGCCAGGGCGCCGCGGAACACCAAATCCGGCGGTATTGACCCGTTTTCTCGGGGCCGGTAAAAGGCCCACGCTTGCGGGGGTGGCTTCAAGCAGTTCGACCGAAATGAAGCCTCGACAACGAATGTGACCTCGGTTCGTCCGCTGGCGGCCCGCTGAAAAATCGCTACCGTTGCCGGGCCGGTCGGCGTCTCCAAGTCGCATCGGTGTTTCGCGGGCGAAAGGACGCCACCTTGCACCCAATTTCGTCGTCAGGTTCAGACCGCCTTCCGCGCGGCGCGCGCGAGATCGATTTCGTGCCCATCGCGCGCGGCGCTCTTGCCATGATCGTCCGCTAGGATTTACCGGGACCGACGTCGTGGCACTCATCCCGTTCACGTCTTGCGCCGATGTGGGCACTGGAACCGTCGCCTTGTTGGAGAACGGCGGACCGACGGCACCAACTCTCGCGATGCGATCACGAAACCGCGGGTTGGCGGGGTCTTCGGCCAGCGGCCAATATGCCTACAGGATAGCGGACTGATGTTGTGGCGAGCGGGCAAAGAGGCCAAATCGACGGCGCGCCTGGCGCAGATTGCATCCTTAGCGCTCGCGGTTCTCCTCGTTATTTTGCTCAACTGGCGTCCGTCCGTCGACGTGACCCTCGATGTCCACCAATATCGCCACGACAGCGGCTTTGCCTATATCGGTCTGGTGCCAAAATTCTGGCACGGGGCATACCGCTTCGTCGGCGACACCGACGAAAACCGCGTCCAATCGACCCTCGTCCTTCGCGAAGACGGCCACCCGCTCGGTCCGCAGCACGCCTCCCACGACGCGGTGCGCCAGATCGGCGACGGGGCCTATTCGCATTGGGACAATCACCAGGAGCCGTTCATCATCTTTTCCGCGTCCGACAATAGCGATCCCCGCAGTAACGGAAAGCACTACACGATTGTCGGCCGTCCCTATTTGATTCCGATTTTGCGCTCGCTGCTCACGGGCATCATTCTTCTGATCCTGCTTTCCAATCTTTACATCCAAGCGCGGCGCAGCG
Organism: uncultured Pseudomonadota bacterium; assembly: GCA_963782145.1. GTDB lineage: Bacteria > Pseudomonadota > Alphaproteobacteria > Rhizobiales > Xanthobacteraceae > Pseudolabrys. Next base: position 79,974 of record CAWAIV010000017.1, read on the forward strand.
GTCTGCTCGGGGAAACCGGGGTCAAGCGACAAACCTCGTCGTTCGACTATCGCGGTGACATCGATGGATTGCGCGCCGTCGCCGTCACACTCGTCATTTTGTTCCATCTCGGCTTTAGCTGGATTCCGGGCGGCTATATCGGGGTCGATGTCTTCTTCGTCATATCGGGCTACCTGATAACCGGCATCGTTTCGCAGCAGATCGACGCCGGCAAATTCTCCTTCGTCAGGTTCTATGCCCGCCGTATCAAGCGAATCTTTCCCGCGCTGTTCGTGACCGTCGCCGCCACCGTCGCGGCCGGGTTCTTCTTTCTGCTGCCCGGCGATTATGTCACCGCGTCCAAGAGCGCGGTCTATGCGGTGTCGGCGACCTCGAATTTCTATTTCCTGTTCAACACCGGATATTTCGACGCCGCGGCGGAGTTGATGCCGCTGCTGCACACATGGTCGCTCGGCGTCGAAGAGCAATTCTACCTGCTGTGGCCGGCCTTGCTGGTGGGGATGGCGGCGCTGTTCGGACGCAGCGGGCGCTCGGCCCTCATCACATTATTGCTGATCGGCTTCCTCAGCTTCATGTGCGGAACGATCCTGATCGCATACGACCCGAAAGCCGCCTTCTATCTGCCGGTGACGCGGGCCTGGGAATTCGTCGCCGGCGCGCTGCTCTCGCACGCGGCCATTTCCAGATTCCAGGTCAAGCCGCTTGTTGCCCATGTCCTCACCGCGATCGGCCTGGCGTTGATCGTGATTTCCGCACTCGTGGTCACCAAGACCACGCCGTTTCCGAGCTGGAGCACGGTACTGCCGATCATCGGCGCGGCGCTCATCGTCGCGCCGTTCCAGACGCAATGCCTGACCCGAAAGCTGCTCGGCTCATGGCCGTTCGTCTTCGTCGGCCAGATCTCCTACTCACTTTACCTTTGGCATTGGCCGGTCATCACGCTGTATCGGCATTATAACCTCGACCGCCCCATCAGCCTCATCGAGGCGCTGTGCCTGAGCGCGGTGATCATCGTCGCCTCGGTATTGTCGTGGCGCTACGTGGAACTGCCGTTTCGCCGCGCTTCGGCGCCGCCTTGGCTCAGCATCGGCACGGGATTCGCGACCGCGGCGGCTTTGGCGGCCGTCTCCTTGGTCGTCGTCTTCAGCGCCGGGTTTCCCCAGCGCATTCCGCCGAGCGCGCGGCTGTATTCGAGCATCTACGGCATGTGGGCATGGAAATGCCCGCAGGAAACCGACATTCCCGAATTCGGCAGCCGCCGGCAGGTTTGCGTGCTGGGCGCGGATTGGAAGACGGCGAAGATACGCGGCATCCTCATGGGCGACAGCCACGCCGAACATTTCGCGCCGCTCCTCGACGACGCGGCGCGCCGCGCCGGTGTGGCGATCCTCGAACCGGACATTTCCTGCATGCCGCTCGTCGGCACCACGCCGCTCAAGCGTCATTTTCCGCTCATGCCGACCTACAACACGATTTGCACCGAATCCTTTACGCCGGTCGATTCCTATCTGAGCACGCATGGCGACATCCGTCTCGTCATCTTGGCCGCCGCATGGTCGGCCTATCCGGCCGAGATGTATTGGACCAAACAGGATCCATTGAACCGACCCGCCGGCGTCGAGCGCATGCTCAAGGGAATCAAGGAATTCACCACGCGTTTCGCCCGCGGCACCAACCGGCAGTTTCTGATCATCGCCGACGTGCCCCGACGCCAGCCGTTCGACGTCGGCTGTCTGGCGCGGAGCAAGCTGCTGCTGCGTCCGGCCTGCCCCGACGAGATGTTCATGACGCAGAGGAACTCCGTGTTCCTCAACGATGCGATCGCCGTGAACGATATGATCAGGAAGCTGCCCAGCGAGATCAAGAACGTCACGGTTTCGATACCGTTCGACCATATGTGCAATTCGGTCGGGTGCCCTACGGTGTTGAATCATGAGTTTCTCTACCGCGACGCCAGCCATCTGCGCAGAAACATGGGCGCCAAGACCAAGGACATGCTGATTAAGCGCCTGCGGCTGACCGAGAGTCTCGAGGCGGCGATCGCGCCTCTGCACTAGGCGCGTACGGGCGCGGGCAAGGATCAGGCTGCGTCGCGCACGCCAAGCAGCCGCACGGCATTCCCTTAACAAGCATTATTTCGCCCCGGTCGATGTCCGTCGCCTTGGCTCGACGATGGCCCGGTGGGAAGCATCCCACGACACGCATGCGCCTTTGTAGGCACGCGGCGAGCGTACACATCCTAAATAACCAGCGGGCGTGCTGCGCCGCACAGTCACCCTCCTCCATCCGCCTATGACAAGGCGCGGGGCAGTGGCATACTCGTCCGACAATAACGGCGAGCGACGGGCAATAGGATTCCACTGGGAGGGGACCATGCGATTGTTGCGCTACGTATTCTTGAGTTTCTGCGGCTTGGCGTTTTGCGCTACCGGCGCCGCACAGAGCGAGCCGGTCTTGATCCGCAACGCCTATGCCGTTCCGGTCGCCAATTGGGCTCCGATGCTGGCGGCCAAGAAGGACCTGGCGAAGCACTGGGGCAAATCCTACGTGATGGAGGCGGTGCACTATCAAGGTACGCCACCGATGATTACGGCACTGGCCAACAACGAATTGGAAATCGCCAATCTTGCCTATTCGACGCTAGGGCTGGCCATTCAGAATGCCGGCCTGGACCTGAGAATCATCGCCGATGAATTCCAGGATGGCGTGCCCGGCTATTACAGCAGCGAATTTTTCGTGCGCAAGGACAGTGGCATCAACTCCGTCAAGGATTTGAAAGGCAAAGTGCTGGCCGTCAATGCGATTGGCAGCGGTGTCGACATCGGCTTGAAAGCGACGTTGAAAAAGGCCGGCCTGGTCGATAAGCGCGATTTCACCATCATCGAAGCGCCATTCCCGTCCATGTCAGCCCTGCTGGCGGAGAAGAAGGCCGACTTGGTGACCGCGGTCATGCCGTTTTCATTGAATCCGACGCTGAAAAAAAACGGCAAGGTCCTGTTCACACAGAAGGACGGCCTCGGCCGCTCGCAGTTCATTTTCTGGTGCATCCGCAAGTCGTTCATCGACCAGCACCGCGCCGCGCTGGTCGACTTCATGGAAGACGTGCTGCGCATCGAGCGCTGGTATCTCGACCCGAAGAATCATGATGCCGTCGCCAAGATCGCCTCCGGCTTTCTCAAGGTGCCGCCGGAGCGCTTCGGTTGGCTGTTCACCAAGCAGGATTACTATCGCGACCCCAACGGCCTGCCCGACCTCGTCGCTCTGCAGCACAATGTCGATACCGCGGCGGAGTTGGGCTTTCTCAAGCCCGGCCTGATCGTCAGCAAATACGCGGATTTGAGCATCGTCAAAGAGGCGGCGGCGCGCCTGAAATAACGACGCGGACGGAAGGTAAGCGGCGCCGGCGCCATCTGAGTGGCGCCGGCCTGCCCTCACGCCTGCGGCTGTGTCAGCAGCTCCGCGTGCAGGCTCAATAGTGATTTCACCACCGCCTCGGTGCGGGCGCGGGCCATGCCGCATTCGGTGGCGATGCCGAATTTCGCAACATAGCGGCCCGCGGCCTTGATGCGGTCACGGGCGGCGTCGACACCGTCGGCATGAACGACGCCGAGATAAAGCTCGGTATCGGCCGGCAGTTTCAAATCGGCGAACGGCCGGTAAAAGGCGTCGTCGCGATGATGCCCCGGCACCGGCATGTGAATGTAGGCGAGCCGATGCGGGATCGCCCGCGCCAGCGCATTGGCGAAGCTGACCATGGCGCCGGCATCGCGCGGTTCGACGAAATGCCTGGCGCCGAAATCGCCATAGCAAAGATGCAGTCCGAGTTCGACGTCGGCGGGAATGCCGGCGCAGAGCCGCTGCATGCGCTCGAGGAGGCTCTCCCGCGACACGTCCGGATAGGGCACCGCGTCGGTCGGTTGCCCGTCCCAGATCACCATTTCATTGCACAGGTCCCATTGGATGCAGAGATCGCCGTGCGGGATGTGGCGGCAGAGCGCGGCAACCTCGGCAATCATGGCGCGCTCATAGGCTGCTTCGACCGTCGCCAGCGCGTCTGTGGTGACCACCGAACTGACCACCGCGAACGGCGTCGGCAGGCAGACCTGAAAACGAATATTCTTCGGCAGATCGCCACGATCGCGCGCGGCGACGAAGTCGAGATAGGAGGCGCGCGCCTCGCGGGCATAACCCAGCTCGCCGAAATGCACGTCGCGCGGCGCCACGCCCTCTGCCAGGCAGAGCAACGGAAACTTGTTGGTCGGGCGGATCGCGCCGGACGGATCGGGCCGCAGATAGGGGCTGGCGCGCAGCAGCGGATATTGCCAGCTGATCCACAGCCGGCGGCCGCCGACCTCACCATCCGGAATCCGCCGCAGATGCGCGCCGATCAACCCGCCCACGGTATGAAAGACCTCGTCGACCGTATCGAGGCCGATGCTTCCCACCAGATGCGCGCCATGCGGAACCTGTGCCGAACTCATGAGTGACCTCCCCGTCTCCAGCATTCGAATTTTCGCCGGCGGGCGCGACGCGCCAGCCCGGTCATCCAATCGCCGCGCTCGCCGGTCCCGCCATCGACACGCTACCCACGCGATAGATGCCGCGTCCCATCGTCGTTTCCTTCCTGGGTCGGGCCCGGTCAGCCCCAAATGCGCTTGGCGGCTTGCACTACCAGCGCCAGCTTCGCACGTTCGTCGGCCTCGGTGATAGGATTGCCGGCGACGGTGCTGGCAAACCCGCATTGCGGGCTGATGGCGAGGCGGTCGAGATCAATATGGCGGCTGGCCTCTTCGGCCCGCGCCTGCAGGGTGTCGAGGCTCTCAAGCACCGGCGTCTTCGAGCTGACGAGGCCCAGCACCACGCCCTTGTTCTTGGGCACGAAGCGCAGCGGCGCGAAATCGCCGGCGCGCGGCGTATCGTATTCGAGCAGGAAATGGTTGACCTTGGCATTGGCGAAGAATCGCTCGGCCACCAACTCGTAGCCGCCGGCGCCGAGATAGTGGCCCTTGAAATTGCCGCGGCACATGTGGATGCCGACGACGACATCGGCGGGGCAATCGGCCACCGCCTGGTTGATGCCGTCGATATAGAGATCGACCAGCGCATCCGGCTCGCCGCCGACGCGCGTCACCTGCGCGCGGATCGTCGGATCGCACAACAGCGCGACTGCCACCTCGTCGAGCTGGATATAGCGGCAGCCGGCCTTGGCAAGCTCGCCGATCTCGGCGCGGAACACGGCGGCGAGATCGGCGAAGAAGGAGCCGGCGTCGGCGTAGACCGCCTTGTCGGCGAAATCGTTGCAACGGTAGAAATGCATGGTCGAGGGCGCCGGCAGCGTGATCTTGGCGGTGAGATCGGTGACGCCGCGCAGGAATTCATATTCGTCGAGCGCCAGTGGCTGCGCGCGCTTGAGCTTCGCCGTCGCATAAGGCGCGGTGAAGTCGACCTCGTCGCCCTGGTCGTTGCGGAACTTGAACGAGGCCGGCTTGATGGCGAAGCCGTCGGTGCGCTCGACGAAGCGGCCCCAATAGGAACCGCGGCGGAATTCGCCGTCGGTGACCACCTGCAGGCCGACCTCGCGCTGCAAGGCGACCACGTCGCGAATGCACTGGTCCTGCAGCGTGGCGAATTCGGAGTCGCCCAGATCGCCGGTGGCGTGGCGACGGAACGCCTGGCGCAGCGCCGGCGGGCGCAACAGGCTGCCGATATGGTCGGCGCGGAACGGCGGGCGGCCTTGGGGGCGCGGGGCCATGCGGGCGGTCTCCCTTGATATTTTTCTATAGCTCGATAGATGGAATTTAGATCGACGCCATGGCACAAGACAATGGCCTTGGCGGTGCAATCGGCATGCCCCGCCGGTGTTCCGACCTTGGACGGTAGCCACGACGCCCGCAACCCGACGAATCGCGATGAATCTCATCACCCTCCCCGCGACGCGCCGCGCCGCAAGCCAACGCCGCCGCGCCCCGCAGATCATCGAGGCGGCGGCCCGCGTCTTTGCCGAGCGCGGCTTCCACGGCGCCACCACCCAGGACATCGCCGACGTGCTCGGCATTCGCCAAGCCAGCCTCTATTACTATTTCTCCTCCAAGGAAGCCGCGCTGGAACTGGTCTGCCTGAAAGGCGTCGAAGGCTTCTTCGAGGCCGCCAAAGCCATCGCCGCGCGGCCGGAAAGTGCGCGGGAACGTCTGTCTTTATTGATCTATTCGCACCTCACTCCGCTCATCGAGCGCGGCAATTTCGTCAAGGTCTTCCTCAACGAGCGCCAGCATCTGCCAACCGAAAGCCGGCGCCGCATCGGCCGCTGGTCGCGCGGCCTGGAGCGCATTTTCGAGGAGGTGGTCCGCGAGGGCATCGCCAAGCGCGAGTTCCGCGCCAATCTCGACCCGCGGCTGGCGACGCTTGCCATTCTCGGCATGTGCAATGCAGCATCGAGTTGGCAGCGCAAGGAAAATGCCGACATCCCGCGCATCGGCGCCGAATTCACCCGGCTGGTGATTGACGGCATGGCGCGACCGGAGGGCAAGCGCCCGGCGGCGCGCCGGCGCCGCCGCTAGCCGGGGGCGCAGCGGGTCGCGGCCTATGGACTCAGAATTCGATTAAGCTATAGAATTTGCGACAGGGGAAACGCGCTAGAATTCTAGCCAACCAAGAGCGCCGCATGACCGCGTCGGGCACGGTCGATCGCGAAGGGTTGCGCCGCACCACCGCGCCGCATCTGCTGTGCGAGCGCGCGCGCAGCGACCCTGACGCCGTCGCCTTTCGCGCCAAGGAATTCGGCATCTACCGCGAACGAAGCTGGCGCGACTATGCCGCGCGGGTGGCGCATGCCGCGCGCGTGTTGCAGCAACTCGGCCTGGCGCGCGGCGAACGCGTCGCCATCATGGGCGATGTCTGCGAGGCGTGGATGATCTGCGACCTCGCCGCGCAGTCGCTCGGCGCCATCGTCTACGGCATCTATCCCACCGCTTCGGCGGCCGAGGTCGACTACCAGATGCGCGACGGCGGCGCCTGCCTATTCATCGCCGAAGACCAGGAATATGTCGACAAGATCCTGCCGATCGCGGACGAACTGCCGGACCTGCGCGCCCTATTGGTACTCGACGATTCCGCCATGTTCGATTACGCCCATCCCAAGCTGCACAGCTTCGGTGAATTGCGCGACGCGGTGAGCGCGCCCGGCGTCGACTGGCTGGAGGCGCAGGTCGCCGAGCTCAAGCCAGACGATCCGGCTTTCATCGTCTACACCTCCGGCACCACCGGCCACCCCAAGGGCGCGCTGGTCACGCACGGCAAGCACCTCGCCGCCACCGACACGGTAGTCGCGCAATATCCGACCTTGCGGGAGAAGCCGCACCGCACCGTGGTCTACCTGCCGATGTGCCACGTGCTCGGCCGCGACGTCGCCACCACTTTGCCGCTGATCTCGAAGCTGGTGCCGCATTTCGGCGAGGATCCTGAGGATTTCGCCACCACGCTGTTCGAGGTGGCGCCGACCGTGCTTTTCACCGTGCCGCGCTATCTGCAGAAGTTCGCCTCGCATGTGCTGGTCGGCATGCTCAATTCAAGTGCACTCAAGCGCGTTGTCTATGAGCGCGCCATGGGCTTCGCCCGCGGTTACGTACGGCGACGCTGGGACGGAACGGCGACGGCGGGCCAAGCGGCGATCTATGCACTGCTGCGCGCGCTGGTGTTCCGCCCGATCCTCAACAAGCTCGGCTTCGATCGCCTGGAGCTGGTGGTCAGCGGCGGCGCCGCCCTGCCGGCCGAAACCACCGCGCTCTGGCACATCTATGGCGTCAATGTCGTGGAAATGTACGGGCAGACCGAGGAGGCCGGCGGCATCATCGCCGGCCAGCGCGGCCCCTTCCCGCGCCCTGGCACGGTCGGCACGCCGGTCGACGGCGTCGAGGTGCGGCTTGCCGCCGATGGCGAGGTGCTGCTGCGCAGCCCCGATCTGTTCGAATGCTACTGGCGCAACGAGGAAGCCACCCGCGAGGTCAAGGGCGCCGATGGCTGGCTGCATACCGGCGATGTCGCGGAATGGCGCGACGGCGCCTTGCGCCTGGTCGATCGCGCCCGCGACTTCATCGTCACCGCCGGCGGCAAGACCATCTCGCCCTCGTTCATCGAGAATACGCTGCGTTCCAGTCCCTACGTGGCGGAGGCGGTCGTCTTCGGCCATGGCCGCAAATACCTGACTGCCATTGTCGAGATCGATTTCGACACCGTCGCCGACTGGGCGCGCGCCAACGACGTCGCCTATACCGGCTTCGCCAGCCTGATCGGGCACCCGCGCATCGAACGCCTGATCAAAGCGGAGATCGACAAGGCCAATGCCGAACTCGCCCGCGTCGAGCAGATCAAATCCTTCCGCATCCTGCCCAAGGCGCTCGATCCGGAAGAGGAAGGCGAGCCGGTGACGCCGACGCGCAAGGTGAAACGCAAGCTCATGTACGAACGCTTCGCCCAACTGGTCGAAGCTATGTATGACGACAGTGAGGAGAGGCTGATCGCCGCCGGTGCCGGCGGTGCATTGACGATGTGACGACCGCGACGAAGCTCAACGATATGAAAGAGGGAGGCACGACATGCTCAAGAGGATAGTGCTCGCTGCTTGTGCGGCTACCGCGATGGCGCTGCCGGCCGCGGCGCAGGATTATGTGATCGGCGTGACCAGCGCGCTGACCGGCCCGGTTTCCAGCACCTACACGCCGGCGGTCGACGCCATGCGCATCTATATCGACCGCGTCAATGCCGCGGGCGGCGTCAACGGCCACAAGATCAAGCTGATGATCGAGGACGACAGCGCCAGCCCCTCGAAGGCGGCCGCCAACACCAAGAAGCTGATCACCCAGGACAACGTCATCCTGATGATCAATGCCAGCCTGTCGTCGACCTATGCGCCGGTGATCGCGGAAACCAAGCGCGCCGGCGTGCCGCTGCTGTTCGCCAGCGGCGTCTGTCCGCCCAGCGTCTATCCGCCGGCGGCGGCGAATGAATTCTGCACCACCGGCTATGCCGCCCATTACGACAGCCAGGCCACGCTCGACTTCGTCAAGGCGCATGCCAAGGGGCCGGTCAAGATCGGCTTCTCCGCCATGGCCATACCGCTCTCGCGCGGCGAGATGGATTACGCCATGGGCGTGTCGAAGAAGATGGGCATGACGCCGGTCAACGAAGAGGTCATCCCGCCGCCGACCGCCGATTACACGCCGTTCGCCACCAAGCTCAAGGATTCAGGCCCCAACTGGGTCTATTCCTGGGCGCCGTGGGTGACCCAGGTGCGCACGCTGGAAGCGCTGCGCAAGCTCGGCTGGGGCGGCGACTATATCGCCTGGGGCCACCTCGAAGCGGAGAGCGAACTGGCGCGGCTGAAGGACAGCAAGTTCTACACCGTCAACTCCAACGCCATGTTCCAGGACGGCCTGCCGATCCAGAAGGAAATCGCCGCCGCGGCGAAGAAGGCCGGCTCCAAATACCCGGCGCAGACCATGACCGAGGGCTGGATCGCCGGCATGACTATCGAAGCCGCGCTCAAGGGCGCCGGCGCCAAAGCCGACCGCGCCACGCTGCAAAGCGCAATGGAGAATCTGAAGGTCGACACCAAGGGCCTGCGTGGCGGGCCGATCGTGTGGACCAAGGCCAACCATTTCCGCACCGAACTCTATTACCGGGTCTACCGCTGGAACGGCGGCAAGATCGAGCGCGTGCAGGACTGGAAGACCTATGCGGTGAAGTGAGGGGCTTACCTCTCCCCGCTCGCGGGGAGAGGTCGACCGCGCGAAGCGCGGGCGGGTGAGGGGGCGTTTCAGCTACGCTGAGCTGTCGTAAATGCCCCTCACCACGACCCTCTCCCCGCAAGAGCGGGGAGAGGGAGAACCGCGCTCTACTTGCGAAATCACTCGTGCAACTCCTCGTCAACATCATCGTCCTCGCCTCGATCTACGCCCTGATCGCCTGCGGCTATGTGCTGATCTATCGCGTCAGCCGCGTGCTCAATTTGGCGCATGGCGAACTGATGATGCTGGGCGCCTATCTGGTGCTGGCGACGGCGTCGTTGTTCAACGGCCATCCGGTCATGGCGCTTGCCGCCGCCGTGCTGCTCAGCTTTGCCACCGGCGCGCTGGTCTACGTCTTCCTCATGCGCAAGATGACCGGCGAGATGGTGCTCGCCGCCGTGCTCACCACGGTCGCGCTCGGCATCCTGGTGCGCGGGATGATCGTGCTGATCTGGTCGTCGCAGCAGCAATATCCGGCGCAGGTGCTGGCCCTGCCCAATCCCTCGCTCGTGGTCCTGGGCGGCGCGCGCATCTCGCTGTGGTCGGCGGCGCTGGTCGCGACCAATATCGCGGTCTATGCCGCGCTGTTCTTCTTCCTGCGCTTCGGCCGCTGGGGCATGCGCATGCGCGCGGCCGGGCAGAATCCGCTGCTGGCGGCGCAACGCGGCATCAATCTGCACGGCGTCTATGCGCTGGCCTGGAGCCTGTCGACGCTGACCGGCGCGCTCGCCGGCATCCTGATGGCGCTCGATTCCGGCATCACCACCAGCATGCCGGTAATCGGGCTGAAGGCCTTTCCGGCGGCGCTGGTCGGCGGGCTCGACAGCCTGGTCGGCGCGCTGTTCGGCGCCGTCATCATCGCCAGCGCCGAGGTGCTGCTGATCTATTACGTCGATCCGCTCTTGTCCGACGTGGTCCCCTTCCTGGTGCTGGTCGCCATGCTGATCGTACGCCCCTGGGGCCTGTTCGGCACCCGCGAGGAACTCGACCGTGTTTAGGCCAGCGCCGCGCGCCAGCGGCTATTTCCGCACCGGCTATGCGCAGGACCTGGCGCTGGTGCAGACCCGCACCGAGCGGTTGAGCCTCACGCTGTTCGTCGTCGCGCTGGCCGTGCTGCCATTCCTCGCTTCGCCCTTCGTGCTCGATCTCGCCTGCCAGGTGTTTCTCGCCTGCATCGGCGCGCTGGCGCTGATGTTGCTCACCGGTTATGCCGGGCAAATCTCGCTCGGCCATGCCGGCCTGCTCGCGGCCGGCGCCTTCACCACCGGCATCCTGTCGCGCGAAATCCATGCGCCGTTCTGGGTCACGCTGCCGGCTTCGGCGGTGACCGGCATTGTGCTCGGCTTCGTCTTCGGCCTGCCCTCGCTGCGGTTGCGCGGGCTTTATCTCGCCATCAGCACACTGGCCCTGCATTTCATCGTCATCTATCTCGGCGGTGAATACGAGACCAAGCGCGGCTATTCCACGGGGATCATCCTCGACCCGCCGAGTTTCGCCGGCTTCCAGCTCACCGACGGCCGTGCCTGGTATTTCGTACTGCTCGGTGCCGCCGCCATCAGCCTGATCATCTGCATCAATCTGTTGCGCAGCCGCTCGGGCCGCGCCTGGCGCGCCCTGCATGCGCGCGAAACCGTGGCGGAGGCGCTCGGCATCAGCATCGCCCGCTACAAGCTGTTGGCCTTCGTGATCACCTCGAGCATGACCTCGGTCGCCGGTTGCTTGTTCGCCTATTACCGCGGCTTCGTCTCCATCGAGGCCTTCGACCTCTATCTGTCGATCCAATATGTCGCCATGATCATCATCGGCGGCATGGGCTCGCTGTTGGGCGCGCTGCTCGGCGCCGCCTTCGTCACGCTGTTTCCTTACGCGATCGAGTCGCTGCTCAATCTGTTGCCCAATGTGCAGAAGCTTGCCGGCGATGTCTTCGCCGTGAACTATGCCGCCTTCGGCGTGGTCATGGTGCTGTTCCTGGTGCTGGAGCCGCTCGGCCTGGTCGGCATCTGGCAGCGTGTGCAGAGCTATTTTCTGCTCTGGCCGTTCAAATACCGGCCGCTGGCGGGAGCGCGCAAATGAGCGACCCGCTGCTGCAGGTCGACAAGATCGAGGTCGTCTACAAGCGCGCCATTACCGCGGTGCAGGGCGTCACGCTGTCGGTGCGCAACAAGCAGATCGTGACGCTGCTCGGCACCAATGGCGCCGGCAAGACCACGACGCTGCGCGCCATTTCCGGCTTTCTCGGCATCGACGACGCCCGCGTCACCGAGGGCACGATCAGCTTCCAAGGCATGCGGATCGAGAACCGGCCGCCGCATCGGATCGCCAGCCGCGGCGTGGTGCTGGTACCCGAGCGCGAGAAGGTGTTTCCGAATCTAACCGTCGCCGAAAACCTGACGGTGCCCGTATCGCGCGCGGCGACCGCGACCGCGCGGCGGCAACAGGACGAGCGCATCTATCACCTGTTTCCGCGGCTCGCCGCGTTGCGCCACCGCATCGGTGGGCTGCTCTCGGGCGGCGAGCGGCAAATGCTGGCGATCGCCAGCGCCTTGATGTGCCAGCCAAGCCTGCTGCTGGTCGATGAACTCTCGCTCGGCCTGGCGCCGGTCGTGGTGCAGGACCTCATGCAGCGGCTTTTGAACATTCGCAACGAATTCGGTACCGCCATCCTCCTAGTGGAGCAGAGCGCGTCGGCCGCGCTCGCCATCGCCGACTACGCCTATGTGATGGAGAACGGCCGAATCGTGCTCGACGGCGACCGCACGCGGCTGTCCAGCCATCAGGACGTGCAGCAATTCTATCTGGGGCAGACCAGCGGCGAACGCCGCAGCTACCGCGAGGTCAAGCAGTATCGGCGGTCGCGGAGGTGGTATGGCTGAGCTCAGCGTCGAACAGCTAAGCCTGCGCTTCGGCGGCCTGACCGTGCTCGACGAGGTATCCTTCGCGGTCGAGCCGGGCGAGCTGTTCGCGCTGATCGGACCGAACGGCGCCGGCAAGACCAGCGTGCTCAACTGCATCAGCGGCATCTACCGCGGCATCGGCGTCATCCGCTTTCGCGGCGCCGACATCTCCGGGCGCGCACCGCACGAGATCGCCCGGCTCGGCCTCGCCCGCACCTTCCAGCACGGCGAATTGTTCGGCGCGATGAGCGTGCTCGACAATCTGCTGACCGGGCGCCACGCGCGCATCGGCACCAGCCCCTGGGCGGAAATGCTGTTTCTGCCCAGCGTGCGCCGCGCCGAAATCGCGCACCGCGAGGCCATCGAGCGCATCATCGATGTGGTGGAGCTGGAGCGTTACCGCCACGCGCCGGTCGGCAGCCTGCCCTTCGGCGTGCAGAAACTGGTCGGCTTTGCCCGCGCGCTGGCGTTGGAGCCCACGGTCATGCTGCTCGACGAGCCATCCGCGGGGCTCAATCGCGAGGAACGCGAGGATCTCGCGCGCTTCATCCTGCGCATCAAGCACGAATTGAAGATGTCGATGATCTGGATCGAGCACGACATGCAGATGATCGCAGACCTCGCCGACCGCATCCATGTGCTCGACTATGGCCGCACGTTGGCCGAGGGCACGCCGGAGCGCGTGCTCAACGATCCCAATGTGCTGTCGGCCTATCTCGGTAACGAATCACCTGCCGACCGCGCCTAACCCGCCAGCCACTGCGCCAGGTCTTCCGGCTTCGGCAGACCGCCGGCATGCACGACCTTGCCGTCAATAACGATGCCCGGCGTCGAGGCGATGCCGTAGCCGGCGATGGCCGCATAGTCGGTCACCTTCTCGATCGTCACCGGGACGCCGAGCTTATCAGCTTGGGCTTGCACCATCTCCGCCGTGGTCACGCAACGTTTGCAGCCGGGACCGAGGACCTTGACGTCTTTCATGACTCATCTCCATTTCACGACGAGAACAGCGCGTTGAACAGGAAGCCGACGGCGAGGATGCCGGTGCCGACGACACCGACGAAGACGGCGATCAGGCGCACGGTGAGCACTTTGCGCAGGATGATCATTTCGGGCAACGACAACGCGATCACCGACATCATGAAGGCGAGCACGGTGCCCAGCGCGGCGCCCTTGGCGAGCAGCGCCTCGACCACGGGGATGATGCCGGCGGCGTTGGAATACATCGGAATGCCGAGCAGCACGGCGGCCGGCACCGACCACCAGGCGCCCTGCCCCATCAGCTCGGACAGCAGGCTGGCGGCCACGTAACCGTGGATGAAGGCGCCGACGGCGATGCCGGCGATGATCCAGGGCCAGACCTTGCCGACGATCTCATGCACCGCCTCGATGCCCGCCTTGATGCGATCGACGGCGGTCAGGCTTTCCGGCGGCAGGTCGGCGGCGGTGGCGCGCAGATTGCGCACCCACTCTTCCAGCCAGTGTTCGAGATGCAGCCGGCCGATCACCCAGCCGGAGACGATGGCGACGCCGAGGCCGAAGCCGAGATAGACCAGCGCCACTTTCCAGCCGACCAAGCCGAACAGCAGGCCGAGCGCGACTTCGTTGACCATGGGGGCGGCGATCAGGAAGGAGAAGGTGACGCCGAGCGGGACGCCGGCGCTGACGAAGCCGATGAAGAGGGGAACGGCGGAACAGGAGCAGAAGGGGGTGACGATGCCGAGCCCGGCGGCCAGCACATTGCCGACACCCTCGCGCTTGCCGGCGAGCAGGGCGCGCGTCTTGTCGGCTGAGAAGAAGCTGCGCACCACGCCCATAGCGAAGACCACCAGCGTCAGCAGCAGCAGCACCTTGGGCGTGTCGTAGGCGAAGAAGCTGATGGCGCCGCCGAGATGGCTGTCGGGGCGCACAGGCGCCAGACCGGCGAGCCACTCCGAGAATGGGACCAACTGGCTGTAGACGAGAACCCAGAGAACGAGCGCGGCGACCGTTGCCGCGACCCATTTGGCGGACGAATGCGTGGCGGGCGGTGCACGCCCAGCGGCGGTTCCGAGGCTCATGCGGCATGCCTTTCCTGGGTTGCCGGCAGCGCCAGCGCGGCGTCGACCAGGGCGACGACCTCCGGCGCCAGATCGCCGGCGCGGCGATAGCGCACCCACTGCGCGTCGCGGCGGTCGGACACCAGACCCGCCGCCTTCAGCGCCGCCATATGGCGGGACATGCGCGACTGGCTGGCGCCTAGTGCCTGCATCAGTTCGCATACGCAGTGCTCACAGCCGTCCCACACTCGACGCAACGCCTCCAGCCGGGTCGGCTCCGCCAGCGCCGATAAAATTTCTATTGGATTCATTGCTTTATCTCTTTTCCGCTTATGCGCATGAACGCATATATAGACCGAGACTCCGCCCCGCGCAAGGGGGGATTCCGGCTCCCTGGTAAGGAGGAATCCGGCCCGCTTGTGGGTGACGCGGGTTCCGCTCTTGCCTTCCGTCAGCCGCCTAGCGGAACGGCTTCGTACTGGATGGTCCGGACCGCCCAGCGCGCAATCTCGCGTGCCTCGTCGGTGCCCCGAACTGCCGCGTGGATCGCCCTTGCCGGTTCAGCCCCTCGCCTATTCGGCGGCCATGCGTTGGCGCACCATGGCGCCCGCCTCGTACCAGTCGCG
Source organism: uncultured Pseudomonadota bacterium (assembly GCA_963782145.1). Taxonomy (GTDB): domain Bacteria; phylum Pseudomonadota; class Alphaproteobacteria; order Rhizobiales; family Xanthobacteraceae; genus Pseudolabrys. The sequence continues at coordinate 95,315 of CAWAIV010000017.1, forward strand.
CGTGCTGTTGACGATCTTGACCACCGACAGCATGACCGGGACTTCGATCAACACGCCGACCACGGTTGCCAGTGCCGCGCCCGAATTGAAGCCGAACAGGCTGATCGCGGCGGCCACCGCCAATTCGAAGAAATTGCTGGCGCCGATCAGGGCGGACGGCCCGGCCACGCAATGCGCCTCGCCGACGGCGCGGTTGAGCAGATAGGCCAAGGCGGAATTGAAGTAGACCTGGATCACGATGGGCACGGCGAGCAGGACGATGATGACGGGTTGGGCGAGGATCTGCTCGCCCTGGAAGCCGAACAGCAAGACCAGGGTGGCGAGCAGGGCGATCAGGGAGATCGGCTGTAAACGCGCGAGCAGGCGGGAGAGCGCGGGCATGCCGCCTTGCGCGATCACGCCGCGACGGACGATCTGGGCGATGACGACGGGAACGACGATGTAGAGGATGACGGAGAGCAGCAGGGTTTCCCACGGCACCGTGATCGCCGACAAGCCCAGCAGCAGGCCAACGATGGGGGCAAAGGCGAACACCATGATGAGGTCGTTGAGGGCGACCTGGCTCAAGGTGAAATGCGGCTCGCCGTCGGAGAGATTGCTCCAGACGAACACCATGGCCGTGCACGGCGCCGCCGCCAGCAGGATCAGGCCGGCGATATAGCTCGCGATCTGGTCGGCCGGCAGATAGGGCCGGAACAGCCAGCCGATGAACAGCCAGCCGAGGAAGGCCATGGAAAACGGCTTCACCGCCCAGTTGATGAACAGCGTCACGCCGATGCCGCGCCAATGCTCCTTCACCTGCGCCAGGGCGGCGAAATCGATCTTCACCAGCATGGGGATGATCATCAGCCAGATCAGCACCGCGACCGGCATGTTCACTCTGGCGATCTCGGCGCCGCCGATGGCATGGAACACAGCGGGAAACCAATGGCCGAGCGCGATCCCCGCGACGATACAGAGCGCGACCCAGACGGTGAGGTAACGTTCGAAAGTGGACATGCGTGGATTTCGCTCGTTTGCTATTCGGCCGCGGTGACCGGCGGCTGCGCGGCATCCTTGCTGTTGCCGATGGCGTCGAGCCGCTTCTGCAGGCTCAATCGGTCGAGCTTGGCGAGCGGCAGGCTGACGAAGATGTTGATGCGGTTGCTCAGCATGCGCAGCGTATCGGCGAAGGCGAAACGGATCTCCGCCTCGGTGCCGGTGGCTTCCGCCGGATCGGGCACGCCCCAATGCGCGGTCATCGGCTGCCCCGGCCAGATCGGGCAGGCTTCGCCCGCCGCGTTGTCGCAGACGGTGAAGACGAAATCGAGCTTCGGCGAATTCTGCTGGGCGAATTCGAGCCAGCTTTTCGAACGCGCATCGCTGACGTCGAAATGCAGCTTGCGCAAGAGATCGAGCGTGTAGGGATGCACGCGCCCTTTCGGCTGGCTGCCGGCGGAATAGGCCTTGAACGTCCCCGCCCCGGCGCGGTTGAGCAACGCCTCCGCCATGATCGAACGTGCCGAGTTTCCCGTGCACAGGAACAATACGTTGAACGGCGCGGCTTCTGCTGACGCAGTCATGATGGACTATCCTTTTCTGCCCTTCGTCTTCTTTGCCGGCGCGCAGCCGCACGCGTCGACGGATGTCTTGTCCAGCAGCTTGCACAGCTCCGGATGGCCGTCGCAGCAATCGTTGACGAGAAAGCCGACCAGCGCGCGCATGCCGTCGATATCGGCGCGATAGACGATGGTGCGGCCCTCGCGCGACGCGCGCAGCAACCCGCCGCGCACCAGGATCGCAAGATGCGTGGAAATCGTATTGTGCGGCGCGCCGACCGTGTCGGCGATGACGCCGGCGCTGATCCCGACCGGTTCGTGTTTCAAAAGGAGGCGGAATATCGCCAGCCGCGTCGGCTGCGCCAGCGCCGCCAGCACGGAGATCGCCTGCGCCGACGACAGCACCGCGCCGGCGGGGATGCACCCGGCATGGCTGGCGACGGCGAAGTCCTCCGCCGGCAGGATCATCGGTTTCGCGCTTGCCATCTCGCTTCCCTGTTCAGGCCCCGGCCCGGCCGCCAAGCGTTTGCGGCGGCACCCGCGCCGCTTGCCTCTTTCGTTATGTCGAGACGGATCGACATATAGCGGTGTCGCCAGGCCCTGCCAAGCGAAGGTTTTGTGACAGCGGGTTCGGGGGACGCGCGACGCCGGACGGTCGGCGCGGACACTAAGCGGCGCGGCGACGGGCGATGCGAAACGAAAGGCGCGTATCAGGCCGTGTCCTCATAAAGCCCGGCCTGACGTCCGCTTAAATCCAAAAGCGACTGAATTGCGCTGCCGCAGCGAAATGACGCGAAGTGCCAAATGCGACGTTCCGCGCCGCAATAAAGTAGGGCCAGCGCAAGCGCTCGCGTTACTACCTTGCGGCTTTGCGATGATTGTGGCCCGATTAGGAGAGACGGCGGCGAGCCCTAGGTTGAGCCTCCAAACGTACGCTCAAGGCATGATGTCGCCAATCCCGAAGCCGAGGCGGTAAAACGCGCGGGATAGCGTCGCCTCACAGGAGAACCCGCGTGGCCAAATCGAAAAAGAGAAAGGCCAAAAACATCAAGCCCGACGACTATTTCGCCGGCGGGCCCATGGAGTTCGCGCGGTTCGGCCGGTTGATGATAGCGCGCTCACGGGCAACACAAGAGCAATTTGAGGCCGCTCAGGCCCGAATGGTTGCCCAGTATCCCATCACGGCCGGCGAGATCGACGACCTTGTCGCCTCCATCGCAGCGCAGATCGTCCGCCTACCCCCCGATCGCCTGCTGCAACGGGGCTGGTGGGAATATTCTGCAATGATCGTCGGCTTAGGCGGAAGAGATGCGGGTGATTTTGAAAAGCTCGCAGCAGTCCGGATGGTCGATTATGTGCAAAGCGTGATCGTATCAGTGGAGCCGGAGCAGTATGCCGCCGACGTAAGCGAGGAAGATTGGTCCAAGCTGAAAGCGGATGTCGAGACATTGTTCCGGCGCCTTACGCTCGACTATCAGATGTGCCTGACGGCTCGCCGAAGGGCTCAAGACCCGCAACTGGATATGCAGATGGAGGAGTTTCGGTTTCGCGCAGAAACACTCTGGCTGAATATTCGAGGCAAACGCTATCAGCTTCATGAGCGGCTAGCGCTGCTCGATGTGCTCGCGCCGCATTCCGACATTCTGTTGAAGCTGTTCGGGCTTGACGCAGAGGCACTCGCGGCGGAGTTCGACAAGATTTTAACTCGACTTACGCATGGCCTCATGGACATCGCAAGAGACATGAAGGAGTTGCACGCAAAGTCGATGGCTCGGCTTGATGAGCTTGCAGCTAAGCACCAAGACCTAGGCTTCGAAGCGCTAATGGCCAAAGTGTTTGAAGACCGCGACCTTGCTGCGCAGCGCGACAGGTTCGCAGGCGCGATGTTTGGCCTTGATCTGTTCGACGTTGGCAAAAACACCGTGCTGCCCAAGGCCATGCTGGACGCACTAAGTTATTCCCCCGGCGAAGACACCGAATTCTTTGCCCCCGGCGAATTTGCGGGATGGCCCTTGCGCATTTGGCCGATAATGCGGCGACCGTTCATACGGCTCAATGGCTCGACGTATTGCTTCGACATCTTCAGCCTGTTCGACAACATATACCGCGTAATACGGCGCATCGTTGTTGAGCTTGAACCCACCTACAAGGAACCGTGGAATGACGGTCAAAAGGCGGTCTCTGAAGAATTGCCGTTCACCTACCTGACCCGGTTGATGCCCGGCGCACGCGTATATCGGCCCATTCACTACAGATGGAAAGTCGGCGGCGGCCCGGCGCAGTGGTATGAGGCCGACGGTATCTTGATCTATGAAGACCACCTCTTCGTAATCGAGGTGAAAGGCGGCGCTTTCACGTACACATCGCCCGCGAACGATCTCAATGCGCATCTCGCGTCACTTCGCACGCTTCTCCAAGCGCCTGCCCGGCAAGGAAGCCGGTTTGCGGATTTCTTAGAAAGCGCTCCTGAAGTCTCTATTGCGGATGCCGAACACAATGAAATTGCGAAACTGCGACGTTCGGATTTCCGGCATGTAACCGTATGCACAATTACGCTCGATGCCTTCACGGCGCTGGCGGCTCGCGCGCAACATCTTGCGCCACTCGGGATCGACGTCGGTCAACGCCCGTTGTGGCCGCTTTCGCTCGACGACCTCCGAGTTTATGCTGACTTGCTCGACAATCCGCTAATTTTTTTGCATTTCGTCGAAATGCGCGTCAGAGCCGGTCGTTCCGATAAGGTCGATCTCAATGACGAGGTGGATCACTTCGGTATGTATATCACGGAGAACAACTACACACAGTATGCGGAAGAGCTTTCCGAGAATGCCGACAAGATGCAGTTCCACGGCTACACGACCCCGGTCGACGAATACTTTCGTGCCGTGCTCGTAGGCGATGCGCCACTGAAGCCTCGGCAGAAGATGCCGCACCGGATTGCCGAGATTGTTGATCTATTGGGCGCCTCGAACGAGCCGCACAGAGCGGAATTATCAAGTTTCATCTTGGACGGCGCTGGCGACTGGCGGGATACACTTGCTTCGTCGATCGAGAACGCACTGAAGGAAAATAAAGAACTAAAGCGCGCACGTCCGCTGTCATCGTATGGTGGAATGGAGATGACCCAGTTTGTTTGGTCCCCCGACGCGCCACGTAACGCGGAAGGCGCAATCGAACACGCGCGCGTTGTTATGCTCGCGGATAATAAGACAGATCGCCGGCTCGTTGAGTTTGAATACGACAAGGACGGAAAGCTATTCGGCGCTCACTTGCGCCATGTAACTCTTGTCGGAGTGCCAGAGGCAGAGATCGAGCGTCTACGCGTGAAGGGCGTAGCGTTGCAACAGAGGCGGATTGCAAGTGCCCAAATCAAAGGCAAGATTGGCAGGAACGATCAATGCCCCTGCGGGAGCGGCAAGAAGTGGAAGAAATGTCACGGCCAGCGGGCGTAACCGCCGCTAATTTGAAACCGGCTGCGGAACAGTTGTGCCTAGGTCTGCAATGGGTCATTCGCTACCGGGACGCGGCCAGCAGCATGTCCCGCGCTGTCGGCTTTGCCGCGAAAGCGGAAGTGAATTGAGGGCTTGGCATCTGTCGTGGGCGGCCGTGGCGGGTTGATGATGCAGCCCGACGCGTGATTCAAGCGCCCAGACTGGCGCCTCGAATCATACGCGACGAACTCACCGACGACGGCCATGAGTGACTATTGCGTCGCAGCAGAGTGTTATTCGATCAGTCTATATTACGCGGGCACACGTCCTTTTATCGCGTTGGCGAATGCCTCGTAGGTTACGCTTCCGTCTGAGTTTGTAACCAATTTTTCACGGACACGAGAGCGTATTTGTTCTCTCATGTCCGGCGTGATGTCATCCAGTGCTTTGCCTACTGGTCCGACCCCAACGACATTTGACGTCCAAAAATCATCGAAATTGGCATATGAAGTCACGATACGGATTACGCTCGTATCGATTGATTTTAGTCCGGCTTTTTCCCAATACGTAAGCATTGCATCTCGTTGCGAGGCAGCCACACCAGGATTATTCGGCATAGGCAGGCCAAAAGATTTTATTGCTGCGTATATTGGCGCCATGGGCAATCCACCACCCAGCACATCCCACATGTAGGTCGCGACCCAGCCACCCGGACGGACAACACGCGTCATTTCGGCGACCGCCTTGGATGGGTCGGGAACGAAAGTAATCACCAAAGCCATGACAGCAGCATCAAAACTGCCGTCGGCAAAAGGGAGTTTCTCCGCACCACCTATTTGAAACTTTGCCTGGTCCGTTCCGGGCCTTGCGCTCGCATAAGCGAGTTGCTCCTTCGACGGGTCGATGGCCGTCACCTCTGCGGGAGCACAGCGACTGATAAGCCGCTCCGTAAACGCGCCATTGCCGCAGCCAAGGTCGAGCCATCGAAGGCTCTTTGGAACATCCAGCCAATCAATAAACTGATCACCCGCCAAACGGCTCCAACGGCCCATTAGTCTTTCGTATGCTTCGCCATCCGCGAAAAGATTGGTCTTTTCATTCATTTTATATCCCCAGCGGCTCGTTAGCGCAGGCCGCCCGGCTGCGCGTCGATTGAGTGCCGTTGCGTCGCTTGCGGTGGCACCGGTACTTCAACACTACTCTATTGTGGGGGCCGTTATCCAATTGTCGCTTATGGGTCATCGACAACCTAGCTGGCGAAGGCCGATGCCCTCGTTTGTCCGCTTCGGGTCATTTTCGAGCGGGACGCGGCCAGCAGCATGTCCCGCCATGTCGGCTTTGCCCCCGAAAGCGGAAGTGAATTGAGGGTATTGGCATCTGTCATGAGCGGCCGTGGCGGGTTGATGATGCCGCCCGACGCGTGGTTCAAGCTCCCAGACTAGCGCCTCGAATCATGCGCGACGAACTCATCGACCACGAGGGGGCGGCCATCACGCCGTTCCTGCCGAACAAGCCGCGCGGCGTTCCGCGCATGAAACGGCAAGCGCGCGTTCGCTGATCGGATCGTCATCCGACACCTGCGACCGCCACGCCTGTCGTGCAGATCGACTATCGAAAGGACGGGTGCCCTCCCCCCGCCTGCGGGGAGAGGGCGAAAACCGTCAGCCGCCGGCGTTGATCTTCACCGTCTGGGTGATGGTCTGCCAGTGCTTCATCTCGTCGCCGAGCCAGGTCTGGGCATCGTCGATCGACTTGTTGGGCACGATGTTGAAGTGCTGCTTGCCGAACTTGGCCCGCAATTCCGGCGACTGCAGCGCCTTGGTGACGGCCTGGTAGATCTTTTCCAGCACCGGCTTGGGCGTGCCGGCCGGCGCGAACAGGCCCTGCCAGGCGATGGTGCCGACGTCGGCGTAGCCGGCCTCCGCCATGGTCGGGATGTTCGGATAGTCCGGCAGCCGGGCGTGATTGACGAGCGCGATCGGCATGAGCTTGCCGGCTTTCACCAGGCCGGCGGAACTCGCCACGTTGAGGAAGGCCGACTGCACGTCGCCGCGCAGCATGTCCTGGATGACGCCGGAGGCGCCGTTCTTGTTCGGAATCGCCGCCATGTCGAGGTCGCCGGCGCGCTTGGCGAAATAGGCCATGTCGTAATGCGGATAGGAGCCGACGCCGACGGTGCCGTAGCGCACCTTGCCCGGGTTCTTCTTCGCATAGGCGACGAGCTCGGGCACCGACTTCACCGAGAAGTCCTTGGTGGTGACCAGCAGGAAGGCGGGCACGTCGACCAGCCGCGTCACCGGCACGACTTCCTTCAGGTACGGCGTGTGGAACTTCTTGGCATAGATCACCGGGGTGATGGCGTTGGTGCTGACATTGCCGATCATCAGTGTGTAGCCGTCGGGCGTCGATTTCGCCATTTCATCGATCGCGATCAGGCCGAAGGCGCCGGCGCGGTTGAGCACCACGAAGCCCTGACCGGTGACCTTGCCGAAGGCATCGCCGACGATGCGGGCGACGATGTCGGTGGCGCCGCCCGGTGCATAGGGCACGATGACCTTGACCGGCCGGTTCGGATAATTGTCCTGCGCCGACGCACTCGCCATGCCGAGCGCGAGGCAGGCAGCCGACAGCAGTATCTGACTCAGGCGTTTCATTTGTTTTTTCCTCGATTTCATTGAGTTGCCCCAACTCCCGCCGGTGCCCGCCGCCCCGCCCTTGCGGACGATGTCGGCCGGCCGCCCGCATGTGCGTCGGCGATTTTCGTTTGTGCTGTTCAAGAGACCGGCTGGCGCCGGCCGGCAGGCAGTCGCCCCCCAAAAAAACGACCGCGCGCGGATGCTAATGCAGCGTTCGCCGCCGCGCCAGGGAGGGGGCTCGAGCTCGCCATGCGGTTCCGCCAATGGGGGGAACGAGCGGGCGCGGCTTGGCTCAATCCAGGCCCGGCAACCAGCTCGCCTCCGGCAGCGGCACGTAGAACACGTGCAGGAAGAGGAAATAGGCCAGGAGGCAGGCAAAGAGGGGCACGACGACGGCGAGGCCGATATTGCGCAGGTTCTTTTTCGGGGTCAGGTAGATCGATGCCAGCGTCAGCATGAGGAAGCTGGACAGCCAGAAGCCGAGGCCGTTGACCACCAGAATGTAAGCGAACACGATGGCGCAGAACACGAGCACGTCGACGACGATGCCCAGGTCGCCGCGCGACGCGCGCATGATGTCCGGAACGCGCTTGATGACCGCCCCCAGCACGACCCGCCCCGCCAGCACCGCGGCGACGATCAGAATGAGGTAGACGGTCACCCGCGGGAATATCCAGTTCCGCATATCGGTGCCCATCGCGGACAGCGCCACGCCGCCGATGAGGAACAGGACCAGCGCGCTGACGAGGTCTCGATCGATTACTCTTCGCACGCGGCGCCCTCCCCTGCATGGGCCACGGTCGCCGGCGCGCCGTCGACCGCCTTGTCCGCGCGCGCCTGCCTGCTTTCCTTGATCTGCATCCACAGCACCCAGCCAACCGAGAGCAGCGTGAGCACGATGAGCACGATGTCGACCGTGCTGCCGAAGAAGACGTTGCCGTACGACGTTGCGTCGGACAGGTACATCGACTGCACCAGCGCGGGCTCGACGATGGGACCCATGATCAGGCCGAGGCCGATCGGTCCGGGATGGAAGTCGAGCTTGCCGACCAGGAAGGTGAACAGGCCGAGCCCGAGCATGAGGTAGACGTCGAACAGGTCGTTGCGGATGGCAAAGGAACCGATCACCGACAGGAACATGATCAGCGGCGCCAGCAGCCGCAACGGGATGCTCACCATCCGCGCCAGCCATGGTGAGAGCAAGGTGCCGAGGATGAACGTCACCACCCCGGCCAGCATCAACGACCAGCCGAACTGGTACACCAGGGTTCCGTTGCCCTGGAACAGGTCGGGGCCCGGGTTGAGGCCGCGCAGCATGAGCGCGCCGGCTATTACCGCGGCGGGCGCCGAACCCGGCACCCCCAGGGTCACCAGCGGAATCATCGACGCCGGCGCACAGGCATTGTTGGCGATCTCCGAGGCGGTGACGCCGCGCAGGTCGCCCTTGCCGTAGCGGCTCTTGTCTTTGCTCCAGCGCACCGCCTCGTTGTAGGAGAGCAAGGCGGCGACGGGAGCGCCGGCGCCGGGCAGGATGCCGACGAAGGTGCCGATCAGCGCCGAGCGCAGGAAGTGCACCGGCTCCATGATCACGTCCCGGATCGTCTTCATCGACACGCCGCGCTTGGGCCGGTACTCGGCGACGTACTCCTTCTGGCGGCGCTCGCAGACCATCGACAGCACCTGCGGGACCGCGAACACGCCGATGAGTGCGGCGACCAGGGACACCCCGCCGCGCAATTCCGGGATGCCGAAGGTGAAGCGGGAGACCGCGCCGGTGTGGCTGATGCCGACGGTGCTGATCAGCATGCCGATGGCGCCGCCGGCGATTCCCTTGAGGATCGACTTGCCGGCCAGGCTTCCGATAATGGTCAGCGCGAAAACGCCGATCCAGAAGAACTCGGGCGGGCCGAAGCGAAGCGCAATCGCCGTCAGCGGCCAGGCGAGCAGAAGGTAGAAGGCGGCGCCGAACATGGCGCCCAGCGCCGCGCTGAAACAACTGCCGACGATGGCCTCTTGCGCGCGGCCCTGCAGGGTCATGGGATAGCCGTCGAAGGCGGTGGCCATCGCCGCCGGCGTTCCCGGGGTATTCACCAGCACCGCCGGTATGGCGTCGGAGAACATCGCGCAGACATAGAGGGCGCCCAGCATCGCCAGCCCGGCACCGGGTGGCAGGTCGAACGTGAATGGCACCAGCAGGGCGACGCCCATGGTGGCGGTGAGGCCGGGTAGCGCGCCGACGATCATCCCCGCCAGGACGCCCACCGTGAGCCAGAGCATGTATTGAGGGGAAAGTGCCTGGATGAGGCCTTCGATCACCGGGATTCTCCTAACAGTACCCCCGCATCCTTTGTCCGGGCACCGCCACCGCGGGTTTGCCCTTGCACGCAGGCGTCGGGTGCAAGACGAAGAAGACGCGCGACGTCATGGTCATGAAGGGAGCCCGCCCTCGCACGCGGCAGTCGCGTGCGAGGGCAGACCGAGAGAGACGTTGGTCGTCACTTGCCGACAAGCGACATGATCGTCTCGTCGTAGTCCACTTCTTTCACGCTGCTCAAAACGAATTCCTTCGCCTGTGCAGGGGTCTGAACCATGGGGGTGAGACCGCTTTTCTTCAGCGCGGCGTGCACGCCGGGATCGGCGACCGCCTTCTCGACGGCGGCGTTGAGCTTCTTGACGATGTCCGCCGGCGTTCCCGGAGGCGCCATGATGCCCCACGTGGTCGACGCGACGAAGCCCTTATAGCCGAGCGACTCGAAGGTCGGCACGCCCGGCATCGCCGGCGAGGGAACCGAGCCGGCAATTCCGAGCGCGCGTATCACGTCGGCATGCTTGACGGCGTGTGCCGAGGCGAACTCGGCCGCGTCGACGTGATTGCCTTCGAGGTAAGGCAGGATCTGCCCGACGCCTTTCGAGACAGGCACATAGGTAATCTTGATCCCCAGCGCCTTGACGATCTCGGCGACGGCCGCCTTGCCGGTGATTCCGGTGCCCGCGATCGTCAGCTTGCCGGGATTGGCCTTGGCGTAGGCGATGAGATCCTTCAGCGTCTTGAACTTGCTGTTCTTCGAGACCACCAGCGCGCCCGGCGCGGTCTCGGTCATCGCGATGTAGCTGAAGTCGGCCGTCTTGTAGCCGACGTCCTTGCCCCGCGAGGTAATGATGATGTTGGGCACGACCACATTGGCAATCGTGTAGCCGTCCGCCTTCGAGGAATGCAGGGCGAGAAATCCGACCGCGCCGCCGCCGCCGGTCTTGTAGACGATGCGAAGATTGACGCCGAGCGCCTTCTGCATTCCGGTTTGCAGTCGGCGCGCCTGGGCATCCGATCCGCCGCCCGGCGAATACGGAACGATGAACGTGATGTCATGCTTGGGGAAGTCGGCCGCGCGGCTGGCGCCACACGCGACAACGGCCACGGCCAGAACGGCCATAGCGGCCAGCAGTCTGCCAGGGCGGTGCCTGTATTGTCTCCAATTCGTCTTCATCGTCTTTTCCTCCACCTTGTTTTTTGGATTCTGGTCGAACCGGGAATCTGCGCCCCCGGGATAGAAAGTCGGATCAAGTCGCCTTGATCCCGTGCAAACCATGGGAACCGTCCTTGACGGTGAAGAACACGACATCGCCGTCGGCCGAGGCCTTGCCGGCATGGATGGTGTCGGCCGGAATGTAGACCACGGTGCCGGGCTTCGCCTCGACAGGCTTGCCGCCGATAACGGCGTCGAACGTTCCTTCGAGGATGTAGAGCCACTGCTCGTTCGGGTGCGAATGCGGCTCGGCGCCGGTGCCGGCCTTCATGCGCATCAGGCCGACGATCATGCGGTCGCCTTCGACGCAAGGACCATGCGCGGTCGAATAGTCGGGCCCACCCAGGATCTTCTGCACGGTGCCGAGATCGAAGGCATATTCTCCCGGGCCGGCACGCTTGGCGCCTGGCGTCCGCGGGACCGGAACGCTGGTCATCTCGTTTCCTCCAAGGAAGGTAGCGCGGCAGGATTCGAACGGATTTTTGCATCATGTTAGTTGAGCATGTGGGCCGGCGCCAGTAGATATCGCGGGCAACGGCGGGACGCGCCGGTTTTCACCGGGCCGCACGGCGTGCGGCGCCCGCCATCGGTCGCCGCCGCCGCCGCGGATACGGCGCCGGGTCAAAAGCGTGGAAGGGATGCGAAGGCATGAACGTGCACAGCGATATCGGCAGCGATGCCATGGACGCCATCCTCATTGAAAAGGATGTCGCGGTTCCAATGCGCGACGGCGCCCGGCTCATGGCCGACGTGTTCCGTCCCAAGGACGCCGCCCGCGTGCCGGCAATTCTCAATCTCGGCCCCTACCAGAAGGACAAGCTCTGGGTGGCGCCCGACACGCTGGAGGAAAAGCCGAACCCGCTGATGAACTGGGAGACCGTCAATCCGCTGTGGTGGGTGCCGCGCGGCTATGCCGCGGTGCGCGTCGACGGCCGTGGCAGCGGCAAGAGCCCGGGCCAGTGCGAACCGTGGTCGCTGGCCGAGGCGGTCGACTTCCACGACGCCATCGAATGGGCGGCGGCGCAGCCCTGGTGCAACGGCAAGGTCGGGCTCACCGGCATTTCCTACTACGCCATCAACCAGTGGTTCGTCGCCAACCTGCAGCCGCCCTCGCTGAAGGCGATCATCCCCTGGGAAGGCTTCGCCGATCTCTATCGCGACGCCTTGTTTCATGGCGGCATCCTCAGCGTGTTCATGACCAACTGGTTCACCGCGCATCTACTGCATCACAAGCTCGGACGCGCCGCGCAGCAACTGCCGGATGCCTGGAAGGTGAACACGCTCGACTTCTGGCTTTCCAACAATCTCGACAGCGGCGCCTTCGCCGGCGCCCAGGCGCAATGGGACAAGATCACCGTGCCGTTCTATTCGGTCGGCAACTGGACCGGCTTCGGCCTGCATCTGCGCGGCAATACCGAGGCGTTCATGCGTGCGGCGTCGAAGCACAAGAAGTTGCGCATCCACACCGGCAGCCATGTGCACCCGTTTTACCGCGAGGAGGCGCGACAAGATCAGATCCGCTTCCTCGATTATTGGCTCAAAGGCATCGACAACGGCGTGATGGACGAGCCGCCGATCAAGCTCGCCATCCGCCATGGCGCCGACAAGATCGAATGGCGCACCGAGCAGGAATGGCCGCTCGCGCGCACGCAATGGACCAAGCTCTATTTCGACCTGTCGCAGCCGGACGGCACCGCTGCGCTGGTCGGCGAAAACCCGAAGCAAAGCGCGGCACGCACATACGCGACCTCAAGCCTCGGCACCATGGGCTCGACCTCGGCGGCTTCCTCGCAGGTGATGGGCGGCGGCGGCATCAAGCCGGGCATGGGCGTCGCGCTGGAGACCCCGCCCCTGCCGCATGACCTCGAGGTCACCGGGCCGCTCGCCGCCACGTTCTGGGTGTCGAGCGAAAGCGAGGACATGGACTTATTTCTCACGCTGCGCCATTTCGACGCCGCGGGCAACGAGGTGATGGAAACCGGCCAGCAGGGCTCGCCGGTGCCGGTGGCCAAGGGTTGGTTGCGCGTCTCGCACCGCGAGCTCGATCCCGACTTGTCGCTGCCCTATCGGCCCTATCACAAACACCGCGCCGGCTGTTTCTCAAGCCCGGCGAGATCGTCAAGGTCGATGTGGAGATCTGGCCGACCTCGATGGTGTTCAAGAAGGGCCACCGCATAAGGCTCGACGTGCAGCCGCGCGACGGCGTGGGCAGCCAGGGCTACATGCACTATCACGCCGACTACAATACCGGCAGCAACACCATCCATGCCGGCGGCGAATATGAGTCCGTATCTGCTGCTGCCGGTGATTCCGTAACAGCGGCTACCCGGCCGCGGGTGAAATTCGTAGCCCGGGTGGAGCGAAGCGTAACCCGGGTCTGCATCGCCGGCGCCCGAGATCCCGGATTACGCTGCGCTTCATCCGGGCAACGGCCGCCCGATCAACAATCGCGTTCGCGTTACGCCGCCGCCTTGAAGTCGTCGGGGCTGAGCGGCAGTTGCACCGGCGCCTTGCGCTTGGCCGAGAGATCGAGCGCCTTGGTCATCATCAGGTTGCGGTGCGCTTCTTCCACGGTCGCCGCCGCGGTCGGCAGGCCGAGCGCGACGCGATTGAGCCAGCTATCGGTCTCCAGCGCCATCGGTCCGCGCAGTTCGCCGAGCGCCATGTCGCCGGGCGGATAGCTGCCCATGAAGTCGACCAGCCGCGACGGATCGGGATTGTAGCCTTCCGATTGCCCCTTCGACACCGCCAGCACGATATCGCTGTGGGTGTCGTCGATGGTGAGCACGCCGGTGGTGCCCACGATGCCGACGGCGAGCGAATAGACCGCCGGCGGCCAGGTCACCGGCAAGCGCCCAGGACATGTTGAGGTGATAGAGCGTGCCGTCGTCGAAGCTGATCATGCCGGCGGTGGCATCGATGCCTTGGTAGAGCGGGCCCAGTACCTTGTCGATCGAGCGCGCATAGACCTCGACCGGCTTCTTGCCTTCCAGGCACCACATGCAGATGTCGAGCGCGTGCGTGCCGGAAATCACCATCGGCGAGATGGTCGCGGGATCGTCGGTGCGCTTGTAGTTGTCGATCGCCACCAGACGGTTCATGAAGGCGCGCGAGGTCACCAGGGTGACGTCGCCCAAGGCACCGGTGCGGCATTTCTCCTTGGCCGCCAGCCAGCGGCGGCGGAAACGCTGGGTGTAGCCGACCACGGCGTCGACCTTGGCGTCCTGGATCGCCTTGAGCACCTTAGCGGACTCTTCGAGCCGCGTTGCCAATGGCTTCTCGATCAGCAGCGGAATGCCGCGCTCGAGCGCCACCATGATCGGATCGACATGCAGGTGCTCGTCGGTGGCGATGATGGCGCAGGTCACTTCCGGCCGCTTCAGCAGCTCGACATGGCTTTGGGTGACGAAATCGGCGCTGATCTTGGGGGCCACCTCGCCGGCGCGATTGGGGTTCTTCTCGGCCAGCCCGATCCACTCGACCGAGGGATGGCGCGCGGCCACCTCGCCGCGAAACAGACCGACCCGACCGCCGCCGACGATCGCCAGACCGATACCCTTGGCATTCCGCTTCATGAATTCACTCCCGCCATGTTCTCGTTACCTCGGCTCCGCCGCATTCCACAGCCCGCGCGCGATCGGCCCTGCCGCTTTCTCATGCATCGTTGAGGTTTTGCGCGCGGCCGGTCGACCGCGGCGGCACCCTAGTCCAAGCGCGCGGCGGCCGGAAGGGCATGATTGCCATGCGCGCCGCCCCGGCGGTCACGCGGCGTCGGCGGTGCTCGCCGCCGCTGCCTCTTTGCGGCTGCGGCGGCCGCGCCGGAAGCCCTCGATGAAGACGAAGACGATGACGATGACCAGCACGTGGCCGATATATTCCCGGGCGAAGAAGCCGAGCCCGTTGTCATGAAACAGCAGCAAGGCGCGGCGCAGATTCTCGTCGGCGAGCGGCGCCAGGATTACCCCGAGCACCACCGGGGCGGCCGGGAACTTGAAAAGGTAGAAGGCGTAGCCGATGAAGCCGCCCGCCACCATGACCCAGACATCGAACATGTTGGTGCGCACCGAAAAAGCGCCGATGATGCAGATCGGCAGGATCAGCGTCATCAGCAGGCTGTGCGGCAGCGAGAACAGTTTCACGCAAGGCTTGATCAGCGCCAGCGCGGCGCCGAACATGAGGAAGTTGGCGACGATCAACAGCGCGTAGATCAGTTGGATCAGGCCGGGCTGGTCGATGCTGATGGTAGGGCCGAGCACCACGTTCTTGAGCTGCAACGCCGCCATCATCGCGGCGGCCGGCGCGCTGCCCGGAATGCCGAGCGTCAATGTCGGCAACATGGAGCCGCCGATATTGGCGTTATCGGCGCACTGGGCGCAGACGATGCCTTCGAAGCTGCCCTTGCCCCATTTCGCCTTTTCCTCCGGCTTGGCGCGGCGGCGGCCGATGTCATAGGCGAGGAAGCCGGCGATGTTGGCGCCGGCGCCGGGAATGGCGCCGACGATGGTGCCGATCAGGCCGGAACGAAGCGCCGCCGGCATGGATTTGATGAGCAGGTCGAAGGAAGGAATGGCGCGCCCGACATTTTCCGGGATCGGCGTGTGCTCGCGCTGCGGCAGCACTTTCAATATCTCGCACAGTCCGAACAGGCCGATCAGGATGGCGACATAGCTGATGCCGTCATAGAGCGCGGGGATATCAAAGGTGAAACGCGGCACGCCGTGAATGGCGTCGTAGCCGACAAAGGCGAGCAACATGCCGATCCAGCCGGTGATCCAGCCCTTGAGCGGTATCGAGCCCGAGGTCATGGTGCCGCAGATGGAGATGCCGATGACGGCGAGCAGGAACATCTCCCAGGAGCGGAACTGCAATGCAATGGCCAGGATCAGCGGCATGGAGCCGACCAGCAGCAGGATGCCGACCCAATTGCCGAGAAACGACGCGGTGATCGACAGCCCGAGCGCCTGCCCGCCCTTGCCCTGCTTGGCCAGCGGATAGCCCTCGATCATGGTGCACACCGAATCCGGCGTGCCGGGAATGTTGATCAGCACCGCCGAGATGGCGCCGCCGAAGGTGCTCGCGGTATAGACGCCGAACATGAAGGCGAGCGCGACGTCCTGCTTCATGCCGACCGAGAGGCCGACCAGCAGCATCATCGCCATGGTGGTCGACAGCCCCGGCATGGCGCCCCAGAAGATGCCGAGGCAGACGCCGCCGAGCGTGACCAGCAGCAAGGTGGGTGAGAGAGCGTGCAGCAATGCGTCGACCACGGCGGCCTCACGGCAAGGGGGTTTGGAAGATCATCCGGAAGGTGATGGAGAGGAAGGCGATCCAGAACACCGCGACGGTCAGGCAGGCCCAGAGCCGCGCCCGCCAATAGAGCCGCAGCAGGCCGGTGATCGCCACCACCGACACCGTCTCGAAGGCGCCGATCACGAAGCGCAGCGAGCCGATCGTGACGCTGGTCTTGATGGGGACGAACTGCAGCGCCAGCACATAGAGAATGACGAGGCCGCCGAGGGTGAGCGAGCGCATGAAGTCGCTCGGCACGTCGATGCGGTCGAGTGCGCGCGGCGTCGTGCGCCGGCGCGCCGACGGCGCCGTAGCCGAGGATCACCGCCATGATCAGTAGGCTTGCCGAGGTGAGGAACGGCAACAGGCCGGGTGCGGTCATGATGCCGCCGGGGACCGGTAGCCGCAACAATTCGACCGCCATGGCCAAGGCGATGGCGGCGATGAGGACGGACGCGATCAGATCCATGATCGGCGCCGCCAAGCCGGCATTGGCGTCTTCCGACAGGACGAGCTTGTCTTCTACGGCCGGCTTGTCTTGGGCCATGGCGGTGACCTTGCGATCAGGTGAGGATTGGCGGCGCCAGCGACGCGGCGCCGCCGCCCCGCTGGCGAACGCGATGGCGACGCCTCAGGCGCCGACCGGCTTGTAGCCCTTCGGCGGCCACCACGTGTCGAAGTCCTTCGGATCCGGCAGGCCGAGCTCCTTGGCGCTCTTCACCTTGGCGCCGATCTGGTCGTGATACTTATTGAACAGGAAGGCGGTGTTGGTTTCGAGCTGGGCGGCGCGCTTGTCGGCGGCCTCGCCGGTGAGCACCTTCAGCTCGAAGAACTTCTTTTCGGCCACCGCCTTGAAGGCGGCCGAGGTGGCGGCCTTGGTGAAGGCGTCGGTGACCTCCTTCTGGATCTCGACCGGCACCGAGCGGCGCAGCATCAGATTATAGGTAGAGCCGACCGGCAGGATCGATTTGGTCGCCGGCACCAGGTTGCCGATCGAATGCAGCACCTTGCCGTCCGCCAGCTTGATGTCCTCGGTACCGCACTGGAACAGGTTGCGCATCTTGCCGGCGCGAATGAGCTCGATGTGCTCGGGCACGCCGCCACCGGCGACCATGACCTCGCCCTGCAACCCGGCCAGCGCCGCCGGCTTGCCGCCCTTGTAGGGCACGAAGCGCGCCGAGATGTCGAGCTTGTCGGCGATCTGCATGGCTACCTCATGCCAGATGCCGCCGGTGCCCGAGGTGGAGACGGTGAGTTTGCCCGGGTTGGCCTTGGCGAATTTCAGCACGTCGTCGACTGACTTGAGCGGCGATTCGGCGCGCACCGACCAGCTTGCCGGCGCCGCCGCGGCCTGCATCGTGGTCCAATCTTCCCACTGCTTGCTGGTCGTGTGGCCCATGACGCGGACGAACTTGTTGAAATTGGCGGCGCCGAGCAGCGTGTAGCCATCGTCCGGCTCGTGCAGCACGTAATTGGTGGCAATACCGCCGACCGCGCCCGGCTTGTTGAGCGGCTGGATGGTCCAGCCCTTGGCCGCGGCCATTTCCTTGGCCAGCAGGCGCATGATGATGTCGGTGCCGCCGCCGGCGGCATACATAATGACCAGCGTGATCGGCTTGTCGGGCCATTTGGCGGCTTGCGCCGGGCCCGGCCGAATAACCAGGTAGCTCGCCGCGCCGACCGCGCCGGCGAGCACATCGCGCCGCCGGATGCTATTCCGACCGCCATTCCCATTCGGGGTATTCATCTGGCTCCTCCACTAGCGTGCTGCGTGTTTTTTTCGAACGCATGCCGTGGAGGTGAGCTTACGTCAACAGGGCGCCGCTGAGAAATCGAATTTGCAACCCTGTCCCGCACCGGCGCGGTGCAAATTGCCGCGCCGGCTACCTTGGGCGGAAGCCATCCGGCGCCTTGGGTCGCGGCTATGCCTTGAGCAGCGCTTGCGCGCGCTCACCGAGGATGCCGGCCTTGTCGGCGGCGGAAATCTTCAGCCCGCGCACATGGTCGACGCAATCGGGCATGCCCATGTCGTAAGGGTAGTCGCTGCCGAGCAGCACATGGTCGGCGCCGACATGGCCGATCATGAATTCCAGCACGGCGGCCGAATGCAGGATGGTGTCGTAATAGAAGCGGCGCGCGATATCGACCGGCTGCTCCTTCACATTCTTCTTCGGCTCCGGCCGCACCTTCCAGCCGTGCTCCCAGCGCGCCGCCTGATAGGGGGTGAAGCCGCCGCCATGGGCGAGGCAGACTTTCAGTTTCGGATAGCGGTCCATCACTCCGCCGAAGATCAGGCAGGCGGCGGCGATGGTGGTGTCGAGCGGATTGCCGATGAGGTTGTTGAGATAATAGGAACGCATGCGGTCGGCGCCGGCGATATTGTTGGGGTGGATGAAGACGAAGGCGCCGAGCGCCTCGGCCGTCGCCCAGATCGGCTCGAAGCTGGGATCGTCGAGATTCTTGCCCATGATGTTGGAGCCGAACATGGTGCCCTTGAGGCCGAGCTTCTCGACCGCGCGCTTGAGCTCGTCGGCGGCCTTGTCCGGCGCCTGCATCGGCAGCGTGGCGATGCCCATGAAGCGGTCGGGATGCGCGGCGATCAGCTTGGCCATCTGGTCGTTCTGCACGATCGAGGTAGCGACGCCCAGGGCGGCTTCCTGTTTGTAGAGATAGGTCTGCGGCGTCGCCGACAGCACCTGCACGTCGACGCCGGCCGCGTCCATGTCGCGCAGCCGCTGCGCCACGTCGAAGCCGCCGCGCGGGAACGGCCGGTAGGCGGTGCCGCCGACATCGAGCGTCGCGTTCATGTCGTCGATCGGCGTGATGGTGACCGGCACCTTGGGCGCCTCGCGGCTCAGCAGACCTGCGGTCTCCTCGGTCAGCACATGGGTATGGACATCGATCGTGCGCGCTTGGCTCATTTCGCCCTCTGCAAATTCTCGGTCATGGCAGCCGGATGGGAGCGCCTGGGTGCCGCATCGGCGTCGGCGGCGCAAGCCCAAAGATAGCCGTCATGGGGCCGGGAAGGGCGACATCTATGCGCTCACGCTTGCTGCGGCTGGCCGCGCGAATCCTTGCCGCGCCGCACCGCGATGATTTCGGCCAGGATCGAGACCGCGATCTCGTCGGGGGTGATGGCGCCGAGGTCGAGGCCGGCCGGCGCCTTCAGCTTGGCCAGCCGCTCGGCCGCCACCCCGCGTTCGGCCAACGCGGCTTTCAGCACCTCGGCCTTGCGGCGGCTGCCGACGAAGGCAATGTAGTCGGCGTCGACGCCGAGGGCTGCCAACAGCGCCGCCTCGTCGCCGCGGCCTTGCGTGGAGACCACCACATAACGGCTGCCCGGCTCGTCGACGGCCAAGGCATACCCCTCGATGCGACGGTCGACCTCGGCGAAAGCCGTTTGCTCGGCGGCGGGCGCGCAGACGGTCACGGCAAAGCCGGCGCGGCGGGCGAAATCGGCGATGGCGACCGCTACCGGGCTCGAACCGCAGACGACGACCTGCGCACGCGGCAGCACCGGCTCGACGAAGATGTCCATGGTGCCCTGGCTCGGACACATGTTCTTGGCGAAACGAACCCCGCTCTTTTCCTCGCCCGCCTTGAGGCCCTGCTCGTCGAGCGCATCCGGGGGCTGCACCGACACCAGGCGCGAGCGGCCGTCGGCCAGCGCGTCCTTGGCCGCCTTGAGCACGGCGGCCCGCGCGCAGCCGCCGCCGATCCAACCTTCATGGATGGTGCCGTCGGGCAGGATCAACGCCTTGGCGCCGGCCTTGGCGGCGGTCGCCGCCACCGTGCGCACCACGGTGGCGAGCGCAAAGGGCTGCCCGGCTTCCTTGCGGGCGGCGATGATGTCGAGAATGTCGGAGGCGGCGTTCATGGCTAGATCCTCGCCAGATAAGGCTCGAGCGCGGCCAGGCTTTGCAGATTGTGCGCGGGAGCGAACAAGTCGACATAGGGCAAGGCCGCCTGCATCCCGCGCGCCTGCGGAGAATAGTCGCGCCAGCCGATGAGCGGATTGAGCCAGACGATGCGGCGGCAGCGCTGACGTAAGCGCCGCATTTCCTGGCCAAGTTGCTCCGGCTCGCCGGTGTCGTAGCCGTCGGAAACGATCATCACCGCGGTCCGCGAATTGATCACGCGGCGCGCATGCCAGCGATTGAAGGTAGCGAGGCTCTCGCCGATCCTGGTGCCGCCGCCGATGCCCTGCGCCATCAAGGACAGCCGATCGACGGCGCGGCTCACGTCGCGATCGCGCAAAGAGGTCGATACGTGGGCGAGCCGGGTATGGAAAACGAAGGCTTCCGAATTCGCGGAAGGCATCGATGACGCCATGCAGGAAGCGCACGAAGAACGCGGTGTAGAGGCTCATCGAGCCGGAGGCGTCGAGCAGGAACACGAGCCGCAACGGTTTCTGCTTGCGTTGCCGCCAGGCGAGATCGAGCGGCGTGCCGCCGTGAGCGACGCTGCGGTGAATGGTGCGGCGCAGATCGAGCCGCCGTCCGCGCCGACGCACGCGCTCACGGCGGATCAAGCGCGCGCGCATGACGCGCGCCAGCCGCGCGGCCAACTCATGCGCCTGTTCGATATCCTCGGGCTCGACGATGTGGCGCAGATCGGTGGCGGCGAGGTTGTCGAAGCGCGAGGCGCCTTCGCGTTTGCCGCGGCCGTCGCCGGGGACATCGCCCTCCTCGTCGCGGCGCTCGAGGTGATCGGGCAGGCCCGGCTTGCCGCGGGGCGGGCCGACGTCCTTGAGCGTGCGCACGGGCGCGCGGCTTGCGAGCGGCGTGCCGGCAAGCGTGCGCGCCTGACGCAACCCATGGCCGTGCCAGAAGGCGTCGAAGATCTCGTCGAAGCGCTGCCAATCGGAATGCGTGGCGCAAAACAGCGCGCGCAGCGCCGGCTTCAGCGAGGCGGGACGCGCGGCGATCGACGCGGTGAGGATGGCCAACGCATCGCCGGTCTCGGCGAGGCCGACCTTGAAGCCGTTATCGCGCAGCGTGCGCGCGAAACCGGCAAGCCGCCGGCGGGTGGGCCGACCGAGACCACCGCCTTCTGATGTTCCGTTACCCTGAGGTGGCGGCCGCAGGCCGCCCTCGAAGGGCGACGGCCCGGGCCGATGATCCTTCGAGGTTCGCTTCGCTCGCACCTCAGGATGACGGGCCATGGTCACGCCACCTTGCCGAGCAGCCGCTCCGCCACCTCGCGCGTCAAACGGCTGTGGTCCTCGCGCGTCTTGAGCAGACACATCATGGTCTCGTGCACGGTTTCCGGTTCCTGCCGCAGGTCGTGAATGTCGAGACCGGCGAGCGTCGCCGCCCAGTCGAGCGTTTCGGCGACGCCGGGAACCTTGCGCAGGTCTTCCTTGCGGATGCTGGCGACCAGCGTTGCGATCTGCAAGGCAAGCGAGGTGTCGATGCCGGGCGTGCGGGTGAGAATAATGCGTGCCTCGCGCTCGATGTCGGGAAAGTCCACATAGTGGTAGAGACAGCGCCGACGCAGCGCGTCGGACAATTCGCGGGTGCCGTTAGAGGTCAGCACCACGCGCGGGATCGCGGTCGCCTTGATGGTGCCGAGTTCGGGGATGCTGACCTGGAAATCCGACAGCAATTCGAGCAGAAAAGCCTCGAATTCCTCGTCGGCGCGGTCCACCTCGTCGATCAGCAGCACCGGCGGTTTCTCGCGCCGGATCGCCGCCAGCAGCGGCCGCTCGATCAGGTAATGCTCGGAGAAGATGTGTTCCTCGATATTGTCCGGGTCTTCCTCGGTCGCCTCGCGGGTCTTGATCGCCAGCAGCTGCCGCTGATAGTTCCACTCGTAAAGCGCGGCGTTCTGGTCGAGGCCCTCGTAGCATTGCAGGCGGATCAGCTCGGCCTCATGCACGTGCGCCAAGGCTTTGGCCACCTCGGTCTTGCCGACGCCGGCCTCGCCCTCCAGCAGCAGCGGCCGCTTGAGGAACTCCATCAGCCATAGCGCCGTGGCGATGTCGCGATCGGCGATATAGCCGACGGCGGCAAGACGGTCGGAGATGGTGTCGCGATCGAGGGTCATCAGGCACGATCCTCTCGGCCGTCATGCGCGGGCTTGACCCGCGCATCCATCCCTATTTCGAAGCAAGATGGATTGCCGGGTCAAGCCCGGCGATGACAAGTTGATAGTCGTTGCCAGCGGACCACCCGCCTTAGGCATGCAGTCCGAGCTTGTCCGCCGCCGTCCAGGTGCGCCAGTTGTCGTGCGGCATCTGGATGTGGATGCTGCCCAAGAACTTGAAGGCGTCGTTTACCGCATTGGAGAAACAGGGCACGCCGCCGACATTGGGGCTTTCGCCGACGCCTTTGGCGCCGATCGGATGATGCGGCGACGGCGTCGTGGTCCAGTCGGTTTCCCAATGCGGCGTCTCCACCGCGGTCGGCAGGAAGTAATCCATCAATGAGGCGGTGGTGACGTTGCCGTCTTCGTCGTAATGGATCTCCTGGCCCATGGCGATGCCGAAGGCCTCGGTGAGGCCGCCGTGGATCTGGCCCTCGATGATCATCGGGTTGATGCGGGTGCCGCAGTCGTCGAGCGCGTAGAAACGCCGGATCTTGGTCGAGCCGGTGTCGACGTCGACATCGGCGACGCAGACATAGGCGCCGAACGGGAAGGTGAAATTCGGCGGATCGTAATAGTCGACCGCCTCCAGCCCCGGCTCCATGCCCGGCGGCACCTCGTGATAGGCCGCCCAGGCGATCTCGGTCATGGTCTTGAAGCGCTCAGGGTTACCCTTCACGCGGAAGCGGTCGATGTCCCATTCCAGGTCGTCGTCATGCACTTCCAGCATGTAGGCGGCGATCATCTGCGCCTTCGCCTTGATCTTGCGGCAAGCCATGGCGGTGGCGGCGCCCGACACCGGCGTCGAGCGCGAGCCGTAGGTGCCGAGGCCGTACGGCGCGGTGTCGGTATTGCCCTCCTCCACCATGATGTTGTCGGCGGCAATGCCGAGTTCGCTGGCGATGATCTGGGCATAGGTGGTCTCGTGCCCCTGCCCTTGCGACTTGGTGCCGAGCCGGCAGATGCCGCTGCCGGTCGGATGGATGCGGATCTCGGCGGAATCGAACATGGCGATGCCGAGGATGTCGCAATTGCGCGAGGGGCCGGCGCCGACGATCTCGGTGAAGAAGGAGACGCCGATGCCCATCAATTCGCGGGTCTCGCCGCGCTTGAAGGCCTCCTGCTTTTCCTTCTGCTCGGCGCGCAGCTTCTTGTAGTCGACCGCCTCCAGCACCTTGTTGAGCGCGGTCTGATAGTCGCCGGAATCGTAGACCCAGCCGAACACCGAGGTATAGGGGAATTGCTCGCGGCGGATCAGGTTCTTCAGGCGGAATTCGGCCGGGTCCATGCCGAGCTTCTGCGCCATGATGTCCATGGCGCGTTCGATGGCATAGGCCGCCTCGGTGACGCGGAACGAGCAGCGATAGGCCACGCCGCCCGGCGCCTTGTTGGTATAGACGCCGTCGACCGAGACATGCGCGGCCGGGATGTCGTAGGAGCCGCTGATGATCGAGAACAGGCCGGCCGGCCATTTGGTGGCGTTGGCGCAGGCATCGAACGCGCCGTGGTCGGCGATGGTGTAGCAGCGCAAGCCGGTGATGCGGCCGTCCTTGGTGGCGGCGAGTTCGGTCTCCATGTGGAAATCGCGCGCGAAGGCGGTGGTCGACAGGTTCTCGATGCGGTCCTCGACCCATTTCACCGGCCGTCCGGTGACGATCGAGGCGACGATCGAACAGATATAGCCCGGATAGGCGCCGACCTTGTTGCCGAAGCCGCCACCGATATCGGGGGCGATGACGTGGATCTTGTGCTCGGGGATCTTGGAGATCAGCGAGCCGACGGTGCGGATGACATGCGGGGCCTGGAAGGTGCCCCACAGCGTCAGCTCGCCCTTGATCTTGTCGAACGAGGCGACGCAGCAGCAGGTCTCCAGCGGGCATGGATGCACGCGCGGATAGACGATCATCTCCTTGATGGTGACGTCGGCCTTGGCGAAGGCCGCATCGGCCGCGGCCTTCTCGCCGGCCTGCCAGTTGAAGACATGATTGTAATGCTTGCGCGGACCGTGCGCGCCCTCGGTCTTGTCCTTGATGTCCTCGCGGATCACCGGCGCATTCGCGCTCATCGCCTTGAGCGGGTCGACATTGCAGGGCAACGCCTCGTATTCGACCTCGACCAAATCGGCGGCGTCGGCCGCCACATAGCGGTCCTCGGCGATGACGAAGGCGACTTCCTGGTTCTGGAACAGCACCTTGCCGTCGGCCAAGACCATCTGCACGTCGCCGGCGAGCGTCGGCATCCAGGCGAGGTTCACCGTCTTCAGCGTTTCCGCCGTGAGCACGGCGACGACGCCGGGCAACGCCGCGGCCTTGCTGGTGTCGATATTCTTGATGCGCGCATGCGCGTGCGGCGAACGGGTGAAATCGCCATAGAGCATGCCGGGCATTTTGAGGTCGTCGACATAATTGCCCTTGCCTTGCGTGAAGCGGACATCCTCGACGCGCTTGCGCTTGCAGCCCATGCCTTCGAGTTTGGCGGCGCGTTCGGCGGCGGTGGGGGTCATGTCGTTCATTCTGCGGCCTCCTGGAACGGCACGCCGCCGAGCTTGGCGGCGGCGTATTGGATGGCTTTGACGATGTTCTGATAACCGGTGCAGCGGCACAGATTGCCGGAAATGCCGACGCGGATTTCCGCCTCGCTCGGCGCGGCGTTTTCCTGCAACAGCCGATAGGCGCGCAGGATCATGCCGGGCGTGCAGAAGCCGCATTGCAGCCCGTGCATCTCGCGGAAGCCTTCCTGCAGGGCGTGCAGCGTGCCGTCGGCATTGGCCATGCCTTCGATGGTGCGGATATCGGCGCCGTTGGCCTGCACCGCGAACACGGTGCAGGACTTCACCGATTTGCCGTCGAGATCGACGGTGCAGGCGCCGCAATGGCTGGTTTCGCAGCCGATATGCGGGCCGGTAAGGCTCAACTGCTCGCGCAGGAAATGGATGAGCAGCGTGCGCGGCTCGACCAGTTCCTCCACCGGCTTGCCGTTCACGGTCATGGTGACGTGGGATTTGGCCATTGCTGTTCTCCCTTAGGCCTTTTCTTTGCGCATGATCTTTGCCGAAAACCGGATGCCGCCTCCGATCAAGTCGGGGTCCGGCTTTTGCGGGATCATGCGCCGGCGCGGGTCTTGGCGCGCGCGAGCGCGCGCGTGAGCATCACGCCCGCCATCTTGGTGCGGTAGGCTGCGGGCCCGCGGGCGTCGGTCGCCGGCGCGGTGATCGCCTCGGCGGCGGCCACCGCCTTCTTCACCGTGGCGGCGTCGAGGCTGGAGCCGGTGAGAATCTTGGCCGCCTCCTCCGCCCACAACGGCGTCTCGGCGACATTGGTCAGCCCGATCGAGCAACCCGTCACCTTGCCGCCGCTCATGCTCAGCACCACGGCGGCGGCGGCGGTCGCGTAATCGCCGATCTTGCGCTTGAGCTTCTCGTAAGCGTAGCCGTGGCCGACCGCCGGCACCGGAATGCGCACGGCAGTCACGATCTCGCCCGGCTCCAGCGCGGTGAAATAGGCGCCCTGGTAGAACTCGCGCGCCGGAATGTCGCGCTCGCCGGACTTGCCGACGGCGTGATAGCTCGCGCCCAGGCACATCATCACCGCCGGCATGTCGTTGCCGGGATCGCCGTTGGCGATATTGCCGCCGAGCGTGCCGACATAGCGCACCTGCGGGTCGGCGATCTGCAGCGCGGTTTCGCGCAGGATCGGAACCTTCTTGGCCAGTAGTTCCGAGCCGACCAGGTCGTGCTGGGTGGTCGTGGCGCCGATGACAACGGCGCCACTCTGTTCGTGGATGCCCTTGAGATCGGCGACACCGCCGAGATCGACCAGATGCGCCGGGCTCGCCAGCCGCAGCTTCATCATGGGAATCAGGCTATGGCCGCCGGCGATCGCGCGCGCCTCATCACCGAACTGGGCGAGCAGGCCGACCGCTTCCTTGACCGACGACGGACGGTGATAGGCGAAGGATCCAGGTATCATGGATGCATCTCCCTGGCGCCCGAACCGGCCGGCTTAAGGCCGACTTACGGTCCCTGTGGCGGGCGCTGTCACTTTGTTTGCTGGGAGGTTGGCGTTCTGTGCGGTGCAGCAACAATATCGGCTGCACCAATCGGGCGGCCGATGCACCAACAACGCCTTTTCATGCACGAATAACGGCGACGCTGCACGAATTGCGTCAGCACTGCTGCCGCAATGGCGGGTCAGCGCCGACCGGATTCGTCGCTACGTCACGGTGCGAAAACCGGCGGCCGGCAGTTCCGCCGCCTCGCGCGTCCCCGCCTTGGTCTGGCCGATGCGCGATTTCAGCCAACCGACGCGGCTGCGGCTGACCGGCACCGTATAGCACGGCCCGGACGCGGCCAGTTCCACCACCTCGCTGTCGCCCGACCGCCGATAGCCGGTCACACGGTCGACATTGATAATGTGGCTGCGATGGACACGCATAAAGCGGCTCTTGTCGAGCCGCGATTCGACTTCGCCGATGGCGAGCGGGCAGAACAGTTTGGCGCTGCCGTTGAAGACATAGGTGTAGTGCGCGTTGGCGTGCACCGCGACCACCTCCTCCACGGCGACGAAATGAGTGGCACCGTCGCGCTGCACCGGCAGATGGCGCGCGATCTTCGGCGGCGGCGTGCCGGCACCGCCGAGCGGCGCATAGGTGCCGCGCCCGAGTTCGGCACCGCCCATCGTGCTGGCGGGCGCGGCCGCGACGCCATCGTATCGGCCCTCGGCCAGCGGCGGCGCGGCCGGCACGTCGTCGGCGGTGGCGGCTGCGCGCGACCGGCCCGGGTCGGGCACCAGGAACAAGAGAAAGATGCCGGACACGCAAAACGCCACGATCGCCACCACGATGGCGAGCAGATCGGTCGACAGCGCCGGCGCGCTCACCGATGCGCTGGTCGGATAGGGATAAAGCGTCATGCCGGCCATCGCCGTGTAATGCATGCCGGAAACGGCGATACCGAAGGCGAGCGCCGACAGGATCAGCGGCGGCCGCACGCCGCGCTCGGTCGCCAGCCACAGTGCCAGTTCCGACGCGATGACCGCGATCACCAGGCTTGCCATCACGTAGAGCGGGGCATGAACCATGATGGCGCTCTCGTGCAGCGCGAACATGCCGATGTAGTGCATGGAGAAGATGCCGGTGCCCATCAGGCCCGCCGACAAGGTCAGGCGCAACGGGCTCACCGATCCGGCGCTGATGGCAAAGACCGCGATGCCGACGACAATGACGCAAACCAAGAACGACAACAACGTGGGAAACACCAAATAGTCGACCGGAAACGGCAGCCGCGCGGCGAGCATGCCGACGAAATGCATGGTCCAGATGGCGACGGCAAAGGAACAAGAAGCGCCGGCCAGCAGCAAGCGCCGGCGCATGCCCAGTGCGTCACTGATCTGCCCGGCCAGGCTGAAGCCGACATAGGCGCCTTGGATGGCGATGACGATCGACAACAGGACAAGCCAGGGCTCGTAGCTCACCTGCATGCGGCAATGCCCACCCGGTTCACCACGGCAGGCCCCAGTTGCACGTGTCGGCAAAGTATAGGTTGGATTGTGGCCAATTCAAAGAGGCCGGCGACGCGCGCGGCGCACGTCGTTCACGTCTCCAGCACCGAGGCGTGGAATAGGTCTTCCACCGCGAGCGGCCGCGGCAGCAAGGTTTGATCCACCATATCCGCGATGAAGCGCTCGAGATTGATCCGGTTCGCCGCCAAACCGCTCGGCCAGATATCGCCGGCCCATTGCTGCTTCTGCCGCTCATAGGTCAGCCGCGCCAGGGCCGGCAGGCCATAGCCGGGATCGTGATAAAAATCGTCGGCCATGACCTTCGCCTCCTCCCACAAGCGCATGAGCGTCTTGGGCAGGCCCGGTTCGCCGGCGACGCTGCGCTCCTGCAACGCGATAAGATGCATGATCGGGAAATAGCCATAGCGCCTGTAATGACGGTCGCATTCGGCGGCCGCATCCGGAAACAGCCGCCGGATGCCGTGAGCGCCCGACAGGGCCGCCTCGGGCGGATGCGGATTGATGAAGGCATCCGCCTCGCCTTTGCGCAGCATAGCGATCGGATCGGCGCCTTTGGGCAGCAGCTCGATGGGCAGGCCAGGGACGGCGATCTCCTCCGGCGCCTCGGTCAACCAGGTCACGTCACGCCAATCGAGCCCGTAATCACGTTGCATATCGCCCTTGGCAAGCACCGACATGGTGACCTGGAAGGCCCAGACGATGACGCGCTTGCCGGCGAGTTCGGAAGGATGCGTCAGCGTTGAGTCGTCTTTGACGAAGATGTGATTCTGGCTGAACAGCCGGCGCGGGAACACCGGAATGGCGGTGAACGGCGCGCCGCGGCTCTTGGCGATGAGATAAGAGGCGAGCGACACTTCCGCTGCGTCGAACTCGCGGTCGCGCAACATGCGACCGTGACGATCGACGCCGTGTCGGCGCGGCGGCACCATGCCGACCTCGAGCGGCACCAACTCGATGGCCGCCGGCACATCCAGCGCATCGAGGAAGAAGGGAACGTGCCGATCATAACGGTCCAGTGCCAGCGTCACTCTTGTCGCCATAGGAGGTTCGCCTTTTTGCATGAGAGCGCCGGCGCGGCGGCCGCCGTCAGCCGACGGGGCGCGATACCAGGTGCCGTTTGCGCATCCACACGAGCGCCACCACAGCGGCGCAAATGATCAAGCCGACCGCATCGGTCTTGATGCCGGGGAACAACAGCAGCACGCCGCCGGCCAGCATCAGCAGCCGCAGGTACCAGGACATCGGGCCGCGCAAATATCCGGCGACGCTGACGGAAAGCGCGGCAACGCCCAACGCGCCCGTGATCGCGGTCAGCACGATGGCGCCCCAGGGCCCCTGCCCCAGCAGCGAAGGCGAATAGGCGAAAATGAACGGCACGAAGAAGGCGGGAAGCCCCAGCATCACTGAACGGGCGGCGATCGACAGCGGATTGCACTCGGCGAGCGAGGATGCCGCGAATGCCGCCACCGCGACCGGTGGCGTCATCGCCGACATCACCGAGAAATACAGAAGGAACATGTGTGCGGTGAGCGTCGACAAGCCGATGTGGGTGAGCGTCGGCGCGGTGAGCACTGCCGCCATGATATAGGCGCTCGGCGTCGGCATGCCCATGCCGAGCAGGATGCAAATGGCGGCGGTCAGAATCAGCGGCATGAGGACGCCGCTGCCGCCGACGAGAAATACGATATACGAAAACTTGCCCGATAGACCGGTCATGCTGATGCCGCCGACGACGAGGCCTGCCGCCGCGCAGGCCGCGGTCACCGGCACCATGCGCAGTGTTGCCGTCGCCAGGCTGTCCAGCAGCTTGAGCAGGCTCATCCGTCTGATCCTGCGCAGCATTGCGACAACGATGATGCTGGCGATGCCGACGACGGCGACGAGACTGATCGAATAGCCAAGGAACAACACGATCACCAGCGCAGCAATCGGCAGCAGGAACCTGCCGCCATCGCGAAGGGTTGGACCCAGTTTCGGGATCTCATCCACCTCCATCGGCGCCAGATTCAATTTCTGCGACAACAGATGCACCTGGATGAAGAGGCCGAGCAGGTAGAGCGCCGCCGGCAGGATCGCGGCCTGCGCGATCGTCAAATACGGAATGCCGGTGATCTCCACCATGATGAAGGCCGCCGACGCCATGACCGGCGGGATCAGCCCGCCGCTGGTGGAGGCGGCAACCTCGATGGCTCCGGCCAAGGAGCGCGGATAGCCGAGGCGGCGCATCATCGGGATCGTGATCGAGCCGGTGGTGAGCACGTCCGCCGTCGGGCTGCCGGAAATCATGCCGTAAAGCGCCGACGAGAAGACCGCGACCTTGGCCGGGCCGCCAACGCTGCGGCCGCTGATGGTGGCCGCCAGATTGAAGAAGAATTCGCCGCCGCCGGCTTGTTCGAGGATGGTGCCGAAGGTGACGAACAGAAATGCGTAGGTCGCGGCGACCCGTACCGGCGCGCCGAGCAGCCCGTTGGTGGTGAAGATGGTCTGGTCGAGGAAGTGGTGATAGCTGATCGATCCGTGCGCCAGCAGGCCGCTGAGATGATCGCCCCACAGATTATAGGCGAGCATGGCAACGACGATGGCGCAGAGCCCGAGACCGACGCTGCGCCGCGTCGCTTCGATGCTCAGCAGGCAGAACAGCGTTCCGAAGACGATGTCGCCGTCGGTCAGCGGATCGAGCAGGGAAATCCGCGCGACGAGCACGTCGGCGTTGATGATGAAATAGATGCCGCAGGCGATCGAGATCAGCGCAAACAGCAGATCGAACCAAGGCGGCCGCTGACTCTTGATTTCCGACGTGGCACCCACGATCAGGAACAACAGCGCCAGCATGAAGGCAAGGAAAACGGCCGCCTGCAGCAAGGGATCGATGAAGGTGAAGGTCGTCACATAGACGACCCACAAGGCGATCCCGACGGCGAGGATCTTGATCGCGATGCCCAATATGCCGCCGGGCATGCGGCGCCCGCCGACGGCAAACAATACCGCCGAGAGGCCCGATAGCGATTCTTCAGCGTCTTGCGACATGCGCGGTGTTCCCGAACGCACGCCGTCCGACTAATGCATCACGCCCGCTTCCTTATAGGCGCGCACGGCACCCGGGTGATACGGGATCACTTTCAGCGACGCCATCAGCGGCAGGCTGAGCGCATGCATCGACTTGTGCACTTCGCGCACGCGGTCGACGTTCTTGATCAGCGACTTGGTGAGCTGATAGGCCTCCTCGTCGGACATCTTGTCGGTGGTGACCAGCACGGCCGCCAGCGCGACGGTCGGCACGTCGTGCTTGAGCCAGGCGTAGCCGCCGGCCTTGATCGTGTAGGGCTCGGCACCGGTCCGGGCCGATACTTTCGCGATGACATCCTGGTCGAGCGGCAGGATATCCAGGTCCATGTTCTGCGCCACCTGGGTGAAATAGCCGTAGGGGACGAAGACGCCATTGCCGCCCATGTCGATGCGACGCGACAGGAACAGGTTCGCCATCTCGCCGCCGGGCGCATAGACCACGTGGCCGCCCCAGGATTCGAGAGTCTTATAGGAGATGCCGTAGGCCTCGAGAATCGCCCGGTCCACCGCCTCCACCATGTTGCCGCGCTGATTGACCGCGACTGTCAGCGGCGCCTTTTTCGCCACGATATCCTTGAACGATTTGACGCCGTATTTTTCCTCGAAGGCCTTGGTGATGACCATCTGCATCGGCGCCCAATTGTACATCACAGCAATGGCGCGCAGGCCCTTGATCGGCGACTTGAACGGCCCGGTGCCGTCGACCGCCGCCTTGAGCTCGATGTTATGAACAATGCCGATGTCGGCCTTGCCGCTGGCCAGAATGCCGATATTGGCAAGCCCGCCGCCCGAGGTCTGGTAGGTCACCACGGCGTTGGCATAACTCGCACGCACGGCGTTGTTGATGCCGGTGCCGAGCATCGACCACAGTCCGCCCGGGCTGGCGCCGGTCAGCGTGAGCCGGTCGATATTGCCGGCGCTGGCTTGCCGCCCGAGCAAGCAAAGCGCCGTCGCCAAGACCAGAAAACGAATCGTCTTTGCCGTCATTGTAACCTCCCTCGATTTTCATCTTGTTGACCGCTCCGCCTTAAAGGGCTTGTTGTGGTGCGGGACATCGCCACTCAACGCGTCGTCTTTGCGCTAGATTATCCCTTTCGCTTTGATGTCCGCGAGCTTTTGTTGTGAAAACCCCAGCTCGCGGCAATATATTTCCTCGTTGTGCGCGCCCATGGACGCGCCGAGGAAGTCGACCGAGCCCGGTGTCGCGGAGAACTTGGGCACGACATTGGGAACGATGGCGTCGCCGAGATCGGAATCCGGTACGCGCACCATCGCCTCCCGCGCCCAATATTGCGGGCAGCGGAAAATATCGGCGATGTCGTAGATCGGCGAAAACGCCACCTCGAGCCGCTCGAACCGCTTGGCGACCTGCGCCAGCGTGTGCCGTGCGATCCAGTCGCCGACGATGCCGTTGATCTCGTCGGAATGCTCGACCCGGGTCGGGTTGTCGATAAACCGCGGATTGCTGATCAGGTCTTCGCGCTCGATCGCCTTGGCGACGCGCAGCCAGACGCTTTCGGTGCTGGCGGCGAGCGTCAGGTATTTTCCGTCCGCGGTCTTGAAGGTCGAGCTCGGCGCCACATAGGCCACCTGATTGCCGGTGCGGCGGTGGATGGTGTGCAGCTGGTCGTATTGGATGCCGTCGAAATCCATCAGGCGGAATACGGCTTCGTACAGCGCCAGATCGATGACTTGTCCCTCGCCGCCGCGGGCGTCGCGATGATAGAGCGCCATCATGATCGAATAGGCGCCGAACAGACCGGCGATGAGATCGCCCAGGGGGTAGCCCGGGGTGATCGGCGGCCCGTCCGCCTCGCCGATCAGGTTGCTCAAGCCCGCCAGCGCCTCGGCGATGCGGCCGAAGCCGGGCCGATCGCGGAACGGCCCGGTCTGCCCGAAACCGGAGATGCGCAGCAGGATGAGCTGCGGCGCCACCTGCTTGAGCACGTCATAGCCGATGTTCCAGCGCTCGAACGTGCCGGGCCGGTAGTTCTCAATGACCACGTCGCTGGTGCGCACCAAGTCCTTGAAGATGGCGGCGCCGTCCGGATTGCCCAGGTCGAGCGTGATGCAGCGCTTGTTGCGGGCGATCGACTTCCACCACAGCGGGATGCCGTCCTTGATCGGCTCGAGTTTGCGCTGGCCGTCGCCGAGCTTGGGGTGCTCGATCTTGATGACGTCGGCGCCGAAGTCGGCGAGCAGCGCCGCGGCAAAGGGGCCGGAAACCATGTTGCCGGCATCGACGATGCGCACGCCGGCGAGCGGCTTGCGCTCGCTCTTCCTGGTCAGTGGAAACCGCTCGCGCGTCGCACCCGGCCCCGTTTCATTGTCCATCTGTCCCAAATGCCGCGCTCTCCCCTTGACGCCAGTTATTGCCGCGCTCAGGCGTCGGCCAGAAAGGCCGTATCGCGAATGGCGCGCAGGTCGTCATCATATTGCATGAAATGGCTTTGATCGATCTCGGTGCCGAGGCCCTTCTGTTTGGCCCGCTCATAAATGAGCCGCCCGATCGCGGCGAACTGGATGCCCATTCCCACATTATTGTTGTGATACGTGATCTGGCTCGCCGACGAGCGTCCGTGGAAATTCCGTTTCACCAAAAGATCGGAAATCTCATAGATGTCGCCCCACTCGAGGACGCCGCGGCGCAGCAGCGGATATAGCTCGGGCTGCTTGTCGAGACGAACGGAAGCCTTGGAATTGACGACGATGACGTCGCTTTTGAGCACGGTGGTCTCGTCGGTTTCGCGCCGCGCCAGGAAATAATCGCTGCCGATCATCGTGTTGACATGGGTGCCCGGCTGCAGCCACTCGCCGAAAAACACCGGTTCATTCGAGTTGGTCGCCGTCGTCACGATGTCGCAGCCTTCCACCGCGTCCCAGGCATGCTCCACCGGGGTCGCGTGCACGCCGACGAATTCGCAGATCTGTTGCGCGACATGGGCGCGGCGTTCCGGCTGCGTGCTGAACACCCTGATCTCCTCAAGATTGGTCACCGCGCAGGTGTGTTTGGCCTGCAGCAGCGCCTGCGTCCCCGAGCCGAACAGCCCCATGACCTTGGCGTCGTCGCGCGCCAGCCGCTTGGTGACGATCGCGCTGGTTGCCGCCACGCGGATGGGATTGAGGTAGAAGTCCTGCAACACCGCGAGCAGCTCGTTGGTCTCGGTATCGAACAGCAGCACCAGCGCCGAAAACGCGCCGGGAAAGCCGAAACGCGCATTGCCGCGCTTGCGCGACACATTGACCGTCGCCGAATTGATGCGCAGGCCCATCGAACGTATGCCGGGTACGACCCCGGCCATCTCGTTGAACCAGTAATAATGATCGATCTTGTCCTGGCGCGGATGATAGATGCGCCGGCGCGGCAGCTCCTGGGCGTCGCCCTTGCCGAGCTCGAGATAGGCGCTCTCGATGGCGGCGATGTATTCGGCCGTCGTCGCCAGCCCCGGCATTTCCTTGTTGCTGATCATCAAGGTTTTCGCCGACATCGGCCGCTTCGCCCCCTGTGTCTCTATTTTGCGGCAAGTCTAGAGCGGCCAGTTGATTAGACAATTCAAATTGTGTTATCCATTATTCACTGATAATGAATAATGTCTCGATCAAACAGCTGCAGACCTTCATGACCATCGTCGATGCCGGCAATTTCCGCCGCGCGGCGGAGATCCTGCATCTGTCGCAGCCGGCGGTGACCGCGCATGTGAAGCAGCTCGAAGCCGCGGTCGGCGTCCCCCTGCTCGACCGCACCACACGGCGGATGCGGGTCACCGTCGCTGGCGACCGGCTGCGCAGCATGGCCGAGCAGACGCTGGCCGATCTCAATGCCGTGCTGTCGGAATTGCGCGACGAAGCGGCGCTGCAGCGCGGGCGGATTTCGATCTGCTGCGTGCCGACGATTGCCGCGGGCATATTGCCGAAAGCGCTGAAGCAGTTCGACGAGAAATATCCCGGCGTCACCATCCGGCTCTACGACGTCATCGCCGAACAGATTTTCGTGCAGGTGGCGGAAGGCAAGGCCGACTTCGGCATCGGCCCGCGTCCGACCGGCCGCCGACAGTTCGATTTTCGCCCGCTGACCAGCGATCCCTTCGTCGCCGTGGTGCCGCGCGGGCATGTTTTAGCGAACCGCAAGAGCGTGTCGCTGTTCGACCTGGTCAAGTTCCCCTATCTGGCCTTGCTGCGCGGCTACAATGTGCGCGAAACGCTCGACACCGCGATGGAGAAGCACGGGCTCAAGATCACGCCCAAATATGAAGTGCAGCACCACTACACGCTCGGCGGCATGGTCGAGGAGGGATTGGGCATTACCGCCCTGCCCTCCATGGCGGTTTCCATGCTGAGCCGGCCGCTGTTGCGCACCGTGCCCATCGCCAGGCCCGGCGCGGCGCGCGAAGTCGGCATCATCAAGCTGCGCGGCAAGACGCTGCCGCCGGCGCCGCAGGCCTTTATCGCGCTGTTCAACGAGATGGTGGAGAACGGCTGAGCGGACCGGGAACGCACCGGTCGCGCATTATTCCGCTGTCTGCAGGGTCCGCTGCTTTCCCAGCAGCAAGGGCCCGAATGCAGCGGCGAAGCCAAAAAACGCGGCACACCAGGCGAACGCCGCGAGGTCGAGCAGGTGAAGGCTCGATCCCGGATCCAGCGAGGCGCCGATGCGCGTCAGCGCGGCGATGACGATGGCGGCATAGATCGCCTGCGTCGCCGGCGACGCCACCAGCGCTTTGCCGGTATGCCCGAGGCTGGCGCGCGTCATCACCGCAAGCGTCATCACGCCGGCGGCGCCGACCATCCAGGCATGGATGCCGGCACCCGCCGTTGATGAGACCGAGCGGCACCGGCGCCGGCAAGCAGGAAGCCGAGCGGCACGAACAGGTAGCCGACATGCAGGATCAGCACCAAACGATCGCGTCCCGGTGCGGTCGCCCGCCCATCTGATCAATCGCAGAATATGCAGCACGCCGGCGACGCGAGCGCGGCGGCAGTCACGCGTCCGACCGGCAGCACGCACCACAAGGCCAGCGTTACTGCGCTGAACAGGATCACCGCGACGTCAAAGCGCGCGAACGGCACCGGCAGCCGGCCCGGATTTTCCCGCACCAGCCAGTTGCGGGTGAAGCTCGGGATAATGCGGCCGCCGATGACCGCGATCAGCAGCACCGTCGCGGCGATGCCGACGCGGCTGCCGTATTCGGCGCTGCCGCGGACTATGCGCCTCCAGATGAAAGGCGATGTTGCCGGCGAGCAGCAGCGCCACCATGGCGACCACTCTTGAGGTTCCGCCAATTGCTGCCGACGATGATCTCGCGCGTGGTGGCGGCGACCACCAGCGCCAGGAAACTGACGTCGATGAGCGCGGCCGCAAGCCAGCCGATCTCCGACCGAAAAAGTGACCGCGACGCGGCCCGCCAGCCACAGCAGAACCAACACCAGCAGCGGCGTTACCTTGGATCGGCAGCCGTCCGGTCCAGTTCGGGATCGCGGTGAGCAGGAAGCCGGTGATCACCGCCGGCAGATAGCCGTAGAGCATTTCGTGCACGTGCCAATCCACCGCCCCGAACGCGGTCCACAGTTCCAGCCGGCCGTTCAAGATCGGCAGCCAGGCGAGCATGGCGAGCGCCGGCATAGAGGGCGCCGAACAGGAAGAACGGGCCGGAAGCCATAGGACAGCAGCACCGGCCCTCGATAGGCGCTTAGGCGGGCGACCGCGTTCATGGCTGCTGCACGGCGCATAGGCGAAGCGCGCGCTGGAGGCAGGTCGCGCCGGGATCCGCCGAGCGGTTGAGCAGGCCCATCAGCGTGATCCATTCCTCGTCGGAGGCCTCGTTGGCATAGCGCCGCACCGCCCCGTGATGAAGGCGGCAAGATCGAGCCCTGCGGTCGCCGGCGCTGTTCGCGGCGCCGCCGTCAGCAATTTCAGGTCGACCGCAGGCGCACGATCGCTTCGGTCGCGGCGGTCTCGTCGGTCAGATTGGCCAGCAGATCGCCAAGCATGTTGACACCCGTTCCCTCAATGCACGCGCAGCGCGTCGGCGCCGGCAAGCTCGATACCTTCGATACGCGCCGCCGACGCCAGCCGCGCGATGTATTGCGCATCGGCACGCCGCCGCACGCTGTCGCGCAGATAATCGGCAATGCGGCCGGCGACCGCTTCATAGGGCAGCGTCTTGCCGTCATGCTTGCGGTCGAGCCGGATGACGTGGAAGCCGTAGCGGGTGGCGACCGGCGTCGGCGCAGAGTTCGCCGGGCGCCAGCGCGATGAGCGCGCGCTCGAATTCCGGCGTGGTCTGCCCGCGCGTGAGCTGGCCGAGATTGCCGCCCTGCGCCGCGGATGGGCAGCGCGAATAGGCCTCGCGCCAGCGCGGCGAAGGATTCGGGGCGCTCCTGCAAGGCGGCGAGCACCGCCTCGGCGTCGGCGCGCGCCTGCGCATAGGCCGTCGCGGTCGGCGGCGACCGCCGCGAACAGGATATGCGCGGCTTCGTAGATGTCGGGCGAGCGGAAACGGCCACGGTTGTTCTCATAATAGCGCCGGCAGGTTTCCGCGTCCGGCGCGGGCACGACGGCTTCATGCTCGATCAGCGCGCGGATCAGCGCCTCCTCGTCGGTCTCGCGCCGGCCCGCCGCGTCGCTCACGGGTGCCGGCGCCAGGCCGAGATGACGCGCCCGCTGCAACAGCAATTCGCGGATGGCGAGCGCGCGCGCCGCCGCCTGCCAGGCGGCGATCGGTTTCTCCGCCGGGTGATGCTGCATTTCGCGCACGATCGCTTCGCGCGCGATTGTCGTGCCGTTGACACGGACCGCGACCGGCGTGGCCGGCGGCAGCTTGGCCGCGGCTGAAGTAGTGTCGATGACCAGGGTCATGGCTCACTCCGCCGCCTGTAGGCGGCGCGTGCGCACCACCTGGTAGCCGCGGCGGCCGAGATACCAGACCGGCGCGCTCCAGATGTGCACCAGCCGGGTGAACGGGAACACCAGGAAGATGGTCATGCCGAGGAACAAGTGCAGCTTGAAGATCGGGCTGACGTCGGCGATCAGCGCCGAGACGCCCGGCTGCAGCGTCAGGATGCCCTGCGCCCAGGTCATGAACTTCACCATCACGTGGCCGTCCATGTGCTGCAAGCGAGACGAAGATGGTGGAGAGGCCGAGGATGAGCTGGACGTAGAGCAAGAGGAGGATGGCGATGTCGCCGAACGAGGAGGTGACGCGGATGCGGGCGTCGAACAGGCGGCGGTGGACCAGGAGGGTCAGGCCGATGAAGGCGAACACGCCGGAAACGCCGCCGATGCCGATCGCCATGCCCTGCTTGAAGCTGTGCGAGATGCCGAGCATCTCGAACACCCAGATCGGGGTGAGCAGGCCGAAGAAGTGGCCGAGGAAGATGACCAGGACGCCGACATGGAACAGGTTGGAGCCCCACATCAACTGCCGCCGCCGCAGCAACTGGCTGGAGCCGCTGCGCCAGGTGTATTGCTCGCGGTCGAAACGCAGCAGGCTGCCGAGCAGAAACACCGTGAGACAGAGATAGGGATACCAGCCGAACACGATATAGGTGATGAGGTCGCGCATGGGTGTTTCCTCTAGGCACGCGGAGCGGTGTTGCGGGTCGCGGCCGGCATATCGGGCGCGGGCCGCAAAGCGCCGCGCACGCGGGCGATGATGCCGTCCTTGCAGCCCGGCGCGGCGTCGGGGCCGAAGCTGACCGGCGCATCCTCCCAGGCGGCGTCGAGCGCGGCGAGATCGGACGGCTCCGGATCGGCCGCATTACAGCAACTCCGAGACCACCTCCGTGCTTCGGCTTGGCGGCGGCGAGCGCGATCAGCGCGCGGAATACCGCTTCATAGGACGAGCCGCGCTTGCGCAGACGCTCCGCCAAGGCGGCGAAGATATGCGCGGGCTGGCCGAGCATGTCGCAGGCTTCGTTCGCGCGGCAGCGTCGCCAGATATTCGAGGAACAGCGGCAGGAAATCCGGCAGCTCGGCCGCGCTCATGGCGAGGCCGGCCTGCTCATACTGCGCCTTGAGATCGATCATGGCCTGGCCGCGGTCGCGGCTTTCGCCATGCACATGCTCGAACAGATGCAGCGACAGCGAGCGCGTGCGGTCGAACAGCAGCACATAGCGTTCCTGCAGATCGTAGAGATCGCCGGTCGGCAAGCTCGTGCAGCAGCGGATGCAGCTGCGCGCCGCATGCTGGCCGGTCACCAGACGCTTCGCGCGCCAGAGCAATCGCTGATCTCGCCGGCACGGCCTGCTGCAATTCGGCGGTCGGATAGGTCAACAGCGCCGACAGCGCCTGGAAGGTTCTGTCATCATGCGACCTCCATCGGTGTCTTGGCGCGCTTGTGCCGCTTTGGGCGTGCCGAACAGGTTGACCTCGCTGGTGCCGCCGGAGCAGCCATTGCCGAAGGAGAAGCCGCAGGAGCCGCGCAGATCGTAGGCATCCTCGCCGATCTCGCGGTGCGCGGTGGGGATGACGAAGCGATCCTCGTAATTGGCGATCGCCATGGTCTGATACATGTCCTCGATGGCGAGCGCGGTAAGCCCGACCCGCTGCGCGATGCCCTCGTCGATCACGCCGTCGACGGTCTTGGCGCGCATATAGGCGCGCATCGCCAGCATGCGTTCGAGCCCGCGCGCCACCGGCTCCTCGTCGCCGGCGGTGAGCAGATTGGCGAGATATTTGAGCGGAATGCGTAAGAGAGCGCACGTCCGGCATTTCGCCGTCATGGCCGATCTTGCCGGCGGCCGCCGCCGATTGGATCGGCGACAGCGGCGGCACGTACCAGACCATCGGCAGCGTGCGGTATTCGGGATGCAGCGGGAAAGCGACCTTCCACTCCATCGCCATCTTGTAGACCGGCGAGCGGCGCGCGGCCTCCAGCCAGTTGTCGGCGACGCCGTCGGCACGCGCCTGCGCGATCACCGCCGGATCGTTGGGATTGAGGAAGATCGCGAGCTGCGCCTCGATAGAGGTCCTGCTCGATCGGCTGCGCTCGCCGCCTCCTCGATGCGATCGGCGTCATAGAGCACGACGCCGAGATAGCGGATGCGGCCGACGCAGGTCTCCGAGCACACCGTCGGCTGTCCGGCCTCGATGCGCGGATAGCAGAAGATGCATTTCTCGGATTTGCCGCTCGACCAGTTGTAATAGATCTTCTTGTAGGGGCAGCCGGACACGCACATGCGCCAGCCGCGGCACTTGTCCTGGTCGATGAGCACGATGCCGTCTTCCTCGCGCTTGTAGATGGCGCCGGAGGGACAGGCGGCGACGCAGGCCGGATTGAGGCAGTGCTCGCACAGCCGCGGCAGATACATCATGAAGGTGTTTTCGAACTCGCCGTAGATCTCCTTCTGCACGCCCTCGAAGTTATAGTCCTTCGAGCGCTTGGCGAATTCGGTGCCGAGGATTTCCTCCCAGTTCGGGCCCCATTCGATCTTCTCCATGCGCTCGCCGGAGATCAGCGAGCGCGGCCGCGCGGTCGGCGACGCCTTCATTTCCGGCGCCGACTGCAGGTGCTCGTAGTCGAAGGTGAATGGCTCGTAGTAGTCGTCGATTTCCGGCAGGTCGGGATTGGCGAAGATCTTCGCCAGCACCCGCCATTTCGCGCCGATTTTCGGCTCGATCTTGCCGTTCTTCTTGCGCACCCAGCCGCCGTTCCAGCGCTTCTGGTTCTCCCAGTCCTTGGGATAGCCGATGCCGGGCTTGGTCTCGACATTGTTGAACCAGGCGTATTCCATGCCCTCGCGATTGGTCCATACGTTCTTGCAGGTGACCGAGCAGGTGTGGCACCCGATGCACTTGTCGAGATTCAGCACCATCGCGATTTGCGCGCGGATTTTCATTCTGCGGCCTCCATTTTCGGCGCGACAGTGGGCGGTTCGGGTTGATCTGGCCGGCTTGTCCAGCCAGTCGACCTTCGCCATCTTGCGCACGATGACGAATTCGTCGCGGTTGGTGCCGACCGTGCCGTAATAGTTGAAGCCGTAGCTCTGCTGGGCGTAGCCGCCGATCATGTGTGTCGGCTTGACGATCGTGCGCGTCACCGAGTTATGGATGCCGCCGCGCTGGCCGGTCATTTCCGAGCCGGGCACGTTCACGATCTTCTCCTGCGCGTGATACATCAGGCACATGCCGTCCTTCACGCGCTGCGAGACCACGGCGCGCGCGACCAGCGCGCCGTTCGAATTGTAGGCCTCGATCCAGTCGTTATCGACGATGCCGACCTTCTTGGCGTCGTTCTCGCTGATCCACACGATCGGGCCGCCGCGCGACAGCGTCAGCATCAACAGGTTGTCGGTATAGGTGGAGTGGATGCCCCACTTCTGATGCGGGGTGATGAAGTTCAAGACGATCTGCTGCTCGCCGTTCGGCTTGCTGTCGATCACCGGCTTGACCGCCTTGAGATCGACCGGCGGGCGATAGACGCAGAGCGCCTCGCCGAAGGCGCGCATCCACAGATGATCCTGATAGAGCTGCTGGCGGCCGGACAACGTGCGCCAGGGGATCAGCTCGTGCACATTGGTATAGCCGGCGTTGTAGCAGACCTTTTCCGACTCCAAGCCCGACCAGATCGGCGAGGAGATGATCTTGCGCGGCTGCGCCACCACGTCGCGGAAGCGGATCTTCTCGTCCTCCTTCGGGAGCGCGAGATGGGTGTGGTCGAGACCGGTGGTCTTGCCCAGCGACTCCCAGGCCTTCACCGCCACTTCGCCATTGGTCTCCGGCGCCAGCGAAAGGATGACTTCGGTCGCATCGATATCGCTGTCGATACGGGCGAGGCCCTTGGTCGTCCCCTCCTCCGTCACCACGCCGTTGAGGCGCTTCAACAGATCGACCTCGTGCTCGGTGTTCCAGGCCATGCCCTTGCCGCCATTGCCGACCTTGGCCATCAGCGGGCCGAGCGAGGTGAAACGCTTGTAGACGTCGGGATAGTCGCGCTCGATCACGGTGATCGCCGGCATGGTCTTGCCGGGGATCGGCTCGACCTCGCCTTTCTTCCAATCCTTGACGTCGAGCGCCTGCGCGATCTCGGCCGGGGTGTCGTGCTGGATCGGCGTCATCACCACGTCTTTTTCGACGCCGAGCACTTCCGGCGCCACCTCGGAGAACTTCTTGGCGATGGCCTTGTAGATCTCCCAGTCGCTCTTGCACTCCCACACCGGGTCCACCGCTGCGGACAAGCGGATGGATGAAGGGATGCATGTCGGAGGTGTTGAGATCGTTCTTCTCGTAC
Source organism: uncultured Pseudomonadota bacterium (assembly GCA_963782145.1). GTDB lineage: Bacteria > Pseudomonadota > Alphaproteobacteria > Rhizobiales > Xanthobacteraceae > Pseudolabrys. The sequence goes on from CAWAIV010000017.1 coordinate 137,634, forward strand.
CAGGTCGCGGTCGGCAGCACGATGTCGGAATAGACGCAGGTGGTGGACATGCGGAAGTCGAGCGTAACCAGGAGGTCGAGCTTTCCCTTCGGCGCCTCGTCGTGCCAGGCGACTTCCATGCGGCTTCTGCCGGCCGGACTCGCCCAAGTCCTTGCCCTGCACGCCGTGCGTGGTGCCGAGCAGGTGCTTGAGGAAATATTCGTGACCCTTGCCGGAGGAGCCCAAGATATTGGAGCGCCACACGAACATGTTGCGCGGCCAATTATCGGGATGGTCCGGGTCCTCGCTGGCCATCTGCAAGTCGCCGGACTTCAGCGCCTTCGGCACATAGTCCTTCGGTTCGAGGCCGGCGGCCTGCGCCTTGCTCGGCGATGTCGAGCGGGTTCTGCCGCAGCTGCGGCGCCGACGGCAGCCAGCCCATGCGCTCGGCGCGCACATTGTAGTCGATGAGCGCGCCGTCCCAGGGACCGGCCGGCGCGGTCGGCGACAACAATTCGTCGATGCCGACGGTCTCGTAGCGCCACTGGTCGGTGTGCGCGTAGAAGAACGAGGTCGAGTTCTGCTGGCGCGGCGGCCGCGCCCAATCGAGCGCGAAGGCCAAAGGCAGCCAGCCCGATTGCGGGCGCAGCTTTTCCTGCCCGACATAATGCGACCAGCCGCCGCCCGATTGGCCGACGCAACCGCACATCACCAGCATGTTGATGACGCCGCGGTAGTTCATGTCGCAGTGATACCAATGGTTCATGGCGGCGCCGATGATCACCATCGAGCGGCCCTTGGTCTTTTCGGCGTTGAGCGCGAATTCGCGCGCGACGGTGATGATCTGATCGCGCGGCACGCCGCTGATCTTCTCCGCCCAGGCCGGCGTATAGGGCACGTTGTCGTCATAGCTCGTGGCGACGTGCTCGCCGCCGAAGCCGCGGTCGAGGCCGTAATTGGCGACGAACAGGTCGAACACGGAAGCCACCAGCGCCTCGCCGTCCTTGAGCGCGACGCGCTTGGCCGGGACCTTGCGCACCAGCACGCCCGGATGATCGGTGCCGGCGAAATGGTCGTGCTCGCGATTGCCGAAATAGGGAAAGCCGACATCGGCGAGCTCGTCCTTGTCGGCGGCAAAGCTCAGTTGCAGCTTGCTGTCGCCGCCGTCGGATTTCTTCTCCTCCAGATTCCACTTGCCCTTCTCGCCCCAGCGGAAGCCGACCGAACCGCGCGGCACCACGATTTCCTTCGTCGCCTCGTCATAGGCGACCGTCTTCCATTCCGGATTGTTGGTCTCGCCGAGATTGCCGGCGAAGTCGGAGGCCCGCAGGAGCCGCTCAGGCACCAGTCTGCCGTCCTGCTTCACCAGCCGCACCAGCATCGGCATGTCCGTGTATTGGCGCACATAGTCCTCGAAATATTTCGCCTGCCGGTCGAGATAGAACTCGCGCAGGATGACGTGGCCCATGGCCATGGCGAGCGCGGCGTCGGTGCCCTGCTTCACCGAGATCCACAGGTCGGAGAATTTGGAGGCTTCCGAATAGTCCGGACAGATCACCACGCTCTTGGCGCCGCGATAGCGCGCCTCGGTGTAGAAATGGGCGTCCGGCGTGCGCGTCTGCGGCACGTTGGAGCCCCACAGGATGAGGAAGCCGGCATTGTACCAGTCGGCGCTCTCCGGCACGTCGGTCTGCTCGCCCCAGGTCTGCGGGCTGGACGGCGGCAGGTCGCAATACCAGTCGTAGAACGACATGCAGACGCCGCCGATGAGCGAGAGATAGCGCGAGCCGGCGGCATAGGAGACCATCGACATGGCCGGGATCGGCGAGAAGCCGATGACGCGGTCAGGGCCGTGCTTCTTGATGGTGTAGGCATTGGCGGCCGCGACGATTTCTGTTACCTCGTCCCAGGTCGCGCGCACGAAACCGCCGAGGCCGCGCTTGCTGGTATAGGCCTCGCGCTTTTTCGGGTCCTCGACGATCGAGCCCCAGGCCGCCACCGGCGTCCGCAGCGCCCGCGCCTCGCGCCACAGCTTCAACAGGCGCGAGCGCACCAGCGGATATTTCACCCGGTTGCCGGAATAGAGATACCAGGAGTAGCTGGCGCCGCGCGAACAGCCGCGCGGCTCGTGATTGGGCAGCTCCGGCCGCGTGCGCGGATAGTCGGTCTGCTGCGTCTCCCAGGTGACGATGCCGCCCTTGACGTAGATCTTCCACGAGCAGGAGCCGGTGCAATTGGCGCCGTGGGTCGAGCGCACGATCTTGTCGTGCTGCCAGCGCTTGCGGTAGCCGTCTTCCCAGCGCCGGTCCTCGTTGGTGACCACGCCGTGGCCGTCGGCGAAATCGTCGACGACGCGGTTGAAGAACTTCAGGCGATCGAGAAAGTGGCTCATTGTCATTCCCACTTATGCTGAGGGTGCCGATGCGGGCGGCGGCAGCAAGCCGCGTTCGACGTCATGCAGCAGGCCGCCACGCCGGGTGTAGAAGCCCCAGGTGATGACCACGCAGCTCGCGTAGAAGATCATGAAGGTCCACAGCGCGAGCTCCGGCCCGCCAGTGAGCGCGATCGAGGAGCCGTAGGCCTTGGGGATGAAGAAGGCGCCGTAGGCCGCAATCGCCGAGGTGAAGCCGATGATCGCCGCTGATTCCATCTCGGCCTGTTTCTGGCGCGCCGGCACGGACAGGCCGGGCTCGAGCCGCGGCATTTCCGTGCGCATGATCGCCGGAATCATCTGGAAGGTGGAGGCGTTGCCGACCCCGGTCGCGAAGAACAGGATCATGAACATCGCGAAGAAGCCCCAGAAGGCGCCGTCCTGTTCCTTGATGCCGAGGAAATAGAGCACGCCGGCAACGCCCAGGATCATCAGCATGAAGGTCCATAGCGTGACGCGGCCGCCGCCGTATTTGTCCGACAGCCAGCCGGTCGCCGAACGCGACAGCGCGCCAACCAATGGCCCGAGGAAGACGAATTTGAGCGAGTCGACGTCCGGAAACTGAGTCTTGGCGAGCAGCGGAAAGCCGGCGGAGTAGCCGATGAAGGACCCGAAGGTGCCGGTGTAGAGCCAGCACATTAGCCAGTTGTGCTTGCGCTTGAAGATCACCGCCTGGTCAGCGAACGAGGCCTTCATCGATACGATGTCGTCCATGCCGAACCAGACCGCGACGGTGGCGATGGCGATGAACGGCACCCAGACGAAGCCGGCGTTCTGCAACCATAGTTGGGTCGTGCCGGTCGCCGCTTGCGGATTGCCGCCGAGCGCGCCAAACACGCCGGCAGTGATCACCAGCGGGATGACAAACTGCACCACGCTGACGCCGAGATTGCCGAGGCCAGCATTGAGCGCGAGCGCGTTGCCCTTCTCCGCCTTGGGGAAGAAGAAGCTGATGTTCGCCATCGAGGAGGCGAAGTTGCCGCCGCCGAGGCCGCACAAGAGCGCGAGCAGCAGGAACATCAGATAGGGCGTCGACGGATTCTGCACCGCATAGCCGATGCCGATGGCCGGGATCAGCAGCGAGGCAGTGGACAGCGTCGTCCACAGCCGGCCGCCGAAGATCGGCGGCATGAACGAGTAGAAGATACGCAGCGTGGCGCCCGAGAGGCCGGGCATGGCGGCGAGCCAGAACAGCTGGTCGGTCGTGAACTTGAAGCCGACCGCCGGCAGCTTGGCGACCACCACCGACCACACCATCCAGACCGCGAAGGCGAGCAGCAGCGCCGGAATCGAGATCCAGAGGTTGCGGTTGGCGATCGCCTTGCCGGTCGATTCCCAGAACTTGTTGTCGTCCACATTCCAGACCTTGATCGCGCTCATTGTGGTGCCTCGCTTCTTGTCGTTGTCATGTCGTTTGCGAATTTCAAATGCCGTTCGTCAGTCGCATTGCACCTCGGCGTCACGGCGCCGGTACCACCACCAGGTCGCCAGCAGGCAGGTCACGTAGAACACGACGAAGACGGTCATGGCGGTGCCGGCCGTCCCGGTCGCGTTGATGGAGATGCCGATCAGCGCCGGGATGAAGAACAGCCCGAGCGCGGCAATGGCGGCGGTGAAGCCGAGCGCGACCGAGGATTCGATCTCGCCCGCGGCGACGGCGCGTTCCTGCGCCGCCTTGTCGGCCCCCGCCCCCCGCATGTGCAGTTTCATGAACACCTTGGGAACGACGTGGAACACCGAGCCATTGCCGATGCCGGTGGTGACGAACAGCAGCACGAAGGCGCCGAAGAACCACGGCAGCGCGGCCGCGTTCGGGCTCGACGGCAGCCAGGCCAGGATCGCGATCGCGGCGATCAGCATGACCGCGAAATTCCACAAGGTGACCTTGGCGCCACCGACGCGGTCCGAGAGCCAGCCGCCGAGCGGGCGCACCAGCGCACCGAGCAGCGGGCCGACAAAGGCCCACTGCTTGGCCTGCGAGTCCGGGAACAGCGTCTGGAGCAGTTGCGGGAACGCCGCGGCAAAGCCGATGAACGAGCCGAAGGTGCCGGTATAAAGCCAGGCCAGGATCCAGGCGTGCTTGCGCCGGAAGATGCCGACCTGCTCGCGCAAGCTCGCCTGCGCATCGCGGATATTGTTCTGGCCCCAGGCCGCGGCGACGGTCGCAATGAGAATGAACGGCACCCAGATATAGGCGGCGTTCTGCATCCACACCTTGGTGACGGCGGCGCCGTCGGCATAGGTCTGCGGCGTGCCGCCCATGAACCAGAGCGCGCCGCCATAGATGGTGAGCGGCACCACGGCCTGCATCACGCCGACGCCGAGATTGCCGATGCCCGCGTTCCAGCCGAGCGCGGTGCCTTGCATCTTCTTCGGGAAGAAGAAGCTGATATTGGCCATGCTGGCGGAGAAATTGCCGCCGCCCAGTCCGCACAGCAGCGCGATGGCGACGAACACCGCATAGTTCGTGGACGGGTCCTGGATGGCAAGCGCCATCCACAGCGTCGGCAGCAGCAGCGACGCGGTGGAGAACACCGTCCAGTTGCGGCCGCCGAAGATCGGCACCACGAAGGCATAGGCGAGGCGCAGCGCCGCGCCGGAAATGCCCGGCGCCGCCGCCAGCCAGAACAATTCGCTGGTCGAGAACTTGAAGCCGATCTTGGGCAGTTCGACCACCAGCACGCTCCACACCATCCATACCGCGAAGGACAGGAACAGCGGCGGCATCGACAGCACCAGATTGCGCAGGGCGATGCGACGGCCCTGCTGCCGCCAGAACGCCTCGTCGTCGGGACGCCAATTGGTCAGCCAGCGGCCGGCAGCGCTGACGCCGACCAGACGTTCTTTCACCATCTGGTCGCGCAGCGCCGGTTCGCGCTCGAGCACGGCGGCGCGCTCGCCTTTTTCCGCCAGCCAGGTCCAGGCCATGACGCCGGCAACCACGGCATACATCAGCATGAAGGTGCTGGAGCGTACCTGGGTGGCGTCGGCGGCGATGCCGAACATGATCGGCAGCGTGAAGCCGCCGAGCCCGCCGATGACGCCGACCAGTCCGCCGACGGCGCCCATATTGGTCGGATAGTAATCGGCGAGCTCGCGATAGACGCTGGCCTTGCCGATGCCGAGCGCCATGCCGACGACAAAGACCAGTATGGTGAAGAGGGTCACACCGACGGCGATGTGCAGATTCACATCGCCCTTGATGCCGTGAACCACCAGCGTGGTCGGCGGATAGGAGAGGAAGAACAGGCAGACGATGCTGACCCAGAACACCCACCAGGTCGTGGTGCTGCCGCCGACCTTGTCGGAAATCCAGCCGCCGAGTGCGCGGATGACGCCGGACGGCAGCGTGAAGAACATGGTGATGAAGGCGGCCGAGCGCAGGCTGAGGCCGTATTCGGCGACGTAATATTTCGGCAGCCACAGCGCTAGCGCGACGAAGCCGCCGAACACGAAGTAATAGGCCAGGCCGAAGCGCCACACCCGCAATTCCGTCAGCGGCGCCAACTGGTCGCTGAGCGTCGGGAAAGCTGTTCTTGCGCCGGCGCTCCTCGAGCTTCGGATCGGGATAGGTGAACAGCCAGAACAGGACCGCCATCACCACCATGGCGACGGAATAGACCTGCGGCACCGTGCGCCAGCCGAAGGCGACAATGATCAGCGGCGCCACCAGGTTGGTCACCGCGGCACCGGCATTGCCGGCGCCGAAGATGCCCATGGCGGTGCCCTGCTTCTCCTTGGGGAACCAGGCCGAGGTGTAGGCGATGCCGATGGCGAAGGAGCCGCCGGCGAGACCGACGAACAGGCCGATGACCAGGTACTGCCAATACTGCGTGGCAAAGGCCAAGCCATAGGTCGGGATCGCCACCAGGATCATCTGAATGAAGAAGACGACGCGGCCGCCATAGCGGTCGGTCAGAATGCCGAGCGGCAGCCGCGTGAGCGAACCGGTCAGGATCGGCGTCGCCACCAGCAGGCCGAATTCGGTGTCGTTGAGGCCGAGCTGCGATTTGATGCGGATGCCGATGACGGAGAACATCGTCCACACCGCGAAATTGACCGTGAAGGCCAGCGTATTCATCGACAGCACGGAATATTGCTTGCGCGTCTCGAAGACCGGCGCGCCGCGCCCGTTCGGCCCTTGGGCCGGTTCCACAGTGCCGGTGGTGCGCCCCTCAGTCATGGTCGATGCCCCGCTTTGATCCGCCTTCAAGTCTTGTTGAGTGAATAAAGGCAGAGCGAAGATGAATGCCTTGAGCTTGGTCAAAAAAGCCGCGTTTTATTTATCAATTTGCGGCTTTACTAGTTTGTACTGCTTGATTGACCTTCGTGTTGCTAGCGGTTGATTTCCGTTTATCTTCGCTTGATAATTATCAAACCGCCGTCAGACTGCCGTCCTATATAGTCCTGCCCAGTGGGAGCCGACCATGCGACAGACCGAATGGGAGCTCGTGCGGGCTTTGCCCTTGTTCCGAAACGTCAAGGCGGCCTATTTCAAGAAGCTGATGAGCGCGGCGCTGCTGCAGCGCTTTCCGCCCGGCGTGACCTTGATTCGCGAGGGCGAACTGCCCGACTTCCTGCACATCGTGGTCGACGGCTCGGTCGAATTGCTCGGCACCGACGACGGACGCGAGACCACCATCGATATCCTGCAGCCGGTGAACACGTTCATCCTGGCGGCGGTGATCCGCGATGAGGTCTATCTGAAGTCCGCGCGCACGCTGACGCCGACGCAGATCCTCATGATCCCGGCGATCGCGGTGCGCGACGTGTTCGGGCGCGACGCCGCCTTCGCGCGCGCCATCGTCAACGAGCTGGCCGAACGCTATCGCGATCTGGTGCGCGCGCTGAAGGACGAGAAGCTGCGCACCGGCGCGCAACGGCTGGCCAATTGGATTCTGCGCGCCGAAGCCACGCAGGGTCATCACGACAGCGTCGAATTGGAATTCGACAAGCGTATTCTCGCCTCGCGGCTGGGCATGACCCCGGAAAACCTGTCGCGCAACCTGGCCCTGCTCACCGGCCACGGCATCAAAAGCTCCGGACGCGACATCATCATCGAGGACGTGTCCGCGCTGAAACGGTTCGCCAAGCCGAATTCGCTGATTGACGGGTGAGCGGAGCGCTCGCTCCCCCGATCGTCGCCCTGCCCCGATCCGGTCGATGGAAGGCGACGCCGCAAGCGTCGAAGCCATCGTCAGCCCTCGAATTTCGGGAACAGGATGTTGTTTTCGATGTGGATGTGCTCGGTCAGGTCCTCGGCGAATTTGCCGAGACCGGCATAGAGCGCGCGCCAGGTATTACAGGCCTCCGCCGGCAGCGTCAGTTCGCCGGTCAGCTTATCGATGGCCTTGAGGTCCTCGCCGGCCTCGTCGTGCTCGTGCCGCATCATGGCGATCGGATGCACGATCATCGGCGAGCCGCCGGCGATCATGAGCGGGAACAGGATCTGCTCCTCCTTCTGCATGTGCGATTCGAGTTCGCCATGCAGATGCGCGATCACATCGGAAAGCCCCTTGGGCACCGCCGGATGTTCCGCGTGCACGCTCTCCACCCGCCGCGCCAGTTGGCGCAGTTCCGGCAGTTCGCGACGATGCACCTCGTGATAGCGCTCGACGATGTGCTGGACCAGATCCTCGACGCTGTCCGGCACGTCGTTCGGCCCCTGCGACAACGCCGCCAATTCGGCTTCGATCGGCGCCGGGTCGATGCCCTTGTGCCGCGCCGCCTGCTCCAGGCTTTCCGCGCCGCCGCAGCAGAAGTCGAGCTTGTGGCGGCGCAGGACCGCGGTCGCGCCGGGAAGGCTCGCCGCGATTTCGCCCAGACTGCGCGCGGCCATCGATTGCTGTGCCACCTGGCTCATGGAATTCCTCCTCGCCGGTATAGTGGTATTTGAGATACCATTTACACAACACCAGCAATCTGGTAAAGTCAATACCAATATAAGGGCATGGCAGGCGCTCGGCACACACATGACGGACACGACGCACACGACAGAGCTGACCGGACCGGCGCCCGACGGCGCCGGCCTGGCGCCGAACCGGCGCCGCGACCGCGAATTCAAGATGATCGACGCCATGCTGCGGATGTATTGCCGCGCGCATCACGGCTCAGACCGTGCGGGACTCTGTCCCGACTGCGCCGCGCTGCATGATTATGCGTATCGCCGGCTGGAGCGCTGCGTGTTCGGCGACGCCAAGCCGACCTGCGCCAATTGCACGGTGCATTGCTACAAACCGGTGATGCGCGAGCGCATCAGGCAGGTGATGCGCTGGGCCGGCCCGCGCATGCTCTGGCGCCATCCCCTGCTCGCGCTCCGCCATATGCTCGACGGGCACCTGCCGGCGCCCGTGCTTCAGCGGTCGCGGTAACGCAGGCGCATGACATTGCTGTGCAGCAGCCCGCCGGCCAGTGCGGTGACGGCGGCGACCACGACCAGAATGGCGGCGGCGCGCAGCCAGGGCGCGCCGAACGACATACGCGTGGCGGCGATCTGCCAGGCGGTCACCAGCCAGATGGCGGCGGCGACATAGGCCAGCCCCTGCAGCGCCAGCAGGCTCCAGCGCCGGCGCACCAGGAACAGAAGCGGCACCGCCAGGCACAAGGCGACCGCGCCCATGTTGCTGAAGCGAAGGAAATGAGCGGCGATGAACGCGGCGGCGACAATGTAGAGTGAGATTCTGCGGAATCATGGAAGCTTCTTCGCGGTTTGGCGCCGCCGGCTGGCAAAGCCGCCAGCGGAGTCGATGGTCGTGCGACCCCTGATGGGGGCTTACGCTAGGGCCGTATTCTGGTATAGTCAATACCAGTATGGAGAGATGCGATGCGATTGCTCACCTCGACCGATTTCGCCCTGCGCGTGCTGATGCGACTGGCGGCGACGCCGGACGCCCATGTCAGCACCGACGCGCTGGCACGCGAGCTCGTCATTTCGCGCAATCACCTGCACAAGATCGTCCAGTACCTCACCGAGGCCGGCATCGTGCGCACAATTCGCGGGGCGCGCGGCGGCGTGATGCTGGCGCGAGCGGCGAACGAGATCAAAGTCGGCGAAGTGATCCGCAATCACGAGCAGGATCAGGCGCTGGTGGAATGTTTCCGCGCCGATGGCGGGGCCTGCTCGCTGCTACCGCGCTGTCGGTTGCGCGGCATGCTCGATGTCGCCAAGAACGCGTTCTACCAGCACCTCGATCGCTACACCTTGGCCGACTGCCTGGCCGGGCCCAACTCGTCCGCGCCGGCGCAGCCGGCCGAAAAACGGCAACGCCGCGCCGCGCGGCCGGCGCCGGGCAAGCCGGCGGTGCGCGGCAAGGTTTCGCAGCGGTCCTGATCTTGGCCTTAACGGAAGGCCGCGCTTATCCCAGGTGCTTGTTGAAGAAATCGAGCGTCAAGCCGAGCGCGCGATCGGCTTCCGGCTTGCTGTAGGTCTTGCCGCCGACGCGGGCGAAGGCGTGGTCGGCACCGGGATATTTGTGGATGGTCACCAGCGGATTGGGCGATAGCCGCCGCTCCAACAGCTCGTTGACCTCCGCCTGCACCCAGCGATCCTTCATCGCCATGTGCAGCATGAAGGGACGGTGCAGGTTCGTCACTTCCTTGATGCGGTGCTCGATATAGGTGCCGTAATAGGCGACGGCGCAATCGATATCGGTGCGGCAGCACATCAGGTAGCAGAGCTTGCCGCCGAGGCAGTAGCCGACGGCGCCGACCTTGCCGTTGCACTCCGGCATGGCCTGCAGATAGTGCCGGATGTCCTCCATGTCGCGCACGCCGAGGTCGTAGTCGAAGTCGTAATAGAGATCGAACGCCTTCTTGATGTCGTCAGCATTGCCGTCGGACAGTTCGACGCCCGGCTCCTGCCGCCAGAACAGGTCCGGCACCAGGCAGATGAAGCCGGCTTCGGCGAATTCGTGGGCGTGGTGGCGCATGGTGTCGTTGACGCCCCAGATTTCCATGATGGCGATGACGGCGCCGGCCGGCGTCTTGTCGGGAATGGCGAGATAGGCGCCCATCTCGCCGTCGCGCAGCTTCACCTTGATGTTTTGCGTCTTCATGGTCGGGGTCCCTTAGAGGCGGAGCAGGTCGCGGGCATTGCCCGCGAAGATACGGTCGCGCTCGGCGGCCGGCAGATCGAGCGCCGCGACGCCGCGGATGGTATCGGCGATCAGGCCGCGGCCCTGTTCGGCGTCGAACGGCGCGTCGGTCGCGAACAGGCACTTCTCGGTGCCGAAGAAGGCGTGGCCGCAACGCGTCGGCGCCTCCTCGCCGCCGATCGCCGTATCGGCATAGAGCATCTTGAAATAGTCGATTGGGCGGCGCTTGAGGCCGCGTTCTTCGGCCAGCGGGTTGCGCTCGCGCGTGCCGAAGAAGATCTGCTTGAAGCCGAGGTTAATCTTGATCGGGAAATACGGGATCATGCCGCCCATGTGGTGGGTTATGATCTTGAGCGACGGCAATTCGTCGAACAGCCCCGAATAGATCAGCCGCGTCATGCAGGCGGTGGTCTCGTAGGGCCAGCCGAAGCTGAACCAGACCTCGTCCATCAACTCCTTTTCGCTTGAATAGTCGGGGAAGTTCGGCCCGCGCATCGGGTGCACCCAGACCGGCAGGTCGTGGTCGGCCATGCGCTGGAACAGCGGGCGGAATTCCGGCGCGCTCAGCGGCTTGCCCGCGACATTGGTGAAGACCTGGATGCCGCGCGCGCCGAGATCGCCGATGGCGCGATCGATCTCGGCCAGCGTCGCCTCCATGTTGTTCATCGGCAGCGCGGCGATGAAGGTCGGAAAGCGGTCCGGATGGCGGCGGCAAACCTCGGCCAGCGAATCATTGGCGAGCCGCGCCAGGTCCGGCGTGACATTGGGCCCGCCCACCAGTTCGAGCGGCGGATTGGCGAGCGACAGCACCTGCTGCAGGCCGTCAAATTCGTCGAGCAGCTTGAGCCGGGCATCGACGTCAACCAGCGTTTTCAATCGCGGAAACGCCGTGGTCGCCACATGGCCGGGAATGAGTTGCGTCAGCCGATCGAGATAGGGCTTCGGCATGAAGTGGTTGAACACGTCGATGATCATGGGCGTCGCTCGGCTTACGGTTACATCACTGGCAGGCGCGGGAACAGATGGCGCGGATTGTCCTCGGCGATGGCATGAATTTCCGCCGCCGTGAAGCCCGCCGCGCGCACGCTGGCCAGCGGGTCGCGGTCGGCTGGCGGAAACGAATAGTCGCTGCCGAGCGCGAGGCGCTCGACCGAGACGCGCTCGGCCAGCCAGCGCAGGATCGTCGGGTCGTGCAGAATGGTGTCGTAATAGAAGCGTTTCAGGTAGGCCGACGGCGGCTTCTGCGCGACGTTGCCTTGCGCGGCGCGGTCCATGCGCTCGTGCATGCAATCGAAACGCCCGGTGAGATAGGGAAACGTGCCGCCGCCATGCGACAGCAACAGGCGCAACGTCGGAAAGCGGTCGAGCACGCCGGCGCCGATCAGCGAGCCGACGCAGAGCGTGGTGTCGACGGTGTATTGCGCGATCTGCGACAGGCCGAATTTCGCCGAGCGCGGGTGCGGCTGCGCCTGCACCGGGTGGATGAAGACGCCGACATCGAGCTCGGCGGCCGTCTGCCAGAATGCGTCGAGATCGAGCTCGCCCAGATTGATGCCGTCGATATTGGCGGCGACCACGGCGCCCACCGCGCCGCACTGCTTGACCGCATGCTCAAGCTCGGCCGCCGCCTCCTCGGCATGGGGCAGCGGCACCGAGGCCAGCATGGAAAAGCGCGCCGTTTGGCTCGCGCAGAAATCGGCGAGATGCCGATTGAGAAAACGGTGCCACGCCTGCGCCTGTGCGCGCGGCAGTCCGTAGGCGAAGATATCGGCCCAGGACGACAGCACCTGGCGATCGATCCCCTGCTGGCTCATGGCCTCGAGCCGCGCCGCCACCGGCTCGACCAATTTGGGAAAGAACGGCCGCACCTTCAGCCCGTAGTCGAAGTGGAAGGCGCAGGCACAGGATGGCGGATGCTTGACCAGCGACAGGCCGAATTCACCGGCGCGCGCCTCGACCTGATCGAGGATGGACGGCGGCACGTAATGGGCGTGGACATCAATGGGCATCCGGTATTTCCTTGCTGGCGGCGGCCATAGAATTGGGGATGCGCCGCTTGGCTCCCGCAATGGGGTTCGCGCGATGCGCGCTTTGTTGATATCCAGGTGTCATTGGCGTTTCCCGTTGCCGGTTCTTGTGCACAGCAGCAGATGGCAAAAGCTCGCGGAATTATGAAGCACCCGATTTCCCAGCGCGCATTCCTCTATAGCGATCTGGTCACCGCCTTGCGCGCACGCATCGCGCGCGGAACCTATCCGCCCGGCAGCCGGCTGCCGAGCCTGGCCGAACTGACCAAGCAATTCGGCGTCAGCGCGATTACCGTGCGCCGGGCGCTGCGCGAGCTCACTTACGAAGGCCTGGTGCAAGGCCATCAGGGGTTGGGGGTCTTCGTCAAGACCAAGCCGCGCATCCATCGCGTGCTGGCCGGCGACCCCGACCGTTCGATCGGCGACGAGATCGGCCGCGCCGGCTTCGTGCCGCGGCTGGAGGAAATCGACTATCTGATCATCAAAGCCAGCGAAGACGTTGCCGCGCGACTGGGCGTGCGCGCGGGCACCCGCGTCTATCGCCACCAGAAGCTGACCTATGCCAATGACGAGCCGGTGGCGCTGCACGTGCTGCATCTGCTGCCGGCATTGGCGCGCAAGCTGCGCCCGGAACTGTCGAAACTGTTCATCTTTGCACTGCTGGACAAGCACAGGATTTCGATCGCCAATCTGAAATGCGAGTTCAGTTCCACCGCCTTGAGCGAGGAGCACGCCCGCCTGTTTCAACTGCCGGCCGGCCAGCCGATGATGCGGGTCGACTACACCGCCCTGGGAGCCAACGGCCGGCCCTTGCTGCTCGGCCTGACCGTGTGCCGGCCCGACCGCTTCGTCTTCGAGGTGAACCTGCCGCGGCGCAGCCGGGCGCGGGCGCCGCGCAAGGCCAAGTAAACCCTTTGCTATCGTGTCGGGATCAGCGGCAGCAGCACATAGGGCTGCTGTCCGGGGGCGAAATGCAGCGTGTAGCTGGCGCCGAAGATCGCCGGCGGGCGATCCTGCGGCAGCTCGTGCAGGAAGGGGCCGACGCCGGTGAGCGTGTATTTCGCATCCGACAGCGCCAAAGGCGGGCCTTCGTTCTCGTAGTCCTTGCCGCGCACCGACAGTCCGATCCGGTAGCCGGGCGGCACCACGATGCAGGTCGGCCAGATCTCGATATCGAGCTCGACCGGCGCGTTCGGCGTCAGCGGCCAGGCTTCGTCGTGCGTGTGATAGGGCCGATAGGGCAGTGAGCGCGTGGCATCGAGCTTGCGGTGCGAGGCGCGCAACCAGCCCAGGCCGACCGGCGTGCGCGGGTCGTTGGAGCCGATAAAGGTGACCTCCTGCCCTTGCGGATCGAATACGCGCAAAGCCAGGAACACGTCGGCATCGGTGGTCGCCGACGACAGCGTCAGTTTCGCCGCCACCGGTCCGGTGATCTCCAGCGGCTCGCCGAGCGGCGGCGTGAGGAAGGTCAGGCCCTTGCCCATCGCCTCATAGCTGAGCGTGGTGCGCGCCGTCGGCTCCTTGGCGCCGAAGCCCATGTCGGCGGGATCGAGATAGAACCTGGTCCACTGCGTGCGCGCCAGCGGCCATTCATTCTCGTGCCGCTCGACGAAGGTCTCGCCCGGATGACGGATCTGCAACTGCACCGGCGGCTGCTTGTCCCAGCCATTGTCCTCGCCCTTGAGGAAATGAGCGAAAAAGCGCTTCTGCAGGCTGACGCCGTAATTCGTGTAGAAATGCGACCAGTGCGCGTCGCCGTGCACCTCGAGCCATTTTTGCTCGGCGGCGGCGGCGATGAACCCCTCGAAATTGCCGCGCGGGTGCAGGCCGACCCCGCCCCAATTGGCGGCGCTGAGCAGCGGAGTCTTCACCTTGGCGAAGTCGGGCGTGCGCTCGCGACAGGCCTCGTCGTCGAAGCGATGATCGAGAACGAATTTGCCGATGTCGCGGCGACTCTCGATTCAGCACCTCCTCGGGCAAGGTCTCCGGACCGGAAACCAGTTCGCCGGTGACCCGGCTGCGCAGTCCGCGCTCGCCGAGGCCATGCTGCGCGCGATGGAAGGCGCGCGGGAACAGATTGTCGAGGAATTGGCAGTAAATGCCGCCGTGGCGCGCGATCTCGCGATACCAGTCGGCGGCGCCTTCCCAGATGCACAGCGCGGCGAGATGCGGCGGCTGATGTTGCGCCACGTACCACTGGTTCATGGCGTAATAGGAGATGCCATTCATCCCCACCTTGCCGCTGCTCCACGGCTGCGCCGCGGCCCACTCGATACAGGCATAGATGTCGGCGGTCTCGCGCGGCGACCACGGGTCGAGAAATCCGGGCGAGCGGCCGGCGCCGCGCGCGTCGATGCGCAGGCAGACATAGCCGTCCGGCACCCATTTTTCCGGATCGACCAGCTCCCACACCTGATATTTGTTGCTGGAGCCTTCGGCGACCTCGGGAAACGCCTTGACCATGCGCTCCCAGGCGCTCTTGTTGCCCTCCTGGAAGGCCATCCCCTTGCCGAAGGCGCCATAGGACATGATCACCGGATATTGCCCGTCGTCGTCGGGCCGGAACACGTCGGCGCGCAGCACGACGCCGTCATCCATCGGGATCGGTGCGTCCCAATCGATCCGCATCCCGTCGCGCACTTCGCTTTTGGCTGGTTTGAGCTGTTCGTGCATGGCCGGCAACCCAGGTAAGTGTTTTCACATCGGCCGTCTTTGTATATAAGGTGACCGGCTTTGTATACGGGGCCGGAAAGCGCCGCGGCCGGTCCCGCAATAACGAACGCAAAAAGGAAACGGGGAGAACGGCATGGGCCTTGCGGAAGATCTCGACGTCGCCGGACGGATCGCCCATGTGCGCCCGCTCAGCTCGCTGGCGCAGAAGCTGAAGCCGCCGCACACCGCCCTGCTCGTCGTCGACATGCAGAACGATTTCTGCGCCAGCGGCGGTCTCATCTCCAAGGACGGGCGCGACGTCACACCGGCGCAGGAACTGGGCCTGCGCCTGCCCGCCTTCATCGCGACGGCACGCGCGGCCGGCGTCATGGTTGTATTCATCCGCTGCGTCTACACCTCCGAGCGCAATTTCTATCTTTCCGATGTCTGGCTCGAGCAGGCCGCACGCAAGCGCGAGGGCGGCTACACGCGCATTCCGGTCTGCCGCGACGGCACCTGGGAGGGCGATTTCTATGGCGACGTGCGCCCGCAGCCCGGCGACGTCGTGGTTTCCAAGCATCGCTACGACGCCTTCCACAACACCGACCTCGACCTCATCCTGCGCAGCAACGGCATCCGCACGGTGGTGCTGACCGGCGTCGTCAGCAATGTCTGCGTCGAGACCACGGCGCGCGCGGCCTTTGTCCACGACTATTATGTGGTTGCGGTCGACGACGGCTGCGCCGCCTATGTGGCGGCCGATCATGCCGCCAGCATGAGCAATATCGACCGTTTCTTCGGCGAGGTCTCGTCGATCGAGCGAATTTCGACGCTTTGGACCGATAGTGCCGGCGCGCGAGTCGCGGCAGAATAGCGCTCCCGCCACACGAGCCAAGGCCCCATGGACACACCCATCGACTACACCCAGGACGGTGCCATCGTCACCGTCACCCTGAACCAGCCGGAAACGCGCAACGCCATCACCGATCTCGCGGTGGTGGATGCGTTGGTCGCCGCCATCGAGCGGCTCAACGCCGACCCGGGCGTGCGCGCCGCCATCCTGACCGGCGCCGGCAAGGCATTCTCCTCCGGCGCCAATCTCAAGCGCATGCTCGATCCCGCGGCCGGCCTGGTCGATCCCCTGCCGGCGCGCACGCGGGTCAACTACCAGGCCGGCATCCAGCGCGTGCCGCTGGCCTTCGCCGCCATCGAGGTGCCGATCATCGCCGCGGTCAACGGGCCGGCGGTCGGCGCCGGCTGCGATCTCGCCTGCATGTGCGACATCCGCATCGCCGGCGAGAGCGCCCGTTTCGCCGAGAGCTTCGTCAAGGTCGGCATCATCCCCGGCGACGGCGGCGCCTGGCTGCTGCCGCGCATCCTCGGCATGTCGCGCGCCGCCGAGATGGCGCTCACTGGCGACACCATCGACGCCGCCCAGGCGCTGGCCTGGGGCCTGGTGTCGCGCGTCGTGCCCGACGACGCCTTGATGCCGGCCGCCCGCGCGCTGGCGCAGCGCATCGCCGTCAATCCACCGCACGCCGTGCGCATGACCAAGCGCCTGCTGCGCGAGGGCCAGTCGATGTCGCTGGAGAGCCTGCTGCATCTGTCGGCGGCCATGCAGTCGCTGGCGCATGCGACGGCCGACCACAAGGAAGCCGTCGCCGCCTTCAACGAAAAGCGTCCGCCGAAATTCGGAGGCGATTGATGGGCCGGCGCCGAGCTCACGCGGCGAATACACGTGCTGCACGCACGGTCGCATGCTGAGCCAGCGCCATTAAACCATGCGGTCGATGGACCGCCGAGGAAACGCAGTGCCCGAGACGAAGATCAGATTCGACAATGTCGATTTCACCTATACGCCGCCCAACGGGCGGACGGTGAAAGCCCTGGACCGCGTCTCGCTCGACGTCGCCACCGACGAATTCGTCGCCATTGTCGGACCGAGCGGCTGCGGCAAGAGCACGCTGCTCTATCTGCTCGGCGGCTTCCTGCCGCTGGAGCAGGGACGGATTCTGGTCAACGGCCACACGGTGACCTCGCCCGGCCCCGACCGCGGCATCGTCTTCCAGCATTTCGCGCTGTTTCCCTGGAAGACCGTGCGCCAGAACGTGCTCTACGGGCTCGAGCGCAAGAAGAAGATGGACGCCGCGCAGCGCACCGAGCTGGCGCAGAAATATATCGATCTCGTCAAGCTCAGCGGCTTCGAGGACTCCTGGCCGGCGCAGCTTTCCGGCGGCATGAAACAGCGCGTCGCCATCGCGCGCACGCTGGTGACCGACCCCGACGTGCTGCTGATGGACGAGCCGTTCGGCGCGCTCGACGCGCAGACGCGCGGCGTGCTGCAGGAAGAACTGCTGGCGATCTGGGGCAAGACGCGCAAGACGGTGCTGTTCGTCACCCATGACGTGCACGAGGCGGTGCTGCTGGCGGACCGCGTGGTGGTGATGACCGCGCGCCCCGGCCGCATCAAGACCATCCTCACCATCGATCTGCCGCGGCCGCGCAACAAGGAGGTCACGCGCTCGGCCGCCTTCGTCGATCGCTGCCAGGAGATCTGGGACCTGGTGCGCGAGGAAGCGGAAGTGACGCCGGGAGGGCCGGCGGCATGACGCTGGCGATCCGATATCTGCCGATCGTGCTGCTGTTCGCGTTGTGGGAACTGGTGGCGCGCATCGGGCTGGTCTCGCAGGACGTGCTGCCGGCTTTCAGCACGGTGCTGATGCGGCTTTGGGAATTGACCGCCGACGGCGAATTGTTCGCGCATGTCGGCTACTCGCTGTTCCGCGTCACCAGCGGCTTGAGCTTGAGCATCGTCGTCGGCAGCATTCTCGGCTTCAGCCTGGCGGCCTCGGTGCTGGCGCAGAAGCTGGTACAACCCTCGTTGACCTTCCTTTATCCGCTGCCCAAGTCGGCGCTCATTCCCGTGATCATCATCTGGCTCGGCTTCGGCCATTCGGCGCAGATCGCGGTGATCTTCCTCGGCTGCCTGCTGCCGATCATTCTCGGCGCCTATAACGGCGCCAAGGGCGTGGAGAACACGCTGATCTGGTCGGCGCGCAGCCTCGGCGCCGGCCTCATCGAGACCGAATGGCAGGTCATCGTTCGCGCCGCCCTGCCCGATCTCCTGGCCGGCGTGCGCGTAGCGCTGGCGCTCAGCTTCGTGCTGCTCATCAGCTCGGAAATGATCGGCGCCCGCCGCGGCATGGGCTTCCTCATCGCCTTCCTCGGCGACGGCGGCGATTACGCCGGCATGTTCGCGGTCACCTTCGTGGTCACCGCCATCGGCTTCGCCGCGGATCGCGGCTATCTCGCGCTTTATCGTTATCTCCTCCGCTACCGGGAAGCCTGACATGGCGGCGCAACGCAGGCTCATCAATGTTGTGCTCGGCGCGCTGCTTCCGCTGATGGTGATGGCCGCCTGGGAGATCGCTTCGCGCGACCATCTGGTCAACACATTCCTGTTGCCGCCGTTTACGCGGGTGATGAGCCGGCTGTGGGAGGGCCTTGCCTCCGGCGAACTGTTCGGCCTCGCCGGCGAGACGCTGATGCGCCTGGTCATCAGCTATTCCATCGCCGTCGTCTGCGGCGTCGTGCTCGGCATTCTGATGGCGCGCGTGCGCTTCGTGCGCTGGCTGCTCGATCCGGTGGTGTCGATCGGATTTCCGGCGCCCAAGATCGCCTTCCTGCCGATTTTCATCCTCTGGTTCGGGGTGTTCGACACGCCCAAGATCGTGATGTCGATCGTCTCCTGCATCTTCCCCATCATCGCCGGCACCTGGGCCGGCACCCAGGGCGTCGACAAATATCTGATCTGGTCGGCGGAAAATCTCGGCGCCACGCGACGCGAACTGCTGTGGCAGGTGATTTTCCCGGCGGCGCTGCCGCAGGTGCTCACCGCCATGCAGGTGGCGCTGCCGATCGCCTTCATCGTCGTCATCGTCGCCGAAATGCTCACCGGCGGCGGCGGGCTGGGCGGATCGATGATCGAGGGCGCCCGCCTCGCGGATTCGGCGCGGGTCTACGTCAACCTCATCGTCATCGGCTTTCTCGGCTTCGCGGCCTTGGTCGCCCTTCAGTTCATCCGGCGCAAGATCCTGGCCTGGCATCCGGAGGTGCTGCAGGGACACCGCGGCTGATCACACACGCCAAACAAATCGCAAGCAAAGGGAGGAACGATCTTGAGACACATGCTGAAAGCGGTGACGACGGCCGTCGTCGCCGGATGTCTGAGCGTGTTCGCGCTGACGAGCCCGCTCAAGGCCGAACCGGTCAAGATTCATCTCGGCTACGGCATCGTGCCCGGCGTGATTTCGCCGCTGCTGTTCCAGAAGACCGATATCCTCAAGCACTACGGCAAATCCTACACCGTCAAGTCGACCTATGTCCGGGCCACCTCGATCGCGCTGCAGGGCATGGCGTCCGGCGACCTCGATATCAGCTATCTGAGCTTCACCGCGCTGGCCAATGCCATCATCAATGGCGGCATCGACATGAAAGTGATCGCCGACGTGTCGAGTTGGAGCAGCCACGGCCATGAAGCGACCGAGATGCTGGTCAAGTCCAATTCCGGCATCAACTCGATTGCCGACCTGAAGGGCAAGATCCTGGCGATCACCGCCAAGGGCACCGGGTTCCACTACGCGCTGCTGGCCAATTTGCGCAAGGCGGGCCTCAAGCCCGGCGACTACACCATCGTCGAAGTGCGCATCCCGGCGATGGATGCGGCCTTGCGCGAAGGTCGCGTCAACCTGATCACCACGGTGCCGCCGTTCCTCTATGTCACCGAGAAGAAGGGCGGCGTGAAGCGGCTGTTCAAACCGGAAGACGCCATGGGCGACGTGCAGGCGCTGGTGCTGGTCGGCCGCAGCGCCTTCCTGAAGAAGAACCCCGAGGTGATGAAGGACTTCTTCGAGGACTATCTGATCGCGCTGCGCTGGTTCCTCGACCCCAAGAACCACGAGGAAGCCGTCAAGATCACCGCCGCCTTCACCAAGCGTCCGGCCAAGATCTATGAAGGCTTCGCCTTCACCAAGAAGGACTTCTACCGCAGCCCGACGGCGACGCCCGACATCAAGGCGCTGCAGCGGAATATCGACCTGATGCAAGACCTCGGCGTCATCAAGCAGAAGGCCGACGTCAGCCCCTATGTCGATCTCAGCTACCTGAACGCGGCCAAGGCGCGCTTGGGACTGAAGTAGCCGGCTGCCATCGACAGCAAGCGGCCGCCGGTGAATTTTCCGGCGGCCGCGCGCATCGATTGCGTCACCGTCGCGACACGTAGCGCCGTTTCATCGCGCCTCGCGCGCACCGCCGATTGCCGGGCGTGACAGCGCATGTCATACTTTGATACCAGCCTTCAAGGCGATTCAATCAAAAACGTCCGCTCAGGACGACGGGACACACGGGGAGGACCTCTTTCATGCTCGCTCGCTGCAAATTCCTGCTATCGGCCGCGCTGATAGCGTCGACGGCCGCCTTCGCCGGCGTCGCCCAGGCGAAGACCTACAACATCACCTTCGCCGGCGGTCACGGCACCCAGCTTCCCTGGATGAGGGCGATCAAGGAATTCTACATTCCGGAAGTCGACAAGCGGCTGGCCGCGGCCGGCGGCAAGGACAAGATCGTCTGGACCGAGGCGTTCGGCGGCACCCTGGCCAAGATCGGCGGCGTGCTCGAGGCGGTGCAGGAAGGCGTCGCCGACATGGGCATGGTCTACACCATCTTCGAGCCGGCCAAGCTGCCGCTGATGTCGGTCACCTTCATGGCGCCGTTCGGCTCCAGCGACGTGACGCTGATCAGCAGGATCATCGTCGAGATGAACGCCGAGATGCCCGAGCTCAAGGCGCATTGGGCCAAGCAGAACCAGGTGTTCCTCGGCGCCATCGCCGCCGATACCGACCATACCTGGACCAAGTTTCCGGTGCACACGCTGGCCGACTACAAGGGCCGCAAGCTCGGCGCCTCCGGTTCGCTGTCGCTGTGGGCCAATGGGATCGGCGCCGTCGCCGTGCAAGGCGACTTCGCCACCCACTACAACAACATCAAGACCGGCGTCTATGACGGGCTGATCGCCTTCACCACCGGCGTCTACCCGATCAAGATCCACGAAGTGGCGCCCTACATGACCAAGGTCAATCTCGGCTCCATGTCGATCGGCGCCATCACCATCAACAAGAAGCTGTTCGATTCGATGTCGCCGGAAACGCAGAATATCCTGCGCGACGTCGGCGTCGAATACAGCCAGCGCGTCTCGGCGACGATGCAGAAGCTCGCCGGCATCTTCGAGAAGAAGATGGCCGAGCAAGGCGCCAAGATCTCGGTGTTCCCCGCCGCCGAACGCAAGAAATGGGCGACTACCATGCCCAACATCGCCAAGGACTGGGTGAAGTTCAACGAGGCGCGCGGCATTCCGGCGAAGAAAGTGCTGGAGGCCTACATGTCCAAGCTGCGCGCCAACCATGTCGAGCTGGTGCGCGACTGGGACAAGGAATAAGACGAGCGACAATCGGAATGCCGCCGCCGCGTCGTCGAAACATATCGGTTTCGGCGGACCGCGGCGGCGATCCCGGCCGACCCTCGGGGGCACTGCCAAACCTGTCTGCGGCGCGGGCGACCGCCGCGCCCGCCTACCACGACGAACCGGACCGTTCCCCCGATGAGCGAACAATCGCCCGCCCCTGGCCGCCAGCCGCTATCGTTGCGGCGTCTTTTCTCGTTCGAGATGCTGCTGTCCTTGCTGAACTCGATCGGAACGCTGTGGATTTTCGCGCTGATGGTCGTGATCAGCCTGGATGTGATCGGGCGCACCGCCTTTAATTCGCCGCTGCCCGGCGTGCTCGAATTGGTGCGCCTCTCCATCGTCGGCATCGTCTTCATCCAGCTCGGCCATACCTTACGCGCCGGCCGCATCACCCGCTCCGACAACCTGATCCGCGCCCTGCAGCGACACATGCCGCGCGTCGGCTTCGGCCTGCAGGCGCTGTTCGAGCTTGCCGGCACCGGCATCTTCATCGTGTTGTTCAGCGCCAGCCTGCCCTTGTTTTTGCGCTCCTGGGCTTCCGGCGAATATGCCGGCATCGAGGGCTACGTCACCTACCCGATCTGGCCCGTGCGGCTGGTGATTCTGATCGGCAGCGCCTGCGCCTGCCTGCAATTCCTGTTGTTCGCCTGGCGCGATTTCAAGGCGGTGATGAGCGGACGTCCGCCTGACGCCGAGGAAACCGAGTTCGTCGAAGGCCTCGCCTACGGGTCGGAGGACTGAGATGAGCGGGCTCGAAATCGGTCTGTGGTCGATGGTCGCGATCGTCGTGCTGATCTATGCCGGCATGCACGTCTCGATCGCCCTCTGCCTGGTGTCCCTGGTCGGCGTCTGGGCCATCAAGGGCAATTTCGCCCTGGCGGAGAAGCTACTGGCGCTGGCGGCCTCCGACGCGGTGTCGAGCTACGAATTCGGCGTGGTGCCGTTGTTCGTGCTCATGGGCCTGCTGGTGAGCGTTGCCGGCATCGGCCGCGATACCTTCACGGCCGCCAATGCCCTGCTGCACGGCGTACGCGGCGGACTGGGCATCGCCACCGTCGTCGCCAATGCCGCCTTTGCCGCCGTGACCGGCATCTCCATCGCCTCCGCCGCCGTCTTCACCAAGATCGCGGTGCCGGAAATGCTGCATCTCGGCTATCGGCCGCAATTCGCGCTCGGCGTCGTCGCCGGCAGCTCGGTGCTCGGCATGCTGATCCCGCCCAGCCTGCTGCTGATCATCTTCGGCCTGCTCGCCGAACAATCGATCGGCGACCTGTTCATCGCCGGCATCGTGCCCGGCCTGCTGCTCGGCGCGGCGTTCTGCGTCATGATCCTGCTTTATGCTTATCTGGCGCCCGGCAAGGTCCAGGATCCGGCCGCGGTGGTGGGCCGCGGCGGCGCCGACGACCTCACCATCGCGCAGGCGCTGTTTCGTCTGCTGCCGCTGGTCGGCCTGGTGCTGCTGGTGATGGGCGGTATCTATGCCGGCTGGTTCACGCCGACCGAATCCGGCGCCATCGGCGCCTTGGGCGCGCTGATCCTGGCGCTGGCGCGACGGCGGCTGACCCTCTCCTCCACCTGGCGCGTGCTGATCGAAACCGGCTATGTGACGGTCTCCATCCTCTTCCTCATCATCTCGGCCAATATCTACAGCCGGCTGCTGGCGCTGTCCGGCATGCCGCAGACGCTTGATACCTGGGTCACGGCCTCGCATTTCAGCTTCTATCACCTGCTGTTCGTCTATGTGCTCATCGTCGTCGCCATGGGCACGCTGATCGACGGCGTGTCGATCATGCTGATCATGGTGCCGATCTTCCTGCCACCGCTGGCCAGCTACCACGTCAACCTGATCTGGTTCGGCATCATCACCGTGATCGCGGTGGAGATCGGCCTGCTGACGCCGCCGTTCGGCCTGTCGGTCTATGTCATCAAGAGCACGCTGAACGACCCGCGTGTCTCGCTCGGCGATATCTTCAAGGGCGCCGCGCCCTACGCAGTCGTGATGTTCCTGGTGCTGCTGCTTATCATCTTCGTGCCTAAGATCGCCTTGGTGCTGCTCTAGCTAGCCGCGCAGAAAGCCGGCAAGGATGGCATTGAAGCCCTCCGGGTTCTGGATATTGGCGATATGCGCCGCGTGCGGCACCGAGACATGGCGCGCGCCGGGCACGGCTGCCGCCAGACCCGCCATGATCGCAGGCGGCCCGCCGAGATGATCGTCGGCGCCGCTGACGAACAGCGTCGGCACCGCGACCCGGCTCAAGCCGGCGCTGAAGTCGAGGGTCAGGAAAGCGGCGATGCAGCCATAATAGCCGAGCGGGTTGGTGCCGCGGATCATGCGGCGCACATTGTCGAGCACTTGCGGGTTCGCCGCCTTGAAGTCGTCGGTGAACCAGCGCTGCACCGTCGCCTCGACCATGCCCTCCATGCCGTGTTGTTTCACCGTGGCGACGAATGTCGGCCACAGCGCCGCGAAATCCGGTGTCATCACTGCGCGGCAACAGCACGGCAGCAGCCGCGTCAGGCGGTTCGAATGATTGACCCCCATGCCGATGGCAATGGAACCGCCGAGCCCGAGACCGACCAGCGCCGTGCGTTCGATGCCCAGGCTCTCCCACAGGCCGAGCAGATCGTCGGTCAGCAGGGGGAAGCTGTAATCGCCTTCGGTCGCCCCACTCAGGCCGTGGCCGCGCAGGTCGTAGCGCAGAATTCGGAAGTCGCCTTCGAGCGCGGGCATCTGACCGTCCCACATGGTGAGGTCATTGGCGATGCCGGTGATGAAGGTCACCCAGGGCGCACCCTCCTTGCCGTAGATGCGGTAGTGAATGTCGATGCCGTTTACGTCGATCTGCATACCGTCGCCCGGGTTATGATGATGGAATGACCGCGGTCGCCTCGATTTCAACCTTGGCGCCGTCTTCGAGCAGGCCGGCGACAACCACCAGCGTCATGGTCGGGAAATGCCGGCCGATCACGCGCCGATAGGCGGCGCCGATCTCCTTGCGCCGCGCGACATAGGCGCGCTTGTCGGTCACGTACCAGGTCAGCCGCGTCAGGTGATGCGATGTCCCGCCCGCCTCAGCCAGCACCGCCACGATATTCGCCAACGCCTGTTCGCATTGCGCGACGAAATCGTCGCCGACCAGTTCCGCGCGTTCGTTCCAGCCGATCTGCCCGGCGACGAAGACCACGCGGCCCTCAGCGGCAATGCCGTTGGCATAGCCGATGGCCGGGGCAAAGGATTTCGGCTGAAGGAAATCGAAAGAACGCGCGCTCATTCGACACTCACTGCCGCAATCTGAAGCGTTGCACTTTGCCGGTCTGCGTCTTCGGCAAGGCGTCGATGAAACTGACCAGTCGCGGATATTTGTAGGGCGCGATCGCCGCCTTGACGTGATCCTGCAGGCGCTTCACGCAATCGGCATCGCCGGTGACGCCGGCGCGCAGCACCACATAGGCCGCCACGATCTGTCCGCGCTCGGTATCAGCCGACGCCACCACGGCGCATTCGGCGACGTCGGCATGCGACAGCAGGGCCGCCTCCACCTCCGGCCCGGCGATGTTGTAGCCGCCCGACACGATCATGTCGTCGGCACGGGCGACGAAATGGAAACGGCCGTCGGCGTCCTGCGTGAAGGTGTCGCCGGTCAGGTTCCAGCCGTCACGCACATAGTCGGTCTGCCGCTTGTCGGCGAGGTAGCGGCAGCCGGTGGGTCCGCGTACCGCCAGGCGGCCGACGCCACCGCGCGGCAGTTCGCCCATGTCGTCGTCGACGATCTTGGCCTCATAGCCGGCGACCGGACGCCCCGTGGCGCCGGCCACTGCGTCGCCCATGCGGTTGGTGATGAAGATGTGCAGCATCTCGGTCGAGCCGATGCCGTCGAGGATCGGCTTGCCGGTCTTGCGCGTCCATTCCTCGAAAACCGGCGCCGGCAATGTCTCGCCGGCCGATACCGCCAGCCGTAACGAGGACAGATCGGCGCCCTGATCCATCGCCGCCATCATGGCGCGATAGGCGGTCGGCGCGGTGAAGCATATCGTCGCCTTATAGGTTTCGATGATCTGGATCATGTTGGCAGGCGAGGCATTTTCCAGCAGCGTCGCCGTCGCCCCGAAGCGCAGCGGGAAAATGGCGAGACCGCCGAGGCCGAAGGTGAAGGCAAGCGGCGGTGAGCCGACAAAGATGTCATCGGACGTTACCTTGAGAACCTCATGCGCATATCCGTCGGCGATGATCAGCAGATCGCGATGGAAATGCACGGTCGCTTTCGGCTCGCCGGTGGTGCCCGAGGTGAAACCGAGCAAGGCGACATCGTCGCGGCCGGTATCGACGGCCTGGAACCTGACCGGCTTGTCGAGCGCAATGCGGTCGAGCTCGGCGTCGTGGTTGGAGGTGCCGTCGAAATTGACCACTTGCTTGAGGAATTTGCTGGTCTTGGCGCAGGCCACCAATTCGTCGGCGATGCGGCTGTCGCACAGTGCCAGCTTGATCTCGGCCTTGTCGACGATCTTGCCCAGTTCGCCGGCCCGCAGCAGCGGCATGGTGTTGACCACGACGGCGCCGGCCTTGGTCGCCGCCAGCCAGGCCGCCACAAGCGCCGGATTGTTGCCGGAGCGGATGAGCACGCGGTTGCCCGGTTTGACGCCGAAATTCTCGACCAGCGCATGCGCCAGCCGGTTGGACCAGTCGGCCAGCTCCTTATAGGTGCGCCGGCGGCCATTGCCGATGAGCGCGGTGTGATCGCCGAAGCCTTTTTCCACCATGCGGTCGGTCAGTTCCACCGCCGCGTTCAGCCGCTCCGGATAGTGGAATTCCGGACGGTCGAGCAGCAGATCGGGCCATTGATCGAAGGCCGGAAGATTGTCGCGCGCGAAAGTGTCGATATGGGCGCTGGGACCAAGCGTAGGGACAGGTCGTGCCATGGTCATGGCTGACGCTCCGCTGATCTTGAGGGAACCGGCATTGCAATAATGAGCCTGCGCATTGTCACGATGCCCCCGCCCCGTTGCGGATGCGGGCGGGCAGCCCGTCGAGGTGCTGGATCATCGTCGCGGCCTTGTCGTCGTCGAAATCCAACAGCATCTTGTCGACCCATTCGTGGTGTGCCTTGGCGATGGCACCGAAATGGGCTTTGCCTTTCGGCGTCAGGCGCACCAGGAAAGAGCGGCGATCGCCGGCCGCCGGCTGCCGCGCGATCAGTTTCTCGCTCACCAGACGGTCGACGATGCCGGTGACATTGCCGTTGGAGACGATGAGCAGGCGCGACAGCTCGGTCATGGTCATGCCGCCTTCGTGACGGTAAAGCGCCGCCATCACGTCGAACTGCGGCAGCGTGATGCCGAATTGCACACGTAGGCGTTCGCGCAATTCCGATTCGATGGCGCGGGTGGCGCGCAACAGCCGCAGCCACAGCCGCAGCCGCTCCCGGCTCGGCGCCCGCGCAGCGCCACGCGCGCGCGCCTTGCCGCCGGCCGCGACGATCGATGTTGCGCCATTGCCCATCACACTTTTCCCGTCATGGTCTCGGCGGCGCGCGCCTTGAGCCGGTTGAGCTGTTCGCCGCCGCGCAAATAGGGCTTAGGCCAGGTGACCCCCATGTACTGCAGGTCAGCCGCAGCGTGCAGCGTCCAATAGGGATCGGCGAGATGCGGCCGGCCCAGGCAGACGAGATCGGCGCGGCCGGCCATCAGGATCGAATTGACGTGGTCGGGTTCGTAGATGTTGCCGACCGCCAGCGTGGCGACGCCGGTTTCGTTGCGGATCTGGTCGGAGAACGGCGTCTGGAACATGCGCCCATAGACCGGCTTGGCCTCGATCGAGGTCTGACCGGCGGACACGTCGATGAGGTCGACACCGTTCTCGGCCAGCAGCCGCGATATCGCCACCGCGTCATGCGCCGTGATGCCCGCCGGCCCCACCCAGTCATGCGCCGAGATGCGCACCGATATCGGCTTGCCCTCCGGCCAGACCTTGCGCACCGCATGAAACACTTCGAGCGGAAAGCGCATGCGGTTTTCCAGGCTGCCGCCATAGTCGTCACAGCGCCGGTTGGTCAACGGCGTGATGAAGGACGACATCAGATATCCGTGCGCGTAGTGCAATTCGAGCCAGTCGAAGCCGGCGCGCGCCGCCATTTCGGCGGAGCGCACGAATTCGTCGCGCACGCTGTCCATGTCGGCGCGGGTCATCGCGCGCGGCGTTTGGTTGTCGACGCTCCAGGGCACGGGCGACGGGCCGATCACCTCCCAATTGTCCGCCGGCAGCGGTGCGTCCGCCTCCTCCCAGCCGAGCTGGGTCGAACCCTTGGGACCGGAATGGCCGAGCTGGATCGCCACCTTGGCCTCGGTCCCGGCATGGATGAAGTCGACCAGGCGCTTCCAGGCGCGTTCGTGACGCTCTTCATAGAGGCCGGTGCAGCCGGGTGAGATGCGGCCTTGCGCCGATACGCAGGTCATTTCGGTGAAGATCAGGCCGGCGCCGCCCTTGGCGCGCTCGGCATAATGGACGAAATGCCAGTCGTTGGGCAGGCCGTCGCGCGCGCGGTACTGCGCCATCGGCGAGACGCAGACGCGGTTGACCAGCTCGAGGTCGCGCACCTTCAGCGGCACGAACATCGGCGGGCGCGAGACGTTCGGGTGATTGCCGGTCGCTTTTTCCTCGAACCATTTCTCGGCGCCGGCGAGCCATTGCGGATCGCGCTGACGCAGATTCTCGTGGCTGATGCGCTGCGACCGCGTCAACAGCGAATAGTTGAACTGCACCGGATCGAGATGGAAATAACGCTCGACATTCTCGAACCACTCTGTCGAATTGCGCGCCGCGTTCTGCAGCCGCAACACCTCCAGCCGGCGCTCGGCCTCATAGCGGCGGAAGGCGGATTGCAGGTCGGGCTCGCTGTGCAGATAGGTGGCCAGTGCAATGGCGCTTTCCATCGCCAGCTTGGAGCCGGAGCCGACCGAGAAATGCGCGGTGGCCGCGGAATCGCCGAGCAGCACGACGTTGTCGAAACTCCACCGCTCGCACAGCACGCGATTGAAATTGAGCCAGCTCGAACCGCGCAAATGCCGGGCATTCGACATCAGCGCCTGGCCGCCGAGATTACGGGCGAAAATTTTTTCGCAGGCCGCGATCGTCTGCTCTGTCGTCATCGTGTCGAAGCCGGCCTTGCGCCATGTCGATTCCGAACATTCGACGATGAAGGTCGCAGTATCGGCGTCGAACTGGTAGGCATGCGCCCAAATCCAGCCGTGCTCGGTTTGCTCGAAGATGAAGGTGAAGGCGTCGTCGAATTTCTGGTGGGTGCCGAGCCAGATATATTTGCAGGCGCGCACGTCGATATCCGGGCGGAATTTTTCCGCATAGGCGGCGCGCACATTCGAATTGATGCCGTCGGCGCCGACCACGAGATCGTAGTCGCGCTTGTAAGCTTCCGGCTCCCGCGCCTCGGTGTCGAACCGCAGATCGACGCCGAGCGCGCGGGCGCGCTGCTGCAGGATATGCAAGAGCTGCTTGCGCGCGATGCCGCAAAAGCCGTGCCCGCCGGAGCGGACCACGGTGCCGCGATAATGCACCGCGATGTCGTCCCAATAGGCGAAGGATTTGCGGATCTGCTCGGCACTTTCCGCGTCGTTGGCGGCCAGATTGGCGAGCGTCTCGTCGGACAGCACCACGCCCCAGCCGAAGGTGTCGTCCGGCTTGTTGCGCTCGATGACGACGACCTCGTGCGCGGGGTCGCGCCGCTTCAGCGAGATCGCGAAGTAAAGCCCGCCGGGACCGCCGCCCAGAACCGCCGTGCGCATGCTTGGGGCTCCCCTCTTGTGCCGGTCGCGACCCCCATCATGCACAAAAGCCGATAAATTTCAAACCTAAAATATCTAGACTTAAACGACTTTTGTTGCCCCGGCGGGAGGGGCGGTCGGCCGCGGCGGCGCGCCGTGCCCGGCGATCAGCCCGCCGGCCGCAAGCGCTCGACGAAAGACAGAACCGCGGCGGCGAAGTGGTCGTTGCGGTCGCCCGCCACCATATGCCGCGCACCGCTGACATCGACGTAATCGGCGTGCGGCACCAGTTCGAGAAATTCCTTGGCATGCGCCTCCTTCACCAGTTCGGAGGACGCGCCGCGCACCAGCATGGCCGGGATATGGATCCGCCGCGCCGCCTCGACCAGATCGGTTTCCAGCGCTTGGCGGTTGGTGCCGGCCGCGCGCGGCCCGTCGAGAAAGCGCGGGTCCCAGTGCCAGCGCCAGCGGCCGTCGGGCGACAGGCGCAGGTTTTTCTTCAGACCTTCGTCGTTCTTCGGGCGCGGCCGCTGCGGCAGATAATCGGCAACCGCCTGGGCGGCCTCGGCGATGGAGGCAAAGCCTTGCGCGGCATTGGCGCGCATGAAGCCGAGCACCTTGGCGACGCCGCTCTGGTCGACGCGCGGGGTTATATCGACGAGCACCAGCGCGGAAAAGACATTGCCGCCGCCGTCGCGTTCGGATTGTCCCTCGGCGAGAAGCGCGGCGATGCCGCCGAGCGAGGCGCCGATTACGATCGGCTTGGCGCCCGAACGCCGCGTCAGCTCGGCGGCGACGGCCTTGGCGTCCGCGGCATAATCCGCGAAGGCGTAGCTGCCGTCGGCCACCCATTCCGAATCGCCGTGGCCGCGCTGGTCGACCGCATAGGCAGTCAAGCCTTTGCGCGCGATCGCCTGCGCGGTCTTGGTCCAGGCATGGCGGGTCTGGCCGCCGCCATGCAGCAGCAGCACGGACGGGCCGCCCTCGCCGAACACGTCGGCCACAAGTTTATTGCCGGCGGCGCCGATGAAACTCGCGGTCGCCGGTGTCGGATGCTGAGTCATGCTGTCTCGCTGCAAAGGTCCAAGGCTGCTTCGCCCCGCCCCTAATGTGCAAGCCGGCGCCCAACGCGCAAGCCCACGCCGTCCTGCCGCCTGGGCAAGACGATTGTCAATTCGATTGCCAATCTTATTGTCTTGGCCGCCTTAATGTGCTTCCCCGGGCCCGGCGCGCGGCATGCGTGCCGCGGTCCAATCGCGCGGCGAAACCCGGAGTTGCCCAGCATGGCCATCATTCTCGATTTCAAAGGCAAGCACCCGAAAATCGCCAGGTCCGCGTTCATTGCCCCCAATGCGGTGATTGTCGGCGACGTCGAGGTGGGCGAACACGCCAGCATCTGGTTCGGCGCCGTGCTGCGCGCCGACTACGGACCGATCCGCATCGGCGCCGAAAGCAACATCCAGGACAACGTGGTCGTTCATGCCGAAGACGGCCAGGGCACCCTTGTCGCGCCGCGCGTCACCGTCGGCCACGGCGCCATCCTGCACGGCTGCTGGATCGACAACGACTGCCTCATCGGCATGGGCGCCATCGTGCTCGCCGGCGCCCGTATCGGCGCCGGGTCGATGATCGGCGCCGGCAGCATGGTGCTGGAAAAATTCGAGGTCCCCCCCGGCATGCTCGCCGCCGGCGTTCCCGCCGCGATCAAGAAACCGCTGCAAGGGCGCGCCGCCGAGTGGGTGAAGATGGGCGCCGACAGCTACACCGAATTGATCAAGAGCTATCCCGGCCCGCACAATTCCCCGGCCTGAGCGGTGCGGGCTTGTGCCAATGACGATGAAGGCGACGGCGCCCGCGCCGCGCGAGGCGGTGAGGCCAAGGCGATAACAGCCGACGGCATAATTCCTTCGATCATTACCTCCCGGGGATCGCTCTGATGACAGTTATTACTTTTAGAAATAATTTATTGTCAGTCCACCGTTGCAGGCTCAGCCCGACAGTGACGCGGCCCGCGGACGACCGGCAACCGCGGAAAAGCGCCTTCATCCGGCGGCGCACACAGAAACACCGGCGGTCGAAGCCATGCGGCGTGCGCCAGCTACGCCTGCTGGTGAGCCGCAGTGGATCGCAAACTCATATATTTTTGAGGTATAATGCAGCGGCCTTTGTATTTCACAGCTAAAAATATGGCAAATCGAGGTGGATCGGCTAGATTGCCCGTCAGCCGCCGCTTTCGGCGCCGACCCTGAGCGGCATCCGCCATGTCGATTTCAGGTGCGGCAGGGCTGGCTCGCGCGCGGCACACCGACCCGATGACCCTTTGTCGAGGACTGATGAAAAGAAAACAATTACCTGAGAAAGTAAAAAACAAGGTACAACGTCGGCGCGGAATCGGCCGCCCGCACATTTCCGGCGATACCGTCGGCCGCGACGCGCTCATTGCGGCGACCAAGGAACTGCTCAAGCGGGTGCCGCCGGCAAAGCTTACCCGAATCAAGATCGCGCAATCCGCCAGGGTCACACCCGCCTTGGTGCGCTATTATTTTGGCAATACCGAAAAGCTGCTGCGCGCGACCACGATATTGCTGGCGCGCGAGCACCGCGCCAATTCACGCGCGCGTATCGCCGCGGCGAAGACCGCGAAAGAAAAGCTGCGCGCCCGCATCGCCGTCCTCACCGAGACGCTGATGGTCAATCCGCACTTCAATCAGCTCCTGCTCGAACAGGTCGTCCACGGCAAAGGCAGCGTGGCAAAGCGGGCATTCGACCTATTGTCGGCGGACTCGCTGTCCGAATTGAGCGCCATCTTGGAGGACGGCGTTCGCCGGCGCGAGCTGCGCCCGGTCGATGTCAATTTCATGTATTGTGCGCTTATCGGGTTGAGCGAATTCTTCGCCAGCAACCGCCCGATGCTGGAATCGCTGTTCGGACCCGGGAAATTCGACGCCGAGCTGGCGAATAGATATGTCGCATTTGTCTTCGACCTGATCATGAACGGAATCTCGGTGACGCGGTCGCGCGGGTAAACCGGGCCGCCGGCGCTAGCCCACCGGCGGCGAAGGCCCTCGCCTAACGACGATAGCGGTCGCCAGGGAGGCGGCGCCGGTTTGCCCGACGCTTGGCGTCAGCGCTCCATCGGCCGCAAGCCCAGCCTGTCGAGCAGCGCCAAGTCGCTATCGCGTTGCGGATTAGGCGTGGTGAGGAGCTTGGGGCCATAGAAGATCGAATTGGCGCCGGCGAGGAAGCACAAAGCCTGCATCTCCTCGCTCATGTCCTCGCGGCCGGCGGACAGCCGCACCATCGACTTCGGCATGGTGATCCGCGCCACCGCGATGGTGCGGACGAAATCGAAGGCATCGATCTTGGCCGCATGCGCCAGCGGCGTGCCTTCCACCTGGACCAGCATGTTGATCGGCACGCTTTCCGGATGCGCGGGCAGCGCGGCCAGCGTCGCGATCATGCCGACGCGATCCTCCAACTCCTCGCCCATGCCGACGATGCCGCCGCAGCAGACATTGATGCCGGCCTCGCGCACGTGTTCGAGAGTGTCGAGCCGGTCCTGATAGGTGCGCGTGGTGATGACGGCGCCGTAATATTCCGGCGAGGTGTCGAGGTTGTGGTTGTAGTAATCGAGCCCGCTCTGCTTCAACTGCCGCGCCTGCTCGGCCTTGACCATGCCGAGCGTGACGCAGGTCTCCAGGCCGAGCGCCTTGACGCCTTCCACCATGGCGCAGACCTGGTCGAGGTCGCGATCCTTGGGGCTGCGCCAGGCGGCGCCCATGCAGAAGCGCGAGGCGCCGGCGGCCTTGGCGGCACGCGCCTCGCTGAGCACGCTGTCGAGGCTCATCAGCTTCTCGGCCTTGACGCCGGCGTCGTGATGCGCGCTCTGCGGACAGTAGCCGCAATCTTCAGCGCAACCGCCGGTCTTGATCGACAGCAGGGTCGAGATCTGCACTTCGACCGGATCGAAATGCAGGCGGTGCACGCGTTGCGCCTCGAACATCAATTCGGGAAACGGCAGCGCGAACAGCGCCCGCACCTCCGCCCGCGTCCAGTAGTGTCGTACCTGGCCCAGGCCGGCGGGGGAGAAAGGCAGCGCTTCCGCGAGAGACATCGGTCGTTCCTCGATCACAAATTGCACGAGCAGGCGCATGCCGGTCCGTTATCCGGCGGGCCCCGAGCGGCCGCGCCGCGCACGCCGCCCGCGTTCGCACGCGGCGAGCAAACCGACATTCGCGGTCGCCAGGGAGCCACGAAAATGGAGCATCGAGCGTTGATTGAAGTCAAGCCGATCGGCCGAAAGCGGGTTTAGGTAATGTGCGCGAGGACCGGCTTTGCGGCCGGTCTATTAACATCCGAGGACAGGCGGGATAGGATTAAAGGGCGATCCGATCAGATGACAATTCGACGGTCCAGGATGCGCCGGCGGCGATGGCGCGAAACGGAGTAGCTATGAATTTCGAGTTGAATGAAGAGCAGCAACTGATCCAAGACACGGCCAAGCGGTTTGCCGCCGAGGAAATCGCGCCGAAGATCGAAGAGGAAGAACGCCAGCACGCGTTCAAGCCCGAACGCGTCGCCAAGATGGGCGAGCTCGGTTTCTTCTCCTGCGCCGTGCCGGAAGAGCTCGGCGGCAGCGGCATGGGCTTCATGGAATCGGTGCTCATGGCCGAACAGATCGCCAGGGTCTCGGCCTCCTGGCGCCTGCCCTTCAACATGCAGAACCTGGGGCCGGCGCTCACGGTGAGCAAGTTCGGCACGCCCGAGCAGCGCAAGAAATACGTGCCCGGCTGGGTTGCCGGCACGCAGCTCGGATTTTTCGCCATGACCGAGCCCAACACCGGCTCGGATGTCGCCAGCATGCGCACCCACGCCATCGACAAGGGCGACCATTTCGAAATTCATGGCAACAAGATGTGGATCTCGCAGGCTCATGTCGGCGATGCCGGCCTGCTCTACGCCTATACCGACAAGGCCAAGGGCAACAAGGGCATGACCGCCTTCATCATCGAGCCGAAGAAGATGAAGGGCTGCACCGCGCGCGCCATCGAGACCAAGCTCGGCCTGCACTGCGCGCCGACCGGAGAATTCGTATTCGAAGGGATGCAGGTGCCGAAGGAGAATGTGCTCGGCAAGGTCGGCGAAGGTTTCCGCGTGTGCATGTGGCAGCTCAACCAGACCCGGCTCGGCTGCGCCGCCGGCGCCCTGGGCGTTGCCGGTGGCGCGCTTGAGCTTGCCATCAACTACGCCAACGACCGCACCCAGTTCGGCAAGGCGATCTCCCAGCATCAGATGGTCCAGGCGCAGATCGCCGAAATGGTGGTCGAGCATCAGGCCGCGCAAATGCTGGTCTATCGCGCCGCTTGGTTGAAGGATCAGGGCAAGCCGAACCAGTACG
Source organism: uncultured Pseudomonadota bacterium (assembly GCA_963782145.1). Taxonomy (GTDB): domain Bacteria; phylum Pseudomonadota; class Alphaproteobacteria; order Rhizobiales; family Xanthobacteraceae; genus Pseudolabrys. Next base: position 172,507 of record CAWAIV010000017.1, read on the forward strand.
AGACCTCGGTGGCCAAGCTCGCCGCCTCGGAAGCGGCGGTCCATGCCGCCAATGAATGCATGAAGATCTTCGGCAGCTACGGCTTCTCCACCGAATACCCGGCCGAGCGCTTCTATCGCGACGCCAAGTCGCTGCAGGTGGTCGAAGGCACGTCGAACATTCAAAAGATCATCATCTCCGGCATGGCCTGCGGCTTTACGCCGAACCGGGAATGACGCGAGGCGCAATACGCCGGCGCATGCCGGGCCGGAACTGTGCGATGTGCGGGAGCCGTGAATGAGACCTTATTTCGAGACGATGCCGAGCTTCGGCAAGGAGCTCAAAGAGAACCGCATCACGCGTACGCAGGACAGCCGTGCCAAGCTTGAGGCGGTCGAGGCTGAGATTGCTGCCTTGCGCAAGGCACGCCAGGAAGTCGGCATCCCGGCAGCCGAAATCAACAAGCGCGGTTCGATGACGGTGTGGCAGCGCATCGAATATCTGGTCGACAAGGACAGCTTCCTGCCGCTGCACAGCCTGTACAATCCGGAAGAGAACGAGGAAGGCACCACCAACGTCGTCGATGGCCTCGGCAAGATCGGCGGCCGCTGGGCCGCTATCATCGGCTTCGACAACAAGGTGCTAGCTGGCGCCTGGATTCCCGGGCAGCCGGAGAACATCCTGCGGGTGACCAATATCGCCAAGCGGCTGCACATCCCGCTGGTCTGGCTCGTGCAGTGCAGCGGCGTAAAGATGACCGACCAGGAGAAGTTCTACGCCGACCGCCGCGGCAGCGGCACCTGCTTCTACCGTCATGCCGAGTTGGAGCAGATGGGCATTCCCGTGCTCGCCGGCATCTACGGCACCAATCCGGCCGGCGGCGGCTACCAGAGCATCAGTCCCACCATTCTGCTTGCCCACAAGGATGCCAATATGGCGGTCGGTGGTGTCGGCATCGTGTCGGGCATGTCGCCGAAAGGCGGCTTTGACGAAGCGGGTCTAGAGGAACTGATCGCGAAGACGCGCGACATGCGCGTCAAGCCGCCGGGCAGCGTGGCGACCCATTACGATGCGACCGGCTTCTTTACGCGCGTATTCGAAGAAGAAACGCAGGTCCTCGACGGGATCAAAGAATACATGCAAATGATTCCCGCTTACGATCCGAAGTTCTTCCGGGTCGCCGAGCCGAAGGCGCCGCGGCTGACCGCCGGCGATCTTTATCATCTGCTGCCGGCCAACCAGAAAGAGGCTTACATCTTCGACGAAATCCTCGCCCGCCTGGTCGACGGCAGCGAGCACATGGAATTCCGCCCAGACTACGGGCCTGAGATTTACACCGGCCTGGTCAAGATTGACGGCATGCTGATCGGCGCCATCGGCAACCGCCAGGGCCTGTTGCCCAAGGGCTATCCCGAATACGCCGATTATCCCGGCATCGGCGGCAAGCTCTACCGCCAGGGCCTGATCAAGATGAACGAGTTCGTGACGCTATGCGGCCGCGACCGCGTGCCCATCGTCTGGTTCCAGGACACCTCGGGCATCGATGTCGGCGACGTCGCCGAAAAGGCCGAATTGCTCGGCCTCGGTCAGTCGTTGATCTATTCGATCCAGCAGACCGACCTGCCGATGATACTGGTGGTGCTGCGCAAGGGCAGCGCGGCGGCCCACTATGTCATGGGCGGCCCCACCGCCAACCGCCACAACGCTTTCACGCTCGGCACTGCCGCGACCGAAATCTACGTCATGCATGGCGAGACCGCCGCGGTCGCGACCTTCGCCCGCCGCGCGGTGAAGGACAAGGACGCGGGCAAGCCGTTGCAGCCGCTCGCCGACAAGATGAACGAGATGGCGAAGAAGTATAACGACACGTCGCGCCCGGATTATTGCGCGCGCCATGGCTTCGTCGACGAGATCGTCGATCTTACGGCGTTGCGCGGCTACCTCAAGGCTTTCGCCGGCGCGGTCTACCAGAACCCAACCTCGATCTGCCCGCGTCATCACATGTTGCTGCCGCGCAGCATCAAGGGATGATCGGTCCGAAAGTCCGCAAGACGCTACCGTGGACACCGGGAAAAGCGCATGGTGGGCGGGGATGTCGATCGTGCAAGTAATGCCGGTCGACGGTGCTTGGCAGATGAACAGGTTGGCGGGTGAACAGGAGAAGGCTCGATGAGCGAAGAAGTCACGGCTCCCATCTCGGGGAAGGTCTGGAAGATCCTGGTAAAGGCCGGAGACAAGGTCCAGGTCGAGGATGAACTCATGATCCTCGAAGCCATGAAAATGGAAAACCCGATCTACGCCCCGGTCGACGGCACCATCGCCGAGATCAAGGTCGCCGAGGGTGACCAAGTGGAAGCCAACCAGTTGCTGCTCGTCATCGGCTAGCGGCGCGGGCGGCCCGCGGCGCCGGCGCGACGCGATGGCCGGCTTTTCGTCAAGACCATCATTGGATCGGTAAGCACATAAGACCGACGGCGGAGGAAATATGGAATCGTTTTGGGGTTCCGTGCATTTGATGCTCTTCACCTATGCCTTGGCGGCCGTGATTGCGCTGCTCACGGCCTGGATGATCAAATTCATCTTCGTCGTCATCCGCCTGCAGAAAAGCCGCGCCGACGCCGGCAAGACCGCCAAGGGCGCGCCGACGCCGGCAAGCGCCGCCCCGAAAGGAAGAGCCTGACCATGCCGGGCATCGATTTTCTGCACCTGTTTCAGGGCATCGCCACCATGGTGGCGTCCGACCCGCTCATCGCCATCGCGCGCGTGGTGCTGATCGGCTGCGGGATAGGCTTCGTCTATCTCGGCGCCAAGGGAATTCTCGAGCCGCTCATCATGATTCCGATGGGCATCGGCATGGCGACGGTCAATGCCGGCGTTCTCTATTTGTCGGCCAAGACCATGGGGACGATCTTCATCGACCCGACCGCCAGCAGCCCCGAAAAGCTCCTCGACGTGCTGCAGATCGACTTCCTGCAGCCGATCTATACCTTCACCTTCAGCAACGGCCTCATCGCGTGCTTGGTGTTCATGGGCATCGGCGCCATTTCCGACATCGGCTACATGTTGATCGCGCCGGTGCGCTGCATGATCATCGCCATCCTGGCCGAGTTGGGCACGGTGTTGACCTTCCCGCTCGCCGTCGCCATGGGCCTGACCTACAAGGAAGCCGCCTCGATCGCCATGGTGGGCAGCGCCGACGCGCCCATGGTCCTCTACACCTCGTTGCTCTTGGCCCGCGACCTGTTCGTGCCCATCACCATCGTCGCCTATCTCTATCTGAGCCTATGTTACGCCGGTTATCCCTATCTGGTCCGCCTGTTGATCCCCAAGCATCTGCGCGGGATCAAGATGGACCAGAAGACAATCCCCAACATCACCTCCGGCGAGAAGATCACCTTCGCCATCATCTCCGCGACCGTGCTGTGCCTGCTGTTCCCGGTGGCCGCTCCCTTGTTCATGTCCTTCTTCGTCGGCGTCATCGTGCGCGAATCCGGCGTGAAGCAATATGTCGAGTTTCTCAGCGGTACGGTGCTGTACGGCTCGACCTTCTTCCTCGGCCTGCTGCTCGGCGTACTCTTTGAGGCCAACACCATTCTCAATCCCAAGGTCATCCTGCTGCTGTTTCTCGGCATGACCGCGCTGCTGCTCTCCGGCATCGGCGGCATTATCGGCGGCTATATCGTCTATTGGACCAGCGGCCGCACCTTCAATCCGGTGATCGGCATTGCCGGGGTGTCCTGCGTGCCGACGACCGCCAAGGTGGCGCAAAAGGAGGCGCACGGCGCCAACAAGTTCTGCATGATCCTGCCCTGGGCCATGGGCGCCTGCGTGTCCGGCGTGATCACCTCTGCCATCATCGCCGGCATCTATGTAACCGTGCTGCAGATCCCCACGCCATGAGCATGCGCGAGAACAAGGCGTATTGGATCGGCGGAACCGTGACCGCCTTGCTCGGGGTCGGCGCGGTCCGCCTGCTGGCGCCGACGCTGGCAGGCTCCAGCCACACGGCCGTCGTCGTTGCCGGCTATCTGCTGGTCATCGTCGGCATCACGATCCTCGCCCGCGCGACAAAAAAGAAGGATTCGCCGGCTTTCATCACCGTCGAGAACGAGGCAAAGGACTGAGGCGGATCGAGCCCGCCATGCGGCACCGACGAACGCCTTTACATTATCCTGCGGGACACAGCATCGATGTCCGCCGAAGCAACACTTGCCGATCATTATCGTCACGGCTCGCTGGAAGAAGCCTTGCTGAAAGGCCTCGCCGCGGCCGGCAAGGATATCGACAAGCTCACACCTGACGATCTCGCGCCAGCCGACGAATTCCACGTTGGTGGCCGCCAGGCCACGGTCGATTTCGCCAGCGAGTTCGCGCCCGCCGCCGGCATGCATCTCCTCGATATCGGCAGCGGCCTTGGCGGTCCGTCGCGCTATTTCGCCCAGCATTACGGCTGCCGCGTCACCGGCATCGACTTGAGCGAGGAATATGTCGCGGTCGCCAACTCGCTGGCGCGGCGCGTCGGACTCTCCAAACAGGTTGCCTACCAAAAGGCCAGCGCGACGGAATTGCCGTTCGCGGACGCGAGCTTCGACGGTGCTTATATGCAACATGTCGGCATGAACATCGCCGACAAGGCGTGGCTCTTTCGCGAGGTGCATCGCGTGCTCAAGCTGCGCGGGCAATTCGGCATCTATGACATCATGCGTCTCGCCGACGATCCCCTCGCCTATCCGCTGCCCTGGGCTTCGGGCGCGACCATCGACTTCACTGCATCGCCGTCGGCCTATCGAACACAGCTGGCCGCGGCGGGCTTCGAGATCGTCAAGGAACGCGACCGCCGCGAATTCGCCTTGACCATCCTGCGCGCGCTCAAGGCCAGGGCCGCGGCGTCCACCCGGCCGCCCGCCTTCGGGCTCCAGATCGTCATGGGCTCCGCCGCGGCGCAGAAGGTCGGCAATATGTCCGCGCTGTTCGAGCGCGGCATTCTCGCTCCGATGGAAATGATCTGCCGTCGTGCCTAGCGTGGCCGAGGGCCTATCCTGCGGCACCGATTGTAAGGCTGAGATGGTAATCTGTTCGAATTCATTCCCTGCTCAGCGCTGAGACCGGATCGAGGAGCGCGGCGTTGCGCGCTGGCAGATAGCCGAAGACAACACCGATCAGCGTCGAGCAGAGAACCGCCAAAACGATCGACGTGCTCGAATAGACCAGGCTGAAGGTCGACCCCAGCAGGGTGAAGACCACGCCAAAGCCCAGCGCGGCCGCAATTCCCAAGACGCCACCGATCAGGCACACCAGCACCGCCTCGATCAGGAATTGCTGCAGGATGTCGCTGCGCCGCGCGCCAACGGCCATGCGCACGCCGATTTCGCCGGTGCGTTCGACGACCGAAACGAGCATGATGTTCATGACGCCGATGCCGCCGACGATGAGCGAGATGATCGCGATCACGGCGATCAGCAGAGTCAAAGTCTGGCTGGTCTGCGTGATGGTCTGGCGAATGTCGTTTGTATTGAGAAAGAAAAAATCCTTGTGGCCGTGGCGCTGCTTTAGCAGTGCGGCAACGGCCCGCTCGGCCGCGGCGGGCGAGGAGTCGTCGCTGACCCGCAGCGTAATGCTGCGCAGCGACGACGTTCCCAGAATGCGCCACTGGACGGTCGTATAGGGCAGATAGACGGAAAGGTTCTGGCTGCCGCCGAACCCGGCCTGCTGCTGCGCGGTTACGCCGATGATGCGGCAGGGCACCTTGCCGACCAACAGGATCTTGCCGACCGCGCCCCCTGCGACATTACCGAACAGGGTCTTGCGGGTGTTCTCGTCGATCACCACCACCTGCTCCAGGCCGCGGACGCTTTCGGCCGAGAACAGGCGCCCTTCGGCGAGCTTTGTCCCGCGCACATCGAAATATTGCACGCCAACACCGTTGATCAGCGCATTTGCTTCCTGCGAGCCGTAGCGGACGGTGCTCGCTGTCGAAATCGTCGGCGTTACCCCTGCGGCATAAGGTTGCCGCACCAGGGCGTCCGCATCCGCGACCACCAGCGTCTGCACCTTGGCCGAGCGCACGTCGCCAAAGCTTTCGCCGGGGAATATCTCCAGCGTATTCGTGCCCAGGCCGCGGATATTCGACAAGACCCGCCGCTGCGAGCCCGTGCCGAGCGCAACCACGGAGATGACGGAGGCGATGCCAATGACGATACCGAGCATCGTCAGCATGGTGCGCATCTTGTGCGCTTGCATCGCCAGCAACGCCATCAGATAGGCTTCCTTGAAACGATCGATGGCGGCCCACCATGGCCTCGCCGCAAGGGCGGAATGTTCCGCGGCAGCCACCGGCACCGGCGTGACGGCTTTGCGGTTGTCGGCGATGATCCGGCCGTCGCTCAGCTCGACGATGCGGCCGGCGCGCGAGGCGATCGACATGTCGTGGGTGACGATGACAACTGTTTTGCCCTCGGAATGGAGCTCGTCGAGAATCCGCAACACTTCCTCGCCGCTCTTGGAATCGAGCGCACCGGTCGGCTCGTCGGCTAGAATGATGTTGGCGCCATTGATCAAGGCCCGAGCGATGCATACCCGTTGCTGCTGGCCGCCCGACAACTGCCCGGGCCGGTGACCGAGCCGATCGGCCATGCCGAGACGGGTCAATCGAGCGGCGGCCCGACTCTGACGCTGCTGGCTGCCGAGGCCGGCATAGATCGCCGGCACTTCAACGTTCCGCAACGCGCTCAGCTCCGCCAACAGGTGATAGCGCTGGAAGATGAAGCCGAAATGCTCGCGCCGCAGCGCGGCGAGGTCGTCGGGATCGAGCGATGCCGTATCGCGCCCGTCTATCTCATAATGGCCCGACGTCGGCCGGTCCAGGCAGCCAATGATATTCATCAGCGTCGACTTGCCCGAGCCCGAGGCACCGACGATCGCCACCATCTCACCAGCCTCGATCGTCAAATCGAGATCCTTGAGAACAACGAGCGTGTCTTCGCCGGCCCGATATTCCCGGCGCAACTTGCGCAAGACAATGACGGGTGTCGGTGACAACGGCATGGCCTAGAAACCCAGGGGCGACGGCGGGCCGCCTTGGGAAGACGATGTTTGCGTTTCGGTCGACTTCTCCCCGGTGACGACCCGCTCGCCCTTGTTCAAGCCGGACAGCACCTGGGCGGTGATCTTGTCGTCGAGGCCGATCTTGACCTGGCGCGTGGTGACCTTTCCGGCATCGTCGATGACCCGGACGGCGTAGCGGCCGTCTGCGCCCCTGACACCCAACGCCGCCGTCGGAATCGTCAACACGTTTTTGGCCTGCCCAACACGATATGGACCTGCGCGGTCATGTAGGTGAGCAAGTGGCCGCTGGGATTGGGCACGTTGAAGACGCCGTTGTAGTAAATGGCCGAAGACGTGGTCGAGGAAGAAGAGGAAGAACTGCTGCCGGTGGATGCGGTGTTCGACGAGCTGATGCTGCTGTCGTTCTTGATCGATTCGGGCGCCGGCTCGATCGAGGCAAGCGTCGCGTAATAGGGATGGTCCGGCTCGCCGAGGAGCGTGAAATAGACCGGCTGCGCCGGTTTGACGTTGACCACGTCGGCCTCGGAAATCTCCGCTTTCACCGTCATGGCGCTGATGTCGCCAAGCACAACGATCGTCGGTGCCGACTGCGCGGCGTTGACCGTCTGCCCCTCTTGCGAGACGATCGACAGCACGGTGCCGTCGATCGGCGCGGTGATGCGGGTATAAGCGAGATTGACGCGCGCTGTCGCAACCGCGACTTCCGCCCCTGTGATCTGCGCATCGAGGGCGGCGATCTGCGCGCGCGTGGTCTTCACCGTCGCTTGCGCGGATTCATAGTCGGCGCGCGACGACGCATTTTGCTGCCACGTCCGTTGTTGGCGCGCCAGGGACAATTCGGCGTAGGCGAGCGTCGCTTCCTTTTCCTCGCGTTGCGCCTTGACGTTGGCGAGCGAGGCCTCCGCCGTCCGCAACGCGTTCTCCTGCGTGACGGAATCGATTGTCGCAATCAAATCTCCCTTCTTGACCTTCTGCCCGAGCCCGACCATGACGGCGGTGATGCGGCCGGTGGCCTGCGAACCGACGGCGACAAGCTTCACCGGCTTCAACGTGCCGGTGGCGAGAACGTCCTCTTCGATATCGCCTGGCTTGACCTCCGCCGTAATGAACGTCGTCGTCGCGGCCGGGAACAATTTCACCTTGATCACCACGGCCGCCGCGCCGGCAAGCACGAGCGCCAGCGCCGCCATGCCGATGCGTTTGGCTAACCGTCCGGGGGAAGCCGGCGCGCGAGGCGATGGAAGCGGGCTTTCAACGGTCAGCGGTGACGAGGGCCGTTCCAGCATGACGATCAATAATTCGATTTGGCCGCGTCGATCGTCGGCGGTTTGGCGACATGCGGTCCGGTATTGGTATCGACGACCTCCGGCTTCGAACTGTCGATTGCACCGTCCCAGCCGCCGCCGAGCGCCTTTGCCAGCGCGATGTAGTCCTTGGCAATCGCGACCCGGCTCTGCAGCAACGAATCCTCGGCTGAATAAAGTGACCGCTCGGCATCGAGCACATCGAAGAAGCTCTGCGTTCCGGTCTGGTAAAGCGCACGAGACAGACGTGCGGCCTCGCGATACTGGCGTGCCGCGTCGGCCAAGCGCTTCTCCTTGGTGTGTTCCCGGGACAGCGAGACCAGCGCGTTCTCGGTATCTTCGAGTGCGGTCAACACGGAGGAGCGCCACGCGACGTAATATTGATCGCGCTGGGCTTGTGCGACCTCGACGGCGGCGCGCAGCTTGCCCGCATTGAAAATCGGCACGCTCACGCTTGGGCCGAACGACCAGCCGATCGACGAGTTCCTGCCAAGGTCGCCGATCTTGGTGGCCTCGGTCGACACCGATCCGGTCAAACTCACATCCGGATAGAGCGCCGCTTCGGCCTCGCCGATCTTCGCCGTATATTGGGCGAGCTGGCGTTCGGCCTTGCGCACGTCCGGACGCGAGACGAGCACGTCGGCGGGAATCCGCGCCGGCAACGGCAGCCGTGGCGCGGGGATTGGCTTGGTCTGCGCCATCAGCCGCGACAGGGTCGCGGGCGGCTCGCCGAGTAGAATGCTCGAGGCGGTGCACGTCGGCCGCATAATTGGTCTGATAGGTCGGGATATCGGCCTCAGTGGTGGCGGCCTGGGCGCCCGCTTTGGCCACGTCGACCGCCGAGGCGGAGCCGGCCTCGTACTTCTTTTGCGTCAACGAGTAGGTTTCGCGTTGCGACGCGGCCGTGTGCCGCGCGAGGTTGATTTGCGCCTGATAGCCGCGCGCATCGGCATAATAAGCGGCGACATCGCCGATCAGCGTCAACAGTGTGGAGTCCAAATCGTCTTCCGCCGCGGCGACACCATAGGTCGCCGCCTCGACGGTCCGCCTGTTGGCGCCGAACAGATCGAACTCCCAGCTTGCGTCAAATCCCGCTTCGAACAAATTGCCGGTGCTGGGCGGCGTGGTCACCCCATCGCTGGTCAAGCCAGCGGTGCGGCTGCGGGTCGCCGAGCCGGTTCCCGTGAGCGAAGGAAACAGCGCGCCGATTGCCTGCCGCCGCGTGGCGCGGGCTTCGCGAATGCGGGCCTTGGCGCTGGCGACATCGAGATTACCCTCGACCGCCCGCTCGATCAGTTCGTCGAGCATCGAGTCGTTGAGGCGCCGCCACCAGCGGACGAGACTTGCCGTCCTCGCGCTCTTGGTCGATTTGGCGTTGGCCCAATGCGCCGGCAAGTCGATGGACGGCGGGGTGTAATCGGGGCCGACGGCACAGCCGCCGAGCGATAGCCCCACCAGCATGAGCGCCGCCAGCCGCTGCGGCTTCGCGCCGCCGCGCCCGCCAACCGTATCGACGCCGCCGGCCGACGGCGCCATGGCATCCCTCGCGAGTTTCCCGTTCAACCCCATCGCTTTCAAATAGCCTCCGATGCGGGATCGCTATCGGACGGTTCGCTGTCGGCTCCCGTGGGATTGCTGGTGTCCGGCCGCGCGCCAGGAAACACACGGCGCACCAGCACGAACAGCAACGGCACGAGGAAAATACCGATTGCCGTCGCAGCGATCATGCCGCCCATGACACCGATACCGACCGCATTCTGCGCGCCGGAGCCGGCACCGCTCGCGATCGCCAGCGGCGTTACGCCTAGAATGAAAGCCAGAGACGTCATCAAGATCGGGCGCAGACGCTGCCCTGCCGCCCCGACCGTGGCTTCGACCAAGCCAAGACCCGCGGCATGACGCTGAAATCGCAAACTCGATGATCAAAATGGCATTCTTCGCCGACAATCCGATTGTCGTCAAAAGGCCGACCTTGAAATAGACGTCATTGGTTTGGCCGAACAAAATCGCGGCAAGCAGCGCGCCGAATACGCCGATCGGCACCGAGAGCATCACCGCAAACGGCGTCGACCAGCTTTCGTACAGCGCGGCCAGCAACAAGAACACCACGAGGATTGATATCGCGTAGAGCGACATCGCTTGGTTGCTGGAAAGGCGTTCCTGCGCGGACAGACCGGTCCACTCATGGTTGTAGCCGGCGGGCAGCTTTTTCATTAACGCATCGATTGTATCCATTGCCGTACCGGAGCTCACCCCCGGCGCGGCTTCGCCCTGTATTTCGACCGCCTCGGAACCGTTGTAGCGCTCGAGGCGCGGCGATCCGTATTTCCAATGTCCGGACACCACCGCCGAGAATGGGACCATCTCGCTCGATGAGTTGCGCACATACCATCGATTGAGATCCAAAGGCTGCATGCGGAATTCCTTATCACTCTGCACATAGACCTTCTTGATCCGCCCCCGGTCGACAAAATCGTTCACATAAGTTCCACCCCACGCTGTCGACAACACCAAATCGATGTCTGCCAAGCTCAAGCTCAGTGCGCTCGCCTTCGCTTTGTCGATCTCGATCGCGTACTCAGGCTCGTCCTCCTGTCCGTTCGGGCGCGTGTTGGCCAGGAGCTTGCTCTGGGCAGCCATAGCCAGGAGCTGGTTGCGTACCTGGATCAGCTTCTGGTGCCCGGCGCCGGTAATGTCCTGCAGATAGAAATCAAAGCCGTTGGTGTTGCCCATGCCCTGAATGGCCGGCGGCGCCAGCGCAAAGACGCGAGCATCCTTATAGGTCATGAACACCCGCATCGCGCGCCCGGCAACGGCGCTGGCCGAAAGAGCGGGCGCGGTGCGCTGGGCGAACGGCTTCAGATTGACAAAGACAAGTCCGACGTTCTGGCCTTGGCCGCCGAAGCCGAACCCGGCCACCGTGAACACGCCTTCGACAGCGGTTTTCTCCTCCTTCAGATAGTAATCGCGCACCTTCGCAAGCACCTTCAGCGTACGATTTTGCGTGGCACCGACCGGCAGCTGCACGCTGGTCAGCAGGATGCCTTGGTCCTCCTGCGGCAGGAACGAACTCGGCAAGCGCATGAACAGCACGCCGACGCCGGCGGTGATCAGCAAGAACACCAAAAGGAAACGCACGAACCGCGCGATCACACCCTGCGTACCGCGGCGATATGCGCGCGTCGCCCGCTCGAAAACGCGATTGAACCAACCAAATGCGCCCTTGTGCGTTACATGCGTATCCTTCGCGCGTAGGATGCTGCCGCACAGCGCCGGGGTCAGAATCAAAGCGACCAGTACCGACAGCAGCATGGCCGAGACGATGGTGACTGAAAATTGCCGGTAGATGACGCCGACCGAGCCGCCGAAAAACGCCATCGGGATGAACACCGCCGACAACACCGTGGCGATGCCGATCAGGGCGCCGGTAATCTGACTCATCGAACGGCGCGTCGCCTCCTTGGGCGACAGTCCCTCTTCCTCCATCACGCGCTCGACATTCTCGACCACGACAATGGCGTCGTCGACCAGAAGGCCGATGGCCAGCACCATAGCGAACATGGTGAGCGTGTTGATCGAATAACCGAAAACGGAGAGCACCCCGAAGGTGCCCAGCAACACCACCGGCACCGCCACTGTCGGAATGAGCGTTGCCCGGATGTTTTGCAGGAAGACGAACATAACGATGAAAACGAGACCAATCGCCTCGAACAGGGTCTTGACCACCTCTTCGATCGACAGCTGCACGAAGGGCGTGGTGTCGTAGGGGTAAACGACCTTGAGACCCGGCGGGAAGGTCGGCGCCAACCGTGCGATGGCGGCACGAACCGCCGTCGCCGTACTGATCGCGTTGGCGCCGGTCGCTAGGTTGACGGCGAGACCCGCGGCCGCCGCGCCGTCATAGGCGGAATCGGTGGTGTAGCTCTCGGCGCCGAGTTCGACCCTCGCGACGTCATTCAAGCGCACCAGTGAGCCGTCGCTGTTGCTCTTGAGAATGATGTTGCGGAACTGCTCGGGCGTCTGCAGGCGGCTCTGCGCGGTCATCGTGGCGTTGAGCTGCTGGCCCTTGCGCGCCGGCAATCCGCCCAACTGGCCGGCCGACACCTGCGTATTCTGCGCCTCGATTGCCGAGATCACGTTGCTCGGCATCAGCGAATATTTCGCCAGCTTGTCCGGATCAAGCCAGATGCGCATCGCATAACCCGAGCCGAACAGCTGGGTGTCGCCCACACCGTCGACGCGCTTCAGGGTGTCGTTGAGCGTGCTGTTGACATAGTCGGAAATATCGGTGGCGTTGAGCCTGCCGTCGGTCGACACAAAGCCGATCACCATGAGGAAACCGGTAGACGACTTGGTGACCGAAATACCGTTGTTCTGCACCGTCGTCGGCAACGTCGAGGTGACGAGCTGCAGCTTGTTCTGCACCTGCACCTGGGCGGTGTCGGGGTCGGCCGCGTTGGTAAAGGTCAGCGTGATCTGGGATTGCCCGGTGGAGGTCGATGTCGACGTCATATAGTCGAGGTGGTCGATGCCGGTCATGCCCTGCTCTATGACCTTGGTCACCGAGTTTTCCACGGTCTCAGCATCAGCGCCGGGATAATTTGCAGTGATCCGGACGGTCGTCGGCGCGATTTGCGGATACTGCGCGATCGGCAGCGTGCGTAGCGCCAGCAGACCGCCCAGCATGATCACGATGGCGATCACCCAAGCAAAGATCGGCCGGTCAATGAAGAAACGCGACATGGCTCAGTTTCCGGCCGCCGCGTTCGACAGCTCCTGCTGCGCCAATCGCTCTGTGCGCGGCGCCGGCAAGGCACCTTGCTTCGGCCCACGAACCTCGCCGGTGTTTTCGTCGATCGTCACCTCAACCGGCGTCACCACTTGGCCAGGCCGCACCAGCTGGGTGCCTTCGACGATCACGCGGTCGCCGTCATGCGCGCCGGAGGTGACAAGCCAGTTATTGCCGACATTCCGATCGACCGACAGCACGCGCTCTTCCACCTTGCTGCTGCTATCGACAAACATCGCCGTCGGCTCGCCCTTGGTATTGCGGGTGACAGCGCGCTGCGGCACCAGGAAACTGTTCGGCGCGACGCCTTCCTCGATAATGGCGCGCACATACATGCCGGGCAGAAGCAGGCGATCGGGATTCGGAAAAGTCGCCCGCAGAGCGAAAGTTCCTGTGCTCTCGCTGACGTTGGACTCGACGAAAGCAAGCTTGCCGTAATGCGCGTAGAAGGTTCCGTTATCGAGCTTCAACTTGATATGCACGTCGGGACCGGAAAATTTCAACCGCCCTTCCTTGACGGCCTGACGCCAGTTCAGAAGATTGGTGGCGGATTCGGTGACGTCGACGTTGATGGGATCGATCTTGCGGATTGTGGTGAGTGCCGTTGTCTGGTTGGCGGCCACCAGGGCGCCGGGCGTCAACGAGGATTTGTCGATCCGTCCTCCGATCGGCGCGGTGATCTTGGTGTAATTCAGATTGATCCGCGCGGTATCGACGCTGGCCTGCGCCGCGGCTACGTCCGCCTTGGCCTGAGCGAGCGTGGCCGTGGCGTCATCGAGATCCTGCTTGCTCACCGCGTTCTGCTTGATGAGGCCCTTGTAGCGCTCGACCTTGGCCTCGGCGCTGGGAACCGCCGCCTCCGCCTTTCGTTCGGCGGCCACGGCACTGTCGTAAGCGGCCTGATAGCTGGCCGGGTCGATCTGATAGAGCGGATCACCGGCTTTGACCTCGCTGCCTTCCTTGAAAAGACGCGCCTTGATGATACCGCTGACCTGCGGACGCACCTCCGCCGTCAAGGATGCCGATGTGCGGCCCGGTAACTCAGTAGTGATCGCCACCGATTGCGGGTGCAACGTGACGACACTCACCTGGGGGTGCGCCGAGCCGGCCTGCTGGGGGGCGCTCTGCTCCTGCCCGCAGCCGGCGAGCAGAACGGCCGCGACGAGCAGAACTACGCACGGCTGATATGATTGCCGACGTGTTTCAATCTTTCCAGTGCCTTTTGACAAAACCATCATCATATTCAATATCGATTCATTCGAGCTCGGATCGAAAGCGATTGACCATCAATACCATCGAATCGGCTACAGCCGCTGCTGGACAACTCAGATGATGCGGGCAGCGAATTGCAAGGCGGATTCATTAATATGCGACTTCTAACCACTGTCGCGAAGCCATGCAGGCTAAAGAATTGACGGCCGTGCACAGTGGTATTGTTTTATTCCGGCGTCGCGTCGACGGTGCCAAGTCCATAAAGAAATACCTCCTCCGCCCACAGCCATCGAACGGTGATGCGACCGCGGTGATGAATCACCGCGGTCGCACACCCGGTGTCCAGCTGGGGTGAGGCGGACACCGTAGATGGTCAGAGCATCGGCGGCGGCGGCCGATCGAGAACACGTCGCTGCTCGGACGAGAGCGTATCGTAGAGCGCGCGCGCGGGCGCAATGATCGCATGCACGAATTCGGCACGCAGGGAGAACTGCTGATCCGCCATCTCGATCATGGCGGCAAAGTTTGGCGGCTCTCCCGGCTGGGCCGGCAGCGACGCGCAAGCCTTCTGCATTTTCTCGACGACCGGTTCGGCGGCTTGTTCGATCTTCCGCCAGGCCTCTTTCTGGGCGCCCTCGAGGCGCAACCTGCTCTTGAGGTATCCGGCAAGCGCAGCGTGACGATCGATGTCCTCTTCGCAGGCGAAGCGGTTGGGGCCCATGGCAGCAAACGGCGGGACGGCCGCGAACGGCCCGGGCGGACCCCCAAGTGGACCAAAGTGCGCCGGCGGCGGGCGGCCAACACCGCGCGGACCTGTCATATGCGGCCCTCCATCGCCTGCCCGCATGGGGACGAAAGTCACTGGAGCGTCGACGTCAGGTCGCGGTCGGGTGGCTTGCGTCAATTGCAGCAAAGCGCGACTGTATTCTTCGGCGCGACTCTTTCCGGCTTCGGACAGGATGCGCGCCTGGTCCTTCGGCACGGGTGGCGCCGGGTAGGTCGCTCCGACAGCGGCGACGCCCGCGCCAATGACCAGGCCCGCCGCGAACAGCGCCTTCACTGCAGTTTTCATCGTTCGCGCTCCGTTCGACATGATGACGAAGCCAAACTTGGATGCGGCGGGTTGCTGGCGAATGTGCGCTTTATTGAAATTTGTTTCTGGATTTTAACGTTTGTTTCTAGCGGGTCTGCTCCTTTTGGCGTCCGCAGCGATGCTAAACGGCAGTGGCCCGGATTTCGCCTCCTTTTTCGTAACACTTCGTAACAAATTTCCCGCCAACGCCACGACGAGTTGGACTATGGCAAGACGCATGCTCAATTCCGCCCATGTACTGCTGGTGGAAGACGACCGCGAAATCAGCGCCCTCGTCTCGCGCTTCCTCGGCGCCAACGAAATTCGTGTCACCACGGCGGTCGACGGACGCGAGATGGACAAGGCGCTCAAGGACGGCCGCGTCGACCTGGTCGTGCTCGACATCATGCTACCGGGGGAGGACGGGCTGAGCATCTGCCGGCGCCTGCGGGCAAACTCGGAACTGCCGGTGATCATGCTCACCGCCAAGGGCGAGGACATCGACCGCATCGTCGGCCTGGAGATCGGCGCCGATGACTATGTCACCAAGCCGTTCAACCCGCGCGAATTGCTGGCGCGCATTCGTGCCGTGTTGCGGCGCGGCTCGGCGGACCCGGACAAGGTGCCGACAAGCGCGCCGCTGACCTTCGAAGGCTGGCGCCTCGACCCCAACGTCCGCCAATTGCACAGCCCGAACGGCGCGCGGGTCGCGCTGACCGGCGCGGAGTTCAGCTTGCTGCTGGCGTTCTGCCAGCGGCCGCGGCGGGTGTTGTCGCGCGACCAGTTGATCGATCTCACGCAAGGGCGCGCATCGGGTCCATTCGACCGCAGCATTGACGTTCTGGTCAGTCGGCTGCGATAGAAGATGGAGAAGGATCCGCGCGAGCCGCTGTTGATCCAGACCATCCGATCTGGCGGCTACATGTTTGCGCCGGAGGTCAACCCCGCGTGAACCGGCTGCTCGATCATTTGCGGCCCTGCCACATCGGCAGCCAGATCGCCGTGCTTATCGTGGCTTCGCTCGCCATCGCCAATATCGTCACCGCCGGCGTCTTCTTGTTGCAGGCGCCGCCGAAGCCACCCAGCACCGTCGGCACCCTGGCCGGTTTGGCGTTCACCGCCAAATTGCTGGCTGCCGCCCCCGACGCGAAAATTCGTGCCGAGGTCTTGCGCAACGCCCGTGCCAGCTTCTCCGAATTGTCGACGCTCGATGCCTTGCCGCCACCATCGCAGCGGCAGACGGACAGCCGGCCGGTGGCCGATCTCAAGGCCGTGCTCGGCGAGCGCTTCGCGGTGTTCGAGATTCCGCCGGCCGAGCAGGGATGGCGTAAAGAGCCGCGGATCGCCGTTCGCCTTCCCGACGGCGGCATCATCGCCGCGACCTTGCCGCCACTGCCCACGCAAGTACCGATGCTCATCGGCACGGTGTCGTTTCTCGCCGTCGTGTTGACGCTGCTGTTCCTGTGGGTGGCGCGGGCGCTGACGGCGCCGCTTGGGCGCTTCGCCGATGCCGCCGAACGCTTTTCCGCCGACCGCTCCGATGTTCCGCTGGACGAGCGGGGACCGACCGAAATACGCCGCCTCGCCCGGGCCTTGAACGAGATGCGCGAACGCATTCGCACGCTCATCGAAGACCGCACACGCATGTTGGCGGCCATCGGCCACGATCTGCGCACGCCGATTACGCGCCTGCGCCTGCGTGCGGAAGAGATAGAGCCCCTGCCCTTGCGCGGCCAGGTCATCCGCGATCTCGATACGATGCAGCATATGGTGCAATCGGCCTTGTCGTTCCTGCGCGAGCAAAGCGTCGCAGGCAACGAGCCCGTGCGCGTCGACCTGCCGAGTGTCGTGCAAGCCTTATGTGATGACTTTGCCGATATGGGCCGCAAATTCAGCTTTCAGGGCCCCGCCCATGTCTACATCGATTGCGACCCCGATCGGCTCACGCGGGCGATCGCCAATCTTGTCGATAACGGCTTGAAGTTCGGCGCTTCCGTTTCGGTGCGGCTGACGGAGCAGGATGACGACGTCCTCATCGATGTCGAGGATGACGGGCCCGGCATTTCCGACGACGACAAACGCAAGGTCATCGAGCCGTTTTATCGTGGCGATGCCGCCCGTAGCATCGGCGAGCACGGCAGCTTCGGCCTGGGCTTGTCGATCGCGCGCCACGTCGTCGAGACGCATCACGGGCGTATCGAGCTCCACGATGCGAAGCCGCACGGACTGTTGGTGCGGCTGACGATCCCGAGGTGCCGGCATCCATCACGTGACGAAAGTCAGGGCCCTGCCGCCGCCTAGGCAAGACCGTGCGGCTGAGTCTGTTCGGCGCGGCTGATGATTGGAAAAGATTTTGGTCGCCTCGGCAGATGGAAGACCAAACCGGTATATAATTCCCACATGGCGGCGGTCATCGATCTCCAAATGCGCCCAAAAACACGCGCAAGAGAAAACGCGTTTCGGTAAGGAATTCAGTGTGTTGATCCTGGCTGGGGCGCCTGGATTCGAACCAGGGAATGGCGGAATCAAAATCCGCTGCCTTACCACTTGGCTACGCCCCAATCGGCACAGGAAAAGCCGCGGCGATGCATCCCGGCGCCCCGGCGGCGCGGACCATAGCGGCGGCGCCCTGCCCAATCAACTCAGCCGCTGCGCCACCTGTACCGGTCGATAGAACCGCCCTTTCCCCCCACAACCGTAGGCGCCCCGCGCCATTGACCCCCGGCCAAGCCGATGTATTGCTTGGCCCCATGACCGCCTACCGCGCCCCCGTCGCCGACATCGCCTTCGCGCTCAAGCACGCCGCCGGCCTGAAAGCCGCGCTGGCCGAGGGGCTTTACGATGATCTCGACGAGGAAACCGTCGACTCCGTGCTGGAAGAGGCTGGCCGCTTTGCCGGCGAGGTAATCGCGCCGCTCAATACCGTCGGCGACAAGTTCGGCACCCCGTTCAAGGACGGCGCCGTCACCACCCCGCCGGGCTGGAAGGAAGCCTACACCGCCTGGGCCGCCGCCGGCTGGAACGGGCTCGCGGCGCCGGCCGATTTCGGCGGCCAGGACCTGCCGCAGGCGGTCAACGCCGCCTGCATCGAGATGTGGAATTCGGCCTCCATGGCCTTCGGCATCGGCCCGGTGCTGACCATGGCGGCGGTCGATGCGCTCGCCGCCTTCGGCAGCGACGACCTCAAGCAGCGCTACCTGGAAAAGCTCATCAGCGGCGAATGGATGGGCACCATGCAGCTCACCGAGCCGCAGGCCGGCTCCGATGTCGGCGCGCTGCGCACGCGCGCCACGCGCGCCGATGACGGCAGCTATCGCATCACCGGCTCGAAGATCTTCATCACCTATGGCGAGCACGACTTAACCTCCAACATCATCCACTTCGTGCTGGCCCGCCTGCCCGATGCGCCGCCCGGCACCAAGGGCATCTCGCTGTTCCTGATTCCGAAATTCCTGCCGGACGGCACGCGAAACGACCTGCGCGCGCATTCCATCGAGCACAAGATGGGCATCCATGCCTCGCCCACCTGCACCATGGTCTATGGCGATGCCGGCGGTGCCGTCGGCTATCTCATCGGCGCCGAACATAAGGGCATGGCCTGCATGTTCACCATGATGAACCGGGCGCGGCTTGCCGTCGGCCTGCAGGGCGTCGCCATCGCCGAGCGCGCGACGCAGCAGGCGTTGGCTTACGCACGCGAGCGCAAGCAGGGCGCAGGTGTCATCATCCATTATCCCGACGTCAAGCGCATGCTGTTGACCATGCGCGGCTTGACCGGCGCCGCGCGTGCCATCTGCTATGCGACCGCGATCGCTCTCGACCGTTCGCATCGCGGCAAAGACGCAGCCGCACGACAGGCGGCGCTGGAGCGCGCCTCGCTGCTGACGCCGATCGCCAAGGCCTTCTCCACCGACGCCGGCATCGAGGTGGCCTCGCTCGGCGTGCAGGTGCACGGCGGCATGGGCTTCATCGAAGAGACCGGCGCCGCCCAGCACTATCGCGATGCCCGTATCGCCGCCATCTACGAGGGCACCAACGGCATCCAGGCCATCGACCTGGTGACGCGCAAACTGCCGCTGCAAGGCGGTCGGACCGTCGCGTTGTACCTCGACGAATTGCGACGCACAGTAAAGGACGTGCAGGCAACCAACGACTCTGCCTTCGGCGCCACCGGGGCGCGGCTTTCCGAGCTCGCCGACGCGGTCGGGCGCGCGACACAATGGTTGCTGGCGCAGAACGGCTCCGATGCGGCGCTCGCCGGCGCCACACCCTTCTTGCGCATGTTCGGCAGCCTCGCCGGCGGCTGCATGCTGGCCGAACAGGCGCTGGTGGCGCGCGCGGCAAAGCGCCGACGGCGCCGCCCGCACCGCGCTGGCGCGCTTCTTTGCCGAAAATATCGCGCTGCAGGCGTCCGGTCTGGAACGCAGCGTCACCGAGAGCGCCGACAGCGTAACCAGCGCCGACGCCGCGCTGGCGGAGTAGCGGCGGCGGGGGCGACAGGGCGCGCCGCTCGTCCGCAAGAAAACCTGAGCCCTCTCTTGACTACAGTCCTCTTATGTATTCCTAGGATCGTATGGTCCACCGAGGGCGCTCTCATGAGGCGTCGTGAGGGTGGGGCCGAATGCGGCGCCCGTGGGCGGGATTCGCATCCCCGCGCTCGGGGGCCTCGGGGCACCGCCCTACGGGCACAACGACCCGTGCGCGAGGAGCTCGCTGGACGATTCCGGGCTCGATCCTGGAAAAACGCAAGCGCGGCCCGAGGTCTTAAAGACGCCGCCATGGCGCGCCGAATGGCGAGGCGCCTCGCGCAGGGGCGCCGCCGCCGCAAGGCGGAGTTGGTCGCGCCACTCGGCGCGCCATCCCCTCCTGTTCGAAAGAGGGGAAAGGAAACGGGAAGACAGGCGCACCCGTCGCCTCGACAAAGAATACGGGCGATCCGGCACGTCTGCTGTTTGACAACTGAATTGGAAAAGCGGGTCGAGCGAGGGAGGCAATCTCGTTTCGCTCTCCCAGTGTAGGAGAGGGTAAGAGAGCGAGCGGCGCGTCAGCCTGCCCCCTCGCCGCCTTCAAAGAGAGTCGCTAACCTCCGCAGACACTGAACAACAACGCCGAGGTCCCCATGTCGCTTGCAGGCAAGACGCTTTTCATCACCGGCGGCTCGCGCGGCATTGGGCTGGCCATCGCGCTGCGCGCCGCGGCCGACGGCGCCAATGTCGCCATCGCCGCCAAGACCGTGGAGCCGCATCCCAAGCTCGAAGGCACCATTCATTCCGCCGCGGCGCTGATCGCCAAACTCGGCGGCGGCGCGCTGCCGCTGGCGACGGACGTGCGCGACGAGGCGGCGGTGAAGGACGCGCTCGATGCGACCGCGGCGTATTTCGGCGGCATCGACATTGTGGTCAACAATGCCAGCGCCATCTCGCTCACGCCGGTGGCGCAGACCGACATGCGCCGCTTCGATCTGATGCAGCAGATCAACGCGCGCGGCAGTTTCATGGTGTCGAAATACGCCATGCCGCATCTGTTGAAGTCGCCGCAGCCGCACATCCTGATGCTGTCGCCGCCGCTCGACATGAAGACCAAATGGTTCGCGCCGCACACCGCCTATTCCATGGCCAAGTTCGGCATGAGCCTGGTGGTGCTCGGGCTTGCCGGCGAATTGCGCGGCAAGGTCGCGGTCAACGCGCTGTGGCCGCGCACCACCATCGCCACCGCGGCGATCAAGAACCTGCTCGGCGGCGAGGCCATGATGAAAATGTCGCGCAAGCCGGAGATACTGGCGGAGGCGGCCTGGCGTATCTTCCAGAAGGCGCCAAGCTTCAGCGGCAACTTTTTGATCGACGACACGTTCCTCGCCGCCGAGGGCGTCACCGACTTCGACCAATACCGGGTCGATCCGAGCCAGCCGTTGCAGGTCGACTTCTTCGTGCCCGACGACATGCCGCCGCCGGCGGGCGTCAGCCTCAAGGCGAAGGCTTAGCGCGGGTGCGAAACGCACGACGCGATGACTCATAACCGTCACCCTGAGGCGCGAGCGAAGCGAGCCTCGAACGGCGACGGCCCGGGCCGTTCATCCTTCGAGGGCCGCTTCGCGGCCACCTCAGGATGACGGTAACGGGACGGAATATTTGCGATTGGTATTACTTAGGAGCGGAACAGCCGCGTATATTGAGTCTCGTGGCGGGCGCCGGCAAGATCGGCGCGAAAGGCGGCGCTGCCGAAATCGTCGAGTGTAGCGGCGAGCGCGCGCTGCGCCGTCGCCGCAACCACCGCTTCGAGCGCCGCCAGAACGCGCTGGCCGTCGGTCTGGCCGAGCGGGATCAGCCGCACGCCGGCGCTCACCCAGTTGGCGGCGATCGCCTGCAAATAGGCTGAAAGCGCGGGTTCGAGCGCAATGCCGTGGCCGGCCGCGGCAACCGCCACGGCAACCGGATAGGCCACCGGCCCGTCCCAGATTTGCTTCAGCCGGTCAAGCGCATCACAGGGCCAGGCGGCGCGCGTCGCCTCGATGAAGGCATTGCCCTGCGCCGTCGTCTCCAGATGCCGCTCCTTGCTCGGCGCCAGCGCGGCGGCAAGCTCGGCCACCGCGCGCAGTGCCATGTCGTCGCCGGCGACGACGGCGCCATGGGCCTGCGCGAACAGCACCGCATCGCAGAAGCCGGCGCCTTCGGCCAACATGGTGGCGAGCCAAGCGTGCAGCGATGCGGCGTCGCGGATATCGCCCGCCTCCACCGCCCATTCGATGCCGCTCGAATAGGAGAACGCGCCCACCGGATAGGCCGGCGACAACCAGGCCATGAGGCGAAACATACTCTTCTCCCCTCCCCCCACGAGCGAAGCGAGTGGCGGGGAGGGGTCAGGGGTGGGGGGCGAAGCTTGCATAGGCGTTGGCTCTGCATCCCCCCACCCCGGCTCACGTCGCCGTCGCGACGTTCGCCGACCTTCCCCACCGCTGCGCGGGGGGAGGGATGGAGCGCGCGGCTTGCCCCTAGCCATGATCGTGATGCTCCTGCGGCCCGCTCGGCTCGGGATCGAACGGCGCTTCCAGCGCGCGCAGATGCGCGCCGAGGCCGCGCAGCATGTCCTCCAACACGTGATCGCGGCGGATGCGCAAGCTACCGCCAACGACCTGCAATTCGGTGTGGCGGTTGCCGAGATGCCAGGCGAGGCGCACCATGTCGAGCAGGCTGTGCGCGGAAATCTCGATCAGCGCTTCCGGCGCGCCGGCAACGAGCACGATCGCCCCGTTATCGAGCAACAGGCCGTCGCCGTCGCGCAGCGTCACGGGTTTCTCGAAGTCGAGCAGGAATTCGCTGCCTTTCTCGCCGGTCAGCACAATGCGCCGCCGGTTGCGGTCGCCCGCATCGAGCACGACGCGGTCGATGGCGGAAGCAGCGTTCCATTGACCGGCAGGTATGATCGCGGTGACGCGGTGCATGCTTCTTCCTTTCCCTCCCCTGAAAGGGGAGGGTCGGCGAGCGAAGCGAGCCGGGGTGGGGTGCACCAAGGAAATCTCCCCCCACCCGGCCGGCTTCGCCGGCCACCCTCCCCCGCAAGCGGGGGAGGGATGACAGAGAATCAAAACAAGAAATACCTTTGCGCCATCGGCAGCACATCGGCCGGCGCGCAGGTCAACAGCTCGCCGTCGGCGCGCACCTCGTAGGTTTCCGCATCGACCTCGATCACCGGCGTCGCCGCATTGTGGATCATGTTTTTCTTGCCGATGGTCCGCGTCTTCTCCACGGCGACAAACTCTTTCTCGACGCCGAGCCGATTGCGCAGTCCCGAGCGCGCCGCCGCCTTGGAGACGAAGACCAGCGACGAGGCGGTCAGCGCCTTGCCGAAGGCGCCGAACATCGGCCGATAATGCACCGGCTGCGGCGTCGGGATCGAGGCATTGGGATCGCCCATGAGGGCGGCGACGATACTGCCGCCCTTGATGATCATGTCCGGCTTGACGCCGAAGAAAGCCGGCGACCACAGCACCAGGTCGGCGAGCTTGCCCTTCTCCACCGAGCCGATGTGCTTGGACACGCCATGCGCGATTGCCGGATTGATGGTGTATTTGGCGACGTAGCGCTTGACCCGCGCGTTGTCGTTGTCGCCCTTCTCCTCAGGCAGGCGCCCGCGCTGCTTCTTCATCTTGTCCGCCGTCTGCCAGGTGCGGATGACGACCTCGCCGAGCCGGCCCATGGCTTGGCTGTCCGACGACATCATCGACAGCGCGCCAAGGTCGTGCAGGATGTCTTCCGCCGCGATGGTCTCCTTGCGGATGCGGCTTTCGGCAAAGGCCAGGTCCTCGGGGATCGACGGGTCGAGATGGTGGCACACCATCAGCATGTCGAGATGCTCGTCGATGGTGTTGCGGGTGAACGGCCGCGTCGGATTGGTCGAGGACGGCAGCACGTTCTTCAAGCCGGCCACCTTGATGATGTCGGGCGCGTGGCCGCCGCCGGCGCCTTCGGTATGGAAGGCGTGGATGGTGCGGCCCTTGAAGGCCTTGATGGTGTCCTCGACAAAGCCGCTCTCGTTCAGCGTGTCGGTGTGGATCATCACCTGCACGTCGGCATTATCCGCCACGCTCAGGCAACTATCGATCGCCGCCGGCGTGGTGCCCCAGTCCTCATGCAGCTTGAGCGCGCAGGCGCCGGCCTTGACCTGCTCCTCCAGCGCCGCCGGACGCGAGGCATTGCCCTTGCCGGCAAAGCCGAGATTGACCGGAAACGCATCGGCGGCCTGGATCATGCGCGCGATGTGGAACGGCCCCGGCGTGCAGGTTGTCGCGTTCGTTCCTGCGGCGGGACCGGTGCCGCCGCCGAGCATCGAGGTGACGCCGGACATCAGCGCCTCATCGACCTGCTGCGGACAGATGAAATGGATGTGGCTGTCGAAACCGCCCGCGGTCAAAATCTTGCCTTCGCCGGCGATGATCTCGGTGCCGGGACCGATGACGATGGTGACGCCGGGCTGGATGTCGGGATTGCCGGCCTTGCCGATGGCTGCGATGTGGCCGTCCTTCAAGCCGACATCGGCCTTGACGATGCCCCAATGGTCGAGGATCAGCGCATTGGTGATGACGGTGTCGACCGCGCCTTGCCGGTTGGTCAACTGCGACTGCCCCATGCCGTCGCGGATCACCTTGCCGCCGCCGAATTTCACTTCTTCGCCGTAGACGGTGAAGTCCTTCTCCACTTCGATGATGAGGTCGGTATCGGCAAGCCGCACCTTGTCGCCGGTGGTGGGCCCGAACATGTCGGCATAGGCCGCGCGCTTGATTGTGACCGCCATTTTTCATCCTCGGAGTTATCAACAGGCTTCTCGACAGGCTTGCCATGCCCACTGAGGCGAATACGCTTTCCTTCAGGTCACCCATCTTCGGCTGCGCCGGACACGGATGGCCGCCATGGCCGGAGCGGGCATGGGACGTGGATGCTGCTTGCAGCAGTCGTGGTCCATGACCGCCGACCCGGGCTCCCAGTAGGCTGGTACTCGCGCCGCGCGCTCACGCGCGCACCGGGAATGGATCCGAGAGCTTGAGACGGGCGGACGACGGTCCGCCCGTCATGGCTTTTGGGGACCGTGTTATTGCCGGCCGCGGTAACGCCCATCACAATTTCCCCATCACATCGCCGCGAAACCCGTAGACCGTGCGCTTTCCGGCCAGCGCGACCAGCGTCGACCTCGCGGGTCTGTCCCGGCTCGAAGCGCACCGCGGTGCCGGCGGCAATGTCGAGGCGCATACCGCGCGCCTTCTTGCGCTCGAACTTGAGCGCCGGATTGGTCTCGAAGAAATGGTAATGCGAGCCCACCTGGATCGGCCGGTCGCCCGCATTGGAAACGCTGAGCGTCACCGTCTTGCGGCCCTTGTTGAGCTCGATCTCGCCATCCTTGATGAACATTTCGCCGGGGATCATGGGTTCGCCTTTCTTCCTCAGCGGATCGGGTTGTGCACGGTGACCAGCTTGGTGCCGTCGGGGAACGTCGCCTCCACCTGGATCTCGGCGATCATCTCGGCGATGCCGTCCATCACTTGCGCGCGCGAGATGACATGGGCGCCGGCCTCCATCAGCGCGGCAACGGTCTTGCCGTCGCGCGCGCCTTCCATGATGAAGTCGGTGATCAACGCCACCGCCTCCGGATGGTTGAGCTTGACGCCGCGTTCGAGCCGACGCCGCGCCACCATGGCGGCGACGGCGACCAAGAGCTTGTCTTTTTCCCGCGGCGTCAGATTCATCGTTTCCTCATCTACCCTTTGCGCATGATCTTATCCGAAAGCCGGTCCCACTTGTCAGGCTCATGCGCTATTGTAACCAAAGCCGCGGCACGCTCTGCCCCAGCGCAGCCAACATGGCGATCAGGTCGTGGCGCAGCGCGGCACCGTCGCGGGCAACAAGCCGCGCGACGGCGATGCCGTTCCAGACCGAAATGCCGACCTCGCCCGCGAAGCTGAGCGCGCGCACCGCGTCAAGTGTCGCCTCCGCGCCGGGCACGATCAAGAGCGTGGCCAGCGCAATCGACCCCAAAGCGACAGCAGGCAATGCAAGCTTGTCGGCAATGGCGCCGTCGAGGCGGACGTTTTCGGCGAACACCAGGCGGCCGCCGCGGCGGACACGCCAGCGGTCGGACCAGAAGCCTTCGCGCACGCTCTCGCCCATGGCGGCACGGCCGAACACGATGGCCTCGGCCATGATCAGCGAGGCGCTGTCGGCAACGTCGATGTCGATGCGGCGGGCGAGCCGGGCGCGGTCGAACAGGATGGTCTCCTGCGGTAGCCAGGCGAGCCGGGCACCGGCGCCGACGGTAAGCGTGACGTCCATGGCGGCATCGGCGCCGGTCGAGCGGTAGATCTTTTCCGCCGCGGCGGTGCCGGCGACGAGACGAGCGCCCTCGCCGACATCGATGGCGATGGAAAAGCGGTCGCCGCCGGTCATGCCGCCGCCGGTATTGACGATGGTCGCTTCCAGCGCCTCCGCGGTGACGTTGGGAAATCGTACACGCAGCGAACCGCTCTCCTGCACGCGGCTGCGCCGGGTGATACCGGCTGGCGCGGCAACGGTCAGCGCAATGCGGCCGCTGGCGCGATTGGCGGCGAAGATGCGCTCGCTGTTTGTCGCATCAATGACGCTCGGCATTTCGTTCCCTCACTTGTCACGCCTGGCCTTGTGCCGGGCATCCGCTTCAGTGGCGCGGCAATCCTACAAGGCGTGGATGGCCGGGACGAGCCCGGCCATGACAAGGACTTTCAAATCGCCAGCGCGCGCTTGAGGGCACCTTCGTCGATGCTGGCACGGTCGCAGGAATAGACGATGGCGCCGCGGTCCATGACTACCAGCCTGTCGCCGAGTTCCTGGGCGAAATCGAGATACTGCTCGACCAGCACGATCGCCATCTGCCCGAGCCCGCGCAAGTAGGAGATGGCGCGGCCGATGTCCTTGATGATCGAGGGCTGGATGCCCTCGGTCGGCTCGTCGAGCAGCAGCAGTCGCGGCCGCATCACCAGGGCGCGGCCGATCGCCAATTGCTGCTGCTGGCCGCCCGAGAGATCGCCGCCGCGGCGGCCGAGCATGCTGTTGAGCACCGGGAACAGCGAGAACACGTCGTCCGGCACGCTACGTTCGCTGCGCGCCAGCGGCGCGAAGCCGGTTTCCAGGTTCTCCTCGACGGTGAGCAGCGGGAAAATCTCGCGGCCCTGCGGCACGATGGCGATGCCGTGGCGGGCGCGCTCGACGGTCGACATGCGCGTGATGTCGTTGCCCTCGAAGGTGATGGCGCCCTTGCTCACCGGATGCTGGCCGACGATGGCGCGCAGCAGGCTGGTCTTGCCGACGCCGTTGCGGCCGAGCACGCAGGTGACCTTGCCCGGCTCGGCCTGCAGCGAAATGCCGCGCAGCGCCTGCGCCGCGCCGTAGTGAAGGTCGATAGCGTTTACGTCGAGCATGGTCACCGCCCCAAATACACTTCTACCACCCGCTCATTCGTCGACACATCGTCGATGGTGCCTTCGGCCAGCACCGAGCCTTCGTGCAGGCAGGTGACCTTGACGCCCAATTCGCGCACGAAGGCCATGTCGTGCTCGACCACGACCACGGTCTTGTTGCGATTGATTTCCTTGAGCAGTTCGGCGGTCTGCATGGTCTCGGTGTCGGTCATGCCGGCGACGGGCTCGTCGACCAGGAGCAGTTTGGGCTCCTGCGCCAGCAACATGCCGATTTCCAGCCATTGCTTTTGCCCATGCGACAGGCTGCCGGCCACACGCGCGCGCAGGTCGGTGAGCCGGATGGTGGCCAGGATCTCGTCGATGCGCTTTTCCTGCTCGGCGGAATCCCGCCACAGCAGCGTGGCGCGCACGTGGCGATCGTTTTTCAGCGCGAGTTGCAGATTGTCCTCAACCGTGTGCATCTCGAACACGGTCGGCTTCTGGAACTTGCGGCCAATGCCGAGCTCGGCGATCTGCGTCTCGTCGAGCTTGGAGAGGTCGATGGTGCCCTCCTCGAAATAGACGTCGCCGGCGTCAGGCCGGGTTTTGCCGGTGACCACGTCCATCATGGTGGTCTTGCCGGCGCCGTTGGGGCCGATGATGGCGCGCATCTCGCCCGGCTCGATCACGAAGGAGAGCTCGTTGAGCGCCTTGAAGCCGTCGAAGGACACGGTGATACCGTTGAGGTAGAGCAGCGCGGTCGTGGTCTGGTTGTCCATGGGTGCCCTCTACTCGGCGGCGCGCGGCGCGGCATCGGGCGGCGCGGCGTCGGGCTCGACATCGATGCCCTCTTCGGCGGCGAGCGATTTGGCGATGCGGTTCTCGAAGCCCCATTTGATGGTGCCGATGATACCGCGCGGCAGCAGCAGGGTCACCAGGACGAACAGGCCGCCGAGCATGAACAGCCAATAGGGTGCCAGGAACCCGGAGGTAAAGAAGGTCTTGGCGTAGTTGACCAGGACCGCGCCGAGCACCGCGCCGGTGAGCGTGCCACGGCCGCCGACCGCGACCCAGATCACCGCCTCGATCGAGTTGCCGGGCGAAAACTCGCCCGGATTGATGATGCCGACCTGCGGCACATAGAGCGCTCCGGCAACGCCCGCCATGCAGGCCGACAGCACGAACACGAACAGCTTGTAGTTCTCCACCCGGTAGCCGAGGAAGCGCGTACGCGATTCGGCGTCGCGCACCGCGACCAGCACCTTGCCGAACTTCGAGGTGACGACGGCGCGGCAGATCAGGAAGCCCAGTGCCACCGCGAGGCAGGATATCGCCAGTAGCGCGTTGCGCGTGGTCTCCGCCTGCACGTTGAAGCCGAGAATATCCTTGAAGTCGGTGAGGCCGTTATTGCCGCCGAAGCCGAAATCGTTGCGGAAAAAGCCGAGCAGCAACGCATAGGTCATTGCTTGCGTAATGATCGACAGATAGACGCCGGTGACGCGGCTGCGGAAGGCGAACCAGCCGAACACGAAGGCCAGCGCGCCGGGAACCAGCAGCACCATCAGCGCCGCATAGGAGAAGTGATCGAAGAAATGCCAGAAGAACGGCAGTTTCGGCCAGTTCAGGAACACCATGAAGTCAGGCAGGATCGGGTTAGCATAGACGCCGCGGGTGCCAATCTGGCGCATCAGATACATGCCCATGGCGTAGCCGCCGAGAGCAAAGAAGGCGCCATGACCGAGAGAAAGGATACCGGCAAAACCCCAGATCAGATCGATCGAGAGCGCCAGCAGCGCGTAGCAGAGATACTTGCCGAACAGTGCCACCAGATAGGTGGACAGGTGGAACGGCGAGCTCGGCGGAACCACCAGGTTGAGATAAGGGACGATGCCGGCAATGACCAAAAGGATGACGACGAAGACTACCGACGCCGCGCCAAAGGTGCTGGTGCGCGCCAGGAACGCGATGCCCACCGCGGTCGCGATCGCGACCAACATCAGCAATACATCGCAGACGTAACCGACGGTCGCCGAGGCGGCGTCATAGGACACATAAATCGGCGACTGCGGCGACGGCACGAAATGCAGCACCGCCAGCATGGCGAAGATGAACGCCGCGACGGCGACGACGCCCACGGGCAGCCAGGCAAGGATGGTGCGCCGGGCGCTTTCCGCGGTCATGCTTCGATCGCCCTGCCTTTGAGCGCGAACATGCCGCGCGGCCGCTTCTGGATGAACAGGATGATGAACACCAGGATGGCGATCTTGCCCAACACGGCGCCGGCGAAGGGTTCGAGGAACTTGTTGGCGACGCCGAGGGTGAAGGCGCCGACCAGCGTGCCCCACAAGTTGCCTACGCCGCCAAACACCACCACCATGAAGCTGTCGATGATGTAGCCCTGGCCCAGGTTCGGCGACACGTTGTCGATCTGCGACAGCGCCACGCCGGCGATGCCGGCGATGCCCGAGCCAAGCCCGAAGGTGAGCGCATCGATGCGCGCGGTGCGGATGCCCATGGCCGCCGCCATGGCGCGGTTCTGCGTCACCGCGCGCATTTCCAGACCGAGCCGGGTAAAGCGCAGCATGGCAAGCAGCGCCGCAAACACCGTCAGCGTGAAGATGATGATCCACATGCGGTTATAAGTGATGGTGATGCCGCCGAGGTCGAAGGCGCCGCTCATCCAGGACGGATTGCCGACGTCCTTGTTGGTCGGCCCGAAAATGGTGCGCACCACCTGCTGCAGGATCAGCGACAGGCCCCAGGTGGCGAGCAAGGTCTCCAGCGGGCGGCCGTAGAGAAAGCGGATGATGGTGCGCTCGACGACGATGCCGACGGCGCCGGCGACGATGAAGGCCAGCGGCAGCGCGATCACCAGCGAGTAGCCGAACAGCGCGGGATCGTATTCGCGGATCAGTTGCTGCACTACGAAGGTGGTATAGGCGCCGAGCATCACCATCTCGCCGTGCGCCATGTTGATGACGCCCATGACACCGAAGGTGATGGCCAAGCCGATGGCCGCGAGCAGCAGCACCGAGCCGAGCGACAGCCCGTACCAGGCGTTTTGCACCAGGTTCCACAACGCCCGCGTATGGGCGATCTCGGAGCGCGCCGCGGCGACCGCCGCATGCACCGCCGGCGGCAGATCGGCCGGCAGCCCGTCGAGCAGGCCGAGCGCATCCTGGTCGCCGCGTTCGCCGATCACCGCGGTGGCGGCGATCTTGTCCGCCGCGCTCGATTTCGGGTCATAGAGGATGACGGCGGCGCGCGCCTGCTCCAGCGCGCGCTTGACGCGCGGCACGGTTTCCTTGGCGAGCGCCTTGTCGAGCGTTGCCAGCGCACCCAATTGGCGCGACTTGAAAACAGCCTGCGCCGCGTCGTAGCGGCGGTCCGGATTAGGCGACATCAGCGTCAGCGCGCCGATAGCGGCGTCGATGACATTGCGCAGCCGGTTGTTGACAATGACGGTATCGATGTCGTCGGGCGGCGTGCCGGTGAACGGCTTGCCGGTCACGGCGTCGAGCAGCTTGTCGTCCTTGGTCTTGATATAGACCGTCTTCTTTTCGGCGCTGAACATCAGCCGCGCGTCTTGCAGCGCCGCGAGAACTTGCTCGGCCAGCGGATTGCCGCTGGCGACAATGCCGTTGATGCCGTCGCCGGTATCGCTCAGCGAGCCTTCGGTGAATTTGGCAAGCGCGTCTTCATAGGGGCCGGCATGGGCGGCCACCACTCCGGCCATAATCAAGCCGAGAGCGAATACGAGCGCTACGATGCGGTCGTAGAAACAACGCATTGCGATCAACCCCCCGGCTTCAGGCTGTAGGTCGGAGGCGGCGGGCGGGCCGCCGCCTCCATTTGCTGTCGTCTTCGTCGGTCACGGTCGGTTACGACCGCGATGACCTCACGACGAACCGCTGCACTTCTTGGTGACGGTGTTGTAGTGACCGCACTTCAGCTTGACCCAATCCGAGATGTAGTCCTTCGAGCCCGGCAGGTAGTTCGACCAAGCGTCGCCGGGGACCAATCCCTTGGTCTTCCACACCACGTCGAACTGGCCGTCGCCGCGGATTTCGCCGATATAGACCGGCTTGGTGATGTGATGGTTCGGCAGCATGGTCGACATGCCACCGGTCAGGTTCGGCGCCTTGGTGCCGGGCAGCGCGGCGATCACCTTGTCGGGGTCGGTGGTGCCGGCCTTCTCGACCGCCTTCACCCACATGTTGAAGCCGATGTAGTGCGCTTCCATCGGATCGTTGGTGGTGCGCTTGGGCTTCTTGGTGAAGGCATGCCATTCTTTGATGAACTTGGCATTGGCCTTGGTCTTGATCGAACTCGAAGTAGTTCCAGGCGGCGAGATGGCCGACCAGCGGCTTGGTGTCGAGACCGGCGAGCTCTTCTTCACCGACCGAGAACGCCACCACCGGGATGTCGGTCGCCTTGATGCCCTGGTTGCCGAGCTCCTTGTAGAAGGGCACGTTGGCGTCGCCGTTGATGGTGGAGACCACCGCGGTCTTCTTGCCGGCCGAGCCGAAGGCCTTGATCTTCGACACCTCGGTCTGCCAGTCGGAGAAGCCGAACGGGGTGTAGTTGATCATGATGTCTGCGGGCGCGACGCCCTTGGACTTCAGATAGGCTTCCAGGATCTTGTTGGTGGTGCGCGGATAGACGTAGTCGGTGCCTTCCAGCACCCAACGCTTCACGTTGCCGCCGTCCTTGCTCATCAGATAGTCGACGGCGGGGATGGCCTGCTGGTTCGGCGCGGCGCCGGTGTAGAACACGTTGCGCTCGCTTTCCTCGCCCTCGTACTGCACCGGGTAGAACAGGATCGAGTTCGAGCTCCTTGAACACCGGCAGCACCGATTTGCGCGACACCGAGGTCCAGCAGCCGAACACGACGGCGACCTTGTCCTTGGAGATCAGCTCGCGCGCCTTTTCGGCGAACAACGGCCAGTTGGAGGCCGGATCGACCACCACCGGCTCAAGCTTTTTGCCGAGCAGGCCGCCCTTCTTGTTCTGCTCGGCGATCAGCATCAGCATCACGTCCTTCAGCGTGGTCTCGCTGATGGCCATGGTGCCGGAGAGCGAGTGAAGAATGCCGACCTTGATCGTGTCGGCGGCATGAGCGGCGCTGGTGAAGCCAGTCGCCGCCAAGGCCAGACCCGCAGCGGCCGAAAGCCAGCGCCGCGCACTCGGTCGCGATGCGACCGCCTTCTTGGATATGAGCATGAGCGTAGGTTCCCTGAATTTGACGCGCGCGAGCGTCCCCGATGAGTTCGCGCGCAAAGCTTTTCGCAAGCCCTGTGCCAAGGTGTCATAAAGGCCATAAATAGCTGATTTAGCTCGCCTATCTCGTACGCGGGGGTGACTGCCTAGTTTTCAGCCACCAGGGTATGGCTAATCTTTGTGCAATTTTGGCTGATTACGCGCCAGCCGGCGCGCAGATGGCACCGCAAGCGCCGACGAAATTCGTCAATGGTGACCGCTTACCAGAGCTCGTCGACGGCGAGCGGGTGCGGAATGAGCTGCTGCTGAACCGCATAAGAAATGAGCATTTCCAGGCAAGGCCGGTTGGCCTGGCGCCCGAAAGGCGCGGTGTCGATCGCTCCGGGAGAGCCGGCCGCCTGCTTGCCGGCCTCCAGCAACCGGTAGAGCTCGGCAACCGCCGCTGGATTGGCGGCGGCCAGTTCCTCGGTCACCACCACCATGTGATTGACCGGCACCACGTGGTGCTTGGCGTACCAGGCCTGGGCGGCGGCGTCCGGATCGGCAATCACGCTTTTGAGCTGAGGCTCCTTCGGCAGCGCGGCGCCATAGATCGCGGCATCGAGTTCGCCGGCGAGCAGCATCTGCGTGATGTCCTGATCGGACCGGGCGCGGATCACGCCCGGGGGGTCCTTGGCCTCGGCGACGTGGCTGTCCTCGAAGGTCACCCACTGCACGGCGCTGAAATCCACGCCATAGTCGTTTTCCAGGATGCCGCGCAGCCAGGCACCGGTGGTCTGGCTGTAAGAGCGCATGCCGATGCGCTTGCCCGCCAGGTCGGCGGGGGTGAGCGTGCCGCGCGCGGCATTATAGAGCATGGCGCCGTGCTGGAAGCGCGCCAGCATCGCCGCCGGCAGGAGCTTGACGCCCTTGTTGTGGACTTTCGCCTGCAGATAGGTGACCAGCGCCAATTCGCTCGCGTCAAAGGCGTGCTCGCGCACCATCGGCTTGAAGGCCGTGTGCATAGGCTTCACCTCGACGAAATCGAGCGTAAGCCAGGCCGAGGTGATCTCGCCGCGCTTGAGCGGCATAGTGTGCGGATAATCGCCAATAGCGATGCGCAGCGTCGTCGGCGCGTTCATGGGTCACGTCTCATTTCGCGCGGGATCGGATTCGAACGGGGCGCCCGCGCTCATTTTGAGTATTCACATCTCGAATGAAGGTCATATTGAGTATCAATTAGGCGCGTGTTGGACAACCGCCTATCGTCGCGCCGCGAACAACTTAGCGATGGGATCATGATGAACGACATAGTCGAGGAAACGATCGAGCTGACCGCGGCGGACGGATTTACGCTGCAGGCCTTCCACGCCTATCCGCGGCAGGAACGCAAAGGCGGCCTCGTCGTCATGCAGGAAATCTTCGGCCTGACCGATCAGCTCAAATCGGTCGTCCGCGCCTATGCGTGCGATGGTTATGACGCGATTTTTCCTTGCGTGTATGACCGCGTGGCGCCCGGTACCGTTATTCCGTTCAGCGAACCCGATCGCGGCCGCGACCTCGCCTATGGCTTGGTGCTCGATAAAGTCATGCTCGACGTCGACGCCGTCGTGCGGCACGTCGCCAACGCGCACGGCGTTTCGGTTCTCGGCTTTTGCTGGGGCGGCGGCGTCATCGTGCGCGCGGCCGCCGAGCTCGACCTGAGGGGCGCGATTGCCTTCTACGGAACCCGCCTGATGACCTTTCTCGAGCAAAAGCCGAAATGCCCGCTTTTGTTCCACTTCGGCGCCACCGATCCCAATTCCCCGCCGGAAACGATCGAAGCGGTGCGCAAGGCCTTCCCCTCGGCCGAGACCTACATCTACTCGGCAGGCCATGCCTTCGCCAACGATGCGCGGCCGACCTATGTCGAAGCAGCGGCCACGCTCGCGCGTCAGCGCACGCTCGACTTCTTGGCCAGGCATCATCAAGCCACCCGCTGACATTCGTCTTTATTGATCGGAACGAGGCCCTTCAGAGCGCCTGGTAGACGGCCTTGGTCTGCGCGCGCAGCCAGGCGTGCTTCTGGTCCTTATCGTTGCGGCTCTGCCAGACCATGTTGGTCGCGATCTCCCCGACATCGATTGGGACCGGCCGTTTCATCAGCTTGAAGGACTTTTCGAACACGTCGGAGGCGAGCTGGGTGAAAACGCCGATCATGTCGCTGCGCAGCAACAGGTGCGGCGCGGCAGTGAAATTGGTGACCGCGACCGCGACCTGACGGTGCAAGCCATGGCGCAGCAATAGATCGTCGAAGATCGCCTTGCCCTGCCCGGTGGCGCTGACCACCAGATGCGGAAACGAAAGCACCGACGCAATATCGAGCTTCATCCGCCGTTTCAGGATGGGGTGACCGGGGCGGAAGACGCAGAACAACCGCTCTTCCATCAACAGGTCGGCATTGAAATGACCCGGCATTTCATCGAACCAGCCGAGCGCGAGATCGGTACGGTCGTCGTCGAGCAGATCGAGTGCTTGTTTGCGGTCGGCGGTCAACACTTGCAGCGCCATGTGGGGTGCAAGCTTGCGCAATCGCGCATGCAAGGGCGGCACCACCGCAAGGCTCAGCCGGTCCGGCATGCTCAGCCGGAAGCCGCCGGTCGCGCGCGCCGGATCGAACTGCGCCTCCTCGACGAGGCAGCCCTCGACCAGCGCAATGGCCTCGCCTAACGGCTCGCGGATCGCCTCGGCGCGCGGCGTCAGCACGAAGCCGTTGGCCCCGCGCACCAAGAGATCGTCGCCGAGCAAGACGCGCAACCGATGCAGCGCATTGCTCACGGCGGGCTGCGAGCGGCCCAGCCGTTTGCCGGCCCGCGTCACGTTCCGCTCGGCGATCAAGGCATCGAGCACTTTGAGCAAATTGAAGTCGACATTGCTCAGGTTCACGGGCGGCCCTCTCGCGGGTATCCAAGGCATGAATGCCCGCCATTATTATTATCAATTTCTGAAATAGAGAAGCCTTGCCTAGTCTGGACTGCGCGCCGGCGGGCGCCGCGCCGTCCGCGGCAAAAATGAACCGGCCGAACAGCGGCGGAACAAAAGCCTGCTGACCAGGGAGGACCACCATGACCGTCTCACGCCGAAGCTTTATTGCCGCCCTCGGCGCGGCCCCGGCCGCCGCCTTGCTGCCGCGCAGCGCCTTTGCGGCCTTTCCCGAGCGGACGATCCACCTGATCGTGCCCTTCGCGGCGGGCGGCAATGCCGACATCGTCGGCCGCCTCGTCGGCCACCAGATATCGGAGCAGCTGAAGCAGACGGTGGTCGTCGAAAACCGTGGTGGCGGTGGCGGCGGGATCGGCGCAGAATTCGTCGCCCATGCGCGGCCCGACGGCTATACGCTGCTAGTCGGCTCGAATGGACCGTTGACCATCAATCCGCTCATGCATGCGCATCTCGGCTATGACCCGCTGAAGGATTTCGTGGCCGTCGCCCTCACCAGCTACGTGCCGCATGCGCTGATCATGGCCAACAAGGTCACGGTCAAGAGCATTGCCGAGCTTATCGCCCTGTCGAAGAATAAACCGGTGACCATCGCGACCAGCGGCTTCGGCAGCGCCTCGCACATGACGCTGGAGCGTTTCAAGGCGGCGACCGGCGCCAATCTCACCCACGTTCCCTATCGCGGCGGCGGCGCCATGATGCCCGACCTGCTCAGCGGCGCGGTCGACGGCGCCATGACCGAATTTTCGACGGCGCTGCAACTGCACAAGAGCGGCAAGGCGCATATCATCGCCGTGGCCGCGGCCCACCGCTCCAAGCTCGCGCCGGAGATCGCGACCTTCATCGAGAGCGGCGTAAAGGGCTTCACGGCGCAGAGTTACATCGGCATCGTGGCGCCGGTGAAGACGCCGGCCGCCGACGTCGCCAAGCTGCAGCAGGCGATCGCCAAGGGCTTGGCCGCCGGCAGCCCGGCGGTGCCGCGTCTGATCAGCCTGGGCGCTGAAATCGCCACGCCAGAGCAAATGACGTCGAAAGGCTTCGCCGCATTCATCCGCACCGACTTTGACAACATGCAGCAGGCCGCCAAGCTCGCGGGCATAAAACCGAAATGAGCGAAACGCTGCCGCGCGGTGCCTGCGACTGCCACTGTCACGTTTTCGGTCCGGCCGCGCGGTTTCCTTACGCCGAACCGCGCAGCTACACGCCGGAAGACGCGCCGTTCGAGGCCTATATCGCGCTGCTCGATCGGCTCGGCTGCGCGCGCGGCGTATTGGTACAGCCCAGCGCCTACGGCCGCGACAATCGGGCGATGCTCGACGCGCTTGCCCGCGCGCCGCAACGCCTGCGCGGCGTGGCCGTGGGCGGCGCAGAACTGACCCGCAAAACCTTGCAGGAATGGCATGCCGCGGGCGTGCGCGGCTTGCGCGCCAACGAATTCCGCCGCGGCGGCAAGCCTTACTACCAAAATGGCGTTCGCCTCGCCGACCTCGAGCCTCTTTATGGCTTCATGGCCGAGCTCGGCTGGCACCTGCAATTGTGGATCGATGCGCGCGACCTGCCCGACATGGCGGACGCACTGGCGCGGGCGCCGCTACCGATCGTGGTCGACCATATGGGGCGCATGGAATATCGCCACGGCACGCGCCATCCCGGGTTCCAGGCGCTGCTGCGCGGCGTCGGGGATGGGCGGCTATGGGCCAAGGTGTCCGGCACCTATCGGCTTGGCGCACCCCCCCCGGATTATGGGGAGGCTAGACCCTTTCACGACGCCCTGCTTACCGCCAATCCGCAAAACCTGGTCTGGGGCAGCGACTGGCCGCATCCGCGCCCGGAAGGCGCCACGCCCGATGCCAGGCGGCTGCTGGAAGTCTTTCTCGATTGGACCCCGCGCGACGATGATCGCCGCGCGATCTTGACGGACAATCCGGCGCGTCTCTACGACTTCAAGTCTTAGCAATCTCAGGACCTTGCAAATGTCTGATCAGAAGACCGGGCTCGTCGTCACCGCCCATCCGGGCGATTTCGTCTGGCGCGCCGGCGGTGCCATCGCGCAGCACGCCAAGCGCGGCTACCGGGTCAAGATCGCCTGCCTGTCCTTCGGCGAGCGCGGCGAGAGCCAGTTCGCCTGGAAGGAGCAAGGCGCCACGCTGGAAAAGGTGAAGGCCGGCCGCCGCGACGAGGCCGAGCGCGCCGCCGCCCTGCTCGGCGCCGAGATCGAGTTCTTCGACTGCGGCGATTATCCGCTCAAGCTCAGCGAGGCGCATTTCGACCGCATGGTCGACATCTATCGCGAGCTCAATCCGGCTTTCGTGCTCACCCACGCGCTGGAGGACCCGTATAATTTCGATCATCCCAACGCCGCCCACTTCGCCCAGGAGACGCGCGTGGTGGCGCAGGCCATGGGCCACAAGCCGGGCGCCAAGTACAAATATTCGGCGCCGCCGGTCTACCTGTTCGAGCCGCACCAGCCCGAGCAGTGCAACTACAAGCCCGATCTCATCCTCAAGATCGACGACGTGTGGGAGCAGAAATACAAAGCCTTCCAGATCCTCGCCGCGCAGAAGCACCTGTGGGGCTACTATGAGCGCGTGGCGCTCAACCGCGGCATCCAGGGTTCGCGCAACACCGGCGTTCCCATGACCTATGGCGAGGCCTATCAGACGCTATTCCCCAGGGTGGCGATGGAATTGGGGTAGGCTTGCGATGATTTTCTCCGTCACCCTGAGGTGCGCTCGCAGCGCGCCTCGAAGGGCGACGGCCCGCACCGTTCATCCTTCGAGGGCCGGCTTCGCCGGCCGCCTCAGGATGACGGATCGAAGCAGAACGAGAAGGAAACCGCTCATGAAGCCCGTCGTCGTCCGCAACATCCAACGCGCCAATTCAAACGCCATCGGTACCTTCGAGGCGCTCGGCGTCGCCACTGTGCATGAAGCGCTCGGCCGATCCGGGCTGATGAAGCCCTATCTGCGCCCGATCTATGCCGGGGCGCAGATCGCCGGCTCCGCGGTCACCGTGCTGGCGCAGCCCGGCGACAACTGGATGCTCCATGTCGCCGTGGAGCAATGCCAGGCCGGCGACGTGCTGGTGGTCGGCTGCACCGCCGACAATACCGACGGCATGTTCGGCGAATTGCTGGCGACGAGCCTGCGCGCGCGCGGCGTCAAGGGCCTGATCATCGATGCCGGCTGCCGTGACGTGAAGGCGCTGCATGACATGGACTTCCCGGTCTGGTCGAAGGCGATCTCGGCCAAGGGCACGGTGAAGGCGACGCTCGGCGCGGTCAACGTTCCGGTGGTCTGCGCCGGCGTCAATGTCGAGCCGGGCGACGCCGTGGTCGCCGACGATGATGGCGTCGTGGTGGTGCTGCGGAAATATTGCGTGGAGACCGCGCAGAAAGCGCAAAAGCGCTTCGACGACGAGGATGGCAAGCGTCAGCGCCTGGCTTCCGGCGAGCTCGGCCTCGACATGTACAAAATGCGCGAGACGCTGGCGAAGGCGGGCCTGCGCTACGTCGACAAGCCGGAGGACGTGTAACCGCGCGCTGCCGCGCGGCGGGCGAGCCAACAGCGATGGCAAGGGCGGATTACGCCCGCACCAGCATCGGGCTTCCGGCCGACCGCGCGCGGTCGAGCGCCTGCTCGTAGCCGGACAAGACGCCGTCCACCATGGCCTCGACCGAAAAAGCGGTCGCCACCTGCTGACGCAGTTGCTGCGTAAGCGCTGCCGTGGCAGCCGGGTCGGCGAAGGAGCGCCGGATGGCGGCGGCCAGCGCCGGCGCGTCGCCGGGCGGCACCAGCGCCGGCGAGAGCGGCCCGAAGATCTCCGGGATGCCGCCGACCCTGGTAGTAACCTGCGGCCGGGCGGCGGCCGCCGTCTCCAGCACCACATAGGGCAGCGATTCCGCGCGCGAGGGGATTACCATGAGCCGGCCGTGCGCCAGCGCCTGCCGCATCGGCATGGCGTTGGCAAAACGCACCGCCGCGGTCAATGAGAGGCGCGCGGCCTGGGCACGCAACGCGGCCGCTTCGGGGCCGTCGCCGATGAGTGTGGCGGTGAGCGGCAGGCCGCCACGATGCAGGATCGCCAAGGCGTCGAGCAGCACATCGATGCCCTTCACCGGGCGGAGTTCGCCGACATAGACCAGGTCGCTGGCGTCCGCCGCCGGCGGTACGGCGGCAAACTCGGCGCGGCTCACGCCGTTATGGATGACGCGCGTAAGGCTCGCGGGCTGCCCGACCTTGGCGCGGAACACATCGGCACTATAGGCGCTCTCGAACAGATAGAGATCGCCGCGCGGCATCAAGATGCGCTCCATCGCCAGATAGGCCTTGCCGCTGAACGTGGCGTGGTCGAGCAGCAGGCTACCGCCATGCGGCGTGTAGGCGCGCACCAGCGGCCGGCCGGCAAAGGCGAGCCGCGCATAGGCGCCGCCCTTGGCGCCGTGGCCGTGCAGCACATCGGCCGCCGACCGCCGCGCCCGCTTGCTCACATGGATCGTGGCGGTCAGGTCGGCCGGGCTGATCTGGCGTGGCATCGGCGTCAGGGTAAGGCCAAGCGCCAGCAGCGGCGCCAGCCCGGCGAACACCTCCTTGGAGCGGGAATTGCCGGTAAGATTGTCAACGACCATGCCGACGCGGTGACCGCGCTCGACCTGGCCGCGCGCCAGATCGACCACATGGCGGAACAGGCCGCCCAAGGGGGCGCGAAAGACGTGCAGGATGTTCAGGATGCGCATGGCGCGCTCGTTTGCGGCGGGGAGCCGAGGTCGAAGATTTGAGCAACCGGGTTCATGGTAGTCAGCGTGAGATATGCCGTTTCGGGAATGTTTTTCCAGACAATTCCGTAACTTATCTGCGTTAACAATTAACGCTTCGTCGGAGGGAAATTAGGTCCACTGTTGATCTATATCATTGCGAACGGCGCCCGCCGCGATACCGAATAAAAAGAAGAATACGAAGAAAGGGACGTGCCATGGCGTTTTCCGCCAAGCGGCAAAACCGGCCTCTCCATATGAACGAAATGATGCAGCGGCTTGGCCTCGATCCCGGCGTCGGCGTCTTGCCGCAATGGAGCTTGAGCTACCTGACGGCGCTGCATCGCTGCCAGGCTTGCGCGCAAAAGCAGGCCTGCCGCGGCTGGCTTCTAGACCGGCCGGAAGTGGCCGCAGTGCCTCCGTCCTTTTGCCCCAATGCCGACATCTTCTTTGAAATGCAGATGGAGCAACCGGGCCCGCATTTTGGCGACGCCGCGGCTAGGATGGCGATGGCGCTGGGCGGAACCGGATCACCGCCACGATCCCGAGCACGATAAACAGCAGCATCGCGACGACCTGCGTGATCAGGAACGGTGGTTCCGACTGGGTCGGTGCCAGCGCCTTCAACGGCCCCAGCTTCTGGAACGACTGCACGATCAGCACCACGACGTTGAACCAGAGTGCGGTGATGGCGGTGATCACGTAGATCCAGCGCCAGGTGCCGGCGATGTGTTTGCCGTAGAGCGCGATCAACGCGACCACCAACAACAACAACGAGACGGCGCCGACGATCAAAGCGGGCGTGACCGTCTTGATGGGAAACAGGAAGCCGCTGGCGCTGGTGAGGATGGTGGTGAACAGGAACAGCGCGGTCCAGCCGGGCAGACGGTTCGCGCCCAGCATGCCGCCGACGACGATCAGGCCGGACACGATGGCAATCAGGCTGATGATGACATGGAGGGTGGTGAAGGTCGCGGTCGACAGGCCGAGGATCATGGCGTTGCACTCCCCTTGCTGGCACCAGTCGCCTTGAGTCTAAGCCGGCTGCGCCAATTTGACTATCGGGCGGTCGAGGCTGCGGGATGATCCTTGTCCATGATCTGCCTCGCTTCATCGACATGAGGAAACTAACGTCCGGTCGGGCCAAACCGCTCGGTCTTGATCAGCGCCGGCGCGTGGCCGATGTCGCGCAAGTTCCCCGCCACCGCTTCCACCAATGGCGTCGGCCCGCAGACGAAAGCAGCGGGCGCCGGCCGCCGGCGGGTAGCCGGTCTCCTCCAGCATGGCGCGGTCGATGCGGCGGGTGAAGCCGCGCCAGCCGACCGGCGTCTCGCGCGTGAGCGCGTGCATCACCGAAAGCCCGTCGCCGCGCGCGGCGAGGCGATCGAGCTCGGCGCGATAGATGATGTCGGCGGCGCTGCGCGAGGAATAAAGCAGCCGCGCCGGCACGCTGCTGCGCGGCGGCGGCACGGTGGCGCAGCATGGCCATCAGCGGCACCACGCCGGAGCCGCCGGCGACCAGGAACAAGGGTCCGCCGAGCGCGGGCGTCCAGACGAAATAGCCGCCGATCGGACCGCGGATTTCGAACCGGTCGCCGGCGCGCGCCTCGGCGGCGAGATAAAGCGAGACTTCGCCTTCGTCGAGGCGCTCGACGGTGAGCGTCACCGCGTCGGCTTCCGGCGCCGAGGCGATGGAATAGCTGCGCTGCGCCCGATAACCGTCCGCGGCGGTGAGGCGCACGTCGACATGCTGGCCGGCGCGATGGCCGGGCCAATCCGGCACGTCGAGCACGAGGCTTTTAACGCGCGGCGTCTCCTCGATCACGTCGCGTACCGTCGCCGTCAGCCAATGCAGGCGTGAATTATTTTCCTGGCGCATGATCTGATCCGAAAACCGGTTCCCACTTTTCGGGATCAGGCGCGGCCGCCTCAGTCGCCGTCATAACGCTGCTCGCGCCAGGGATCGCCGTAAATGTGATAGCCGTTCTCCTCCCAGAAACCGGGCTGCTCCTCGTCGAGGAATTGCAGGCCGCGCACCCATTTGGCGCTCTTCCAGAAATAGAGATGCGGTACCAGCAGCCGCGCCGGCCCGCCATGTTCGGGATCGAGCGGCTCGCCGTCGAAGGTGGTGGCGATCATGGCCTTGCCGTCGACGAGATCCTCCGACGGCAGGTTCGTGGTGTAGCCGCCGTCGCAATGGGCCAGCACGAACGGCCCCGGCGGCTCGGCGAGGCCGGCGGCCTGCAACAGCGTGTCGATGGAAACGCCGCGCCAATGCGTATCGAATTTCGACCAGGTGGTGACGCAGTGGATGTCGACGGTGAGCTCGGTTTGCGGCAGCGCGTTGAACTCGTTCCAGTTCCATTGCGCCAGCGGAGAGGCACCGTCGTCGAGCGAAAAGCGCCAGGTGGCGAGATCGGGTTCCGGCGTCGGACCTGCCGAGAGCACCGGGAAATCGGTCACCAGATGCTGTCCGGGCGGCAGCCGGGCGCTGATGGCGTCATTGCCGCGGCGGCCGCGAAAACCGCGCGTGATCGGTGGATCGCTCATGCAAGGAGTTCTCTGGAACTTGGCCGGCGGCGAAGTCTGACGCGCGTCTGCGACAAACTCAATACGGCAAAAGCCTCACCGGTTGGCGCTGCTCCAGGGCGCGATGCGCCGCTCCACCCATTTCAGGCCCGAGGTGAGCGAGACGCCGAGCACCATCAGCACGATCACCGGCACGAAGGTCTTGTCCATCTCGAAATTATTGGCGTAGCGCGTGATCATGAAACCGAGCCCGGAGATCGTGGTGTAGAACTCGGCGATCACCATGCCGACCAGGCCGCGGCCGATGGCGAGCCGGATGCCGGCGGCGATATAGGGCAGCGCAAAGGGCAGCAGCACGTCCTGCCACACCCGCCGCTCGGGTGAGCGGAACGAGCGCGCCACCTCAAGCATGTTCTTGTCGCATTCGCGCACGCCCTGATAGGTGTTGATCAGGATCGGAAACACCGCGAACAGGAAGACGACGATGATCTTGGCCTTCATATAGATGCCGAACCACAGCACCAGCAGCGGCACCAGCGCGACCATGGGTGTCGAATAAAGCGCGTTGATCGGTAGGTCCAATGCCCAATCGAGCCAACGCACGCGGGCCATCGCCACCGCCAGCGGAATGCCGACGATGACCGCCGCCAGCAGCCCGTAGAACAGCACCTCCAGGCTCTGCGCCAGATAGTAAGGCAGATCCCCGGAAGCGGTGAGCGTGTAGAAGGCGACTGCGATCTTGGTCGGATAGGTGAAGAAGATCGGACTGATATGCGGCCCGACGATCTGCCAGAGGATCAGGATAAACGCCACGAAGC
Organism: uncultured Pseudomonadota bacterium; assembly: GCA_963782145.1. Taxonomy (GTDB): domain Bacteria; phylum Pseudomonadota; class Alphaproteobacteria; order Rhizobiales; family Xanthobacteraceae; genus Pseudolabrys. Next base: position 216,123 of record CAWAIV010000017.1, read on the forward strand.
CGTAGCGAAACAACGCCCGGCTTTCCCACCAGGGCTTCTTGCCGGCGGGCGCGGTTGCCGTAGACGACACGGCCGCGAGCGCGCCGCTATGGGCCTCATTGGCGATGGTCATTCACAACACTCCTTGGCGACCTATTTTTATTGTGTCGCGGCATTGTTCGGTTTCCGCCCACCCCCGCAACAGCGGGGATGAGCGGAACCGATGTCGCTAGAACTCCGCAGACTGACAGTGCGGTCCCTTCCATGCGCCGAGTTCCTTCAGCGCCTTTTCCGCGTAAGTCTTGTCGACGATCTGGTCGTAGCTCGGGGCCTTGCCCTTCTCGATATTGCCGACCTTTTCCATCAGCTTCGAGGTGAAGTTGATGCGCTCGGGCGACAGACCGCTGTTGGCGTCCCAGATGCAGTTCTTCACCAGGAAGTCGTAGGTCTCCGACACGATCTTCTCCGGATAGCCGGTGCGCTTGACCAGGATCGGCATCACCTTGGCTTTGTCGGAGTAGAGGATGCGCGTGGCCTCGATCGTGCCCTTGACGAAGCCTTCCAGCGCCTTCGACTTTTCCGCGCTGGTCTTCTCGGTCACGTCGAAGAAATTATACATGGTCTTCGGCTGCAGCTGCCAAAGCCGCGCGATCGCGTGCAGGGACGGCACCTTCTCCTTGGCCAGCATTTCCTGCTCGACATGCAGGATCGCGGTATCGACCTGATCGGCGACCAGCGCCGGCACGTCTTCGGTGGCGATGCTGACGAAATTAACGTCCTTGGGATTAATGTGCGCGGCGCGCAGCACGTTCTTGCTCAGGATATCGGCGAAACCGCCGGGCTGCTGGATGCCGATGCGCTTGCCCTTGAGGTCGGCCATGGTCTTGACGTTGTCGCGCACCACCATGGAGGCCTCGAACTTGTCCAGGGTGCCGAGGATTGCCTTGACCTTCGATCCCTTGGAAATGCCGACCGCGGTGAGCGCGGCCGGCGCCATGGCGACGTCGATATTGCCGGACAGCATGGCGCGATAGACCTTGACGCCGCCGTCGAGGGCGACGGTCGAGACGTCGACGCCGTATTTCTTGTACAGGCCAAGATCGATGCCGACGATCACCGGCATATGCACGACATTGGGCGGCGTGGTCGGCATGCCGACCACCAGCTTGTTGGCCTGCGCCAGCGCTGCGCCCGGCACGAGCATCGCGGCGGCGGCAACCACCGCCAGAGTCGTCTTGAGCTTGTGCATTATCTTCCTCCCTCGTCTTTTCGTTGTCGTCGTCTCGTTGTCGTCGTCGTCGGCCAGCCCGGCAGCGCCGGAACGGCGAAACCGGACGAAGAACCTTGACTGTGCGGCCTCCCGCCCTCGCCCCACGCCGGTGCGAAACGGCCGCCAAGCCTCCCTCAATCATGCGATTTTGCCCTATCACGCGCGTAAAGACAACGAAGCCACGCGGTTTATTCCCGTTGCCGGCGTTAATTCGGCTTTGACGGCGGCACAAGCGGGGCGGTTAATGGCAGATCGCGCCCTCCACGATTGTTTGTGCACATGGCCAAATTCGTCGTCGATTTCGGAAGTCTGGGTCAGGAGCCGCACGCCGACGGCCGCCTCGACGGCCCGGCCTTTCATCGCAATCACGAGGCCATCTGGTCGGCGATCGGCGGCTTCCTTACCGGCGCCAGCGGCGACGTGCTGGAACTCGGCAGCGGCACCGGGCAGCATGCGACTACCTTCGCCGCCCGCACGCCGCAGCTCACCTGGTGGCCGAGCGACGTGCTGCCGTCGCATCTCGCCAGCATCGCCGCCTGGCGCGCCGAGGCGCGGCTTGCCAACTTGCGTGCACCGCAGCGTATCGATCTCGAGCGTGCCGATTGGACCTGGACCGGCGACGAGGCGCGCGGCGAACCGCTCACGGCCATGCTCTGCATCAATGTGCTGCACATTTCGCCCTGGCGCGTGTCGGAGAATCTTTTCGCCGGCGCCGGGCGCTTCCTGCAAGCCGGGCGGGCGCTTGTTCCTCTATGGACCGTTCAAGCGCGACGGCGCCCATACCGCGCCGAGCAATGCCGATTTCGATGCCAGCCTGCGCGCGCAAGGAATGCGGACTGGGGCGTGCGCGATGTGGGCGATCTCGATTCGCTCGCGCAAGCGGCCGGCCTGTCGCCGGCCGAATTGACGCCGATGCCGTCCAACAATTGGGTCCTGGCCTTCACGCGTCCGCTTGGGCAGAATTGAAGCGCAACAACAAGACCGGGTGCCATGACCAACGAACCGATCACCGACATCGCCCATCTCGGGCATCTCGAAATCCTGACGCCGACATTCGAGGCGAGCCGCAAATTCTTCATCGACGTGATGGGCATGACCCAGAGCGGCGAAAAGGGATCAAGCGTCTATCTGCGCGCCTGGGACGATTACGAGCGCTATTCGCTCAAGCTCACCGCCTCCAAGACCTCCGGCATGGCGCATGTCGCCTTCCGCACCCGTTCGCCGCAGGCGCTGGAGCGGCGCGCGGCGGCGCTGAAGGGTTCCGGCTTCGACGTCGGCTGGAGCGACGGCGACCTCGGCCACGGCAAGACCTTCATCTGCAAGGATCCGGATGGCCACATCGTCGAGCTTTATTACGACACCGAATGGTACGATCCGCCGCCCGAGCTCAAGCCGGCCTTGAAGAACCAGGCACAGCGTTATCCGGCACGCGGCTGCAATGTGCGGCGCCTCGACCACTTCAACGGGCTCGCCGCCGACATCAAGGCCAATCGCGAATTCTTCGAGAACTATCTCGGCTTCCGCCTCACCGAGCAGATCGTCATGGACGACGGCAGCGAGGCCGGCATGTGGATGACGGCGACCAACAAGTCCTACGACTTCGCCTATACGCGCGACGCACACCGGCACCAAAGGCCGCTTCCACCACGTCACCTATGCGCTCGATGCGCGCGAGGAGATACTGCGCGCCGCCGACATCTTCCTGGAGAACGGCGTGTTCATCGAGACCGGCCCGCACAAGCACGCCATCCAGCAGACCTTCTTCCTCTATGTCTACGAGCCGGGCGGCAACCGCGTCGAGGTTGCCTGCGCCGGCGCGCGACTGGTGCTGGCGCCGGACTGGAAGCCGATCCGCTGGACCGAGGCCGAGCGCAAGAAGGGCCAGGCCTGGGGCCTGCAGACCATCAAGTCGTTCCACACCCACGGCACGCCGCCGGTGCCGGGCATTCCGAAATCGTGATCGCGGTCATGGACCCGGAGGTGCTGCAGGCGGATCGCGCGCTGGTCGCGGCGCTGGCAAGCGGCGACAAGGTTGCCGCCACGCGCCTGCTCGACGCGGATTTCAATTGGGTCGATGCCGAGGGCCGCATCGTCACCGCGGCGCAGCGCTTGCCGCCGGCGCCGCTCGGCGACGAGGTCGGGCTGACACCGTCGTTGCGCATTTATGGCGAAGTCGCCTGCGTCACGGTCGACCGCGACAGGCTGTTCGTGTTGCGCCTTTGGGTGAAGCGCGACAGCGGCTGGCGCCTGCTGGTGCTGCATGAGGTGTCGCAGGCCGTGCCGCCGGCCCCGCATGGTCCCGGCCGCAAGGAACATGACAATCCCTGCTACACGCTGCCCTATGCGCCGCGCAGCCAGGATCAGCGCGATTGCCTGGCCTCCTGGCAAGAACTGGAAATCGCGGTTATGCATCACGAGCCGGAGGTCTGGGCCGCGCACGTCGCCGACGAATTCATGGTGGTCGGCGCCGCCCGCCGCCACAGCAAGGCCGACCGCAAGGCGGTGATCGAGGCGCAGCGGCGCAGCAACACCAATGCGGCGCCGGCGCCTTTGGTCTGGGCCGAACTGGTCGATTTCCCCGACGCGATCGTGATGCGCTGCGAGCACCAGCCGTTCCACGGCAAGGCGGCGCGCGTCTCCCGCGTCTTCGTCAAGCGCGACGGGCAATGGCTGATGGCCGTGAGCTACCAGACCACGCGGCAGGACGCGGAAGTCAAAACGATCTAGAACCTTGTCGATGATAAACCGCAACACCCCGCGCGTCGCCTTCATCGGCTTCGGCGAGGCCGGACAGGCCATTGCCGCCGGCCTGCGCGCGAGCGGCATCGAGCGCATCGCCGCCTGGGATATTCTGTTTCCGCTGCCGGACGGCGAGCGGCTGAAGGCCGCCGGCGCGGCGATCGGCGTACGCTGCGCGACCTCCGCCGCCGATGCGGTCGGCGAGACCGACATGGTCATCTCGGCGGTGACCGCGGCGTCGAGCCTGGAGGCGGCGCGCTCGGTAGCGCCGCATCTCGGCGGCGACCCCTATTATCTCGACATCAATTCGGTGTCGCCCGGCCGCAAGCAGGAGACCGCCACGCTACTCGGCGACAAGGTGCGCTACGTCGACGTGGCGGTGATCGCGCCGGTCAATCCCCAGCGCCACCGCACGCCGCTCTTGATCTCCGGACCGCATGCGCAGGTGGCGGCGCCCTTGCTGCGCGAACTGGAGATGCAATTGACCGTCGTCGACGCGGCGGTCGGCTCGGCCGCCGCCATCAAGATGATCCGCAGCGTGATGATCAAGGGGATCGAGGCGCTCACGCTGGAGTGCTTCCTCGCAGCCCACCGCGCCGGCGTGCTCGACGCGGTCACCGCCTCGCTGAACAACAATTATCCCGGCCTCGATTGGCCGAAAATGTCGGAATACAATTTCGAGCGCATGGCCAGCCACGGCGAGCGCCGCGCCGCCGAGATGGAAGAGTTGGCCGCCACACTGCGCGAGCTCGGGCTCGATCCGCTGATGGTGGAGGCGACCGTCGCGCGCCAGCGCGAAATGGGCGCGCTCGGCAAGGACGACGCAGTACGCGCCTCGTTGCCCGCAGGCCGCGCCGCCATGCTCGAGGCGATCAGCGCGGCGAAAAAGCGAAAGCAGTAGCCGCAGCCGCCTGCCGCGCGCGCGGTTCCCTCCCCCCGCAAGCGGAGAGAGGGATTTGAGCGCCTTACTTCTTTTCCGGCGGAATTTGGATCAGCTCGGCGAGTTGCTCCTTGGTCAGCGGCTTGGTCAGGAACTTGAGCTTGACCGCGTCGCGCACCGCGCCGTCGAGATCGGCGAAGTGGTCGCTCTGCAACGCCGCCTTCGGATGATACTTCGCCATCGACGCCTTCAAGAGCTCGACCGGCTTGTGAATCTT
>CAWAIV010000018.1:0-72371 GCA_963782145.1 uncultured Pseudomonadota bacterium
CCTTTCTTGGCGGCCTCGCTCGGCAACGTGAGCTGCATGCCGCGGTGGATCACCTGGGGATCCGCGAAGACCTGTTCGAGATTGTTGATCGGGCCGGCCGGCACGCCGTGCGCTTCCAGCTTGGCCAGAAGTTCGTCGCGCGGCATCGCCGATGGTCAGCGCCGACAATTTGCCGATCAGTTCGGCGCGGTGCTGCAGGCGCAGCGAATTGTTCTTGTAGCCTCGGTCCTCCGCCAGTTCCGGTACGCCCAGCAAGCCGCACAGCTTGACATATTGCGCGTCGTTGCCGGTGGCGATGATGATATGGCCGTCGGCGACCGGGAACACCTGATAGGGCACGATATTGGCGTGCGCATTGCCGACGCGTTTGGGCACGTTGCCGGAGACCAGGTAATTGAGCGCCTGGTTCGACAACACACCGACGGTGGAATCGACCAGCGCGGTGTCGATATAGCAGCCCTTGCCGGTCTTCTCGCGTTGCGCCAGCGCGGCGAGGATGCCGACCGTCGAATAGACGCCGGTGAAAATGTCGGACACCGGGATGCCGATGCGGGTGGGCTCGCCGTCGGCGGTGCCGGTCAGATCCATGATGCCGCCCATGCCTTGCGCCATCAGGTCGTAGCCGGCGCGCTTGGCGTAGGGGCCGTCCTGGCCGAAGCCGGTGACCGAGCAATAGATCAGCCGCGGACAGTCCGCCGCCAGGCTCTTGTAGTCGAGGCCGAATTTGGCGAGACCGCCGACCTTGAAATTCTCGATCAGAATGTCGGAGCGCGCCGCCAGCTTGCGCACGATGCGGCGGCCGTCTTCGCTCTCGAAATCGATCTCGACCGAGCGCTTGCCGCGGTTGGCGCCGTGGAAATAGGCCGAGCCGATATGCGTGCCGTCGACACCCTCGACAAAAGGCGGGCCCCAGCCGCGGGTATCGTCGCCGGCGCCCTTGCGCTCGACCTTGACCACGTCGGCGCCGAGGTCGGCGAGGAGCTGGCCGGCCCAGGGTCCGGCCAGAATACGGGCGAGTTCGAGGACGCGGAGACCCGCCAATGGCTTCGGCATGCGATGAAACTCCCGGGCTGGAAACGGCGGCAGAACTGCCGGCGGGCGTTATAGAGGCATCGTTCCGCCCTGGCCAGAGCATGGAAATTGCTATTGGTGCCACGGGTTTACCGGCGATTTCATGGCTGCGGCTATGGCGCGGATTGCCGCCGGCGGCTAATCTGCCTATAGGCGTGAGACGGGTTTATCCGGCGATCGCCACGATGACCCGCAATCGCGACGGCCAAGCCGCCGCTAAAAAAATTTCAGATGGAGGGACACCCATGAAGACACTCACCACAATTCTGGCAAGCGCGGCGGCCGCCGTGCTGCTGACTGCCTCGGCTCAGGCCCTGACGCTGCGGGCATCGCACCAGTTCCCGGGCGGCAAACACGACATCCGCGACGACATGGTGCTGATGATCGCCAAGGAGGCGCAGGCCGCCAATGTCGGCCTCACCGTGCAGGTCTATCCGGGCGCGTCGCTGTTCAAGCCGAAGGAGCAGTGGAACGCCATGGTCAACGGCCAGCTCGACATGGCGCTGTTCCCGCTCGACTACGCCAGCGGCAAGGTGCCGGCGTTCTCGGCGACGCTGATGCCCGGTCTGATCCGCAGCCAGGCGCGCGCCACGCGCATCAACCAGTCGCAGTTCATGAAGGACATCCGCGCCGAGATCGAGAAGCACGGCGTCATGGTGCTGTCGGATGCCTGGTTCGCCGGCGGCGTCGCCTCCAAGGGCGCCTGCATCGTCAAGCCGAGCGACATGAAGGGGCTCAAGATCCGCTCCGCCGGTCCCACCTTTGCCGCCATGTGGCAGTCGGCCGGTGCCAGCGTCGTCAGCCCGCCCTCGAACGAAATCTACAATGCGTTCCAGACCGGCGTGATCAATGCGACCGACACCAGCCTGGGAAGTTTCGGCTCCATGCGGCTCTATGAAGTATCCGGCTGCCTGACGGCGCCCGGCAACAACGCGTTGTGGTTCATGTATGAGCCGGTGCTGATGTCGAAGAAGAGCTTCAACAAGCTCAACAAGGCGCAGCAGGCGGCCATCATCAAGGCCGGCAAGGACGCCCAGGCCTTTTATGAAAAGAAGGCCGAGGCGATCGACGACCAGACGATCAAGCAGTTCAAGGACCACAAGGTGAAGGTGGTGACGCTGAGCGATGCCGACTATCAGGCGTGGCTGGAAGAGGCGAAGAAGAGCTCCTACAAGACGTTCTCCAAGAATGTGCCCAACGGCCAGAAGCTGATCGACGAAGCGCTGTCGGTGAAGTAAGCCGATATTGTCGACCGGCCGGCGGCGATGCCGTCGGCCGGTTGCGGCTTTTGGGGGTGGGGGGCGCCATCCCGGATCGCATCGAGACAATCGACATCCGGATCATCGAGACATGGATGCATATATTCGAGTGGTCGCCTTCCTGTCGCGTGTGGCAGGAGTTGCCGCCGCCTTTCTCATGGCGCTTGCGGTGTTCGTCATCTGCGACATGGTGATCGAGCGCTACGTCTTCGACCGCACCACCATCTGGCAGATCGACGTCGTGACCTACGCGATCGTGGCGGCCACTTTCATCGGCAGCGCCTATGTGCTGATGACGCGCGGTCACGTGAACGTCGACGTGTTGCCCCTGCATGTCGGCGCGACCACGCGCTACTGGCTGGCGGTCATCACCAGCATTCTGGGTCTGGCCTTCGTGGTCGTGCTGTTCGTGCTGACCACCCTCTATTGGTACCAATCCTGGACCCAGAACTGGCATTCCGACACGGTCTGGCGCGCGCCGCTATGGGTTCCGTATTTCTCGATGCCGGTCGGCCTCGGCATCCTGGTGCTGCAATACGTCGCCGAACTCGTTTGTGTCGTGACCGGTCGGACGCCGCCCTTCGGCATCGGCGAGGATAGGATCCACGCATGAGCCCGACCAGTGAAGGCGGCATCGTCCTCGTCGTCACCTTGCTGATGTTGCTGTCGGGCGTGCCGGTCGCCTTTGGCCTCGGCGCCATCTCCATCATCTTCCTGCTCATCTTCCAGGGCATCGACAGCATGCATGTCGTGGCCGAGACCTTCTGGTCCGGCCTCGACGAGTTCACCCTGGTCGCCATCCCGATGTTCGTCATGATGGGCGCGGCGATCGGCTCCTCGCCGGCCGGCAAGGATCTTTACGAAGCGCTCGATCGCTGGCTGTACCGGCTGCCCGGCGGCCTGGTCATCTCCAATCTCGGCGCCTGCGCCATCTTCGCCGCGCTGACCGGCTCCTCGCCCGCCTGCTGCGCCGCCATCGGCAAGATGGGCATCCCCGAGATGCGCCGGCGCGGCTACCCCGACGAAGTCGCCACCGGCTCGATCTGCGCCGGCGGCACGCTCGGCATTCTCATTCCGCCCTCGATCACCTTCATCCTCTACGGCATCGCCACCGAAACCTCGATCGGGCGCCTGTTCATCGCCGGCGTGCTGCCCGGCGCGCTGCTCACCAGCCTGTTCATCGTCTGGACGCTGTTCGCGATCTGGCGCTCGGGCTTTCGTTCGCACGCCGCCGATTTCCGCTATTCCTGGAAGGAGAAGTTCTCCGGTATCCCGAAAGTCGCGCCTTTCCTCGTCATCGTCCTCGGCGTGATGTACGTGCTTTATGGCGGCGTCGCCACGCCCTCGGAAGCCGCCGGCGTCGGCGCCGCGCTGTGCCTGATCCTGGCCATCCTGATCTACCGGCTGTGGAAGCCGCAGGAGATCTGGCTGATCCTGCGCGATACCATGCGCGAGTCGGTGATGATCCTCACCATCATCGCCGCCTCGGTGCTGTTCGGCTACATGCTCACCTCGCTCTATCTCACCCAGACGCTGGCGCAGGGCATCGCCGACGCGCACCTCAACCGCTGGGTGCTGATGGGCACGATCAACGTGTTCCTGCTGGTCTGCGGCTTCTTCATCCCGCCCGCCGCCATCATCCTGATGACCTCGCCGATCCTGCTGCCGATCATCACCGCGGCCGGCTTCGACCCGGTCTGGTTCGGCGTCATCCTCACCATCAACATGGAAATCGGCCTGATCCACCCGCCGGTCGGCTTGAACATCTATATCGTCAATGCCATCGCGCCCGACGTGCCGGTAACCAAGGTGATGTGGGGAACGCTGCCCTACGTCTTATGCATGATGCTGGCGATCGTGATCTTGTGTATATTTCCCGAAATCGCCACATGGCTGCCCGACTATCTGATGGGCGTCGGCAAATAACGGACGGCGGCCGGGCCGTCCGCACGGTCACGGGAACTTGTTCATGAACGCCTCGTTTTTCGGCGAGTTGCTGCAGACCATTTCCGAGCGTGGGCGGGCGCTGATCCGCTCGCGCGAGCGGCGCGGCACCGACTCCACCCGCTCGGAAAGCCTGATCGAGCTCGCCGACCACCTGATCTCAGGCCGCGGCGAGGCTTCCGGCGTGGCGCTGGCGCGCGAGATTCTGTCCCGCTACGCCGAGCTCACCACCGGTCCGCGCATCGCCTTTTTCGAGGCACTGGCGCAGCGTTTCGGGCCCGATACCGCGCGCATGAAGGCGGCGATCGCCGCCTGGCAGGCGAAGCCAAACGACGAGACCGCGGCCGAGGTGCATGCCGCCTCCGAGCCGCGCCGGCAGGAACTGTTCCGCCGGCTCAACCTGGCGCCCGGCGGCACCGTCGCCCTGGTGCGCATGCGCGAACAATTGTTGGATGTGCTCGCCCATCGCGATGACGATCTCGGTTCGGTGGACGACGATTTCGTGCACCTGTTCTCGTCCTGGTTCAATCGCGGCTTCCTGGTGCTGCGGCGCATCGACTGGTCGACGCCGGCGATCGTGCTGGAGAAGATCATCCGCTACGAGGCGGTGCACGAAATCCAGGGCTGGGACGATTTGCGCGCGCGCATCGACCCGCCCGACCGGCGCTGTTATGCCTTCTTCCATCCGGCGCTGGTCGACGACCCCTTGATCTTCGTCGAGGTGGCCTTCACCCGCGACATTCCCGGCGCCATCGCGCCGATCCTGGCGACCGAACGCGAGGTGAGCGACGGCGAGAAGAACCGCACCGCGGTGTTCTACTCGATCTCCAACTGCCAGCGCGGCCTGAGCGGCGTGTCCTTCGGCAATTTCCTCATCAAGCAGGTGGTGGAAGAGATCAGCCGCGAGATGCCAAAGCTGGCGAACTTCGTCACGCTGTCGCCGGTGACGAGTTTTGCCGGCTGGCTCAAGCGCGAGCGCACGCTGGAGAGTTCGGTGGTGCTCAGCGAAGCCGACAAGCAGGCGCTCGCCGCGCTCGATGAGGCCGGCTGGTGGGCGGATGCGGAGACGGTCGAGCGCCTGCGCGATCCGCTGATGCGGGCGGCGGCCTGGTATTACCTGCGCGCCAAGACGCCGCGCGGACTGCCGCTCGATGGCGTGGCGCGCTTCCACCTCGGCAATGGCGCCCGGCTCGAGCGCATCGACTACCTGGCCGACACTTCGGACAAGGCGATCGCGCAAGGTTGCGGGTTCATGGTCAACTATCTCTACGATATCGACGACATCGAGAAAAACCACGAGGCCTATGCCGAAGGCCGCACCGTGGTCGCTTCCAATACCGTGCAGCGCCTGTTGCGCGCGCCCTTGGAGCTGGTGCCGATCACGGGCTAGCCTCTAATCTTCCCTCTCCCCGCAGCGCGGGGCGGGGGAAGCACTACGCCCTCCCATAAACCGGCACCACGGCGCCACGGGTGACCTTGTTCTCTGGCGAGGCCAGAAACACAATCGTTGCCGCCACTTCCTCCACCTTCGGCCAGCTGGCGAAATCCGCCTTCGGCATGGCCGCGCGGTTGGCGGCTGTGTCCATGATCGAGGGCGCCACCGCGTTGACCAATATGCCGTCGCGCGCCACTTCCTCCGCCAGGGCCAGCGTCAGCGCGGCGACGCCCGCCTTGGCCACCGTATAGGCGCTCATGCCGGCGCCCGAGCGCGGCTCCAGCGCCGGCCGCGCCGCCACATTGACGATGCGGCCGCCAATGTTCGTATCTTGGCCGCCGGCGAGCATCGCCGTCACCGCCGCGCGGCAGCACAGGAAGCAGGAGACCAGATTGCCGTTGAGTTGCGCCATCAGCGCCACCTTGTCGGTCTCCGCCACTTTGCCGGCCGCGAAGCCGCCGGCGATGTGGATCGACGCCCACGGCGCGCCGCCGTCATAGAGTTTGGCCACCGCCGACTCGTCGGACAGATCGTTGAGCGCGACCATCCTGACATCGGCGTGTTCGCGATGGGCAAAGCGCTGCGCCTCGGAGAGATGCACGAAGGACACCGTGCAGCGCGCGCCCGCCGCCAGCAGCGCGCCGACCACAGCGCTGCCGAGCGCGCCGGTGCCGCCGGTCACCACTACGTGCTTGTTGGAAAAATCCATTTCATGGTCCCTTGCGCATGATCTTATCTGAAAACCGGTTTCCACTTTTCGGGCTCATGCGCTAGCCCCGCCCGCGCTTCACCCGGGTCGGCAGCACTTGGAATTCCACCCAGTTCGCCACCTCGCTCACCCTAAGTTTCTTATTGAGCACGTTCTGGCTGATGCCGTGGCGCCAGGACAATCGCTTGCACTCGGGATCGCGGTCGAGCACGTCGAGATCCTCGGCGAAGCTCTTCATGTCGGTCTCGTCGGCGAAGAAACCTTCGCCGATCAGCCGTGTGCCGATGCGGCGCACGATCGCCGCCAGTTCGCGCAACGGATATTCCGGATGATACTGCACCCCCCAGGCGACCGAGCCGTTGGTGCGGATCTCGACCGATTGCACCGAGGACATGGCGTTGGTGGCGAGCACCGTGCTGCCGGCCGGCAGCATGTCGACTTCATCGAGATGCACGGTCGGCGCGTTGAACACATCGAGCTTGCCGACATACATCGGATGCTTGCGTCCGGCCTCGGTGAGACGGATGCCGCGGCCGAAACCGATCTCGCGGCCCTTGGGATTCTTGCGCACGCTGCCGCCGGCCGCCGCCACGATCACCTGCAGTCCCCAGCAGGAGCCGAACAGCGGCGTGCCGGTCGAAAGCGCCGCACGCACCAGTTCGACCTGGCGCATCACCTCGTCGCCGCCGGCGTAGACGTGCAGCGCCGAGCCGGTGATGGCGATGCCGTCATAGCCGGCCAGCGCTTCGCCCGCCGGCAGCGTGGCCGCCGGGTCGCCCGGATAGCAGATGTCGACGATGGCGCCGGCCAGCAATTGGCGCAGCAGATTGGAATAGCCCTTGCTCGCCGGGATGCCGCCGGCGGCAATGTGCTCGGCCATGGTCTGCGGCGAGTTGCCTTCGATGACGAGCAGGCGGGGGGAGGACATCGGTCGGCCTTACGCTCCCGGGGGCGTTTGGTGCGAGCCGCAACATATGACGGCGTCAAGCTTATTTTGCAAATAGGGCCGAATATGGGGGCTTCCCGGGCGTTTCCGGCGGGACGTTCTTGAGGTCGTCGCGCCGGCCGCCCATCCTGCCCGGTGAGCAGCGAATCACCGGGTAAATCCAAGAAGCCCATGGCCGACTTCGACCTCGCCATCATCGGCGGCGGCATCAACGGAACCGGGCTCGCCCGCGACGCCGCCGGGCGCGGCTTGCGCGTGCTGCTGGTGGAGATGAACGATCTCGCGTCCGGCACTTCCTCGGCCTCGTCGAAGCTGATCCATGGCGGCTTGCGCTATCTCGAGCACGGCGCCTTGCGCCTGGTGCGCGAGGCGCTCAACGAGCGCGAGGTGCTGCTGCGCATGGCGCCGCATTTGATCCGGCCGCTGCGCTTCCTGCTGCCGCGTGCTGCCCGGGCGGCGCTCGGCCTTGAAGCTGCGCCTCGGCCTGCTGCTCTACGACTGGCTCGGCGCGCGCAAATTGCTGCCGGCGAGCCGCACCGTCGATCTCACCCATCATCCGCTCGGCCAGCCGCTGAAACGGCTTTTCCGCACCGGCTTCGAATTTTCCGACTGCCTGGTCGACGATTCACGTCTGGTCGTGCTCAACGCGCTCGATGCCGCCGAGCGCGGCGCCATCGATCCGCACCCGCACCCGGCTCACCCGCGCCGAGCGCGGCGAAACCTGGGAGCTGGTGCTCAACGCCCACGGCCGGCGCGAGGTGGCGCGCGCGCGCGTGCTGGTCAATGCCGCCGGCCCCTGGATCGGCGAGCGTGGCCGACACCGTGATCCGCCAGCCGCTGCGACGGCCGGTGCGCCTGATCAAGGGCAGCCACATCGTGGTGCGCCGCCGCGTCGCGCACGACGCCGGCTATCTGCTGCAGGCCGCCGACGGGCGCGTGGTGTTCGCGCTGCCGTTCGCCGACGACTTCACGCTGATCGGCACCACCGACGAGAGCTTCGTCGGCGATCTCGCCACGCCGACGCCCGACGCCGACGAGATCGCTCTATCTGTGCGAGACGGTGAACCGGTATTTCCGCGAGCCAGGTCACGCCCGACGAGCCGGTCTGGTCCTTCGCCGGCGTGCGCGCGCTCTATGACGACGGCGCCGGCAAGCCCGAGGACATCACCCGCGACTATGTGCTGGCGCTCGACGAACGCCGCGGGCAGGCGCCACTGCTCACCGTCTATGGCGGCAAGATCACCACCCATCGCAAGCTCGCCGAGGCGGCGCTGGAAAAGATCGGCTCATACTTTGCCCTGGGGCCGCGCTGGACCGCCGGCTCGACGCTGCCGGGCGGCGACTTTCCGGCCGATGGATTCCACGCCCAGGTGACGGCGCTGATCGGGCAATGGCCGTTTCTGTCCGAGCCGCATGCGCGGCGGCTCACCCGCGCCTATGGCACTCGCGCCGCGCGTTTTCTGGGGCCGTGGCGGAGCATGGACGACATGGGCGAGCGCTTCACCGGCGACCTCACCGGCGCCGAGGTGCGCTACTTGGTCGAGCACGAATGGGCGGAGACCGCCGAGGACGTGCTCTACCGGCGCAGCAAGCTCGGCCTCACGGCGAGCGAGGCGGAACGCGCGGCACTGGCGCGTTTCATCGCCGACATTCGGGCCACCTGACCATGCCGCAAGCACTCATCGCCATCGACCAGGGTACTACCTCCACCCGCGCCATCGCCTATGACGCGGACCTGCAGCGCTTGGCGACCGCGCAAGCAGGAATTGCGCCAGATTTATCCGGCGCCGGGCGAGGTCGAGCACGACGCCGAGGAAATCTGGGCCGCGGTGCGTCGCCTGCTGTGCGCGCGGTCATGGCCAAGGCCAAGCTCACGGCGAAAGACGTCGCCGGCATCGGCATCACCAATCAGCGCGAGACCACGGTGATCTGGGAGCGCGCCAGCGGCAAGCCGATCCACAACGCAATCGTCTGGCAGGACCGCCGCACCGCGGATTTCTGCGCCCGCCTGCGCAGCGAGGGCCATGAGGCCATGGTCTCCGCCAAGACCGGGCTGCTGCTCGATCCTTATTTCTCCGCCAGCAAGATCGTCTGGCTGCTCGACCATGTCGATGGCGCGCGCGCCGCCGCCGAACGCGGCGAGCTCGCCTTCGGCACCATCGACAGTTTCCTGCTCTGGCGGCTGACCGGCGGCAAGGTGCACGTGACCGATGCCAGCAATGCCGCGCGCACCGCGCTGCTCGATATCGGCAGCGGGCAATGGGACGACGACCTGTGCGCGCTGTTCGGCGTGCCGCGCGCGCTGTTGCCCGAGGTGCGCGACTGCGCCGGCATCTTCGGCGTCACCGCCGTCTTCGGCGGCAGCATCGGCATCCTCGGCATCGCCGGCGACCAGCAGGCGGCGACGGTGGGGCAGGGCTGCTTTGTGCCCGGCATGATCAAGTCGACCTACGGCACCGGCTGCTTTGCCGTGCTCAATACCGGGCGCCGAGCGCATCGCCTCGCGCAACAGGCTGCTCACCACCATCGCCTATCAGCTCGACGGCAAACGCACCTATGCGCTGGAGGGCGCGATCTTCATCGCCGGCGCCGCGGTGCAATGGCTGCGCGACGGCCTCAAGATCATCAAGGAAGCGCCGCAGGTCGATGCGCTGGCCGCGCTCGCCGATCCCGCCGAGCGGGTCTATCTGGTGCCGGCTTTCATCGGCCTCGGCGCGCCCTATTGGGATGCCGAAGCGCGCGGCGCCATCTACGGCCTTACCCGCCATGCCGGCGATGCCGAACTGGCGCGCGCCGCGCTGGAAGCGGTCGGCTACCAGACCCGCGATCTCTGGGAAGCCATGCGCGCCGATTGGCCGGCGGCGGCCGCCGCCTCGACCGTGCTGCGCGTCGACGGCGGCATGACGGCAAGCGACCTCACCATGCAGTTTCTCGCCGACATGCTGGCGGCGCCGGTCGACCGTCCGGTGGTGATGGAGACCACGGCGCTGGGCGCCGCCTATCTCGCCGGCCGCGCCGCCGGTCTCTGCCCGGATCTCGACGGTTTTGCCGCGCAATGGCGGCTCGACCGCCGTTTTACGCCGCGCATGGGCGCTCAGGAGCGCGAGCGCCGCTATGCCGGTTGGCGTGACGCCGTGCGGCGGACGTTAACCACGCAGTGAGGCGTTACGGACCTCTTAACGCCCGGGTGACCATTCCGACGCCAAAATTACGGCCGTGCGTGAGGTCGCTTCATGAGTATCAATACCAGGCAGGCGCAGGCGCTGATCCAGCAACTCAGCGTGCTGGTGGTCGACGACAATGCTTTCATGCGCAAGCTGGTGCGCAGCATGCTCAATAATATCGGCGTCAAGACCGTGTTCGAGGCCGCCGACGGCATCGACGCCTTGGAGATGATCCGCACCGCCGGGCCCGACGTGGTCATCCTCGACTGGGAAATGCCGCTGCTCAACGGCCCCGAGCTGGTGCGCATCGTACGCTCGCCCGGCGTGTTCCCGATCCCCGACATCCCCATCATCATGCTCACCGGCCACGGCGAGCGCCGCCGCATTATGCAGACCATAAGGCTCGGCGTGAACGAGGTGCTGTGCAAGCCGGTCTCGGCCAAGGCGCTGTTCGACCGGCTGATCTCGATCCTGCTCAAGCCGCGCGCCATCGTGCGGCTCGGCGACTATTACGGCCCGGCGCCGCGACGGCTGGTGAAGGAGCCGATCAAGCTGCCGGTCACGACCTGAGGTCGCCGCTTCGGCGCCGCCCGCTGCGCTATTCGGTCGGCCGCTGCCCCGGTGGGCGCAGCAGATAGACCAGGAACCAGATCGGCACGATCACCACCGCGCCCAGCAGCAGGTTCGGCCAGGCCCAGGCCAGGCCGCGCCGCGCATAATCCGTGAGGCGGTCGGCGGAGACGCCAAAGTTGCGCATCAACTCGTCGGCCGTGATACCAAAATGCGCCAGGATCGTTCCCACCACCAGCGAGGCGAGGGCGATTTTGACCAGCGTGCGCAGGATGGCGAACGGCATACACAGATCCCTTCGCCGGCCCCCGACCGGCGGGTGATTCGTTTTCCTGGCGATGATAGTCAAATGGCCGCCTGACGGCACGCGCCGCGCGCCATTTCAGCCCTCATTTTGCGGGATTTATTGCGGCTTTTGCGCCGGCGCGGCCGATTGCTCGGCCGCCGGCAGGGCCGGCCCCGGGATGGCGCCGCCGGTCAGCCGCTCGAGCACCGAGCGCACCGCGTCGCGCGCATTGCGCTCGCGCGCCGCGTTGAGCAGGGGCGCCGCCGCGCCGGAGCGGCGGATCAGCGCCTCGGCATCGGGCAGCATGACCGGATCGTCCCACGAGCCCTGCACGAAGAACGGCAGTTCGAACGGCTCGCGCTCGGAGCGGCTGACCGCGATCAACTTGGCGGTGCCGGTGAGATCGAGGTCGCGCGCGGGAATCGAGGCGGAGCCGGTCAGCGCCACCGTCACCGTCGGGCCAACGATGTTCATGTCCTGCACCTTGGCGGTGCCCTTGGCGATCTTCAGCCCGACGCTGATCTTCTTGTAGGGCGTGCTGCCGTTGCGGAAGTCGCCGCCGCCCGACAGCGGTTGCCGTTGCAGCCGGCGCAGCAGTTGGGCGACGTCGAGGCCCACCACGGCGCCGTTGCTCCCGGTGAGGCCGGCGGTGCCGTCGAGCGTGCGGGTGACGCCGAGCACGCTGTTGCCGGAGCCTTCGACCTCGACCGACATGTCGCCCTTGCCGATCAGGCGGTGCAGCCCGAACAATTGGCCGAGCGCGCTTTCCAGATCGACGTCGGCGAACTGCAGTTGCGACTTGACGTCGACGCCGGCCTCGACATTGGCGAGCGTCAGCGAGCCCTTGATGACCCCGCCATAGGCTTGCGCCTCGCCGATGGAGACCGTGAGCTTGCCGCCGCGCAGATTGGCGCCGATGGCGGTGCGCCCGAGCTTGGCGTCGGCCAGGATCACCTTGGCTGCCGACAGCCTCAGATCGAGGTCCATGTTGTTGAGGCCGTCGAGCGAGATGCGGCCGTCGCTCCAGCCGCGCTGATTGGCGGTGAGCAGCTTGACGGTGGAAACATAGGGGCTGAGATCGAGCGTGTCGGCGGCGAGCGTACCCTGCAGCATCTTGCGGCCGTTGGTCACGTAAGTGAGCACGCCTTCGGCGGTATTGCCGTCGAGATCGACATTGACGCCGGTGAGGCCGATGCTGTCGCCGACCACGTCGGTCTGCGCCTTGATGGCGAAATGGCCGAAGCCGCCGCCGGGCAGCGGCTTCTGTCCGAGCCAGGTCAGCGCGTCGCGCAGCGAGGTCGAATCGGCGGCCAGCGTGCCCTCGATCTTGAGCGTCGGCTTGACGCTGAGCGTGCCCTCGAAGGCGCCTTTCAGCGGCGCGCTGACCAGGCGCAGCTTGATCCCGCTGCTGTTGCCGGCGAGCGCGGCGGCGAAGTCGCCGAGCGTCAGGTTGGCGTCGACCGGCTCGTGATGCCAGATGAAGCGGCCGGTGGCGCCGAAGCTCTTGGAGATCGACGGCCAGGCCAGCGAGACCTGCACGTCGTCCAGCATCTCGGTGATCTTGGCCCTGGCATCGCGCAGCACCACGGTGCCGTTGGTGATGCGCATCTCGGAGAAGGCCGAAGCGCGCTGCGCGTCGGGCTTCTGGCTGCGCGCCAGCGCCGCGATCAAGGCCGACCAATTGCTGCTGCCGTTCGCCTCCAAGTCGATGGCGATGGTCGGGTTCTCCAGCGACACATCGGCGATCTCGACCTGGCCGACCAGCAGCGGGAAGAAGCGCAAATGCGCGGTCAGCCGCTCGGCGGTTAGCGCGGGCTTTTTGGCGTCGCCGAGCGTCACGTCTGCGAAGCTGACGCTGCCGAAGGGAAACAGCGACACCGTCGCCGGCCCGCGCAAGCTCGGCTCGAGCCCGGTCACCGCGCGGATCTCGCTCAGCACCTGGCGGCGGACGGCGTCGGCGGAGACCAGCGTTTGCGCCGCGACAAACAGGCCGCCGGCGATCGCGACCGCGACCAGCAGCGCAACTCCCAGGCGTTTGAAGCCAGTAGCGGCCGTCAAAGGGTGGTTTCCGGTTGGTTCACTGTCGGGCTTGCCGGCGGGCTATTTATACCATCGGCGCCAGTGTCGCCAACCATGCGTGGCCTCTGTGACCCTTTCATGGCCGCGGAAAACCGCGTCATTTCAACCCGGCGCGCATGTATCGTCGCACAACGGCAACGCCGAATATCTATTGCGCCAGCACCCGCGTTGCCGGGAAGGCCACTTCCACCAGGGTGCCCTCGTCGCGGCGGCTGCTGATGCGGAAATGAGCGTGATTGGCCTCCGCCAGCGCCTTGGTGATGGGCAGCCCGAGCCCGGTGCCGCTGGCGCCGCGGCGCGTCGCGGTGGCGATCTGGCGGAACGGCTCGAGAGCGGTCTCCAATTCCTTCTCGCTCATGCCGGCGCCGGTATCGCGCACGCGCAACGCCACTTCCTGGTCGTCGGTCAAGGCGGTGGAGACGATCACCTGGCCGCCGGGGCCGGTGAACTTGATCGAGTTGGACAAGAGATTGAGCACGATCTGGCGCACCGAGCGCACGTCGGCCACGATCGGCGGCAGCCGCGGCGGCAGCGAGGTGCGAATGATGACGCGCTCGCGATTGGCCTCATGCTGCAGGATGGCGACGCATTGCTGCACCAGGTCGTTGAGATTGACGCTGACGAAAGTGAGATCGAGCTTGCCGGCCTCGATTTTGGAGAGATCGAGCAGGTCGTTGATCAGCGAAACCAGATGGCCGCCGGAGGCATTGATGTCCTTGAGATACTGCGCATAGCGCTCGTTGCCGATGGGGCCGAAGCGCTCCTGCACCATCACCTCGGAGAAGCCGATGATGGCGTTGAGCGGCGTGCGGATCTCGTGGCTGATCTTGGCGAGGAATTCCGATTTGGCCGTGGAGGCCTTCTCGGCCTCGCGGCGGGCATTGATCAGCTCCTCCTCGCTGCGCTTCCAGGTGGTGATGTCGCGCAGCACCGCGCACAGTTTGTCGCCGTCCTCGATGCGCCCCATGGTGATGTAGAGCGGCACCAGCCCGCCCTGGCGCACGCGGCCGATGGCCTCGCGGCCGGCGTCGAAACTTTCCGGGCCGCCATTGCGCGCCAGCCGGTCGAGATGTTCGAGCACCGGGCGCCGACTCTCCGGCGCCAGCAGATCGCCGAGCGAGAGCTCGATGAGATCGGCCGCCTCGTAGCCGAACAGCGCTTGCGCGCTGCGATTGGTCGAGAGCACGCGGCCGGCGCGGTCGAGCACCAGCACGCCGTCGGTGGCGGTGTCGAGGATCGCCTTGAGCTCCTGGTTCTCGCGCTCGACCCGGCTGAGCGCGGCCTCGTTGGCGCGCGTCTCGGGCGCGGCGGCGGCCTCCAGCGCGCCGGTCATCAGCACCAGCGCGTTCTCCTCGTTCCAGGCCGCGCTGAACAGCCGGCCGGTGAGCGGCTTCCGGTCGCCATTGACGGTCGAGACGGTGAGCGATCGTGCCGCCGGTGCGCGCGCCCTTGGCGGCCGCGTCCTTGGTCTCGATGAACAGGCTGTCGAGCCCGCCGGCTTCGCGCAGGTCCTCCAGCGTCGGATGGCCGGTCCAGTCGAGGAAGGCGCGGTTGGCGTAGAGCAGGTTGTTGAGACGATAGACCAGGATGCCGACCGGCAGCCGGTCGAGGATCGGCCGCGCCTCCTGCGTCGCGCGCGCGGCATCGCCGTTGCTGGCGGCGCGCACCGGCACCAGCTGCGGTCGCGGCGGCGGCACCAGTGCCGGCTCGCCGGCGTCGTCGTTATTGCCGTTGGGGCTCGGCCCTTTCTTCAGCCGTTCGTTCAATTCGCGCGCGAGCTCCTGGAAGGCGGAGTGCTCGCCGGGGCTGAGCGCGGGCGCCGGTTCGCTGCTGCGCGGCGGCGCTGGCTCTTCGACAGCGGGCGCCGGCGGGGCCGGCGTTTCGGCCACCGGCATGCGGAACGGCAGCACCTTGGCCGGCATGTCGGGCAGTGGCGGCGGCTGTGGTTGCGCGCGGCGCTGCTCGATCGCCGCCACCTGCTCCATGTCGCGGCAGATGCCGAAGCCGCGGAAGCCGGCGAAGCCACGGTCGCGGTCGAACACCGGCAGGCCGGACATTTCGACGGCGAGGCGTTCGCCGCCTTCATCGACCGGCCAACGCACCACGATGCCGCTCCAGGTGTTCTGCGCCGCGAGCGCTTCGGCGACCTCGCTTCCCGCATCGAGCTTGAGCGCGGCGGCGATATTGTTCCAGGGCCAATTGAGCAGCGCGGCGGTCTTCGGCCCGAGCAGCCGGGAGAAGGTCTCGGCGACATGGATGAAGCGGCCGGTGGCATCCATCTGCCAGACAAAGCGCAAGGGCGACCGGTTCGCTTGCGTGGGCACGATGGCCGGCGCAGCCGCGACCAGCGGCGCCTCCGCGGCGCGCGCGTCGGGCGCCGCGGCCGCCGCGGCTGCAGTGAACATCATGAGCAGGAAGAATTTCGCGTCGGCGCCGAGCTTGAGCAGCGTGACGCGACCCGCCGCGATCTCGCCCTCGGCGCGGCCATTGAGCGTTGCTTCGCGCGCCAGCTTTTCGGCGCCGAGCGCGATCAGGTCGCGCTTGTCGGCGAGCCGCGCTTGCACGTCCGGCTTGCCCTCGACCCATTCACCGTCGGCGGTGAATAGCGCCGCCGGCAAATCGAGATCGCGCAGGATGCGGCGCGCGCGCTCCGCCGCCACCAACTCGTGGCCGGCGCGTTCGGTCGACACCACCAGGATGCCGGTGCCGTTGTTGGCGAACGTGAGGCGCGAGCACAGGCAGATCAGCGTGCCGCCGAGGCTGGCGCCGAAACCGCGCAGCCGTTCGAGCCGCGCCGCGCTCCCGTGCGGCAGCGTGCCGGCGAGCCGCGCTACCTGCACGGCGGCCGGATGCTTGGCATCGAAGCGCAAGGCCGCGACCGCCGCCGGTGAGGTCGCCTCGAAGATCGCGGCGCCAGTCGGGTTCGCCCACAGCATGCGGCTGGCATCCGCGCTCCATAGCCAGACCGGCTGCGGGCTCATGGCATGCGGCGCGAGCCGCGCGTCGCTGAGCCAGGCGATCTGGTTCTCGGTCCCCGTCATACCCGCGTCGCTCGCATGGATTAGAGCTAATGAATTATTAATACGGCCCGGCACCGGCGGCGTCCACGACGCCAGGGAGGCAATTCCCATAGCAGTCTTGTTAGCGTTAATCGCGCCAAGTTCCATCTGGCGCTCCCATGCTATCGCCCTAGATAGGGGTTAACGTCGGCTGGACGACGCAAACGGCATGACAAGCGGCATGAGACGTGGCGCGGCAGCAACCGGCAATCACACGGAGGACATCATGGCGGAAGACGGCACCCGATCGGCATTCGAAATCCCGGCGGAAATGCGGGCGATGGCGGAAAAGGGCGTTGAACAGGCCAAACAGGCCTTTGAAAGCCTGCTTGCGGCCACCCAGCACGCGGCGCTCACCGCCGGCACCCAATTCACCAGCATGCACACCGGCGCTAAGGAAACCGGCGAGCTCGCCATGCGTTTTGCCGAGCGCAATGTCGCCTCGGCCTTCGAATTCGCCGGAAAGCTGGTGCGCGCCAAGGACCCGCAGGAGGTGGCGGCGCTGCACGCCGAATATGCCCGCAGCCAGATCGCGGCCCTGAGCGAGCAGGCCAAGGAACTCGGCCAGAAGGCGGCCAAATTGGGCGAACAGCACTGAGCCGAGCCCGGCGGGGGGCCGGCGGCGATAAACCGTGGCCCGTGGCGCAGATGCCATACCGAATTTCCGTGGCCCTTGGCCGGCGGAGCGCGGTATTGTGGTAATTTGTGCAGTGCAATATTTTTATTGCAATGCATCAAACAACATGGTATACGGTTGCTCGACAAGGCTCGGGAAGGAGTATTTTCCACCCCGGGCCGGTGACGAGACGCGGACCGGTTGTCGAGGGCGGCGGTTCGCAGTGCTTGCCGGGAGGCCGCCCTCCGATCCAGGGATTACCGCTATGTCCGAAGACACACCCAGCATGATGCCGAAGTCCTTCATGTCCGCCTCGGTGTTCGAGATGCCGAAATTCGATATGTCCAAGTTCGAAATGCCGAAGATGGAAGTCCCGCCCGCGTTCCGGGAAATGGCCGAAAAGGGCATCGCCCAGGCCAAGGAGCAATACGAGAAGATGAAGGCCGCCGCCGAAGAGGCGACCGAAATGCTCGAGGGCACCTATGCCACAGCCTCCAAGGGCTGCTCCGGCTACAGCCTCAAGCTGATCGAGAATGCACGCGCCAATACCGACGCCACCTTCGATCTGATGACCGAACTGGTCACCGCCAAGTCCTATGCCGAGATGGTCGAGCTGTCCTCGAGCTTCATGCGCAAGCAGTTCGAAGCTCTGACCGCGCAGGCCAAGGAGCTCGGCGAGCACGCGCAGAAAGTGGCCACCGAGACCACCGAGCCGCTGAAGGAAGGCCTCACCAGCGCCTTCAAGAAAGCCGCCTGACACCGTCTACGCTGCCGACGCGGCGTCAACGCCGCGCGGCCTTGAGCTTCCGACTTTTCGCCCAGGTCCGGTTGGCCTGGGCTTTTATTTGCCGGTGCTGCGGCGCTTCCCGGCGCTCGCCACCCTCGACCGGCGGCGGGCATGGGCGCTTGCCAAAGCCGCGCCTCGAACCTAGGTTCGCCCCGCAACGTCCCAGGGACGTGGCCCCGTGCAGGTGTAGCTCAGTTGGTTAGAGCGCTGGTCTGTGGAACCAGAGGTCGGTGGTTCGAGTCCACCCACCTGTACCATTCATCGCCGGTCAAGCCGTAGCCGATCACACTCCCGTCGCGCCCGCCTGACACCCGCGCGCCACGTCGTCGCTCCGATCGTCGGTTCTATTCATTCAAGCCCTTTGCAAAGACTGCGGATTGGGCGATCCTTGCGTCCAAGACTTGAACCAAGCGCGCCCGTCATTCGGGTCAGCCTGGTCTTGAGCCGTCAAGCGCGGAGGCGCGCTTGCGCACCGCGGGGGCGACGAGGGAGGACAAGGAAAATGGCGATACGCCACACGCTGCGATGGCTGGCGGCCATCGTTTCGCTTCTTATGCTGGCGGCGCTGCCCGCCGCGGCAGCCGACAACCCCTACCAGGGCAAGACCCTCACCGTCATCGTGCCCTATGGGCCGGGCGGCGGCTATGACACCTGGGCGCGGCTGGTGGCGCCCTATCTCAAGCAATATCTGGGCGCCGGCGAGGTCAAGGTGGAGAACCGTCCCGGCGGCGGCGGCCTGGTCGGCACCAACACGGTCTTTAGCGCCAAGCCGGACGGGCTCACCATCGGCGACACCAATGCCGCCGGCGACGTGTTCGCCGAGATGGCCAAGGCGCCCGGCGTTCATTTCCAGACCGCCAAATTCAACTGGCTGGCGCGCCCCGATGACGACCCGCATATCATCGCGGTGCACCCGAACTCGCCCTACAAGAGCTTCGACGACATCATCGCGCTCAAGGGCAGCAAGACCGTGCTCAAGTGCCTGGCGACCGGACGCGGCAGCTCCGATTTCAATTCCGCGGTCGTCGCCATGAACGCCTTCAAGGTCCCCTTCCTGATGGTCGCCGCCTTCAAGGGCAGCCACGCGGAAAAGGCGACCTTCATCGCCGGCGGCGGTGACACCATCTCGGTGTCCGCTTCCGACATCGCCCAGCTCGGCGCCAAGGCCAGGGTGATGGTGCTGACCGCCTCGGAGCCCTTCGCCAAGCTGCCGGGAACCCCGACCGTGGTGCAGGCCGCCGAGAAGCACAAGCTGCCGGCCGAGACCATCGAGGTGCTCAAGATCATGTCCAGCGTCATGGACATGGGGCACGCCTTCTTCGCGCCGCCCGGCGTGCCCGCCGACCGCGTCGCCATGCTGCGCGCCGCATTCGCCAAGACGTTCCAGAACAAGGAATTCCTCGGCAAGGTGGCAAAGGCCGGCCTCTATGTCGGTTACGAGGGCCCGGCCAAGCTGGAGCAGTCGACCGCGAACGCCTTCAAGCATCTCGACTTGCTGAAGCCGTTCCTCAAGACGAGCTGAGCACAACCGGGCTCCTCCGGCGCCGCCCCGGCGCCGGAGCGGTCGCGCCAACGAGAGGTCGGCGCGGGCGTTGACAGGGACAATCGCCCGCGCTTCCATCCAGCATTCGGCAGCATGTCAGATGCGGCAGACGTTGAACGCGGTTGATTACGCATGATTGACGCAATGCTGTCGGGCGGCTCCCTGCTGCTCTCGTTCGACTCCATCCTGATGATCCTGGTGGGCACGCTCGCCGGCATCGTGGTCGGCGCCACGCCCGGCCTCGGCGGCGTCGTGCTGCTGTCGATGATCCTGCCGTTCCTCTACGGCATGTCGGTCAAATCCGGCCTCATCCTGATGCTGGCCGCCGAGGGCGGCGTCTATTTCAGCGGCTCGATCCCGTCGATCCTGCTCAACACGCCGGGAACGCCGGAGGCGGCGGCCACCACCTTCGACGGCTACCAGATGACCCGGCTCGGCATGCCGGCGCGCGCGCTCGGCATTTCGGCGACCGCGACCACGCTCGGCGGTTGGGTCGGCTTCGTGCTGCTGCTGGTGGTGATCCCGGCGATGGTGCCGCTGATCGAATTCTTCCAGCCATCCGACTTCCTGGTGCTGGCAATCCTTGCCATCACGCTGATCGGCCAGTTGCGCGCCGGCTCGGTGACCAAGGGCATGCTGTCGGGCCTGCTCGGCCTGATGGCGTCCTATGTCGGCTACGATCCGATCACCGGCATCCAGCGCTTCAGTTTCGATTATCTGGCGCTTTACAATGGCTTCGGCATCGGCTCGGTGGCGCTCGGCCTTTTCGCCATGTCGGAAATGTTCATCCTCTACGGCACGCCCGCGGTCATGGGCAATGTCGAAGCGACGTCGCTGTTTTCCAAGCTGCCGCCCGGGGCCCGCGTGATCGACGGCGTACGCGATGTGCTGCAGCATTGGAAGCTGGTGCTGCAATCCGGCGTGCTGGGCACGCTGCTCGGCGCCATCCCGGGCGTCGGCGGCACCGCGGCGACGTTCATTTCCTACGGTGTCGCCAAGCGCACGTCGAAGCGCGGCCACTTGTTCGGCACCGGCATTCCGGAAGGCATCATCGCGCCGGAAGCCACCGTCATGGCCAAGGAATCCGGCGGCCTGATCCCGACCGTGGCCTTCGGCGTTCCCGGCGGCGCCGGCATGGCGGTGGTCTTGAGCGGCCTGACCATTCTCGGCGTTTCGCCGGGCCCGAGCATGCTCACCGAGCATCTCAACGAGATCTTCGCCGGCGCCTTCACCATCGGCATCGCCAGCCTGCTCGGCAGCGTGCTCGGATTGGCGATGGCGCCGTTCCTGGCGCGCGCTTTGCGCACGCCGCCCTATGTCATCGTGCCGTTCGTCGTCGCGCTCTGCTATCTGGGCTCGGCGGCGAGCGATGCCGGCTTTGCCGCGGCGGTTGTGGTGCTGGTTTTCGGCGTCATCGGCTTCGTCTTGCGGCGTTTCCACTATTCGCCGGCGGCGACGATGATCGGCTTCGTCCTCGGCCCGGTCATCGAGAAAAACCTCTATCTCACCATCAATCTGCAAGGCGCCGACGCGCTGACTCGGCCGATGACCGATGTGCTCGTGCTCATGGTGGTCCTGCTGATTGCCTGGCCGGCCGTCGCACCGGCGCGCACATGGCTCAAGGCGCGGCGCGCCGCGCGCGCGGTCTAGGGGAAGCGACGATCATGAACAGCCGCCGCGTCGAACTGCTCATCGACTTCGCCTGGCTCGCCTTTGCCGGCGGCTATTGTGCGATCGCCGCCGGCTATCCGCCGGGCGGGCGCCTGGTCCCGCTCACCATTGGGCTTGTCGCGCTGGCGCTCGGCCTGTTGCATTTCAGCGGAAATGTGATTTCGAGGCTGCGGCCGCTGACCCATGGCAGTGGCGATGAGGAGGCGGAACTTGCGCGCAGCGAAATCGCCGCCGTGCTGTGGGCGGGCGGCTTGCTGGCCGGCATTTTCCTCGTCGGCGCGAACGCCGCCGTCTTCCTGTTCTTTCTTTGCTATTTCGGCGTGCGCGGGCGCTGGCTGCTGGGCCTCGTCTCGGCGGTCGCCATGACCGTTCTGACCTGGGGTCTGTTCGGGCAGATGATCGGCGTGCCGCTGCCGGACGGGCTGATCGCGCAACTATTGTTCTGACGATGCGCCCTTACACGTCGATGAAGACGACGCCGTCCTCGACCGTCACCTTATAGGTCTTCACCGGTTCCATGCAGGGCGGCAGCACCACCTCGCCGGTGCGGACGTTGAACTGGCCGCCGTGGAAATTGCACTCGATGATGTCGTCCTCGAGGATGCCGTCCGACAGCGAGCCCGGCCCATGCGTGCAATTGTCGTCGGTGACGAAAATCTCGCCCTCGACATTGTAGACCGCCAGCACCAGCTCGCCGGTTTCCACCTTGATGGCGCTGCCGACCTCGACATCGGCAACCCGGCATAGCTCGACGCGCGTGGACGTGGATGACATTGCTGCATTGACCGTGGTTTGCGGGGGGTGATAATTTCGAGATCGAAGATGTTGGCGTGCGCAGGCCGCCGCCCGCAGGAAAAACATAAGCCCCCATCAAGGTCAAGACGGGCGCTGGCGCAGGGAGACCTCGATGCTTCGCAAGGAACAAAACGATCTATTGACGCAGACCGGCCCGGGCACGCCCGGCGGCCGCTTGTTCCGCAGCTATTGGATCCCGGCGCTGCTCTCCTCGGAGCTGCCGGAGAACGATTGCCCGCCGGTGCGTGTGAAATTGCTGTCCGAGCGCATGGTGGCGTTCCGCGACAGCCAGGGCCGCCTCGGCCTGATCGACGAATTCTGCGCCCATCGCGGCGTCTCGCTGTGGTTCGGCCGCAACGAGGAGAGCGGCTTGCGCTGCCCCTATCACGGCTGGAAATACGACCACACCGGCCAGTGCGTGGAAGTTCCCTCCGAGCCGGTGGAAAGCGGCTTCTGCAAGCGGGTCAAGCTCAAATCCTATCCGCTGATCGAACTCGGCGGCGTGCTGTGGACCTATATGGGTCCGCCTTCGAGCCAGCCGCCGTTGCCGCAGTGGGAATTCGCGCTGATGCCGCCCGAGCAGAGCTTCATGTCCAAGCGCATCCAGGAGTCGAACTGGCTGCAGGCCATGGAAGGCGGCATCAATTCCAGCCACGTTTCCTTCCTGCACCGCGGCGACTTGGGCTCCGACCCGCTGTTCCGCGGCGCCCGCGGCAACCAGTACAACCTGCGCGACTCGCGCCCGGTGTTCGAGGTGGTGGAAAGCCCCGGCGGCCTCTATATCGGCGCCCGCCGCAATGCCGAGGAGGGCAAATACTACTGGCGCATCACGCAATGGGTGATGCCGTCCTTCACCATGATCCCGCCGCGCGGCAACCATCCGGTGCACGGCCATTTCTGGATCCCGATCGACGACGAGAACTGCTGGGCCTGGAGCTTCGACTACCGGCCGGACCGCGCGCTCACCAAGGAAGAGCGGCAGGCCATGGAGGACGGCAAGGGCATCCACGTCAAATACGTGCCCGGCACGTTCCGCCCGCTCGCCAACAAGGACAACGATTATCTGATCGACCGCGCCGGGCAGAGGGCCGGCAAGACCTATTCGCGGCGTCGAGGGCATCGCCATGCAGGATGCCTCGCTGCAGGAGAGCATGGGCCCGGTCGTCGACCGCAGCAAGGAGAACCTGGTCTCCACCGACAACGGCATCATCATGGCGCGCCACCGCTTGCTGCGCGCGACGAAGGCGCTGATGGACAAGGACGTGGTGCCGCCGGGCGTCGACACGGCGCATCAGCAGGTGCGCTCGGCCGCCGTCATCCTGCCGCCGGACGAGCCGTTCAAGGACGCCGCCAAGGAGCACCTGGTGGTGCAGGCCGGCACCGCGCATGCCTCGGTGTGATGCTCCGCGCGTGTGTGCAGCCGTAGCCCGGGGGGAGCCAAAGCGAAACCCGGGGAGGGCGTCCCGGATGTCGCTTCGCTCATCCGGGCTACTTCCTGGGTCGTCGCGTTCGCGGGGACGAACGGTTAGCGCGGAATATTGCCATGCTCAGTGAATCCGCGCGCGCGGCCAGCGCCGCCGAGGCGCGCTTCCGCATCGACGCGCCGAATTCGAAGTCGCGCGCGGTCAAGGTCATCGCGCTCGATGCCGCCAGCGAGGACGTGGTCAAGCGGCTGTCGCGATCGTCCTGGAACAATGCGAGCTTCTTCACCGCCTCCGCCTTTGCCGCGGCGACGCGCCAGGGCGAACGCTTTTCCATGCAGGGCTGGCTCAGCGACCTTGCCGGGCGCACCAAGGACCTGGTCGACGAGATCGATGCCGCCGATCTGGTGGTGATGGTGGCCACCGCCGGCGCGGACGCCGCGGCCGCGTCGCTGATCGGCGAGGCCTGCAGCGCCAAGCGGGTGATGACCACGGTGCTGGTGCTGGGCGGTGCGTCGGTATCGGACGAAGCGCTGGCGAAGAGTCTCGCCCAGTTGCGGCCCTGGGCGCTGATGCTGGTGATCGCCAGCGCCGAGGACTACATCGCCGACATGCTGGCGGCGCTGAGGGCGTAACTATCTTTCTTCACCTCCCCCTGGAGGGGGGAGGTCGACTGTCGTCGCGAAGCGACGGCGGTCGGGTGGGGGTGACAGCGAAAGAAGCTCACCTCACCCCTTCCGCTTTCGGGGGCAGTGCAGCCAAGTGCGTGGACTTCCGTGAATTTCCGTTTATGACCCTTCTGCAGCTGAGGCTCTTGCGAATTGACTTCAGCGAACGGACCCAGAGCGGACCGGCCGTCGACGATCGTGCCAAGGGCGATGACCGTCGGGCAACAGCGGAAAAGGCGAGCATGTCTGCTCAGCCCCGGGTCCTTCAGACGTTAAGTTCAGCAAGCGATAACGAACCGTCGATGATGAGGCCGAAACCGCACTCGATGCCTTTCATCTCGAGGCTGCGGACCATCAGCCTATTTTAATGTCATAGTGCTTGACACCAAATCATATTCATGTCACTCATGGAGACATGAAAGCATCCGTGGCACGTCCTTACGTGATGCGGGCGCGCGCGGACTCCGCCGCCGCAACTCGCGAACGCATATTGACAAGCACCCGCAACCTCCTCGTCGCTCATTCTTTCGAGGAGATGACGATTGACGCTATCGCGGAGGGCGCCGGCACCACGACGCGGACCGTTCTCCGGGCATTCGGCAGCAAAGAAGAGCTGTTTGCGCAGGCCCTCCACTCGCTCGGCGAGTTAGGTCAGGCTCCGATTATTCCCGGCGATCTCGATGCGCTGATCCGCGGCACCTACGATTTCTACGAAAAGACCGGGGACACGGTCATTCGCTGGCTGGCGGATGAGCCGCGCCTTCCCGCGATCCGGACGCATCTCAACATCGGCCGTCAGCACTTGCGTGCTTGGGTCAGGGAAGCCTTCGCCCCCTCATTCAAACGGCTGGAAGGCACCGCGCGCAAGGAGTTGGAGGACGCCTTGGTCGTCGCGTTCGACGTCTATTCCTGGAAACTGTTGCGCCGCGATTTCGGGCTGTCACGGCGGGCGGCGCAAGCAGTGACCAAACGCATGGTCACCGGGCTTATCGGGGAGCACAAGAATGGCTGATATCCTATGGCTGAACTGGTCCGGTGGCGGCAATCTGCCTCCGAGCCTGGGCATAGCGCGCGTATTGACGGAGCGGGGACATCGCGTTTCCTTCGCCGGCCGCCCGGAAATGGTGCCTCGCGTCGAAAGAGCGGGCTTTCGCTCCATTGAGGTGACGCGCGCCTACGAGCAAGCCGATCGTTATCCCGCGAATAAATGGCTTCCCCGCGCCGCAAGCTTTTTGACGTCGCCTGCCGTCGCCGAAGAACTCGGCGACCTGCTGCCCGCGGAAAATCCCGACGTCGTTGTCGTGGATCATATGTTTCCCGTTGCGCATCTCGCGGCGGCCAGCTTCGGCCGGCCCTCGATGACGGTCTGTCATACGGCGGTGTGGCGGGCCCTCGACATGTGGCGGAAGTTTTTTGCCATGCTGGTCGGCCTGCGCACCGAGGCGGGTTTCGAACCTATTCCGCCGGATCTGGAAAGCCTTTGGATGGTGCACGCCAAAATGATTGCGACCACCCCCCGGGCACTGGACGAGGCACCCGGCGTGCTGGGTCAGGCGCACAAGCTCCGCCATGTCGGCCCGGTGTTGGAGCGCGAGCGCCATGGCGTGAGCGTTCAACTGCCCTGGGATGATGACGCCTCGGTCCCGCTGGTCCTGGTGAGCTTCAGCACCATGCCGGAACAGGGCTCGATCGAAAAATTCCAGAAGACGGTCGACGCCCTTTCCGATCTTCCGGTGCGCGGCGTCGTCACCGTGGGCGACAGCATCGATCCCAACGCGCTGCAGCCCAGCGGTAACGTCGCGGTGTTTGCGACCGCGGATCACGATGATCTGATGCGTCGGGCGAGCCTCGTCCTCACGCATGGCGGTCACGGCACATTTATGCGCGCGCTTAAGAATGGCGTGCCCATGGTTGTTATTCCTGGCTCGGGCGGCGATCAGCCGGTCAATGCCGACGCGGCCGAAGCGTGGGGCGTCGGGCGCAAGCTGCCCGCGGACGCTTCGGCTGAAATGACGCGCGACGCCGTTCGACATGTTCTAGCGACAGAAGCCTGCCGCGAAAACGCAAAACGGCTGTCCGCTCATCTCGTCGGGATCGATGGTGCGGCAAACGCTGCCGAGGAAATCGAAGGCTTGCTTTGCGACGGGTTCAAGAAAGCTTCGTGAACACACGACAACGCCGGATATTCAGGGGAACGACGATGACGAATTTTCTCAAACTCGTTGCTGCCACCTCGTTCATCGCGGTCGCGCTCTTGGCGGAAACGTCATCCTCCATTGCCTCGCCGCAGACAGAGCGCGGAAAATATCTGGTCGCTATTGCCGGATGCTCCGATTGTCATACGCCGGGGTCGTTCCTCGGTAAGCCCGACATGTCCCGCTATCTCGGCGGCTCCGATGTCGGTTTCAATCTCCCGGGGCTTGGGATTTTTGCCGGCGCCAACATCACACCCGACACGGGAACCGGCATCGGCAAGTGGTCGGAAGATGACATCGTGACGGCAATAACCACCGGCAAGCGCCCCGATGGGCGCATGCTGGCACCGATCATGCCCTATGAAAGCTTGAAGGTTTTGAACAAGTCGGATGCCTATGCGATCGCCGCCTTTCTGAAAAGCATTCCTGCCGTAAAAAACACCGTGGCGGGGCCTTTCGGGCCCAACGAGAAGCCGTCGATTTTCGTGTTCACGGTACTGCCGGCGCCGGTATTCGACGGTTTACCCAAGGCCAAGCAATAAGGCACGCTACACGATCTTCTATTCCGGCCTCTATGCGACTTGGCAGGACGACAGAGTTCCGCTGCTTTGGGGGGCACAGCGGACATGCCGCAGATAATTGTGTTTGGCCAGGTTATGGCCCACAGCGGATATCCTTAACACGCGGTTGAATGTCTTTGTTGAGGGATGAAGCGGACGTCAAGCGCCCGCCGCATCCATCTTGATTTATGCGGCCACCGTCTAACTCGCCTTTGCCGGCAGATCCACCGCCTCCGCCTCGTAATTGCGCTGCATGTTCGATTGCAGCCCGTGCTGGGCCAGCGCCTCGGCGAACAATTGCCGCACCATTGGCTGCTCGTCGGCATAGTCGATCTGGTCGCCGCCGATGCGCCGGCTGATCCAGGCCTTCGGCACGCCTTGCGAATTGCGGATGGCGACGCCCTCGTGCTTGAAGGCGAGATAGCGCGCCGGCGTGGTGCCGGTGTTGAAATGCTGGTGGAACCACATGTTCGGCGGCACCACCATGGCGCCGGGCCGCCATTCGTAGCGGCGCGGCTCCTCGCCTTCCGGCCACATCAGCGAATAGCCCTCGCCGGTGAGGATGATGACATGGGCGCCCGGCCCGTGCGCATGCGCCTTCTTGTAGGTGCCGATGGGGAACTGCGAGATGTGGCTGTTCATCGAGCCCTTGGCCATGTTGAAGCGGATATGGCCGCCGCCGGCGCCGCGCTCCTTGGCGGCGATCAGCGGCAGGTTGACCGCGTCGGGCACGAAATTGGTGTCGAGCAAGAGGCCCTTCTGCTCGCCCTTGGCGCTGAAATAATCCGGCTCGCCGGAGAAGCGGGTCTTGAAGTCGTAGGCCGTGTTGAAGACGAAATCGACCTCGCCGAAGGCGTTGATCACCAGCGGCGCATTGGTCACCGCCACATAGCGCACCGGCTCCTTGCCGGAGCCGTTGAAATGCACGTGCCAGGTGTTGAGCGGGATGGCGAACAGCGCGCCCGCCTTCCATTCGAAGGTGACGCGCTCGCCGGCGTCGTTCCACACCGTGGTCGAGCCGTAGCCGTCGAGCACCAGGATCATCTCCTCGAACAATTGCCGCTGCGGCGCCAGACTTTGCGTCGGCGCGATCTCGCAGACATAGCAGTCGTTACTGGTGCGCGAGGCCTCGTGGTTGACGAACACGCCCTTCGCCCCGCGCCGCGCCCAGGGTTTGAGCTCGACCGTGTGCAGGTCGGGCACGTAATGCGCGCTGATGATGTCGAGGCCCTCGTCGCGCACCCAGCGCGTATAGGGCGTCTCCTTCTCGGTGGCGAATTTCTTGGCCAGTTCTTCTGAAACGACGGCGGTCTTGTTCACTGCGTAACTCCCTCGGATCGCGATTACCCGGTATGGCCTTCATCGTGGTGATGGTCGTGGTGGTGATCATCCCCATGATGGTGGTGGTGGTGGTCGTGGTGATGGTGCGGATGCTGGTGCAGATGCGGGTGGCGCGGGTCCTCGCTGAACACCAGCGATTTGATGGTCACCGGCACGGTCATCGACGGCAGCCGGATGCGGCCGAGGTCGATATAGTCGAAATCCCACAGCGTGACGCCGTCGATCGCCAGGATGTCGCTTTTGACGCCCACCTCCTGGTGCAGCATGCGCCCGAGCGTCTGCGCCACGTCGCCGTCGAGCATGATGAACAGCGGCTTTCCGGCTTCGATCAGTTTGTCGAGGCCGAGCGCGATGCCCTGCGCGAAGGCGGCGATGCGCTCATAGGACGGCGGCCCGCGCCAGCGCAAGGCCAGCGCCAGTTCGCGGTCGAGCGCGGACAGGTCGAAGGCGGTCAGATGCCGGCGGATGGCGTCGGCCAGCGCCTGCGGGTCGATGACCTCGCCGCAGTCGAAGGGCGGCTGGATCACCTGCAGGTTGCGCCGCGGCAACAGCCGGCCCGGATTGGAAATGTAGCTGGTATTGCCGCTGAGCTGCACGCTGTAGGCCGAGGCGCCGAGCGCGGTGGCGCGGATGCATTCGCCGGCCGGCAGCAGCGGCCAGGGTAGGGCGCCGGCATCGATGCGCCGGCGGATGGCGTGGCCGAGCCGGCGGCCCATGTCGCCGAAATCGCGCGGCTCGCGCCGGTAGACGAATTCGCCGACGCCGCCGGAAAACATCATGCCGTCGATCGGGCCGAGCGCGCCGAGCGGGTCGGTGAGATAGAGCTGCAAGGATTTCTCCGAGAGCGGCGCCTGCGTGATGGCGTCGACCAGCGCGTCGGCCATGGCCTCGGCGACCGCGTCCAGGGCCTCGGCGGCGACCTCGTCGCCGCGCTGCCAGGCAAAGCCCGCTTCGGCGGCGTGATATTGCCCGGCCGGATCGAGGCGCACGATGCGCCCGCCGTCGTCCACCACCTGCAGGCGGCCGCCGACATGCAGCGCCGCGGTGGCAGTGACGCGGCCGTCCTCGACCAGCGCCAGCTTGGTGGTGCCGCCGCCGATGTCGATATTGAGGATGCGCTGGCCATTGCCATGCGAGGCGCGCGCGGCGCCCGACCCATAGGCCGCCAGCATCGCCTCCATGTGGTGGCCGGCGGTGGCGCAGACCAGGTCGCCGCCCTCGCGCGCCAGCACGCCGACGATGCCTTGCGCGTTCTCGCGCCGCAGCGCCTCGCCGGTGAGGATGACGACGCCGGTATCGATGTCGCGCGGGTTAAGGCCCGCCGCCGCATAGGCCTCATCGATGATGGCGCCGAGCGCGCGGTCGTCGATGCGTTCGTCGCTCTGGTAAGGCGTCAGCGCCACCGGCGACTGGAACAATGTATCACGCGAGACCACCACATAGCGGCTGGAATTGGCCTCGCTCAACCGGCGCAGATTGAGCCGGGAGAATACCACCTGGGTTCCCGCCGAGCCGACATCCATGCCCACGCTGGTGAGTGTGACATGATCCTGCTGCCACAGCGGATTGTCCTCGAGCGGCCCCTCCGGCTCGAATTCGTCATGGTCGTGGTCGGCGGCGCCGTCATGGACGTGGCTGAGATATTCGCCGAAATAATGATCGGTGAGGCGATGGGCTTTCTTGTCCTTGGCATCGTCGTCGGCAGGCGGCATTGCAGCGTCTCCGGGCGCCCGATTTTCATAGCGCGCAACACGGTCCGGCGCGGCGCCCACGGGATTGATTTGATCATAGGGGTATGGTCAAGATGAGATCAATTCGGTTTTCCGAAATGGGCGTCGTTGTGAAGTTGCGGGCGGCTTCGACGCAACATTGCGTCGGGCGCTGGCCCGTTTCGGCATGACCGCGGCGGCGGGGGCGGCCCAAGAGTGCGTAAGACAATGCATAAGAAGAATGCCAAAAGACAGGATCGACGAATGGGAGATCAGCCATGACAGGCCTATACGACCGGACGCCGGCCCAGGGTCACAACCACCCGCCGCACGACCACGATCACGACGAGGAAAACCAGATCTGGGAGCGCTGGGCCAAGAAGCGCGTCTTCGTGCGCCAGCTCGAGGGCACCTACAGCAATCTCTACAGGCGCTGGTCGAGCAGCCGCGGGTCTATTCCTCGCGCGACCTGCCCTGGAAAGGCGGGCCGCAGCTCTACGGCAAGCACGTGGTCAGCCCGCAGGCGGCCGCCGTCACCCAGTCGATCGAGACCCATATCGAGGTCTACGCGCCCGGCGCCTATGGGCAGAAGCACGGCCATCTCAACAGCGCGGTGTTCTACGTGCTCAAGGGTCGCGGCCACGACGTGCATGACGGCAAGCGCATCGACTGGAAGGCCGGCGACATGATGATCGTCGAGAACGGCTGCGTGCACCAGCATTTCAACGACGACCCCGACAACCGGGCGATCCTGCTGGTGTTCAAGGCCAAGCCCTTGTTCCTGTTCATGCACCTGTTGTTCCAGAAGATCGTGTCCTACCCGCCGAGCGAGCCGCCCAAGGGCCACGAAGACTTCAAGCCGCCAACCGACCTCTAACCTGGTCTTTCCGGGGTCGGCCGAAGACCGCATCCCGGAATTCAGAAACAGCCACGGAGATTGCATCTGGATTCCAGGGCCACCGCCGCGCGGCGTGCCGGAATGACCAGACAAGTCGAGACGGAGACCAACATGAGCAAAGTTTTGAATGAGCGCGATTTCGTACAGCTCGGCGACAAGACCTGCAGCTTTCGCGCCGATGACGTCGCCGCCTCGCAGGAATTCCGCCGCAATTATGAGACGCGCCTGAACGTCGTGCTCGCCCGAGGACATGCCGTTCGAGCGCGGCCCGATGGGCTGATCAAGCATCTGGTGCACGGCAAGCTCGATACCAAGGAATGCTGCGTCGAGGCCTATATGCAGTTCCTCAAGCCGGGCGAGCGCTCCGGCAAGCACCGGCACATGTGGGAAGAGGTCATCTTCGTGGTCGAGGGCTCAGGCTACGACCTGCACTGGGACCTGAAGTTCGACTGCGTCGACGCCTTCGCCTGGGACTGGGCGCCGGAGCCCAAGCACTTCGACTGGAAGCGCGGCGATTTCATTTATGTGCCGCCCTTCACCATCCACCAGCATTTCGCCGCCACCGAGGACGCCCGCCTCATCGTCATCTCCAACCGCATCGTCAAGACCATGGGCTTCGACTGGTTCGACCAGATTGAGGCCGCGCGCGCGACCGGCGCGTGATCGCGAAACGCAGGACCTCGATGTGATGGGGGACAGCAGGCGGTTTGCGGATAAGATCATCCGCAAGGAAAAGTAGTCGGGCGGTAGGATGGATCGAACTGAACGGGTGATGGCTTGATGCCGCGACGCAATGTGCTCGTCCTCTACGCCGTACTGATCGCCGGCAATATCGGCGCCTGGCTCGCGACTTTTGTCGAGTTCCACGGCCGGCCGGAATTGCTCGGCATCGCCTTCCTCGCCTATAGCTTCGGCCTGCGCCACGCCTTCGATGCCGACCACATCGCGGCCATCGACAATGTCACGCGCAAGCTGATGCAGGAAGGCCGCCGCCCGGTGGCCGCCGGCTTCTATTTCTCGCTCGGCCATTCCACCGTGGTGGTGGCGCTGGTGCTGGCCATCGCCATCGCCACCGCTGCGCTGCAGGACCGCTTCGACGCGCTCAGAAGCGTCGGCGGGGTCATCGGCACCGCGGTCTCGGCGCTGTTCCTGTTCGCCATCGCCGCCGCCAATCTGGTCGTGCTGGCGCAGGTCTATCGCAGCTTCCAGGCGGTCAAGCGCGGCGAGAGCCTGAACGACGACGACGTCAATTTGTTGCTGTCGCGGCGCGGCCTGCTCGGCCGCCTGTTGCGACCGGTGTTCCGCCTGGTCGAGCGCAGCTGGCACATGTATCCGCTCGGCCTGTTGTTCGGCCTCGGCTTCGACACGGCGACGGAAGTCGGGCTGCTCGGCATTTCCGCCGCGCAAGCCTCGCAGGGCCTGTCGTTGTGGTCGATCCTGGTGTTCCCGGCGCTGTTTACCGCCGGCATGGCGCTGATGGACACCGCCGACAGCACGCTGATGGTCGGCGCCTATGGCTGGGCTTTCGCCAAGCCGCTGCGCAAGCTCTATTACAACATCACCATTACGCTGATTTCGGTCGTCGCCGCGCTGGTCATCGGCGGCGTCGAAGCGCTCGGCCTCATCGCCGACAGACTGGCGCTGAACGGCCCGTTCTGGGGTTTCGTCGCGAGCCTGCGCGATAATTTCGGTTATCTCGGCTACGGCATCGTCGCCTTCTTCGTCGTCAGTTGGCTGGTGTCCTATCTGCTCTACAAGCTGAAGGGCTACGACCGGCTGGAGACGTTTGCCTGACATTCGGTCGGGCGCGCGGCGGACCAACGCCGCGCAACGACACATTCACCACTAAAAAAACGCCGGCTTGCGCCGGCGTTTTCTATTCGGGTCTGGCGCTTGCGCCGTCCGTTCAGCGGTAGCCCAAGCGTCCGTTGTTATGGGCATGCGGGCCGATGAAGTTGCGCCGGTTGGGCTGCGGCGCGGCCTGGCCGCGGGCGCCGCCGAACAGTAAGTCGAAAAAGCTCGGCCCGCTGCTCGAATAGGTGTCGCCGTTGCGGTCGCCATACATGCCGACCGGCATGCGCACCGGCCGCGCCGAGGTGTTGGGCGCCCGCTCGACGGCGAGGTCGGCGACGCGCCGCTCGCTGTTGCTGCGCAGGATCGCGATCATCCTGGCATCGCGACCATAGACGTCGTCGCGGAACTGCAGCTTGCCGTCCTGGTCGACGAAGGCGGTTTGATAAGTCAGGTGCACCGGGATCGGGACCGGGAAGTTGATGTTGATCTCGTTGGAGCCGAACATGCTCTCGAGCCGGGCCGGCGTGTAGTGGTCGCGCGGCAGCTCGATACCCAACAGCTTGGTGGCGTATTCGAGCGGGTCCTGCACGCGCATACAGCCGTGGCTGAAGGCGCGCTTGGCACGTTTGAACAGGTATTTGTCCGGCGTGTCGTGCTGGTAGACCAGGAACTTGTTGGGGAAGTTGAAGCGGATGCGGCCGAGCGCGTTGCCGGCTCCCGGCGGCTGGTAGATGTGCACGGTGCCGTCGGGGTCCTGATAGATCTTCAGGCCGTAGCGGTCGAGCACCGTCGGGTCCTGCTGCAGCGCCGGCAGATATTCTTTCTCGATGATCGAGGGCGGCACGTTCCAGGTCGGATTGACCGTGATGTATTTCATCTCGGCGCTGAGCATCGGCGTCGCCTTGCTCGGCTGGCCGGCGACGATGTTGGTCTTCCAGTAGAGCGCACCGTTGTGGAACAGGCTTAGCGAGTAATCCGGCACGTTGACGATCACATAGGTGTTCTCGGCATTGCCGAGTTTGCGCGGCAGCCAGCGCCAGCGCTCCATGTTGACCAGGATGGTGTCGATCGGATCGTGCGGCGTGTGGTGCGTCTCCACCACGCCGCCGTTGAGCGCGCGCAGCGTGTTGGGGCCGAGCATGCCGTCGGCGTTGAGATCCGCACCGGTCTGGAACGACTTCACCGCGTCGCTGACGTCCTCGTCATAGAGCGGGTTGTCCTTGTCGCCGGCGATGTCGAGCCGCTTGCGCAGCGCGATGACCCGCGCATCCTTCATGCCCGGACGCAGGGTCTTGCCCTCGGGCACGCGCACCTGCTTGGCCTTGGGCGCGGCGTCGTCCTTCGGCTTGTCGAGCTTGCCGGCGCGCAGTTCGGCGAGCTTGGCCTTGAGCGCCTTGAACTCGGCCTGCGGCGGATTGTAACTGTCGAGCGCCGCCGTGGTGTCGGCGGCGGTGGCGAGCTTGGCCAGCACCTCGTCCGGCTTCGGCGGATCGAGCTTGAAGGAAATATCGGCGCCGACGCGGGTGAAGTTGATCTGGCCGATCTGCGCATGGCGCGCATAGGTGAGCACCGCCGCGGTGAGCTTGACCTCGTCTTGCGCCAGCGCCTCCGCGGTCGTCGCCGCGGCGAAATCGGGCGTCGGATAATCGCTGGGATTGAGGCCGACGGTCTCGACCTGCGCCAGATAGGCGATCGCGGCCTTGGCGCGCGCATTGACGGCGCCATTGCCGATCCAGATCGGCTTGAAGTCATGCGCCTTGTAATAGGCGACGGCGCCCTCGCGGTCGGTCTTGCGCGGGACGTAACGATCGAGCCGGCCGCTGACGAGGTCGCGCAGGGCGTCTGCAACCGCGACATCGCCGGTGGGCGAGGGCGGCGGCGGCGCGCTGGCGGTTTGCGCCGGCGCGGTGGCGGGGGTTGCGGCCGGCGTCGCGGCGTTCTGCGTTGGCGGAGTCGCCGCGCCGACATCCTTGGCGGTCAGCGGCGGCAACTGGCTGGTATCGGGCATCGGCACCGCGGCGTTGAGCTGCCGGGCGGTCGCGCCGATGTCCTTCGCGGTCAGCGGCGGCAATTGATGGGTGTCGGGCATCGGCACCGCGGCATTGATCTGCTGATCCGTGCCGTTCACGTCCTTGGCGGTCGGCGGCGGCGGCACGCTGGTATCCGGCATCGGGACCGCGGCGTCGATCGCGTGGTCCGCTCCGGGCTGCTGGGCCTGCCCCGGATGACAGGACAGCACCAGGGCCAGCCCGAGTGCCGAAGCGGCAAGGAGTCGCTCAAACCGAACACTTTCCACCAGGGATTCTCCCGTTGCTCTGCCCGCCAGCAGCCCCACTGCAATTGCGAAGCAGACTATCCGATAGCTCGGCTAGGTTACGCGTTTCACAATGACCCGATTCGAACAAAATACAGACTGTGGCTAATTTACAATTCCACCGTCGGCAATCCAATGGACCGCCCGAACCGTGCGATCTTACCCTCAAGGCGGTGGCCTAAAGCAGTAACGGGCGGGCCGGGCGGTCGGTTCCGCACAGCTTTTTGCCGACGCCCCGGCGATGACTTCTTCGTGATTGGCTCCCGGGGAAGGGCGCTTGGCCGCCGCAGGCGCCACATCCAAGGCGGGTGGATCGCCATAAACACAATCGCGTCGGGAACGGCGACCAGCTCTGTATAATTACCCGCACAGAAAAAAACTGGGCCCCGCGAGGGGCCCAGTTTGAGAGTGTGCCGGTGTGGGGACCGGCAACAACTTCCAGAGGGGAACAAGCTGCACACCGGCGACTCTGGGAGGATATACATCCGGTGCAACAGCGAGGCATTAGTAAGCCTCAGGCGGCGCATCCCGGCAATGCCAAGCGCCGCATGTCTGCCATGCCGAAAGCGCGCGCGAGAAGATTTTCGCCCACTAAAAATTTTGCCGCTGTTCTCGTGAACAGAATTGGCTGCGGGCAGAATTCGGCTTGAATTGAATTAGAAATGCCAGCGCTGCGCGTTGGCGACCAGGAAATCGCGAAACACCTGGATGCGCGCCACCGATTTTAGTTCTTCCGGATAGACGAAATAGGCATCGAGCGCGAGCGTGTCGACCTGGCCGAACAACTGCACCAGGCCGCCGTTCTCTTCCACCAGATAATCGGGCAGCATGGCGATGCCGAGGCCGCGCTGACAGGCGCGCAACAGGCCGAGCACGCTGTTGACGGTGAGTTGGGCCATGCGCGGGCCCTTGCCCT
This sequence comes from uncultured Pseudomonadota bacterium, assembly GCA_963782145.1. Lineage (GTDB taxonomy): Bacteria > Pseudomonadota > Alphaproteobacteria > Rhizobiales > Xanthobacteraceae > Pseudolabrys. Next base: position 35,751 of record CAWAIV010000018.1, read on the forward strand.
CGCGACCGACTTCCACCGGCCAGCGCCGGCTCGCCAGATGCAGCGGCACCGCGCCGCCGAGCAGCACGATGCGGTGGTTGTCGAGATCGTCGTGCGTGTGCGGCGTGCCGAAGCGCTTGAGATAATCGGGCGAGGCATAGGCGTGGAAATGCACGGCGAACAGCTTGCGCTGGATCAGGTCGGGCTGCGTCGGCTGGCGCAGACGGATGGCGACGTCGGCCTCGCGCATGGCGAGATCGAGCTCTTCGTCGGTGGTGATCAGCTGGATCTGGATGTCGGGATAGAGGTCGAGGAATTCGCCGAGCCGCGGCAGCAGCCAATGGATGCCGATGCCGGGCGAGGTGGAGACCTTGAGCTCGCCGTTCGGCCGTTCGCGGCTGTCGGTGAGCTTGGTGCGCGCGGCCTCCAGCTTCATGAACACTTCATGCGCCGTGCGGTAGAGCAATTCGCCCTGCTCGGTGAGGATCAGCCCGCGCGCGTGGCGGTGGAACAGCGAAACGTCGAGTTCGCCCTCCAGCGCGGAGACCTGGCGCGACACCGCCGATTGCGAGAGGCCGAGCCGCTCGCCGGCATGGGTGAAGGAGCCGGCCTCGGCGGCGGCGTGGAACACCTTCAGCTTGTCCCAGTCCATCGAGGAATTGCCGGACGCCATCGTCATTCTGCTGCCACTCGCTCGTGTTGTTGCGCTGCCAGGAATTTCTCGGCTTCCAGCGCCGCCATGCAGCCCTGGCCCGCCGCGGTCACCGCCTGCCGGTAGATGTCGTCGGTAACGTCGCCGGCGGCGAACACGCCGGGCACCGAGGTGGCGGTGGAATGACCGGCGGTGATGATGTAGCCGGAGGGCTTCATCTCCACCTGGCCGGCGAACAGTTCGGAGGCCGGCTGGTGGCCGATAGCGATGAAGACGCCATCGACCGCGCGCTCGGTCAGCGCACCGGTCTTCACGTTCTTCAGTCGCACGCGGGTCACCTTGAGCGGATTGTCATTGCCGAAAACGTCGTCGAGCGCGCTGTCCCAGACCACCTCGATCTTGGGATGCTTGAACAGCCGGTCCTGCAGGATCCTCTCGGCGCGGAACGAATCGCGGCGGTGCACAACAGTGACCTTAGAGGCGAAATTGGTCAGGAACAGCGCCTCCTCGACTGCGGTATTGCCGCCGCCGACCACGATGACTTCCTTGTTGCGGTAGAAGAAGCCGTCGCAGGTGGCGCAAGCCGAGACGCCGTAGCCTTTGAACTTCTGCTCCGAGGGCAGGTCGAGCCAGCGCGCCTGCGCGCCGGTGGCGATGATCAGGCAGTCGGCGAGATAGATGTCGCCGGAATTGCAGGTCAGGCGGAACGGCCGCTGCGCCAGTTCCACCTTGGTAACATGGTCGGTGACGATGCGCGTGCCGACTTGCTGGGCCTGCGCCTGCATCTGTTCCATCAGCCAGGGGCCCTGGATGACGTCGGCGAAGCCCGGATAGTTCTCCACATCGGTGGTGATCGTGAGCTGGCCACCGGGCTGGATACCCTGGATGAGGATCGGCTCCAGCATGGCGCGCGCGGCATAGATGGCGGCCGTATAGCCGGCCGGCCCCGAGCCGATAATCACGACTTTGCCATGCGTTGCGTTCGACATTCGCCTTGCCCCACGGGACGGTCGGCTGCCCGACACTCTTGCAAGATTGCAATGGCCCCTTTGGCCGGATCCAGCCGGCTCAATGGCCGAGTCGAATATATGTTTTTTAGGAGCTATGCAAACTACGCAACCCCCCTTAATCACATTTGGGCCGCTGGCATTGCCGTTTGCGCAATAATCTTTCGCGAAAGATTATTTCGCGATATGCATAGGCGTGCCGGGCGCGCCCTGCCCGGAGGGGAGTTCACCGGTGCCTGCGCGTCTGGACGCCATCGACCGCAAGATTCTGCGAGAGCTGCAGGACGACGGCCGCATCACCAATGTGGAGCTGGCGAGCCGGGTCGGCATTTCGGCGCCGCCCTGCCTGCGCCGGGTGCGGGCGCTGGAGGAAGCCGGCTTTATCAAGGGCTATCGCGGCCTGCTCGACGAGAAGAAGCTCGGCTACGAGGTCACCATCTTCGCCATGGTGCATCTGGCGAGCCAGGCCGAGGCGGATTTGCAAGCCTTCGAGGATTTCGTGCGCGCGCAACCCTTGGTGCGCGAATGCTGGATGCTCTCGGGCGAGATCGACTTCGTGTTGAAATGCGTGGCGCCCGACCTGAAGACCTTCCAGGCCTTCGTCGAGAAGCTGACCGCGGCGCCGCAGGTGCGCAACGTGAAGACCTCGCTGGTGCTGCGGCAGTCGAAGGACGCGGCGATGGTGCCGATGGAGGAGTGAGCGGCGCGTAACCTACGGCGTCATTCCGGGCTCGCGGGCTTCGCCCGCGCCCCGGAATGACGATCGCCGGGACAAGCCCGGCGACGACAAGCCACTCTTCGCTGCGCTGTCCTACCTCTCAACCGACAAACACCCCTCAATCGCCTCATGCAAATTCGCGATCAATTCGTCGAGCGTAACGTCTTGCGCGGCGCAGCCAGGTATCGCCGGCACGTCGGCCCAGAACCCGCCTACCTCTGCCTCGTGCACGACGACCTTGATCGTCGTGGCTACCGCCACTCCACCTTCTTCACTTCATAGGCCTTGGCGCCGCCGGGCGTGTTGACCTCGACATTGGCGCCCTTGGCCTTGCCGATCAGCGCGCGCGCCAGCGGCGAGGTGATGGAAATCTTGCCGGCCTTGGCGTCGGCCTCCGGCTCGCCGACGATCTGCCACACCTTCTTCTGTTCGGTGTCCTCGTCGACCAGCGTCACCGTGGCGCCGAAGGTGATGGTGTCGCCCGACAGCTTGGAGACGTCGATCACGTCGGCGCGCGCGAGCTTGTCCTCGAGCTCGGCGATGCGGCCCTCGTTGAGCGACTGCGCTTCCTTGGCGGCATGATATTCGGCATTCTCCGACAGGTCGCCGTGCGTGCGCGCCTCGGTGATCTGCTGGATGATGCGGGGCCGCTCGACGGATTGGCAATGCTTGAGCTCGGCTTCGAGCCTGGCATGGCCGGCGGCGGTCATCGGAATCTTGTCCATCGTCTCATCTCCTCCTGGCGGCCATCGCTGGCGCGTTCGACGCCCCTAGGCGCCGCCAAGACCCTTCCCCTTTTAAATCCGTCCCATTCAACTCGTAATACGACTCCGGTGGCGGTCTCCCGCGCAGCCGGAGTCATGTGAAACGAAGGCCGGTCAAAAACACCCCGACCGCGGCCAGTCTTTCCTGTCCGCGGCCGTCGACTTCCCGGCCTCCCGCGCGCCGCCGCTTGGTTCACCTCCCGGCGGGTACAACCCTCAGGCGAGGCTACCATAATAGCTTTGCAGCGCGCGCACCTCGAGGTCACCCCCGAGATAGGCTTTGATGCCCTGCGCCGCAGCGACGGCCCCCGAAAGAGTGGTGTAGTACGGCACTTTATGCAAGAGGGCGGCGTGGCGCAGGGAGCGGCTGTCGGCCAGCGCCGCCGCCCCCTCGGTGGTGTTGAAAACCAGCTGAACGCCGCCATTCTTGATGGCGTCGACGATATGCGGCCGGCCTTCCAGCACCTTGTTGATCTTGTCCGCGGGAACCCCCTGTTCCACCAGGTAACGCTGGGTGCCCGAGGTGGCGATGGTCTTGAAGCCGAGCGATGTCAATAGCTTGACCGCCGGCAGGATACGCGGCTTGTCGGCGTCCTTCACCGACACGAAGACGGTGCCGGAGCGAGGCAGGCTGGCGCCGCCGCCGATCTGACTCTTGGCGAAGGCGATTTCGAAGGAAGAGTCGATGCCCATCACCTCGCCGGTCGACTTCATTTCCGGCCCCAGCACGGTATCGACGCCGGGGAAGCGGGCGAACGGGAACACCGCCTCCTTGACCGCGCGGTGGCGGGGATGCGCCGGCGTGAGGCCGAAGCTGGCGAGGCTCTCTCCGGCCATGACACGGGCGGCGATCTTGGCGATAGGCACGCCGGTCACCTTGGCGACGAAGGGCACGGTGCGCGAGGCACGCGGATTGACCTCGAGCACATAGATGTCGCCATCCTTGATGGCGTATTGCACGTTCATCAGCCCGCCGACATGCAGCGCCAGCGCCAGCGCCCGGGTCTGCCGCTCCAACTCGGCAATGGTCTTCTCGCTCAGCGAATGCGGCGGCATCGCGCAGGCGCTATCGCCCGAATGGATACCGGCCTCCTCGATATGCTCCATGATGCCGGCGATGAAGGTGTCCTTGCCGTCGGCGAGACAATCGACGTCGACTTCGGTGGCGTCCGACAGATAGCGGTCGATCAGCAGCGGGCTTCGCTTCGACACCACCAGTTCACCCGGCCGGTCGAGGTCGGACGCGAGCTTTGCCACGTAACGATCGAAGTGGGCGGCATCGCGCACGATTTCCATGGCGCGCCCGCCGAGCACGTTGGAGGGCCGGATCACCACGGGATAGCCGATCTCGTCGGCGATGCCGCGCGCCGCGTTCAGCGAGGTGGCGATGCCGTTCTTCGGCTGGCGCACTTTCAGTTTGTCGAGCAGCGTCTTGAAGCGGTCGCGGTCCTCGGCGAGGTCGATCATGTCGGGCGAGGTGCCGAGGATCGGCACCTTGGCCATTTCCAGGGTCTCCGCCAGCTTCAGCGGCGTCTGCCCGCCAAACTGCACAATGACGCCGTGCAGCGTGCCGTTGGAGCGCTCGGTATCGATGATCTCCAGCACGTCCTCCGGCGTCAGCGGCTCGAAATAGAGCCGGTCGGAGGTATCGTAATCGGTCGACACCGTCTCCGGATTGCAGTTGACCATGATTGTCTCGTAGCCCGCCTCCTTCAGCGCGAAGGCGGCATGGCAGCAGCAATAGTCGAACTCGATGCCTTGGCCGATGCGATTGGGCCCGCCGCCGAGGATGATGACCTTCTTCGCGGTCGTCGGCGCCGCCTCGTTGGCGACGGTGCCGGCGAACGGCGTCTCATAGGTCGAGTACATGTAAGCGGTGGGCGAGGCGAATTCGGCAGCGCAGGTGTCGATGCGCTTGAACACCGGCCGCACCCCGAGCGCGCGGCGCTTGTCCATCACCGCCTCCGCACTGTGCGCGGTCAGCTTGCCGAGCCTTTTATCGGAAAAGCCCATGGCCTTGAGCCGGCGGAAGGGGCCGGCCGTCACCGGCAGGCCCTTGGCCTTGATCGCGGCTTCGGTTTCCACCAGCTGCCGGATCTGCGCCAGGAACCAGGGGTCGATGCGGCAGGCATTGAAGATCAATTCGTCTGGCGCGCCGAGGCGGATCGCCTGCGCCAGCTTGAGGATGCGGTCCGGCGTCGGCGTGCCCAGCGCGGCGCGGATCGCCGCCTTGTTGTCGGCGTCGTCGATGCTCTTGGCCGTGTCGAAGCCTTCCAGCGCGATCTCGTCGAGGCCGGTCAAGCCCGTCTCCAGCGAGCGCAGCGCCTTCTGCAAGCTCTCCTGGAAGGTGCGGCCGATGGCCATGGCCTCGCCCACCGACTTCATCGAGGTGGTCAGCGTGTTCGAGGCGCCGGGGAATTTCTCGAAGGCGAAGCGCGGGACTTTCGTCACCACGTAATCGATGGTCGGCTCGAAGCTCGCCGGCGTGGCGCCGCCGGTGATGTCGTTGGCAATTTCATCCAGGGTGTAGCCGACCGCGAGCTTGGCGGCGACCTTGGCGATGGGGAAACCGGTCGCCTTCGAGGCGAGCGCGGACGAGCGCGACACCCGCGGGTTCATCTCGATCACCACCAGCCGCCCGTCGGCGGGGTTGATGGCGAACTGCACATTGGAGCCGCCGGTCTCCACCCCGATCTCGCGCAGCACCGCGATCGAGGCGTCGCGCAGGATCTGGTATTCCTTGTCGGTGAGCGTGAGCGCCGGCGCGATGGTGATCGAATCGCCGGTATGCACGCCCATCGGATCGACGTTCTCGATCGAGCAGACGATGATGCAATTGTCGTTCTTGTCGCGCACCACCTCCATCTCGAATTCCTTCCAGCCCAGCACCGATTCCTCGATCAGCACTTCGCTGGTGGGGGAGGCGTCGATGCCGCGCTCGACGATCTCGATGAACTCGGCCTTATTGTAGGCGATGCCGCCGCCGGTACCGCCGAGCGTGAAGCTCGGCCGGATGATCGCCGGCAGCCCGATATCGTCGAGCGCCTCCAGCGCCTGCACCAGCGTCTTGATCTGGTGCGAGCGCGGCGTCGGCAGGCCGATGCGGGTCATCGCCTCGCGGAACAGCTTGCGGTCCTCGGCCTTGTCGATGGCGTCGGCGGTGGCGCCGATCATCTTGACGCCGAATTTCTCCAGCGTGCCCATCTTGCGCAAGGACAGCGCGCAGTTGAGCGCGGTCTGCCCGCCCATGGTGGGGAGCAGCGCGTCGGGGCGCTCCTTCTCGATGATCTTGGCGACGATCTCGGGCGTGATCGGCTCGACATAGGTGGCGTCGGCCAGATCGGGATCGGTCATGATCGTCGCCGGATTGGAATTGACCAGCACGATGCGGTAGCCCTCGGCCTTCAGCGTCTTGCAGGCTTGCGTTCCGGAATAATCGAATTCGCAGGCCTGGCCGATGACGATGGGGCCGGCGCCGATGATGAGGATCGATTTGATGTCGGTACGTTTGGGCATTCGCTCGCGATTTCTCTCCGCCGTGACGGGGCGCGCCAGCCAAATCGGCCGTGGCCGGCTTGGGACACTCTAGGACGGCCGGTCTCGGGGTGCCCCGAGGTCGGCGGTGCGGGCCCGGTATCCAGAGGCAGGCATTGAACTCGGTTCTGGATTCAGGGTCCGGCGCGTGGCGCCAGCCCGGAATGATAGGCACAAAAAAAAGGCGCGCCGTCCGCGCGTCCTTGTTTCCCGGGCGGGGAAACGCCCCGCGCGCTGGGCTGCTTAGACCAGAATTGGCGGCCTGGGAAGGGGACAAGTTCGTTTGTCCCGGCCTCTGGCGAGCGGCGCGGCGATCGGCTGCCGGGAGGTTTCCGCGGTCCGCCGCTCAGCCGTGGCACAGGCTCTGGCGCGGATTTCATGGTTCCGGTGGCGTTCATCTTGCCATTTTCGACCAGAACCTTGCCGTCTTCCATGACCGAGGAGACGACGCCGATCTCCTTGCCGAATTTCTGCACGATGACCGTGGCGCGCTGACTGCTGTTGAGGAGCTGCTCCACATAGGTGAGGCGGTTGGCGCCCATGCGCGCCGCGCTCAGCACGGTGTAGAAGGACGGCTTGTATTTCGGGCCGTTGTCATAGGTCAGCATCACGCCGTCCGTTCCGGACAGCGCATAGATCACGTGCGAATTGGCGTCATCCAGGCTCGCCGGCTGGTCGCAGGCGCGCGCCCAGACCCCGATCAGGCCAAAACTACGGAAGACCTGCTGAACGGTCTGCGACTGCGCCCGCGCGGAAAACGGCAGCGCCGCCACGAGGGCCGCCACAACGACCATGATACGCATGTCATCCCCCCAAAAATAAACATGAAATTTATATCACAAGCGAACGTAACCGAGAAGCCATTTGCCGGCCCGGTCGCAGCCGTCAAAGCTGTTATAGGCGAATGCCTTACGGAGCAGCGGGACGTCTACCGGTTCGCCTACGGCGGCGAACACTCGTGGCGCCGACTGACCTGCCTACGCCGCGCTTTCGGAGCTCGCGGTGGCCGCCAGGAACAGGCTGTGGATCTCGGCGCGCGGGCGCGGCGGGCTGAACAGATAGCCCTGCATGTCGGTGCAGCCAAGCAACCGCACCTGCTCCAACTCCGGCTCGCTCTCGACCCCTTCGGCGATGACCGCCATCTTCAGGTCGCGCGCCAGATTGGCGATGGCGCGCACGATCGCCCGCGCCTCGCCATTGTCGGACAGGCGGGCGATGAAATTGCGGTCGATCTTGATCTTGCTGAAGGGAAAATTCAGCAGGTAACCGAGCGAGGAATAGCCGGTGCCAAAATCGTCCATCGCGAACTGCACGCCGAGATCGTGCAAGCGCCTGAGCGTGGAAAGATTGCTGCTGGAGTTCTGCAGGAAGCACGATTCGGTGATCTCCAGCTCCAGCCGACTGGCCGGAATGCGCGCTGACGCAATGGCGCCGACGATGGTTTCGACCAGCTTCGGATTGGTCAATTGGATCGGGGAGAGGTTGACCGCGACCTTGATGTGGCTCGGCCAGGTCGCCGCCTCCGCGCAGGCCGTGCGCAGCACCCATTCGCCGAGCGGGATGATGAAGCCGATCTCCTCGGCCACCGGCACGAAGTCGGCGGGCGGGATCATGCCGCGCGTGGGATGACGCCAACGCAGCAGCGCCTCGAAGCCGCCGATCGTATTGTCCTGCAGATGAACGATGGGCTGGTAGAACAGCTCGAACTCGCCCTTGGCGAGGGCGGTGCGCATGTCGCGTTCCAGCTCGCCGCGCGTCTGCATGCGCGTATTCATGTCCGATTCGTAGAAGCAATAGGTGCCGCGCCCGGTGTTCTTGGCCTCGTACAGCGCGATATCGGCGGTCTTGAGCAACTCGTTGAGCTCGGTAGCGTCGTTCGGCGCCACCGAAATGCCGACGCTGACATCGACGACGACATGATGCCCGTCGAGATCGAACGGGGTATTGATGGTCTCGCGAATGCGCGTCGCCAGCGTCGCGGCATCGGCAGGATCCCCGATCGACGATTGGATCACGGCGAATTCGTCGCCGCTCAGCCGCGCCACCAGGTCGATATCGCGGACGCAACTGCGCAGGCGCTGGGCGACCTGCTTGAGCAATTGGTCGCCGATCGGGTGGCCGAGCGTGTCGTTGACCCGCTTGAGATGATCGAGATCGAGATACAATACGGCCAGCCGCTCGCCGCGGCGTACGCGTTTGAGCGCCTGCTCGAGCATCTCGGAAAACAGCGAACGGTTGGCGAGCCCGGTCAGCGCGTCGTGATTGGCGACATGGGTAATGCGTTCTTCCGCGCGCTTGACGTCGGTGATGTCTTCGTGGGTCGCCACCCAGCCGCCGTCCGCCGTCGGCGTGTTGATGACGGCGATGACGCGCCCGTCACGCAGGGTGGTGATCATCTTTTGGACGCCGCCGTTGCCGAGCACGCGGCGCAACTCGGCGATATATTCATCGCAATCGCCGGAAGGAAACGTGTCCGCGTCGCTGCGCAGCCGCAGCATATCGCGCAGCGGGATGCCGGGCCGCACGATGCTCGGCGACAGATCGTACATCTGCAGATAGCGCTGGTTGCAGACGACCATCCGCTCCGTGGAATCGAACATGGCAAGGCCTTGCGACATATTGTTCAAGGCCGCGTCGATGGTGGCCTTCGCGCGTTCGAGTTCGCCGGTCTTCCTGGCGAGGTCGGCTTCCGAAGCGGTCAGGTCGCGAAACTGCATGCCGAGCCAGCTAAACAGCAAGCCGATGCAGGCCAACAGCAGAACCGCACCAATGACGATGAAAATGGCGTGCTGGCGCCAGCCGGCAAGCGCCGCCGTTTCCGACACCGCCGCGTCGATAACCAGGGGATAGTCGCGCAACGGCCGTACGGCGACCAGGCGCGCGGTGCGGTCGAAATAGCCCGGCGACCGATAATGCCCGCCGCCCTGCGAAACCAGTCGGTACCACGGCGAGCCTGCCGGCATTTTGGCGACGCCGCCAGTGGCGCCGGGATAACGCATGATGACCGTGCCGTCCCGGCGCAGAAATAGGATCGACAAATCGCTCAACGATTTGATGGACTCATAGATGTGCTGAAAATAGCTGAGCCGAACGCCGATCAGTACGACGCCGAGGAATTGGTTATTCGAGTCGGTCAGCCGCTTACTGAAAAAGATGGTTTCAGTATCTTGTACCCGCGCGACAGCTGGATCGCTGACATAGATGGTGTCGTCATTATTGTTCTTGGCGTGTTGGAAATAACGGCGGTCGGAGAGACTGATCCCTGGCGAAGGCCAACGGCTGGTGGAAACCAAGAGCCTTCCCTTGCTGTCCGTCAGGGCAAGAATCGTGACATGCGACAGGTGCGTCATGCGCTCCGAGAGCAGGTCATAATAGGCCTTGCGCTGCACGAAGCTGGCAAAGACTTCCGGCCTGTTGGCGCCGATGTTTTCCAGCCGCCCCTTGATCTCGTCGAGCATGAGATCGATCGATTGAATCGAGCGATCGGTTTGCTCCGCCAGGATGGTCGCCAGATTGCCGGCGTCTATGGATGCGTCGTTGATGGCGTCGACGCGCAGCCACCAGACGGTCAAGCCGATGGCGACCGCCGCCATGCCGAGCAGGCCGCCGGCAGTGCCGATAAGGACACGAATATGTTTTGCTCTCGGTGTCGGCATGCAAACCAATTCAGCAAATTTGTTGCAAACGTAATCGATACGACTTTGCCTTCGGTTTAGGCGGCCGCGCGATCGATAAATTATGTAAACGGAATACTAAGCTCGCGAAAACGAGCGGAAATCGAGGCCCGGCCTGGAATCGAACCAGGCTTGGAAGACCATGCATGGCTTCCGCGTCGCCACTCCGCCACCGGGCCGTCGGCCGGCTTAGCCGAACGAGCTTGAAGATAGGTATACGGCGGTTGCCGATTACCTATCGGCTGCACGAACCGTTAACGCCCGGTTAGGCTGGGCGGCTCAGGCGATCTTGCGCCTGGCCTGCCGCATCATCTCGACGAAGCGCGTGAACAGGTAATGCTGTCGCGCGGGCCCGGCGAGGCTTCCGGATGGTACTGCACCGAGAACACCGGCTTGTCCTTGAGCGCGATGCCGCAATTGGAGCCGTCGAACAGCGACACATGCGTCTGCGTGACGTTCTTCGGCAGCGTCGTCCTTGTCGACGGCGAAGCCGTGGTTCATCGAGGTGATCTCGACCTTGCCGGTGGTCAGGTCCTTCACCGGATGATTGGCGCCGTGATGGCCCTGATGCATCTTCACCGTCTTGCCGCCGACGGCGATGCCGAGCATCTGATGGCCGAGGCAGATGCCGAAGGTCGGCGTGCCGGTCTCGATCAGCTTGCTGGATCACCGGCACCGCATATTCGCCGGTCGCCGCCGGGTCGCCCGGGCCGTTCGACAGGAACACGCCGTCGGGCTTCAGCGCCATGATGTCCTCGGCCGAGGTCGTGGCCGGCACCACCGTCACCTTGCAGCCGGTTCCGGCCAGCAGCCGCAGGATGTTGCGCTTGATGCCATAGTCGACCGCGACCACGTGGAATTCCGGTTTGTCCTGGCGGCCGAAGCCCTCGCCCCAGACCCAGGGCGTCTCGTCCCAGGTGAAGCGCTGGGCGGAGGTGACCATCGGCACCAGGTCCATGCCGACCAGGCCGGGCCATTCGCGCGCCTCTTTCTTGAGCGCCTCGAGATCGAACTCACCGTCCGGGTCGTGCGCGATCACCGCATTGGGCATGCCCTTGACCCGGATCAGCGCGGTAAGAGCGCGGGTGTCGATGCCGGCGAGCCCGATGATGCCGCGGCTCTTGAGCCAATCATTGAGATTGCGGGTGGCGCGGTAGTTCGACGGCGCGGTGATGCGCCGAATGCAGGATCACCCCGCGCGCGCCCGGCGTCGCCGCCATGTTGACGGTCTCGATGTCGTCGTCGTTGGTGCCGACATTGCCGATATGCGGGAAGGTGAAGGTGATGATCTGCCCGGCATAAGAGGGGTCGGTGAGGATCTCCTCATAGCCGGTCATCGCGGTATTGAAGCAGACCTCGCCGACCGCGTGACCGCTGGCGCCAAGGCCGAAGCCGGTGAGCACGGTCCCGTCGGCCAGCACCAACAGCGCCGTGGCTTTGGGTTCCTCCCAATCCCCGGCTGGATTCGCTTGCGTCTGGGTCATGGCCTCTTAGTTGCGTATTATGGCAGGCGAGGCAAGAGGCCGAAGGCGGCCGCCCCCAGGCAGAACAGGTGGAAATCATGGCGTTTTTGCGCGCGGCCCACAAAGTTGGGGCCGCCATGCGGCGGAAGCGGCCGGGCTGGCCGGCGGCCGGCCTCGTCCTGCTGGCGCTGCTCGCCGGCGGTCCCGGGGCGGCGCGCGCGCGCGCGGTCAAGGCGGCGAGCGTCTCCGAGCTCGCCGGTCAGGGCTTCGAGGTCAAGGCGGTGATTCGCGACGCCCTGATCCTGCAGAAGGGCGCGGCGGTCTACTGGTGTGTCTTGCGTTTGGGCACGACCAGCCCGATGAGCTACCAGTCGGAGTGCTATGCAGTGCGCTGAGCACGCGAAGTTGCAGGCTACGCGAGGCAACCGGTCACAGCCTCGTGTGACATTGTGGAAGAATCCGGCTTCGGGCGGTCAGTTATCGGGCGATACGTGATTGACTTCGGCCAAGCCGAGCCGCCAAAATATCGTCAACGATAATAACCGCTGCGCGCGATCTGATTGATCGTCGACAGCAGCGGACCAGGAGACGCCGATCCGGCGCAACGTCGCCGGGCTGCTGAAGCTGCCGTCAACAACCATCGTAAGAACGGCACGCACACAAAGGGGGATTCGATGAAGCTGACACTCGCTGCGGGCGCCATGCTTGCCTGTCTTGCCGTATCGCCGGTGGCCGCGCAGGATTATCCGAACCGGCCGATCCGCGCCATTACCGCGACCAGCGCCGGCGGCACCAGCGACGTCTATATGCGCGTGCTCGGCGAGGAATTGCGCAAGGCCTGGGGCCAGACGATCGTCGTGGAAAACCGGCCGGGCGGCGGCCTCAACGTCGGCGGACGTTTTTGCGCCGAAGCGGCGCATGACGGTTACACCATCTGCATCCTGCCGGTGGAGACGCTTACCTATAACGAGTTTCTCTATCGGAACATCCCGTTCAAGCCGGAACGGGATTTCGTCCCGATCGCCAATCCGTTTTTCGCCACGCAAGTTCTCGTGGTCAACTCCTCGCTGAAGGTGAAGACGCTTGCCGAACTGGCCGCGCTGTCGAAAGCCAAGCCGAAGACGCTGAGCTATGTGACGCCGTCGGTGCCCTTGTACGTGTACATGGAAAAATGGAAGAAAGAGAACAATGCCGACATGGTGTGGGTGCCGTTCAAGGGTGGCGCCGACGCCGTCAACGGACTGTTGAGCGGCGTGACGCCGATCGCCTTCTTCGGCGTTTCCAACATGATTCAGTATATCCGCAGCGGCAAGCTGACCGCGATCGCGGTGGACGGCGATGCGCGCTCGCCCTTGCTGCCGAACGTCCCGACGTTGCGCGAACTGGGCTATAAGGGCCCGCTGACGCATGTTTATTTCGGCATTGTCGCACCCACCGGCACGCCGAAGGCGATCGTCGACAAGCTGTCGAAGGAGATCAACCGCATCGACAAGCTGCCGGAATTTCGTCAGAAACACCTGACCAATCTCGGACTGGAACCGGTCGAGGATACGCCGGCCAAATTCGCGGCGTTTCTGAAATCGGACCGCGCACAAGCCAAGCAGATCGTCAAAGAATCCGGTTTGCCGCCGCGCTAAAGACGTTCAAGGTCCTCGACGGCGCAAGATCCGAGCGCGGTGCCGGTCGCCTTTTTTCGCGGTGGACGGCGGCCGCGGATCGGTCGTTGCTCGATTTCGAGGAGAAAAACGTGCTGCGCGACGACATCAATAACGCCTTGAAGGAGGCGATGAAGGCCAGGAACGAGCGGGCGGTCTCCACCCTGCGCCTGGTCAATTCGGCGCTGAAAAACGCCGATATCGAGGCGCGGGGGCTAAGCAAGCCGCCGCTGACCGACGCCGAACTGCTGGCGCTGCTGCAGAAGATGATCAAGCAGCGCCAGGAATCGGTCGAGCTCTATGCCAAGGGCGGCCGCGACGACCTGGTGCAGCAGGAGCAGGCCGAGATCGCCATCATCTCCGCCTATCTGCCGAAACAAATGTCGGAGGCGGAAATGGCTGCCGCCATCGACGCCGCCATCGCCGAGACCGGCGCGGCGGGCATGAAGGACATGGGCAAGGTGATCGGCGTCTTGCGCGGCAAATATGCCGGGCAGATGGACATGGGTAAGGCCAGCGGCATGGTGAAGGCGAAGCTGCAGTAGACTTACGCCACCTCCAATAAGATTTCCGTCAGCCGCTCCGGCATGTCGACCATGACGTCGTGGCCGCAGGCTACTTCATACGTGCGCCAGGTCGGGTCCGCCTTGGCGCGCGCCAGCGCCGCGTCGAAGCCCGGGTTCACATAATCGGGTGCGCGGATATAGGTCTTCTTGGCGATGCGCTCGCGCGCACCGCTGAGCCTGATCTTTTCGGTGAAGCAGGCGACCGGCTGCGGCACGCACAGCGCATCGACCCAGGCGCGGTCCTTTTCGTTGACGCCGAAGGCTTCCGCCGGCCGCGGCTTGAGGCCGACGCTGCCACTGGCGACCGCGGCGTCGATGCCCGCGCGCACCGCCGGCGAGGTGATGGCCGCCACCGACTCGCCGTCGTTGGGCACGAAGGCGTCGAGGAACACGATCGAGCGAAGCGCCGGCGCCATCTGCTCGGCCACGCCTGAAATCACGAAGCCGCCATAGGAGTGTCCGCACAGCACCACGTCGGCGAGCTGTTCGAATTTGAACACGTTGGCGATGTCGGTGACGTGCGTCGTCAGGTTGACGCCGGCGCCGATCAGATGCGCGCGCTCGCCGACCCCGGTCAGCGTCGGCGTATAGACCGCGTGGCCCTGTGCCTGCAGGCGGTTGGCCACGCGGCGCCAGCACCAGCCGCCGTGCCAGGCGCCGTGCACGAGAACGAAAGTTTTGGGCATGCGTCGATTCCTCCCCGCCGCGAGGGTAGCAGGCCTTGCGGCGCCAAGGACTCGGCCTTGCGAACGGCGGTCACCCTGTGGAAAGCCGGGAAAAGCCCGCAATTCCGACCCCTGCCCATGGCCTCTGCTCTCTGCCCCGGAAAACCTCAATTCCCCGCCCTATGATAGGGGCGACCAATTCGCCCCAACCGGCCAGACTGAACCCGCGCCCCTCGGCGCCTTAAACCGCATGCGCTTTACGCCCCAGTTCCTCGATGAGCTGAAAGCCCGGCTGCCGGTCTCGGAGGTGGTCGGCAAGCGCGTCAAGCTCGCGCGCGCCGGGCGCGAGTGCAAGGGCCTGTCGCCCTTCAACAAGGAGAAGACGCCGTCCTTCTTCGTCAACGACCAGAAACAGGCGTGGTTCGATTTCTCCTCCGGCAAGAACGGCAGCATCTTCGATTTCGTCATGGAGACCGAGGGCGTCTCCTTCCCGGAAGCGGTGGAGCGGCTGGCGCAGATCGCCGGCGTGCCCTGCCGAAGGTCGACGCGCGAGGACGAGGCGCGCGAGGCGCACCGCAAGACGCTGCACGAGGTCATGGAGCTCGCCGCCAAGTTCTTCGCAGGCGACGCTGGCCGCGCGCGCCGGCGCCAAGGCGCGCGGCTATCTCGCCGACCGCGGCATCGATCCGGCGACACAGCTTCAAGTTCCGCCTCGGCTATGCGCCGGGCGAGCGCTTCGCGCTGAAGGAGCATCTCGGGCGGGCAGGGCATTCCGGTCGAGGACATGGTGGAAGCCGGCCTTCTGGTCGCCGGCGACGACATCCCGGTGCCCTACGACCGCTTCCGCGACCGCGTGATGTTCCCGATCGCCGACCTGCGCGGCCGGGTGATCGCCTTCGGCGGCCGCGCGCTGGAGAAGGACGTGCCGGCGAAATACCTGAATTCGCCGGAGACGCCGCTCTTCCACAAGGGCGCCACGCTCTACAACATCGCCGGCGCTCGCCAGGCCGCGCATGATGGCGCGGCCGTGATCGCCGTCGAAGGCTATGTCGACGTCATCGCCATGGTGACGGCGGGCTTTGCCGCCACCGTCGCGCCGCTCGGCACCGCGCTCACCGAGGACCAGCTCAGCCTGCTGTGGAAGCTCGCCGACGAGCCGGTGCTCTGCTTCGACGGCGACAATGCCGGCCTGCGCGCCGCCTTCCGCGCCGTCGATCTGGCGCTGCCGCGCCTTGTGCCGGGCAAGAGCCTGAAATTCGCCTTGCTGCCGCAAGGGCAGGACCCCGACGATCTGGTGCGCTCGGGCGGGCGCGAGGCCGTCAGCGAAGTGATCGATGCCGCCCGGCCGCTCGCCGCCATGCTGTGGACGCGCGAGACCGAAGGGCACTCCTTCGACACGCCGGAGCGGCGCGCGGCGCTGGAAGCGCGCATCAATGCGGTGACCGCGACAATCGCCGACGAAGCGGTGCGCCGATACTACCGGCAGGAGTTCACGCGCGGCTGGCGCAGTTCTTCGCCCCGGCGCACGGCCGGCGGCGAACGGCGGCGCGGCGGCCAGGATTGGCGCGCGCCGGGCGGTCGCACCCGTCGCAACGGACGAATGGCAGCCGCGCAACGGCCTGCCGGCGCGCTCGCGCCCGGCGCCAAGCCGGCGCCCTATGTGGTGGTGAGCCAGCAGCTTGCCGCCAGCCCGCTGCATCGCGGCCACCGCAGCGCGGTGCCGCTGCGCGAGGCGCTGATCCTGCAGGCCGCGCTCAATCATCCCTGGCTGCTGCACGACCACCTGGAGGAACTGGCCTCGCTCGAGTTCCGCCATGCCGACGCCGAGCGGCTGAAGGGCGCGCTGATCGACATCGCCGCCCATGCCGAGGCGGTCGAGGCCGAGGCGGTGCGCGGCCGATCTGGCCGGGCGCGGCTTTGCCGCCGTGCTGGAGCGGCTTGCCGCGCGCCATCACCACCACCTCGGTCTGGGGCGCCGGGCCGGAGGCCGCGGCCGACGACGTGCTCACGACATGGACACAGCTTGTCGCCTTGCATCGGCAGTGGCATTCACTAATTAAGGAGCTCAAGGACGCCGAACTGGCGCTCGGCCAGGACGCGAGCGAAAGCAATTATTTGCGGCTGGTCGACGTCAAGGCGCGGCTGTCCCGGATGGAGGGAACGGAGGCGCTGATCGAGGGCTTCGGCGCCTCTTCCGGCCGCGGCGCGCGTAGCCTGTGACAAGCGGTCCGTTGCGGCGCTCGGTACGAGAATACCGGTGATCGGGCAAAATGGGGCAAGGCGGGAATAGAGGGTCGATTTCCGCTGTCATTTGAGGTTAATCGGAGCTTAAGCGCGGTTCCGAGGACACTGACGACCTGATTCGGGGCGGCGCCGTGCGGCGCGGCCCTTTTTGGCCATGGACATCGATTCAGGCAGACATAGGGTAGGGGACCGCGGATGACGGCGACGGCCAAGAAGGTCCAGGAGAGGCGAGACATGGCGAGCAAGGTGAAGGTGGTGCAGGCCAAGGAAGAGGCGCCGGAGAAGGAAGCCGAGGGCGCCCCCGATACGCCGCTGCCGCTGCTCGACCTGTCCGATGCCGGCGTCAAGAAGATGATCAAGGCCGCCAAGAAGCGCGGCTACGTCACCTATCGACGCAGCTCAACGCGGTGCTGCCCTCGGAGGAGGTGACCTCCGAGCAGATCGAGGACATCATGTGCGATGCTCAGCGAGATGGGCATCAACGTCGTCGAGAACGAGGACGCCGACACCGACGAGAACGAGGAAAAGGCGACCGACGAGGTGGCCGACGACGATGACGAGGACACCGGCTCGGAGGTCGTCGAGTCGAAGGTCGAAGTCGCTGGCCACCACCGAGAAGAAGGAGCCCTCCGAGCGCACCGACGATCCCGTGCGCATGTATCTGCGCGAGATGGGCTCGGTCGAGCTGCTGTCGCGCGAGGGCGAGATCGCCATCGCCAAGCGCATCGAGGCCGGCCGCGAGGCGATGATCGCCGGCCTGTGCGAGAGCCCGCTCACCTTCCAGGCCATCATCATCTGGCGCGACGAACTGAACGAGGGCAAGGTCTTCCTGCGCGACATCATCGACCTGGAAGCGACCTATGCCGGCCCCGACGCCAAGCAGGTCGCGCCGCCGGCCTTCGGCCCAGACGGCAAGCCGATCGCGGCTGCCGCGCCGACGCCGGGCGCGCCGCATCTGCAGGTGGTGCAGACCACGGTGGCCCCGCCGGCCGCGCCGCCCTCCGCCACCCCGTTCAAGGCGCCGGCCGAAGCCGGCGACGACGAGGGCGCCGAGAAGGATCCGGGCGAAGCCGCCGCCGAGAGCGATTTCGACGAAGACGACATGGAGAGTTCGCTCTCGCTCGCCGCCATCGAAGCCGAGCTCAAGCCCAAGGTGGTGGAGACCTTCGACACCATCGCCGACAGCTTCAAGCGCCTGCGCCGCCTGCAGGAGCAGGACATCGAATTCCGGCTCAAGAGCACCACGCTGTCGCCGGCGCAGGAGCGCAAATACAAGAAGCTGAAGGAAGAGATCATCGGCGAGGTGAAGTCGCTGCGGCTCAACCAGGCGCGCATCGATAGCCTGGTCGAGCAGCTCTACGACATCAACAAGCGGCTGGTCTCCAACGAGGGCCGGCTGATGCGGCTGGCCGAGAGCTACGGCGTCACGCGCGAGGATTTCCTCAAGCCAGTACATGGGCGGCGAGCTCGACCCGCGCTGGCTCAACCGCGTCTCCAAACTGTCGGCCAAAGGCTGGAAGGGCTTCGTCGCGCGCGAGAAGGACCGCATCAAGGAGATCCGCTCCATGGTGCACGACCTCGCCGCCCAGACCGGCGTCGAGATCGGCGAGTTCCGCAAGATCGTGCAGATGGTGCAGAAGGGCGAGCGCGAGGCGCGCCAGGCCAAGAAGGAGATGGTGGAGGCGAACCTGCGCCTCGTCATCTCCATCGCCAAGAAATACACCAACCGCGGCCTGCAGTTCCTCGACCTGATCCAGGAAGGCAATATCGGCCTGATGAAGGCGGTCGACAAGTTCGAGTACCGCCGCGGCTACAAGTTCTCGACCTACGCCACCTGGTGGATCCGCCAGGCGATCACCCGCTCGATCGCCGACCAGGCGCGCACCATCCGCATTCCCGTGCACATGATCGAGACCATCAACAAGATCGTGCGCACCGAGCCGGCAGATGCTCAACGAGATCGGCCGCGAGCCGACGCCGGAGGAGCTGGCCGAGAAGCTCGGCATGCCGCTGGAGAAGGTGCGCAAGGTCCTCAAGATCGCCAAGGAGCCGCTGTCGCTGGAGACGCCCATCGGCGACGAGGAGGATTCGCATCTCGGCGATTTCATCGAGGACAAGAACGCGATCCTGCCGATCGACGCGGCGATCCAGTCCAACCTGCGCGAGACCACGACGCGGGTGCTGGCCTCGCTGACGCCGCGCGAGGAGCGCGTGCTGCGCATGCGCTTCGGCATCGGCATGAACACCGACCACACGCTGGAGGAAGTCGGCCAGCAGTTCTCGGTCACGCGCGAGCGCATCCGCCAGATCGAGGCCAAGGCGCTGCGGAAGCTGAAGCATCCGTCGAGGAGCCGGAAGCTGCGGTCGTTCCTGGACAACTAGCTCGGCCGGTCATCCCCGCGCAAAAGCGCGAAGCGCGTCTCACGCAAAAAAGCGGGGATCCAGCTCTTCTTACGAAGTAGGCTTAGCCCTGGATAGCGCGAAGCGCTGATACAAAGAGAGCGACATGCCGCGCGATTTCACCGTGGTCGTAGAGCGCGACGAGGACGGGAATTACGTTGCCTCGGTTCCCGCGCTGGCCGGCTGCCATACCCAGGCGCGCTCCTTGGACGAACTCATCGCGCGTGTGCGGGAGGCGATTGCCGTCTGCCTTGAGGATGACGATGCCAGCGCGCGTCCGACCCTTGAGTTCATCGGCGTCCAGCGCGTGACCGTGCCGGCAGCATGAGCCGGCTGCCGCGCCTGACTGGCGCCGAAGTCATCGCGGCGCTTGCGAAGTCAGGCTTCGTCGTTTCCCGCGTCAAAGGCAGCCATCATCGGCTGCGCCACGCCGACGGCCGGGTCACGACCGTGCCGGTCCACGGCTCCGAGATCATCGGCCCCGGGCTGCTGGCGAAAATTCTGCGCGACTGCGATCTGTCCCGCGAAGAATTCGAGGGTTTGCTTTGATGCCGGTGAACACCGACGAGTAGGTCGAGGAAACTGCGGGCGTTCCTCGACAACTGATGCCCGTGTCCCGGGCGCGACGCAGCACGAAGTGGAGCGGCGCAGTACCGGGACCCAGTATTCTTTCGTCATGCCCGGCCTTGTGCCGGGCATCCCCGTTTTCAGGGTAACGCAGGGAAGGAAGACGTGGATGGCCCGATCGAGCCCGGCCATGACGGCCGAGCGAGCAGCCGTTATAATTCGCGCTATGATGGTCGATGTGACGGGGGTCGAATATCTCGACTGTTTCCGGCTGCGCGTTCGCTTCAATAACGGTCGCGAAGGCGTGCATGATTTCTCGGCGACGGCCGCGCGCGACGGCGAGATGGTGCGGCCGTTGAAGGACCCGGCGTTCTTCGCGCGGGTGTTCGTGGAGCTTGGTGCGCTGACCTGGCCGAACGGGTTCGATCCCGATCCGATCGCGCTGCATGAGCGCATGGCGGCGGCGGGGGAACTGACGCCGGTTGCGGCAGAGTAGCCATCAAGCCGGTCGTCCCCGCGAAAGCGGGGACTCAGTCCTTCCTGGATTCCCGCTTGCGCGGGAATGAACGGAGAGGCGATGCTGTGCCTTGGCATATTACCTCCCGGGGGCAGGCATGCCGACGATTTCGATTTTCTTCGGCTTCGTGGTGCAGATGTATTGGCGGGATCATCCGCCGCCGCATGTGCATGTGTATTATCAGGGCTTCGAAGCCCTCATAGCGATCGAAAGCGGCGAGGTGATCGGCGGCTCGCTTCCGCCCGCGGCGATGCGTATAATCCGGCAATGGATCGCGCGCCGGCGCGGCGAGTTGCTCGCGAACTGGGAACGCGGCCGGCGGCGCGAGCCGTTCGAGCGCGTTCCGGGAGCGGATGTCGAATGATCGAGATGGTCAAGGTCACGGAAGCGCGCGCGCTGGACGACCGGCACGTATGGCTGCGCTTTTCCAACGGGCGCGAGGGCGTGCGCGATTTTGCCGACATCTTCGCGGAGGGCGGCGTGATGGTCGAGCCGCTGCGCGATCCAGCCATGTTTCGCCGCGTGTTTCTTGAGTTCGGCGCGCCGTCCTGGCCGAACGGCTTCGATCTCGATCCGATCGCGCTTTATCGCGAAATGGAAGCGGCCGGTACGTTGACGCCCGTCGCGGCAGAATAGGCCTCTCCCCGCCTCATGGTGAGCAGGCCGCGTAGCGGCCGTCTCGAACCATGGGGCGGGGCGGCCGCATGCTTCGAGACGCGTTGCTTCGCAACGCTCCTCAGCATGAGGCGGAGAGAGACGGCGATCCGTGCCCCATGAATCGAGATGGCCGGGACAAGCCCGGCCATGACGAGTCAGCGATTGGCGGCGCGCTTTAATTGACGCGTTGTGCGTCCGCATCCGCCACCAACACCGGCTTCTCCCGCCACACATCCGGAAACAGCCGCTTCAGGTTCGCCACCTTCGGCGCGTCGTTGTAGGCGATGTAGGGCTGCGTCGGATGCAGGAAAGCGTAATCCTGGTGATAGGCCTCGGCCGGGAAGAACTCAGCCTTCATGGTGCCGGTCTTGGTGACGATTGGGCGCTTGAACACATGGGCGGCGTCGAGTTGCGCGATGTAGTCGCGCGCGGTCTTGGCCTGCGCCGCGCAAATAAAAACGCCGGCGCTTGTCGCGCCGGCGTCGTCGTTGAAACCTTAGATCAGACGGCTTGCAGATTAGCGGCGGCGGACTTGCCGCTGCGCTGATCAGCCTGCACGTCGAACGAGAGCTTCTGGCCTTCGTTGAGATTGCTCATGCCGGCCTGCTCGACCGCCGAGATGTGAACGAACACATCCGGGCCGCCGCCGTCCTGCACGATGAAGCCGAAGCCTTTTTGCGAATTGAAGAACTTAACGGTACCTGTGGCCACGTTGGCCTCCTTTTGAACACGCAGAATGTGCGTCTATGCCCCATGCGAACCATTCGCATGGGCCTCATATCCGGATTTTTGCGAGTTCTTGGGAGAAGGCCGTTGAGGGCCGAAACGACAAGGTCAGGCTCAATCGCGAACCCGCTCTATATGGGTGTTCGCCGCCTCATTTGCAATCAACTCATTTTACGGGCTCAATTCGTCTTGCCCGCCTCGTTCACCAGCACCGGCTTCTCCCGCCACACATCCGGAAACAGCCGCTTCAAATTCTTAACCTTCGGCGTGTCGTTGTAGGCGATCTTGCCGCGTCCTATTCCATCAACTCGCTGGGCGGCTGGCGTGGGTCGTAGTTGCGCGGGCGGTTGTTCTGGACGAGCTTCCAGAACGGCCAGACCAAGGCGGCGCCGCCGGCAAGGATGCCGAGAATGCGCCAGTCGCCCACGAGCATCAGCAGGACGAGCGGCGTGGCGACGAAAAACAGCGCGGCGATCACCAGGACCACCTGCATCGCCTTATAGCGGCTCACCGATGCGCCGGCATTGAAGCTGATCGTGCCCGCGGGCGCCTGCGCGAGCCGCGCGTGCAGTGCGTCCACGAAGGCGCGGTAGGTGGGCGTGCGGCTCGCGTCGAGCAGGCCGCTGGCGCTGGTGTCGCCGACGACGATCCAGCCGCCGTCGCGGAAGGTGATGCGGCATTGATCGATCGTGTCGCGGCCGACATTCGCCGACGACATCTTCACCGCGACGATGTCGGTCCACAGCCGGCTCTCGGCGCGGCCTTCGTTCTGCCAGCTCAGGCACGATTGGGCCCCCGCGTCGGTGATGGTCACGCCGACATTGGGGTTCTTCCAGAAGAAGCGCTTGCCAGGGAGCACGAAGAAGAGGTCGTAGGTCTGCGTGGCCGGTGCGGTCATGCCGGCAAGGCTAGCGCGCGCGAGGCCCGCATGTCAGCAGCGATGTGAAATGCCGGCTCCGCCTTCCACAAGGACGGCGCCGCCCGCCGCCCTCAATTCGTCTTGCTCGCCTCCCTCACCAACACCGGCTTCTCCCGCCACACATCCGGAAACAGCTTCTTCAAATTCGCCACCTTCGGCGCGTCGTTGTAGGCGATGTAGGGCTGCATCGGATGCAGCATCGCGTAATCCTGGTGATAGGCTTCGGCCGGGAAGAACTCAGCCTTCATGGTGCCGGTCTTGGTGACGATTGGGCGCTTGAACACATGGGCGGCGTCGAGTTGCGCGATGTAGTCGCGCGCGGTCTTGGCCTGCGCCTCGCTCTGCGGAAAAATCTCCGAGCGGTATTGCGGGCCAGTGTCCGGCCCCTGGTAGTTGAGCTCGGTCGGGTTGTGCGCGACCGAGAAATAGATCTGCAGGATCTTGCCGTAGGAAATCTGCTTGGGATCGAAGGTCACCCGCACGCTTTCGGCATGCTTGGTCAGGTGCGAGCTGACGCTCTCGTAGTCGGCGTCCTTCTTGGCGCCGCCGGCATAACCGGAGACGGCGTTGCTGACGCCCTTCACGTGCTGATAGACCGCCTGGATGCCCCAGAAGCAGCCGCCGGCGATCACGGCGGTCTCGAGGCCGGCGGTGGTGTCCGTCGCCTCGTGCGCGGGCGGCGGGATGACGGCGGCGGGCTCGGCGCGGGCCGCGAGCGGCGCGACGGTAAAGGCGATGGCGAGGACGAAGGCGGCGGACAGGCGCATGTTGTTTCTCCGCAAAGCGAGTGCGCCTCGATAGCGCATCGCGCGCTTCGCCGCATGTCACAAGGTTACACGTCTGCGTGACAGGCGCCGTCCTGCTCCCTGAATCGCGATGGCCGGGACGGGCCCGGCCAAGACAAGAGACCAAGACAAGAAACCAAGACAAGAAACCATGACAAAAAACGAAGCTTGTCGGTGGAGGGGCCTGCCCGGCTTACCGCACCTTCATCAGCTTTTCCGGCTTGGCGCCCACGCGGCTGAGGCTCTTGATCGCCAGCGGCGCGCGGCCGGACTTCTCCGCGATTTCGCGGTCCTGCTCCATGAGGAAGCCGCGCGCGGGTTCGTCCTTCTCCAGCCCGCCGAGCAGGGCGGCCGGCACGCGCCGGTTGGAGCGCTGCGAGCCGTCCTCATAGACCACGTCGAAGAAGGCGAATTCGCCTTTCGGGTTGTGCCCGGTCGTTTCGCCATGTCGGTCATCCTGGAAAACTGAAAACCCCGCGCCGGGCGGGGTCATCTCGCTCGCCGCGTATATAGGCAAGGGCGCGCGGGATGCAAACGCCGGAGCCGGAGAGACCGGCCCGGCCATGCATTGCCGCTTGCGCCGGCACGCCGACGTGGTGGGGTCGGCATGATCGTGCGACTGCTCGCCGCACTTCTCCTCACGCTCTTCTCTCGCCGCGCCGGCGTCCGCCGCGCAATGCGGCGGCGATTTCAACGGCTTTCTCGGGCAGATGGCGCGCGAGGCGCAAGGCGCCGGCATTTCGCGCGGCGTCATCGCCCAGGCCTTCGCCGGCGTGCGCCCGGACCCGGCCGTGCTCGCCTTCGACCGCCGCCAGCACGGCACCTTCCGCATGAGCTTCGAGCGCTTCGCCTCGACCCGTGTCTCCGCCGCGCGCATCAGCCGCGGCCGCGCGCTGCTGGCGCGCCACGCCGCCTGCTTGCGCGTATCGAGCGCCGGTTCGGCGTGCCGGCGCAGGTGTTGATCGCGATCTGGGGCCATGGAGAGCGATTACGGCGCCGGCGACATGGGCAGCGGCCGGTGGTCCGCACGCTCGCGACGCTGGCGCATGACTGCCGCCGCACCGAGCTGTTCCAGCGCGAGCTGATCGCCGCGCTGCGCATCGTGCAGCGCGGCGACCTGCCGCTGAGCGAAATGATCGGCGCCTATCGCCGGCGAGATCGGGCAGACCCAGTTTCTGCCGTCGTCCTACATCAAATATGGCGTCGACTTCGACGGCAACGGCCATGTCGACCTGCGCCACAGCGTCGCCGACGTGCTCGCCTCCACCGCCAATCTGTTGAAGGTGAACGGCTGGAGGCCGGCGCGCCCTACGGGCCGGGCAGCGAGAATTTCGACGCGATGCGCGAGTGGAACCACGCGCTGATCTACCGCAAGGCCATGGTGCTGTTCGCGCAGCGGCTCGGCGGCTGAGGTCTACTCCAGGCCCTCGATGATGCGCACGTCGCGCACGGCACCGTCGCCCAGCACCTTCACCGCGGCCTGATAGCCGGGCGAATCGTGCGCGGCGATCGCCTGCTCGACGCTGGGAAACTCGGTGATCACCACGCGCTGCTTCTCGCCCGCCTCGAAGGTCGCCTGCGGATTGCCGCGGCAGAGATAGCGCGCGCCGAACGGCGCCGTGGCCGGCGCCGCCAGCTTGGCATAGGCGGAAAGCTTCGCCTGGTCGGTGATGGCGCGATAGAAGGTGATCCAATAGCCCTTGGCCATTTCCTTGCTCCTTGGTGTGAAAGAGGTCGCGCGCTAGCGCGGCACGCGAATGACGGCGCGCACGCGGTGCCATCGGCCGCCGCGCCCGCCGCGCGGCTCGCCCGCGCCCAGCGCCATGATGGCGGAGCCCATGGCGGCGCTGCCGAAGGTGATGAGGAAGCCGGCGAGCAGCAGCACCAAAGCGGCGCCGGGCTCGCGGTCGGCGACGATGAGGTCGCGCAGGCCGCCCGGGTTGAGCGCCAGCAAGCCGCCGAGCATCAGCACGGCCACGCCGGCGCCGCCGGCGAGGTTGACGGCGAGCAGGCGGATCAGCGGCTGGCGCAGCAGCGGGGTCATGGCGCTTCACTCGTCGAACACGATCACGCCGCGCAGGTTACGCCCGGCATCGAGATCTTCATAGCCGCGGTTGACCTCGTCGAGCGCGATAGCTGCGGGTGATCAGCTCGGCGAGCTTCAAGCTCGCCGGTGCGGTAGAGCCGCAGCAGTTCGGGGATCTGCAGGCGCGGGCTCATGAAACCGTAGACCGCGCCCATCACCGCCTTTTGCGTGGCGAAAAGTTCCAGCGGCGGAATGTCGATCTGCTTCACGGTATCGGGCGTGATCGCGGTCACCACCACATTGCCGGCCTTGGCGGTGGCGCGGAACGCCGGCAACAGCGTCGCCGGCGGATCGATGCAGACGAAGGCGTGATCGACGCCGACCCGTCGGTCAGCGTCCAGCACGGCGCGGGTCAGCGCCTCGCCCTGCTCGCCGAGCGTGTGGGTGGCGCCGAAGCCGCGCGCCCAGTCGCGTTTGGCCGCGCACGATATCGGCGGCGATGATGGTGGTGGCGCCGCACAGCCTGCGCGCCCTGCACCACGTTCATGCCGTCGCCGCCGCAGCCGACCACCAGCACGCTGTCGCCCGGCTTCACCTTGGCCCGGTTGCGCGCGGCGCCGACGCCGGCCGGCACGCCGCAGGCGACCAGCGCGGCGTGGTCGAGCGGCACGTCCTTGTCGATCGACGATCACCGAGGCCTGGTCGACCACCGTGCGCTCGGCAAAGCCGCCGATCATGCAGAAGGCGCCGACCTCGTGGCCGTGCGCGTCGCGCCGGCGGAACGAGCCGTCGAGCTGCGGGCCTTGCGTGATGCGCGGGCCTTCGGCGCACAGATGGTGCAGGCCGCGCGCGCACCAGCGGCAGCGCCCGCAGCCGGGGATGAAGGTGAGCACCACGTGGTCGCCGGGCGCGATGCCCGCTCACCGCGCCGCCGACCGCCTCGACCACGCCGGCGACCTCATGGCCGAGCACCATCGGCGTCATGGCGACGCGGCGCTCGCCGCGCATGACGTGCAGGTCGGTGCGGCAGAGCCCGACCGCCTTGACCTTGACCTGCACTTCGCTGGCGCGCGGCGGATCGAGCGTTACGGCCTCGATGGACAGCGGCGCGCCGACGGCGCGGAAAACGGCGGCTTGCGTGATCATGCGCGCATGATGGCAAGCGGCGGGGGAGGGGGCAATTGGGTATACGCCGCGAGCAGATGTTCCGCGGTCGCCGAACACACGGCCGTCATGCCCGCGAAAGCGGGCATCCAGTCATCACGGCGGTGTTTGTGTTTACTGGATCCCCGCCTTCGCGGGGACGATATCGGAATTTGCCACAAGTCCGCGTATGATCAAGCGGCGGTCGGGCGGCAATCTCGCTTCCCTCGCCCCTTGTGGGAGAGGGTGGCGCGCGCGGAGGGAATCCGAGCGCGCGCCGGGTGAGGGGTTGTGTCCACGATGCCGAGCCCAAGCAGAAAGCGATTTATGACTGACAATGTTCGAAGATGGGTGCTTTTCAGGAGCGCGAATAGTACTGCTTTACGTCTTGATGTTCGCGAAGGTTAGGAGGTCTATAGGCCACTGGATTTCCGTATATAAGGACGCTTTCTGCCGCAAACCGTTCAAGCACTGATTGGTGCAGCGGCGCGTTTTTGGGAGGCATTCGAAAACCTTCGCTCCAGCCAAGCTTAGTGGAAGGCATGAACTTTAACGCAAAGCTCACAAACCAACCAGGCATTCGATCAATAAGACTTCTTCGCTCGTCGTGCTGAGGGCCCAGACTACAAGGATATAGATTCAAATACATCCGATCGACGAGCATTGGATGTGGCAGGCTCTGTGCCTCTTCAACCATCCAGGACAGGGCGATATCAGAAAGCCGCAATTCATTCTCAATGTAGCTGCCGCCGATATCGGAATGGTTCCCAGCGAACCAAATCTGCTTAAACCGATCTACACCTTTGCGCGCATTATCGATAAGCGCGTTGTTCGCCGGCTCTTCAGCCCAAGGAACACGTCCGAAATCTCTTCTATTTTCGTCAATAGACAGAGCATGTCTAGCGTATGCTACTCCAGGATCGAGATTTGTGTTGTAAAATGCCATTCGATATTTTTTGAGATTGAGCGGTTGCTTAAACTTTATCGATGTAACGATGTAGACAACGATCGGGACCCCGAACGTGAAGAAAAGCAAGTAAACTAGATAGGAGAAACTAAGATAGTGGCCGAAAGGGAGATACCGAGAAAAACACTTAAAAACGAATGAAACAAGGGCGGCTGAAGCCGCATATAATAAACCGATTAGTATGATGCCTATCCAGCCAGCTCCAAGCGTTGCGACAGTATCCCAAACTCCAATAAAATAAGGCGAGCCATTCGCCGCGACCGTGTCGCCTGAAGCATATTCGCTGCGGAACCTATAGGCGCGTTCCATGCGCTGATTTTTGAGCGGATCGTCTTTGATCGAGCTGCCATATTGATAAACTTCTTTCACGGCCTCCGTGGCGATTTCGTAGGCGGACTTCGGGTCTCGTCTTAACGGAGATCCATCTTTCATTCTTGTCGGCACGCCGCAATAGTAGAGTACACCTGCAACGCAGCGTGCCGTATATGCGCCTCTGCTGAAGCCAAATAGAAAAATTCGATCTCCAGGTTCCCGCATTCGAATTATAGCCGCATAGCAGTCGATGATATTTTTCGTAATCCCCAATCCAGTGGCGCCGCCAAGAAAATTATAAATTCGTCTTCCGAACTTGTGGCCATGCTCGCCGACATCACCGCGCGAGCCGAGCCCGGCATCGTAAAATCCGAGTTGCTCTTCTGGTCTAATCTTATTGTCCGGTCCGATACGGGTTGCTCGATAGAGTTTATAGACGTTGCTGCGCGTTTCATCGGGCATAAATCCGCCTGCTTGGCCGGTGCCGTCAGAAAAGATGAGGATGTTCTTGGACATCGGTTCTCTCCATTTCTCAAAGATTTTCCGATTCTCGGGTCGCAATCAATGGTTGCGTACGTGAAACACTTTGCGAAGCGCGCGAATTTCCTGGATAAGATCATATTCCTGCCACAATCTAGGATAATATCCCCATCAACCACCCCGCGCGAGGGGCGTTCTGCAGGACACTGCGAACGTGGGGTGGCGGCGGCGCCCGCGGGCTCAGGCTTGTAACCTGGGCGCTCGGGAGGCCCCGGCCGAGCCGTCCGCCGGCACTATGACCGGCTGCCTTTAATGGCTGGACGCGGCGGCGACGAAGGGCGGCGGAAGCCGCCCGGATCGGGGGGCCCACGAGGGCCCCGTTGCCGCCCGGAAGCACGGCGCCGGGGACAGAAAAGCCGCAAGGTGGAGCGCCGGAAGGCGACGCGTCCCCGCATGGACGCGGCCGCCGAAAGGCGGAGGTGGTCGCGCCTTTCGGCGCTCCACCCCCTCGCACTTCCCACGGGAAGGCGAGGGCGACGGCCGCAAAGTCCGGCGCGGGCCGCGCGCGGAAATAATCACGCATGCGCGAAGGAGCTTCCCATGCACCACAGCAAGCCAACCGAAAGCCAACCGAACGCCAAGCCGCCGCCGCGCCGTTCACGCCGTGCGCGCGCGGCCGGACGCCATCCGCTGTCCACCGACGACCAGATGCGCGCCGCCGGCATCGATCCCCACGCTGAGCCACCCGCCGACATCGACGAATTCCGCCGCCAGCTCGCGCGCCGCATTTCCGTCTTCATCGCCAATGAAGCGGACTATTGGCGCGGCTGCGCGGAGCCAGGCTGCCGGCGCGCGCATTCCTGTACCGCGCCCAATATCCATTGCAGCAATGCGCCGCCGCTGCCGCCGGATCCGGACGGCCGGCTCAGAGCGCGCGCATTGGCCGAGTTTCAGCGCGCGATGCGCGCACGACTCGCGCAAATCGAGCCGGAGGCGTGATGCATTTCAATGGCACTGCGGCGCGCGCGATATTTTTGCTTCCCCCTCCGCTTGTGGGAGAGGGTGGTGCCGAGTACGCCGCGCGCGTATCCCGCGCCTTACGGCGCCACCAGCTCGACGCGGCGGTTGAGCGCGCGGCCGACTTCGGTGGCGTTGGAGCCGACCGGCGCCAGGTAGCCGACGCCGGCGGTGCGCAGGCGGCCGCGCGCGATGCCGTAGGAACGGATCAGCGCGGCAGCTACCGCCTCGGCGCGCTGGCGCGACAGCGTCATGTTGTGCTCGTAGGAGCCCTGGCTGTCGGTGTGGCCGACGATGAACACTGCCAGCGTCGGCTGTCCGCGCAGCAGCTTGGCCATCTCGTCCAGTGTCGGCCGGCTGGTCGGCTTGATCACCGCCTTGTCGGTGTCGAAATAGATGCCGTAGAGCGCGATATGGCCCTTCTCGCCCAGGCCCTTGGCCATGGCGGCGGCATCGACCATCTTGTTCTTCATCTCGCCGACGATGGCGACGACAAGCTGTGTGGTGACGTCGTCGTTGTTCTTGCTGGTCACCACTGCGGCATAGATGTCGGCGCCGTCCTGCTTCTTGTGGCCGGCGTAATAGCGGAAGTTGAAGCCGTCGACCCACATCTGCGGCACCGGCAGTACGTCGATCTGCTCGCTGAAGGGAATGCCGCCGCAGGCGTCGGTGTCGCAGGCGAGCAGCGTTTCGAAGCTGCCCTTGGCGAGCTGCGCTTCGAAATTATGCGAAACTTCCAGGATCGAGGGCCCCGGCCCGGTGCGATAGGCGATGCGCATGACGCGGCCCTCGAGCCGGCGCGCGTCGGTCGGCTTGCCGTTCTTGAAGGCCGCGGCCTGCAATTTCACGGCGTCGAAATCCTTCGCCTGGTAGCCGGTGATGACGCTGCCGGCGAAGCGGCCGATGCCGGGATAATCGCGCGCGCCGGCGACGTCGCGTTGCTGCGCGGGGGCCGGCGTCGCCACCACGGTCAACGCGCAGGCGAGCAGAACGGCAAAGGTAACGGCGGTCGATCGCGGCATGAGCCTGTCCTCGCGGTTAACGGGACGGGAATTGTGCGTTGTTGGTCGCGCCGCCGTCCATCCCGCAATAAATACCGAACGCTTCCGTCATGGCGGCGCCTGTCATAAAACCGCTGTCGGTCCATCCGGGGAGACGTGCCATGAAACTGCCCAGCCGCATGATCGACATTTCCGTCGCGCTCGACAACGAGACCGTGCTCGATCCGCCGTTCATGCGGCCGAAGATCGAGTACCTCACCGGCAAGGAAAATGCCTGGATGCTGCTCGAGGGTTTTCCCGGCCTCAAGGCCGAGGATCTGCCGGACGGCGAGGGCTGGGCCTTCGAGACGGTGACGCTCGCCACCCATAACGGCACCCACATGGATGCGCCCTATCACTTCCAGTCGAAGGACATCCACGGCAACCGCATGATCACCATCGACGAGGTGCCGCTCAACTGGTTCTTCCGGCCTGGCGTCAAGCTCGATTTCCGCGCGCTGCCCGACGGCCATGTGGTCAGCGCGGCCGAGGTCGAGGAGGAGCTGCGCCGCATCGGCCACGCGCTTCAGCCGTTCGACATCGTGCTGGTCAATACCCGCGCCGGCAGCCGCATCGGCCACGACGACTATATGAGTGCCGGCATCGGCATGGGGCGGGAGGCCACGCTCTATCTCACCTCGCGCGGGGTGCGGGTCTGCGGCATCGACGCCTGGGGCTGGGATGCCCCCTTCGTGCATACCCGCAAGCGCTGGGAGGCCACCCACGACCCCGCCATCATCTGGGAAGGCCACAAGGCCGGGCGGGAGATTCCGTACTGCCACATGGAAAAGCTATGCAATTTGGAATTACTGCCACCCTCGGGTTTCATCGTCGCCTGCTTCCCGGCTAAGATAAAGGCGGCTTCCGGGGGGTGGACGCGGGCGGTTGCGCTTTTTGACTAGAAATCGAGGGCATATCAGGTCAATTCTGTCCTTAACATGTGTTAAGGGTGCCTTGCGAGTTATGCATAGAACGCATGCTCACGCGGAGCGTAGTCAGCGAGATCGAATCTGAATATATTGCATTGCAACAAAGGTAAGAAACGTCAGGGACACGCCTAGGGACATGAATTAAGGAGAGTTTTCCTATGGCCTATGCCCACACCGCCGTTGCGCCGCGTTCGCTGGTGCTGCCGCAGCAATACCGCGCGCATGTCCGGCGCGCAGCCTGCTCAGCCGCTTCTTCCGCTTCATCGCCGACGTGAACATGCGTCGCGCCGAGCAGGAGATCGCCCGCTATCTGGAGAGCACCGGCGGCAAGTTCACCAATTCCACCGAGCGCGAGATCGAGCATCGCTACCTGTCCAATCTGATGCGCTGAAGGCTCTGCGCCCGCGCCATCGCATTTCGAGGAGCTAGAAAACAATGACCACCCTGCCACTCCACGCGCCGTATCAGCCGAATATCTGGACGCATATTTCCCATTTCTTCTCGCGTGTAGCCGCGGTCACGCGCACTGTCCTCGATACCTATGCCGAGGCGCAGGATCAGGCGCACGAAATGGAAAAGCGCTATCCTTTCACCTACTGGTCTTGATCGTCCGCCGATCTTGATCGTGCAAGACGTTGACCACCGTATCGCCCGGCGCATGCCGGGCGATGGCGTTTTTGCGGAGCCGCTCAGCGCGGCGGCGCGACCGGTTCGGCGGAGCCGGGCGGATAGGGCTCGGGCACCGCGACCGACGGATCGTTCGGATCCGGCATCTCGCCGGTGACCATGGCGCCGACCGGCGCGGTCGAGGCGAGGTCGAACACCGTCTTCTCCGGCGCCGTCAGCGAGGCCTGCACCGTGGTGCGGTAGAGCACATAAGCGGCGAGCAGCGCCTGCGTGCAGGCGGTGAACAGGAACAGCGCGCGCGGGCCGGCGGCGGCCATCGCCATCGATGCGATCAGCGGCCCGATGACGGCGCCGAGCGCATTGGCGAGCAGGATGGTGGCGGCGGTCGGCACCGTCTCGCTGGCCGGCGTCTTGTCATAGGCATGCGCGGCGGCGAGCGAATAGCAGGGCAGCGCCAGCGCGCCGAACAGCAGTCCGAATACGATCAGCAGTACGCCGGAAGCGGCCAGCAGCCAGAGCAGGAAGCCGACCGTTGCCGCGCCGGCAAGCAGCGCCAGCAGTACCAGGCGGCGGTCGACGCGGTCGGACAGCCGGCCGACCGGCCATTGCGCCAGCGCGCCGGCGAGCGTTGCGGCACTCATGAACAGCGCCACCTGGCCGACGTCAAGCCCGCTGCCGGCGGCGGACAGCGGCGCCAGGCCCCAGAACGCGCCGTTGGCGATGCCGACCATCAGGCTCGCCACCAGACCGACCGGCGCCGCGCGATAGAGCTGCACCGGATGGAAGCTGACGATGGTGATCGGCGCCGGCTGCGCCGAGCGCGTCAGCGCCACCGGCACGATGGCGAGCGAGGCGAGCATGGCGGCGACCATGAAGCCGCCGTTCTCCTTCACCGGATAGAGCGTCACCAGCAATTGGCCGGCGGTGAAGGCGACGAAGTTCACGACCACATAGGACGACATCACCAGCCCGCGCGTCTCATTGGTGGCGCGGTCGTTGAGCCAGCTCTCGATCACCAGATAGAAGCCGGCGAGACAGAAGCCGTTGATCAGGCGGAACACGGTCCAGGCCAGCGGCTGCGTCTGCAGCGGATAGGCGAGGCCGACGACGACGGCGAGCGCCACCAGCGCGGCGAAGGCGCGGATATGCCCGGCGCGCAGGATAGCATAGGGCGCCAGCAGGCAGCCGGCGGCGAAGCCGAGATAATAGGCCGATCCGATGATGCCGAGCGCCAGCGCGCTGAAACCCTCGGCGGTGCCGCGCAGCGGCAGCAGCGTGAACTGCAAGCCATTGCCGGCGAGCAGCAAAGCGACGCCGAGCAGGAGCGATGCGATCGGGCGGAGATTGGTCGGCAAAGGCTGGCTCCGGTGTCTCGTGCGCCCCCCATAACGGTAAACGCGCGCGGCACCAAGGCGGAATGGCCGGCCTCGGTCACTCGGTCGAAAAATGAAGAGGCCGGGACGCGCCCGGCCAAGTCAAGGCGGCATTATTCGCCACGGATTATTCCGCAGCGCCCGGCTGTTTGACCTTGCCGCTGTGAAAATCGGCCCAGGCCAGGGTCAGGGCAAAGACCGCGAACGCAAGCACGACGCCGCCAACAATGATTGCAACATCCGCCGGCATGTCATCCCCCGTCGTCAATTGCATTGGCGAAGGCTAGGCGGGCGCTAGCGGACGGCTTTGACATGGATCAAAGGGGGCACGCGACAATTATGCCTGCGGTGCTGGCGCCCGCGGGCGGCAAAAGTTCCGCACTGCGGTAACAGGGCGACTCAATTCGTGATGGAACGCGCCGCAATCGGCCCGGTTCTGTCACAAAACTGCCGGACTTGGCCCGTCAAACGCCAACATCCCCCACATCGGAGCCGCCATGATTCGCAAGTTCTGCCTCGCCACGATTCTGATCGCCTTCGTGGCCCCCGTCGCCCATGCGCAGCAGCACCGGCGCCTCGATGCCAACGGCAATCTCGACGCGATGATCAGCCGCCACGCCGCCGCCGCCAATGTGCCGGAGAGCCTGGTGCGCCGCGTCATCCGCCGCGAAAGCCGCGGCAATCCGCGCGTCATCTACAAGGGCAATTACGGTCTGATGCAGATCAAGCTCGCTACCGCGCGCGCCATGGGCTATCGCGGCGGCGTGCGCGGCCTACTCGATGCCGACACCAACATGACCTATGCGGTGAAATATCTGGCCGGCGCCTATCGCGCCGCCGGCGGCAATGCCGACCGCGCGGTGCATTATTATGCCGCCGGCTATTACTACGCCGCCAAGCGCAACGGCATGCTCGACAAGAACGCGGCCAATCCCATCGGCGACTTCGCCGCTGCGGCCGTCGGTCAGCGCGCGGGCAAGTCCGTTGCCAAATCCGCGGCAAGGTCCGCGCAATCAAGCGCGCCGGTGCCGCTCAAGCAGAAGCTGAAGCTGGCGCGCGGCGCGGGCGCCACCGTTGCCTCCTCGTCGAATCCGTACACCGGCAAGCTCGATCAGTTCTGAGGCGCCGGCGCCTCTTCTTTCGTACGCGTGGAGATGCCGATCACCGGCGGCCGCTCCTCATGCGGCAACACCGCCAATTCGAACGAGGATGCCTCGCCGATTTCCAGCGACATGGTGCCGGCTTCCGCTTCGCCGGCGATTGATCCGGTCACGTCCGCCATCGCGGTCTCGCCATCGCGGGTGGGCAGCGCGGTAAGCCGCAGCAAAGATGCCGGCGCGCCGTCCGACGGGCATTGCATCCGCGGCCCGACAGGCACGAGGAGTAGCAGGCTAACTCCAAAAATCCGTCGTAGAATCGTTAGTATGGCCTGTGGATAGCGTTGCGTGACTTGTCCATAACTGAGTCGGCGGTAGGGCAATAGTGGATCGATCAGCAGCGGCAGTGCCGAACACACGCAGAGCGAGTCCGGCACCGGCCAGTGGTGGCGGTGACAGGCGTTCCGGCGGTTGCTAGGAAACTTGGCCGCGGGAAAAAGGGGGAAGCGTCATGTTCAAGAAACCGGCCTGTCCGATCATCGCCATCGAAGAGCATTACTGGGACCCGGAGCTGAGCAAGCACTATACCGGCATCGAGGCCTCGCGCGCCGGCGATACCGAACAGAAGCTGTTCGACCTGGGTGAGCTACGCCTGAAAGAGATGGACGCGGTCGGCATCGACGTGCAGGTGCTCTCGCACGGCGCGCCCTCGACGCAGAAACTGCCCGCCGACATTTCCGTCGAGCTCACGCGCGCCGTCAATGACCGGCTGGCCAAGGCCTGCGCCGCCAATCCGAAGCGCTTCGCCGCTTTCGCCGCGCTGCCGACCGCCAATCCGGCGGCCGCCGCCGACGAACTCGAGCGCGCGGTGAAGGAACTCGGCTTCAAGGGCGCCATGATCCACGGCATGGCGAACGGCGAATTTCTCGATTTGAAGAAGTTCTGGCCGATCTACGAACGCGCCGAACAGCTCGACGTGCCGCTCTATTTCCACCCGGCGCTGCCGAATGCGACGGTGACTGAGATCTACTTCCAGGACTACATCAAGGATTTCCCGCTGGTGGTGCGCCCGGCCTGGGGCTTCACGGTGGAGACGGCGACGCAGGCGATCCGCCTGGTGCTTTCCGGCCTGTTCGAGAAGCATCCCAAGCTCAAGATCATCCTCGGCCATTTCGGCGAGACGCTGCCCTTCCTGCTCTGGCGCATCAATTCCGCGCTGAAGCGACCGGGGCAGAAGCCGATGAGCTTCCGCGACATTTTCAGCAATAATTTCTATGTCACCACGTCGGGCTTCTTCTCCAACCCGGCGCTGTTGTGCTGCATGATGGAGATGGGTATCGACCACATCTTGTTCGCGATCGACTGGCCGTTCGTCGCCGACAACAAGCCGGCGGTGGAGTGGATGCAGGGCGCGCCGCTGTCCGACGCCGACAAGGCGAAGATCCTGTCCGGCAATGCGCAGCGGATATTGAAGATGTAGGTGATGATTTTGTTGTGGTCGGCACGCGGCCGGCCATGACAGATCATTTCACCGGATGCGCCTGGTAATACGCCGCGTCCTCCGCCGACTGCTGCCAGCCGGCATGGCCGCGCCAGTCGCAATGATGCGCGCGCATGTCGGCGCCATAGCGCACGCGGAACAACAGCGTTCGCTGCGGCCCGTTCTCATATTCGTGCACCTCGCCGGGCGGATGCACCACGAAGCCGCCGGGCACGACCGGCGCTGTCTCCGACGGGGTGCGCATGGTGCCGCCGCCTGAGAAGCAGAAATAGATCTCGGTTGCCTCGGGGTGGCAGTGATAGGGGCTGACCTGGCCCGGCTCCCAGCAGGCGACGGTAAAATCGCCGGCCGCCTCGGTGCCCAGGATCTTCTCCACGTGGCGCTGCGGATTCCACTCCTGCTCGCGTTCGAGGCTGAAAACATGCATGGCGGCGCTCTCCCTGGACGTGATGCGGGCCAGCCTAGCGCAGGACGGCGGCGGGCAGGAGAGGGGCGATTGCGCTCATCCCAGGCACATTGATAGAAGGTGGCGGCGCCTCGCGTCGGGCCCGTAGCTCAATGGTTAGAGCCGACCGCTCATAACGGTCTGGTTGGAGGTTCGAGTCCTCCCGGGCCCA
>CAWAIV010000019.1:0-133490 GCA_963782145.1 uncultured Pseudomonadota bacterium
GCTGACCTTGCTGGCGCCGAACATCGTCGAGGCGATTCTGGGCGGCCGGCAGCCGGCGGGGCTACAGCTGGACCGCCTGCTGCGCCCGTTTCCGGTGGGGTGGCGGGAGCAATCGCGGATTCTCGGAGCCTGAGAGCGGGCGCTGGCATGTTTCGACAGGCCGCGTCATGCGCTTGCGCGTTATAGCCAACGTTGGGCAATAGAAACCATGTTCGGCAATCTAAAAAAAGGCTTCGCGCTGTAGGTCGGGCACCTGACCAATCGAGACAAACTGTGCGCCTTGCTCGCGCTCTTGGCTTTTGCCGTGGCGCTGTCGGTGAAACCCGGCGTCGCAAGGGCGCTTCTCCATGCAATTCCCTTCAAAAAACACGGCCGTTGCACTTTGTTGCTGTTCGCTCACTGTCTGAATACACTCCGCAAAATCTTTGTCGCTGCAAGTCATGATCAATTAATTGCATTCCTCGGATAATTCCTATCCCCATAACTACCCATCAAGCCCTTGCTCTCTTTAGCTTTTCGATAACGGGTCGAGTACGATGAGATAGCCTACTGAAGACTCACGTGGACACACCCGCATAAGCAGAGCAACGCAATGGTGGATCAGACAAGCCTACAGGATAAACCGTTTCGCCTCGAAGAAGCGACCATCGAGGAATTACACCAGGCCATAAAGGCAGGAAGGACAACGTGTGTTTCCGTCGTCGAGCATTACCTTGCACGCGTGCGTGCCATTAACGGTGTTGCTTCTGTTCTGGTGACAGAGGGTGGCAAGCCGGTTCTGCCAGCGACCGGAACGGTGCGGGCGGGAGCGCATCTCAATTTTCCGACCGAAACTGTGAAAGCTTCGACAATCCTGCCTGATCTCGACAAGTACAAAGGAAAGCCGATCGAATTCGGCCGGATGGAGCCAACTAGCTCGGATCCCAGCGTGCAGCAGCAGTTCGGCATGATCGCCGGCATTCCCATTGCCGGCCAGATCAACGCACTCGCCACGCTCAACATCCGCGGCGAGCGCTCCGTTACCTGCCGTGGCGACTTCGACCGGCATCCCTCACAAGGTCCGCTGCCGCCCGACGCACCGGCGGTGTGCGAATTATTCCGCCACCTGCCTGACGCACTCGAAACCGCAGCTGAACTCGACGCTAAATACGGTCGCAATCCCGATCTCGATAAAATGCCGATGTATGGCGTCGTATTTTCGTTCAAGGATTCTTTCGACGCCAAGGATATGCGCTCAACTGGCGGCGGCGATGCTGCCTATGACATCGACTTTCCGGCGCGCGACCACACGCTGATCGAGCAGTTGCGCAATAAGGGTGCGATTATTTTTGCTAAGGCGCTGTGCACTGAATACAACGGACGCGCAGGCGATCCGGGCGGCAGTCATAAACCCGAAAACGTGCTGCCCTCGACGCTCGGCTATCAGCGCAGTACCTGGGGCGGCAATCCTTCCAACGTCTATGATACCGCGCGCTCCGCCTCGCTCGGGTCCAGTTCTGGTTCGGGCTCATCGGTCAGCGCCAATCTGGTGATGGCAAGCCTTGGCGAGGAAACACGGGCGTCCTGCCGCGGTCCTGCCAACCATAATGCAGTGGCGCTGATCCTGCCGCACAAGTCGATGCTGAGTTTCCATGGCGGCGGCATCGGGGCCGACATCCACGTCGACCGCACCGGAATCCTGTGTCGAACAATTGCCGATTGCGCCAAGGTGCTCGACGCCCTCAAAGACCCGCAGGCGGGCTATTACGATCCGCGCGATACATGGACCGCTGTGCCGCGATCGTCTGTGCTCAACACTACTTATGCCAGTCATGCAGCCATGCCAGGCACCAAAGGGGCGCTCGCCGGCATGCGGATCGGCATTATCCGGGAGTCGATGGTCTATCCCGAAGGCTCTAAGACTGAAGAGCCGATCGTTACTGCGGCCGCCAAAGAGATCAAGTCG
The DNA here is from genome assembly GCA_963782145.1 of uncultured Pseudomonadota bacterium. GTDB lineage: Bacteria > Pseudomonadota > Alphaproteobacteria > Rhizobiales > Xanthobacteraceae > Pseudolabrys. The sequence continues at coordinate 1,946 of CAWAIV010000019.1, forward strand.
ATGCTCGGGGAGCATCTCGGCGCCAAGCTGGTCGAATCGTCCGATCCGCGTTGGGCACCGGACCCTGACATTGAGCAGATGATAGTCGACTTCCGTCGTGCACTGGCGCGGCTCATTCCACTGATCATGCCAGACATCCTCTATCGGCTCGGCACGGATGGGCAGCCGTTATTCAAGGATTTTGCCGCCGCGATCGTGCCGACTGAGTTCATGCCCGGCAAGGTATTCGGTAGCGGAACGATGCAGCCGATCGACTACATGGTCGCGCTGGCAGATGGGCGGATAGCACCCCCCTCGAAACTCGACATCGCAACCGTGCAGCACCAGGCGCTAGCGAACGGGTTCCGTTTCCATATTTCGCAATATCTGTCTCGTCGAGACGAGGACTGGAAAGCCAGGGGATTTACCGAGACACTCACCGATTGGGCTAAACTGAACGCGAGGTCAAAATTCTGGGGCGACGACCAGCGCGCTGCGTTCCAGAATTGGCAAGACGTCGCCGACATGCGCAACCCGCTGGAACAGCGCCAGGGTGTGAACGAGCGGATCATACTGCGCGAGCTGTTACGCCGCGTCGACATGATGGTGATCCTGGAGAACCGCCTCGACGCCCTTGTGCGTCTGCATACGCCATGGCCGCCGGGTCTGATCGGGGGCGCCTATCAGTACGACATCGTCTCCAACCTGCGGCCCGAAACTTTCAACGGTCCGAATGCGGGATTGACCGAGGTGCTGATTCCGGCCGGTTACGTCACGACCGTGTACGATCCGGTCTTCAAGTTGAGCGCCGATGGTACGCGCTACGTATCGGCCGCCTCAGACAAGCCGACTACCATTCCGGCGCCTGGTTTACCGTTCTCGCTTGTGTTCCGCGCCGAACCCGGCAAGGAGGACGTGCTTCTTAATATCGCATCGGCCTACGAGGCCGCGTCGAAAAGGCGCATTTCGCCGCCGGCTTTCGGGCCGCTGCTGAGGAAGTGAGATGAGGGAGGGACGGATTTGTCCCGCTGGCGCATCCACCAGGGCACGCCAGACCGACTTTGGTGAAGCCATGGGGCTGCCAACCAGCTTCACGCCTTGATCGATGAACCGGGGGGTGCGGCAGCAGCACCATCGCGATAGGCGCACCCCGAATGGGCTACCAGCGAAGGCGGCACCATCCTCAGGCAGCAATTTGCCGAACCTCTGCTGCCTCCACCGTCTGCTCCGCCACTGTCTTCATGAGCGAGATTTCATGAAGTGGGCGCTTTTGGACCATAGCCAACGCCGCCGCATAAAACTCCTGCCATCGTTCAGCATTTTCGGCTTGATATAAAATGTAGGCCGTCCATGCAGCTGCTTGGGCCCAACATTCGCGTCGCGATTCGAGCACCTTCTCTAAAATGAGCAGTTCGCGCTTCTTGCGTGCAGCGTGATTACCGGTCAGCAACGCATCGACCTCATCGCCAGCTTCGAACCAGCTATCCAAGAAGGAATAGTCATTCACGAGGTCAGAACCTTCCGCCAGCAGGCCTTCGAATGCGTTGGTGCTGATCGCACTACCGTCCTGAATGGTATCGAGTAGCGACGATGCGCTGAGCAGCTCAGGCTGAACCGAAGAGACGCCGACGGCTTCTAGGAAACGTACCAGACCGAAAGGTGGCATTAAGCCAGTCTCATGTCCAAGAGCCAGAAAATGTCCAACCGCTCGTCGAATAAAGTCTGCAGAAATCGTAAACTGATCCAGCAAGCTCACTTCGGCAAATGCGCTTTCGATCTCCTTCTGTTTCACTCCATCTTGTGCCCATGCATCGCGGACACCAAAGCCGTGCTTGAGTACCAGGCTGCCTAAAATATTTTTGCGTTTGTTGCGGCAATGCCCGAGCACACCAATCGCACCCGAACCATCGACACCGGTGGTCACGAGTTGACAGACTTCAACATCATCCCATTGTGCAGGTGACACGCCCTTTCTACGCGCGGTAGCAACAGCAGCGTCAAGCGCCGCGCGGCTATCCTCCGGCAACCAATTGCGCATCGTGATCATACGGCGCAGCATGATTGGCGTGACCCTTCCCTTTCGCGCGGCGTCCTCAAGGGCGTTCGCCATGGATTGGCGAACCGTTTTTGCCGGGTCCAACAGCCAGCCGATAGAAGCCTCCGCGGCGGCAGCCTCGCCGGAATACAAGAGTGCCGCGGCCATGACTGCGCGGTGTTCGTCCGGCACCCCGTCCGCACTCTCCGCGAGAACAAAAAAAAGCGTAAATGCGTCACCATCTGCTTGTTTTACGAGATCGGCGACGAAACCAAGCAGCTGGGCAGGGTCAGCGAGATTAAAATCGCCATGATTTTCCTCGCCAACCTTTTCGATTAGATGCTCGACGGCGCCCCGCAACTCTTCGCCAAGATCGAGCTTGGCATCACCAAAACACTGAGCAAGAAATAAGAGAATGGACGGATCGGAAGACCCAGATTCACTCTCGGTGACTAGCCGCTTGCGAACGCTGTCTGCAATTTCCGAAGCAATCTTGTAGCCAGCCTCGATATCAAAGCGCAGCGCCTCTAAAGCTTGGCCGAACAAAAAAGCAAAAGAATCAAAAAGGGATTTTTTGGATTGTTCCTTTGCAGTTTCCTCCAACGCAAGTTCAAGAAGTTCGATCGCAGAGTTCTGATAATCTGAGAGAACTTCGACTGCCAGTCGCGCATTCTTTGAGACGCGGCCGCTTGCGATATCCTTCTGTACTAACCGCGCCAGTCGGATGAGTTCCGTTGTCGTCGCTTGCATGCCGGCGGCTCCAGCGAATCGTGAGAATGTTGGAAGAGCACCCGCATTGGTAACCCCGGATCATTGCCCCGATCAACGCGAGGCGCCCATTGAGATTTGGATAACTGCAGAAATTCCAAAGCGGTCGAACTGAGCAGGCAGGCCCGTTCCATGCCGAGCGATTCAAAAACCTCTGCTAAATCAACACCCGCGTTTGCTCCCAGATTCTCCCGCTACCCCGAGAAAATTCTTCAAAGTGCGGAGGTGGGGCCCCACAAAAAACGACTCAAAATCAGGTACTTACGAGAACCGTACTAAATTCCCGAGGTCGGGAGGTTTAGAGACAAACGGGCCGAGAGTGAGAATTTCGGCCTCCAACGGGGTCAGCCCAGTGCGGAGGTTTTCACGCGAAGCCCGCGGTTATTGGCGATTTCAGCGCGCTCAAAATCGGCAGAGAATTTCGGTCGCGGAAGGACTGGCGGAGGGAGTGGGATTCGAACCCACGTTACGGTTTCCCGTAAACACGCTTTCCAAGCGTGCGCCTTCAGCCACTCGGCCACCCCTCCAAACTCATCACGGCGCATGGCTTCTTACATGAAGACACGTGCTGGCGCGCACTCGTTACAGCAAGACGCGCGCGAAGCACGCATTCGCAGCCGCTCGCCATCCCTCTGCAAGATTGTCCGCGCCGGATCAAGCCATTGCCCGCGGCACGCCGGTCCCGAAAGGCCCGAGCGGGCGGGCACTATGCCAGGGCCGAAGGCGACACAACCGGCTCCTCCCATCGCCCAGGTCCGCGATATGATCTGCATATATATGCACTAGTTCCCATATTGACCATTCGCGTATCTGGTGCATTAAATGACAATCCGCTATGAATTTCAGGATCATAGCAGCGGCCGCGGCAAACAGGGGGAACCGGGATGACGGGGGATACGTCCGCGCTCCAGCTCGTGCTCTCCGGGGACCCGGCGCTCTACGCCATCGTGCAATTGTCGCTGGTCATGAGCATCAGCGCGGTGCTGTTTGCCGCGCTGATCGGTGTGCCGGTCGGCGCCCTGCTGGCGTTGACCCGCTTTCCCGGCCGCGAGACCGCGATCGTCGTCGTCAACGCCCTGATGGGGCTGCCGCCGGTCGTCGTCGGCCTGGTGATCTATCTGGCGCTGTCGCGCTCCGGCCCGCTCGGCTTTCTCGGCATGCTGTTCACCGTGAAGGCCATGATCATCGCGCAGACCGTGCTGGTGACGCCGATCATCGCGGCGCTGACGCGGCAGACCATCGAGGACCTGTGGGCGGAATACCGCGACGAGATGGCGGCCATGAATGTCGGCCCGCTGCGGCGGATCGCCACTTTGATCTGGGACGCCCGTTTCAGCCTGGTCACCTCGCTGCTTGCCGGATTCGGCCGGGCGGCGGCCGAAGTCGGCTCCATTCTCATCGTCGGCGGCAATATCGACGGCTTTACCCGTACCATGACCACGGCGATCGCGCTGGAGACGTCGAAAGGCGACCTGCCGCTGGCCGTCGGTCTCGGCATGGTGCTGATTTCCATCGTCATCGTCATCAACGCGCTGGCCTGGGGCGCACGCCGCGCCGGCGAACGCTACGCGGGATGAGCATGCGCACCCCCGCTCTCGATCTGCCGGTAAAACTCGTGGAAGTGCGCATCGTCGCCGGCAATGTGGCGATCCTTGACGGTCTCACGCTGAATATCGAAGCCGGCCCGCCGACCGTGTTGATCGGCCCCAACGGCGCCGGCAAGACCACCGTCCTGCGCGTCGCCATGGGGCTGATCCGGCCCACCAGCGGTCTCGTCACCTGGGGCGGCCGCGAAGTTTCGCCGCCGACGCGGCGCGCCATCATGTTCCAGCGGCCGGCCATGCTCCGGCGCAGCACCGCCGCCAACATCCGCTACGCGCTGGCAGCGGCGGGCGTGCCGCGGGCACGGCGCGAGGCGCGCATCGCCGCGCTGATGGCCGATGTCGGCCTCAGCGGCCTCGAGCGCCGGCCGGCGCGGCGGCTGTCCGGCGGCGAGCAGCAGCGGCTGGCGCTGGCACGCGCGCTTGCCCGCGACCCGGCGCTGCTGTTCCTCGACGAGCCGACCGCCAGTCTCGATCCCGCCGCCACCAAAGCGATCGAGGACATCGTGCGCACGGTCACCGCGCGCGGCGTCAAGGTCGTGATGTCGACCCACGACCTCGGCCAGGCCAAGCGTATCGGCGGCGACATCGTGCTGCTGCATCGCGGACGGCTGATCGAGAACGGCCAGGCGGCGGAGTTTTTCGCCGCGCCGCGTAGCGAACAGGCAAGGAAGTTCATCGCCGGGGAGTTGCTGGTGTGAGAAATCGCCCGGCTGTCGTCCCGGCCAAGCGCGCGGAGCGCGCGCGAGCCGGGACCCAGTAACCCCGCCGGGAGGATGCGGAAAGACCGGGGTTACTGGGTCCCCGCTGGAGCTTGTTCCCGCGAAAGCGGGGACGGGGACGACAGCGGAGAATTTGGGGACGACATTCGCAAGTCAGCGAAGAACAAAACAAGGAGGATCCCATGTTAAACCACCGCTACCTTATCGCCGCCGCCGCGCTCGGCGCCGTTTTATCCGCCGCCCCGATGGCGCAGGCGCAGGACAAATCCATTATCGTCGCCTCGACAACCTCGACTCGCGATTCCGGCTTGTTCGATTATCTGCTGCCCAAGTTCAAGGCGAAGAGCGGCATCACCGTCAAAGTGGTGGCGCAAGGCACCGGCAAGGCGCTTGACACCGGCCGGCGCTGCGACGCCGACGTGTTGTTCGTGCACGCCAAGGCGGCGGAAGAGAAGTTCGTCAAGGAAGGCTATGGTGGCCCGCGCCATCCAGTCATGTACAACGACTTCGTCGTGGTCGGCCCCAAGAGCGATCCCGCAGGCATCAAGGGCATGAAGGACGTTGGCAAAGCGCTCGTCACCCTCATGAACAAGAAGGCCGATTTCATCTCGCGTGGCGATAATTCCGGCACCAACAAAGCTGAGCTCAGGCTCTGGAAGGCATCCGGCATCGATATCGCCGCGAAGAAGGGCCCCTGGTACAAGGCGATCGGCCAAGGCATGGGCGCGACGCTGAACACCGCCTCGGCCTCCAACGCCTACACGCTGACCGACCGCGCCACCTGGATCCACTTCAAGAACAAGCAGAACCTGGAGATCGTGGTGGAAGGCGACAAGCGCCTGTTCAACCAGTACGGTGTGTTCCTGGTGAACCCGAAGCGCTGCCCGCACGTAAAGGTCGATCTCGGCAATGCGTTCATCAACTACCTGATCTCGCCGGAAGGCCAGACCGTGATCAAGGGCTACAAGGTCGACGGCCAAGAGCTGTTCTATCCGGACGCCAATAATCCGAACGCGTGACCGCGGGCCTTGACATAGCCGCAAGCTGTTCCCCCTCTCCCCTTGTGGGAGAGGGGGAACAGCAAGCGCAGCGGTGATGACTCTTGTTCGCCCTCTCACGCTCTACGCCGCCGGCAGCCTGAAGGCGGCACTGAGCGAGGTCGCGGGCGCCTATGAAGCCGCGAACGGCTGCACTGTTGAAATGAAATTCGGCCCGTCGGGCCTGCTCAAGGACGAGATTGCGCGCGGCGCGCCGGCCGACCTGTTCGCCAGCGCCAACATGACGCATCCGCGCGCGCTCCACGAGGCGGGCAAGAGCGGGCCGGTCGCCTGTTTCGCCCGCAATACATTGTGTGCATTGGTGCGGCCGGGCCTCGCCACCGACGGCGCGTCGCTGCTGCCCGCGATGCTCGATCCGCAGGTGACGCTCGCCACCTCGACGCCGCGTGCCGACCCTTCGGGCGACTATGCTTTCGCGTTGTTCGCCAAGGCCGAGGCTTTGCACCCGGGCGCCCGCGCCGCGCTGGAGCGCAAGGCGCTGATGCTCACCGGCGGCAAGAACAGTGCCGTTCCGCCGGCCGGGCGCAGCCCCTACGGCTGGCATGTGGCGGAAGGCCGCGCCGACATCTTCCTCACTTATGCAACCAATGTATTGGAAGCGCAGCGGCAGTACCCCGAGCTGAATTGTGTTATGCTGCCGCATGCGCTGACGGTCGGGGCCGATTACGGGCTCACCGTCATGAAGGATGCTCCGGCGGGAGCGCAGGCCTTCGCGCGGTATATCTTGTCGGCACCGGGCCAGAATATCCTGGCCGCATACGGTTTTGCGCCGGGCCAATGACTGTCGCCCGGGCGCGCGCGGCGCGGGACGACAGTCGCGTGTAAAGCGAGCCGATTATCATGCCCCTCACACGCCGTACTCTGCTCGCCGCTTCCGCCGCCATGCTGGCGCCGCGCCTGGCGCGCGCGGCGACGGTGACCGACGCCACCGGGCGCGCGCTCGCCGTTCCGGCGCAGGTCACGCGGGTGTTTCCCGCCGGCCCGCCGGCCGCCATCCTGCTCTACACGCTGGCGCCCGACCTGCTGCTCGGCTGGCCACGCGCCAACCGGCCGGAAGAATGCGCCTATATGCTGCCCGGTATCTGCGCGCGGCCGGAAGTCGGCCGCCTCACCGGCCGCGGCAATACCGCCAATCTGGAGACGGTGATCGGGCTCAAGCCCGATCTCATCCTCGATGTCGGCTCGACACGGGCGACCTTCGTCTCGCTGGCCGAACGCGTGCAACAACAAACCGGCATCCCCTACGCGCTGCTCGACGGCCGCTTCGACGCCATCGCGGAAACTTATCGCAAGCTCGGCGGACTGGTGCATCGGCCGGAAGCCGCGGAGAAATTCGCGCACTATGCCGACGACACGCTGAAGACCATTCAGGCGCGCATCGCCGACATCGCGCCCGACCAGCGCCCGCGCGTCTATTATGCACGCGGCCCGCGCGGGCTGGTCACCGGCCTGGGCGGCTCGATCAATGTCGAGACCATCGAGATGCTGGCGCAGAACGTCGCCGGCGCCACCCATGGCGGGCTCGCCAATGTGTCGATCGAACAGGTGCTGCTGTGGAACCCTGACGTGATCGTCACCATCGACCGCGATTTTGCCGCCTCGGTCTATGGCGATCCGGCCTGGACCGCGGTCGAAGCGGTGAAGCACAAACGCGTGCACCTGTCGCCGAAGATGCCGTTCGGCTGGGTGGATTTTCCGCCGTCGGTCAACCGGCTGATCGGCCTGTGGTGGCTAGCGAAGATTCTCTATCCGGCGCGCTTTGCCGAGGACATGACCCAGCTCACCCGCGATTTCTATGCGCGGTTCTATCACGTGACGCCAAGCGATGCGCAAATCGCTGAGGTGCTGGCGGGACGGGGATAAATGTTTTCAACAATATTGGCTGTCGTCCCCGCGAAAGCGGGGACCCAGTAAACACGAAGTGCAGTAACAGGCAGTACCTTCCGACAATTCACTGTCATGGTCCGCGAAAGCGGACGATCCAGTAACCACGAAACGATGTGAAAGGCCGTGCGCTTGCGCAAGACCGGGGTTACTGTGCCTCGCTGGAGCCTGTCCCCGCAAAAGCGGGGACCGGCATGACAGTCAGGGGTTACGGCCTCGCAATGCTCGGATACAAATCGATCCAATTCGGATTGTCCGTTTCAATCAACTGAATCTTCCATGCGCGATTCCATTTCTTTAGTCGCTTCTCGCGCTGAATGGCTGCCTCGATATCTGTATGTTGTTCGTAGTAGACTAGCCGAGCGACGCCGTATTTCTTCGTGAAACCTTGCGCGAGCTTTTCGCGATGCTCATAGACCCGCCGGATCAAGTCGTTGGTAACGCCGACATAGAGCGTCCCGCCGATCTTGCTGGCAAGGATGTAGACATAATAGGGACGCTCTCGGTGCACGCCGCGCACCCTGGGGCTACTGGATCATCCGCTTTCGCGGATGATGACACCGTGTTTGGTGAAACGCCATGACCCGCTCCGCCCTGCCCGGATTGGCGATCGCGACGGCCGTGCTTGTCGCCGGGCTGCTGCTCGCCTTCACGGTCGGGCGCTATCCGGTGTCGCTTACCGATCTGCTGCAGGTGCTGTTCGCCAAACTGAGCGGCGGGCAGGCGCCTGTGCCGGCGGCGGTGACAAGCGTCGTGCTCGACGTGCGCGGGCCGCGCGTGCTCGCCGCGGTGATGGTGGGGGCGGCGCTGGCGATCGCCGGCACCGCCTTCCAGGGCCTATTCCGCAATCCGCTGGTCTCACCAGACATCCTTGGCGCCTCCTCCGGTGCCGCGCTGGGCGCCGTCATCGGCATCTTCTTCTCCTTTGGCGTCGTCGCCATCCAAGCCTTCGCCTTCATCGGCGGCCTGGTCGCGGTCGCCGCCGTTTACGTCATCGGCTCCATGGTGCGCGCGCGCGACCCGATCCTGGTGTTGGTCTTGACCGGCGTGGTGGTGGGCGCGCTGCTCGGCGCCGGCGTCGGCCTACTGAAATATCTCGCCGATCCCTACAACCAGCTTCCGGCCATGACCTTCTGGCTACTCGGCAGCCTCGCCGCCACCAACGTGTCCGATTTGCTGCCGCTGTTCGGGCCGGTGGCGCTCGGCAGTGCGGTGCTGATGGCGCTGCGCTGGCGCATGAACGTGATGTCGCTGCCGGAGGAAGAAGCACGCGCGCTCGGCGTCGCCACCGGACCCTTGCGCATCGTCATCGTGGCGGCGGCGACGCTGACCACATCGGCGAGCGTCGCCACCGCCGGCATAATCGGCTGGGTCGGGCTGGTGGTGCCGCATCTGGCGCGTTCGCTGGTGGGTCCGGATTTCGCCAAGCTGCTGCCGGCGGCGGCGATCCTCGGCGGCGGCTATCTGCTGCTGATCGACACGCTGGCGCGCACATTGGCGCAAGTGGAAATCCCGCTCGGCATTCTGACCGCGGTGATCGGCACGCCGTTTTTCATCTGGCTGTTGGCGCAGATGCAAAGGAACTGGTCGTGATCATCGAAGGCCGCGACCTCACCATCGGCTATCCCGACCACATTGTCGGCAGCGGCTTGAATGTGGCGCTGGAAACCGGCGAGGTGCTGGCGCTGCTGGGGCCGAACGGCGGCGGCAAGACTACGCTGCTGAAGACGCTGCTCGGCCTGCTCAAACCGAAAGCGGGCATGGTGCGGCTGGGCGACAGGCCGCTCGACGAATACCAAATCGCCGAGCGCGCGCGCGTCATTGCCTATGTGCCGCAGGTGCATGTCGGCACCTTCGCCTTCACCGTCGAGACCGTGGTGCTGATGGGGCGCTCGGCGCACGGCAACCTGTTCAGCCGGCCGAGCGCGCATGACCGCGACGTGGCGCAGGCCGCGCTCGAACGCTTCGGCATATCGCGACTGTCGGCGCGGCCTTACACCGAGATTTCCGGCGGCGAGCGGCAACTCGTCTTGCTGGCCCGCGCGCTGGCGCAGGAACCGCGCTTCATTGTGCTCGACGAGCCGACGGCGAGCCTCGACTTCGGCAATCAGGGCAAGGTGATGCGCGAAATCAAGGCGCTCGCCGCGTCCGGCCATGGCGTGTTGTTCACCACGCATGACCCCAACCACGCGCTGCGCGCCGCCGACCGCGCCTTCCTGCTGCGCGACGGCACGGCGCTGGCCGAAGGCCCGGTGGCCTCGGTGCTAGAGCGCGAGCGGCTGGAAGCGCTCTACCAAGCGCCGGTCGAGCAACTCACCGATCCGGAAAGCGGCGGCGCCGCGTTCCTGCCGGGGTGGTGATCTCCCTCTCCCCGCTTGCGGGGAGAGGGAGTAAGAAAGAGAGTCACTTCCCCGCCACCACCAGCGAATAGCGCGGATCGGCGGCGAGCACTTCGGCCTCCGGCAGGCCGAGCTCCTTGCGCACCATATTGGTACCGAGCACCAGCGCCACGATCTTGTAATAGGCGTGGCGGCGGCTCATGCCCTCGCGGCCCATGCCGCAGTCCGACGAGATCACCAGCCGCTCGGCCGGAATGTATTTCAGCGCACGGCGGATGTGCTCGGCGATCTCGTCCGGGCGCTCGACCTGCAGCGAATGGTGATCGATGACGCCGATGCAGATTTTCTTGTCGGAACTGATCATCTTGCCGAAGGCTTCGAGATCGGCGCCGCCGGCGCTGACCAATTCGAAGGTGATGACGTCGGCGTCGACCTTGTCGAGCGCCTCCAGTGCCGGCTTGTAGCTCATCACGTCCTTGAACATGCGCTGCTGCGACGGATTGCCCCAACAGGTGTGGCACCACACCTCGGTCTTTGCGCGCAGTCCCTTCACCGTGCGATTGAACACATCGACGCTGAAGGCCGGATTGATCACGTCGTCGACGATATTGCGCGCCGCCAGCATATGGATCTGCGGTTCCTCGAACTGGATCACCGGACAGCCGGCATCGGCGAGGCTGTGCAGCTCCTCGTTGAGCGCGCCGCTGATGGCCAGGATGCGGTCCTTGATCGACTTGTAATATTTGTCCTGCACCGCGAAGGCGACCAACTCCGGCCCGATGGTGCCGAATTTTACCGGCCGCTTGGTCATGCGCTGCGCCACCTTCCACATCGCGGCATATTGCAGGTCGCCGGGCGAGACCGGGCCGACGATGCCGGGCATCACCCGCGATTCCAGATAGTCGTGCAGGATATGGCCGGGCGGGAACGCCAGCCCCCCCTTGCCGGCCGGCGTCGGCTGCGGGTCCTTGTCGAAGCCACCCATGTGGCGCGGCGGATAATTGGTCCAGCTCTGGCCGCCGACGTCCGAGTCGAAATGCGCATCGCCATCGGTAACGATATCGAGGCCGGCGAGCTCCTGCTCGTGCAGATAGACCGAGACCGCGTCGACATATTGCTCGCGGAATTGGTTGTTCACCATCGCTTCGAGGAAGCTGCGGCGCCCGAGATTTTCCGTGTACCAGCTCGGCCGCGGCAGCGAGCCGGTGATGGTAGTCGGCAGCATTTTGTCTTTGGTGGCGGCAAGCATGGCGGACGTCTCCTCGGGGATTGGCGAGCCTTCGAGCGGACTCATTGTCAGTGGCGGCATCTTATGTCGGCGGCGCGCCGTTTGGGAGCCGGGAGCGCAAATAATCATGATGGACCATGGACATCCGAGCCGGTTGTGCCCACTTTATGCTTGTGCATGATCCTCCCCCGAGAACCGGTTCCCACTTTTCGGGATCATGCGCGAGTGGGCAACGACCGCCACAATCTCTGCTATAATTGATTGATGAACCAAGACCGCGACGATTACATCATCCGCCCCGACCCCGCCGATCCGCGGCTGACCGAGCGCGTGTCCGGCATCGACCAGACCGGCGCCAGGATCACCACCTCGGTGACGGTCGAGCGCGCGCTGACGATCTTCCTCAACTCCCAGGAGATCGTCACCGCCATGACCATCAACGATTATCCCGAGTTTCTCGCCGTCGGCTACCTGCTCAACCAGCACATGCTGCTGCCGGACGACGTGGTCACCGGCGTCGACTACGACGAAGAGCTTTCGGTCGTTGTGGTGCGCACCAAGCGCAAGACCAATTACGAGAAGAAGCTGAAGAAGAAGGTGCAGACTTCCGGCTGCGCTCAGGGCACCGTGTTCGGCGACCTGATGGAGGCGCTGGAAGGCGTGTCGCTGCCGCAGGCGAGCCTGCGGACCTCCTGGCTCTACGCGCTGACGGCAAAGATCAATACCACGCCCTCGCTCTATCTCGAGGCCGGCGCCATCCACGGCTGCGTGCTGGCAAAGGAAGACAAGCCGCTGGTCTATATGGAGGACGTCGGTCGCCACAACGCTGTCGACAAGATCGCCGGCTGGATGTTCAAGGAGAAGGTGCCGGCGGGTGACAAGATCTTCTACACCACCGGGCGGCTGACCTCGGAGATGGTGATCAAGACCGTACGCATGGGCATTCCGATCCTCATTTCGCGCTCGGGCTTCACCGCCTGGGGCGTGGAGCTGGCGCGCAAGGCCAATCTCACGCTGATCGGGCGCGCGCGCGGCAAGCGCTTCGTCGCCCTCGCCGGCGAAGAGCGCATCGTGTTCGACCAGGACCTCAGCTTTGTCGAGGAAGAGAGCTCCAAACACCGGCGCAAGGCGGCGGTGCACGATGAGTGAGTTGTTCTGCACTAGCGAGCCACGCGCTCACTTCCCCTCTCCCCTTGTGGGAGAGGGTGGCGAGCGCTCAAGCGTAGCGAGCGCGAGCCGGGTGAGGGGTTGGTGCCTCAGCGCAAGTGAGGACCCCTCACCCGCCCTCGCTCGGCTCCGCCTCCGCATAGGCCAGCGCTGCGCGCTGGCCGTTTTTCTTGAAAAGAACGCGAAAGCTATGCTTTCGCTATGCACCCTCTCCCACAAGGGCAGAGGGAAAGCGAGAACGTTGCAGCACTTTACTTTCATCGCGACGTCGCAATGAGCATTCCCACTCCCCCCACCCTCGGCCTGGTTCTCGCCGGCGGCCTGGCGCGCCGCATGGGCGGCGGCGACAAGGCGCGCATCGCCATCGGCGGCGTCTCCATCCTCGACCGCGTGCTGGCGACGCTGTCGGCGCAATGTACCGGCATTATCATCAACGCCAACGGCGATCCCGAACGCTTCGCCGATACCGGCGTGCCCGTGGTGCCCGACAATGTGCCCGACTATCCCGGCCCGCTCGCCGGCATTCTGGCCGGGCTCGATTGGCTGGCGGCGCAGGACAATGGCGTCGAATGGATGGTGAGCGTGCCGGGCGACTGCCCGTTCCTGCCCGACGACCTGGTGGAGAAGCTGCACCATGCCCGGCGCAATCAGGGCGCCGGCGTGCCGCTCGCCTGCGCGCGCTCCGGCGAATGGCGCCACCCGGTGGTCGGCCTGTGGCCGTTGGCGCTACGCGCGGATCTGCGCAAAGCGCTGGTCGAGGAGGACCTGCGCAAGATCGAGGTCTGGATGACCCGCCACGGTGTCGCCATCGCCGACTGGCCGGCCGAGCCGATCGATCCCTTCTTCAACGTCAATACGCCAGAAGACGCCGAACGCGCGGAGCGCATTGCGCTGCAACATGCGGGCGCCTGAAGTTTAATGCATTGATTCTTGACCGGCGGCGCTTCGTCTCCCTATCTATAGCTATAAACTATGGGTCTGGGAGAGGAGCCACTACCATGCGCGCATTTCTCATCGCCTGCGCTGCGGCCATCATCATCGCGGTCATCGGCGGCGTGGTGCTCAGCAACATGCAAGATAGCGCCGCCACAGCCTACAGCACGCAGTATGTGAGGCTGGGGGCGTAAGCACGGCTTCCTGCCCCGGATGCGGCGTTGCGTGCCGCGCGGCGTCCGGGACAAGCATCAGCCGATCAGCACCGCATAGGACAGAAACCCGACGCGGGTGCCGGGCTCGATCGCCGTCACGTCCTCGGGAAATTCCAACAGCCCGTCGGTCTCGGTCAGCGACGTCAGGATGCCGGCGCCGTCCTGCGGGTGCTTGATCGCCTCGATCTCGCCGTCGGCGGCGCGGCGCAGGGCGACGCGCACATATTCGCGCCGATCCTTCTTCTTCTTGTAGGCGAAGCCCGCGCGCACCGGCAGCGCCACCAGCGCCTGCGGCAGCGCGCCGGCAAGCCGGCGCAACAGCGGCTTTACCACCCGCACGAAGGTCACGAACACCGCCACCGGATTGCCCGGCAGCCCGACAAACGCCGCGCTGTGGCCGTTGCCATTGCGGATCACGCCCATGGCCACCGGCCGCCCCGGCTTGATGGCGACGCGCCAGAACACCAGGCTGCCGATGCGCTCGACCGCGCTGCGCACATGGTCGGCTTCGCCGGTGGAGACGCCGCCCGAGGTGACGACCAGGTCGTGATCGGCGGCAGCGCCTTGCAGCGCCCGCGCCAGCGCCTCGGGCTCGTCGCGCAGGATGCCGAGATCGGTAACCGTGGCGCCGAGCCGGCCGAGCAGTTCGGCGAGCAGATAGCGGTTGGCATCGTAGATGGCGGCGCCGGCGCGCACCGCGCCCGGCTCGACCACCTCGTCGCCGGTGGAGAAGATCGCGACCTTCAGTCGCCGCCGCACCTCGATTTGCGTGATGCCGAGCGCGGCGGCGAGCGCAATGTGCTGCGCGTCGAGCACGGTGCCGGCGGGCAGCACGACGTGACCCTTGGCCACGTCCTCGCCGGCGAGCCGGCGATTGGCGCCGAGCTTCAGGCCCGGCGGCACGATGACCGTGTCGCCCTCGATCTTCACATCCTCCTGCATGAACACCGTGTCGGCGCCTAAGGGCATCGCCGCGCCGGTGAAAATGCGGATGGCCTGCCCGGGATTCAAGGAAATGCTGGCGGCCGAGCCGGCGGTCAACCGCCCGCTGACGGCAAGCCGGGTGTCGCCTTCGGCGGCGAGATCGGCATGGCGCACGGCATAACCGTCGACCGCAGAATTGTCGAACGGCGGCAGATCGACCGGCGCGAGCGCATCCGTGGCGGTAACGCGCGCGCGCAGGTCCTTGAGGGCGACGCGCTCGGTCTCCGCGACCGGTGCGATGCGCTCGCCGATCAAACGCTCCATGTCGTCGAGCCGCAGCAGCGGACCGGAAAACGCGAAGCAGTCGTCGGTGAGCTGCGCCATTACGAACTCGCAATTGCCTCCGCGGCCTCGACCGACACCGCGTGCTTGATCAACAGATCGGCGATCGCCTCGATATCGTTGAGATCGACCACCGGCACGGCGACGGCCGGCAGCGCCACGTCGGAGGCGATGGCGACGATATGCGGGTCCTGCGGGTGGATCAGCGGCTTGCCGTTGCCGGCGCGATGGATTTCGAGCTTGGGAAAGGCGTCGCGCTTGTAGCCCTCGACCAGCACCAGGTCGACGGGCGACATCTTGCCGACCAGCCGTCCCAAGTCCCATTCCGTTTCCTCGCGCAGCTCATGCAGGATCGCCCAGCGTTTGGCCGAGGAGATGATCACCTCGCTGGCACCGGCGGCGCGGTGGAAGAAGCTGTCCTTGCCCGGCTGGTCGAGATCGAAACCATGATGGGCGTGCTTGAGGGTGGAAACCGTGAGGCCCCGCGCGATGAGGCACGGAAGAACCTTGGTGATCAGCGTGGTTTTGCCCGACCCGCTCCAGCCGGCGAGACCGATAATGCGCATTGTGTTCATATAACCCCGACACTCCCGACATTGAACCGGGAGGTATAGCACGGGGCTCGCAACTGTCATTCCAGGGCGCCGCAGCGCGGCAAACCCGGAATCCATAGCCACAAACAGGGGTTATGAATTTTCCGGCGCTTCGAGCCGTCCCGGAACGACGGAAGCTTGGATACAATCCGCCATTGCCGCGCGCGGGCGCGCGGGGCAAACATGGGTTCCGTACGCGGGGAACCGGGAGGAAGCGGATGGCCCAGGCTTCGGTGTGGACGCGGCGCGAGGTTTGGACGCGCAAACTGCTCTATCCCGGCCACACCTTTCCCACCGCCATCGCCCCGGTGGCGGTCGCCGTGGCGCTCGCCTATCACGACCGGGTCTTTGCCGCTCTGCCGGCGGCGCTCGCCTTCCTGGCCGGCTGGCTGATCCAGTTCGCCGGCGTGGTCACCGACAACTATTCCAACCTGCTGCGCGAGCCGGACGACCGCGAGCATCCCGAACTGGTGCAGGCGGTGAAAAGCGGGCTGCTCTCGCTCGCCGACCTGCGCACCACCATCCTGGCGAGCTACGGAGTGGCGGTGCTGATCGGCTTTGCGCTGCTGGCACTTGCCGGCTGGCCGGTGATCGCGATCGGGATCGCCAGCATCCTGGCCAGTTGGGCCTATTCAGCCGGGCCCTGGCCGTTCGGCCGCCACGGCTTCGCCGATCCGCTATTCTTTTTGTTCTTCGGCACCATGTCGGTGATCGGCACCTATTATGTGCAGGCCGCCGTGGTGCTGGGGTCGGAACATTGGCGAGAGGCGCTGCCTTTGACGGCGGTGGCGGTGAGCCTGCCGATCGGCGCACTGATCACCAACATCCTGATCATCGACGATATCCGCGACCGCGACTTCGACGTTATCAAGGGCAAGAACACCATCGCTGTACGCTTCGGCAAGGCCTGGAGCCGCACCGAATTCGTCTGCCTGCTCGCCTTCGCTTATCTGGCGCCGTTCTGGCTGTGGCTGGCGCTCGGCTTTTCCGCGTTCGTGCTGCTGCCGCTGCTCACGCTGCCGCTTGCCGCGCTGGTCACCCGCGCGCTGTGGACGCGCGAGCGTTTCGACGAATTGGTGCCGATGACCCCGCGCATGGCCATGCTGACGGTCGCCTTCGCGCTCTGCCTGGCGGTGGGGCTCTCGGTTCCCTCCCCCTGAAAGGGGCAAGCCGACGAAAACGCAAAACGCCCGGCCGCGCGGCCGGGCGTTTCGCATCCTGGTTTCGTAGCGTGATTATTCGGCCGGCCGCGCCATGGCGCCGCCGGTGCTTTGCATCTCTTCCTCGTACCAGAGCGGATGGTGCTCCTTGGCCCAATTGACGTCGACGGTGCCGTCGACCATCGACTCGAAGGCGCCTTCCATGCCGAGCGTGCCGAGATAGATGTGCGCGATCATCAAGGCGACGAACAGCATGGCGATGACGCCGTGGAAGATTTCGGTGAGCTCCATGTCGCCGACGCCCATGCCGTTGGTGAACGGGAACATCAGCAGATAGCCGGAGACAATCATCGCCGCGCCGCCGAGCACGATGAACCAATAGAGCAGCTTCTGCCCGCCATTGTACTTCCAGGCTGGTGCATACTTGTGGTTCTTGCCCATGCCGCCACCAGCCTTGAACCATTCGATATCGGCGGCGGTTGGGAAGTTCTGCCCGACCCAGATCAGGAACATCAGCACCACGCCGAGGGTGAAGGCGAAGCTGATGAAATTATGGCTGTATTTCGCCCATTCCGACCAGGTGCTGAAGGCTTCCGGGCCCATCCAGGGCAACAGCAGCGCGCGGCCGAAAGTGATGTTGAGGCCGGTCACACCGAGAACGATGAAGGTCGAAGCCGCGAGCCAGTGCACGAAGCGCTCGAAGGCATTGAAGCGCAGGATGGTGCGGCCGGAACGACCGCCGGCGATCTCCATGGTGCCGCGCCACAGATAGAAGATAGTGAGCAGCGCCAGCATGCCGAGGATGGCAATGCCGCCGATCCATTTCAGCGTGACGGTGTGGAAGGTGCGCCAGTCGCGCCCGGCCGGATGGATCAGATTGCCCGCCTTCTTGTCGGGGATGCTCACCTGGCCGGCGATGACGCCGCCCTTGAGCTGCTGCAGCATCTGCTGCTCGCTGGTCGCGGCGGTCGTCTGCGCGGCAACCGGTGCCGGC
This sequence comes from uncultured Pseudomonadota bacterium, assembly GCA_963782145.1. Classification (GTDB taxonomy): domain Bacteria; phylum Pseudomonadota; class Alphaproteobacteria; order Rhizobiales; family Xanthobacteraceae; genus Pseudolabrys. Next base: position 19,888 of record CAWAIV010000019.1, read on the forward strand.
ACCGACAGGCCGACCAGCAGGGCCAGCGCCAGCGCGCCGACGATGAAACGGATCTGGCTCAAGAGCTTCGCCATGGCATCCTCTCCCCTTGCGGTATCGCGTTTTCTTGTCTGGCAGCGCGGCAGCTCCGCGCCGCCGGGCAGGGATCAGCTTGCAATCGTCTCGTGGTAGGCGGTCTGCCACCCCCAGGACCCGGAGCCGTAACCGCGCGTCTTCACGCGCTCCTTGTAAATCTGGGCGATGACGTCGCCGTCACCGGCGAGCAGAGCCTTGGTCGAGCACATCTCGGCGCATAGCGGCAGCTTGCCTTCGGCCAGCCGGTTGGCGCCGTATTTCTCGTATTCCTCCTTGCTGCCGTCGGCTTCCGGACCGCCGGCGCAGAAAGTGCATTTGTCCATCTTGCCGCGCGAGCCGAAATTCCCGACCTTGGGATATTGCGGAGCGCCGAACGGACAGGCGTAGAAACAATAGCCGCAGCCGATGCACAGGTCCTTGTTGTGCAGCACCACCGCGTCCGCCGTGGTGTAGAAGCAGTTCACCGGGCAGACCGCCGCGCAAGGCGCGTCGGTGCAGTGCATGCAGGCCATGGAGATCGAGCGCTCGCCCGGCTTGCCGTCATTGAGGGTGACGACGCGGCGGCGGTTGATGCCCCAGGGCACCTCGTTCTCGTTCTTGCAGGCGGTGACGCAGGCGTTGCACTCGATGCAACGGTCGGCGTCGCAAAGGAATTTCATGCGGGCCATGTTCGTTCTCCCTTACCGTTGCTTCACGCCGCCTCGATGCGGCAGAGCGTGACTTTTGTCTCCTGCATCTGCGTCACCGAGTCATAGCCGTAGGTCCCGACCATGTTGGAGGCTTCACCCAACACGATGGGGTCGTTGCCCTTGGGATATTTCGCGCGCAGGTCCTGGCCCTGCCAGTAGCCGCCGAAGTGGAAGGGCATGAAGGCGACGCCGGCGGCGACACGCTCGGTCACCAGCGCGGTGACCAGCACCTTGCCGCCTTCCGGCGAATGCACCCACACCTTGCCGCCTTCCTTGACGCCGAGCTTGCCGGCGTCGGCGGGATTGATCTCGCAGAACATGTCCTGCTGCAGTTCGGCGAGCCACTTGTTGGAGCGCGACTCGTCGCCGCCGCCCTCGTATTCGACCAGACGGCCGGAGGTGAGGATGGTGGGGAACTTCTGCGAGTGGTCGACCTTCTGGATCGACGCATAGAGCGTCGGCAGCCGCCAGGCCTTGCGGTCGGTATAGGTCTGGTATTTCGGCAGCAGGTCGCGCCGCGGCGTATACAGCGGCTCGCGGTGCAGCGGGATCGGATCCGGGAAGCCCCAGACCATGGTGCGCGCCTTGGCGTTGCCGAACGGCGCGCAGCCATGCTTGATCGCCACGCGCTGGATGCCGCCGGAGAGGTCGGTCTTCCAGTTGGTGCCGTCGCCGGCCACCTTGGCGATGGCCGCCTTTTCACCCTCGTTGAGATCGCCGTCCCAGCCGAGCTTCTTCAGCATGGCCATGGTGAATTCGGGATAGCCGTCCTTGAGCTCGCTATCCTTCGAATAGGAACCGTCGGCGAGGATGCTTTCGCCCTTATAGGCGACGCCGAAGCGGGCACGGAAGGTCAAGCCACCCTCGGCCACCGATTTCGACGTGTCGTAGAGGATCGGCGTGCCAGGATGCTTGAGTTCGGCGGTGCCCCAGCACGGCCAGGGCAATCCGTAATAGTCGCCGTCGACCGGCCCGCCCTTGGCCTTCAGCGTGGTCGGGTCGAACAGATGCTGGTTGGCCATGTGCGCCTTCAGCCGCTCCGGCGACTGGCCGGTATAGCCGATGGTCCACATGCCCCTGTTATATTCGCGGGTGATGTCCTCGATCAGCGGCTCGCTGCCGTTGACCTTGATGTGCTTGAACATCTCCGCCTCGAAGCCGAGCTTCTTGGCGAACAAATACATGATCTCGTGGTCGACCTTGGCCTCGAACCACGGCTTGAACACCCGGTCGCGCCACTGCAGCGAGCGGTTCGACGCGGTGACCGAACCGTAGGTCTCGAACTGCGTCGTGGAGGGCAAGAGATAGATACCGTCCTTGCGATCGGGAATGATGGAGGCGAAGGTCGGCACCGGATCGACCACGACCATGAGGTCGAGCTTCTCCATCGCCTTCTTCATCTCGGGCAGACGGGTTTGCGAATTGACCGCGTGGCCCCAGAACACCATGGCGCGGATGTTGTTGGGCTGGTCGATGTTCTCTTTCTTCTCCAGCACGCCGTCAATCCAGCGCGACACCGGGATGCCCTTGCTCTCCATCAGCTTCTGGCTGGCAAAGCGCCCCTTGACGTAGTTGTAGTCGACGTCCCAAACGCGGCACCAATGCTTCCAGGAGCCGGCGGCGAGCCCGTAATAACCGGGCAGGCTGTCGGCGAGCACGCACATGTCGGTGGCGCCCTGCACGTTGTCGTGGCCGCGGAAGATGTTGGCGCCGCCGCCGGCGACGCCGATATTGCCGAGTGCCAATTGCAGCGCGCAATAGGCGCGTGTGTTGTTGTTGCCGTTGGTGTGCTGGGTGCCGCCCATGCACCAGACCAGCGTGCCGGGTCGGTTCTCATGCAGCATTTTGGCGACACGCTCGAGCTGCGCGCCGGGCACGCCAGTGACCTTCTCGGTCTCCTCCGGCGTCCACTTCATCACTTCCTTCTGCACCAGGTCGAGACCCCAGACCCGCTGCTTGACGTATTCTTTGTCGACCCAGTTGTTCTTGAAGATGTGATAGAGGATGCCCCACACCAGCGCCACGTCGGTTCCGGGCCGGAAGCGCACGAATTCATCGGCATGCGCGGCGGTGCGGGTGAAGCGCGGATCGCACACGATCAGCTTCGACTTGTTCAGTTCCTTGGCGCGCAGGATGTGCTGCACGGCGACGGGATGCGCCTCCGCCGGATTCGAGCCGAACAGGATCATCGACTTCGAATTGTGCATGTCGTTGTAGGAATTGGTCATCGCGCCATAGCCCCACGTGTTCGCAACGCCCGCGACCGTGGTGGAATGGCAGATGCGCGCCTGGTGGTCGCCGTTGTTGGAGCCCCAGAAGCCGTAGAACTTGCGGAACAGATAGGCCTGCTCGTTACTGAACTTGGCGGAGCCGAGCCAGTAGACCGAATCCGGTCCCGAGGCCTTGCGGATCTCCAACATCTTGTCGCCGATCTCGTTGATGGCCTGGTCCCATTTGATGCGGGTCCATTGGCCGTTCACGAGCTTCATCGGATATTTCAGCCGCCGCTCGTTGTGCGCGTGCTCGCGCACCGAGGCGCCCTTGGCGCAATGCGAACCGAGATTGAACGGGCTGTCCCAACCCGGCTCCTGACCGACCCAGACGCCGTTCTTGACTTCGGCGATCACGGTGCAGCCGACCGAGCAATGCGTGCAGACCGATTTCACGCGCGTCGCGCCGCTGGTGAGCGGCCCGGCGGCGGCTGCGTCCGCCTTGCGCACGCTGCCCGGCAGCACGCTTGCCATGGCGACGCCGCCGGTGAGCAGGCCGGAGCGCGCCAGGAAGGCGCGACGGTCGATGCGGGTGCCGGAGACCGGCGCCAGGCTCTGCGTCAGACGCGTGCCCCGCACGGTGCCGTTGGTTTTCTTCCTTAGCATGTCTCCCTCCTGCAATCCGATTCGCTTGGTTGCGCGCCTTGCGGCGAGCGGCGAAATTCTTGAACGCGGCTAGAAACGGGCGAGCTTATAGTAGGTCTTCACCAACTCGCTTTCGCGATAGCCCTTGTGCTCCAGCTTGTCCGTGTCGACGGCGGCGACGGCCGTGTTGGCGGCGAGCGCGGAGCTTGCGCCCGCGGCACCGACGGCGAGACCGGCGCCCTTGAGCAGACCGCGACGGTCGATCAGCCGCGAGACTTCCTGCTTTTTTTGCTCTTTGCGCATGGTCAGTCCTCCGATGATTCTGGCGCGCGGCATTGCCGGCGGCGCGGCGACGATGGATGCAACGAACGGGAATGTGGGATGGCGGAGACCGGCACAATCGCCGGCGCAGCAACCCAAAGGGTCGCGTTCACGCGCGCCTGTGCAATGGGTTGCACCGAGACCATCTCCCTGTCCTTTAGCCCGCAAATCTTATTTTCTTGCCATTTTTGTTGTCGTTTTTGGCGAGCTCTAGCCCCTATGGGCGAATTATAGCGTCAAGCTATGGTTACACAATCACATTCGGATTAAACTCATCACATTGTAGTAGTCGGGAAAATCCCACGCGATTGTTTTTCGCTATGCAGCATCACCTGCTGCAATGCGGCGGAGGGCGGAATCGATTTTATTTGCCGTGGTCTTGCGCCGGCTCGGCGCGGTCAGCATCGGCCTCTTCGGTAGCCGGTTGCGGCAGCGCGGCAGCGGCTTCTTCCACCGCTGCCTCATTATCGCTCACCGTGTCATTGCTGGCGACACGCTCGGGTTCCGCGGTTGCCGTCGGCGAATCAGTCGGCGTTGCGGTTCCTTCGGTCGCCGCGTCACCCGGTTCCGTCTCGTTCGTGGCGTCGTCCCGATAACCGAGGCCGGGCTGGTAGCCGCTCTGCGCAAGCGTGATGGCCTGATCGACGAGATTGTAGTCTTCGTCGTAATCGTTGAGTCCGTCGAGATTGGCCAGGATCGGGTCGCTCACCCACAGCTTGCGCAGCGCCGCGCGCCGCAGCGCCTCTGGCACGTTCTTGCCCAGGAACACGGTGTAGTCCGACTGGAAATCAAGATCGTCGATGGACGGCAGCGTCGGCGTTTCGGTTTCCGCCTGCGCTTCCGCTTGCGCCGGTGGCGTGGGTTCGGCCGGCGCCGGTTCGACGGGGGGCGCTTTCGCGACGACCTCGTCGTCGACCTCGCCGCGGCGTGCCGCCAGCTTGCGCGCCGACCAGCGCGACAGCGGGCTCTTGGCTTCGCTCACGTCGCGCCTCGTGCGCCGACGCGCGGCGGCCGGCCGTCGAAGTCGTCGTCGTGCCGGCGGTTCCGTCGTTTCTTGAACGGCACGTCGACGTGATGGCGCGTCACGAATTCCTGCACCCAGGCCATGATCTCGGGCGGCATCGGCACGCCGTCGACCACGTCGTCATTGCCCTCGCTGTAGCCCATGGCCTCATAGGGACAGACCGTAGCCAGGAACGGCACGAAGGCGAGGCCGTCGCCGGCTTCGTTCCGCCGCAGCACGACGAAGACGCGCGGCGGCGTCTGCGACAAATTGGTGAGATAGCCCTCGGTCTCGCCGTGGAACAGTTCGAGGTCGAGCATGCCGCCCTGGAATTGCGCCCAGCCCTCGCCCTCGGCGAGCAGAAGACCGCTGTCGCCGGCGGCGGCGTTCGGCAAAACGCCGATCGGCCGCCACAGGTCGTCCTGCCATGGCCCCGGGGCCACGCGCCGTTCGACCACGACGCTGATCGGCATTACGGCGTCGGCCGGCATGCTGGCTACTCCGCTGCGACGCGGCGTCCGCTCAGTAGCGGTTGACCCGGTAATAGGTCTTCACCTCGTCGGAATTGGGATTGTAGCGCTTCTTCTTGGCTTCCGCAGGTGTTTCGGTGGCCGCGGCCTCGGCCGTCAGCGCCGCGGTGGCCACCGCTGCCAGACCGGCGCCGGCACCCAATGTACGCAGGAAATCGCGGCGAGCCATCTTGCCGGTATTATCGTCTTGCATGGTTTCCTCCTCAAAATCGCGTCGTGCGTTATGGCAACTGCTATGCCAACTCATGTCGGCAAATCGAAGGCCTCGGCTTCGACCTCCATGAACACGCGGCCGACGCTGCCGAGGCGCCGGTAGAAATTCGCCGACTTCGGCATTTTCCAGGTCGGCGAAGAAGCGCGCGATCCACGGGCGCAGGTGGCGCTCGAAGATCATGCGATCGGAATCCTGGGGCGCCGGCAGCGTACCGCCGGCAAGGCCGGCCATGATCTCGCAGAGAATGCCGGCATGGTCTTCCGGTTCCACCACGCCTTCGCTGCGCGCCACGCCGATCGCATGCAGATCGTCGCGCAGCCGCGCCAGCGGCCGCTCCTGCAGGAAGCCGGTGAGATAGTAGGAGCCATAGGGCAGCAATTCGCCGCGGCCGAGACCGATGAACAGATCGAAATACTCGCGCTCCACGCTTTCCGGCGTCGCCGCGGCGGCGGCATCGGCGAGCGCCGCATGCGCCAGGCCCAGCGGGCTGGCATCGCCGCGCAGATCGGCCAGGTTCGCCAGCAGCGTGGCGTCGGGCGCGCGCAACAGCAATGCGGCGATCAACGCATATTCCTGCGCGCGCGCGGCGTCGACTTCGTCGACTTCGCCGGTGGCGCCTTCGCCATAAAGATCGGGCCGCAACACGGCGCGGTCGACACCGGTCACGGTTTCGACGGCGACCACGCGCTCGGCCGGCACGCGCGTCCAGTTCGACACCGACGGCTGCGAAATGCCGATCTGGCGCGCCAACTCGCTGACGCCGCCGACGGCGCGGATCGCTTCGTTCAAACCCGGATCGCGCATGCCCGTTTCTCGTTGCGACATTTGCGGGGCCAAGGTAGCGGCGGCGCGCCCGGCGGGTCAATGACCCATGTCGATCGTTTCGCCGCGCAGCTCCGCCGGTGTCATCAGGATCTTCATGTCAGCCCATACCAGGGCCACGTCGATCCGGATGCCGGCTTCCAGCGCGCGCACAAGATCGGTCCCCTCGATGAACTCGCGCTCCGACGGAGGCGTCCGCACCACGCGGTCCAGGGCGGCGCGCCGCCAAGCGTGGATCGGAACCAGCTTGTAGAACTCTTGGCCGGCAAGGCCGCTCGGATCGCGCCTGATGTCGCGCAGGGTGCCGACGCGACTGCCTTCCAACGGATACACGACGCGTTCCGGATTCCACGTCACCGCCGCCTTGGCGATGTCGGCGTTTTCAAGTTCGCCGTTGGCGAGCGGCGACACCAGCGTCGCGATGCCGACTTCGCTGGTCGCCAGCGCATACATCAACGCCTGAATATAGAATGGCCGCAGCTCCGGCATGTCGTCCGGCACCGCGATCACAATATCGTGCGTATAATACCGATCAAAGCGGTTGACCGTGGCGGCAATCCGCTCGGCGCCGGAATTCGAGCGATAATTATGCGTCCGTCCGAATTCTTCCGGATCGGTCCTGACGGTATAGGCGCCTTCGGCCGCCGCCGCCGCGGCGCCGCCATCGTCGATGCTGTCGACGATGACGCTGCCGAGCTCCGAGCTCGTCACGCGACGATAGGCGCGCACCAGCGAGGACCGGCGTTCGGCCTCGGAACGGGACTTTGCCGTGGGCCGGCCGATGCCGAGCTCCGAAGCGACCACAACTAGCGGATTAAAGATCATCGAACGGTTTTGTTTTGGAACCATGCACAGCGCGTCCGCAATCGGCGTGTTCAGTCGGAGAAGGGGGACGGCGTTCGCCGCCCTTCTTCACGTTGCCTGCGGCGACCCGCGTCACTTCCGCGGATAGCCGAAAATCTCGGCGTGGTGGAATTCACCGGGGCGATAGCCCGCGACGGCTTCCTCTATGTGCTCCATCTTGGTGAAGACCGAGGGACCGTCCTTGGTCACCAGCACGTTCTCCTCCAGCCGACAGGTCTGCTTGAGGCCGGGATGGCCGGCGAAGGTCTCGATCGCGAAATACATGTTCTCCTTGATTTCGGCGGGGTATTTCATCGAGTAGGCGCGGCTCATCCACATGCCCTCATAGAGGGTGATGCCGATGGAGTGCGCGAACTGCTGCAGCGTGACGGTGCCATATTTGTCGTCGTCATAGACCGGGAACTTGGCGACGACGTCGGCCGAAGTCTTGCCGGGACGCAGGTTCTCCATGCCCGCATACATCGAATCGTAAGTCTCGCGGTAGAGATCGATTTCCTGCTGGCTCATTTTCGCCGCGCACTTGAAGGTACGGACGAAGTCGATGAAATAGCCGCCAGGGCCAACCGCGTTGATGTCGACGATCATCAAGTCGCCCTGCTGCACCAGCTTGTCGGTGGCCCAGCGCCGGTACGGGCTGGTGTTGCCGCCCGAGGCGACGATGATGTCGTAGATGATCTCGCAGCCGCGCGAGAGCATGAACTCGTGGACTTTGGCCTCGATCTGCCGTTCGGTTATACCCGGCTTCAGCCAGTCGTACTTGATGTGCCACATGGCCGCGTCGCCGATCGAGGCGGACATCTTGAGTTGCTCGATCTCGTCGACGGTCTTGACCACACGCGCGCGCGACATGACGGGCTAGCCATTGACCACCTTGAGCCCGGCCTTCTCCATGGCATGCAGCGACGGGATGTCGAGCGTGTCGACGCCGATCTTCTCCTTTTGCACGCCGTGCTCCTTGAGCACCTCGAGCACGGAGGCGACCATCTTGTCGGCCATTTCGCCGATGGCGCCTTCCGACCATTGCCAGGTCATGGCCGGCCGGATGCGATCCTTCATCCAGGGCAGGTCGAGCTTGGCGCAGACCATGTCGGAGCCTGCTGTCTCGAACAGCACCGGCTCGCCGCCGCGCGGCAGCACGGCGTAGCGGATATTGATGTTGTATTTCCAGTTGCCCTGATACGAGCCAGTGACGTAGCGGATATTGGCGCCGGCAAAGAGCAGGAGCGCGCCGAGGTCGTCCGCCTCCATTTCGGCGCGGGCGCGCGCCAAGCGTTGATTGCGCAGCCGCTCGTGATCGACGCGATACTGCCAATCGGTGGCATTGACGCTGTACAGGCGGCGGGGGTTGGTCTTGTGCTGCTCCTGGATGAAGCTCTCGTCCAGTGGGTAGCCCTGCCACGGATCGACCAGGCTCATAGCAAGCTCCTTTTCGTTGGATCATGAAAGGCAGCGTTGCGTCTTGAACTGCGCATTTGGTTCTTTGTCATTGATCCCCATCAAGTTTTGTCGCGCTGGAAGCGCAATAATTACTGGCGTTTTCGTAAAGGGGGCAGCCGCTTGACCGGTTTGACCGACACGGGCTGTCGCGGGCACGGCGCGCCTCCCGCCGCGCTCGCGGGGAAAAGGGAAATCAACCCACCGTCTCGAGATGGCGGATCGGCAGGCCGGTGACCAGGTTCTGCGGCTTCATGCGGATCAGCTTGTCGGGCGTGGCGGCGAGGATCAGATAGACCGGCTCGCCGCGCACTTTCTCCAGCATCAGTTCGGGATCGCGAAAGCTGAGCTCGAACAGCCCGACCACGCGCGACATGGTGGCGTCGTCGATGTCGTCGCCGTTCCACAAACTGTCGCCGATATCGGTGCCGTCGGCGTCGAGGCCGACATACCAGCTCAAGGGCACGTCGCGCAGCTCCTTGAGCGGCGCGATCACGGTCTCAACGCCGAGCAGATGCGCGATCCAGCGCTGCATCGCTTCGGCCAGTGCCGCCAATCCGCCGCGGCCGGCGGTGAGATCGATCGCCATGTCGAAGCGGTCGCTGCGTTCCCAGTAGCCCGCGGCATTGTCGTCATTGAGCACGTCGATCGCCGATTCAGCGTCAAGGCCGAGCATCGACACCAGCGGCGAAACCGGCGCCGTGTTGACGCCGCCGATGGTTTCCTCGTCGGCCGCGATCAGCGCGCCGCCATGCACGGTCACCCGCTGCGGGCGGAAGAACATCTCGGCGGCGCGGGCGACGAGCGGATTGTCGATGCCGTCGAGCGCATTGCGCAGGATCACGTGTACGAGCTGGTTGATGAACAGCGGCGGCGTCGAGCCGAGCCCATGCCGGCACAGATCGACATAGGCGGCCTCCAGCGTCGGGTGGCGCAGCAGGTGATCGCGGAAGGCGATCAGCACCTGCCAGTTCTCGCGCGCGTCGGCATCGGCGATGGCGGCGATGTCGGAGGCGGCTACGGCTAAGCGCGGGTCGGCGAGCAGCGCGCCGTGCAAAGTGCGCTCGACCGCGCAAGCCTCCGGCGGCGGGATCAGTTCCGGGCGCGCCAGATAGACCTTGAGGAAATCGTCGGTCACCGCCAGTCCACCGCTGTCGTCGCGGTCGAGCAGATGATGGCCGCAGGAGAGCCAGAAGTCGGTCATTTCCGTTCCCGTTCCGCCATGCTGATCAAATCAACCTCTTCGCCCGGCGCCTCGTCCTCACCCTCGACCTCCATGAAGGAGAAGGCGCGCGCGGGCTTGGCGCCATCGCGCGGGCGCAAACTGCGGAACTGCTCGCGCACCGCGCCGTCTTCCGCGGTGCGATGCACCGCGATCAAAATATCCTGCGGCTGCGTGCACAGCGACTGTGCGAAAGCGACTTCTTCCTCGGCGGCGACGCGCGCGGCGCCTATATCTGGGGCGCCGAAGCTCGCGCACAAATGCTGCGCCAGGCGCTCGACCGCAGCGGCCCGATCGGCTTCGCTCGCTTCGACGATCTGCACCAGCGTCGACCAGCCGAGCAATTCGACGCCGAGAAAGCCGCTGCGGAAAGCCGAACGCGCCTTGCCTTCGAGCGTTGTCGGATCGCCGGCCCAAAAGGCGAAGGCGCCGGACACCGCCCATTCGCCGGGCTCGGCTGCCTTGTCGAACACGAAGGTGTCAGACGGATCGAGCCGGATGGTGCGCAACAGCTTCATGCCTGCGGCTCCCCGGTTGCGGGATCGAGCCACGACGGCGTCGCCAGCGCCGCAATAAAGGAGCGACGCTCGACCGCATCGCTGCCCGTGCGGCGCATGAGCAGGTCGCCATTCTCGTCGATGTCGCGGCGCAAGCCTTTCTCCAGGTCGAGCCGCGGCAGGTAATCCTTGGTCAGCGCGGCGAAACCGCTCTCCTGCCAGGCATCGATGGCGACCATGAAATGGCGGGCGAAACTTTCCACGATGGCGCCGGCCTGTACCTCGGCGAAGCCTTCCTCGGCCAGCGCGGTGACTTGCGGATTGACGCCCGGCTCCTGGCCGGACATCGACTGCACGCGGATCATGGCGCCGAACACCAGCCAGGGCGGCACCTCGTCCTCGCCCACGCCCGCCGGCCAGGCAAGGCGACCGCCGCCGACCAAGCCGCGGTTGACCCTGATCGCATCCGGCCACGCAATCGTGATGGCGGTCTCCGGTTCGGCGGCACCGATCAGCGCGTCCGACAGGGCGATCATGCCGGCATAGAGCACGCGGCGCGCGCTTCGCAGCGGCTCTTCCGGCTCCAGCACCAGCGCGAATTCGGCGAGATCGAAGCGGCCGACATGCACCAGCGTGCCGGCGCCGCGCTCGGCCGCGATCGTCTTCGCATGCGCGAACGCATCGCCCAGTTCGCGCAGGTGCACTGCGGCAAACAGCGGCGGCAGCGCCAGGGCGGGCGAACCATCGCGAATGGGCAAGCGCGCCTGCGGCGCCATCGATCCTCCGCTCTACCTTTCTTATTGTAATGACTATAAGTATAGCTTCGGCACTCCCGAAGCCAGTCCCGCGGCCGGGATCGCCGGTGATGCGGCCGCGAGCGCCGCATCGGTGGAAACAGCGGGCCAACCGCAAAGGCGACGGACTGACGATGGCCGACCGGCCGCAAATTTTGGTGTGCTCCTGCGACGACACCATGCCGCTCGACCTCGAGGCGGCGCGGCAAAGCTGCCGTGGCGCCGCCGTCGCGGCCGGCCGCCAACTGTGCCGCGCGGAACTCAAGCGCGTGCGCGACGCGCTCGCCGGCGAGGAACCGGTGCTCATCGCCTGCACCCAGGAAGCGCCGCTGTTTGCCGAGCTTGCCGCCGAGGCGGAGACGACCGCGCGCTTCGTCAATATTCGCGAGAGCGCCGGCTGGTCGAAGGACGCCGCGGCGGCCGGACCGAAAATGGCGGCGCTGATCGCGGCGGCCCGCGAGCCGGCGCCGGACGTGGCCGTGGTCAATCTCACCAGCGACGGCGCCACGCTGATCTACGGCAAGGACGAGCGCGCGCTGGAAGCGGCCAACCTGCTCAAGGACCATCTCGCGGTCACCGTGCTGATGAAGCCGCCGGTCGCGGTGGCACCGCCGCGCGTGACCCAGTACGCGCTGCTCATGGGCACGGTGCGCACGGCCAAGGGCGCGCTCGGCACCTTCGAATTGACGCTCGACGATTACGCCATGCCCAGCCCCTCCTCGCGCGACGGGCTTGCCTTCGGCCCGGCGCGCCAGCAGGTGCAGACGCGCTGTGATATCGTGCTCGATCTTTCCGGCGGGCCGCCGCTGTTTCCGGCCGCCGATCTGCGCGACGGCTATTTGCGCGCCGACCCGGGCGATCCGGCCGCGGTATTGCGCGCGGTGCTCAAGGCGCGCGAACTGACCGGCACTTTCGACAAGCCGCGCTATGTCGCCTACAGCGCCGACCTCTGCGCGCATTCGCGCGCCAAGATCGTCGGCTGCCGGCGCTGTCTCGATCTTTGCCCGACCGGCGCCATCGCACCGGCCGGCGATCATGTGGCGATCGACGCGCGCGTCTGCGCCGGCTGCGGCCAATGCGCCGCCACCTGCCCGACCGGCGCTGCCGCTTATGCTTTGCCTCCGTCGGACGCATTGCTGCGCCAATTGCGCACACTGCTGACGGCGTACCAGCAAGCCGGCGGCAGGCAAGCGGTCTTGCTGTTGCACGACGGCGAGCACGGCCTTGAGCTGATCGACGCGCTGGCCCGTTTCGGCGACGGCCTGCCGGCCAATGTGCTGCCGCTTGCTGTCAACGAGATCACGCAGGTCGGGCTCGAAACGATCGCCGCCGCCTTCGCCTATGGCGCCAGCGCGGTGCGTTTGCTCACCCGAGCCAAGCCGCGCCACGATCTCGCCGGCCTGCAGCAGACCCTCGCGCTGGCCGCGCCGATCCTCGCCGGCCTCGGCTTTGCCGGCGCGCGGGTGGCGACCATCGAGACCGACGATCCCGATATGCTGGGCGAAGCGCTGCGCGCGCTCGAGCCGATGGCCGGCGCGGCGCGGCCGGCGAGCTTCACGCCCGTCGGCGATAAGCGTGACCTGGTGCGGCTCGCCTTGCGCGAACTGCATGCGGCGGCGCCAGCGCCGGTCGACGTGGTGGCGCTGCCGGCCGGTGCGCCGTTCGGCACCCTCGACGTGAAGGTCGAAGGCTGCACGCTGTGCCTGTCCTGCGTCACCGTCTGCCCGACCGGCGCACTGTCGGACGATCCCGAGCGGCCGATGCTGCGCTTTGCCGAGGATGCCTGCGTGCAATGCGGGCTATGCGCGGCGACCTGTCCGGAGAAGGTGATCGGCTTGAAGCCGCAGCTCGATTTCCGCGCGGCGACCGCCGACAAGCGCGTCATCAAGCAGGAGGAGCCGTTCCTCTGCGTCGCCTGCGGCAAGCCGTTTGGCGTCAAGAGCTCGGTGGAACGCGTGGTGGCGAGCCTTGAGGGCAAGCACTGGATGTTCAAGGGCTCGCAGAAGCGGCTCGACGTCATCAAGATGTGCGCCGACTGCCGCGTGGCGGCGATGCTGGCGGACAAGTTCGACCCCTTCGCCGCGCCGCCTAGGCCCACCGTGCGCACCACCGACGATTATCTGCGCGAGCGAGAGGAAAAGGGCGAAAGTTAAGCGGACGACGGCTTCAACGGCGGGCCAGTCTCGCGCCGGCGCCGGCGAGCGCACGCCACATCGGCGACTGCAGCACATAGACGAGAATGAAGGCGGCAAGAACGCTCGCCAAGCCCCACCACACCACTTCCCGCAGCACAAGAAAGATCATGCCGCTGGTCGCGTCGATGCGCACCAGGCCGGCATCGATCATCCGGCTTTCGATGAATTGCCGCCAAAGGCACAAGAACACCGCGGCCAGCGCGCCGCCGGCGACAAGGCGCACACCGCGATCACCGGCGCGCGCGTTTAGCTCGAGCAATCCCGGGATGACGAACAGAAGCACCGCGGCGCGATAGCCGACGCTGGCGCCGGTGACGAAACAGCCGACGGTCAAGGCCGCGCCGACGAGGAGTAGGTGGAATATGGGCCGGTCCCAATCCGCCGCCGACAGTTCGGATTTCAAACGCCCGCTCGCGCGAATGGCGACAAAGGCCATGACGATGAGCAGCGCGACGAACATGATCACACCGGCGCGATGCGACAGATGCAGAAAAATGGCCACGCCGAAGGGCAGCAAGACGCCGCCGAACATGTTGCCGAAAAACGGTATTTTCGGCAGCAGCACTTGCGTCATCGCGGTCCAGTAATGCGCCGCGAGCGCGATCAGGAGCGCGCCGGCGACGGTGCCGATGGCCAGCGCGACGCGCGGCCGTTCGCGCACGATCAACCCGAGCAGGACCAGCGGATAATATTTCAACAGGCCGACCGCAAAGTAGACGACGTAGGACAGGAACCGCTGCGCCGGCCCCCTGGTGGCGTACAACGCCGCCACTGCGATCAAGGTGAAGACGACAACATCGAGATTGGCGCGTTCCAGGGCGAAGGCAACGGCCGGCGAAAGCCCCGCGAGAACAGCCAAGGCGAAGGCGCCGCGCGAGGCGGGCCGCAGCAGAACCGGCACCAGGATGAGAAACGCAAGGTCGACCGTCAGGCCGACCGCGGTCGTATGCCTGACGCCGAGCCAATAAATCGGCAGGTCGAGCAGCGCCGGCGAATAACCGAGCGGGCGGTTGAGCGGATCGCACGGGTTGACATGGAGCACGTCAAATCCGGCATGCGCGCAATCGCCCCATGACAGCACGGCGATCATGTCGAGAAACGGGAATTTCCAGGCCTCGATGCCGATAAACCGCATCCAGCGGTCATAGAAATTCGAGCCTATCGACCAAAGGAAATAAAGGCCGCCGTAATAGGTAACGAGGATGGCAAGGAGGGCCACGCCGAATTTTTTCGCGCGACCGCGAGCGTCTGTATGTGCCTGCATGCCGTGGCCAGGTTGGCGGTCAACGCGATGGTCACACAATCGATGAATTCAAGATGGCGCAAGGCCCGCGCCGGGTCAACGCTTAACGCCTTTTCATCGCGGGGCGCGTCCGCATCTTTCCACACAGGCAGAGCGGATTAGGCGCGCGCGGGCGCGGCCGATTACTTCTTCACCGTCACCCGTCCGAGAAACTCCACCAGCGCCTTGCGATCTTCCGCCGAGCCGATGGTCTGCTCCGGCATCTTGGTGCCGGGCGTGTAATGCGCCGGCCCGATCTCGAACAGTTTCGACACCGTCTCTGGCGACCACACGATGTCGAGCTTCTTCAACGCCGGCGAGAAATTGTAGCCGGACAGCGTGGCGATGCGGCGGCCGAAAAGATGCCACAACGTCGGGCCGGCGCGCGGGCCCTGGTCGGGCGACAGCGTGTGGCAGGCGACGCAATGGCGAAACACCTGGGCGCCGGCATCGCCGGCATATTTCTTCAGCGGATCGTCGGGCGCGCCGACAATAAGCCGGTCCATCGGCTCGCCGCTCTTGACGTTCCAGCGGCGGATCATGCGGTCGGTGCCGCCGGTCAACAGCGACTTGTCGTCGGGAAAGAAGGCCACCGACCACACCGGCAGGCCGGGGCCAATCAGGGTGCGTTCGAGCTTGCGCGTCTTGCGATCGATGATCGCCACCGAGCCGCGGATACCGGCGGCGGCGATGAGCTTGCCGTTGTGGGAAATGGCCACCGCGATGATCGGCGTGGCGGCGGCCTGTAGCTCGGCCTGCACCAAGCCCTGGGCGTTGAGAAAATAGACCTTGCCGTCGGCGCCGGCGCTGACGATCTCGCCGTCGGCCGCGACCTTAACGCTGTTGAGCGGAGTCGGCAGGTTGCGGACGGTGGCGCCGCCGTCGAGACGGAAGATGCGCAGCGTCGCGTCGTAGCCGGCGCTGATGACCTCTTTGCCGTCGGGCGAGAAGGCGACGCCGTTGACGTTCTGCGCATTGCCGGTGAGCACGCGTGGTTCGCCGCCGGCAAGCGGCCACAGCCGCACGGTGTGATCCCATGACGCCGAGGCCAGCATCTTGCCGTCCGGCGACAGCGCGAGATCAGCAATCGGTCCGCTATGGCCGTCGAGCACCGTGTCGGGACGCGGGCGCCCCGGCGTCCAGATGGCGATATGGGCGTCGGCGCCGGCGGTGACGACGCGGCCATCCTTGAGCCAGGCGACCGCGTTCACCGCATTGTCGTGGAAGCGCATCACCTGCTCCGCGACATTGCGGGTGAGCGACCAGCGGATCGCCGAGGTGTCGAAGCTGCCGGAGATTGCTTGCTTGCCGTCCGGCGCGACGGCCAGCGCCCGCACCGGCCCGCCATGGCCGCGCAACTGCGCCTGCGCCGCATTGAAGACGAGCGGCAGCAGCAGCAGGGCGAACAGGAAGCGTTTGATGCTAGATGTCATGACGGTCCTGGGGCGATTATCGGGGCGAGTTTAGAACATTATGAGGCGGACCAAAGCGCTCGCTCGTTCGCTCGATGGGTGAAGGAGGCCCAGCGCCTAAGCGTCGGCCGGCGTCATGCCGATGGCACGGATGCGCGCGCGCACCGCGTCATCGCGCAGCGCGGCGAGAAAGGCTTGCACGGCGGGACGCTCGCGCCGTTTCTCAACCAACAGAAAATCGTAATGTTCCGGCGCCACGGGCAGAAAGCCGAGGCCGTACAGCCGCGCCACCGGCTCGATGGCCAGGCCCCAGTCGGCGCGCTCCTGCGCAATCGCCGCGGCGACCGCGTTGTGCGATTTCGGCTGGTTGGCATAGCCCGCCGGCCGCGCGCCCTCGAGCAGCTTGTCGATGAGCACGCGGGTGCCGGAGCCGGTATTGCGGTTGACCATCAGCGCGGATGTGTCGGCGAGCGCGGTCTTCAGCGCCTCGGCGGCGCTCTTACCCTCGAAGCGCTTGTCGCCGGGGCGGAACAGAACGCCCTGCATGCGTCGCCAGCCCTGCACCAACGTCAGGCCGGGCGTCGCTAGATGCACATTGTAGCGGCCGCTCACCGGATCGATCAGATGCACCGGTGCCACATCGCATTCGCCGCGGCTCGCCGCCGCCACGCCGCCCAAGCTGCCGACCGCAAGCGTGCGCGCTGAGAAGCCGCGCTCTGCGAGCGCGCCGACCACGACGTCGAGCGCGACATCGTGGCTGCCCATGATGACGAGATCCGGCGCGTGGGTGGCGCTGCCGATCAGCGTCACTTCGGCCTCGGTATCGGCATCGAGCGCGGAAGCGAGCGCGTCGATCGCAATGAAACCATCGGCCTGCGAGAAGCTGGTCACCGCGCCGGAGCCTTTGCCGGTGGGGAAGGCCACCGTCCCCTCCTCGCCCTTGACCAGCGACACCAGCAGGAATTCCTGACGTCCGAGCTCGGAGGCGACGCGCACCGGCACGCGCGCCATCAAGGTCTCGGCGGCTTCCGGCGGCAGTCCGGCACGGGCGCGGATCACCGGCGCGACGAAGGCATGGAAGGTGAAGATCGCCGAGGTCGGGAAGCCAGGCAGCACCACCAGCGGCTTGTCGCCGACGACGGCGAGACAGAGCGGCTTGCCCGGCTTGAGCGCCACGCCGTGCACGATGATGCCGGGCGGGCCGAGTGCCGAGACGATGGCGTGCGAGAGATCGCCAGCGCCTTTCGAGGTGCCGCCGGAGAGCACCACCATGTCGGCTTCGCCGAGCGCGCGACGCACCGCCGCTTCCAGCGCCGCCGCGTCGTCGGGAAAGGCGCCGAATGGCAGCGGTACGCCGCCGGCTTCTTGCACGGCGGCGGCGATGATAGCGCCATTGCTGTCGTAGACGCTCGCCGGCTTGAGCGGTTCGCCCGGCTTGACCAGTTCGTCACCGGTGGAGAGCACCGCCACGCGCGGCCGTCGCACCACCTCGACGTCGGCGAGCCCGCAGGCCGCCAGCATGCCGATCTCGCGCGCGCCGATGCGCATGCCCCGGCGCAGCAGCGTCTCGCCGCGGGCGATGTCGGAGCCCGCGTAAGAGACGAATTGACCGGGACCGGCGGCGCGCCGCAGCTCGATGGCCGGTGCGCCATCCTCGACGAGTTCGGTGTACTCGATCATCACCACGGCGTCGGCGCCGCGCGGCATCACGCCGCCGGTGGCGATGGTCGTGGCGGTGCCGGGCGCAACCTCCAACACCGGCGCATGGCCGCAGGCGATCACTTCCGGATTGAGCCGCAGCCGTTTCGGATCGCTGTCGCTGGCGCCGAGCGTGTCGGCGGCGCGCAAGGCGAAGCCATCGACATTGGAGCGGTCGAAGGGCGGCGCATCGACCGCGGCGACCACATCATGCGCCAGCACGCGGGTGAGCGCTTGCGCCAAGGGCACGCGCTCCGGCGCAAGCGGCGTAAGATCGAGCGCCCGGGCAAAGCGCGCATGCGCCTCCGCCGCCGACACCACGTCGAGGAACTGCTCCTGGCGCGCGGCGGCGCGCACCCGCGCCTGCAGGTCGGCGTCGTCGATGAGCGGGAGCTTGCGGGTCTCGTTCATGGCCACGGGCTTACCGAAACCGGCGCGCCGGCGGAATAGCCTTCGCTCTCCGCCGGCACCAGAATCCAGCCGTCGGCGCGCGTCAGCGCCGAAAACGGCAGATATTTGCTCGCCAGCGGCTCGACCTGGCCACCGCTGCGGCGCACCGGAACGAGCTCGGCAAGGCCGACCGTGGAGGTGACTTTGCGCGATAGTGGCAGCGTCTCGGCCGGCTCCGGCGCGGCGCTGCCGCCGAGGCATTGCAGCATACGGCGTCCGACGGTCAGCCAGACCGCCAGGGCGGCATCGAGGCGGCCCGGCAGCAGCAGTACCGGCCGCTCGCCGACCCAGCCGAACGCGGCGGTCTCGCCGGGAGTGAGCGCGATGCCGTGCACGACCAGCCGGCCTTCGCGTGCCAACAGCTGCACGCTGTTATCGTTGCGGCCGCTGCCGGTGCCGCCAATGGCGACGACGGCGTCCGCATTCGGGTCCATAAGCGCTTCGCTCAAATCGCCGCCGTCTTGGGTGGGCGCGTCGGCGCGGCGCGCGGCGTCGGCGGCGATCAGATGCGAGGCGCTGACAAGGATAGCATCGCTGCGCACCGCCACCAGGCGCAGGCGCGGCACCCGCGCGCTCACCCGCGTCACCCCGGCGCAGGCCAGCGCGGCCAGATCGAGTGCGCGCAAACGCTCGCCGGCGCGGCGCAAGGCGAGGACGGAATCGCAATCGCCGCCCGCCGGCAGCACGCCATCGCCGGCATTGATCGGGGCGAGCGCCTCGGCGCGCCCCTCGCTCACCTTCACCGCATCGAAGGGCGCGACGCTGTCGGTACCGGCGGGCATCGTCTGACCGGCTTCGATGCGCGTCGGCATCCGCGGCAACAGCGCCGGCGCGTAACCGCCGGCATCGCGCGTCAATTCGGCGGCGAGCGCCCAGCCGTCGAGCAGCGCCAGCGGCACCACCGGCCGCGCCGCCGCCGTTACATCGGCGGCGAGGACGCAGCCTACCGCCGCGGCCAGATCGACCATGCGCGACGGCAATGGCTGCACTTGCGCGTCGATCAGCGCCAGCACCTGCGCGAGCGGTGTCAACCTTGCGATGGACTGTAAAGTCTCGGACGCCGCCGCCATGCTTGACCTTGTCGTGACGAACTTATTCAGTCTAGCCCAACACGGCGCCGAGCGAGAGCGGCTTTTCGGCGAAAAAGCGAGAAAAAACCGGCGTTTAGGACGAGCCAGGACGGCCCATGACGGAAAAAACCATGAACCTGCGCGGGCTCAAGTGCCCCCTGCCGGCGCTGCGCCTGCGCAAGGCCCTGTCCGGGCTCAGGAGCGGCGAGTTGATCGTGGCCGAATGCACCGATCCCCTGGCGGCGATCGACATCCCCAATCTGCTGCGACAGACTGGGGATGTGCTGGAAGGCCAGGCCAGCGCCGACGGCGTGCTGACATTCCGGGTAAGGAAGAAGTAATCCTGCCCGGGCATGACGTGCCCTTGGCGGCGCAAGGCTAATCGGCAGATTGCGGCGCATCGCGCGACGACGGCACCGTGCGGCGAATGACCCATTTCAGCGTCAGGCCCTGCACGATGATGGTGAACAGGACCACGGCATAGGTGGCGGTCAGGATGATCGGGCGCTGGTCGACATAGGGCAGCGACAAGGCCAAGGCGATCGAGATGCCGCCGCGCACGCCGCCCCAGATCAAGACCGGGATGGTGCCCTTGATGAAGCGCAGCCCGAAGCTCAACGCCTGGATCGGAATACCGATCGACAGGGCACGCGCGACCAGCACCAGCGGGATCGCGCAGGCGGCGAGCCAGCCGAAACGCAGATTGACGCCGACCACGATGAGCTCGAGCCCGATCAAGAGGAACAGCACCGAGTTGGCGAGCTGGTCGATCAGCGTCCAGAAGCCGAACAGATAGCGCTGCGTGGTCTCGCTCAAGGCGTCGGCGGGACCACGCTCGCCGATCAGCAGGCCGGCGGCGACCACGGCGATCGGACCGCTGATGTGCAGCTTCTCCGAAAGCGTATAGGTGACGGTGACCACCGCCAACGAGATGAACACCTCGACCACGTATTCGTCGATCCGGCGCATGGCGCGATAGGCGACATAGCCGGTGCAGAGACCGAGCAGGCCGCCGCCGATGGCTTCGAGCAGGAACAGGCCGACGGCGCCGGGAACCGAGACATGGCTGTCGCCGGTCGCCGCCACCGCCAGCAGGATGGTGAACAGCACAACGCCGACGCCGTCATTGAGCAGCGACTCGCCGGACATCTCGGTTTCCAAGAGCTCCGGCACGCGCACCGCCTTGAGCAGGCTGAGCACCGCCACCGGATCGGTCGGGCTGATCAGCGCGCCGAATACCAGCGCCCAGGCCAGCGACACGTCGAGCCCGAGCAGGCGCGCCAGTTGCCAGAAACCGATGCCGACCACAAAGGTCGAGATCACCACCCCCAACGTCGCCATCACCGCGACGGGAACCATGCGCCGCCGCAGCCGCGGCCAATCGACATGCAAGGCGCCGGCGAACAGCAGGAAGGCCAGCATGCCGTGCATGACCGCTTCATAGAAGTCGATCTGGCGCAGCACATCGCCGACATTGGCGAGCAAATTCAGGCTCGGAATGGCGACGTCGATCAACACGATGACCAACGCCGCGACCAGCCCCATCAACAACAGGCCGATATTGCTGGGCAGATGGAACACCACCTGGTTGAGCCAGCCGAAAGCAGCGGTCAACAGCACCAGCAGGGCAAAGAGATCGAACAAGGACAGCATGCAGGTCGCCCCATTTCCGGCCATGCCGGTATAGCGGATTTGCATCGGCCGGCCCGAACGAATTGTCGCAGATGCATGACCCGCCGCAGCGTCGTAATATTCGCGTTGCGCGGCAATGGGATGCGCGCCTAAATAGGCCCCGGCCGGGGCGGCAGATCCCGGGAGGATCGTGCCATGCAAGACATCGCGACGTTATGGGCCGACTTCGCCACGCCGATCGTCACGGCGGACGACTACATCGCCTCTCTGCGCGGGCGACGCATGAATGTATTCTTCCTCGGCGAGCGGGTGGCCGAGCCGGTCGAGCATCCGGTGATCTTCCCCTCGATCAATGCCATGGCGGAGACCTACCGGCTGGCGAGCGAGCGTCCCGAACTCGGCGGCGTCAGCAATACGATCGCCGGCGTCGCCACCAACCGCTTCCTGCACGTGCCGACGACGCCGGACGATCTCGTCAGCAAGCACGAGATGCAACGTGAGCTTGGCCGGCGCACCGGCACCTGCTTCCAGCGCTGCGTCGGGCTCGACGCCATCGGCACCTGCCATTCGGTCACCTTCGACATCGATGCCGAGCGCGGCAGCGATTATCACCAACGCTTCCTCGCCTTCCTCACCCGCGCGCAGCAAGCCAATATCGTGATCGGCGGCGCCATGACCGATCCCAAGGGCGACCGCTCCAAGCCGCCGCACAGCCAGGCCGATCCCGACCTGTTCCTGCGCGTCGTCAAGCGCGACGACAAAGGCATTTATGTCTCCGGCGCCAAGATGCACCAGACCGGCGCGGTCAATTCGCACTGGCTGATCTTCATGCCGACCATGCGCATGACCGAGGCCGACAAGGACTGGTCGGTGGTCGGCGCGGTGCGGGTCGATGCGCCCGGGCTCACTTACGTGGTCGGGCGGCAGACCAACGACACCCGCGCCGTCGACGGCGGCATGCTCGATGCCGGCAACGCGCAATTCGCCGGCCAGGAAGCGATGATCGTGTTCGACAATGTGTTCGTGCCGCACGAGCACGTGTTCATGGACGGCGAGTGGCAATACGCGGCGACGCTGGTCGAGCGCTTCACCACCTATCACCGCTCGTCTTACGTGTGCAAAACCGGGCTCGGCGACGTGCTGATCGGCGCCGCGGCGGAAGCCGCCTCACACAACGGCGTCGAAGCGGTCTCGCACATCAAGGACAAGCTCGTCGAGATGACGCATCTCAACGAGACCATCTATTCGAGCTGCATGGCGGCGGCTTACCGTTCGAAGCCTATGGCCTCGGGCGCCTATCTCAACGACGAGATGCTCTCCAACGTCGCCAAGCACAATGTCACGCGCTTTCCCTTCGAGATCGCGCGGCTGGCGCAGGACATCGCCGGCGGGCTGGTGGTGACCATGCCGTCCGAAAAGGACCTGCAGAACAACGAGATCGGGCCGCTGATCCGCAAGTTCCTGCAAGGCAAGAGTGGCGTCGACACCGTCGACCGCATGCGCATCCTGCGGCTGATCGAGAACATGACCATCGGCCGCAATGCCGTCGGCTATCTCACCGAGAGCCTGCACGGCGCCGGCTCGCCGCAGGCGCAACGTATTCAGATCGCGCGCGGCATGAAGATCGAGGACAAGAAGGCGCGCGCCCGCCACCTCGCCGGCGTCGGCGAGACGGGACGGCGCGGCGCGTCTTGACGCGCCCGACAGGGCATCAAATATCGACGAATCGCGCGGCCGCTCCTATACGGAATCTTAAATTCTCGGTTTGCATGCTCACGCCTGCAACGGCCTTTGCCGCGTCATCGGCAAGGGATTTTCCCTGAGGACGCCATCATGCTGCGTACGATGTGCAAAGGAAAGCTTCACCGGGTGAGGGTCACCGAAGCCCGTCTCGATTACACGGGCAGCATCACCATCGACGAGCAGTTGATGCGCGCGGCCGACATCAAGCCTTACGAGCTGGTTCACATCAACAGCATGGCCAACGCCGTGCATTGGGAGACCTATGCCATGCCGGGCAAGGTCGGCCAGATTTGTCTGAACGGCTGCCCGGCGCGGCTGTTTCAACCCGGCGACGAGGTCATCATCCTCTCGCTCGGTCAGTTCGACGAGGCGGAATTGGCGGGATTTTCCCAAAAAGTTGTGTTCGTTGATGCTAAAAATGCGATCAGCTCGATAGAGACCCATAAAGTATCGAGCTGATCTTTCGACGAATGACAGCGTTTACAAACCGCAAGCCGGACCACGAGAGTTTTCAACGATCGTCAAGCGACGGCAGCGCGTCGAGATGATCCATCAGCAATTGCAGCTTATCGAAGACAATTCGCAGCTTGCCGATATTCGACCGAAGCCGTGCGGCGGACCGCCGTTCGTCGCCATCCAGCCAACTCTCTGAAATCAACCTGGCGTCGGCGCTGACGCGAAGGGCGCCGCCACCCTCGCCCGCGCTTTGCGGAATCAAGACCGGCTGGCCGATGTGGCAACATTGGGCGAGCAGCTTGCGCTGACGCGGCGTGAAGCCGCCATCGAGCGCCGAAAGGTCTTCATTGAGCGCCTGGTAGAGCCGCTTTGCTTCCGTCATCGAGCACGCACGCCCATCGCGCGTCGGCAAGAATGCGAACACGGTGGGAACGGAGAACTCTTCGTCGGCATCGAGCTGCGCTGGCGGCTGCTCCAGCAGCCGCAGATTCGGTCGCTCGCGAATGCATTGCGTAACGAATTGCGCAAATTCGGCCATCGCAAGACTGCGGAAAGAGGCCGGCACGGCAAAATAGGCCCGCATTTCCGCGAGCGCTGCCGTCCACCGCAGCGCCTGCCCCACATTGAATGTCGGCGGCAACAAGGAGCGCAGCCGGGCAAAGCGCGCTGGCCAGTCGGATGCGCAGGTATATTTGAGAAAGCCGAGGGGAATGTCGGCGCTTTCGGCGGCGCGGGCGGACAGCGCCGCCGGCACGAAAACCGCGCCGCTGAAAGCCGGCCCGGTGAAGAATTTCGAGCCGGTGATGAGCACGATCCGGTTCTGCGCCAGATCGGATTTGACCTGATCGCGACTCACGCGCGCCTGACAGGCATCGACCACGACCTGAACGGAATCTCCCCAGGTCTCGGCGATCCGGCGCACGCATTCCGGCGTCGGCGCATAGGTACCGAGTTTCGAGTGGGTCATGACGTGCAGGATGACGGAGTTGCCGTCGGCGATCGCGGTCTTCACCGCTGCGAGAACCGCGGCGTCGACGTGCTGGGGCGGCCGCGCACGACCGTCGGCTCCTTGCGTCGGGATCAGCAGCGCGCCGATGTCGTAGCCCAGTCCATGAATAGGTTCGCCTTTGACGACCGCGAATCCATTGGCCGTGTCGGCGTTGAAGTGCCGTCCGACGGCGGCCAATGGCATGCCGCTGCCGGTTTCGTCAGAGCTGACAAGGATGCTGACCACCGGCGGCCGCAAGACGCATTTTGCCAGATATAGCGCGCGCAATTCGGCATCGGTGCCGGAAGGCGCGAAGATAACGTCGGCGTCTTCGCCGAGGCCCCAAACGGAAGCGAGCTCCGTGCGCAAGGCTTCGACGAACGATTCAAGATCGCCAAGCTGGCTTTCGGCGTGCGGGCCGCGCGCGACCATCTCGACCGCCGCGAAAGCCCGCGCCGAGATCGAACTGGCGGTCGAGGACGCAAAACTCAGCGCCTCCGGTCGCGGCGACGGGCTGCAACCGAAATCGTTAAGATTATTTACCAAGTTCAGGCGCAGCCGCGAGTCGCCGCCGGAATTCAGCAGACGGCCGATATCTCCCGGGTCGAATCGCCGCGCATGACGCACGGTTTCGCCGGCCTGGACGGCCGCTTGCGCCGTTGCGCGCGACTTGATGACGCCTGTGTCGGCCATGTCGCTTAGAGGTGTCCCCGCCAATCCCTGGAATGGATTTTGACCCGGCGGGATTAACAATCCACCAAGTTGAAATCGTAAACCGGCCGCGCCGGCAAATCCCGATTTCCGCCGCCTTTACAGCGCCTTGAACATGCGCTGGTTGGCCTTCTTGTGTTCGGCGAACTTGCGCGCCTGTACCGCCATGAGTTCGGTCATTTCCGGCTCCAAGATGCCCCGTGCATCGGCGAGCTGCGGCAGGAAGAAGTCGGGGCGCTCGTTCATCTCCACTATAATAGGACCTTCATCGAGCGCCGCGACATCCCAGCCGATCAGCGGGACATGTTGCATCATGCTGGCCGCCTCGGTGACGGTATCGACCATGCGTTGCCAATGCGGAATTTGAAAACCTATCAATGGCGCGTTGGAGTCCGGATGATGGTCGAGTTGCACAAGGTCGAGGCCGCTCCCCGATAGAACACGCAAGACCCGGCCCTGGGTGACATCAAGTTGGGCGAGCAAATTGCCACGGCGCCAGTAATTGTCGGCCGTATTCGACCCCGCGGGAATTTTCCAGCAGGCCCGAAACACCTTCGGGCCCGCTTCACTGACGAGGGTAACGATACGTACGGTCGCAAGCCGATCTCCGCACACCGCGCGAATGGCCGCATGCGGCGAAAGCAGTTTCTGAAAGAGATATCCGGTCGGATAATGGGTGCGCAGTTGCTCGACGAAGGCGTCGAGCGGGACCATGCGACCCTCGCTTGTTTCCAGGCCTTTTTCCTCCGGCAGGTAACGCAGCAAGCCGATTGAGCCGAGGCTTTGCTGCCCCTCGACCGGTTTGCCGAACATCGGGTAATTGGCTTCGTCGGTGAGTATATTGCGCAATTGCCGCTCGTCGCTCGCCAAATTCGCGGCGCCGGTTTTCAGATTTTTGCAATAGACCGCCAGACTTGGGATGGTCGGAAAGCCATAGGCCGAAAGATAGCTGCAGACGGCCAGCTTGTTTTCGAGCAACCCCCACCAATCGTAGCGATAGTTGATGGCGTGATGGACCATGGTGTTGCGCTGCTGGCCGGAGACGGTCCTGCGATCCACCCCCGCCCAGAACGCGTCATCGAAGAGCCGCAGCTTGGTATAATCCTGGAAGGAGAGCTTTCCCGGTCCGAATGCCAGGCTGACATAGTCCCGCATGATCTTGAGCGGGTTGCTCTTGCTGGCGACGGCGATTTTCAGCAACGCCGCATCGACATTAAGGTTGGCATGCGGTTTTGCGACGTCGATTATCGGCGTTTCCGACTGCGGTTGGTCGATCACCTTGGCGGCGGCGCTTGGCACGGGCATTCCTCCGGCGGGGGGTGCGTAAACGCGCAAACAATGGGCATAAAAAGTTAGTTAAGTTCTAATTCGTTGGCGCGCCTTTTGCGCTGCGCGACCCCAGCCGGTTATAAAAATGGCACCTATTTTCGCAGGCTTTGGAGACCGGTGGAAAAGCGTCTTCAGCTCACCGGCACCACCTGCACCGACACTTCCAGCCGCTGGCCGCCGGCGATGAAGATGACGCCGTCGAGCGGTGCCACGTCGGCATAGTCGCGGCCGATCGCCAGCACCAGATGATCGTTGCCGGCAAGGATGCCGTTGGTCGGATCGAGCCCGATCCAGCCGGCTTCCTCGCCGCACCAGACCTGCACCCAGGCATGCATGGCATCGGCGCCCTCGAGCTCCGCGGCACCCTGCAGATGCCCGGTGCGCAGATAGCCGCTGACATAGGCCACCGGCAGCCCGAGCGCGCGCATGCCGGAGATCATCACATGCGAGAAATCCTGGCAGACGCCGCGGCGCAGCGCGAACGACATCGGCGGCGTGGTCGAGGCGGTGGTGGCGCCGACCTCATAGGTGAACTCGGCCTTGATGCGGTTCATCAGGTCGATGGCGCCGTCGAGCACGGCGCGCCCGGGCGCGAAGCTCACACTCGCGTAGTCGCGGATTTCCGGATCGAGCGAGACCTGGCGGCTGGGAAAGAGAAAATGCGCCGGCGACTTCGGCGTGAGATCGGCGCTGGCGAAGGCGGCGGCGCGCACCTCTTCCCAGGGCGGTGTCGGCTGCGCCGGCGCCGCGCCGGCGCGCTCGACGGCGATGCGGGCGGCGACCCGCACCGTCAGCGTATCATGCGGCTCGTCGAGCACCACCCAGGTGATGCGATTACCGAAGAAGTCGAGGCCCTCGCGCCGCTCCACCGGCACCGGGTCGATGTCGAGCGCGGCCGCATGCACGCGTTGGTCCGGACGGTCGATCGGGGTCAGCCGCAGCACGTGATGGGCATGCGCCACCGGCGAGGCGTAATGATAGATGGTGGCCTGGCGCACATCGTAGATCATTCGAGCGGCTCCCAGGCGTCTTCCGTGCGGTCGCGGTTGGTGAAATAGTTCGCGGTCACCGCGTCGGACAGTTTCATCAGCGCCGCTTCCACCTCGAGCAGGAACGGCTCGTCGATCGAGCCAACATCGGCGGTGAGCATCCGGCTTGCCAGCGCGGTGGCGATCTGCTCGGGCGGCGACAGCCGGCTATCGTCACCGCGCTTGGGCAACGCCGCGAGATGCGCCTCGATACGCGCCAGCTGATAGACGATGGAGCGCGGATTGTTGGGGTCGAGCGCCACCAGATCGACGACCGGCCCGCGCGCCGCCACCATCACATAGCGCAGGCGATAGGTGATCTGGCTGTCGGCGAGCTCGAGCAGGCCGTCGAGCATGGCCTGCAGATCGCCGTCGAAGGCGAACTGGCGCACGAAGCGCGACGTCGCCAGCGCGCGCTCCAGCCGGCGGCCGAGCTCGAGAAAGCGCCAGCTGGCGATCTGCACCATGTTTTCCTGCGCCAGTCCGGAGAACGAGGCGATGATGCGCAAGGCGCCGTTGACGCGCTCGAAGATGGCGCTCTCGCTCATGCCCTGCTCGAACGGCGTGTTGATCAGGTCGGACAGCTCGGTGATCGCGCGCCAGGCGTCGGGCGAGAAGCGGTCGCGGATGACGGAGGCCGCCGACAGCGCGGCGCCAACCGGGCTGGGCAACGCACCGGAAAGCTCGCGCTGCTGCAAGGCGGCGGCGGCGACCAGCGCCGGCTTCACGTTCAGCAGGTCGTCGGGCACGCACTCCCAGGCGACGAGCAGCGAGACGATACGCGCGCTGACATGGCTCGCCGCCTCGTCGTTCTCGGAGGCGCGGTTGATCAAGGCGCGCGCCAGCCGCAAAGTCGCCTCGGCGCGCTCGATATAGCGCGCCAGCCAGAACAGATTGGCGGCGGCACGGCTCGGCAGCGGCCCGGCCGAGCGCGAGATGGCGACGCGATCGGCGGTCGGCAGCAGCGTGACCTCGGGAACCGGCTGATCCGACAGCACCCAGGCATCCGCGGTGCGGTCGCCCTCCTGCAGGCTCACCGCGCGCGCGTCGGCATGATCGGCGACGCGCACCAGCCCGCCCGGCATCACCTCCCAGCCGTCGCCGGTGCGCGCCAGCATCAGGCGCAGGATGAAGGGCCGCGGCACCAGGCTGCCGTTTTCCCACACCGGCGTGGTCGACAGCGTCACCGCCTCCTGCGCCACGAAGTCGGCGCCGCGACGTCCGATCGCCTCGATCAGCGCCGCGCGCGCCGGCGCGTCGAGTTCGCGGCCGAGCACGCTGTGGCGCTGGATGTGCGCCGGCAATTCGCCGGCGAAGGCGGGCGCGATCACCAGTTCGTCGAGCCGCTCCAGCACCGTGGCGCGCGCGGCAGGATCGCCCAGCCACCAGGTCGCGACATTGGGCAGCGCCAATTCGCTGCCGAGCAAGGCGGGCGCCAGCGCCGGCAGGAAGCTCAACATGGCGCGCGCTTCGACCAGGCCGGAGCCGAGCGAATTGGCCAGCACCACATGGCCGTCGCGGATCGCCTGCACCAGGCCGGGCACGCCGAGGCGCGAGCGCGCGGAGAGTTCGAGCGGATCGGCGAAATCGGCGTCGAGCCGGCGCAGCAGCACCTCGGCGCGCTTGAGGCCGGAAACGGTGCGCACGAAGACGCCGTCATGACGGACGGTGAGATCCTCGCCCTCGACCAGCAGAAAGCCGAGATAGCGCGCGAGATAGGCGTGCTCGAAATAGGTTTCGTTCAGCGGGCCGGGGGTGAGCAGGCAGACGCGGGAATCGTCGCGGCGGTTGAGCGCGGACAATTCCATCTGCAGCGCCTGGAAGAACGGCGCCACCCGCTCCACCCGCAGCGCGCGATAGATGTCGGGCATGGCGCGCGACAGCGCCAACCGGTTCTCCAGTGCGAAGCCGGCGCCGGAGGGCGCCTGCGTGCGATCGCCGAGCACCCACCAGCGGCCATCCGGCGAGCGGCCGACATCGACGGCATAGACGCGCAGACGCGCGCCGCCAGGCGGATCGATGCCGACCATCGGCCGCAGGAATTCCGGATTGCCGGCCACCACCGCGGCCGGCAGCCGCCCCTCGCTCACCAGATCGGCGGGACCGTAGACGTCGGCGAGGATCGCCTCCAACAGCTCGGCGCGCTGTACCAGCCCGGCCTTGAGCTCCTGCCATTCGCCGGCGTCGATGAGAAGCGGCACATGGCTCAGCGGCCAGGGACGCACCGCGCCGGCCGGATCCTCATAGACGCGGTAGAACACGCCGGAGTCGCGCAGATGGCGGTCGGCCGCGGCGAACAGCCGATTGACCGCATCGGGCCCGAGACCGGCCAGCATAGTGAGGAACGGCCGCCAATGCGCGCGCACGCGGCCGTCGCGATCCAGCATCTCGTCGAAATTGCGCGGCAGCGCGCAATAATAGCCCGCCAGAAGCTGGTCCAGGTTCTCGTCCCCTGGCGAGGCGCTGTCGAGATGGGCCATGCGACGTCAAACCTCGATCGGGCGTCGAAGGTCGAGCGTCATGGGATATTCCAACGAGCGCTCCTCGCGGGGAATCGCGAAAGTTCCCGGAGTGTGGCCGCGGCTTTCGAAGCGGGCAAGCCGGCGCGCCTCGGCCTCGTAGGAATTCACCGGAAAGGTCTCGTAGTTGCGGCCGCCCGGATGCGAGACATGATAGACGCAGCCGCCGAGCGAGCGGCTGTTCCAACTATCGTAGATGTCGAAGGTGAGCGAGGTCTGCGCCTCGACGGTGGGCTGCAGGGAGGACGCGAGCGGCCAGGCCTTGAAGCGAACGCCGGCGACATATTCGCCGGAGCGTCCGGTGGCCGCGAGCGGCACCCGGCGGCCATTGCAGACCACCACATGGCGCGCCGGATTGAAGGCCTGCACCTTGACCTGCAACCGCTCCACCGAGGAATTCGACGAAGCGCGCGGTGCCGCCGCCGGCGTTCTCCTCGCCGAGCACGTGCCAGGGCTCGAGCGCCTGCCGGATCTCCATCTCGACGCCGCTATGCGCGACCTTGCCGTAATAGGAGAAGCGGAATTCGCGCTGCGCGTCGAACCAGAGCGACTCCATGGCGAAGCCGGCGCCGCGCAGGTCTTCGAGCACGTCGAGGAAATCGGCCCAGACGAAATGCTCGAGCATGAAACGGTCGTGCAGCGCCGCGCCCCAGCGCACCAGCCGGCCGCGCTGCGGCACGCGCCAGAACCAGGCGACCAGCGCGCGCAGCAATAATTGCTGGGCGAGACTCATGCGCGCGTCAGGCGGCATTTCGAAGGAGCGGAATTCGACCAGGCCGAGCCGGCCGGTCGGCCCGTCGGGCGAGAACAGCTTATCGATGCAGATCTCGGCGCGATGGGTATTGCCGGTGACGTCGACCAGGAGATTGCGGAACAAGCGATCGACCAGCCACGGCCGCGGCGCCTCGCCCTGGCCGGGCGGCGGCACCATCGCATCGGCGATATCGAGCTCATAGAGCAGGTCGTGACGCGCCTCGTCGAGACGCGGCGCCTGGCTGGTGGGGCCGATGAACAGGCCGGAAAACAGATAGGACAGCGACGGGTGGCGCTGGAAATAGAGCACTGAAGCTCTTCAGCAGATCGGGCCGGCGCAGGAACGGGCTGTCGGCCGCACTTTCACCGCCGAGCACCACGTGATTGCCGCCGCCGGTGCCGGTATGACGGCCGTCGATCATGAACTTGTCGGCGCCGAGCCGCGTCTGCCGGGTTTCCTCATAGACCGTCTGCGTCACCGCGACGGCGTCGCGCCAGCAGCCGGCCGGATGCACATTGACCTCGATGACGCCGGGATCGGGCGTCACCTTGATGACGTTGAGGCGCGGGTCGTGTGGCGGCACATAGCCTTCGATATGCATCGGCAGGCCGAGCTCGGCGGCCGTCGCTTCGACCGCGGCGAGCAGCTCGACATAATCCTCCAGCCGTTCGAGCGGCGGCATGAACACGCAAAGCTGGCCGTCGCGCGGCTCGACCGCGAGCGCGGTGCGCACCGGGATCGCCTCGCCCGGCGCCGGCGCGCGGCCGCCGAAGCCGCCCGCCTTGGGCGGTGGCGGCCAATGGTAGCCATTGCCGCCGGCGGCGAAGCTCTTTGCCATCACGGCGGGATCGGGCAATTGACCGCGCTCGGCGAAGGGATCGGCCGGCACCAGATTGGGCTCGTCGACCGCGCGCAGCTTGGGCAACGAGCCCAGCGGCAGGCGCAAGCCGATCGGTGAATCGCCCGGCACCAGATAAAGCCGCTTGCGCCGCAACTGCCACACCTCGCTCAGCCAGCGAGTTTGCGCCGGCGCTTGCCAGGGCTGCACCGGCAATACGTAGCCGGTCGGAACGCTGAGATAGCGGTCGTATTCGCGCAGGATGCGGGCGCGTTCGACCGGATCGTCGATATCGGGATTGGACGGATCGATATTGGCCGGCAGCGCGCCTTCCTTGAGCATGCGCTCGGCCGGATCCTCGAAAGCGGGCAGCACATGCTCGGCCGTGATGCCGAGGCGCGCGGCCAGCTTTTCGGTGAACTCATGCGCCTGATCGGTCGTCGGCATGCGCGTCTGCCCGGGCATGGCGATCAGCTTTTCGTCCTGCCAGATCGGCTTGCCGTCCTTGCGCCAGAACAGCGACAAGGCCCAGCGCGGCAGCGGCTCGCCCGGATACCATTTGCCCTGGCCGTAATGCAGCAGGCCGCCGGGCGCGAAGTGGTCGCGCAGCCGGCGGATCAATTTGTCGGCGAGGATACGCTTGGTCGGACCGAGCGCGTCGGTATTCCATTCGGCGGATTTGTAATCGTCGATGGAGACGAAAGTCGGTTCGCCACCCATGGTGAGGCGCACGTCGTTCTTGACGAGATCGGCGTCGACCTTTTCGCCGAGCCGGTCGAGCGCCTGCCAAGCCGCGTCGGAAAACGGAAAGGTGACGCGCGGCTTCTCGTCGATGCGCGTGATCTTCATCGAGAAGCCGAACTCGACCTTGGCGGCTTCGACACCGCCGGAGATCGGCGCCGCGGCGCGGTAGTGCGGAGTCGCCGCCAGCGGCAGGTGGCCCTCTCCGGTCAGCAGGCCGGAGGTCGGATCGAGCCCGACCCAGCCGGCGCCCGGCAGATAGACCTCGGCCCAGGCATGCAGGTCGGTGAAATCTTCCGCCGCGCCGGAGGGGCCGTCGAGCGATTTCAAGTCGGGCTTCAACTGAATGAGATAGCCGGAGACGAAACGCGCGGCGAGACCGAGATGGCGCAGGATCTGCACCAGCAGCCAGGCGGTGTCGCGGCAGGAGCCGGAGCAAAGCGTCAGCGTCTCTTCCGGCGTCTGCACGCCCGGCTCCATGCGCACGAGATAGCGCACCTCGTGCTGCAGGCGCTGATTGAGCGCGACCAGGAAATCGATGGTGTTCTGCTTGGCGCGCGGGACCGCCGCGAGATAGGCGGTCAAGCGCGGACCGGCCGGCTCCTTGATCAGATAGGGTGCGAGCTCCTCGCTGAATTCGCCGGCATAGGCGAAGGGAAATTCGGTCGCCAGCGGCTCGACGAAGAAGTCGAAGGGATTGATCACCGACATGTCGGCGAGCAAGTCGACCGCCACAGTGAACTCGCGCGTGCGCTCGGGAAACACGAAACGGGCAAGCCAGTTGCCCATCGGATCCTGCTGCCAGTTCACGAAATGCTGGGTCGGCGTGACCTTGAGCGAATAGCTCGGCACCTGGGTGCGGCAATGCGGCGCCGGCCGCAGCCGCACGAGCTGCGGCGCGAGCATGACGGGGCGGTCATAGTGATAGCTGGTGGTGTGCTGGAGACTGACGAGAATCGACATGCCGACAGGGCTTTCCGCTGGTCCACAGACCGCAAACTGACCACCAATATGATGCAATTTTCAGGCCGCGGGCGGCCCTCATGCACCCCTTACCGGGATCACCCTAGCACAATGATATCGCCGAAAAATCAGCACATTAGGGCATATCGCCCCTGCGCCGGGCGGCCCCGGCGGGCTCCGGTCTAGGGGGCCGGGGCCGCCGTGCGCTTCAGGCGGGCCATGATGCGGCGGAATCCCCGGCGGCCGTTTCCACTCTCCAGGCCGATACCGGCTTCATGGATCCGGTCATGCACAAAGGTGAGCTTGACGATCGCCGGCTTCGCCAAAACGAAGGGGTAGAGGTCGGGAATGCCCATGCTGCGGTTGATGGAATTGACGGCAACGGTCAGTGGCGACCAGGACTCGAGCAGGCGGTCCATGGTCGCGGTGTACGGATCGAAATCGACAACCGTCGTCAGCTCGGCGCCCTGGGCGACGCGCGGGCGCACGCGCAGGCCGAAAGCATTTGCTGTCTCCAGCGTATCCACCATGTGGAAATAGTGCGCCCAGGTCTCGGCGAAATCCTCCCAAGGATGGCTGCTGGCATAGCCGGATACGAAGCGCTCGGGCCAATCCGGCGCCGGCCCATTGGCGTAATAGCGCTTCAGCGCGGCGTTGTAGTCCTGGCTCTCGTCGCCGAACAGTTCGCGGAATTGCGCGTGGCTCGGTGAATCGCGCACCAGATGATCCCAATAGTAATGCGCGATCTCGTGGCGGAAATGCCCGAGCAGCGTGCGGTAGGGTTCACCGAAACGCTGACGTTGGCGTTCGCGCACCACGTCGTCGGCTTCCGCGACATTGATGGTGATCAGGCCGCCGGCATGACCGGTCACGACCGGCCCGCCCGGCGGCGCCCCCAGGAAGTCGAAGATAAGCCCCTCGGGGTCTTCTTGCGTGGTGGTCAGCGGCAGACCGAGGCGCAGCAATGAATAGAACAGCCGATGCTTGGCGTTCTCGACCTTGCGCCAGTTGGCGAGGTTTTGCGCCAGCGACAGATCGGGAATGGTGCGATTGTGCCGGCAGGCGGCGCAGAAGGCATCGGGACTGTCGACCTCGACGAGCCAGTTGCAGATGTCATATTGCGCATTGGCGCAATAACGGTAGCGCGACGACGGCGCGGCCAGCGCGCGCCAGCCGCTGCCGTCCTGCTCCAGCGCGCTGATCGTCGCCTTGGCCGGCAGATAGCCGAGACGATGCCCGCAATTCTCACAGCGCGTGTTCTCGAAGAACAGCGTCTGGCCGCAATGCTGGCAGTCGAACAGTTTCATCGGCAACCTGTCACGTGAAGACGATCAAGCCCGAAACCAACAGCTAGCCCCGCAAAAAGGTTTCAGCTTCCCCGGTAGGTCGCATAGCTCCAGGGCGTGACCACCAGCGGCACGTGATAATGGCCCTCCGGCTCGGCGATGGCAAAGCGCAACGGCACCACGTCGAGGAAAGGCGGATCGGCAAGGGTCAGGCCGGCGCGGGCAAAATAGTCGCCGACGGAAAAGCGCAGTTCGTAAGTCCCGATCGGCAGCGGCCGGCCGCCGATCAGCGGCATGTCGGTGCGGCCGTCGGCATTGGTAACGGCGGATACCAGCAGCCGGCCGGCGCCGGTCGACGACAATTCGTGCAGTTCGAGCGCGAGGCCCGGCGCCGGATGGCCGCCATGGGTGTCGAGCACATGGGTCGACAGCCGCCCGTGCACCTTCAATTTGTCCGGCGCCGTCACTTGCTGGTCGAGCCGTAGCGCGGCGATGCGGTAAATCTCCAGCAACGCCGCGTCGTATTCGCGCGCGACGTCGTTGCCGAGCCGCGTCTCGAACTGGCGGAAGATCGAATCCTTGGTGTGCCGGCGCACGCAGACGATGAAGGGAAAGCCGAACTTGCTGCGATAGGCATCGTTGAGGCGATGGAATATCGCGTATTCCTGGTCGTTGAGCCGGTCGAGACCGACGCTACCCTGCTCGTTCTTGGAATCGACGGTCATGGTGCCGGCACGCGCGGCCTTGCCGGCGAGATCGGGATGGGCGTTGAGCAGCGCGCGCTTCTTCGCGTCGCTTGCGCCGCTCACAGTCGCCATCATTGCTTCGTGCAACGCGGCGAGCGTCGCAAACGGACGGTGGTCCACCACGGCGTCGGGCACCCAGGACGAATGCTCATAAATCGCGCCGAGCGCTTTGACGAAGGTCGCCTTCTTGGCGGCGTTGAGATCGGCCAGCGACAGCGTGCTCATGTCACCACCGGCGCGTTGCGCGCGAGGTCCTTGTGCTCGCTGTGCCAATGCTCGGCGATGGCGAGCCGCGTCGCCACCCAGACGCGGTCGTAACGGGCGATGTGGTCGAGGAAGCGTATCAGGCCGGCGGCACGGCCGGGACGGCCGGCCAAGCGGCAATGCAGACCGACCGACATCATCTTGGGCGCGGCCTCGCCCTCGGCATAGAGCACGTCGAAAGCATCGCGCAGATAGGCGAAGAAGTCATCGCCCGACGGAAAACCCTGCGGATTGATGAAGCGCATGTCGTTGGCATCGAGCGCATAGGGCACGATGAGGTGCGGTTCGCTCGGGCCGGCGACCCAATAGGGCAGGTCGTCGGCATAGGAATCCGACGAATAGGTAAAGCCGCCGTCGTCGAGCACGCATTTGAGCGTGTTGACCGAGGAGCGCCCGGTGTACCAGCCGCGCGGCCGCGCGCCGGTCGCCTGCGTGTGAATGCGGATCGCCTCCGCCATGTGCTGGCGCTCTTCGGCTTCGCCGATATCCTTGTAGTCGATCCATTTCAGCCCGTGGCTGGCGATCTCCCACTCGGCCTCGCGCATGGCCGCGACCACCTCCGGATTGCGCGCCAAGGCGGTGGCGACGCCGAACACCGTCACCGGCAGGCCGCGTTCCCCGAACAGCCGCCACAGCCGCCAAAAGCCGGCGCGCGCGCCGTATTCGTACATCGACTCCACATTCATGTGGCGCTGGCCCGGCCACGGCGCAGCGCCCAGCACATCGGAGAGGAAGGCCTCCGAGGTGGCGTCGCCATGCAGGATCGAGCGCTCGCCGCCCTCCTCGAAATTGACCACGAATTGCACGGCGACGCGGGCGCCGCCCGGCCAGCGGGGATCGGGGGCGTTGCGCCCATAGCCTTTGAGATCGCGCGGGTAGGTCATGCGCGCGAGGATGCTTCAAGGCCGCAACAGGCTCAAGCGCGTCGCCAACTTATTTTGCGCAGCCCACTTGGCCTGGCGCCTTGGCAAAAATAATGTGGCCTGCCCCTTTTGAGCGAGAACACAGGCTATGGACAAACTGCGCATCACGGCGGGACCTTATACTTTCGCCGCACGCTTCGAGACGGCGGCGGCGCCGAAGACCGTCGCCGTGTTCCGGCGGCTGTTGCCTTATGTGAACAAGGTCATCCATGTGCGCTGGAGCGGCGAAGCGGTGTGGATCCCGCTCGGCGAAACCGACCTCGGCCTCGCTTACGAGAACCACACCAGTTTTCCGGCGCCGGGGCAGATGATCGTCTATCCCGGCGGCATCAGCGAGACCGAGATCCTGCTCGCCTATGGCGGCTGCCATTTCGCCAGCAAGGTCGGGCAACTGGCGGGCAATCATTTCCTCACCGTCACCGCCGACCTCGACAAGCTCGCCGCCCTCGGCCGCTCGACGCTGTGGGAAGGCGCCAAGGACATCCGCATCGAGATGGCCTGAGCGCGCAGGCCTTTCATCTCCCCTCCCCACCGCTTCGCGGGGGGAGGGTATAGACGACAATCGCTGCGCTGGTGGCAGAGTCATTGTTGCTTGAATCAACCGCCGACCATCTGCCATGGTGCCGAAGCCGGGCGCGCAAGAGGGGCATTCGCCTTGGAAATCGTCCTCACTGAAAGCCTGAGTGCCGTCCTGCGCTGGCTGCATGTCATCGCCGGCATCGCCTGGATCGGCTCATCGTTCTATTTCATTCATCTCGACCTCAGCCTGAAGGCGCGCGATGGGCTCCCCGCCGGCGTCAAGGGCGAC
The DNA here is from genome assembly GCA_963782145.1 of uncultured Pseudomonadota bacterium. GTDB lineage: Bacteria > Pseudomonadota > Alphaproteobacteria > Rhizobiales > Xanthobacteraceae > Pseudolabrys. The sequence continues at coordinate 57,044 of CAWAIV010000019.1, forward strand.
GCCTGGCAGGTACATGGCGGCGGCTTCTACCAGATGATCAAGTTCCTGGTGGCGCCGGCGAAAATGCCGGATGAGCTGACCTGGTTCAAATGGGAAGCCTACACGACCTGGCTCTCCGGCTTCGCGCTGCTCGTTCTCGTCTATTACCTGAACGCCAATCTGTTCCTGATCGACAAGTCGGTGCTCGCCATGACGCCGTCGCAGGCGGCGATCATCGCCTTCGTCAGCCTGGCGGCGGCCTGGCTCGCCTATGAAGGGCTGTGCCGTTCGCCGCTCGGCAAACACGAGGTGGCGCTGGCGCTCATCGGCTATGTGTTTCTGGTGGCGCTCACCTACGGCTTCACCCATGTGTTCAGCGGCCGCGGCGCCTTCACCCAGATCGGCGCGCTGATCGGCACCATCATGGTGGCGAATGTCTTCGTCATCATCATTCCCTATCAGAAGAAAACCGTGGCCGCGCTCATCGCCGGGGAGACACCCGATCCGGCCTGGGGCGCGCTCGGCAAGCAGCGTTCGGTGCACAACAACTACCTGACCTTGCCGGTCGTGTTCCTGATGCTCTCCAATCACTATCCGCTGTTCTTCGCCACCCGCTACAATTGGCTGATCGTTGCCATCGTGCTGGCGATCGGACCGGTGATCCGCCATTTCTTCAACGCCCGCCACGAGGGCAAGGAAAGCCCGTGGTGGACCTGGGCGGTCGCCGCCGCCGGCATGCTGACCATTGCCTGGCTTTCCGGCTACGGCGCCGGCATCCAGATGGGCGCGTTGCCGGCGACGCCGAAATTCGCCGATGTGCAGGAGATCGTCATTTCCCGTTGCAGCATGTGCCACGCCGCCCAGCCGGTCTGGGCCGGCATCCCCTCCGCGCCGGGCGGTGTGCGGCTCGACGATGCCGCCGCGATCAAGCTGCACGCCAAACTGATCGACATCTATGCGGTGCGCTCCAAGGCCATGCCGCCGGGCAATGTGACCGAGATCGGCAATGACGACCGGCGCATACTGGCCGCCTGGATCGCCGCCGGCGCGCCGACGAAATAATCCTTCGTCATTCCGGGGCGTCCGCCGAAGCGCGCAGCGCTAAGGCAGACGAACCCGGAATCCAGGGCGAGACCGCGAGGTCTCAAAGATGCCCCTGGATTCCGCGCCCGCGGTCACAGCGCGGTCGAAGACGCGCGTACATGTCGGCTTTGCCCGGATAGCGACCGCATGGCCGCGTTGCCGCGAAATGACGCGAAATGAAGCGAAAGGCCAACAACAGTCGTGAGCGGATGCAGCAAATCAGATTGCGCTAAGCTACCATTTCAGTCGGACTGGACTGACAGCGGCCAGGAAGACGATTGCGAACTTCATCGCGAAAGCATCTCGGCTTTATGAGCAAGAGCGCAGCGCGGTTTTGGCTGCTACTGCGCTTGAGATGTATATCAAGCGATGGCTGTGGTGGACGAATAGTGGGTCCATCACCATCATCAGCTTTTTGATGACACTTGGCTGGCGTAGTTGGTTGCTTAGGGTGACTCGTTGTGCACGATGGGCGCGGTGGCAAAGACGGCGAGACCAAATACTGTGTCGTCTGATTAACGCTTATTAAGCCTCTCGTAGATCGCCCTGATGCAAACTTGATAATTCACACTACACCTATGCAAACAGCGCTCCATACTTGGACTTTCATGCCTAGTATTCTCGTTATAGCCACATTTTCGATCACAATTAATAGCGGCCCTGTGGCAATCTGCGGCTGATGCGGTGCTAACTATTAGAACTTGCGTGACTGTCATCAATATAAACAACGCGATTATCTTAGCTCCAGGTGTGGAGGAGAAGCGATAGGTCGACGTGATCATGTAAGTCCTTTCAAATTGTGCCGATAGGCATCGATTACAAATAGGCGATTAGCATCCGTGACACCGCTGCGAATCATACCAGGTGCGCCCCCCTGATCGGCTGGAAAACATTGCGCATATCCTCCCGCTCACCACATTTTTTGCACTGCGATACCGAACCGAGGGGGGAGGGTCGGCTGCAGGTCAATCTCCGACCCTGACGTGGCCGGCAGAATGGCCAGGCACGTCGGCTTTATCCGCAAGAGCGGACGCAACAAGAAGATATTGGCGTCCGTCATCAGAGGCCGTGGCGCGTTGATGATGTCGCCGGGCAATGTGACCGAGATCGGCAATGACGACCGGCGCATACTGGCCGCCTGCATCGCCGCCGGCGCGCCGACGAAATAATTTCCTCCGTCATTCCGGGGCGTCCGCCGAAGCGCGGAGCGCGGAGGCGGACGAACCCGGAATCCAGAGCGAGGCGGCGAGGCCTCGAAGAGGCCTCTGGATTTCGGGCGCGCCATCACAGCGCGGTCGAAGCCGCGGGTACATGTCCGGCTCGCTCAGATAGCGCCCGTATTGTTGCGTTGCCGCGAAATGACATTAATGCCGAGAAGCTGTCTGTCCAACCGCCCCTGAATGGCCATCGCACTTTCGCGTCTCTATTCGTGCTGATGACTAATATGCGCGAGCCATTTGACATTCTTATCTTGTATTATCAATGTCTTACATATATTCACAACTTGTGATACGCTTACCTTTTTGCGCGCATGAATAGCCAGCGCTTGAAATTGGCTTTTAGAGCGGATTCGCCTTAATCCGGCTCATATCCAGCGGCGGCGAAGAAGTTGGCGCATTCGGTCGGAGTGAAGGCCGGAATCAGGGTGCCGATTGTATCCCACAAGGCATCGACGGTCCGCTCGGCGGCCTTGCGTAACAGCGCCTTAAGCTTGGAGAAGGCGTTCTCGATCGGATTGAAGTCGGGGCTGTAGGGCGGCAAATAGAGGAGCGTTGCTCCGGCCGCCTCGATGGCGGTGCGCACACCGCGCCCCTTGTGGCTGCCGAGATTGTCCATGATCACGATGTCGCCGGGCTTAAGTTCGGGAACGAGCACCTGATCGACATAGGCCTGAAAGGCGTGACCGTTGATCGGCCCGTCGAGGACCATCGGCGCGACCATCCCAGCCAGGCGAAGCCCGGCGATGAATGTCGTCGTCCGCCAGTGGCCATGCGGGATGCCGGTGCGCAGTCGTTCGCCTTTCGGCGCGCGCCCGCGAAGCCGCGCCATGTTGGTCGAAGCCCATGTCTCGTCGATAAAGACCAGCCGTTCGGGATCAAGATCGGGCTGGCTGTCGAACCAAGCCTCGCGCCGCCTCACAATATCCGGGCGGTCCCGCTCCGTGGCGTGGGCGGTCTTTTTTTGTACGTCAGGCCGCAACGGTCGAGAAACGTCCACAGTGTCGCTCGAGCCGCGCGCACGCTGCGCTCGGCGAGAAGCCGCGCCAGCAACTCGCTGATCGTCAGGTCCGGGGTCGCCGCGATGAGGCCAAGAATATAATCGCGATGCGGATCGAGCTTGCAGCGCCGGGGCTGCCCCTGCTTGCGCGCCGTGCGTTCGCCGCTCTGGCGCGCCCGACGCACCCAGATAATGGCGGTGGCATCTCCGATGCCGAAGCGCGCTGCCGCCCGACGTGCCGGGGTTCCCGCCAACGCCGCATTGATCACACGGTCACGTAAATCCTGGCTGTAAGCTCGGGCCATGTGCCGCCTCCATCGCTGTCACAACAGAGGACTCGCACTGTTCGCCTGATTTGGGAATCCCACCTGAATCGGAAAACGACGAACGCGCTCTAGCCTCCCCAAATATGTCGAAGGCTATTCATGGGAGGGTTGAGTGAATACGACAGATGCGTTGCTGAAAGGTATCCTTGCCACCGTTGGCCGCGCGGCGTTTCCGCCCGAGGCGGTCTACAAAATCGTGGCGCCGACCGCCGGCAGCGCAAAACAGGTGCTGGCGTACAATCTTTGCGACGGCGAGACGCCGCAAGCGGACATCGGGAAGAAAGCCAAGGGCGATAAGGGCAGCCTCAGCCGCAGCATTGCCAGATGGGTAGAAGCCGGCGTGGTCATCCGCGTCGGCACGGAAGGCCTCCCCCTGCACCTCTATCCGCTGCCGTCTAAACCCAAGAAGGAGGCCTCCTGACCATGGCTGACGAGATATCCGCAAAGCTCGACATTCTCATCAAGCTGCAAGCCGCCGCGCTCACCGCGCAGATGGCTTCGACGAAGGATAAAATCCTGTTCCTGACGCAGGCCGGACTTCGTCCGACGCTCATCGCCGAAATCCTCGGCACGACCGCCAACCACGTCAACGTAACGCTGTCCAAGGGACGCAAACCATCGAAGGGGAAGTAACGCCATGGCCGCCGAAACGGAAGGCTTGCTCGCCGCAGATCTGCACGATGTGAAGATGCTGCTCGTTCTTCAGGCTCTGGCGTCGGGATGCCAGCAGAAGCACATCGCCGCCGCGCTCGGTGTCAGTGAAGCCACTCTCAGCCGCATGTTGCCGAAAGGCTTCGCCAAGGAAATCGCTAAGCTCGCCGAGCGCCGCGTCGGCCCGGAGAAAGCCGCTTAACGATGACCGAAGAACAAGCTGCCGCCATCCTGAAAGAACTCGAAATGCTGCGGAAGCTGAAACTCCTCGAATTCCTCGACAAGGGATATTCGCAGAGCCAGCTCGCGAAAGTGCTGGGCGTGAGCCAGCCGACCATCAGCCGCATGGTGCCGAATGTCTCGTTGAAGAAGGCGCACAATGAAAGCTAGAACAGCTGTTGTCGATTGGTCCGGCAATTACGAAGAAAACTGCATCCAACTCGGCAGGCACCTCGGCAATAACAAAATCCGCCGCAAGTTGTTCAATGCCATTTACGGGCGCGGCTCCAAGCCGCGCTCGAAAAAGCAATTGATGGATATTACTGGCCTTAAAACGGCCGACGGTCAGCAGGCGCAAAACCAGCTAGACCATCTCGTGCGTTATGGTCTGATTTTGCGTGACGACAATGAGGGAGCCGTGCAGGACGGCAGCCGATATGTTTATGCTAAGGAGCCGAACGTTCGCGCTCATCGCAAGAAAATCGTCCAATACGCCGACAAGCCTTCACTCGCAAAGAAAACCGCGACCAAGCGTAATCCAATGATTCGCGGTGCTGACATCGTAATCAAACGCACCGTTGTTACCAAGCGGGAGCTGAAAAAACACAATCGTGTCAACGTAGTTTATCTCATGGCGAACCCCATCAAGCGTCACCACCTGCGCGTTGATGCTGAGGTGAAGGCCGTCACCGCCGAAATTAAGCGCTCAAAATTTCGGGACAATATCACGCTGCACCAGTCCCCTGCCGCCGACTTCGACGACATACTGCACGGCTTGAATGACCACAGCCCGCGCATCGTTCACTTCTCGGGTCATGGCAACGCTAGCGGCCTTGCAATGGACGGCGGCGGTATCAGGCGCGTCAAGACGAAATTTGTGACGTTCGACCTTCTCGGTAAGGCGCTAGCCGCCACCGACAATCCGCCGGATGTCATCGTTTTGAATGCCTGCCAAAGTGCAGGCGCGCGCAAGGCTCTACTCGGTACGGCCAAGGCCCTCATCGTTATGGCCAATTCCGTGACCGATACCGCCGCGGTCGCCTTCGCGACGAAGTTTTACGGCGCAATCGCGAGCGGCTTGTCCTTGCGGGCAGCGTTTGACCAAGGCTGCGTCGCGGTAGAGGCCTTTTCGCTAGATGAAGCGGATACTCCCACGCTCGTGACAGCCAACGGTGTGGACGCCAAGAAGCTCGTCCTTGCCTGATTAGACGCGCCGCAGCCGTCATCACCGGGCTTGTCCCGGTGATCCCGCGTAAGGCATGCATGGGTGCCCACCTCAGCGAGAGGGCCGGGACGAGACCGGTCAAATAGGCGCCTCACCGTATGGCTCTGGATTCCGGGTTCACGCGCTTCGCGCGTGCCCCGGAATGACGGAGGAAATTATTTCGTCGGCGCGCCGGCGCGGCCATGACAAGAGAGAAGCCGCGACACGCCGTTCCGGGCCCGCCGCCATTGCGCGCCGATGACGCGCGCTCATGGCGGCGTCCCGGAATGACAGTTCCACGCTGGCCCGCTTTTTCCCCGCTGGCGCCCATTTGTGCACAGCCTGCCTGAAATTGGTGCCTTCAATTGCCGCCGTTTTTGGCACACTATCGGCCTGCCGGTTTTATGGACCCATGGCGCGCGGGGCCGGCCATGGGCCCGGTTGTCAGCAGGGCCGTTGCCAGAGATGTTGAATCCCGTGTCCGAGCACCGCCCCCCTGCGGACCCCCCGCTGCTGCAGGCCATTGGCATCACCAAGCGCTACGGCAGTTTTCTCGCCAACGACCAGGTCGACCTCGAGCTCTACGCCCGCGAAATCCACGCTTTGCTGGGCGAGAACGGCGCCGGCAAATCGACGCTGGTGAAGGTCATCTACGGCCTGATCCAGCCGAGCGCCGGCGAATTGCGCTGGATGGGCGAGCCGGTGGTGCTGAGCGGGCCCGCGCAGGCGCGCGCGCTCGGCATCGGCATGGTGTTCCAGCATTTCTCGCTGTTCGAGAACCTGACCGTCGCCGAAAACGTGGCGCTGGGCCTCGACGGCAAGGAGAGCTTTGCCGCCATGTCGGCGCGGCTGGCGCAGGTCTCGCGCGACTACGGGCTGCCGCTCGATCCCAAGCGCGAGGTGTGGCGGCTGTCGGTCGGCGAACGCCAGCGCATCGAGATCGTGCGCATGCTGATGCAGAATCCGAAGCTCCTGATCCTCGACGAGCCGACCGCGGTGCTCACACCGCAGGAAGCCGACCAGCTTTTCATCGTGCTGCACCGGCTCAAAAGCGAGGGCCGCGCCATCCTCTATATCTCGCACAAGCTCGACGAGGTGAAGCGGCTGTGCGACACCGCCACCATCCTGCGCGCCGGCAAGAAGGTCGCCACCTGCGACCCGCGCCGCGAGACCGCGGCGTCATTAGCGAGAATGATGGTCGGCGCCGAGATCGGCGCGGTGAAGATGGCGAGCACCCGCGCGGTGACCATTCCGCGGCTCCTGATCAAGGACCTGTCGATGGAGCCGGACGATCCGCACGGCATTCATCTGCGCAACATCTCGCTGGAAGTGAAGGGCGGCGAGATCCTCGGCATCGCCGGCGTGGCCGGCAACGGCCAGGATGAATTGTTCTCGGCGCTGTCGGGCGAGCGGCTGTGCGAGCACGCCGACAATGTGATCATCGATGGCGAGGCCGCCGGCCAGCTTTCGGTCACCGAGCGCCGCCGGCTGGGCGCGGCCTTCGTGCCGGAGGAGCGGCTCGGCCACGGCACCGCGCCGCGCATGAAGCTGTCGGAAAACGCGCTGCTCACCGGCCACGCCGCCAGCGGCATGGTCAAGCGCGGCTTCATCAACCGCTTGGCGACGCTCACCACCGTCGACCGCGCCACCACCACCTTCGACGTGCGCAAGGCCAAGCGCGATCCGGAAGCGGTCAGCCTGTCCGGCGGCAATCTGCAGAAATTCGTGGTCGGCCGCGAAATCCTCCGCGAGCCCGGCGTGCTCATCGTCAGCCAGCCGACCTGGGGCGTCGATGCCGGCGCCGCCGCCACCATCCGCCAGGCGCTGATCGATCTCGCCGCGCGCGGCACCTCCGTGCTGGTGATCAGCCAGGACCTCGACGAATTGGCCGAGATCGCCGATCGCGTCGCCGTCATGTTCCATGGCACGCTGTCGGAACCGATCGATGCCGCCGCGGTCACCCGCGAAAAGCTCGGCCTGTTGATGGGCGGCAGCAGCGCCGGCGAAGCGGGCGGGCAACAGGAGGCGGGCCATGCAGTTGGTGCTTGAGCGGCGCGCCGAACGTTCGACGCTGATCGCGGTGGCCTCGCCGCTGATCGCCATCGCGCTGTCGTTGATCACCATCTCGGTGCTGTTCGCGCTGCTCGGCAAGAACCCGATCGAGGCGTTGCAGGTCTATTTTCTGGCGCCGCTGATCGATCCCTATTCGCTCTCCGAGATCGCGGTGAAGGCGAGCCCGCTGGTGATGATCGCCGTCGGGCTGTCGCTGTGCTATCTCGCCAATGTGTGGAACATCGGCGCCGAGGGCCAGTTCCTCATCGGCGCGGTGTGCGGCAGTTGGGTCGCGGTCGTCACCCAGGGCACCCATGCCGGACCCTGGGTGCTGCCGGCGATGCTCGTTCTCGGCGCGCTCGGCGGCGCGCTCTATGCGCTGATCCCGGCGCTGTGCAAGGTGCGTTTCGGCGCCAGCGAGATCCTCACCAGCCTGATGCTGGTCTATGTCGCCGATTTGCTGCTCGACTATCTGGTGCGCGGGCCCTGGCGCGACCCGCACGGCTTTAATTTTCCCACCACCGCCGATTTCGATCCCAACGCCACCATCCCGGTGCTGTTCGACGGCACCCGCGTGCATTACGGCTGCCTGTTCGCGCTCGTGGTGGTGGCGGTGACGGCGGTGATGCTGGGGCGCACCATCAAGGGCTTCGAGATCCGCGTGGTGGGGGCGGCGCCGCGGGCCGCGCGCTTTTCCGGCTTCAAGTCCGACCAGCTGGTCATCTTCACCTTCGTGGTGTCCGGCGCGCTGGCCGGCCTCGCCGGCATCATCGAGGTCGCCGGCCCCATCGGTCACCTGCAACCCGGCATCTCCCCCGGTTACGGCTTCACCGCCATCATCGTCGCCTTCCTCGGCCGTCTCAACCCGATCGGCATCCTGGTCGCCGGCCTGTTCCTCGCCCTGACCTTCATCGGCGGCGAAGGCGCCCAGATCGCCATGAAGATCCCGCTCGACCTGACCAAGGTGTTCCAGGGCATCCTCTTGTTCTTCGTGCTGGCCTGCGAACTCGTTGATCATCTACCGCATCCGCCTCATCGGCGGCGTCCGAAAGGCCGCGCATGGGCCTGCTTGAGGCGATCATCCTCTCGGTGATTTCCGCGTCCACGCCGCTGTTGCTGGCGGCGGCGGGCGAGCTCGTGGTCGAGCGCTCGGGCGTGCTCAATCTCGGCGTCGAGGGCATGATGATCATGGGCGCGGCCTGCGGCTTCGCCGGCGCCTATGTCACCGGCTCGACCTTCATCGGCGCCTTGTCCGGCATCGCCGCCGGTGTCGCGCTGTCCGCCGTGTTCGGCCTGCTCACCTTGAGCCTCGCGGTCAACCAGGTCGCCACCGGCCTCGCCCTCACCATCCTCGGCGTCGGCCTCTCCGGCCTGATCGGCGCCGGCTTTGTCGGACAGAAGATCGTCCCCTCCCCCCACCTCTTCATTCCCGTGCTGACCGGCCTGCCCTTCATCGGCCGCATCCTGTTCGGGCAGGATGCCTTCGTCTACTTCTCAGTCATCCTGGTCATCGCCATCTGGTGGTTCCTCTACCGCACCCGCGCCGGCCTGGTGCTGCGCGCCATCGGCGACAACCATGTCTCCGCGCACGCGCTCGGCTATCCGGTGCTCAAGGTGCGCTGGCTGGCGGTGCTGTTCGGCGGCGGCTGCGCCGGTCTCGCCGGCGCCTTCCTGCCGCTCGCCTATACGCCGTTCTTCATTCCCGGGATGACCGCCGGCCGCGGCTGGATCGCGCTGGCGCTGGTGGTGTTCTCGTCATGGCAGCCGACGCGCCTGGTCGGCGGCGCCTATCTGTTCGGCGCGGTGACCATTCTGCAACTGCATGCGCAGGCGCTCGGCCTCGGCATCCCCTCGCAACTGATGTCGTCGCTGCCGTACCTCGCCTGCGTCATCGTGCTGGTCCTGATATCGCGCACGCGCGGCACCGCCGGGTCGGCCGCGCCCGCTTCGCTCGGTCTGGTGTTCGTGCCCGACCGTTAGATTGTCCCCGCGGGCGCGCGCGACGGGCGGCGCGTTCCTGGGGAAGCATGAGTTACCCGTCTCAAGAACCCGGAGTCGATGTCATGAAAAAATTCGTTATCGCCGCCACGGCCGCGGTCCTCACCCTCGCCGCGACCACATTCGGCGCGACTGCGGCCGGCAAGCTGAAAGTGGGCTTTATCTACCTCGGTCCGATCGGCGATTACGGCTGGACCTATCAGCACGAGGTGGCGCGCAAGAAGCTGGTCGCCGCGCTCGGCGACAAGATCGATACGACCTATCTGGAGAATGTCAGCGAGGGTCCCGACGCCGAGCGCGCCATCGTGCAGCTCGCGCGCACCGGTCACGGGCTGATCTTCACCACATCCTTCGGCTACATGGACCCGACGCTGAAGGCGGCCAAGCAGTTTCCCAAGGTCTATTTCGAGCACGCCACCGGCTACAAGCGCGCCAAGAACATGAGCACCTATTCCGGCCGATTCTATGAGGGCCGTTACATCCAGGGCGTGATCGCCGCCAAGATGTCGAAGAAGGGCGTGCTCGGCTATGTCGCCTCGTTCCCGATCCCCGAGGTGATCTCCGGCATCAACGCCACCATGCTCGGCGCGCAGACCATCAATCCCAACATCAAGGTCAAGATCATCTGGGTGAACAGCTGGTTCGACCCGGGCAAGGAAGCCGATGCCGCCAAGGCGCTGGCCGACCAGGGCGCCGACGTGCTGATGCAGCACACCGACAGTCCGGCGGCCATGCAGATCGCCGCGCAGCGCGGCATCTACGCCTTCGGCCAGGACTCCGACATGATCAAATTCGGCGCCAAGAGCCAACTCACCGCCATCGTCGACAACTGGGCGCCCTATTACATCGAGCGCACCAAAGACGTGCTCGCCGGCAAGTGGACCTCGACCGACACCTGGGGCGGCCTGAAGTCGAAGCTGGTGGTGATGGCGCCCTACACCAACATGCCCGACGACGTGAAGAAGCTGGCGGAGAAGACGCAGGCCGAGATCGAGGCCGGCACGCTGCATCCGTTCAAATGCCCGGTAATCGCGCAGGACGGCAGCACCGTGCCCTGCAAGGGCGGCACCCATCTCGCCGACGGGCAGATCCTGGGCATGAACTTCTACGTCAAGGGCGTGACCGACAAGATGCCGGGCAAGTGAGCGGCTTGCTTATCCCTCCCCCGCAAACGGGGGAGGGATAATGCGGTGCCCGTGGAGCAGCCTGGCGTGATGCGTTCAGCCCTGCAGCGTGCGCGCCGCCGCTTGATGGCGGCGCATCAGATCGGCGAGATCGAGGCCGGGAATGGCGCCATTCTCGACGGTCCAACGCCCCTCGACCATGACGCGGTCGGCGCGATGGGCGCCGCACAGCACCAGCGCGGCGAGCGGGTCGCCGTGGCCGGAGAAGCGCAATTCGTCGAGCTTGAACAGCGCGAGATCGGCGCGCTTGCCGACCGTGATGGCGCCCAGTTCGGGACGGCCGACGCAAAGCGCCGAGCCGGCCGTCGCCCAGCGCAGCGCGTCCTTGTGGCTCACTTTGCCGACGCCGTAGCGGGCACGCTGCAGCAGGAAGGCGGCACGCACTTCCTGCATCAGGTTGGATTCGTCGTTGGAGGCCGAGCCATCGACGCCGAGGCCGACGCCGACGCCGGCCGCTTCCAATTCGCAGACCGGGCAATGGCCGGAGGCCAGCACCTGATTGCTGCAGGCGCAATGGCTGATGGAGACGCCGGCCTGCGCGAGCCGCGGCATCTCATCGGTGCTGAAATGGACGCCGTGCGCCAGCCAGGTCTTGTCGTTGAGCCAGCCGCAGTCCTCCAGGTAATCGAGCGGACGGCAGCCATAGAGCTCCTGGCAGAAGCGGTTCTCGTCCTCGGTCTCGGCCAGATGCGTGTGCAGGCGCACGCCGAGCTTGTCGGCAAGCGCCGCGGTCGCGCGCATCAGCGCGGTGGTGACCGAGAACGGCGAGCACGGCGCCAGCGCCACCTGCACCATCGCCGCTTCGCCGGATCTGGTGATAGCGGCCGACCAGACGTTCGCTGTCGACGAGAATCGCGTCCGCGTCCTGCACCACGCTGTCGGGCGGCAGCCCACCGTCGCGCTCCGACAGATTCATCGAGCCGCGCGTCACCAGTACGCGCAGGCCGAGGCGCTGCGCCGCCGCGATCTCGATGTCGATGCCGTCTTCCAGTCCGGCCGGGAAGACATAATGATGGTCGGTGGTGGTGGTGCATCCCGACAGCATCAACTCGGCCATGGCCACGGTGGCGGCGAGATCGAGCGCCTCCGGCGTCAGCCGCGCCCACACCGGATAGAGCGCCTTGAGCCAGGGAAACAGCTCGCGGTCGAGCGCGGCCGGCAGCGCGCGTGTGAGCGTCTGGTAGAAATGATGATGGGTGTTGATCAGGCCCGGCAGCACGACATGCGCGCCGGCGTCGAACGGCTTGGCGCCGGGCGTTTTCGGCGTGGCGCCGGTGTCGACCAGTTCGACGATGCGGCCGTCGGCAACCACCACGCCGCGCTCGGCGCCCTCGGCGAGGATGGCCAGCGGGTCCTTGATCCAGATTGCTTCACTCATCGCTTTCCCCTGCCCCGATCATACTCAGGCTTGCAAGACCGGGACCAGAGCGGTTTTGGTTCAAACGTTGCCACGGGCTCGCTTCACCTCTCCCATGGGGAGAGGTCGGATTGCGAAGCGATCCGGGTGAGGGGTTATGGCCTATCGAGAGTCACGATCCCCCTCACCCCAACCCTCTCCCCAGCGGGGAGAGGGAGCGCGCCGAGTTTGCCGCACGGTCCTGCGCCATGGATTTGAACACCATCAGCGAAGTCGCGCACCCCCGCGCGCGCAATGAACTGCCGGCCTGGCGCACGGGCGATGCCTGGCTCGGCGGCGGCACCTGGCTGTTTTCCGAACCGCAACCGCGGCTGACGCGCCTGATCGATCTCGGTGGCCTCGGCTGGCAGCCCCTGCAAGCAAGCGCGGCGGGGCTGGAGATCGCCGCCACCTGCACCATCGCGCAATTGAACGCGCTCACCGCCCCGGTCGAATGGCTCGCCGCGCCGCTGATCGAGCAATGCTGCAAGGCATTCCTCGCCTCGTTCAAGATATGGAATACGGCCACCGTCGGCGGCAACATCTGCATGTCCCTGCCGGCGGGTCCGATGATCGCGCTCACCGACCGCGCTCGACGGCGTCTGCACGCTGTGGGCGGCGGACGGCTCCGAGCGGCAGGTGACGGTCGGCGATTTCGTCACCGGCCCGCAACGCAACCTTCTCAAGCCGGGCGAGCTGATGCGCCGCATCGATCTGCCGGCACAGTCGCTGACCCGGCGCACCGCCTTCCGGCAGATCTCGCTGGCGCCAATCGGACGTTCCGGCGCGCTCTTGATCGGCACCCGCACGCCCGGCGGCGGCTTCGCGCTTACCATTACCGCCTCGACACCGCGACCGATGAAGTTCGAATTCGACGCCCTGCCCTCAGCGGAACGGTTGCGCGCGCGCATCGACAGCGAGATCACGCCCGGTGGCTGGTACGACGATATTCACGGAACGCCGGCATGGCGGCGGCACATGAGCCTGCATTTCGCCGAGGAGATCCGACGCGAACTGGCGGAGCAGGCGCCATGAGCTTCCGCATCAACGGTACGGAATTCGCGGAAAAGCCGGCGCCCGGGCAATGCCTGCGCACCTTCCTGCGCCAGCTCGGCTGGTTCGGCGTCAAGAAAGGCTGCGACGCCGGCGACTGCGGCGCCTGCACGGTCTGGCTCGACGGTGCGCCGGTGCACAGTTGTCTCGTGCCGGCGTTCCGCGCCGAAGGCCGCGAGGTCACCACCATCGAGGGGCTGGCGCAAGGCGACGAGCTGCATCCGATGCAGCGTGCTTTCATCGAGGCGCAGGGCTTCCAATGCGGCTTCTGCACCGCCGGCATGATCATGACCGCCGCGTCGCTCAGCGAGGCCCAGTGCGCCGAGCTCGGCCGCTCGCTCAAGGGCAATATCTGCCGTTGCACCGGCTATCGCTCCATCGACGACGCGCTCGCCGGCCACCGTGAGATCGAGGACGGCGCCGACGGTGCCGCTTGCGGCCGCAGCGTACCGGCGCCGGCGGGCCCGGACGTGGTCACCGGCAAGGCGCGCTTCACGCTCGATGTCGCCATCGACGGCCTGTTGCACATGAAGCTCGCGCGCTCGCCGCATGCCCATGCGCGCATTCGCTCGATCGACAAACGCGTGGCGCTGGCGGTGCCCGGCGTTCAGGCGGTGTTCACCTATGAAGACGCGCCCAATGTCGCCTTCTCCACCGCGCGCCACGAGAACCGGCTGATCGACGCCGACGACACGATGGTGCTCGACAATGTCGTGCGCTTCATCGGCCAGCGGGTGGCGGCGGTAGTCGCCGATACGGAAGCCGCGGCCGAGGAAGGCTGTCGCCGGCTGCTGGTCGATTACGACGTGCTGCCGGCGGTGTTCGATCCGGAAGCGGCGATGCAGGATGGCGCGCCCGTAATCCACGACAAGGGACCGCAGGCGCGTATAGGCAATGCGCAGCGCAATATCGCGGCCGAGGTGCATGGCGGCCTCGGCGACGTCGAGGCCGGCTTCGCCGCCGCCGATGCCATCCATGAAGGCACCTATCAGGTGCCGCGCGTGCAGCACGCGCATCTGGAGACGCATTGCGCCATCGGCTGGATCGACGAGGCCGGCCGGCTGACGCTGCGCTCGAGCACGCAGGTGCCGTTCCTCACCCGCGACGAGCTGGCGCGCATCTTCGCGCTCGATCGCGCCAAGGTACGGGTGTTCTGCGAACGCGTCGGCGGCGGTTTCGGCGCCAAGCAGGAAATGCTGGTCGAGGACGTGGTGGCGCTCGCCGCACTGCGCCTGCGCCGGCCGGTGAAGCTCGAATTCACCCGCGCCGAGCAGTTCACCGGCGCCACCACGCGCCATCCGATGCGGGTGCGCATAAAGGTCGGCGCCAAGCGCGACGGCACGCTCACCGCCATCCAGATGAACGTGCTTTCCAACACCGGTGCCTATGGCAATCACGCCGCGCCGGTGCTCGAGCATGCCTGCGCCGAAAGTGTGTCGGTCTATCGCTGCGTCAACAAACGAATAGACGGCGTCGCCGTCTATACCAATACCATGCCGGCCGGCGCCTTTCGCGGCTACGGCCTGCCGCAGACCGGCTTCGCGGTCGAATCGGCGATGGACGAAGTGGCGCGCGCACTCGGCATCGAGCCGATCGAGTTCCGCCGCCGCAATGTGGTCAAGCGCGGCGAGCCGATGTTGTCGGTTTCGCCGACGCCGCAGGACGATGTGATCTACGGCAGCTACGGCCTCGACCAGTGCCTCGATCTGGTCGACGAGGCGATGCGCCGCGCGCAAGGCGACGCGCCGCCGGGCCCCGATTGGGCGACCGGCACCGGCGTCGCGCTCACCATGATCGACACCGTGCCGCCGGGTGGACACTTTTCCGATTCGACCATCGCGCTCCGCGCCGACGGCGGCTATGAGCTCTCCGTCGGCACCGCCGAATTCGGCAACGGCACCGCCACAGTGCACCAGCAGATCGCGGCAACGCTGCTGAAGACCGAGCCGGCAAATATCAGCCTGAAGCCCTCCGACACCGATAATGGCGGCCATGACACCGGCGCCTTTGGCTCGACCGGCACGGTGATCGCCGGCCGCGCCACGGAACTCGCCGCGCGCGCGCTCCACGACAAACTGCTCGATATCGCCACCCGCCACAGCAATGCCGCGCGCGAGCAATGCGAGCTTACCGGCGACGCCGCGATCTGCGCCGGCCGGCATATTCCGCTGCGCGAACTCTATCAATCGGCGCATGCCGAGGGCGACGACCTCTCGACGACCGGCCACACCACCGGATCGCCGCGCTCGGTCGCCTTCAACGTGCAGGGCTTCCGCGTGGCGGTGAACCGCGTCAGCGGCGAGATCAGGATCCTGCACAGCATCCAGGCGGCCGATGCCGGCACGGTGATCAATCCGATGCAGTGCCGCGGCCAGGTCGAAGGCGGCGTGGCGCAGGCCCTGGGCGCGGCACTGTTCGAGGAAGTCGTGATCGACGGCGACGGCCGCGTGGTCAATCCCGCCTTCCGCAACTACCATCTGCCCTGCTTTGCCGACGTGCCGCGCACGCAAGTGCTGTTCGCCGACACCAGCGACACGCTCGGGCCCTTCGGCGCCAAGTCGATGAGCGAGAGCCCCTATAATCCAGTGGCCGCCGCGCTCGGCAACGCCATCCGCGACGCCACCGGCGTGCGCTTCCACGCGCTGCCGTTCACGCCGGACCGTATCTTCGCCGGGCTTGCCAAGAAGGCTACCGGCTGAACCACCGTATCTTCCCGCGGGCTCCGGCAAAGCGTTTCAGCGCCTCCGCGCTGGCGAGATAGGCCACCACCAGCACCGCGATGGCCGCCACCATCGGCCAAGGCATCGCTACAAAAGAGAAAGCCGCGCCGAGCGGGCTTGCCACCACCGCCAAGGCGATCGCCAGCGCGCCGAGCGAGCTCGCGACCAGGACCGGATGGGCGCGGCCGCTCCAGGCCGGGCGGTAGGTGCGGATGACGAAGATCACCAGGATCTGGGTCGCCATCGATTCGACGAACCAGGCGGTGCGGAACTGTTCGGCGCTGGCATGGAAGACCCGCAGCAGCACCGCGAAAGTGGCGAGATCGAACAGCGACGACAGCGCGCCCATGATCAGGGTGAAACGCAGGATGGCGTGCATGTCCCAGGCGCGCGGGTGCGCGAGGTCGCGGCGGTCGACGCCGTCGAAGGGGATGCCGATCTCGGAAAAATCGTAAATCAGATTGTTGAGCAGGATCTGCACCGGCAGCAGCGGCAGAAACGGCAGCACCAGCGAAGCCAGCGCCATCGACAGCATGTTGCCGAAATTCGACGAGGTGCCCATGCGTATGTATTTCAGAATGTTAGCGAAAGTGCGCCGGCCCTCCTCGACGCCGTCGGCGAGCACACCGAGATCGGGCGACAGCAGGATCATGTCGGCGGCGCTGCGGGCGATGTCGGTCGCGCCGTCGACCGACAATCCGATCTCGGCGGCATGGATCGCCGGCGCGTCGTTGACGCCGTCGCCGATGAACCCGACGGTATGGCCGCGCGCCTGCAACGCGCGGATGATGCGGGTCTTCTGGTCTGGCGACACGCGCGCGAACAGGTCGGTCTTCTGCACCCGCGCGGCCAAAGCCGGCTCGGTCAGCGCGTCGATCTCAGCGCCGGTGAGCAGCCCGCGCGCCGAAAGCTTCAGCGTATCGACCAGATGGCGCACCACCGCTTCGTGATCGCCGGAAATGACCTTGACGTGCACGCCGTGCGTCGCCAGCCGATGCACGGCGGCGGCGGCGCTCGGCTTCGGCGGATCGGCGAAGACGCAAAAGCCGGCGATGGTGAGATCGGTTTCGTCCTCATCGCGCAGTTCGTGCGTCTCGTCCGCCATCACCTTGAAGGCGATGGCGAGCACGCGGTAGCCGAGCGCGGCCTGCTCCTCCTGTTGGCGGTCGAGCGCGGCGCGCGCGGCCTGATCGAGCGCCTGGCTGCGGCCGTCGCCGAGAACAACGCGGCTCGCCCGCGCCAGCACCGCTTCCGGCGCGCCTTTCAGGATGAGCAGCCGTTGGTCATTGTGCTGCGCCAGCACGGATACGCAGCGGCGCTCGAAATCGAAGGGTATTTCGTCGAGCTTGCTCCAGCCGGTGAAATCCTGGCCGGCGCAATGCTTGACGATGGCCTGATCGAGCGGGCTGCGAATTCCGCCGCCGAAGCTCGAATTCACCGCGGCGAGCGTGAGCGCCTGTTCGCTGTCGGCACCGTCGAAACCGGGATGGCCGATCAGCGTGATATTGGCTTCGGTGAGCGTGCCCGTCTTGTCGGTGCACAGCACGTCCATGGCGCCGAGATCGTGAATGGCGCTAAGCCGCTTCACCACGACCTGCTTTTGCGCCATGCGCAAGGCGCCGCGCGACAAGGTCACGGTCACCACCATCGGCAACAGTTCGGGGGTGAGGCCAACGGCGAGGGCGACGGCGAAGAGGAAGGCTTCGAGGACCGGGCGGCCGAAGGCGAGGTGCACCAGCAGCACGAACAAGACCAAGAACACGGTCAGGCGGAGGATGAGGATACCGAAGCGGCGCAGGCCGCGCTCGAAGGCGCTGGGCGGCGCGGCTTCCGACAAAGCGGCGGCGATGCCGCCGAAACGCGTCGCCTTGCCGGTCGCGATCACCAGCATGACCGCTTCGCCATTGATCACCGACGTGCCGGCGAACAATGCATTGTAGGCATCGGCCGGCTCTGCCGCATCGCAGTCGCCGGCGCGCTTCTCCACCGGATAGGGCTCGCCGGTCATCAGCGCTTCGTTGACATGGGCGTTGCGACCCTCGATCAGCACGCCGTCGGCGGGAACGAGATCGCCGGCGCGCAGTTCGACCACGTCGCCGGGAACAAGTTGCTCGACCGGCAGCGAAATAATGGCACCGTCGCGCTTGACGTCGGCGTGGATCGCCACCGAACGCTTGAGCGCCTCCGCCGTCGTCTCCGCGCGCTGCTCCTGGACGACGTCGAGGGCGATGGAGGCGCCGACGACGATGACGATGATGCCAAAGCTGGCGATATCGCCGCTGAAGGCGGAGATGGCGGCGGCGACCAGCAGGATGGCCACCAAGGGTTCGGCGAAGCGCTTGGCGATCTTGATGGCGATGCCGCGGCGGCGGTCGGTGGCGACCGCATTGGGTCCCACGCGCGCCAGCCGTTCCGCCGCCTGCGCCCGGCTCAAGCCGTCGCGGCTCGCGCCAAGCTGCGCCAACAGGGCGGCGCTGCCGCTGCGCCAGTAGGCCTCGTGGGTTACCGATGGATCCGACATGCGGCCCGTCGCGACGGTCAAGCGACCTTGCTGCGCCAGCTTGCGATTTCCGCCAGCTCGGCGTCCGGCCGCTCCAGGCGGGTGCGGCAGCGTCCGATATAGAGCGCGCCGGTCTCGCCGTCGATGGTGAGCCAATCGCCATGTTTGAACGTCATGCCGGCAAGCCGCGCCTGGCGGCCGGCGACATCGACCGTCAGCGTCGCGCAACCGACGACGCAAGGGGTACCCATTTGCCGCGCCACCAGCGCGGCATGGGCGGTGCGACCGCCGACACCGGTGACGATGCCGGCGGAGACGGCGAAACCGGCGACATCGGCGGTGCTGGTGTCGGGCCGCACCAGGATGACGGGATCGCCGGTTCCGGCGAGCCGCGCGGCGCTATCGGAATCGAACGCCGCCCGGCCGACCGCGATACCGGCCGAGGCGCCGCTGCCATGCGCGACCGGCTCCGGCGCATCGACCAGGCGCAAGCGCGCCAGCTTGCCGAGATCGACTCCATTGAGGCGTGCCAGCGCCTGCGCCGGCGCGATCAGCCCTTCCTTCACGAACGCGGCGGCAAAGCGCAGCGCCGCCAGCGGGGTACGCTTGGCCGCGCGCGTCTGCAGCAGCCACAATTTGCCGGCCTCAATAGTGAATTCGACATCCTGCACGTCGGCGAATTCGCGCTCCAGCCGGGCAAGCGTCGCGCGCAATTGCGCCGCCACCGCGGGCACGACGCGCTCGATCGCCGCATCGGTTGCCGGCGTGCGCGCGCCGGAGACCACGTCCTCGCCCTGTGCGTCGAACAAGACGTCGATCACCGGATGCGCCATACCGGTCGAGGGATCGCGCGAAAAGGCGACGCCGGCGCCCGAGCTGAGGCCGCGATTGCCGAACACCATGGCCTGCACGGTGACCGCGGTGCCTTGCAGATCGTCGAGATGCTGGAGGCGCCGATAGGTGCGGGCGCGCGCGCTCGTCCAGGAGCGGTAGACCGCCCACGCCGCAGCGGCGAGTTGCTCCGGCGCGTCTTCGGGAACGAAGGCGTCCTCATCGTCGATCGCCTGCTGGTAGCTGCTGGCGAGCCGCTCCAGCGCTTCGCCGTCGAGCGCCTGTTCGCCGTCCGCGGCTTCGGCGGCGACCAGCGCTGCCAGCCGCTCGGCGAACAGCGACTTGTTCAGGCCCAGCACCACGCTGCCATAGCTTTCCAGGAAGCGCCGCCGGCAGTCCCAGGCAAAGCGCGGATGGCCACTCATGCGGATCAAGCCGTGCACCGCGCGCGAGGTGCAGCCGACGTCGAGCACGGTGTCGAGCATGCCCGGCATGGAGCGCGCGGCGCCGGAGCGCACCGAGACCAGCAGCGGGTTGCGACGGTCGCCGAATTGGCGGCCGCTGGCGCTTTCCAGGAAAGCGATGCCCTCGCGCAAGCCGTCGGCGAGCTCACGCTTGGCGTCGGCTTCGCCCGCGACCATGGCGGCGCACAGGCTGACCGGCAGCACGAAGGCCGGCGGCACCGGCAGGCCGAGCGCGGCCATGCGCGCGAGATTGGCGGCCTTGGCGCCGACAATCTCGGCGGACGGCTGCTCGTTCGAACCCGCGCCGATACGGACAATCTGCATGGACTTCCCCACTCAGCTCGAAAGATCGGCGAGCACGCGCCCGCGCAACAGATGGCCGAAAGCGGCGAAGCGGTCGGTGGAACGCTCCACGGCGCGGGTCAATTCGAGCACCGACAGCGCCGTCTTCAGATCGAAATCGCCGCGCAGCAGGATGGTGGTGACCGCGCGCTCGGCGGCGTCGGCGCGGTGCTCGACTTCGATCAGCCGGGCCACCGCAGCCAGCGCATCCTCGGAATCCACGCGTTGGCCTTCCGGCACATCGGCGGCGGCAGCGACGCCGGCGGCGGCGGCCTCGGCGCCGGCCACCGCGGCGGCGCAAAGCTCGCTCAACGGCGCCAGCAGATCGGCGGAGATCTTGTCCGGTACCAGCGGGCAGACGAAGGCCGCCTGCTCCAATTCGTCGATGGCCTGTTCGATCTCATTGACCAGGCGCTCGATCGACGGATCGGCCTCGAACCGCGCGATCTCGTTGCGGGCGTCGATGGCGATGCGGTCGGCCTTTTCCTCGATGCGGCGCGCCCGTGCCGCCAGGCCGGCCCGGTCGAAGCCGCGGCCGGCCCGCTGTTCGGCGATGAATTGCGCCAGGCCGGCGGCGATGTCGCGGGCAAGCCCGGCCTGGCTGACGACGATCGCCAGCAACATGCCGTCGAGCCGTTGCAGATGGCGCACCAGATCCGCCTCGATGCGGTCACGCGCCAGCCGCACCGAGCCGCCTTCCAGCAGCGCCTCCGCCGATACGCGCAGCACCGTCTTGACGAAATCCACCGCCGCGGCGCGGCCGAGCGCGCGATCGAGCCGCTCGCCGAAGCCGATGCGGGTGGGCGTGGCGTGATGCACGGCGGCGGCGACCAGTTCGCCGCCGCCGAGCGCCAGGAAACCGCGATGGCCGACACGCTGGCGCGCCGCCCAGTCGAGGATGTCGACAGCATCGCCCTTCGACACCCAGTTGCGCAGCACCTTGCGCGCCTTGTTCCAGTCGATGAGAAAGACCAGCGAGGCGCCGAGCGCTTCCAGGAAGTCGTCGCGACCCTTGTCGTCGGCCGCGGCGAAGCGGCCGGTAACCAGATAGAACACGCCGTCCTCGCCGAGGCCTTCGACGCTCTTGCGGTCGAGCCCGCTCCACGCGACCGGGAAATTGCGCAGCAGGCCGGTGAAGAACTTGGCGCGCGGCAGATGCACGTCGGTATAGGTGACCGTCACCGTCGACCCTTCAACCGCGATCACCACGACATGGGCATCGGTCTCGCCGATATCATTCTGGATGGTGAGACGCGCTCCCACCCGCGTCGCCATGCTGGCGAGCCCCGGATGATCGAACTTGAGCTTGCGGGTCGCCTCGACGCCGCGCATGAAGGCTTCGACCGCCGGTCGGTCCTGCGGCGCCAAGCCATAGACATGGGCGCCGGCGAGCACCTCTTCCGCCTGCTCCGTCGCCAGTTTGTTGAGCGCCTTGTGCAGATCCATCACCAGGCGATGCAAACTGTCGCCCTGGCCGCCGGAAACGCTGGCGAGGCGGGCGACGACGGCAAGTTCCAGCGTATCGGGCGCTTGCGCCGGCGCGTCCGGCTTGAGCGCCACCAGTCGTTGCCGCGCCCGCTCGGCGGTCGGCGCATCGCCGGCCTGCACCGCGTGAATCATGGCCTCGACATCGTCCCAAATCCCGGCCTGCAACGGACCGAGGCCGGGCGCGGTCATGCGCTCGCCGGCAATGAGGCCGGCGCCGTTCGCCAGCGCTTCCATCGCACTGGGATCAAGCGCAGCGGCACGGCACTCCTCCGCCAGATCGAACCGCGGCCCCTGCGGCTCGCGTGCATGGCGCGCCGCCGCTTGAAGCACGCTCAAGCGTGCTTTCACCCGGTCGTTGGCCGCAAGCCCTTCGCTGATCAGCGACGGCAGCAGGATGTCGGTCTGGCCAAGCTGCTCGATAATCTGCGATTTCATGCGTCGCCACCTGCGAGGACTGAAGGATCAGCGCATTTTTCGACGCATTTGGCATTGAGCCAGATCAGTCATCGCGGCGTCACAAAGTGGTATGTGTTGCTGATCCGGGGGGCGGTGCAGTCGATGGAGAACAGCCATGATCGAGCAACTGACGGGTTTTCCAGACAATGTCCTCGCTTTCGTCTGCAAGGGACAGGTGACGAAGGCCGATTATGACACGGTGCTGGTGCCGGCCGTCATGAACGGCCTTAAGAGCCACGACAAGCTTCGCCTCTATTATGAAACCGCCGGCGATTTCGGCGGCATCGACCCCGCCGCGATGTGGACCGACTTCAAGGTCGGGATGGAACATCTCACGCGATGGGAACGCATGGCCCTCGTCACCGACGTGGATTGGATCAAATACACCATGCAGTTCTTCAGCTTCATGATGCCCGGTGCGACGAGAGTATTTCCGACCGCGCAGGCCGCAGAGGCGCGCGCCTGGATCGTGAGCGCGTGAACCGGGCGCGGGGTCGCCGCGCCGGCTCTGGCACACCGGCAGCCTTGTAAAAAGTTTGTGAGCGGTCCGTCGCGACCACGCGAAAGGCTGCCTTGCAAGCGCTGTCGCCGCCGCGATGCCAAAAGCGTGATGCGGACGACCGCCGTCCGAATGCTACTTTTCCACGACATCCCCACGTGCATTGGCAAGGACACGCAACGATGTCGCCCCGAGCGCAGCTGAAAAGGAGCATCCGATGCAACGCAGCCGACTGAAATCCGCCCTGCTGGCCGGCAGCCTGTCGACGATCGCGGCGGCGATCGGCGCAACGGCGGCGGCTCCCACGCCGGTTGCGGCGGCCGAGACCCCGATGCAGGTGGCGCAGGCGATGTCCAACCCCTGCGGCGGCGGCAAGCCCTGCGCGCCGGCAAAGCATGGCGGCATGCACCGTTCGAAAAAGATGACGTCGGGTCAGGCGGCATCCAATCCATGCGGCCCCGGGCGCGGCAGTCCCAGTTCGTCGCCTTACGGATCCAACCCGTGCGGCGGGGCGTCCAATAGCGGGCGCGGCGGCTAGGCGGACGTTTGCATAATCACATACAACGCTTGCGGCACTTGCCGCGCGCCGAATTGCGCGGGCTTTACGACGCCGCGGCCGAAGCGGTCGCCTGCAGCGCGGCGCTTGCCGAGGCGGGCAAGAACCCGGTGACCGCCGTGCTTGGCGGCGCCGGCGTGGTGGAGGAATGGGCGCATTTCCCGCCCGGCGATGTCGTCGATCGCGACACCCACAGCCAATATTACTATCACGCCCATGCCGCCGTGGAACGCATCGCCGGCGAGCATGGTCACTTCCACACTTTTATGCGCGCGGATGGCACGCCGGCGCCGGACGACGCGCTCACTCATCTCGATCGGTATCTCCACCGATGCCACGGGGCGGCCGATCCGGCTGTTCACCACCAATCGCTGGGTGACCGGCGAGATCTGGCACGACGCCGATAGCGTGATCGGCATGCTGGAGCGTTTCGACATCACGGTCGCGGCGCCCGCGCGCGAGCTCAATCGCTGGCTGAGCGCGCTGCTGCGCCTGTTCCGGCCGCAGATCGTCGAACTGGTGCGGCGCGCGCGACGAAACGATCGCGCGCTGGCGCGCGGCGCATCCGCGAGCGCGACGTGCTCGAGGACCGTGAATTGCAGGTGACCTCGGAAATGCCAATCGATTTCCTGGCGCAGATCGGCGCCGTGGAAACCACGCTGGCCGCATTCGGTCAACGCTTGAGCAGCGGGCTGCCGTAGAGGCCGGTCGGCTTGAGCAGCAGGATCAGCACCATGATGGCGAAGGGCGCCATCTGCGCCAGCGGCGCATAAATCAGCGAGCCGAGCGACACCACCTGACCGACCAGGAAGCTGGAGACCAGCGTGCCCTTGATGCTGCCGAGGCCGCCGATGATGACGATCATGAAGGCGAAGGCCATCACCTCCAGCCCCATTTGCGGGTCGACCATGATCAGCGGCGCGTTGAGGCCGCCGGCGAGCGCCGACAGGCCGCCGGCAATGATGAAGGTGATCGAGAACAGCCGGTAGACATTGATACCGAGCCCTTCGACATGCTCGACGTTCTCAATGCCGGCGCGGATCGCCTTGCCGACGATGGTACGATTGAGAAACAGCCAGATGCCGCCATAGACCGACAAGGCGATACCGATGATGATCAGCCGATAGGCCGGCACCTGGGTGCCGAACAGGTCGACCTGCAGGGTGATCGGCTCCGCCACCGGGCGCGGCACCAGGCCCCAGAAATATTTGATGACGCCGACGCCGCCGATCAACACGCCGAACGACGTGATCATGCTGTAGGTGATGTCGCGCTCATAGATGCGCAGGAACACCACGCGCTCAACCGCGAAGCCGGCCAGCCCGCCGACCACGACGCCGGCAACGAGGCCGAGCCAAAAATTACCGATCAGCAGGCTGACGGTGTAGGCGACATAGCCGCCGAGCGCGTAATACAGCATCTGGTCGAGGCTGATGACGCGCATGAGGCCGAAGCAGAGCGACAGCCCGACCGTCGTCAGGAAGAAGATGCCGCCGAGGCTGAGGCCGAAGATGATGCCGGAGGGCAGAAGCTGCAGGTCGATCATGCGGTCCTCGCTTTGCCGCCGGCCGCCGTGTCCGGCTTGCGCGTGAACAGCTTCTCGAGCCGCGGCTGCAGCGTGCCCCAGATGCCCTTTTCTCCCGCCAGCATGATGAAGACCAGCAGGAAGCCGATGATCAGTTCCCAATTGGTGAGGATCTGGCTGAGCATGTCCTTCATGCCGGTATAGGCGACGGCGCCGACGATCGGCCCATAGAGCGTGCCGACGCCGCCGAGGATGGTGACCACGACCGGGTCGACCGCCCGCGTCGGGCTGGTGATTTCCGGGCTGACGAAGCCGAGATAGACCGCGTAAAGCGCGCCGGCCAGCGCCGTCGTGGTGTTGGCGATGACGAAAGCGGTAAGGCGGATGCGGAAATTGTCGTAGCCGAGGAAGGTCAGCTTGTCCTCGTTGATCTTGCCGCCCAGACAGCAGGCGCCATAGATCGAATCGTCGAGATATTTGTAGAACGCCCAGACCACGAAGCCGACCAGCAGCGCGAAGATGAAGAACTGGTCGGGCCGCGTCAGGTCGAGCACCGGCGTCGATTCCAGATTGGTCAGGAACCACAGCCCGTTGTCGCCGTTGGTGATCGGCGCCAGCACCTTCTGCATGAGAAAATAGATGATGACCGCCAGCGCCAGATTGACCAGCGCGAAGTAATCGCTGCGCAGGCGCACGAACAGCGGCCCGATGGCGAGCGCGACGATGAAGCCGACGCCGATGCCGATGAGGATGCCGAGATAGGGATTGGCGCCGAAATAGGTGAAATAGAAGCCGGCGGCGTAGGCGCCGACCGCGAGATAGGCCGGTTGGCCGAAGGAGATGAAGCCGACGCGGCCGAGCAGGAAATTGCAGCCGATCGTGTAGATGGAAAAGATCACCACCTCGTTGGCGAAGGGCAAGGGCAGAAAAATGCGCAGCACGACAAGCAGCGCGAAGGCCAGCACCAGGCTCCACCACCATCGCAACGCGTTCATCGCGGCACGCCTCGTCTCATGGTTCGGCGCCGGCCGGACGGCCGGCGCGGCTTACAGGTATCGCTCGCATACTTCCGGCCGGATCGAGGCGCGATCGGCAAGCTCGGCCATGATCCGTCCCTCGTTCAGCGCGTAGACCCGATTGGCGATGGCGCAGACCAGCGGCAGGTTCTGCTCGACGATCACCAGCGACGAATTCTTGGCCAGCTCCAGGAACACGTCCTTCAGGTGACCGACAATGCTGGGCGCCAGACCCTCGGTCGGCTCATCCACCAGCAGCAGCTTGGGGCCGCCGAGAATGGCCCGTCCGATCATCAGCATCTGCCGCTCGCCGCCGGAGAGGAACCCGGCCTTGCGGTCCATCAGAATTTTGAGTTTGGGGAAATAGTCGGTCACTTTGCTCCAGTCGTAATCGCCGCTGGCATAGCTGCCGAGTTCGAGATTTTCCCGCACCGTCAGGTCGGAGAACACCTTCTTGTCCTGCGGCACATATTTGACGCCCATGCCGGCAATGACGAAGGCGGCAAGCCCGGCGAGGCTCTTCGTGTTGGTGACGATGGTACCCGAGGTCGGCTTGAGGAAGCCGGCGATGCATTTGAGCAGCGTGGTCTTGCCGGCGCCGTTGCGGCCGACGCAGGCGACGATTTCGCCCGCTTGCACATTCATGTCGATGTCGAACAGCGCTTTCGATTCGCCATAGGCGACGTTCAGGCCCTTCACGGTCAGGATGTCGGCGCCGTCGGTCATGATGCGGCCGCTCCGGCGGCTTCCGCCGCAATGTCGATCTGCCAATAGCTGCGGCGCACTTCCGGATCCCGCAAGGCTTCCTCGACCGGGCCGTCGGCGATGATGCGGCCTTCATGCATCACCGTCAGCCGTTGCAGGAATTCCTGCACATGCGAAATCTTGTGCTCCACGATCAGGATGGTCTGGCGTCCGACCTGCTGGCGCAGCACGTTGAGGATCGTCTGGATTTCCGACTCGGCAAGGCCGGCGAGCGGCTCGTCGAGCAACAGAATCCTGGGTTCGGTCATGATCGCCATGGCGATCTCCAGGCGGCGCTTCTCGCCCAGGCTCAGATTCTTGACATCGCGGTCGCGCAGGTCCTGCAGGTCGAAGGTTTCCAGCGTCTGCACGATCTTCGGCTTGTTGCGCTGGCTCTTGCGCGTATTGAACAGCAATTGCAGCAGCGAGGGTTTCTGGTGGGCGCGGAAATAGGCCAGCACCAGATTGTCCACCACGCTCAGATTGTCGAAAGTGGAGGTGAGCTGGAAGGTGCGCATCATGCCGCGCGCGACGCGCTGCTGCGGCGTCATGCGGGTGACGTCCTCGCCGCAATAGCTGATGCTGCCTTCGTCCGGCAGATAATAGCCGGTGAGCAGATTGAAAAACGAGGTCTTGCCGGCGCCATTGGAACCGATGATGCCGGCCACCTCGTTTTCCCGCAGCAAATAGCTGACCTCGTTCACCGCAATCAGCCCGCCGAATCGCTTCGTGACCTTGTCGGTGCGGATGATTTCGGCGCGGCCGTCCATGGCGAAACCTTGTGCGAGATTTCCCGGCGCCTGCGCGCGGCATGCGCCGGGACCTCGATTGACAGGAGGCAAAGGGCGGAGTTTGCCGCCCCTTGTCCGCAGGGCGCTCAGTAGCCCAGCGACTTCAAGGTCGGCATGACCTCATCGCCGCCCATGGAACCCTCGACGGTGAACAGATCCCAGGCGTTCTTGCGCTCGCTGGCGCCTTTTCCCTTCACCAGGAAGGCGGCGTATTTGTAGACTGCCGCGTGATCCTGACGCCAATGGGCCGCGCCCTTGACGGTGTCGAAATTACCGCCATTGGCGAGCAGCGCCGCCGACACTTTCACCGGGTCGAGCGACTTGGCCGCCTCGAAGCCACGGAACATCTCCATATAGGCGATATAGGCGATGGTCGCGTAGGCATCCGGCGGGGTGTTGTACTTGGCGCGATAAAGGTCGGTGAATGCCTGCGCGCTCTTGGCAACCGCTTTGTCGGGGAAGTTGGCGAGGTCATAGTAGAAGTAGTGCATGGCATAGACGCCTTGCAGCGCGTCCGCCGGAATGCCCTTGGCCACCACATTGGTGATGAAGGCATTGAAGATGGTCATCTGCTTGCCGAGGCCCATCTGATAGGCCTGCTTGAGCAGCGCCACGGCATCGCCGCCAAACTGCGCGGCAATGAAGACGTCCGGCTTCGCGGCGCGGACCTTCTCCAGCACGGTGGTGAAATCGCTGGTGCCCAGCGACACCTCGTCATAGCCGACAATGGTCCCGCCGAGTTGCTTGACCGCGTCATAGGCGCCGTCGCGCATGTCCCAGCCCCAGCTGTCGGAACGCGCCAGGAAGAAGACGCGCTTCTTGCCCAGCGTCTTCACCGCCTGATAGCCGGCCATATAACCGACCGTCCACGGGCTGAACGCGGTGGCGAAGGTGGAGTTGGCGAGCTTGCCTTTCTTGAAGCCGTCCTTGGCCATCACGCAGACCGGGAAATACGGCAGCGGCTGCTTGGAGACCATCGCGTTGATGGCATAAGCGAGCGGCGCCCAGGTCTGGCCGCCGAGCCCGCGCACGCCTTGTGACACCATGTAGCGGAAGCGACGCACGCCGACATCGAGCTTGGCCTCGTCGTCGTCGACCACGCCTTCGACCTTCACCTTGCCCCACGGCATGTTGAGGCCGCCCTGCTTGTTGATGACATCCACCGCCAGCAACGCGCCCTGCTTCTGGGTTTCGGCAACCGCGGCGAAAGTCCCGGTGAGCGGCAGCAGGATGCCCACTTTGATCTGTTTCGGCTGATCGGCTGCGTGTCCAGAGCCCATGCCAAAGGCGCTGACCAGCACTCCCGCAGCCAGCAGTCCCCATAATTTCTTCATCGACGTCTCCTCTTTGGTCTTGTTGATTTCACGTTCAAGTCGACTTGCTCGAGCAGATTTGGCGCCCCGCTAATGGCTGGCGTTGGGTCGCGTGCGAGGGATCGGCGACATCGACCGAAGTCCCTGTTGAGTTCGCCATGCGCAGGAATAGCCCGTAGCTCCGCCACGCTTGCGGACGTGTTGAGGCTAGGATGCAGCCTCAAAAAGCCCTGCTCTGTCCTTGATTTACGTCAAAGCAACAGGCGATCTAGGCGATTGATTAAGAAGTCGTTTTAGCGCGGCATAGGCTATTCAACTGCTGCGCGATCGATGCCGCCAAGGCTTTCGTCTGCAATCGGTCGTTGGTCTGCACCAGGGCCGTGCCGACCGCTACAATTCGTCGCGCATCCGGCTCGCCGATGACCGGCGCCGCGAGCCGGTGGACTTTTTGCATGATATCCGCCGCGGCTAGTGGACGCGCCGGATCGCCGGGCACGGCCACTACCCGTCGCTCGCGGCTGCCGGAGGCCGTGGTGACGGTGACATGCGCCGGCCAGGCCGCCGGGTAATCCGCCAGCAAGGCGTCGTCACCGGCAAGCGTAATGCGCGCCATCAAGGATTGCATCGGGGCGGAAAGAGTAGTGGGCGTCTGGCTGACGTCGAGCTGCATCTCAGGCTGCAACACCGCCACCGCCATTTGATAGGGCAGGCTCGTCAAATGCGAGGCGCGGTCACCGGCGCGCACGCCATGGTCGATCATCTTCAGATGCGGCGGCAGCACCGCAACGGAAATCGCAGCGATGTCGGCGGCGGCAATGCCGGAATCGACCAGTTCGCGCAAGCCTTGGGTCGCCGCCATGGTCTGCCGTGCGGCGCACCAGGGCTTGAACGAAAGCTGCGCGAAACGCGGCGCATCCTGCGTGGCGAGCTTGGCACGATCGAGATCGATGCCGAAGATATCGGTGAGCAGTCGGGAATTCAGCACATTGACATCGCTGGTGAAGCCCGAACGCGTCGCCAGCGCCGCCGTCAAACCGTTGCGCGCGGCATTGCCGACCGAGAGCCAGCGCGAGGTGGTCGCCGCATGGTGCTGACCGACCGACGGCGCCGCCATGGTCAGCGCCAGCGCCAGCGCATGCGCCGTCTGCTGCGCGTCGAACCGCATGAGCCGCGCCGCCACCGCCGCGGTCGCGATGGGTGCGGCGAAATAAGTCGGCCAGATGCCGCGATAGAGCACCTTTGGCCCATCGATCGCCTCGCCGAGCCGGATCATCGCCTCGTAGCCGCCGGCGATGGCCGCAACGATGTCGTCGGCATCGGGTAAGGCAGCAGCGATGGTCAGGGCGGCGGGGATGACGATCGATCCCGGCGTCGTCATCGAGGCCAGGTGAATGTCGTCAACCTCGCTCAGCCGCGCCAGCGCGCAGTGCAGCGCGAGGTCATCGGGCAGCGAGCCGCTTGCTGCCGCGGCGCGGAACCCGATCAGCGCCCTGCCCTCAGCGGTGGCCGTCGCCGCGATCCAGGCACCGAGGATATCGACGACGTGCAGCCCCAGCTTTTCGAGCAAGGGCGCGGGGATGGCTTCGCGCTTCAAGCCGGCAATATATGCGGCGAGATCGTCGAGCCCGTTCATGCCGATTCACCTTCGCGCCACAGTGTTTCGCTGCCATTGTCGGTCACGCGCAGCATGGCCGAGACGACGGCGCCGGCCCGTGCATCGCGCAGGCCGACGCGCAGCGAATAGACCGCACCGGACTCAAGCCGGCTGTCGCCGTCGCTACTCAACAGCGGCGGCTCCTGCAGGGCAAGACCGATGGAATTGCCGAATATCGGATCGGCGAGCGGATGCGCCGACATTGCTCCCCTGCCGCGCGCCACGATCTGCGCCAGCTCGCGATCGCTCACGCCGTGTTTCACCTCGGCGATCATCTGGCGCAGGAGTTCGCTTGCCTTGGCATGCAGCGGGTCGGGAGCGCGCGAAACCCGCACAAAGCCCTCGGCCCAATAGCCGGCATGGCACACGGCGAGATAGACCTGCAGCGGATCGACCACCTCATCGACGGTCACCTCGAAGGGCTGCAGCGTGCAGCCGGCATCGCGGCTGAACAGCGAGCGCACATCCTGCGCGCCCCTGTCGAGCGCCGCATGCTCGGCGGCAAGCACAGCGGCGGTGACGCCGGCGCCCGCATTTTGTGCGGCGCGTAGCGCCGCTATTGCCTTGTTCAGACCCGTGCAGGCCTCGCGCAGCATGGCGAGCTCGCGCGGCGCCTTGCGCAGCATCTGCGCCTGCAGCGGGCCGGTTCCGTCGTCGACCGCGCCGTCGCCGAGCGCCGCATCGATGGCGCGGCGCATGGCGAAGGGCATGGCATCGCCGCCGATCAGCAGCACCCGGCTCGCGCGCGGCAATCCGCGCACCCACTCGGCCACGGCCTTGCCGGCCTCGCGCAGCGGCGCCAGCTCGCTAACCCAGGTCAGTGGTCGCGCCGCCGCGATCATGTTGACGCCGCCGCCGACCAAGAGCCGCGGACTACCGCTGCGCGGGATCAGCGCCAGCCCCGCTTCCAGCTTGGGTGTGAAGCCGGTGAGATAGCTGAGCGCGGCATGATCGAGGCTGTTGCCGAAGACCACGGCGCCGCCCGCCGGCGCCTTGGCGAAGAGCACGTCGATGCGCGCCTGGAAATCCGCGCGCGGCATGCGCGCCTCGTTCCAGTCGGCGGGGCCAATGAGCAGCGTGGGATGCAGAGTGTACATAGAGCGATCCCCGCCGCTTAAAGCGGAATTTCCAACAGTTCGGCCTGCCGCGCGGTCAAGGCGCGCGCGCCTTGCGGCGTCATCGCCGCCGGCTCGCCGCACAGCAGATAACCGGTTTCCGGCAGATACTGGTTCGGATGAATCATGAACAGCATGTCCGGCTCCAACACGGTGGCATTGTCGAGGGCGACGTCGCCGGGCAGCGTGGCGGAAAAGCCGAGCCCATGACCGCGGCGGCGGATATGCGGCGGATAGCAGAATTCGCCATAGCCCTGCGCCTCCAGCACCTGATTAATGGCGGCGCAGACGTCCGCCATGGTGGCGCCGGGCTGCGCGGCGGCAAAGCCCGCCTCCATCGCGCGCACCACCAGCGCGTATTTTTCGCGCAGCACCGCGCTCGCCTCACCAAGCACGATGGTGCGGCAGATCTGCGCCAGCTGGCCGCGATAGCTCGGCGTCAATTCGACGATGATGATGTCGCCGGCCTGCATGCGGCGGCCATTGGAGGGCGCCACCGCCTTGTTATGCGGGCCGGCACACATCAGCGCGAAATTATCCTCGGCGCCAAGCGATTTCGAATGCCAGCGCAGCTCGACCGCCAATTCGTCCTCGCTGACGCCCGGCCGCGCAATCTCCAACAGCCGTTGCAGGCCGAGCTCGGCGATGCGCGTGGCCTCGCGCGCGTTGGCGAGCTCCACGTCGGTTTTGCGCCGCGCCGGTTCGAACACAACGGCGTCGGCCTCACGCGCGTTCGGCAGCAGTTCGGTCAAGCGCCGGGCGATGCCGGCCGGCGTCGCCGCCAGACCGGCAAGGCCGATCTTGTCGCGTGCGCTACCCAGCGCGCGTTGCAGGCCATCGATCACATCGTCGGCCGCCACGATGGCAAGGCCGGGACATTCCGCCGCCGCCCGTTCGCCGTCCCACGCCGGCGTCACCACCAGCGTCAGCGCACCGTCGGCGCGCAGCACGGCCGCCGACGGCCCCAGCGCCTTGAAGCCGGTGAGCACCGTCACCGGATTGGGCTTCTCGATGAAATGCGCGCCGTCATGCAGCGCCACCACCAGATCGAGCCCGGCCGGCGCCAGCCGGGCGCGGATTTCCGCGAGGCGTTCCGCGAAGGTCATGCGCTCAGAACTCGTCGGCGCCGCTGCCGACCGCATCACCGAGATCGGTATCGGCGAACAGATCGTCGAGCGGCACGATGGATTTGATCAAGCCCTGCTCATGGCAGTAGCGCTGCACCGTCTGCAGGTTGTTGCGGTTGGCCGGCGTCAGGCCGTAGCTCCAGGGATCCTTGCCGAGGATCGACTCCTGCTCCTCGACCGCGGTGCGCACCCAGGCGAGCGGCACCATGCGCGGATTGGCCAGGCGCTTGTAGGCGAGCTGCTTGGCCTTCTCGAAGGCCTTGACCAGGTTGGTCGCCACCCAAGGATATTTCTCGTTGAGCTCCTGCTTGATCGCCGTGACATGCATGATCGGGAAGATGCCGGTCTGCTTGAAGAAGTCGATCTCGACCTGCTTGTAATCGGGAAACAGCCGCGCGATGCGCTTGTCGCCCTGCACGAAGGGCCGCGGCAGCGTCGGCGAGATCATCGCCGGGATATCGCCATCGGCCAGCATGTCGCTCAAATGCTTGCCGCCCTGCTTCATCTCGATGCGCAAGCCGGGCGGCGGCGTGAACGCGATGTCCTCGCTGCGGTCGACCAGCCAGGTGACCGAGCGATGGTCGAAGCCGTAATACTGTTCGAGGATGCCGCGCATCCAGATATTGGCGGCGGGCTGGAAATTGGTGCCGCCGACCACCTTGCCGTTGAGGTCCTTGGGCTCCTTGATGCCGGCCGCGGCATTGACGAAGACGAAGCCGTGGCGGAAGCGGCGATGCAGGAACACCGGGATCGCGGTCAGCGGCTCGCCCTGGTCGCGGATCATGAAATAGGCGCCGACATTCTCCTCGCAGACATCGAACTCATGCTTGCGACCCATGCGCCAGTGCCGCTCGCGCGGCCCCATTTCGGACAGGAAGATGAGTTCGAGACCCTCGGCCTCGACCGCGCCTTCCTTGAGCGGGCGTACGATATCGTAGTCGCCGGCAGCCACCGTCAGTCTGAGCTTGCTCATTCCAGTTTCCTCGTTGCGCGCCCCATCAACTGCGCCAGCGCGAGAAACGTAATTCGGCGCGGCGCACCGTCTCGTTGAGTACAATGGCCATGACCGCGAGCACGCCGACCAGGCCGAACAGCTTGGTCGGGTCGAAGTCCTGGGTGAAGGTGCTGGTGAAATAGCCGATGCCCGCCGTCGACACGTAGAGTTCGGCCAGCAGCACACCGAGCAGCACGGCGGTCATGGCCAGCCGCATGCTGGTGAACAGCGTCGGAATCATGTGCGGGAAGATCACGTAACGCAGGATGTGCCAGCGGCTGGCGCCCATGGCGCGCGCGCTGGTGAGCAGGATCGGCTTGATGTTCTGCACGCCGGCGGCAACCAGCAGCATGATCGGGAACATGCCGTGGCTGACGCCGAAGGCGATCTTGGAGGGCGCGTTGATGCCGAACAGCAGGATAAAGATCGGCAGGATGGTGACCTGCGGCGTGCCATAGAGCAGCAGGATGATGGGCATGAAGCTGCGGTGGCCGATGCGGCTCAAGCCCACCGAGAGCCCGACCGAAACCCCGATCACAACCGAAATGACGAAGGCGATCGCCAGCTCATAAAGCGTCACCTGCAGCGCCGCCGGAACGCCCTTGGTGGCGAACACGGCGGGAAGCCCGGCAATGACCTGCGTCGGCGGGCTGAGAAAATCGGGATCGACGAAATAGCGCGCCACCAGTTCCCAGACGACGAACAGCACCACCACCACGGCGAGACGGGTGACGCCGGGATGGCGCAGCAACCAGCGCTGGCAGCGGACCCGTGCGGTCGGCGCCGGCCGCGCGGCGGAGGAGGAAGCGCGCAAGGCGCCGGGAGCGGCGGGCGTCATCGCCATCGTCCGCGCCATTCCAGGATGGAGACGAGGGTATTGAGCAGCGCCGCGATCGCCACCACGAAGACGATGTAGGCGAACATGCGCGCCATATCCATGTTCTCGGCGAGGTCGACGATGCGGTGGCCGAGGCCGGCGAGCGACGCGATGGTCTCGCTGCCGATCACCGACAACAACGCCACGGTGAAGCCCATGCGCAGTCCCGCGAGCATCACCGGCAGCGCCGCCGGCAGCAGCACGTAGCGGAACAACTGCACGTCCTTGGCGCCCATGGCGCGCGCGGCGGTGACCAGGGTGCGGTCGACATAGCCGAAGCCGGCGATGGTGTTGAGCACGACGGGGAAGAAGCCGATTGTTGCGCCGAGCGCGATCTTGGAGGCCGGCCCGAGCCCGAAGAACAACACGTAGAGCGGCAGAAACAGGATGATCGGGATCGAATAGATGCCGGCGAACAACGGCTCGAACACCTTGATCATGTAGGGCGAGCGGGCGATCAGGTAGCCCAGCGTCACGCCGGCCGAGGTGGCGATGGCGAAGGCGATGAGCAACTCCTCGAGCGTCACCTTGAGATCGGGGAGGAAGGCTCCGGTGCGGATCACGTCGACAAGCTGGAACCAGACATTCACCGGGTTGGGCAGCAGCAGATGGCTGACGCCCCATTCCGTCGTCGCCAGGTACCACACCGCGAGCAGCACCACCACGAAGCCAAGCTGCAGCAGATGGCTGATCTTGGCATCGCCGCGCGCCTGACCGGGACGCCTCACGGGCCCTCTCCCGTATGCGCAGCGGCCGGCGCCTCGTCGTAGCGCCGGCGCGCCTGCGAAGTCTCCGACATGGCCTTGCGGATCTCATCGTGCAGCAGGCCGTAGAGCTGATCGCGCAGCGTGTGGAACTTGGGCGCCGTCATGAATTCCGGCTTGCGCGGATGCGGCTCATCTACGGTGATGATCTGTTTGATGGTGCCCGGCCGCGCCGAGAACACGGCGACGCGATCGGCGAGGAACACGGCCTCGCCCAGACTGTGGGTGACGAAGACGATGGTCTTCTTCGAGCGCGCCAACAGCACCGAAAGGTCCTCGCCGAGCACCATGCGGGTCTGCTCGTCGAGCGCGCCGAACGGCTCGTCCATCAGCAGGATATCGGTCTCCAGGCTGAGCGCGCGGGCGAGCGCGGCGCGCTGGCGCATGCCGCCGGAGAGCTGACCGGGATAATGTTCGGCGAAATCGGCAAGCCCGACCGCCTCCAGTGCACGACGGGCGCGGCCCTCGCGCTCGGACCGCGGCACGCCCTGGAAGATCATGCCGATCACGATGTTTTCGAAGATCGTGTTCCAGGGAAACAGCGCGCTCTCCTGGAAGATGAAGGCGATGTCGTTCGGCATCGGACCGTTGACCGTCTTGCCGGAAACGGTCGCGGTGCCGGTGGTCGGCTGGATCAGACCGCCCATGACGTTGAGCAAGGTCGACTTGCCGCAGCCAGAGGGGCCGATCAGACAGAGCAGTTCGCCACGCGTGACATTGAGCGAGGTGTCGAGCAGCGCCTGCACATGGCGCGCCTCGCCCTCCTCACCGAATTGGTGCGAGACGTTGCGAACTTCGATCGCGGCTTCGGCGGAAGCCATGAACACCTCTCTCGAATAGGGCGCGGCCGGCATCGCCAAATACGACGCCGGCCGCTGGCGCAGCTTACTTCGGCAGGAACTCTTCGGTGTAGAGCGTCTTCGGATCGGGCTCCTTCGGGAGAATACCGAGCGTGACGTAGGATGCGGTCAACACCTTCACCGCCTTCGGCTTAAACTTGCCGTCGTCGGAGAACATCGGCATCAGCTCGTCATAGACCTGCGACGAGATCTGCAAATCCGTGTGCATGATGGGGGCGGCGATCTTCACCGTCTCATCCTTGTGGGTGCGCATCCAGGCAATGGTTTCGAACCAACCCTTGAGGAACTTGCGCAAGTCGTCGGGACGGCTCGCGATGTCCTTGTTGGTGGCGAAGATGACATGGATGATGAAGTCCTTGATGTCGCCGAAACGCACCAGGATACGGCCCTTGCCTTCCTTCTGGAGATTGAGCGCGGTGGCGATGTCGACCACGATGCCGTCGACGTCACCGCGTCCCAGGGCGATGATCTGAGGCTTGGTGGCGCCGAGCGGGATGGCATTGATGCCGTTCGGGCCCCAGCCGTTGCGGCGCGAGGTTTCCTGCACCAGCCAATTGGTCAGCGAGCCCTTGGTCGAGACGCTGACCTTCTTGCCCTTGAGGCCGGCGACGGTCTTCGGTCCGTCCGGCCGCACGGTGATGGTCAACAGCAACGGCGCGCCGGCCATGGCGGCGATCGCCTTGACCGGTGAGCCCTTGGCGATGAAGGCCATGCCGGGTCCGGAGCCGAGCGCGAGATCAATGCTGCCGGCCGCCATGGCCTGTTGCAGCTTGGCGTCGCCGGTGAACGAGATCGATTCGACATCGACACCATTCTTCTTGAAGAATCCTTCCTTGATGCCGACATCGAGCGGCACGAATGAGAACGCGACCGCCACCGCCTTGCCGACCTTGAGCACGTCGGCGGCATGGGCGCCGGCGGTCAGCCCCGCCGTACCGGCGAGCACGAGAACCGCCATCGCCGAGCGAGACAGGCTCTTCCAAACGCTTGGTTTGCAACTTGCGAACTTGTTCTGCATGGCTACTACCTTTCCTCCCTTGATCGTTTTCGTCGGGCCCGGCATTCACCGCGTATGGGCGCGACACGGTGCACCGGAAAGTTCGGCGTTGCCGCGCGAAGCGGCGCGCCGACCAATTCAGTTATTTCGGTAGGAACTTGTCGGTGTAGAGCGTCTTCAGATCGGGCTCCTGCTTGAGAATTCCCAGCTCGACCCAGGATTTGCCGAGCACCTGCATTGCCTTGGGCGGGAATTCACCGGTGTCCCTGAACATCGGCATCAGCTCGTCATAGACCTCGGCCGAAATCTGCATGTCCTTGTGCATCACCTCGGCGGCGATCTTCACCGTCTCCGCCTTGTGGCTGCGCATATAGTGAATCGTCTCGAACCAGGCCTTGACGAATTTGCGCAAATCCTCGGGACGCGAGGCGATATCCTTGTCGGTCGCGTAGATCACATGCGAGATGAAGTCCTTGATGTCGTTGAAGCGAACCAGGATGCGGCCCTTGTGCTGCTTCTCCAGTTCGAGCGCGGTGCCGACATCGACCACCTGACCGTCGACGTCGCCGCGTTCCATGGCGATGATCTGCGCCTTGGTGGCGCCGAGCGGAACGGGCTGGATGCCGTCCGGCCCCCAGCCCAGGCGACGCGAGGTTTCCATCACCAGCCAATTGGTCAGCGAGCCCTTGGTGGAGACGCTGATCTTCTTGCCTTTGAGGCCGGCGGCGGTCTTCGGCCCGTCCGGCCGCACCGTGATGGTGAGCACCAGCGGCGAACTGGTGGTGGCGGCGATCGCCTTGACCGGCGAGCCCTTGGCGATGAAGGCCATGGCCGGCCCTGAGCCAAGCGCGATGTCGATGCCGCCGGCCGCCATCGCCTGTTGCAGCTTGGCGTCGCCGCGGAAGGCGGTCTCCTCGATCTCCAGCCCGTATTTCTTGAAGATGCCGGCGCGCATGCCGACATCGAGCGGCACGAAGGTGAAGCCCACCGCGATCGCCTTGCCGACCTTGAGTGTGTCGGCGGCGCGCGCGGCGGGTGAAAGCCCGAGCACGCCGATGACGGCGGCGAGAGCGGCCAGCGTCAGCTGACGCATGACCCTCCTGGTCCCTGGCCGGGACACGGCAAGTTTGTCCTGCATCGCGCTTCATCTCCTCCCGTTTGTGCCGCCGTTTGCGCCGGGTCACTCCCGGCCGGAGCATCTATTGTTGTCGCGTGGCGCCGACATTCTAAGCGTCGGCATCCCCATCGCGAAAAGCTTTTCCTTTGACCTGCATCTCGGTGCGCAAAGCATTCGTCGCGGCGGGAGCAAGCTTTAGATCATCGGTGAGCACCACGCCATAAAGCTCGCGCGCTTTCTCGCGTGAGATCAGTTCCTCACGCACGTCTTCGGCCACTTTAGCCGCGTCGCGCTCGCAAGGGTTGCCCCAGCCGCCGCCGCCGCCGGTGCGCACGATAGCCGCCGCGCCCAGCGGCACGGCGATGCGGGCGCCCGCCATCTCGCGAAATTCCTTCTCCTCGGGCAGCCGCAGCAGATAGCCGCCGGTCTCGCCCGGCGTGCCGCCCCACAGGCCCCAGGGCGGGCATTTGGTGCGCCGTGTCTGCTCGAAATTCCAATGACCCTCGACCAGGTTGCGCACCTGCATGTCGATGCCGAGCCCGCCGCGGAATTTGCCGGCGCCGCAGGAATCGCGGCGTAGCGCGCGGCTTTCCACCAGTACCGGGCATTTCAGCTCGATGCCCTCGATCGAGCCATTGCGCACGTCGCCCTGGCACACCGACACCGTGCCGGATTCGCCATCCTCGTAAGGCCGCCCGCCCCAGCCGCCGCCTTCCAGGCTCTGCACCACAAAGCGCCGCCCGGTCTTGGGATGCAGGCCGAAGAACACCACGGCGCCGCCGAGCAGGCCGTGATGGCCGGCCGGTACGCGGTCGGGCATCGCCTTGGCCAGCGCCGCCACGATGGAATCGACCACCGTCGGCACGATGGCGCTCCAGCCGGCCATCGGCGCCGGGAAGCGCGCCATCATGATGTTGCCCTCGGGAATGATCACCTCGAGCGCGCGGAACGAGCCCTCATTGACCGGGTCGAGCGGCCCGGTGAGCGCCTTGTAGGCGACGCGCGCGCCGGCGAGCGTGCGCGAATTGATGCCTGCCTTGCGCTCGGCCGAACAGCCGGACAAGTCGATGGTCATCGAGGAACCGGCGACCGTGACCTTGACATGGATCGGCACCGCCTCGCCCTTGCGCACGCCGTCGTCGTCGATCGAGGCCGAGGCTTCGTAGACGCCGTCGGGAAGCTGCGCCACCACGTTGCGGCATTTCTGCTCGGTCTCGGCGAAGATGGTGGCGATCGCCGCCAGGATGGTGTCGCGGCCGTATTTGTCGAACAACTCGTCCATACGGCGCGCGGCGAGCCGGCAGGCCGCCATCTGCGACTTCATGTCGCCGAGCGAGGATTCGGGGAAACGGATGTTGTCCTTGAGCACGCGAAAGAGCTGCTCGTCGAGCTCGCCCTCGCGGTAGATCTTGAGCTGGTCGAGCTGCAGGCCTTCGAGCCAGGGATCGGCGACCTGCGGCCCGGCGCCGAAACCGGTCGAGGTGCCGCCGACGTCGATCCAATGCGCCCGCACCATGGAGAACATCAACAGTTCGCCGCGGTAGAAATAGGGCATGTAGATGACGATATTGTTGAGGTGCTGGCCGGCCACCGCCTGATGATTGGTGATGATGACGTCGCCCGGCTTGAAGCCCTTGTCGCCGTAGCGCTTCATGCCGTCGACGATGATGACGCCGAGGTCGGCGACGAAGTGGGAGACGCCGCCGACGTTCTGCGAAATGAGCTGGCCTTGTGGGTCGACCAGCGCGGTGCAGAAGTCGCGCACCTCATAGATCATCATGTTGTAGGAGGTGCGCTGCAGGTCGGCGGCCATTTCGTTGGCGACCGCCGGCAGCGCGTTGCGGATCACTTCCAGCGTCACCGCGTCGAGCTTGACCGGGCGCTTGGCGTGCTTGACCGCTTTGGCTCCCTTGGCGGGCGCCTTGCGCTTCTTGGCGTGCGGCTTGCGGCTCATTGGGCGCCTCCCACCGTGATGATCAACTCGCCCGAGGGCGCCACGCGACAGATGTCTCCCTTGTGCAGCACCGTGGTGGTGCCGTGCTCCTCGATCAGCGCCGGCCCGCTGACGCGGACACCGGCGGTGAGCGCGCCACGATCATAGATCGGGCATGCGACAGACTTTTCACTGTCGGCGAAATAGACCGGACGGCGGCGCATCGGCGCCGCCTTGCCGCCGCGCCGCAGCGTGGGGAATTTCAGCTTCGGCCGCTTGCCGATCATGGCAAGGCGGATATTGACCATCTCCACCGGCTCGTCCGGCGAATGATGCGCGTAGCGGTGCTCGTAGAGTTTATCGAAGGCGGTGCGGATGCCGCGGCGGTCGGCCTTCTTCAACTGCGCCAGCGTCACCGGCACCTGCAGGGTGAACTCCTGGCCCATGTAGCGAATGTCGAGATGCACCTGCCGTTCGGCGCCCTTGGCATGGCGCAAGCCGCCTTCCGCTTCCGCCACCATCTCGTCATGCACTTCGACCAGCTTGTCGAAATCGACGCTGGCGAGATCGGCATAGAAGGTGCGGATGAAGTCATGACGCTCGTCGGCCAGCAGCATGCCGAGCGCCGAGAAGTGCGAGGGAAACAGCGGCACGATCACGGTCGGGATATGCAGTTCGCGCGCGATCGCCAGCACATGCAGCGGGCCGGCGCCGCCGGAAGCGACCAGCACGAAATCGCGCGGATCGTAGCCCTTCGCGACCGAGACCTCGCGCACGGCGAGCGACATCTTGCTGATGGCGATATCGAGGATAGCCTGCGCCGCCGCAGTGAGGCTCATGTTGAGCGGCTTGGCGATCTTGTCCTCGATGCCGATCGCGGCGCCTTTGGCGTCGAGCGCCATGGTGCCGCCGAGGAAGTTGTCGGGATCGAGGCGGCCGAGCACGACATTGGCGTCGGTGATGGTCGGCTCGGTGCCGCCACCGCGATAACAGATCGGACCGGGATCGGCACCGGCGCTTTGCGGGCCGACTTTGAGCGCGCCGATGTCGTCGCGCCAGGCGATGCTGCCGCCGCCGGCGCCGACTTCGACGACGTCGATCATCGGCACCATGACCGGATGGCCGCTGGCATAGCCGCCGACATAATAGCCGGGCGCCATGGTCGTCTCGCCGTCGCGGATGAGGCTGGTCTTCGCCGTGGTGCCGCCCATGTCGAAGGAAATGACATTGGCGTAGCCGAGCTTCTCGCCGACCCGCGCCGAGGCGATGATGCCGCCGACCGGGCCGGATTCCATCATCGCCACCGGGCGCTCCTGCGCCACTTCCGGCGTCATCACGCCGCCATTGGAGCGCATGATCGACAGGTCGCCGGCAAAACCTACGGCACCGAGCGACTGCTTCAGGCTGCGCACATAGCCGCCGACCTTGGGGCCGATATAGGCGTTGACCACCGTGGTCGAGGTGCGCTCGAACTCGCGATATTCGCGCAGAATCTCGTGCGACAGCGACAGATAGGCGTCTGGCAGCGCCGCGCGGATGATGTCGCCGGCGGCGCGCTCATGCGCGGGATTGGCGTAGGAATGCAGGAAGCTCACGGCGACCGCTTCCACGCCCTCGGCCTTGAGCGCGGCGGCCGCCGCCTCGACACCGGCGCGATCGAGCTCCTCGAGCACGTCGCCGCCGGCGAGCAGGCGTCCCGCCACCTCCTTGGTGAGATGGCGCGGCACCAGCGGCCGATGCCGGTGGAACAGCAGATTATAGGCTTCCGGGCGGTTGCCGCGGCCGATGATGTAGACGTCGCGGGTGCCGTTGGTGACCACGAGCGCGGTCTTGGCGCCCTTGCGCTCGATCAGCGTGTTGATGGCAATGGTCGAGCCATGGATCAGTTCGTCGATCTTCTCCGCGGGCAGCGCGCTCTTGCGGATGCAATCGATGATGCCCTGCACCAGGTTGTGCGGGGTGGTCAGGCTCTTGGCTTCGATGAAGCGCTTGGCGCGGTCGTCGAAACCGACCAAGTCGGTAAAAGTCCCGCCGATATCGATGGCAACGGTGATCACACCCGCGTTTCCTCGTCCCGGATCCAATTTCTTGATTTTCGCCAGAGTGACGGCGGGGCCCTAGCCAAGCAACGGGATTTGCGGCTTAATAGTTATAGCCATCTGGCTACAATTGGGATGTTCCGATGATCTCGGTGAGCACGCGCCGGCTGAGCGTCTTCAAGAGCGTCGTCGATTGCGGCGGCTTCAACCTGGCCGCCGAGCAGCTCGGCATCTCGCAGCCATCGGTCGGCGCGCACATCAAGGCGCTCGAATATCAGCTTGGCCAGCCGCTATTTCAGCGCAGCCGCGGCCGCCGGCCGACGCTCACCAAGGCCGGCGAGGCGATCTATGCCTATGCGGTCGACGTTCTGAACAAGTCGCAGGCGACCACGCTGGCGCTGGCCGAGATTCGCTCGACGGGCGGGCGCGAAATCACCATTGCGGTGCACCGCGACATTGCGCCGCATTTCCTCCCGGCCCGTCTGACCGCGTTCCGCACCCAGCATCCGCAGGTGCGCGTGGTCACGCGCATCGGCACCATCGACGAGGTCATTACCCTGATCCGCTCGCAGGCAGTCAATCTTGGACTGTTTCTCGCTTCCGGACCGGTCGCCGGCATGCGTTGCGAATTGCTCGATCGCGTGCCGCTGGCGCTGGTGGTGTCGCCGCATCATCCGCTGGCCGGCCAGCGCCGGCCGACGGCGCAAGCGCTCAGCCGTTATCCCTTCGTCACCGGATTGCACGGTTCGAGCTTTGCCGCCTTGACCGACGCGGCGCTGAAGAAGATCGGCATCGAGACTTACGAGATCGCCATGGAGCTGGAAGAGTCGACGGCAACCAAGGAGATGGTGCGCCATGGCATCGGCATCGCCTGCCTGCCGCGATGCACGATTGCCGCCGAGCTGGCGTCGCATTCCCTGGTCGAATTGATCCTGGACGTGCCGCTTCCCGATTTCGAATTGCGCTGCGGCTCCATGGCACCGCTCACCGAGAGTGCGCGCAATTTCCTCTACTGCCTGCGCCGCAAGACTATCGCGGCGGCGTGATGGCGGTTTCGCCGGCGTGGGCGAGGCGCCGCATCAGCAGCGGTGCTGCACGCTTTCAGCTTATCGCGGCAGCGCTTGCGGCTTCGAACAGCTCGACGGCCGGCTCCGCCACAGCATTGCTGATTGGGTTCAGGCTGAGCACCCCGAGGCTCGGCCCCAGCATTTGCCGGCCTCGCCGTAGCGAGGCGCGTGCGGTGCGCGCGTGCAGCGCGATCCGCAACAGCGGCGCGATGTCGCGCGGGCGCCGCGCGACGCCACGCAGCAAG
This sequence comes from uncultured Pseudomonadota bacterium, assembly GCA_963782145.1. Lineage (GTDB taxonomy): Bacteria > Pseudomonadota > Alphaproteobacteria > Rhizobiales > Xanthobacteraceae > Pseudolabrys. Next base: position 100,440 of record CAWAIV010000019.1, read on the forward strand.
CCAAGAATATCGGTGGTGCCGTCGGGCCGCACCGAATTCACCGCCGCCTCCGGCAAAGTATGGCTGGCGGAATCGACGATGACGCGAATGGCCGCCATGGGCAGCCCGTGATCGGCCGCCGCCTGTGCCACCACATGCGATTCCATGTCCACGGCGACGGCGCCGGTTTCCAGGTGCAAAGCCCGCTTGGCCACAGTCGTCTTGATCGGCTGCGCAACGCCGAGAATGGCGCCATGCACGGCGCCGGGCATGCTCTCGAGCAGCTTGCGCGACCAGTCGCCGTCTGTCGGTAGATGGACATCGTCGGCGATGACGGCCGACCCGACGATGCAGGTCCCCGACCGCAATTCCGGCGCCAAGCCGCCGGCGACACCGAAACTGATCAAGCCGGCACAACCGCTCGCGATTCCCTGTTTCAGCGATGCCGCCAGATTTCGACCGTCTCCGCTGCAGATGACTTTGATTCCCGGACCCGCGGCAATGCGGGCCTCAAATGCCATGCCGACGACCACAATCATCGAATTTATTACCTGCGCAATTTGTTACCGGCGGACTGTAACTGTAATAGCACGGGATTTATCCGAGAATGCCCTTAAGGTATAACATCGCTGCTGGCGAGGGTTCTCAACCGCATTTTCGCGCGACCCCGCGAAACGCGGGCGCTAATTTCGGCATTGCTGCCCGGTCACGGCGCAAAATGACAGCCGTCACGCCAGGTATAACTTCAGCGCCGCGGCACGCGGTCGCCGGACGGCCCCTTGATTGCACCCGCCTGTTTCGCGCAGGTTGTGAGCCGGGATAGGGAACCACCGGGAGACTGGCCATGATTGCCCCGTTTGCTGAGGGTCTGAGCCGCTGGGCTGCCGTGTCCGCCATCGCGCTGTGGGCCAGCACGGCGCCGGCAAAGGCGGCGGGCCCGTTTTCCGGACTGGACGGCCGCTGGAACGGCATCGGCCATATCGAGCTGTCCGACGGCAGCAAAGAGACCATCCACTGCCGCGCCACCTATGACGTCGGCTCGAGCGGCCGGGCCATGCACCAATCGCTCCGCTGCGCCAGCGACAGCTATAATTTCGAACTGCGCAGCGACGTGGAGAGCCGGGGCAATGAAATCTCCGGCAATTGGAGCGAACTGACCCGCAATATCAGCGGCAGATTGAGCGGCCATGGCCGGCGCGGACACATCGAGGTCGACGTCAAAAGCGACGCCTTCAATGCCCGGTTGATCCTGGTGTCGCACGGCAACCGGCAATCGGTTATTATCACGACGAAGGGGACGCAGTTCTCCGGCGCCAAGATCACACTCAGCCGGCGCAGCTAACCCCTATTCGCCCGGCGCGATCTTCTCGCCGCGCAGCCGGCGGGCGATGATGCGCAGGAAGGTGATGGTCGGGCGCAGGATGGTCAGGTCGGCGGTGAGCGCGGCCAGCATGGCCAGCGCGCTGAGCCAGCCGAACAGGCGCAGCGAGGGCAGGTCCGACAACACCGTCACGGCCAGGCCGAAGGCCAACACCACCGAGGTCAGGATCAGCGGCGGCCCCATCAGCACCGTGGCCCGTTCCACCGCGGCGCCCGGCGGGTCGGCCGGATCGTCCTCGCGGTGCAGGCGGTTGAGGAAGTGGATGGTGGCGCTGAGGCCCAAGCCGAACGAGACGATCAGGGCGACGATGCTGGCGAACTGCAGGCCTTTGCCGAACAGCCACAACATGCTGCCGGCGACGAAGATCGGGAAGATGCCCGGGAGGATGCTGGCCAGCATGACGATGACGGAACGGAAGGCCAGGCCGATGAAGGCGGCCACGAAGACAATCTCGATGGTGAGGCCCTGGTTCAGCCGGCCGATCATCAGCGCACTGCTGCGCGCGGCGACGGCGGCAAGCCCGGTCACCGAGATGCGATAGCCCGGATGGCGGGCGCGCACCGCGTCGAGCGTGCCGTCGAGCTGATTGATCGCCGGCAGCAGCCGGCTGGCGTCGACATCGGGCACGCGGCCCTGCACGATCGCGGCGTCGTGCTGCGGCGCGATGAAGCGGTTGATGACGTCCTTGGGCAGGATCTCGACGTATTTCTTCAGCGTTTCGACGTCCGACGTCCCCGCCTTTTCGGCGAGCCAGCGCTGCAGTGTGGCCAGCGACCAGACATTGCCGACGCCCGACTGTTTCTCCACCGCCTGCTGCACGTCGTCGATGGTGGCCAGCGTCTGCGGCGAATAGAGCGAGGCGCCGGCCGGGAACTGGATCAGCACGTCGACCGGATTGGCGCCGTGCAGCTTGGAATCGATGAGATTGGCGGCGCGCACCGCCTGCTCGCGGTCGGGCAACTGATCGGCGAAGCGATATTGCGCCGGCAGCTGCGCGTAGATGTAGCCGAGCCCGGACACCAGAACGACGGCGATCAGGCTGTAGAGCGCCGGATGGCTGACCATCTTGTTGGCGATCCAGGCGCAGAAGCTGCGCAGCCAATTGACCGCGCGGTCGACGGTCGCGGCCGTCTCCAGCGAGCCGACTTCATTGCGCACCAGCAGCATGCCGAGTTGCGGCGCCAGCATGAGCACCGCGACGAGCGCGATCACGGTGGCGATCAGGCCGGCCTGGCCGAAGGTGCGGATGAGATCGGATTGCGAGAACTGCAGCGCGATGAACGACAGCGCCGCGGTCGCGTGCGTGAGCACGCAGGCCGGCCCGACCACCAGGATGGCGTCGCGGAAGGCCCGTTTCTTGTCGAAGCCGCGCAGCACGCGGTCGCGGGCGGCGAAGGTCAACTGCATCGAATCGGAAAAGCTGATCACCATGATCAGCGGCGTCATCACGTTGAGGAACATGTTGAGCCGGAAATCGAGCCAGCCCAGCGCGCCGAGCGAGAGCACGATGGCGATCAGCGGCGGCGCGGCGGCCACGATCATGAACGACACGCGCCGGAAGAACACGATGGCGATGAAGCAGCCGATGGCGAAGCCGAATGAGTTGTAGATGAGCCGGTCGCGCTGCACCGCGTTGCGCAATTCGAGCTGGATCACCGGCACGCCGGTCAGGTGCGCCCCGTCCCCGGAGCCGGCGAGGTCGCTGCCAAGGGTATGGCGGATCTCGCCGATGAGCCGGGAGAGATCGTTGCTGTGGACCGCCGCCGGCTCGAGCGCCAGCACGATCAGCGCCAGTTGGCCGTCATTCGACAACAGCTTACCGCGGATGATCTCGTTCGTTTTCACCCGTTCGATGAGCTGGTCGTAGGCGGCGCCTGTGGGCAGCGTCTCGGGAAACAGCGCCGCCGGCAACTGATTGCCCTGCGGCGGCTGCCGCGCCGAGAACAGCGAGATCAGTCCGCGCACGCCGTCGATCAATTGCAGATCGATGACGGTGTCGCGCAGCTTGGCCAGCGATTCGCGCTTGAGCAGGTCGCGGCCGGTGACGGCGATGAGCACGTCGAACTCCGACGAGGGGAAACGGCGCGTCACATATTCATAGGTATGGAATTGCGGCGTATCGGAACGGAAAAGCTGGCTCAGCGAATCGTCGACCTTGATGCGCACGATGCCGAAAGCGGCGGCCACGGTGAGCGCAATCAGGATAAAGGTGATCGCGATCGGATAGCGAAGCGATATGAGCCCAATTCGTTCGATTCCAAACGAATGCAGCCGATGTCCCGAACCCGCCTTCATGCTGCACTGCCCTGGCTCCGGCCGGCGACCGCGCGCCGCCGACCCGAGAATTGACCACGATAAAACGGTCGCGCGCAGCCCTTGGCTGCATACGGCCGCGCGCCCCGCTGCATCGCACCCAGTCCGGCGCCCCCCGCCAGGCGGAACTGTTCCGCCCATCAATCGTTTTGACAATACACCAATTTGAAAAGGTCGTGCCCATGCCGGGCAAAACGAAGCGCGAAAAAACGACGCGCGGGCGACCGACTGTTCTCATGTGCCCGCGCTGCAACAGTATGTTCTATGAATGTACCGACGGTGACGGCATGCGGTTTTGCTGCCAGGCCGGACACGAATATGCCGCCGAACAGTTAAGCCCGGGGGTCGAGGAAAACCTGCGCCATGCCTGGGCAAATGTTGTGCGCACGCTGGCACAAATTCCCTGAGCGCGCCCGATCGGTGCTCCAGGCACCGGCCAAAACAGCATCCGTTGGGTTACGCCCCTGCCCGGATGCGCATCGGCAGACCATTCCGGGGCCGCAAGCTGACGCGTTGCAGCGGCCAGATCGGATGCCCCGGCAGCGTCTCCAGGTGAAAATGCCGCAGCAGGCTGGCGAGCACGATGGAGGCTTCTTGCGTTGCGAAAGCGGCACCGATGCAGGTGCGCGGCCCGGCCCCGAACGGCAGATAGGCAAAGCGCGGAATGTTCGCGCGCGCGCCGTCAAGAAAGCGTGTCGGGTCGAAGCGCTCGGGCTCCGACCACAGCATGCGGTGGCGGTGCACAAGATAGGGCGCGATGACGATCATCGTGCCGCGTTTGATGGCATGGCCGGCAAGCATGTCGGGTCCGCGCGCGGCGCGGCTGATGGCGGTGATCGGCGGATAGAGGCGGTTTGCTTCCTCGATGACGGCGCGGGTTTCGACCAACCGCTCGGACAGGCCCTCCGCGCCGCCGTCAAGTTCGCGCGCGGCTTCCGCGCGCAGGCGGTCGCGCCAGGCCGGCGCCTGCGACAGCAGGAATAGCGACCAGGCGAGGCTGTTCGCCGTCGTCTCATGGCCCGCCGAGATGAAGGTCAGCACGTTCGAGCGCACTTCGACCTCGCTCAAGCTGGCGCCGGTCTGCGGGTCCTGCGCCTGCAGCAGCAGCGTGAGCAGGTCCTGCGGCACATTGTCCGGCTCGTCGGCCATACGCTGCCGGCGGCGCGCGACGATCGCATCGATCGCCCGCTCGAACAGGCGCAAGGCCGAACGCGCCTTCATGCGGCCGAGCCGCGGCATCGCCGCCGGCAGGCCGAAAACGTCGAGCGGATCGATTTGCCCGATGGCGTCGAAATAACGCTTCATCCCCACTCTGATCGCTTCGGGGTCGCTGCCGAGCCCATCGGCGAAGATCGTGCGCTCGAGCACGTCGAGGCTCACCCGCGTGACTTCCACGGCAAGGTCGAGCACCTCGCCGCGATGCCGATCGAGCCGCTCGACGAGCGCGCGTGCGGCCTCGACCATGGCGGCAGAGAAGGTATTCACCGTGCGGCACGCGAACAGCGGCGCCAGCATGCGCCGTTGCCGGCGCCACTGCGCGCTGGCGGCGGTCAACAAGCCGTCGCTCAAGCCTGACGACAGGATGCGGCGCTGCAGCCAGTCCTTCGGGTAATTGTCGGCATTGTCGAGCAGCACGCGGCGGATGGCGGCCGGGTCGCTGACCACGGCGACGCGCATGAACGGCAATCCGCCCATGACGATCGGCTCGGTGAAATGCGCCTCGGTCCAGGCTTCCAGCGGATTGTCGACGAGCACCCGCAGGAGCGCCACGGGACCCAAGGGCTTGGGCCGGGGCGGCGGCGCCGGTGGCCGGAAATTCGCGGTGACATCGAGCACGCCAACCTCGCTTCTCGAGCCTGGCCGCACCCGAGGCCAAAGCGGATGGTCGTGCCGACGGTGGGCCCGGCGAAAGGAGCGCTGCCCCCCGTCGGCCCCGGGGTCGGCCCCAGCGAACGGCCTTGACCGGTATCAACAACGCTTACAGGCTTGAGTTCCGTGGGATTAAGCGCGCTTGCCGGCGCATTGGCGGGGGGTGGCGTCCCGCCCGGTAGCGCCTTAGCCGGCTAATCTTCCTCGTCCTGGCGCGGTGCGCCCATCAGCGCCGGCTGGAACAGTACCGCGGCGGCCAGCGTGCAAACCAACGTCAGCGCCATCAGCTTGCCCATGCTGGACGTGCCGGGATGCTGCGACAGCCACAGACTGCCGAAGGCCGTCGCCGTGGTCAGCGCGCTCCAAATCACCGCGCGGGTGAGGCTCGATTGCAGGAGGCCGGCCTGTCCGGCGCGCCAGGCCATGATGTAGTAGATCTTGAAGGCCACACCAACGCCGAGCAGCAGCGGCAGCGCGATGATATTGGCGAAATTGAGCGGCATGCCGATCAGGACGGTGATCTCGAGCGCGACCAGCCCGGCCAGCAGCAGCGGCACCAGCGTCAGCAAGACGTCGCCCAAGCGGCGCAGCACGATCCAGAGAATGATGCCGATCGACAGCAGGGCGTAACTGCCCGCCTCGATGAAGGCCCTGACCACGGTGTCGCCGGATTTCAGGATCGAGATCGGGCCGCCGATCGCGGTCGGGGCGGCGGCCAGCACCGCGGTGGCGAATGCGCGCAGGACCGCGGTGTCGTTGGTGTCGCCCTTGGGCGCGACGTCGACGCGGGCTTTGCCGTTGGGCGCGATCCACTGGCGGATGAGGAACGGCGGCAGATTGGCTTGCGTGATCGTCTGCGCTTGCAGCCCGTCGCGCAATCCGTCGAGGTCGATCTGCAGCGGCACGATGAAAGCTTCTTGCGCCTTGTCGCGGAGCGCCTTGCCGGCATCGGCCAGCCGCACCATCAGGCCGGCGAGCCGCTTGGCGGCATCGGCGCCCGGCCCCTTCGACGAGGCGCTCAGTTTCATCAATTGAGCGGCGCTGGCGCGCAGCGCCGCGACATTGATCTCGTCGGTCGGCGCCGCGGACGGCGGTCGGCGCAGGATGGGGCCGATCTTGCGATCGAGCGCCTGGATCAATGCCAGCTTTTGCGGCTGATCAGTTGGCACGAAATCTTGCAGGGTCATCGCCTGCGCCACCTGCGGCAGCTTGCGCAGGCGCGCGGCGGTTGCGTTGGCCTGGTCGAGCGTCGGCATGATCACGCTGATCGAGTTGATGCCGGTGCGCGAATCGTCACGCAGGTCGAGATAGGTCGACACCGATTCGACCTTGGGACTGCGCAGGTGGATCGGATCGAAATCGAAGCTGAGATGGTACAGCAGCGGCGAGCCGATCAGCGCCACCGCGACCGTGCCGCCGACGACCGCGTAGCGGTATTTCTGCAGGAAGCGGTCGACCGGCGCCAAGGCGCGATAGCCGACGGCTTCCGGCTCCCCCGGCGGCTTCAGCACGGTGAGCAACGCCGGCAATAGCGTAATGCTGGTCACGTAAGCGATGACCATGCCGACGCCGGCGATCTCGCCCAGTTCGGCCACGCCGCGATAATCGGTCGGCAGGAACGACAGGAAGCCGGCCGCCACCGCCGCCGCGGCCAATGTCAGCGGCACGCCGACATGTTCCGCCGCCAGCGTGATCGCGTCCTCGAGCTTGGGGACCTTGTGCCGCTCGGCGCGATAGCGCACCGAATATTGAATGCCGAAATCGACGCCGAGACCGACGAACAGCACGGCAAAGGCCACCGAAATCATATTCAGCGCATCGACCATGAGCAGGCCGAGCGCCGCGGTGATCGACAGGCCGACGAAAAGATTGACGAAGACCGCCGAAATGATGCGCGCCGATTTCAAGGCCAGCCACAGGATGACCAGCACCACCGCCACGGTGCCGATGCCGTTGACCACGGCGCCTTGCTCGACGGTGGCGAATTCCTCGTCGCCCATCGGCACCGAACCGGTCAGCCGCACGCGCGCCTGATCGTGCCCGGCCAGGTCGAGATCGGCGGCGGCGCGCTTGATCGCGTCGCTCGACGCCCGCCCCGGCTCGAGCGCGGAATAATCCAGAACCGGTTGAACCTCGATGAAATGCCGCAGCTCGCTCGGCGTCGCCGGTTTGCCGCTCAGCATCTCGCGCCAGGAGAACACCGCCGGACGGTCCTTGAAGACGGCGTCCAGCGTGTCGGCGGCCATGGAAAACGGCCGCGCCAGGTCGTCGGGCTTGATCGCGCGATATTGCACGCCGGCCATGGCGAGGGAGAGCGCCCGCGTAAGACCGCGCAAGGTCGGATCGCCGGCCAGCGTGCCGATAAGCGGCGCGGCGCGGCTCAATCCGTTGGTCAGCCGCGTCACGTCGGCGGTCGACTGAAACAGCCAGCCATTGCGGGTAAAGAAGACATTGTCGGCGAGGTCGTTCACCGAGGTGAAAATCTTCGGCTCCGCCGCCAGCTTTCGGGCCAGCCGGCGCGTGGCGCCACTGGCCAGTTCCGGCGTCGGCGCGTTGACGACGATCAAAGTCGAATTGAAGTGGCCGGGAAACGACTGCTCGAGCGCCACCTCGCGCTGACGCCAATCCAGATTGGGCGACAGCAGCTTGTTGACGTCGGTGGTGATGGCGAAATGGGTGGCGAAATAGGCCGCCGATGCCGCCGCCGCGCCAAAGCCTGTGAGGATGATCAGCCACGGGAAGCGGGTGCAGAATCGAACAACTGCGACAACCGCCGAACCGAGCATGGAAATTGCGCCTTCAAGCCGATTTTACACTGCCGCGGTCAGGGGCGGCGATGCACCAATAATGCCAGCCGGAACTCGTTAGCTCGCGCCGATGCGGCCCGCTCCTACAGCATTCACCGCGGGAATGGAACCACAGGGCCGCGCCCGCCGTTATGGCGACAGCCCCAAGCCTGCCTTGCCGAACGGGCCCTAGGATTGAAGGGAGGGGTCGGATGCGCCGGCAAACAATTGTCATACTTGCTATTTTATCGACACTCGGCGCGCAACCGGCGCGGGCGCAATTTATCCCCTCGCCGCGCGGCATTTTTGGGATGGCGACCTGGCCGCTTCGTGAAATGCTGGGGCATTTCCACGGCAGGTATCGTTACCGGCGCCATCACGCCGCGCAGGATGCACGGCCCGGCTCCGCGCGGGAACCCGGCGATCAAAGCCGCATCAGGCTCGGCGCCCTCGAAAGCCCGGGCAATCCGCGTGCGGGCGCGGATGCCTCGCGGCTCAACGCCTATGACAGCGTCCTCGGTTACGCCTTTTGGCCGAAGGACTTCGCCGGCGAATTCAACCGTTATGGCTATGCCGACATTATCGCCGCCATCGCCGGCCCCGTGCCGGCCACCGACGGCAGCGGCGGCACTCATCCGGATCAAGGCGGCACGCCGGCGGTTTGCCAAAATGCCGATGGTTCGAGCGGGGATTGGCTGACCGAGCGCATCGACCGATTGCTGCGCCCGGACGCCGCGCAGCGCGCCAGCCTCGCGGCGCTGCGCGACCGGGTCGCCACCGGCGCCGAGACCATCGAAGCCAGTTGCCGGGCCGCCGGCCCGCCGTCGCCGCGGATGCGGCTCGCGGCGCTGACGCAGCGACTCTGGGCGGTGCACGATGCCGGCGTCTTGGCGCGCCGCCCGCTCAGCGCGTTCTACGCCTCGCTGACCGACGACCAGAAGGCCAAGCTCAACCTCGCGGCGGCGGCAACGCCCGCCTCCGGCAACGATACCGCGGCGGCGCAGCGCTACCGGGACTGCGCCGGGCAAGGCGCCGGCGCGGCTCGACGCCGCGGAAGAACGGCTGGTCGCCATGAATTTCGCGGCGACACGCATGGAAGTGGCGCTCAATGATTTTTATGCCGCGCTCGATCCGCGCCAGCAGGCGCGATTCGAGGCATTGGGCCGCTAGCGCAGGCGCGGCGGCGGACGCGGTTTCGTATTCCGCTTCGACTGCAGGTCCGATTGCGGCGGCAGCAGGTTCGGCAGGTATTTCGCCAGCACGCTCGGATCGAGCTCCGCCTCGGCCTGGTCCGGCAGCCGCGTCCATACCTCGTCGCGCCCGAACAGGGAGATGCCGAAATAGCCGCGCAGCGTCAGCGTCTGCCCGTCCGCGCTCAGCGTCATCTTGGCATTATAGATGTTGCCGTCGAGCGGGTTGAGCACGGTGCCGTCTTCATAGATCAGCCCGCTCCGTTTCATGCCGCGGATGAAGGGCAGGCCGAGCAAGGGTGCGTTGTGGCGGTCGTCGGTACAGCGGCTGCAGATCGGGTTCGGCGGCTCGTCGGGCCGCGGGAACATCTTGGCGATCGCGCCGACATAATTTCCGTCCTGGTCCTGGACGAAAAGGAACCAGCTTACCGGCTGCCCGCTGTCGGACAGTTTCTGCCAGAGACCGGCGACTGTCGGCGGCGAGCCGAGGGCCGGGGCACTCGGCGGTTCACTTTGCGCGGCACGATTCGGCTGCCACGGCTGCGCCTGCGACTCCGATCCGCCAAGCGCCGCAAATGCGACCATCAAGAGCGCGAGAGCTGGCTTCATGTCGTGTCCAGATTTTGCCTGATATTGCACGCCTGATTCCCTTGAAAATATGGCCGTTTGACGGACCTATCAGGGAACTTCGGTGATCATCTACCGTTACCGTCTACCCTAACGAAAGCAACGTTCGTGCCGCGCCGCCGCCCCAGCCAATCTGGCGCCGGCGTGGGTCGTCATCGAGCTTGCCTTCCCCGCATCGATTGCCTATCAGCGCATAAGATTGAAAAAATGAAAAGCCATATCACCATTCTTGCTGCCCTCATGCTCGCCATCGTCGCCACGACGGCGCTGGCCGATGACGCCGAGCAAATGCAGGAGGAACAGCAAGCCTGCGGCACCGACGCCTATACGTTTTGCGGCGACGCCATTCCCGACCAGAACCGTATCGCCGCCTGCCTGAAGAAGCATTGGAGCGAGATCAGCCCGGAGTGCCGCACGGCCATGAACAATCACGGGCGCAGCCGCGGGCGCCACAAGAGCCGCTCCAACTAGCACGCCGCCCGTCGGCAAGCTGGGCTCCGGCAAAATCAAGCCGGCGGGCCCCATCGCCTAAAGCCCACCGGCGTTTTGTGGATGGCTTGGGAAATCCGCGGCGTCTGCCTTAGACAGCGAAATCAGCTACTCTTCGGCGGCCACTGGCCGATCTCCTTGTAATACTTGATCGCGCCCGGATGGAATTGCACCTGGCCAACGTCCTTGGCCATGCGGCTCGGATTGAAGCCGTTGAGCGCACCGAAGCCCGCGGCCATTCCGACCTTGTTGTCGTGCATGATTTTCACGAGCTTGTAGGCCTCCGCGTCCGGCACGTCCTTGTTGACCAGGACGAGGAAGTCGATGACGTAGACCCAGGTCGGCGCGGCGACACCGAGGCGGCCCTTGCCGGGAGCAATCTGGCTGGCATAGGCGACCGGGATGAACTTGCGCATGCGCTCCATCGCCGCCGGCGCTGGATCGATCGGCAATACGCGAACGCCGCCGACTTTGGCGTCGACTTCCGCGACCTTGCCGGAGCCGATCGCGAACATGAAGGCGTCCGCCTTGCCCTGCTCGAATTCGCTGGCGCCGCTGACCACGTTCGGCACCGGAACCTGCTGGATGTCCTTAAGGCTCAGGCCGCCATTGGCGAGCACGCCCTGGGTGAGGACGTTGAGAACCTTCTGACTGAAATAGCCCGTCGCCACGCGCTTGCCCTTGAGATCGGCGGCGGTCTTGATGGCGGCATCTTTGCGGACGAACATCTCGCTATAGAGCGGCGTAAGCACCGCGAGGACACGCAGGTTCTTCTGCGGCTTGCCCTTGTAGATCGCCTCGCCGGTGACGGCGTAATGGGTCTCCAGCTCGTTGGCGATGCCATACTGTATTTCGCCGGCATTGATCCCGGGGACAAAGGCGCTTTGGCCGCCGAACGGCTTCAGCCGCAGGCTCATGCCCTTGTCGGCCGCGACCTTGGCGATCGCGGCGGCGGCCGAATAGGTGAAGGAGCCCTGCTTACCAGTGCCGAAGCCGTACATCTGCGCCGAAGCCGGCGCGGCAAAAACGATTGCGGCCGCCGTGATGCCGGCGGCAAGAACGGTCTTGCAACGCAAAGTCATTGAGTCCCCCCTTGGTTCTTATGCAGTCTCCCTTGCATTCTTGAGGCGTGGGGCGCGCACGACCAGCGTGCGCGCGCTCAAATTCCCAGCATGGCCGGCGCGAACTTGAAGGTGATGGCGTCGTGCGCGCAATCCTGGCGGCAGGCGCCGCAATGCCAGCATTCGTCCGGGTAGCGGATCACCGCAATGCCGTCTTCCATATGAATGACGTCAAGCGGGCAATAGAGCGCGCACAGCTCGCAGCCGTTGCACTTGCCCTTGTCGATCACGGCGGTCATGGGCCGATCCCTTTGCTCAGGCGTCGTAGTGCAGGCGCTCGAAGCGGGTGGCGACGCCGGCCTCCCCATCCTTGCGCACCACCACCAGCCCGCACATGTCCTCGTCGGTCTCCGGATAGTCGGAGCGATAATGATAGGGGACGAAGCGGGATTCTTTGCGCGCCAGCGCCGCGTGGGCGACGATCTTGGCCACCGACTGGATGTTCATCGCCTCGTGGCAACGCATCAGTTCGTGCAGGTTGTCGGCTTTCAGGTCGTCGCGGTAGCGATCGAGCCCATTGAGCTTGGCGATCGCCCCGGTCAGGCTGACCTCGCTCTTGTAGGGCCCGAAGTGGTCGGTGGCGACGATGCGCACGATGTTCTCGAACTCGCCGGCGGCGATGCCGGACTTGCGCAGCAGCGGCGCGAACACGCGGGCGCGTTCGTCTTCGAGCACTTTGGCATCGAGCGGGGCGTTGCGACCGACCTTGGCGGCGTAGCGGGCGGCATGCTTGCCGGCGGCAAAACCGCCGGCCATGCACATGTGCAGGCAACCCATCTGGTCGGAGGCATCGCCGGCGGCGAACAGGCCCGGCACGTTGGAGGCGCAGGTCTCGTCGATCTTGATGCCGCTGCCGCACAGTTCGGACGGCCGCGCCTGCATCGGCTCCGACACCGTGAGCTCGATCAGCGTGCCCTCGCGATCATAGCCCTTGGCCCTGAGGAATTCCGGCAACGTATCCTTGTCGATGCCGAGCGTCGAAAACAGGTGGGCGAGGTCCTTGGCCGAGAGATGACGCACGTCGACATAGATCGGCCCGCGCCCGGCGCGTACTTCCTGCAGCGCGCCCCAGACCATCATGTTGCGCGGCGCCTTGTCACCCATCGGGTGATAGTTCTGCATGAACTCCTGGCCGAGACCGTTGACGAACTTGCCGCCCATGCCGAAGAAGGCGTTGAAGCCGGGCGCGCTGAAGCCCTTGGGCACGATGGTCAGCCGCACATATTCGACATTGGCGAGCTCAACGCCGGCGTCGAAGGCAGCGCGGTGCAGATCGCCGGTGTTGGCCGGGCAATACCAGAGATTGAACGGATTGCCGGTCTGGCTCTTGAACATGCGGTTGGTATTGCCGGTGGCAATGACCGCCGCCTTGGCCTCGATCTCATAGAAATCGCCGTTGCGGATGTCGTAGCCGGCAAAGCCGGCGAAGTCGCCATTATGCAAATAGAGGTTCGTCACCTGCACGCGATTGATCGTGCGGATGTGCTTCTTCTTCACCGCGAAGGCCATCTTCGGCTTGAGGAACTTGCCGTCGAAATTGATGGCGATAGGACCCGGCTGCCCGAGCGCCTGGGTGCGCAGGATCGTGCCGTCCGGCTGGTGCAGCGACACGCCCATCTTCTCGATGCGCGCCATCGCCGCCGTCAGCTCGTCGCAGAACACCTTCTCGTGGATCTTGATATTGGCGGCGCCGCGCGCGACCTTGGAGACCCAGCCGAGATAGGCATCGCGGGTGTCCCAGCTCGGGCCGGTGTCGAGATAGGCGAAGAAGTGGTCGATGCCGCCGGCGATCGCGCCGCTGCGCTGGATGTGCGCCTTGTCGACGATCAGCACGTCGGCGCCCGCCTCGGCCGCGGCCAGCGCCGTGTTGAGCCCGGCGGTGCCGCCGCCAATGACCGCGACGTCGGCCTTCAGACGATGCGTTTCGCTGCCAAGAATTGCCGCCATATCAGAACCTCGGCTCGGCCTGGGTTTGATCGCGCGCGCTGGCGGCTAGATAGGGTCCGCCATCTTAAATTGATGCCCATCACCTTAGGGGCGCGGCCGCATTGCTCCGTTGACAAAAATCAAGCAGCTTGCCGTTCCCGTGCGCTTGCAGCGGCAAGCGGGCAACAAGCGGGAAACCGGCTTGCATTGCCGATGCCGCATCGCAACAATGCACGCGAAACGGGGTGCTGTGAACGTGAGCCAGAAGAAGAAAGCGCCGACCGCCGACAATACGCAGACGATCCTTCGGCATTGGCGTGAGGCCGTCCCCAACGATCGTCTTGCTCATCTGGTCAAGGACGCCACGCGCGCTTTGCTCCGCGCCCTGCAGATGCGACTGACCGAACATGCGGTGTCGCTCGGGCATTGGAGCTTCCTGCGCATCCTCTGGGACAAGGACGGCCTCACCCAACGCGAGCTCAGCGAAGAGGCCGGCGTCATGGAGCCGACCACGTTTGCCGCGCTCAAATCGATGGAAAAGCTCGGCCTGGTGACGCGGCGGCAATTGGCCGGCAACCGCAAGAAGATGTTCGTGTTCCTGACGCCGAAAGGCCGGCTGCTCAAGGCCAAGCTGGTGCCGCTGGCGGAGGAGGTCAACGAAATCGCCGTGCGCGGCGTCAAGCCGGCCGACATCGCCATCGCCCGCCGGATGTTGCTGGCGATCATCGAGAACCTGGCGCGCGACGAGGTGAAGTCGGCCTCGGCCAAGCGGCGCATCCCCTCGACGCGCGAAATCGCCTTGCTTGTCGCCGCAAGTTCGAAGACACGGCGCGCACGCAAGACGTCCTGACCGGCGGACGGGACCTGTTCGTTACTCAGGCGCGCCGGCGGCGCTGTGCCGGCTGTTCCATTCAGCCACCAACGCTTTGCGGTCGAGCTTGCCGCGCGCGGTTTTCGGCAGGGTCTCGCTGAGCACGATCTGCCGCGGCACCTTGAAGGCCGGCAAGACCTCGCCGCAGTAATGCAGCAGTTCCTCGACATCGACGCGCGTCCCCGCGCGGGCGACGACATAGCTCACCACTTCCTCGCCATAGGTGCGGTGCGGCACACCGATGGTCGCCACTTCGACGAGCTCGGAGCGGCGCATCAGGATGCTGTCGATTTCCAGCGGCGAAATATTGACGCCACCGCGGATGATCAGCTCCTTCTCGCGGCCGACGACATGGAGATAGCCGTCGGCGTCGAGAAAGCCGACATCGCCAGTGCGGAAACGGCCGCGGCTGTTGGCGTGGATCGTCCCGTCTTCCGCCAAATAGCGATACGCGTTGTCGGCAAAGCCGCCGACTTCGATATGACCGACAGCGCCGGCGCCGAGCGGCCGGCCGGTGGCATCGACGATGGCGAGTTGATGATAGGGCAGCGGTTTGCCGACAGTGCCGAAATGGCGGTCCGCTCCCGGGATGGCCGCGATCCAGCCGATCTCGCTGCAGCCATAGCTCTGGGCAACCGGAACGCCGAAGCGGCGCTCGAAGCGTTGCCAGTCTTCCTGCACCAGCGGCGCCGAACTCGAGATCACGAAACGCAGGCTGGCGATGGCGTCGGTATCGACCGCGTCGTCGCCGTTGAGCAGCATGTTGATCGTGGTCGGATTGCCGGCGGACATCGTCGCGCGATGCTCGGCGATGTGCTGGAAGAAGCGGCTGCGCGAGAATTTCCGCGCCATGATCAGCGTGGCGCCGCGACAGAGCGGCGCCAAGGCGCTGAGCACCTGCGCGGAGCACCAATTGTAGGAACGGAAATCGTAGATGCGATCGTCGCGGGTCATGCCGAACCCGGCCGCGGTCGGCTCCACATTGGCCAATAGCTCGCGGAAGGTCAGCACCACGCCCTTGGGCCGCGCGCTGGTGCCCGAGGTGAACAGGATGCAGGCATCGTCGCGCGGTCCGCTGGGAAGGCTAGTGTCGGCAGGCTCATGACGGGTAACCGCCGCGTAGAACCCCTCCCCCGCATCACGGTCCCACGCGCCCAGCGCGAGACGCGGCAGCGGCAGGTCGGCCAACACCGGCTCGAGCCCCAGTCCGGCCTCATAGACGACGAAGGCCGGCTTCAGGGCGGGAAGGATTTGCGCCAGGTGGTGATGGTTCATCTCGACGTGGATGGTGCAGATCGTCGCGCCATAGGCCATCACGCCGATGTAGCAGGCCAGATGTTCGATTGAATTGTTGGCGAGCAGCGCCACGCGGTCGTTGGTGGCGACCCCGCGCGCGGCCAGGAAGGCGCCGATCTGCCGCGTCAGCCGCTGCAGCTGCGCATAGGTGATGCGGCGCCCATCGTCGACGCTGACAATGAAATCCTTGCCCGGATCGCGCTCGGCCGCAGCGTCGATCCAGCGCCGCAGCAGTCTCGGCTCCGGACTTGGCCCCGGACTTGGTCCCCCATCCGCTTTTTCCAGCATGGAGCGTACCGCTCCCTCCGGGGCAACGGTTCAGCGGCCGGTGCGCGCCAGCGAATGCACCCAGCCGACCATGCGCGAGCGCGCGTTTTCGATATCCTTGGCGGTGAAGAAGTCTTCCGGCTTGACCCGGTCGACCGGATAGACCGGGCGCAGGAAATCGCTCTCGTAGCCGAACGGGACCGTGGCATCGATGCCCATGCCGCCCTCGAACTGGGTGTTCGACGCCGTCCACTGCTTGTCGCCGGCGGTCATGCGCTCGGCCGGCATGAAGGTCTGCCCGCGCCCGCCGGGGATCGGGTTGAGGATGTCGGTGCGCGGGTTCACCCGCGTGGTCAGACACCACATGATGTCGTCCATCGAATAGGGATCGGTGTCCTCGCTCACCGCGACGGCGAACCGCATGCCCTGCGAGCAGCTCAAGGCGGCGCCGAGGAAGTTGCGCTGCCAGCCTTCGTCGATCTGGTGGCGTTTCTTCACCTGGATCACGCAGCCGCCCCAGTCGGTCATGCAATAGGGGATGACCACGTCCTGCACGATGCCGGGCTGCAGCCGCTCGCACAGTTCGAAGATCGCCGCCTCGCGCACCGTGGTGTCGATGTTGTGGTCGTCGAGCGTGTGCACGCCGAGCGCAAAGATGATCGGCTTGGTCTCCGGCTTGCGCATGGTCACGGCGGTGACGTGGAAGGTCGGCGCCTTGTAGGCCTTGCCCATATAGCCCGCCCATTCCGGGTGAAAATGGTAGCGGCCCTGCACGCCGGCGTCTTCCGATTCCTTGGTCTCGAAGCGGCGGTCGCGCGGATGGATATAGCCTTCCAGCACCAGCTCGGCATCGGCCAGCGTATAGGCATCGATGGTACGGCATTTCACCATGCGGATCGGCCGCCCCTGCACCGCGCCGGCAATGCCGATCTCGTCGCAGCCCATGGGCAGGATGGCGTAGTCGAAGCCGGCGCCGGCGAGCAAGGTGCAGGCCGGCGGCACGCCGAAGCACATGGTCAGCGGAATCGGCTGGTCGTCCTTGTAATATTTGTTGGCGACCTGCCACATGTGCGAGCCGGGCGAAATCTGGAAGGTGCCGACATTGCCCCAGCGGAAATTCATGCGGTTGTAGCCGAGATCGGTGCCGCCATCGAACTGGTCGAAGCTGATGCAGCGGATGCCGGAGCCGACGGTCAATTCCTTCTCGTAGGTGGTATGGCGGATCGGCACCATGTACTGGTTGACGTCGTCCGGGTTGAGGATGACGTGCTCCTGCACCGGCGCCTGGTCCTGCGGGATGATCTCGGGCTTGAGCGGCTTGCGGAACGCCTGCGCGATCTTGCGCGTGCGCTCGTGATCGCTTTTCCAACCGAACATCTTGTTGATGACGTTCATGTCGCCGAACAGATTGGTGATGACGCGATGGTTCGGCTTGCCCTTGACGTTGTTGAACAGGACCGGGCAGCCGCCATCCATGTGCTTCTGCAAGCCAGTGACCTCGAGGTCAGGATCGACCGGCTTGTCGGTCTCGATCAGGTCGCCTTGCGCCTTGAGCCATTCGAGCGCCTGGCGCAAATCGGCGGCGGCGCCGCTATTGGGTTCAAGCTCTGATTTGCGGACTGCTTGTTGCATGGCGCCTCTCCTCCCGTTCGCGCGGCAAGCTCATTGACCGCCCGCGCGGTCCGCTATGATATTAGACCTCTAAGTATTTTGACAAGGGGTTCGTTGCCCCACGTGCGCCGCGGCCGAAAACCGGCGGTCGGCCAGCGCCTTAGCCGGGCCGGCGCCGCCGCGCCGGCCGCCGGAGCCGCAGCCGCCGTCAACCCTGGCGCAAGGAATCGCTCGCATTGGCGACGGTTTTGCGATTAATCTCGCCCCCTTGAACGGGCCAAGGCTCGGACAAAGGCTCGGACCATGGCCCGGAACAAGGCCTGGAATAAGGGACTGGAAGGAGAGCTTTAATGCGGCGTCTTATCGTCGGCCTGACCGGTGCAACGGGCGCCATTTTCGGCATCCGGCTCTTGGAGGCGCTCAAGGAGTGCGACGTCGAATCGCATCTCATCGTGTCGAAATGGGCCGAGCGCACGATCAAGCATGAGACGCGCTACACCATGGACCAGGTGATGGCGCTGGCGAGCGTCCATTACACCTTGAGCGACATGGGCGCCGCGGTGTCGTCCGGCTCCTTCCTCACCGAAGGCATGGTCATCATTCCCTGCTCGATGCGCACCCTCGCCGGCATCGCGCACGGTTACGGCGAGCACCTGATCCACCGCGCCGCCGACGTCATTCTCAAGGAGCGGCGGAAGCTGGTGCTGGTGCCGCGCGAAACGCCGCTGTCGGAAGTGCACATCGAAAACATGCTCAAGCTGTCGCGTATGGGCGTGGCCATGCTGCCGCCGGTACCGGCCTTCTACAATCATCCACGCTCGATAGAGGATATCGTCGACCACATCGTGGCGCGCGTGCTCGATCAATTCGGCATCGCCGCGCCGTTTGCCAAGCGCTGGGACGGGCGCATGGAATATCTCGCCCGACCGCGCCCGGCAGCCGTCGCCGGCGGCGACAACGACTGATCCCGCCGTCAGAGGACATCGAGACCGCCCCACATGTCGTTTTCAAGTCAGCCGGTTCCTGCAGACGAAACAGGCGCCGCCGAAAGCGTGGTCCTGGTCGATGCCGACGACCGTCCGATCGGCACCATGGAAAAGCTCGACGCACACCGTCATGGCTTCCGCCACCGCGCCTTTTCCATCTTCATCTGCGACGCCGCCGGCCGCTTCCTGCTGCAGCAACGCGCCTTGGGCAAATATCATTCCGGCGGATTGTGGACCAATACCTGCTGCAGCCATCCGCGACCGGGCGAACCGGTCGAGGCGGCGGCGCGCCGGCGCATCAACGAAGAGATGGGATTTAGCTGCGAACTGACGCATCTGTTCCTGACCGGCTACAACGCGCAGGTATCGAGCGGGCTGATCGAGAACGAGGTGGTGCACGTATTCGGCGGCCGCTTCGAAGGCGCGCCGCAGCCCGACCCGAGCGAAGTGATGGCCTGGACCTGGCGCGATCCGGAAGAGATCGCCCGCGACATCGAAGCCCATCCCGAGCGTTACACGGTTTGGTTCGGCATCTATTGGCAGCGGTTTTGGCGGACGTACCTGCCGCGGACTTAAGCCCTCATACGGCCATTCAGGCCGTGGCCGATGGTCTTGACGCCTGGATCGCCTGCCATACCCGGTTTGGCGTCAGCGGCATGTCCAGATGGCCCACGTTTAATGGGCGCAAGGCGTCGATCACGGCGTTCACGACGGTCGGCGGCGCGCCGATGGTGCCCAACTCGCCGATGCCCTTGATGCCAAGCGGATTGGTCCGCGCCGGGATTTCCACCAATTCGGACGCCACATTCGGGCAATGCTCGGCCCGGGGCATGGCGTAATCCATGAAACTGCCGGACAAGAGCTGGCCCGTTTGCGGGTCATAGGCAACGTTCTCCAGCAGCGCCTGGCCGATGCCTTGCGCGATGCCGCCGTGAATCTGACCTTCGCAGATCAGCGGATTGATCACGCGTCCGAGATCGTCCACCGCGGTAAAGCCAATCAGCGTGACCGCGCCAGTGTCCGGATCGACCTCGACTTCGCAGATCTGGCATCCGTTGGGGTAGTTCGGCGCGCCACCCGGCACGCCCGAATACGAACCGGCGCCATCGAGGCCCAGGCCAAATTGGATCACCGGTCCGGCGGGCGCATAGAAAGCCTTGGCGACATCGGTCAGCGCGATCTTCTTGTCGGTGCCGACGACGCTGAATTGTCCGTTGGCGAATTCGACATCCTGAACCGCGGCTTCGAGGATCGCGCCCGCCATCGGCTTGGCTTTGGCGATGATCGCATCGGCGGCAAAGCGCAGCGCGCAGCCGCCGATCATCGAGCTGCGCGCGGCGAACGATCCGCGTCCGAAGGAAACCTTTTCCGTATCGCCTTGGATGTAGCGAATGGTTTCGAACGGCACGCCCAGCCATTCGGAAACAAGCTGCGCAAAAGCCGTTGCATGGCCCTGACCGTGCGAATGCGTGCCGGCGACGATCGAGAGCGCGCCGCTGGGATCGAAGCGAAGCTCCATGCGTTCGTTGAAGACGCCGGCGATTTCGATATAGGGGGTAACGGCGCGGCCGCGCAGCTTGCCGCGTTTGGCGCTGTTGGCCTTTCGTTGCGCGAAGCCGTCCCAATCCGCGAGCTTGAGGCATCGATCCATGAGCCGCTCAAATTCGCCGCTGTCGTAATTCTGGTGCGTCGGCGTGTGGTAGGGCAGCGCATCCGGCTTGATGAGATTGCGACGACGCAATTCGACCCGGTCGATGCCGGTGACATGGGCGGCGTGATCGATCATGCGTTCGATGAAATAGATCGCTTCCGGCCGGCCGGCGCCGCGATAGACGGATGTCGGCGCGGTATTGGTGAACACCGCGCTGGTGCTGACGTCGATGGCCTGCACGTCATAGGCGCTCGGGATCATCATCAACGAAAAATAGAGCGGGGCCGTGATGGCGGCCCACCAGTAGGCGCCCAACGACTGATAGGCGCGGGCACGGATGCCGAGAATTTTGCCGGTGTCGTCGAGAGCGAGCTCGCCGTCGATAACCTGGTCGCGGCCGTGCGTGTCGGTCTGCAGGCTCTCCGTTCGCGTGGCCGTCCACTTGACCGGACGCCCGCAGCGCCGCGAGGCCCATAGCACCAAGGCATCGTCGGGGTAGATGTTGCTCTTCATGCCGAAACCGCCGCCGACATCGGGCGCGATCACGCGGATCTTGGTTTCGGCCACGTTGAGGATGGCTCGCGCGAGCACGGTGCGGACGCCATGCGGATCCTGCGACGTCGTATAGAGCGTGTAATCCCCCGATGCCGCCTCGTAATGGCCAAGCGCGACGCGCGGTTCGATCGCATTGGCGCTGACGCGATTGTTCACCAGGCGCAGTTTGACGACGTGCTTGGCGGCGGCGAAAGCGGCGTCGGTCGCGGCCTTGTCGGAGAAGGCGATGGTCACGCCAATATTGCCGCCCGGGCAGTCGTTCCATATCGGTGCCGCGGACGGCTTGATGGCGTCTTCCACACTGATGACCGCGGGCAGCGGCTCGTAATCGACCTGCACCAGTTCGGCGGCGTCGCGCGCCTGCTCTTCCGTCTCGGCCACCACGAAAGCGACGCGATCGCCGACGCAGCGGACCCGGTCGGCAAGTAGGAGGGGTCGAACGGTGGCGAAGGCATCGGGTCCGCCCCAGGCCTTCGGCATGAAATGGGGCGGGATGCCGCCGATGCCATCGGCATTGGCGTCGGCGCCGGTGAGGACGCAGACGACGCCGGGCGCGGCCCGCGCCGCCGCCGTGTCGATCTTGATGATTTTGGCATGGGCATGCGGCGACAACAGGCTGACGCCGTAGCACTGTCGCGGCAATGAAACGTCGCTCACGAACGTCCCGCTGCCGGTGAGGAAACGTTGATCCTCGACGCGCCGCACCGATTGTCCGATTCCGAATTTCGTCATCGCGATGTCCCTCGGTGTGGCCGGCGCGCGCGCCAAAGCCAGTTTCTCAGCGATCTATCGTCATTTCGGGAAGCAGCACCTTGTCCTGGTCAGCCGGCTCTTGGCTTTTGGCTCTTGGTTGATGGCCGCTCCCGTTGAGCGAAATTATTGAACATGTTCAATTTTGAGACGCGCTTGGTGGCTTGTCAAGCAACGGCGGAGACGGCCGCACCCGCGCGCATGTCGATCACGGGCCGCGCATGCGTCGAATACCCCAGCCGATCGGCCGGCGCCGATTGCCGGGCAAGCTTTCGTCCGCTCCCCAAATCGCCTGATAGGTGTCGACACATCTTCCCTGGCGCTGCAGGCGACCGAAGATGCCGACGCAGACGATCGTCCAGGCCCCGACCAAGATCCATAGCCACCGCGGCGCAGCAACCGCCGCGAGACCGCCGCCGACCGTCCACAGACACAGCGGGATGAGAATATAACCGACGATCTTATGTGAATATTCAAAGACGATGCGGCGCCGGGTGAAGCTGAAGTGATCGCCGGGCCATTGTTCCGGCGGGCGGAGTTGGCGCGTGAACGGATTCATGGGACCGCCGTGCGTGCCGCGCAGCAGCGAGCCCACGATCTGAAATCCGCCGAGGATGGTAACGAGCCAACCGGCGACGGCGTGATGGCTTTGCCACAGGATCACGCCACCCTCGCCCCAAACGACGAGCGCGACGGCGAGAAGGGTGGCCAGCATGATCGCATAGCCGAGCCGCCGATGATTGACGAACCAAAACGGATTATCGAGCTGACGCGGCCAGTCCTGGCCGGGGGTGATCTTGTAAAACCGCGACACGATCAAGGCTGCCGGCATCAAGACCACCCAGGCAAAGACCATGAGCCCGCCATGCCAAGCGGTGACGTCGGCAATGGACGGCATATCAAAGCCCTCGACCGGCGTGAGCCGCCAGGCCCTGGCCGGTTCTCGACCCAGGCCGGCCGACTGGCGCGGCCATCGCCGCGCCGCATAGGACCGAGAAGCCCGATCTGCCGGTCGCCATCATTCTTTCTGGAGCCGTTGCGCAGGTTTACGAGGGCCTCGGTGACGCGGCTGCAGCATAACACGCGAATGCGCGCGTCCAAGCCCGCAGGCAGCTACGGCGCGTCGCGGGGCATGGCGCCTGATCGGTGCGGCGTGCGCCGAACGGTGTTTTTCGCTCGCGCGTTCAAACGCCTAACGACAAAGCCGTCGCGACCTTGATGTAAGTCAAGGACAGGGGCGCGACGATGATGAGGCTTAACTTAGATGTCTAAGCTTGGCCGCATTCCGGCCCGAGCCAGGCCATGCCCCAGCCCGTGAGAGAGCACTCATGAACATTGCCTTCACCGACAATCGTCAAGCGCGTGTGGCCTATGACGACCTGCGCGAATGGATCGTGGAAGCGGACAAGCTCGGCGAACTGGTCCGCGCCAATGGTTATTCCTGGGAGGAAGACATCGGCATGGCGGCGGAGCTGCTGCAACACGACGCCAAGGCGCCGGTGGCGCTGTTCGACAATATCCCGGGCTATCCGAAAGGGTTCCGGGTACTCACCAATTTCTTCGGCGGCCGGCGGCAGAACATGACGCTGGGTTTCTCGCCCGATCTCAACAAGATCGAGCTGTCGGAATCCTTCCTCGCCGACTTCCAGAAGATTTCCGACAAGCCGCTGCCCTATCAGGTGGTGGAGACCGGCCCGATCATGGAGAACGTGATCGAGGGCGACGCCGTCGACGTCACGCGCTTCCCCACGCCGGTCTGGCACGACCGCGACGAGGGCCGCCGTTATATCGGCACCGGCAGCTTCAACGTCACCCGCGACCCGGACGAAAACTGGGTCAATTGCGGCACCTACCGCGTCATGATCCAGGACGCCAAGCGGCTCGGCTTCTACATCTCGCCCGGCAAGCACGGCCGCATCCATCGCGACAAGTACGCGACACTCAACCAGCCGATGCCGGTCTGCATCGTCATCGGCGGCGACCCGCTCACCTTCCTGATGGCATGCACCGAAGTTCCCTACGGCACCTGCGAATACGAAATCGCCGGCGCCTATCGCGGACGGCCGCAAAAGGTGGTCATCGGCAAGCATACCGGCCTGCCGATCCCGGCCAATGCCGAGATCGCCATCGAGGGCTTCGTGATGCCGGGCAACATGGCGCCGGAAGGACCGTTCGGCGAATGGACCGGCTATTACGGCTCCAAGATGCGCAGCGAACCGGTGCTCGACATCAAGGCCATCTATCACCGCAACGACCCGATCATTCTCGGCTGCCCGCCGCAACGGCCGCCGGAGGAGCAGGCGCGCTACCGCGCGGTGATGCGTTCGGCGCTGCTCAAACAGGAACTCAAGCGCACCGGCCTGCCCGACGTGGTCGCCACCTGGTGCCACGAGGCCGGCGGCTCGCGCCAGCTCACCGCGGTGTCGATCAAGCAGCGCTATCCGGGTCATGCCCGGCAGGCCGGCCACCTCGCCGCCATGTGCCGCTCGGCGGCCTATGCCGGCAAATATGTGGTGGTGTGCGACGACGATATCGACGTGTCCAATCTCGAGGAGCTGATGTGGGCGGTGTGCTCGCGCTCCGATCCGGTGACCTCGATCGACTTCATCCGCAACGCCTGGTCGACGCCGCTCGACCCGTCGATCGATCCCGAACGCAAGGAAAAAGGCGACTTCACCAATAGCCGCGCCATCATCGACGCCTGCCGCCCGTTCCATTGGAAGGACCGCTATCCGATCGTGAACATGCCACTGCCGGAAACCGCGCGAAAGACTAAGGAGATGTTCTCCTGGATGCTGGAAGGCATGGGCGAAAAAACAAAAGCGCGCTGATGCACATTGCATATAGCGCGTGACGGGATGGAAATGCCGATCTCCGGATTGCAATCGCTGTAGCCATGCCGGATAGGCCTGAGGTGATGTGCGTTGCCCGGAGCGACCGGGCCGCGACGGGAGGGACATATGCGTCACGCGCTTGCCTTGATTGCCACATTCCTGATCCTTGGCTCGGCCGCCAATGCGCAGGACGTGAGCGCGACTTATCCAAATCGTCCGATCAAGATCATCGTTTGCGTTCCGGCCGGCGGCGGCGTCGACACGGTGACGCGCATCGTCGCCGAAGGGCTGCACCAGCAGCTCGGTCAGCCGGTGGTCATTGAAAATATTGCCGGCGCCGCCGGCAATATCGGCGCCGAACGCGTATTCACCTCAAAGCCGGACGGTTACACGCTGCTGGCCTCGCAACCCTCGCCGATCACGGTCAATCCGCTGCTCTACAAGCGGATGTCGTTCGACCCGAAGAAATTCGAGCCGATCGTCATCATGACGTCGATTGCCAACGTATTGTTGGTGCGCAAGGATTTCCCGGCCAAGACCGCCGCGGAATTCATCGCCTACGCCAAAGCCAATCCCGGCAAGATCAATTATGCCTCGCAGGGCATCGGCACCACGTCGCATTTGACCGCCGCGCTGTTCGAGCAACTCACCGGAACCAAGCTCGTACACGTTCCCTACAAAGGGACGGCGCCAGCGCTCAACGATCTGATCGGCGGCCATGTCGATATGATCTTCATGGAGCTGGCCTCGGCGGCGAGGTTCCACAAAGGCGGGGAGGCTCGCATCCTGGCGGTGGCCACCGAGAAGCGCATCCCCGCCCTGCCGGATATTCCGACCTTCGGCGAGCTCGGCATCGCCAATTTCAACTCGGTCACCTGGAACTCGATCGTCGCGCCGCCGAAGACGCCGCCGGCGATCGTGGCCAAGCTCAATGCCGCCGTCAACGCGGCCCTCAAGAGCCCTGCCGTCACCGCCCGTTTTGCCAAACTCGATTTGCAGCCAGTCGGCGGCAGCACCGCCCAAGCTTCAGCCTACATCAAGGAGCAAACACAGATCTGGGGCGAGGTCGTCCGCCGCGCCGGCGTCAAGCCGCATTAGGCCGGGTCGACCAAAGGCATACGGCTCGCGGAAACTCACGGGCTCTCCCAGCGGAGGGCTCCCTCGGCGATCTTCTTGGCCACCGTGGCCTTGGCGATCGACACCATAAATTCTTCGATCGCCGAATTCATATTGCGGCGGAATATGAGGTGCAGCGACTGTACCAGCGCGGGCCTTGCGATCTCGCGCGCGTTAAGCTGCTTGGCGCGGATTTCATCGAGAAAAAGACCATAAGGCACGACGGTACAGCAGCGATTGCGAATGATCATTTCGCGCTTCAAATTGATCGGCTCAACCTCGAGCGTAACGTTGAGCTTGATCCCCCGTTGGCGGGCGACGCGCTCGACACGCTGGCGAATGACCTGGAAACGGTTATCCAGCAGCAACGGATACTGGCGCAGCCGGTCGAAGGAAATGGGCTCGTTTAAATCCACGATGCCGGGCGGTCCGATGAGACACAGCCGTTCTCGGTAAAGCCGCAACGCGTTTACTTTTTTGGCGTCGGTCGCGTCGTAACAAAATGCCATGTCGAGCCTTCCCGTCTCGACCCGGCGCAGCAGATCATGGCTCATCGCCTGGTGAACCGCGATATGCAGCCGTGTCTGCTCGGTGCAGATCGAAAAGATGTCCGGCGCGAGAACGCGGCCGGAAGTCGGCGTCACGCCCATGGATAATTCGCCGGAGAGCTTCTTCTGAAACGGCCGCATGGCCTCTTCGGCCGTGCGAATGCGCGCGACGATCGTCTCGGCATGACGCAGCAATTTCGATCCCGCTTCGGTCAGTTCAACGCCGCGCGAATGGCGCGCGAACAGGTTCACCTCCAGAAGATCCTCAAGCTTCTTGATTTGATAGCCGAGCGCCGGCTGCGAGACGCGCAAACTCTGGCTCGCCGCCGTCAGGCTGCCGGAACGCGCCACCGCGATGAAATAGCGAAGCTGTCGAATATCCACGATCTGCCTGTCCCGGGGCCGCAAGCCGCTATAAGGAAACCTTATACCTTTCTAAAAAAAACGGTAGTTGTAACCGTGGTGCCGGCCTCCTAGCGTCGAGAAGCGAGTTTAACCGGCAGAATTGCCGTCGACCGCGATGGCGCCACCGCCGTCGTGATGATTGCCGCATCAGCGCGGTCGTTTTTCATCTCAATTCACGGCTGGGACCCATGAACAAACCTGTCAAACCCGACACGAAATCGACCGCGGCGGCCGACAAGGCGCCGATCCAGGATCTGCGCGAATGGCTCGATCGGGTCGAACGCATCGGCGAACTGGTGCGCATCGACCAGCCAGTTGATCGCGACGAGGAGATGAGCGCGATCTCCTATCTGCTCGCCAAGCAGCAACCCTCCCCAGCGGTCCTGTTCGAGCGCGCCCAGGACTTCGACAACAGTCCGATCGGCGCGCGGCTGTTGTGGAACGTGCTCGGCCCCAGTATCAAACGCATCGCGCTGACGCTGGAAGAGCCCGCCGACACGCCGACCGTCGAATTAATCCGGCGCTGCAAGAACAAGCTGAAGCAGCGCATTCCGCCGGTGGAAATCGCCGCCGACAAGGCGCCGATCTTCGAGAACAGCATTAGCGGCAAGGATATCGATCTCGATCAATTGCCGATCCCGCGGCACTGGCCGCTCGACGGCGGCCGCTACGCGGGAACCGGTGACGCGGTGATCACCCGCGATCCCGACACGGGCTATCTCAATATCGGCACCTACCGCATGATGCAGCAGGGCCGCGCCAAATCCGGCCTTTATCTATCGCCCGGCAAGGACGCGCGGCTGCACATCACCCGCGCCTGGCAGCAGGGCAAACCGATCGAGGTTGCCGCCGCCTGGGGCATCGATCCGCTGTTCATGATGGTCGGCTCGCAGACCTTCGCCAAGAACGTCTCCGAATACGAGTTCGCCGGCGGCATTAAGGGCCAGCCAATTCCGGTCGTGCGCGGCAAGACCACCGACCTGCTCATTCCGGCCAATGCCGAACTGGTCATCGAAGGCGTCATCGATTTGAATGCAGTGAAATCGGAAGGGCCCTTCGGCGAGTTCCCTGGCTATTACGGCCGGCCCGAAGCCGGCTGTCCGTTGATCAGGATCACCAGCGTCCATTACCGCTCGAAGCCGGTCCTGACCAATGCGCTGATGGCCGATTATCCCTCCTGCGAGCAGAGCGGCTTCTTCTCGGTCATCCGCTCCGCCAAGATTTGGGACGATCTCGACAAGCTCGGTATTCCCGGCATCGCCGGCGTCTATTCGCACCCGGCGGCGGCCGGCGGCTTCGGCATGACGGTGATCAGCCTGGAGCAGCGCTACGCCGGCCACGCCGCGCAGGTGCTGGCGCTGGCCGCGCAATGCCCGGGCGGCGCCTATTACACCAAGTGGATCGTCGCGGTCGACGCCGATGTCGACCCCACCGACATGGACCAGGTGATCTGGGCTATGGCCAGCCGCTGCAATCCGATCGACGATATCGATATCCTGCGCAACACCTGGAGCACTTGGCTCGATCCGACGCAGAACCCGCCGGAGAAGCGGCCCTACGGTTCCAAGGCGCTGATCAACGCCTGCATGGAACATCGCCACTTGCCCGTGTTCTCCAAGCGCACCACGCTGCGCAAGAGCGTCTACGACAAAGTCGCCAGCCGCTGGCAGGAACTCGGGCTGCCCGGACAAATTCCGGCGGTGCGCGCCTTCGAATCCGACAGCAAGGTGGTCTATCACGAGGTCGGCGGTTTCGAGCCCGGCCGCCAGCCCGGCGAAGAAAAGCCGGAAAAGAAATAAAGCCGGCGTCGCTTCCGATTGGTTGCCAATGCAGTTTCGTCATTCCGCGTTCCGGCCTTCGGCCGGCCACGGAATGACGGCAAGGTTTTGACTTCATGAAACCATCTCGATTGACGACACGCTCGGCGGTCAACTCGCATTTAAAGTGATGGCATAAGCTCGACTGACACCCTCGGCTTCCCACCCAATTCGGAATTCTCGTTTGGACACACAAGTACTTATCGTCGGCGCCGGACCCGTCGGCTTGACGCTCGCCATCGATCTCGGTCGGCGCGGCATCCGCTGCATTCTCCTGGAACAAAAGCCGGCACCGCAATTTCTACCGAAGATGGAGCGGTGCAACGCCCGCACCATGGAAATCTATCGGCGCATGGGGCTTGCGCAGAAGGTCCGCGATGCGGGCTTCCCGCGCGAAACGCCGATGGACGTGTTCATCGTCACCTCGCTGGTCGAACCGCCGCTTCTGCACCTGCCCTATCCGTCGGTCGCGCAGGCACAGGCGGAGATCGCGGCTTGCACCGACGCATCCATGCCGCTGGAGCCCTACCAGCTCATTTCGCAATACACGTTGGAGCCGCTGCTCAAGTCGGTTGCCGAAACTCTGCCCAGCGTGTCGGTACGTTTTGGATGCGAGTTCATTTCCTTCGAGCAGGACGCCACCTCGGTGCGTGCCAAGGTCAAGGGCAGCGACGGCACCATCACGCAACTCGCGGCCGATTATCTCGTCGGCTGCGACGGCGGCGCCAGCACGGTACGGCGCCAGCTCGGCATCAAGCTGCAGGGCGAAGCCAATCTGCTGGAACTGCGCCAGGCGCTGTACCGTTGCGACGACCTGTTCGAGCGTATTCCCATCGGCAAGGGCCGCCACTATCACGTCGCCGATGCGCACAACACGTTCCTGATCGTGCAGGATTCGACGCGCCATTTCACGCTGCATGCGGTGGTCGAAACCGACGAGGATATGAAGACCGCATTCGAGCAAACCGTCGCCATGCCGGTCGACTACGAGATGCTCTATGTCGGCAAATGGCGGCAGAACCTGATGCTGGCGGACAGTTACGCCAGCGACCGCGTTTTCCTCGCCGGCGACGCCGTGCATCTGGTGATTCCGACCGGCGGGCTCGGCATGAACAGCGGCGTCGGCGACGCCGTCGACCTGTCGTGGAAGCTGGCGGCGACGCTGCAAGGCTGGGGCGGGCCCGGTTTGCTCGCCTCCTACGAACTCGAGCGGCGGCAGATCGGCGCCCGTAACGTCGCCGCCTCGACCCATGCCTCGCGTGGCCGCCGCGCCTGGCGCGCGGCCTATAAGCCGAATATCCGTGACAACACGCCGGAGGGCGCCGCGACGCGCGCCAACCTCACGCGTATCGCCGAGGTCGAGCAGCGCAAGAGCAACGAGATGATCGGCGCCGAGCTCGGCTACCGCTATGCCGGCTCGCCGATCATCTGGCCGGAGCCGGGCGAAGCGCCCGAGCCGAATTTCATGAAATACGAGCCGACGAGCTGGCCGGGCGCGCGGTTGCCGCATCTTTGGCTCGCCGATGGCACGGCGCTGCACGATCGCATCGGCGAGGGCTATACGCTGTTGCGCCTCGCCCGCGCACAGACCGACGCCGGCGCGCTCGCCACGGCTTTTGCCGGCTATGGCGCGCCGTTCACCGTGCTCGATATCGCCGAGGAACACCCGCGCGATGTCTACGGCTATGACTTGCTGCTGCTCCGCCCCGACCTGCACGTCGTCTGGCGCGGCAACCGCCTGCCCGACGATCCGGCCCGGCTCGCGGCCCTGGCGACCGGGCATTAAAGGCCATTCCGTTTGAATGGAAGTCGGAGCGGGCAACGGGCTCAGCCTGCTCCCTCCCCTTTGCGGGGGAGGGGAGCGCGCCGTGTCGCGCTTATTTATCCGTGCGTGAAAAGCCCTGGCCCGTGCTCCATTGTCCCGAGACATAGGGCCGGCCCGCGCGGTTGCACCAGTTCTCCCAACCGCGCTCGATGGTGAAGCCAGCGCGCCCTTTGGTGATCGTCTCGATTTCGCCGTCGGAGAGATAGACGACGTCGCCCAGCGACAGGCTCTGGATCAGCAGGCCGGCGTTGATCTCCATATAGATCGAGGTGAACACCGCTTCGCGCAGGCTGCGGCCGACCACCGTTGAGCCGTGACCGCGCATGAGCGCGACGGTGCGCGCGCCAAGACATTGCGCGAAGTCGCGCGCCATCGCCATGTCGGTCACCAACAGGTTGGTCTTGTCGCCGAACTTGTCGCGGATGTCCCAGTTGGGAATGTCATTCCCGATCGGCGCGCACATGTGCATGATCGGGCGCATCTTCTTGCTGGTGACGCTGAACGGGATGACGCTCGGGCTGTGATTGTGCACGACCGACATCACGTCCGGTCGCGCCGCGTAGACCGCGGCATGGATGAAGCGTTCGGCATAGGGCTTGCCCGGCTCGCGTCCGACGCTGGTGCCGTCCAAGGTGAATTCCATGATGTCGTCGGCCTGGATCATGTCGGGCGCGCGCGCCCGCGACAGCAGGAAGCGATCCGCCGCCAGCGGATGCCGCGCGCTGACATGACCGAAGGAATCCAACACCCCTTCATGCGCCAGGATGCGATTGGCGGTGACCAGGTCCTCGAGTATCGGCGCCGTTTCGTCCACGTTTTCTCTCCCTCATTCCGAGCACGATGCCCGGGCATTTTATGCGTGACGCGCACTATATACAGTCTCGCCCGCACCGCATCCAGAAAGCCCGCGCTTGCGCGGCCGCGGTAACGGTCGATCACGCGAGGCACCGTTGTTTGCGGCGAGCGTTCCGCTTGAGGGCACGGCTGTGCTAGTCGATCATGGCAAGGACCAACCGAGACCCCCGATGGACCAGCCTGACATCATCGTTGTGGGCGGCGGCTCGGCCGGCGCCGTCGTGGCCGCCCGGCTTTCGCAAGAGCGGTCGCGGCGCGTGCTGCTGATCGAAGCCGGGCCGGATACGCCGCCCGGTGGCGTTCCCGCCGATATCCGCAACATCTTTCCGGCGGCCTATTTCAACAGCAGCTATTTCTGGCCGGGCCTCACCACCAGCCTGCGTGACGGCGATCCGCCCGATCCCTTCCTGCAGCCGCGCGTGATGGGCGGCGGATCCAGCGTCATGGGCATGATCGCCCTGCCCGGACTGCCCAGCGACTTCGCGCAATGGGAGCGCATGGGCGCGCGCAACTGGGGCTGGCAGGACGTGCAGCCTATCTATCAAGCGATGCTCCGCGATCTCGATGCGCCGCCGGCAAGCCGCAACGCGCAAGGGCCGAACATCGTGCGCCG
The DNA here is from genome assembly GCA_963782145.1 of uncultured Pseudomonadota bacterium. GTDB lineage: Bacteria > Pseudomonadota > Alphaproteobacteria > Rhizobiales > Xanthobacteraceae > Pseudolabrys. Next base: position 132,121 of record CAWAIV010000019.1, read on the forward strand.
GCTGCCGCGCGACGTCTGGCCACTTTATATCAAGCGCATTGAAGAGCGCGTCGCCGCCGGCGGCGCGCCCGCTCGCGCGGCACTCGACGACGCGGGCGATGACGGCTTCTTCGCGGTACCGCTCAGCCAGGACGACGAGCGCGCCACCAGCGCACGCTGCTATCTCACCGCCGCGGTGCGCGCACGTCCCAATCTGACGATCATGACCGACACGCGCGTGCTGCGTATCACCTTCGAGCGCAATCGGGTCTCGGGCGTGCTGGCGGAACGCGATGGCAAGACTTTTTCGATCGCGGCGCCCGCGGTCGTCGTGTCCTGTGGCGCTGTTTATTCACCGGCACTGCTGCTGCGCTCCGGCCTTGGCCCCGCCGACGAGCTTCGCGCGCTGGACATTCCAGTCGTCGCTGATCGGCCCGGCATGGGACACAACTACCAAAATCATGCGCAATTACATTTCTCCATGACGCTGAAACCGGACGGACGGCTGCCGCAGGATGCGCAACATTACATCGTTTCGGCCTTGCGCTTTTCCTCCGGACTGCCCGATTGTCCGGCCGGCGATCTGTTTCATTATTACACTGGCCGCGTCAGCCCGCAGGCCTTTGGGCCGCGCATGGCCATGGTTGCCGCCGCGCTTTACAAACCGTTTTCGCGCGGGCGCGTGAAATTGCTTTCATCCGATCCGACGGTTCCGCCGCAGGTGGAACAACGCCTGCTCTCCGATCCGCGCGATGCGGCGCGCATGATCATGGCGGCGCGGCGCGCCGAAGAGCTGCTGCTCGACCCTGCGGTGCGCGCCTGCTTCGGCGAGGTCTATGTCATGCCGCGCCGGCCACCGTTGAAATTGATCAACGGCAGCGGAGTGAGCGGTGCGGCGAAAGCGGCGGCGGCGATGGCGGTGCTCGCCGCTCCCAGCCGGCTAAGACGTATCGCGCTCGGCGCCACGATCAGGCCGGGCCGGCTGATCACCGACGGCACATCGAACCATCGCCTGTCGGACGAGGAGATTCTGGCGGCGAGCGGTGCGATGTTTCATCCCAGCGCGACCTGCGCCATCGGCCGCGAAACCGACCCGATGGCGGTCGTCGATGCGCAATGCGCCGTCTACGGGGTCGAGGGCCTGCACATCGCCGATACGTCGGTCATGCCGAGCATCGTCAGCGCCAATACAAACTTGACGGCCATAATGATCGGCGAGCGCGTGGCCGGGTTCATCCAGACGTCGAAATGAGCGAAGGCGACGCCACGAATGTGCAGGCGCGGTCGGTGGGACCAAGGATTGCGGGCCAGCACGGCCGTTAAGCCGGCGAACTATAATAAGTTTATGATATTATTGCATTTTCTGTGAATTGGCGGAGAGGGAGAGGAAT
>CAWAIV010000020.1:0-261795 GCA_963782145.1 uncultured Pseudomonadota bacterium
CCACAGGGCGAGATCCCTCTTGACTTAGCTCACGGAGGAAACGAGACATTCGTTGTTGTTGCAATCTAGCGGGCGTCGAATGGGCCGTTACAAAGACTACGACCGCGGACCTAAGCGCAGCGGTTATGACGACGATCAAAAGTCTGACGACCGAGCATCCGGAGCTCGGCCAAATTATCCATGTCCGAGCGCCCCGGCGGAGCGACGCCCTGCTACTGCTTCGCAGGTCGTAGGCTCGACCACCGAAAGTATTGGTACCGTTAAAATGTACAAGGCCGACAAGGGATTCGGTTTTGTCGGGCAGGATGGCGGGGGAAAGGATGTCTTCGTCCACGCCACGGCGCTTGCCCGCGCCGGGCTGAGCGGGCTGGCTGAAGGCCAGCGTGTGCGGATGCAAGTCGGTCAGGGTCAAAAAGGGCTAGAGGCTCAGACGATCGAGCTCTTGGACTGAAACTCCACGTCATCCTGAGTACGCCTTGGCGTGGCGGGTGATGGGCGCGGCGATGGCCTCAGTGCCGTCGGGGGCCAACACTAGCTTCCGCCCACCGCGCCTCCGTATCGAAATCGGCACCCTCACCGTAACGGTCGTGCCGTCGGTGGTGAAATTTGTATAGCTCATTAGGCTGCCCTCTGCGTTTCTGACCTGGCGGCGCGCAGATCTGCAACCAGATTTGTTAGCCCCTCGTTTCGCAACCGGATGCCGGCGCCCGAACTCGAGGCGGCGCGCCGGCGCGGGCTTTCGCGCAACACCGTACCAGGCAACTCGTTTCCGTGGTTTCAAGAATAAACTGAAGTTGGAGCCGCAGGACCTCGGAAAATGAAATAGATCGACACATGGTCGCTCGAAAAAAATCATTAGCGAGCAGCCAACTTCAAGGGCGCGGCGGCGAAATGGCGGTGAGGCAATGGTTTGGTGCAATAACGAATTATTCTGGATAGAAAAATTCGTTCGAACGATGGTCGCGATCGACGTCCGCTTTACCCCTGCCGCCTGAACCAATCGACGCAACACAGGCGTTGTATCTTTCTGTCGGGGTTTCGAACTGGAAGGTCTGCCGTGGGCGTTCGTTGAGCCACCTCCTTTCAACTTCCCAAGCTGCATACTAGGAGTCGATTCCCTTCGCCCGTTCCAGCTACTTCCTAGCCGAAAAATTGGCATATCTCGCGACAATCGGCGACGCGCGCCGTATTGCCGCCGCGCCACTGTTCTCACCAGCACCCGTGCAAGCAGGAACACCTTCGATAGATGCCAAGCTGGTGGTGCTTGGCCATCAATTTGAGGAAATCGTGCGAGTCCTGGATGAGGGCGAATGGGCAGACGCGAAATCTTTGGCAAAGCTGATTTTGCATCTTCTACTTTTTTGTAAAATACGTTAGACGGCCAAACCTTCGCAAAATTTTCCGCTGTTTATTAAGGTTTTCTAACCCCAAGTGCCAAACCTTTTTTGAGCCTCTGACGCGCGCAATGGGCGCGCCGCTTCCCCCGCATTTCGCTTCGCCGCGCGCACCGCCGCCGCCCGCATGAAACGAAGAAACCCGCCCGAGGGGATCATCTCGGGCGGGTGGGATTCCAGCATTTCTAACCAGAATGGAGTTTGACAAAATAACAATACTCCTAAAGCGAGATCAAAGCAAGCGAAGCTTGACCCGGCCCGCCAATTCACCAAGCGGGTGTTCACCTTCCTCGCCGCCGTCGCCAAGGACACCGAATTACCGCCGGCTACCGAGGCCGTCTGCATCGTCCTGAGCCAATATTTCAACCGGAACCATGGCGGTGCCGCATGGCCGTCCTGCCGGACCATCGCCAGCGCCTTCGGCGCCGACAAGGCGACCGTGCTGCGCACCTTGCGAAAAATGGAGGCGCGCGGCCACCTGCGCATTGAGTGGGGACCCCCTAGAAAAGCCGCCCGTGCGTTTAGTGTCGGTGGAGGTGCTGGACCCCGACGTCGATGCCTACAACGCCTTGCGCGCGACCTGGGCGCGCTCGTGGGCCGACGGTCCCGCCGCCGATCGCCGCGCCTGGATCGCCGCCATCCGCACCGGCGCCGAAGCCTGGGTCGCCGCCGCCGACGCCCCACGTTTCCTGCCACCGCTGGCCCGTTGGCTTGCCGCAGGATATTGGGAGAAGGCGCCGCCGCTGAGGAAAAGAGGACGCGGTTAAGAAACTGGTTGAAACTAGGGGCGGCAAATCAATCTCGATGTATAGCTCCGGTGCCGAAGGCCCCAGCGTGATGGTGATCTTCGACGAGCCTGAGCCGTCTATGGTGGCCGCAACCACTGGAGTCGCTGTAGCCGGCGGCGCAATTCATAACGTTAAACTCACACGCCTGATGACCCAGGACGAAGTAGCCAAAGTCCGACAAAAGGCCCGTATAATTCGTAGTGCATACAAGGCGCTCGGCAAATGAAGGATCGGTGGCAGCCGACATGGCTGCTACCGGCCCTTCCGCGTCGTCCTCGACCAGCGTGTTAGAGCAAAACTCCAATCACCGCGATCAACAGCACGGCAATCAGCCCGGTTATTGCGATCTTGAGGTGGATGGCACGGTCTGAGGTGAGCATCGACGAGTTCATGGTAACCTCCTCCGGAGGGAGCTTGCCTTATAATTCTATTCTCTAGCGGCTGTGGTTTCGTGACAGCCGACAGTCCATCCACAGATAAAGCGCCGGGCAATCTAATTTGGGTTACACTGTTGCTGCATCCCACTCGGTGAACGGCTGCCAATGGACCTATGCCAAAGGGTCGCCAAAGCTCAAAAGCCTTTAGACGGAAATTTCCGCACGTCGTCGAGGTGGCAGTGCCCCTGGGTGGCCTCGGCAGTCGCCTTAATTCGATGCATGCATTTCATACCGAACGAGGTTTCGAAGCATGTCTTGGGCGCGGTGGCCGCAAAGACCATCAAGAATTCATTCGTTGGTACTTTGCCGACGCAACGATTGCCACGTCTTTTGCAATGGAGTTTGGCGGTACGCTGATAAAAGCAAATTAACCGGCAGGATTTGAGCTCCATCGCGCGTCGAGCACGAAGCCGAAAGAATATGACGCAAGACAGTGAGTGTATAGCTCTCAGTTTCGGTCAACAAGCTCAAGCAACGAGGCAGGAGCGCGCCGCAAGAACATGCTTACTTGCTCATGCTTACTTGCTCATGCTTACTTGCTCATGCTTACTTGCTCATGCTTACTTGCTCATGCTTACTCGCGGCGTGAAAAAAAACGACGCCAAAAAGTTTTGGGGTCATAAAAGTTTGCTTGGCGTGAGGGGTTAACCGAACACCAAGGTATTAGAAACATAGAGTTTTTAGAATAAACACCAACCGCCAATTTAAAGCATTTGCGCGACCCTGATTGTGGCAAATATGGCACACGAACGATCATCTATAATTCTGTCACTCGACAGGGAAAGACGCAGGCCTCTATAAACCCACGCAAATGAAAAGATTGGCGTGAGAGGGCAGTTGGTCGTGGAGTAACAAGCTCACGACTGCTTGCAAAAGCATATGTCGCGAAAAGCTGTAAAGGACGAGGCAGAACGGCTTATCCGTGACTACGGCCAAGATGCTAACCAAATCGTATCCAAGAGGTTGAGTGCCGCGCGTAGGCGAAATCATGATCGCATGGTACAATTCCTGGTACAAGTCGCTCGGGAGATCGAGCGCCGCGTGAGGAAAATGCCACCAGATTTCAGGTGCGCCAGTAACGGCGCGAGCGGCCAATCGTCGAAATAGTCACGGTGAGTTAAGGCCGTCGGACCGCTCTATCGTCGTGGATGGAGTCGCAGAGTACGAACACAGATTGAATCTGGAAGAATCTGCGAGATTGCAGTCTCCGGCAATGCATCTGCGGCTAGCGGTCTCAAGCCCGATCCCTCCGGTCGCGCCGGTAATGACGCAAGTCATTGCTTTCATGTGCTCCGCTCCGTCCGCCGATGATAGCAGACTGATGCGAGGTCTTTTTTGGCTGAATGCGGGCTCAGGTGGGGGTGGCAGGTGCGTAATGCCGCCGGCGCTTCATTCGGAAAGGATCGTTCCCGCGTTCATCGAGATTTCGGTGATCAGCTTCCGCAAGATCGCCGTTGCGAAGACGTCGTAGCCTTTCACGGCGATGACGAATGCGCCGGGTCCACCGATCACGTTGTTCTTGTAGTAATCGTCAAGGTCGGGCTCCAGCGTCAAGATCGGCAGGCCGTTGATGCCGACGCCGCTTGCCACGGCTTCGTCGCGCGCCAGCGAAGCGGCACGGCCGCGGTTATTGGCGCCGTCGCCAGATACGTCAATCACCTGGCGCTCGCCGCGGTACGGGCTCATGCGCCACAGCGTCATCGCGTAGTCGATCGCCCCGGAGATCGAGGTGCCCCCACCGAATAGACGACGCGGCGCGCCGGCAATGGCGTCGGCTAATGCCGCCGCCGATTGCGCGTCGCCGACGCGCATCCACGGTACGACTTGGAAATGTAAGTCCGGGCCGGTCCACTGCACCATGGTGACGGCAATCGCCTGGTTCGGCCCGGAGCGGATGGCGTCGAGGACTTGGCGGCTGCGGAAAGCCGCCGCGTAGCCTTTTCGCTGTTGTTCAAACCGCGTTTGATTGACGCTGCCTGAGACATCAACCGCCAAGACAAGCTGCAAGTCGACGTTGTCGGACGACGCCGATTGCGCGTCCACCCCAATCGCCATGCCGAGCAGTGGCGCGGCAAAGCAAAGCACTCGGCCTATCGTGCGAAACCAGTCTATCGACCTTCTCCATCACGCCCTGGCAAAAAGGCTAGATAACTAAGTCAATGAGGTCGCATTAAATCATAGTAAATTGCCCCTTGGCGGCGAGGTCGGCTAGCGACCGCACGGTTGACCCGAGCGCGGCCGGGTTCTTCAATCGGACGTCATTTGAGGAGTCAATCATGTCCAATCGCGCTGCTTGTCCGCGCGTCGATGCCGCCCCCGACACGGTCCACTGGGGCTTCTTCGATGCCAAGCTCAAGCCGGTGCTGACCGTCGACAGCGGCGACCGCGTCGTGATGTCGTCGGTCTCCGGCACGCCCGATCTGCTGCCGCCGCCGCCGTTCATCGTCCCGCCGGCGCTGCCGGCAATCCATGCCGCTAATGGACCGCAGCGCTTCTTTGGCCATATGTGCACCGGTCCGGTTGCGGTCCGCGGCGTCAGGCCCGGGCAGGTCCTGCAGGTCGACATCGAGTCGATCGAGCTGCACTACGACTGGGGCTACAACGTCATTCGGCCGCTGGCCGGCGCGCTGCCAGACGACTTTCCCGAATACCGCGCGATTCATATCGCGCTTGATCGCGCGCGCATGACCGGACATTTGCCGTGGGGGCAAGAGGTTCCATTGCGGCCGTTCTTCGGCGTGATGGCGGTGGCGCCGCCGGCCGCCTGGGGCACGATTCCGACCCCGCCGCCGCGCCGCAACGGCGGCAATATCGACAACAAGGAACTTGTCGCCGGGACGACGCTTTACCTGCCGGTGTTCACCGAGGGCGCACTGTTCTCCGTCGGCGACGGGCACGGGGCGCAGGGCGATGGCGAGGTCTGCGTCACCGCCATCGAGACCGGCCTCGTCGGCACGTTCCAGCTGACCGCGCGCGACGACATGAAACTGGAATGGCCGATGGCCGAGACGCCGACGCACGTGATCACTATGGCTTTCGACCCTGACCTCGACCGCTGCGTGGTCCTGGCGCTGCGCCAGATGATTGATCTTGTCGTCGCGCGCGCCGGTCTCGACCGCTATCAAGCATACGCGCTACTGAGCGTGACCGCCGACCTGCGGGTGACCCAGGTGGTCAACGGCAGCAAAGGCATCCACGTCATGCTGGAGAAGCGCTACCTCGAGCGGAAATAACTGGTCCAGCGTTCGGCGGTGTGAGGTGGCCGCAGGCGAGCTGCGGCGCGCCGGCGCCGCGATAACGATTTTTTCTGGACGGAAAAATTCGTTAGCGTTTCGACCGCTCGAACGGGTGGTCGCCCTGTGGTCACCCAGGTGAAATAGCTGAGCCTGTTGATAACTCGATCGCCTTAAAAAGACCGTCTGCTGAAGGACTTAAATGGTGGAGCCGAGGGGATTTGAACCCCTGACCTCCTCATTGCGAACGAGGCGCTCTCCCAACTGAGCTACGGCCCCGCCGAGGAACAACGAAACACTGTCGTTGCGCATAAAAATGCGGCGAGTGGGCGCCATTTAGGACCAGCCCCCCGGCCTGTCAAGGATCGCGCCGCCCAGCCCGGCACAGCGACCGGTCGGCTTGTTCGCGGCCGGTGATGCGGCTACCTTCCGCCCGTTTTCGAACAGACGGGACCGCCATGCGCTCAATTCTCGATATCATACTGCTCGTGCTGCAGATCTACATCTGGCTGCTGATCGCGGCGGCCGTGCTGTCCTGGCTGGTCGCCTTCAATGTGGTCAACACCCGCAACCAGGTGGTGCACATGATCGGCGACTTCCTCTACCGCATCACCGAACCGCTGCTGCGGCCGATCCGCAACCTGCTGCCCAATCTCGGCGGCATCGACGTGTCGCCGGTAATCCTCATCCTGCTCATCCTGTTTCTGCAGAACGTCATCGTCCGCTACATCTATCCCTACGTGTTCTAGCGCGTGATCCCGACAAGCATGTCCTCGACCCCGATCGGGGATGGGCACCGGTTTTCGGATCAGATCATGCGCCGACAAAAATGACGACACTGCCCTGGGCAGCAGTGGCTGGCGGCGTCGCCCTCATCGTGCGGCTGACGCCCAAGGGCGGCCGTGACGCCATCGACGGTATCGAACAGATGGCCGACGGCCGTAGCGTGCTGAAGGCGCGTGTGCGCGCCGCGCCGAGCGAAGGCGAGGCCAATGGCGCGCTGATCCGGTTGATCGCCAAGACGCTGGGCGTCCCACCACGCGACGTGACGCTCGCTGCCGGCGCCAGTGCCCGCGTCAAGCGACTGACCATCGCGGGCCACGGCCCAACGCTGGTGGCGAGACTGGAACAGCTTGCGGCAAGCATCAGCCGCGCTTGATTTTTGTGGTTGTCAGACCCCGCGAAAGCGGGGCATCCAGATGCCGCTAAACTTGACATTCACGCGCTGCGTCAGCGGGCCCTGGATCGCCTGCTGACGCGGGCGACAACAGGCTGAGGACATGAACGCAACCATCATCGACGGCAAAGCAACTGCGGCCGCCTTGCGCGGCAAGATCGCCGCCGATGTCGCGCGCCTGCGCGCGGCGCACGATCTCATCCCGGGCATCGCGGTGGTGCTGGTCGGCGAGGACCCGGCGAGCAGCGTCTATGTGCGCACCAAGTCGAAGATGGTGGCGGAAGCCGGCATGCGCGCCTTCGACCACAAGCTGCCGGCCGCAACCGGCGAAGCCGAGCTGCTGGCGCTGATCGCCGCGCTCAATGCCGACGACGCGGTCAACGGCATCCTGGTGCAACTGCCGCTGCCGCCGCAGATCGACGCGCAGAAAGTGATTGCGGCCATCGATCCGCAAAAGGACGTCGACGGCTTCCATCCGCTCAATGTCGGGCGTCTGGCCAGCGGCCTGCCGGCGCTGGTGCCCTGCACGCCGCTCGGCTGCGTAATCCTGGCCAAGACCGTGCATCCCTCGCTCGCCGGGCTGGAGGCGGTGGTGGTCGGCCGCTCCAACATCGTCGGCAAGCCGGTGGCGCAATTGCTGCTCAAGGAGAACGCGACCGTCACGGTGGCGCATTCCAAGACCCGCGATCTGCCTGGCGTGTGCCGGCGCGCCGACTTGCTGGTCGCAGCGATCGGCAAGCCCGAAATGATCCGCGGCGATTGGATCAAGCCGGGCGCGACGGTGATCGACGTCGGCATCAACCGCGTGCCGGGCGACGCCGGTGAAGCGCGCCCCGCCGGCGGAGCCGGCAAACATAAAATCGTCGGCGATGTGGCCTTCGCGGAAGCCGCGCAAATCGCGGGCGCGCTGACGCCGGTGCCCGGCGGCGTCGGACCGATGACGATTGCCTGTCTGTTGCTGAACACGCTGCGCGCGGCCTGCATGCAGCGCGGGCTGTCCGAACCGATACTGTGAGGCATGAACCTTCGGTCGCCGCCGCGCGACCCATCGGACCGAGTTTCGTGGGATGAACGAGGGCCGACTATGCGCGGATTGCTGTACGGAACGGTCGGCGCGGCGCTCGCCGCCGGCGTCGCGCAGGCGGAATCCATCGCCAGCGCCTATACGCCGCTCGATCTCGACAAATGCCGCCACGTCGCCGGCAAGGCCGATGAGGATTACGGCGACTGGCGCTGCGCCGGCTTTGTCGGCATCGCCGTGCATGTCAGCGCCGGCGACCAGCACATTTATGTCAGCTTCGGCCGCAAGGCGGCCAAGGAGCCGGCGGCGCAGCAGACGCTTGCGGCGTTCAACGGCGAGGGCAAGACCGTCGAGTGGCGCTACGTCAAGGGCACCGGCAAGCCGCGGCCGTTTGCGACCATCATGCGCTGGAGCACGACGGTCTCCGCCGATAACGGCGACGCCATTCGTGGCCAGGTATTGGTGGTCACGCGGCTAGCGCCGGGTGCGGTCTGCCATGTCGGCTATGTCGATGCGCGCGCCAATCCCGACGCCAATGCGCTGGCGCAGAAGATCGCCGACACGAACGCGCGCAGCTTCCGCTGCGGCGTCGACAAGCCGGTGATCCTGGGACATCGCGGACCCGGTTTCAGCGGCCCGAGCGGCGATTGACGTCACATATAAACAAGATCGCCGGGCCAAGCCCGGCGACGACAGCCAACAATTTCTCGCGAAGCGTTCAGCCCTGCCAGGCGTAGGCGACCTTGTCGAGCGTCTTGGCCCCGAAGCGCTCCGAGGAGCGGGCGACGGCGCGGCCGCCGAGCGCGCGATAGAACTCGACCGCCGGCTCGTTGTCGGACAGCGCCCACACCACCAGGCTCTTCAGGCCGCTCTGCATCAGGTCCTTGCGCGCGGCATTGAACAACCGGCGGCCAAAACCGAGGCCCTGGTATTCCGGCCGCAGATAAAGCTCGTAGATCTCGCCATCGTAGAACAGGCTGCGCGCGCGGTTGCGCCCGTAATTGGCATAGCCGGCTACCTGCTCGCCGAATTGCAGGATGGTGATGCGGCTGCCTTTGCGGATCGCCGAATCCCACCAGTCCGGACCGCGCCGGTTGATCAGCTTGTCGAGCTCGTTGCCGGGGATGATGCCCTGATAAGCGGCGCGCCAAGCGTCGTCATGCGTCCCGGCAACCTCGGGTGCGTCGACCGCCTTGGCGCGGCGAATCTCTATCAGGGTCGTGCTCATGTGCGAATAGAAGCAACGAACCCGTGGCCCTTCAAGCCCTATCGTTAATGATAGATGAACGGTGTGGATTACTGGTCACAGATCGTTAATAATGCCGCTCCGGAACGAGCGAAACCGCGCGCCGGGCTCCGTTTTCGCGCGGCCGTTATCGTTCGGCTGTACTGGTTTGGGACAGTATCGCCCGTCCGGACGGCATGGCACCGATTCGCGCGGGCGGAAGATCAGACCGCTTCGGCTTCCTTGCTGCGCTCGGCCTTCTTGCGGTCGTTCTCGTCCAGAATTTTCTTGCGCAGGCGGATCGACTTCGGCGTCACCTCGACCAGTTCGTCGTCCTCGATATAGGCGAGCGCCTTCTCCAGCGTCATGCGCAGCGGCGGCGTCAGCCGCACCGCCTCGTCCTTCGAGGTGGTGCGGATGTTCGTCAGCTTCTTGCCCTTGAGCACATTGACGATGAGATCGTTGCCGCGCGTGTGCTCGCCGACGATCATGCCCTTGTAGACCTTCCAGCCCGGCTCGACCATCATCGGCCCGCGGTCCTCCAGGTTCCACAGCGCGTAGGCCACCGCGTCGCCCTGGTCGTTCGAGATCAGCACGCCATTGCGGCGGCCCTGAATCGGGCCCTTGTACGGCGAATAGGCGTGGAACAGCCGGTTCATGATTGCGGTGCCGCGCGTGTCGGTGAGCAATTCGCCTTGGTAGCCGATCAGCCCGCGCGTCGGCGCGTGAAAGACCAGGCGCAGACGGCCGCCGCCGGACGGGCGCATCTCCATCATATCAGCTTTGCGCTCGGCCATTTTCTGCACCACGATGCCGGAATGCTCTTCGTCGAGGTCGATGACGACTTCCTCGATCGGCTCCAGCACAGCGCCCGTCTTCGGGTCTTCGCGCAGCAGCACCCGCGGCCGCGACACCGACAATTCGAAGCCCTCGCGGCGCATGGTCTCGATCAGGATGCCGAGCTGCAATTCGCCGCGACCGGCGACTTCCATCGAGTCCTTCTCGTCCGACTCGCTCACGCGCAGTGCGACATTGCCTTCCGCCTCGCGCAACAAGCGGTCGCGGATCATGCGGCCGGTGACCTTGTCGCCTTCGGTGCCGGCAAGCGGGGAATCGTTGACGCGGAACACCATGGCCAGCGTCGGCGGATCGATCGGCTGTGCCGGCAGCGGCCTCTCCACCGACGGGTCGCAAATCGTCATGGCGACGGTTGCATTCGGCAATCCGGCGATGGCGACGATATCGCCGGCTTCCGCCTCGTCCACCGGCACGCGCTCGATGCCGCGGAAGGCCAGCACCTTGGTGATGCGGCCCTGTTCGATCAGCTTGCCGTCATGGTCGAGCACCTTCACCGCCAGGTTCGGCTTGGCGGTGCCGGAGGTGACGCGGCCGGTGACGATGCGGCCGAGGTAAGGGTTGGCTTCCAGGATGGTGCCGAGCAAGCGGAACGGTCCCTGCTCGACCACCGGCGGCTTGACGTGACTGAGCACCAGGTCGAACAGCGGCGTCATGCCCTGATCGTGCGGCCCGTCGAGGCTTGCCGACATCCAGCCCTGCTTGGCCGAACCGTAGAGGATGGGGAAGTCGAGCTGCTCGTCGGTGGCATCGAGCGCCGCGAACAGGTCGAAGACTTCATTGACCACCTGCACCGGCCGGGCATCGCCGCGGTCGACTTTGTTGATGACGACAATGGGCTTCAAGCCCATCTTCAGCGCCTTCGACACCACGAATTTGGTTTGCGGCAGCGGCCCCTCGGCGGCGTCTACCAGTACCAGTGCGCCGTCCACCATATTGAGGATGCGCTCGACCTCGCCGCCGAAATCGGCGTGGCCAGGGGTGTCGACGATATTGATGCGCGTGTCCTTCCACACCACCGAGGCGGCCTTGGCCAGGATGGTGATGCCACGCTCACGCTCGAGGTCGTTGGAATCCATGGCGCGTTCGGCCACGCGCTGGTTTTCGCGGAACGAGCCGGACTGCTGCAGCAGCCGGTCGACCAGAGTGGTCTTGCCGTGGTCGACGTGGGCGATGATGGCGACGTTGCGGAGATTCATTTTTCTCTGTTCTCCCTCTCCCGCTGACGGGGGAGGGTGGGGCCGGGGGTTGCCCGGACTCTATCGGTGTGTCCGTTGTGATCTTTCAGGACAAGCGGTACCGGCCCTGAAACCAAAGCGCGGGCCACTCCGGACCCGCGACGCGACGCTATTGCGGCGCAATATAGTCATGGGCGGCCGGGAAGCAACCACGGTCTGCTCCGCGCCAGGAACTGTCCTTAACCTCCCTGCCAGGCTGCCCTCACGCCCCCGCCGGGCGGCTCCAGGGGCCGAGCTTCACGCCTTGGGGCATTACCTGCTGCAGCATCATCATTTCGGCGATGGTATCGCTGGTAACCAGGCCCACCAGCCGCCCGGCGCCATCGATAACGCCGACCGCCGGCACCCCCTTCTCCTGCAACGGTTTGAACGCCTGCTCCAGGGTGGCGCGCTGATGCACGGTGGGGAATTCCGTACTCATGGCCTCGGCCACGCGCGCGTCCGGTCCCAGCGTCTTCAGCGCACGGACGAGCCCGGCGCGGTCGAGCAGGCCGGCCGGCTTACCTTCGGCGTCGACCACCGGGAATTCGCCCTGCCCGGTCTGCAGCAAATTCTGCACCGCCTCGTCGAGATGCGCCTGCGGCGTCAGCGTGACGAACTGCGTCATCATGGCGTGGGTTACCGGCACGCCGCGTGAGACCGCGCGCAGGGCGACCATGTGGGCTTCGGAGGAAGCGGCGAGATAGACGAAGATGGCGATGAAGATGAGGATCGGGTTGTACATCAGGCCGATGAAGCCGAGCGCGAAGGCGACGAACTGGCCGATCGAGGCGGCGATCTCGGTCGCGCGCACAAAGCCGAATTTGCTCGCCAGCGCCGCGCGCAGCACGCGACCGCCGTCCATGGGGAAGGCGGGGATCAGGTTGAACAAGGCGAGGAACAGGTTGACGACGGCCAGGCGGTCGATCATGGCGATGTGGCTATTGTCGACCGCCATGGCCGCGCCCGGCGCCAGGTGCGCGCCGCCAATGAAGACTAACACCAAGGTGATGGCGATATTGACCAGCGGACCGGCAATGGCGATGAGGAACTCCTGGCCGGGCTCCTCCGGGATGTGTTCGAGCTGCGCCACGCCGCCGATCGGCAATAGCGTCACATAGGGCGTGGGCACGCCGAATGCGCGCGCGGTGAAGATGTGGCCGAACTCGTGCAGCAATACGCACAGGAACAGCAGGATCATGAAGACGAGGCTGTCCCAGGCCGTGGCGGCACCCCCGGCGGCATAGCTCGCCGCGAAGATCCAGGCGAGAAACAGTAGGAAGGTCAGGTGGATACGCACCACAGTGCCGGCCACTTTGCCGATATTCAATGACCAGGACATGCAAGCCTCGTAAGCTCGGGGTCGTCGTCCGATGGCTGACAGTTAATGGCTCGGCGGACCCTTTTCGAGGGTCGCGCATTGGCACCCGGAGGTCTTTGTCATGGCGCAAAAACTCAGCGCGGAAGCGCGCAAAACTGCTCTCGCCAAATTGGCGGGCTGGTCGGAGGTTGCCGGCCGCGACGCCATCGCCAAGAAGTTCGTGTTCAAGGATTTCAACGCGGCTTTCGGCTTCATGACGCGGGCGGCGCTGGTGGCCGAGAAGATGGATCACCACCCGGAATGGTTCAACGTCTACAAGACCGTGGAGGTGACGCTGTCGACGCATGATGCCGGCGGAGTCACCGAGCTTGACGTCAGGCTCGCCGAGGCGATGGACAAGATCGCATCCTAGGTGTCATCGCCCGCCTGCGCGCGGACGACAACCGCGTGACTTGCGCCCGCCCCAATCGCAAACCACATATCGCTTATGCCATTCGCCCGAGCCGCCTTCTGGCCCCGCGACGACATCGACTTGCGCGCCCTGCGCCACAGCTTCTGGCGCAAGCTGGCGCGGACGCTGACGCTTATCCCCTTCGCCGAAGATCTGCTCGCTGCCTATTACTGCGCCTTCGACCGTGACACGCCGCTGCATGTGAAGGGCGCGCTGGTCGGGGCCATCGCCTATTTCGTGCTGCCCACCGACGCGATCCCCGATTTCCTGCCAGTGATCGGCTTCACCGATGACGCCGCGGTGCTCGCCGCCGCCCTCAAGCTGGTCGCCGATCACATCGGCCCACTGCATCGCACGGCGGCCCGCGACGCCTTGAACCGGCTCCACGGCCGGCGCGCCGGCTGACAATCACGGCCTTAAGATCACCTTGCCCATCGCCTTGCGCGCCGCGATCGCCTTCAAGGCCGTCGCCGCTTCGGCGAGCGGATAGACGTCGCCGACATGGGGCGACAGTTTCCCCTCCGCGCACCAGGCCAAAATTTGCCTCATGTTGGCCCGCTGCCCCGCGGGGTTGCGTTCGACCCAGGCGCCCCAATAGACGCCGAGCACGTCATAGCTGCGCAGCAGCACCAGATTGAGCGGCAGTTTCGGCATCTCGCCGGCGGCAAAGCCGATGACCAGGAAGCGTCCGCCCCAATCCATGCCGCGCAGCGCGGCTTCGCCCTGTTCGCCGCCGATCGGGTCGTAAACCACGTCGACGCCCTTGCCGCCGGTGAGCCGGCGCAGCGCCGCCTTGAGATCGCTCGTCGCATAGTTGACGCCGTCATCGGCGCCGCGTGCCCGCGTCAGGGCGAGCTTGTCGTCGGCGGAAGCGCAGGCGATCACGCGCGCGCCCATGAGCTTGCCGATCTCCACCGCCGAGAGGCCGGTGCCACCGGCGGCGCCGAGCACGGCGAGGGTCTCGCCGGGTTTCAGCTTGGCGCGGTCCCGCAGCGCATAGAGCGTGGTGCCATAGGTCACCGAGAGACCGGCGGCGCGGTCGAAATCCAGGCCATCCGGAATCGCCACCAGCTTTTCGGCGGCGACCGCCACTTTTTCGCGGGCGGCGCCCCAGCCGATATTGCCGAGCACCCGATCGCCCGCCGCGAAGCCGCTGACGTCGGGGCCGACGCGCTCGATGACGCCGGCGAATTCGGCCGCCGGCGAGAACGGCAGCGCCGGCTTGTGCTGGTATTTATCGGCGATGATCAGCGTGTCGAAAAAATTGAGCGCGGCGGCGGCAACCCGCACCACCGCCTCACCGGGACCGGGCTCCGGCTCGGGGATATCGGCGATTACGAGATCGTCGGGGGTGCCGTGACGGGTGCAGAGCAAAGCTTTCATGGGGCCTGCGCGATGTTGGAAGAAACGAGGGCGGATTGGTAACATGGCCGGCGCCGGTGGCGGCAGTGTTAACGAGTAGCGTCTAAGGTTGTTCGGCGGGGGCGACGGATTGCCGCCTTCACATTGCCGATTTTCGTTCCTAATGGGCTAGTGCGGCGGATTTGAAGTTCCTCCCATTACCGCGGCAAGCTCGTGGAGGAACTTCAAATCCAAAGCCGCACTAGAATCATATACTTGCTAGTGTCCCTATGATTCCGAATTTCGCATTCGAGGGTGCTGCGAGGTTGTGCGAACTTCGGAATCGGGACACTAGTATCCAGCGATTCCCATCCGAGCCCGGGTTTGCCCCGCGCTCGGGAGATAACTGGCCGGAGTCGGATCTCTCCAGCTTCGGCGGGCGGCTTGACGGACCGTCATCACCTTGACCGGTAGGGCCCGATGAAGAAGATTTTTTTGCTGCAGACCACGATCGTAATGCTGGCCCTTGCGGTCGGCGCCATCACCACCCCCGCCTCGGCACAAAAGAAATCGCCCGCCGACCAGGCGGTGCTGCTTGGCCAGTTCGGCGACTGGGGTGCCTACAAGGCGACCCCCAACGGCAAGGCGGTCTGCTTCGCGCTGGCCAAGCCGACCAAGGGCGTCACCGACCCGCCCGGCCGCAACCGCGACCAGGCCTATGCCTTCATCTCGACGCGGCCGGCCGAGAAGGTGAAGAACGAAGTCTCGGTCATCGTCGGCTATCCGCAGAAGGCCGGCTACGACGCCGAAGCCACCATCGACGGCGCGGGCAAATATGCCCTCTATACCCAGGACGACGGCGCCTGGGTGAAGAACGCCGGCCAGGAGGCGCAGATGGTCGCCGCCCTGCGCAAGGGCAGCCAATTGGTGATCACCAGCGAATCCTCGCGCGGGACCAAGACCACCGACACCTATTCGCTCAAAGGCGTCTCCGAGGCGCTCGAAAAGGTGGCGACGGAGTGCAAATAGCTTTCGGACCACCTACATAGCACTGCAAGGCCGCACGCTCTCTTCCCTTTCCCCTTGTGGGAGAGGGTGGCGAGTGCGGAGCGAGCGCGAGCCGGGTGAGGGGTTCGTGACTCTCGTTAGCCGCCGACCCCTCACCCACCCTCGCTCGGCTTCGCCTCCGCATAGGCCAGCGCTACGCGCTGGCCGTTCTTCCCGAAAAGGACGCGAAAGCTCCGCTTTCGCTATGTACCCTCTCCCACAAGGGGAGAGGGAAGCGAGATCGCGGCAGCGCTTGTGCTAGACTGATCAACAATGACGGTGATTGAAACACAATCTGCGCCAGCGCCCTTCCTCGAAAAGGCGCCGCTCGAGCACTACGTCGCGCCGGAAAAGCCGTCGCTGATCGGGTTGTCGCGCGCCGAACTCGCCGACGCGCTCGGCGGGCTCGGCGTCCCGCCAGGCCAGCGCAAGATGCGCGTGCAGCAGCTCTGGCACTGGCTCTATTTCCGCGGACTTACCTCGTTCGACGCCATGACCAGCATGTCGAAGGAGCTGCGCGCCGCTTTGGCCGCGCACACCACGCTGGAGCGTCCCGAGGTCGTCGCCGAGCAGGTCTCCGTCGACGGCACGCGCAAATGGCTGCTGCGGCTGCCCGGCGAGCATGCCGGCGAGCGCCCGCACGAAGTCGAATGCGTCTACATCCCCGACAACGAGCGCGGCACCTTGTGCGTCTCCAGCCAGGTCGGCTGCACGCTCAATTGCACCTTCTGCCACACCGGCACCCAGCGCCTGGTGCGCAACCTCACGGCGAACGAAATCGTCGGCCAGGTGATGGCGGCACGTGACCGTCTGGGAGACTGGCCGGGCGCGACGCGGCCCAGCGACGGCGTGATCCCGAGCGGCGAACGCTGCATCACCAATATCGTGATGATGGGCATGGGCGAGCCGCTGTATAATTTCGAGGCGGTGCGCGACGCGCTGTTGATCGTCGCCGACGGCGACGGGCTCGCCATCTCCAAGCGCCGCATCACGCTGTCCACCTCCGGCGTGGTGCCGATGATCGCCCGCGCCGGCGCCGAGATCGGCTGCATGCTGGCGGTGTCGCTGCATGCGGTGCGCGACGAGGTGCGCAACGAGCTGGTGCCGCTCAATCGCAAATACCCGATCGCCGAACTGCTCGCCGCCTGCCGCAATTATCCCGGCCTCTCCAACGCCAAGCGCATCACCTTCGAATATGTGATGCTCAAGGGCGTCAACGATTCCATCGCCGACGCCAAGGCGCTGGTGCGCCTGCTCAAGGGCATCCCGGCCAAGATCAATCTCATCCCCTTCAATCCCTGGCCGGGCAGCCGCTACGAGTGCTCCGACTGGGAGACCATCGAGAAATTCTCGCAGGTCGTGTTCGATGCCGGCTATGCCTCGCCGGTGCGCACGCCGCGCGGCCGCGACATCCTCGCCGCCTGCGGCCAGCTCAAGAGCGCCAGCGAAAAGCTCTCCGCCCGCGAGCGCCTGGCGCTGCGCGCCATGGCGATGACGGATTGACGCTCCGCGCTTACGGCGCGCGTGGCAAGGTGCGCCAGATCGCGTAGGCCACGACCACGGTCGCGACGCCGATCGCCAAGAACAAGACCGGCACGGTCGCGCCGAACTCCTGCAGGATCGCCACCAGGGCCGTGGCGCCGGTCATGCCGGCGGCATTGAGCACGTTCACCGCGGCGACAGTGCGGGCGCGATATTGCGTGTCGCTCCAAGCCTGCACCGCGGCAAAGGTCGGCACGATGAACAGCCCGCCGGCAATGGCGATGCCGGCAAGGTCGACCGCCGTGCGCAGGCCGAGGAACGAGCTAAACACCGCGGCCGGAGCTTGCGGCGTCGCCGGCGGCACCGCGCCCCAAATACTCACGCCGAGATCGAGCGCGAATGCCGCCAGCAGCAAGGCGCCGACCAGCGTGGTCATGAGCACGATACGCCCATGCGCGATCACGGCGGCCAGCCCGGAACCGAGACCGACCGCGATCGTGAACAGCGCCAGGTAAACGGTGACCGTGTCCTCATTGCCGCCGATCAGCGTCTTGATCAGCGGCGGCAGCAGCGACAGCACCACGATGCCGACCAGCCAGAACCAGGTCGTCACCAAGCCGCCCCACCACAGGCGTTTGTCGGCATGCAGATAGCGGATCATGGCGGCGGTCGACGCCACGATGTTGGCGGATATCTTGAGTTGCGGCGCGCCCTCGCCGGTCGGCGGAATGGCCAGCGCCACCAGCCAGCAGGTGAGCGCGAAGCCGAGCACCAGCGCGGCGAACATGAAGGCCTCCGCGCCGCCGCCCGAGGCCAGCCCGGCCACCGTGGTGCCGAGCAGAATGGCGATGAAGGTCGCTCCCTCGACCAGGGCATTGGCGGTCGGCAACTCCTCGCGCTTCAGGTGATCGGGCAGGATGCCGTATTTGATGGGTGCGAACAGCGCCGCCAGCACGCCGAAGCCGGCCAAAGCGCAGAACAGGATCGGCAACGAGGCGCGCGCATAGCCGACGATCGCCAGCGCGGCGACGAATATCTCGGCGAATTTCAGCCGTTGCGCCACCAGCGCCTTGTCGTAGCGGTCGGCGAGTTCGCCGCCGAGCGCCGAGAGCAGGAAAAAGGGCGCGATCAGCACCGCGCTGGCACTGGTGATCAGCGCCGCGACATGCGCGCCGCTGCCGCGGAACAGGATGAGGAAGACCAGCGCGGTCTTGAGAAAATTATCGTTGAATGCCGTGAAAAACTGGCACCAGAACAGGGGCGCGAAGCGCCTCGACAACAGGAGCGGCGGCATGGGCGCCGATTATCGCAGAGTTCCGGCGCCAGGATATCCCGTTCGCCCTTTTTGCCGGCCCCCAGCGTCGCCACGCCCGGGATATCCAAAGAAATAAAAAAACGGGCGGCCATTTGGCCACCCAAGAGGTCGCTACCGAACTGTCTAGACAGGTGGCCTTACGACGGAACTTCCTCGCCGTAGCTTTCCAGGATCAGGGCGCCCAGGGCAAACCCGACAGCGCAGCCGGCGAAAACGCTGAACAGCGAAATCCACATAGCAGAGCCTCCCGGTCGAAGAATGTTGCGCGCAAACCCACGCGGATCGTAGGCAGTGCAACGCCCGAAGCGGGCCGCGGTTCCTGGCGGCTCCGTACGCCCATACCGGGATGGTAATTATTTTCTCGGCGTCGCCGCTAAGAATTGACGTTATTGCGCGCCGAACTTGAGCGAACGCGGCACGATGCGGGAGACGCCACTCGTGGAACTCGGGTAAGATGCCGCGCGACGATAAGAGGAGGTGACCCATGGCGACCATTTTCAATGAAAGCAGCGTGTCTGGTGAGCCGCTCGGCACCGCCGCCAGCCGCCAGCATCTGCTGACCACGGCGCGCATTCCCGGCACCGCCATCCTGCTCGACCGGTTCACGCTCGCGCCTGACGGCAATTTCGCGTTGACGGTACCGCCGACCAGCCTCGCCTGGCTGCAAATCCTCGCCGGCGAGGTCGAGCTTGCGCGCGACAGCGGTGCGCAAAGCTTGACCGATGCGCATGTGGCGTTCCTGCCGCCCGGCTTTTCTGCCCGGCTGTCGTCGCGCGCTGGCGCCGCCCTGCTCTACGGCGAAATTCCCAACGCCGCGCGGCTCGACCCGCAATTCACGCAATCGCCGCCGGCATTCCGCGTGGTCGACTGGACGCGCGAACCCGTGCTCAACTCCGAGCACGACGCGCGCAAGCGCATCTATCTGGTGACGCCCAAGCTTGCCGGCACCAAGGCGATCAAGGGCGAGATGATCATCTATCCGCCCGGCACCGAGGCGGCCAATCATCATCACGAAGGCGCCGAGCATTTCATGTATGTGCTGCGCGGACGCGGTACCGTCTATGCCAACGAGCAGCCCTTCGCGGTGAAAGCGGGCGACGTGATCTATTATCCCGACCGCGAGCGGCACTATCTGCGCGCCGCGCCGGACCAGGAGATGGTGTTCGCGGAATTTTTCGCGCCGGCCGAATTCACGACGGTCTGGGTAGACGAGAGTAAGGTCTGCACTTGGAACCCGAGCGGACGCGATATCGCCGGCCGCGCACCGGTGCGCGAGATCAAGCGGCACTCGGTGGCGGAGGCGCATCCGCAGGATGTGTGAAAAGGCTGGTGCCGGCGGAGGGATTTGAACCCCCGACCACCCGCTTACGAAGCGGATGCTCTACCGCTGAGCTACGCCGGCTATAGGCTTTGATGGCGGCCACTGATATCGGCGCCGGGCGGGGTTGGCAACCAAGTTCACCGGAACAGTTGGCGAATGCGCTGCCAGGTATCGCGCGGCGGCGACGAGGGTTCCGGCACCGGGTCGATATCGAGGCTGGCATCGGGGCCGGGATCGTCCGGCGCATGGACCAGCGGGATCACCGCCTCGACCGGCTTGGATTCGGGTTTGGGCTCGGCTTTGGCCGCTGCTTTCGCCGATTTTCGCGCCGGCATCGGCTTTTCTTCGGCTTTGGCGTCCACTTTCGCCTCGGCTTTTTCCTCGGGCTTGCTCTCGGCCTTCGGTTCCGGGGCTGGCGCCAGCGGCGGCGGGCTTTCCACCGCCTCGATCTCGATTGGCGCCACCGCCGACGGCGGGGTGACCTCAATCACCGGCCGGCTGACGCCGATCTCGGCCAGCGGCAGCCGCCACTGATAGCCGTCGAGCCGGCCGTTGGGCGACACCGGCAGCCAGCGGTCGGAGACCACGCCGTCCGCCGTCCACACCGGATCGCTGGTCGCGCGCATGGCGCGCGCCATCCATTCGCGCACGCGGCCGGTATCGCCGTGCTCGCTGTCCTCAACCTCCGCCATCAGCGTGGCGACGCGCCGCGTCGGCGTCGCCAGATAGGGCGCCAGCGCCGTCCGTGCGGTGGCGAATTCGCGCGCATCGAGCGCGGCGCGCGCCACCGCCAGCGCGCCTTCAAGTTGGCCCGGCAGTTTGTCGGCGAGCTTCTGCATGCGCGCGAGGCGATCGCGCGCCGTGTCGCCGAAACGCAAATTCACATAGGCCTCGGCGATGTCGGGATGCGGATTGGTCTTCCACGCCGCTTCCAGGATGCGCGCCGCCTTACGCTGCTCGCCGGCTTCAGCGAGCCGCCGCCCGGCCATGGCCGCGGCCGGCGTCAGATCGGGTGCGAGCTTGACCGCCTCCAGGATCAATTTGCGCGCCAGGTCGCGATCGATCTCGTCGAGCGCCTGGGCGCGCGCGGTCAGCAGCACCGCGCGCTTGCGCCGGTAGTCGGCCTTGTCGAGACCGTGTTTCATGCGCTCGAGCGCATCCAGCGCGCCCGCCCAATCGGCTCCGCCGCAGCGATAGTCGAGCACCGCCTGCCCCGCCCAAGCGAGCGTCGGTGCGGCCTTGGCCGCTTCCTCGGCGACGCGGCGCGCGGCATAGGCATCGTCGCGCCGCTGCGCTTCCACATAAAGGCCGCGCAAGCCCAATAGCTTGGTGTCATCGCGCAGGCTCATTTCACGGAAGGCGCGCTCCGCACCGGCGCGGTCGCCGGCCATCTGCGCCGATTGCGCGGTGAGCAGCAGCGCCAGCGGATCGCCGGCGGAAAGCCGCGCCGCCTCGTCGGCGGATTTGCGCGCCAGCTTGAGATCGCCGGAGCCGATCGCGATCAGCCCGCGTGAAATGGCGAGATAGCCCTTCATGGCGCGGCGGTGGCGGAAGAACAGCGAGACCTGCTGCGGCGAGCGCCAGATGCCACGCACGATGCTCCACAGCACCAGGGCAACGATCACCAATGCCAGCACTGCGAGCACCGCCACCGTCACCGACGTCTCGATGCGGTAGCCGAGCCAGGTCACCGCGACCGCGCCCGGCCGGTCTGCGACCCAGCCAAAGCCAAGCGCGATCAGCGCCAACGAGACCAGGAACAGGATTACGCGGATCATCGCGCCCTCATGATTTCACCAATGCGCGCGCCGTCTCGGCGGCGAAATGCCGCGCGGCTGCGATTGCGGCAGCCCGCGCCTTGGCCCGCACGACCCAGGCCTGCGCCGGCGCCCGCGCCGCCGGCGGCAGCGCCGCGAGATCGGCGAGCGCGGCATCGATATCGGCTTTGGCTGCGTCGACCTCAATGCGCGCCAGCACATCGACCGGCGCGGCACCGTGTGGCGCTTCGATGGGCTGAATATGCACCAGCTTGCTGGCATTGGCTTGCAAGCGATCGAGGAAATTGCCTGACGGCGTTTGATCGCCGGCGGCCCTGAGCATCGCCGGCATGAGTGCGCGAAGGTCCTGCGCCAGCATCGCCGCGCCCGGAACACCGGTATCGGCAAAAGCGGCAAGCGGCGCCAGCGCGGTCGCGTCGGCGCCGAGCGCTTTGGCCTGCTCGAGCTCGGCGGCGAAGGGATGCCCGCTCTCGACCGTGTCGCGCAACGCCGCCGCGCTCAGCGCGAGCCGCGCCGCCTGCGCCGCCTGCGCGGTCTTGCCGATCTCGGCGCGCGCGGTTTTCATCGCCTGCTCAAGCGCAGCGACCCGCGTCTGCAAGGCGTCGAGGGCGGCCACAGGCACACCACCGGACGCGCTCTTGGCGACGTCCTGCAGGCTGGCGCGCAAATCGGTCACCGCCTTTTCCGCGGCATCGGCGCGCGCGCGCGCCTGCTTGGCGTCGGCGGCGAGATCGTCATTGCGGCGGTTGAGCGCGGTGAGCGCGATGCCGAGCGACTTCAGCGCATTGTCGGCGGCGGTCAGCCGCTCACCGACCGTCTTGTCGCCGGGCGGCAGCTTAGCGATCTCACCGGCGAGCTGATTGACGCGCGCGCTCAAAGCGTCGACCGCCTTGCTATCCGCTACCGGCGGACGATTTTGCAGAGCCTGTATCTGGCCGCGCAGCGCCACGATCTGCGCATGATCGTCGTTTGGCGCAGCAGACGGCAGCGGCAGCAGGTCGCCATACCAGAGCGCGGCGGCGACGCCGGCCATGATCGCGGCGCCAACAAAACCGGCAGCGAGCGCGGTACCATAGAACGTCGACCTACCCGCGCCTGGCGGTGGCGGTGGCTCTGGCGCGGTTTCGTTTACAGGCTCGGGATCGGGTGGCGGCGCTTCGTTCGCGGCCTGCGCCGGTTGCTCCGCCACCGCTTGCTCGGGCGCGGGCGGCGCGGAAGCAGGCGGCGCGGCTGCGTCGCTGGGCGGCGAATCGGGTTGCGGCTCGGGTACGGAGGGTGCGTCGGCCGGCGTCAATTCGGTAGCGGTGAGGTCGATGGTCGGCGCCGCGCGCTTGCGGCGGCTGCCGCCCGGCGCCTCCGGCTCTGTGCGCTTGTTTGCCATCCAAGACTTCCTTCGTTTGCGCGCGATCTTAGCCGAAAACCTGTGCCCCCTTTGCGGGATCGCGCGCCTGGAACAATTCGGCCCACCTGTATCGAGGGCATAGACCAATTGGCGAAATCGCGCCAATCAAGCGTGCGATTGTTGCAGAAGTTCGATCAGCGCCGCTTCCTGCGGACGCGATGCAATGGCGATGGGCGTCGCGCCGGCAGCGTCAAGCGGGCCCGCGACCTGCGCCGACAGGCAATAATGTTGTACCGCCAGCGCCTTTTCCGCGAGCCCGGCGGCGCGCGCGCCGGCGACAAAATTTTCGGCGCTACGCTTGGAGAAATGCAGCACGCCGTCGACCGCCTCCGTCTTGATCGCCTCGATCAGCGCGGGCGGAAACGGCGCGGTCACCGCGCGATAGACGACGCGCATCTCCGCCGCCACGCCATGCACCGCCAGTTCGCCGATGAGATCGGCGGCTCGGTCCTCGCCGGCGAGATAAAGCAGCGGCGCCTTGGCGTCGGCATGCCGCTCGGCGATCAGCCGCACCAGGTCGCGCACGTCGCCGCCGGCCGAACAGACATCGACAAAGCCTGCCTGCAGCGCCGCCCTGGCGGTGCGGCGGCCGACCGCGAACAGCGGTCGTTCGAGTAGCGCCGCGCGCGCCGGATGATCGGCAAGTGCCGCCGGTGCATTGGCGCTGGTGATGACCACGGCGCCCCAACTGCCGGCAAGATCGGCGTCGATCGGCTCGATACGCATCAACGGCGCCAACAGCACCTCGTGGCCGGCCGCGCGCAGCGTGCAGGCGGTGCGCTCGCCATCGGCTTCGGGGCGGGTGACGACGATGCGCATTGGGTCAATCGAAGAAGCCGGCGCCGGCAATGCGCTTGAGTTCGCGTCCGGCCTCCGTGCCAATTTCAATCGCGTTCACGCGGTTGCCCTCGCCGGCGATGTCATGCGCGGCGGTGCCATCGGGCCGCGCGATCAGGCCGCGGAAATGCAGTGCGTCGCCGTCGAGCGTGGCATGGCCGCCGATCGGCGTCTTGCAGGAGCCGTCGAGCTCTGCGAGGAAGGCACGCTCGCAGGCGACCGCGGTGAACGTATCGGCGTGATTGATGCGCGCCAGCATGCCGCGTGTGCGTGTGTCGTTCGCGCGCGCCTCGATGCCGATGGCGCCTTGCGCCACCGCCGGCAGGAATTCGTCGACCGTCATGACGCAGGTGGCGTGCTGCGTCAGCCCCAGCCGCTTCATGCCGGCGAGCGCCAGCAGCGTGGCGTCGACGTCACCCTCCGCGAGCTTGCGCAGCCGCGTCTCCACATTGCCGCGCAAGGACACCACGTTGAGGTCGGGCCGCGCCCGCTTGGCGATGGCCTGGCGGCGCAGCGAGGCAGTGCCGAGCCGCGCGCCTTGCGGCAGCTCGGCGAGCGAAGCCGCCTTGAGGCTGATGAACACGTCGCGCGGGTCCTCGCGCTCCAGGCACGCCGTCAGCAGCAGCCCCGGTTGCGATACCGTCGGCATGTCCTTGGCCGAATGCACGGCGAGATCGATGCGGTTGCCGAGCAGCGCCTCCTCGATCTCCTTGGTGAACAGGCCCTTGCCGCCGACCTCGGCCAGCGGCCGGTCCTGGATGGCATCGCCCGAGGTGCGGATGATCACGAGCTCGATGTTGTCCTCGCTGGCATCCAGCGCGGCCGCAAGCCGCGCGCGCACGGTGCGGGCCTGCACCAGGGCCAGCGGGCTGCCGCGCGTGCCGATACGCAAAAGGGCGGTGGATTGCGTCATGGAACCTCTCGATGCTAGGGCGTCTTTTAGTTCACCCTTCCGGGAAAAGGGAGGGGCGTATCGCAGCGCTGTCATTCCGGGATGGCGCGCCGGTAGCGCACGACCAGGGAACCAATGATCGTCCTCGGCATCGAGACCACCTGCGACGAGACCGCGGCTGCCGTGGTGGAGCGCGCCAGCGACGGCCGCGGCCGCATCCTGTCCAATGTCGTGCTCAGCCAGGTGAGCGAACATGCCGCCTTCGGCGGCGTGGTGCCGGAGATCGCCGCGCGCGCCCATGTCGAGGCGCTCGATGTCATCATCGCCCGCGCGATGGGCGAAGCCGGGCGCGGCTTCGATGCGCTCGACGGCGTCGCCGCCGCAGCCGGACCGGGGCTGATCGGCGGCGTCATCGTCGGCCTCACCACGGCGAAAGCCATCGCGCTGGTCAAGGCCAAGCCGCTGATCGCCATCAATCACCTGGAAGCACATGCGCTCACCGCGCGGCTGACCGACGCCACGCCGTTTCCCTATTGCCTGTTCCTCGCCAGCGGCGGCCACACCCAGATCGTCGCGGTGCGCGGCGTCGGCGATTACGTGCGCCTCGGCACCACCCAGGACGACGCCATCGGCGAAGCCTTCGACAAGACCGCGAAGCTCTTAGGCCTTGGCTATCCGGGCGGCCCGCAGGTGGAGAAGGAAGCGGCCACCGGTGATGCGTCGCGCTTCGCGCTGCCGCGGCCGATGCATGGGCGCAAGGATGCCGATTTCTCGCTCTCCGGTCTGAAGACCGCGCTGCGGCTGGAAGCCGAGAAGATCGCGCCGCTGTCCGACCGGGATGTCGCCGATCTCTGCGCCTCGTTCCAGCAGGCGGTGGTCGAAGTGGTGTACGACCGGCTGCGCGCGGGCTTGCGACTCTTCCGCGCCCGCTTCGGCGCGCCGACGGCGCTGGTCGCCGCCGGCGGCGTCGCCGCCAACCAGGCGATCCGCACGGTGTTGCAGCGCCTGGCGTCCGAAGCCGGCACCACGCTGGTGGCGCCGCCCATGGACCTGTGCACCGACAATGGCGCCATGATCGCCTGGGCCGGCTGCGAGCGGCTGGCGCTTGGCTTGACCGACACGCTCGACGTGGCGCCGCGCGCGCGCTGGCCGCTCGACGAGATCGCCGCCGCGCAGGGCGCGCTCAAGCGGACGGCGGCGTATAAGTGAATCGCGATATGTTTCACCCGCGCTACAAACTCGGTTCACCTCCCCCCTTGCGGGGGAGGTCGGATCGCGAAGTGATCCGGGAGGGGGGTATCTTTCTTTTTCGAATTCCTTTGATTGAAGCTACCCCCCTCCGCATCCCTCCCCCGCAGGGGGGGAGGGAGGAGTGCGCTGCATGACCGCTGCAAATTTTCAAACCATCTGCGTGCTCGGCGGCGGCGCCTGGGGAACGGCTCTGGCGCTGACCTGCGCGCGCGCCGGGCGCGACGTCACGCTATGGGAGCACGAGCCGGTCAATGCAGAGCATCTCACGACCAGGCGCGAGAGCCGCTTCCTGCCTGGCGTCAAGCTTGACGACAGCATCAAGGTGACGCGCGATCTCGGCGAAGCCGCCGGCGCTGACGCTATCCTGCTGGTGGTGCCGGCGCAGGTGCTGCGCGCCGTGGTGACGTCGCTCGCCTCGTCCATCGGCAAAGGCACGCCCTTGATCGCCTGCGCCAAGGGCATTGAGCACGGCAGCCGCAAGTTCATGAGCGAGATCATCAGCGAATGCGCGGGCAGCGCCGTGCCGGCGATCTTGTCCGGCCCGAGCTTTGCCGCCGACGTGGCGCGCGGGCTGCCGACCGCGGTCACCATCGCTGCGGCGGACGAGACGATCGCGCGCGCGCTGGCGCACGCGATCAATTCCGGCACCTTCCGGCCCTATCATTCGACCGACATTCGCGGGGTCGAGATCGGCGGCGCGGTCAAGAACGTGCTGGCGATCGCCGCCGGCATCGTCACCGGCCGCGGACTCGGCGCCAGCGCCGCGGCGGCGCTGACCACGCGCGGCTTCGCCGAGCTGGTGCGCTTCGGCAAAGGCTTCGGCGCCCGGGCGGAAACCATGATGGGACTGTCCGGCCTGGGCGATCTGATCCTTACCTGCTCGACGCCGCAGTCGCGCAATTTCTCCTTCGGCGTCGCGCTCGGCAAAGGCGAGGCGCCCGACACCGCCGCGCACGGCAAACTGGCCGAAGGCGCCTTCACCGCGCCGGTGCTGTTGGAAATGGCGCGCGCGCGCGGCGTCGAGATGCCGATCTCCGAGGCGGTCGCCGCCGTTTTGGCGCGGGAGTTGAGCGTCGACGAAGCGATCGAATCGCTGCTGACAAGGCCGCTGAAGGCGGAGGGGTGATATGGCCTACTGGCTGATGAAATCCGAGCCCAATTCCTGGTCGTGGGCGCAGCAGGTCAAGCAAGGCGCCAAGGGCGAGGCCTGGACCGGGGTGCGCAATCATCAGGCCAAGCTCAATCTGATGCAGATGAAGAAAGGCGACCGCGCCTTCTTCTATCATTCCAATGTCGGCAAGGAGATCGTCGGCATCGTCGAGATCGTCCGCGCGCATTACCCCGACCCGAGCGCCAAGCCGGGCGAGCCCTGGGTGGTGGTGGACGTGAAGGCGCTCGAGCCCTTGCCCAAGCCGGTGACCATCGACGCGGTCAAGGCCGAGCCGAGGCTGAAGGCGATGATGTTGATCAACAATACGCGCCTGTCGGTGCAGCCGGTGACGGCGGATGAGTGGAAAATCGTCTGCAAGATGGGCGGGCTGTAACCGGTATCCTGCCGCAAGCGGCGTCCCGACCCCGGGGTTCGGCGACGCCGCACCCCCCTAAAGTGGAACCCCTGCCGCCTTGTCCGCCGCCGCCCCCTCGCCGCATAATGGGGAGAAGCGGTGAGTTGCCATAACGCCCGCGGAGACAGCCGGCGGGCCGGGGAGGATTGTCGATGTCCGAGAAAATTTATGACGTACCGGCCGAATGGAAGAAGCGTGCTTTCGCCGACGACGCCAAATACCAGGAGATGTATGCGCGCTCGATCAAGGATCCGGACGGCTTCTGGGCCGACGAGGCCATGCGCATCGACTGGATCAAGCCGTTCAGCAAGGTCAAGAACACTTCCTTCGACCCGCACAATGTCTCCATCAAATGGTTCGAGGATGGCACCCTCAACGCTTGCTACAATTGCGTCGACCGCCATCTCGGCAAGCGCGGCAACCAGACCGCGATCCTGTGGGAAGGCGACGATCCCAAGGTCGACAAGAAACTGACCTACAAGGAATTGCACGCCGAGGTCTGCAAGTTCGCCAATGTGCTCAAGGCGCGCGGCGTCAAGAAGGGCGACCGCGTCACCATCTATATGCCGATGATCGTGGAAGCGGCGATTTCCATGCTCGCCTGCGCCCGCATTGGCGCCGTGCATTCGGTGGTGTTCGGCGGCTTCTCGCCGGATTCGCTGGCCGGCCGCATCAGCGACTGCAAATCCGATATCGTGGTGACCGCAGACGAGGGCGTGCGCGGCGGCCGCAAGATCCCGCTCAAGGTCAACACTGACGCAGCTTGCGAACGCGCCGGCGGCGTCACGACCGTCATCGTCGTGCGCCACACCGGCGCCGCGGTGAACATGCAGGCCGGCCGCGACGTCTATTACGACGAGATTGCCAAGACCGTAACCGCCGATTGCCCGTGCGAGGAAATGAGCGCGGAGGACCCGCTGTTCATCCTCTACACCTCGGGCTCGACCGGCAAGCCGAAGGGCGTGCTGCACACCACCGGCGGCTACATGGTCTACACCTCGATCACGCATCAATACGTGTTCGACTATCACGACGGCGACATCTACTGGTGTACCGCCGACGTCGGTTGGGTCACCGGCCACAGCTACATCGTCTACGGCCCACTGGCCAACGGCGCTATAACCATGATGTTCGAGGGCGTGCCCAACTATCCCAACACCTCGCGCTTCTGGGAAGTGTGCGACAAGCACAAGGTCAACATCATCTACACCGCGCCGACCGCCATCCGCGCGCTGATGCAGGGCGGCGACGATCCGGTGAAGCGCACCTCGCGCAAATCGCTGAAGCTGCTCGGCACCGTCGGCGAGCCGATCAATCCGGAAGCCTGGGAGTGGTACTACCACGTGGTCGGCGAGGACCGCTGCCCGATCGTCGACACCTGGTGGCAGACCGAGACCGGCGGCATTCTCATCACGCCGCTGCCCGGCGCCACCAGGCTCAAGCCCGGCTCGGCGACGCGGCCGTTTTTCGGCGTGCTGCCGGAGATCGTCGATGCCGAGGGCAATACGCTGGAAGGCGCCTGCTCGGGCAACCTGTGCATCGCCGATGCCTGGCCGGGCCAGATGCGCACGGTCTATGGCGACCACCAGCGCTTCGTCGACACCTATTTCAAGACCTATATCGGCCGCTACTTCACCGGCGACGGCTGCCGCCGCGACCAGGATGGCTTCTACTGGATCACCGGCCGCGTCGACGACGTGATCAACGTCGCCGGCCACCGCCTCGGCACCGCCGAGGTGGAGAGCGCGCTGGTCGCCCACGCCAAGGTGTCGGAGGCCGCCGTCGTCGGCTATCCGCACGACATCAAGGGCCAGGGCATCTACGCCTATGTCACGCTGATGGCAGGCGTCGAACCGACCGAGGAATTGCGCAAGGATCTGGTGCAGTGGGTGCGCAAGGAGATCGGCGCCATTGCTTCGCCGGATCTGATCCAGTTCGCACCCAGCCTGCCGAAGACGCGCTCGGGCAAGATCATGCGCCGCATCCTGCGCAAGATCGCCGAGGACGAGTTCAAGAACCTGGGCGACACCTCCACGCTCGCCGACCCGGCCGTGGTCGACGACCTGGTGCACAACCGGCAGAACAAGCGCGAGAAGGCCGGGGCGTAGGCTTGTTCTTCCCCTCTCCCGCTTGCGGGGAGAGGGGAAGGCGAATGCTTTTCACCGCCATTTACCTTAATTCGGGCTTTCCCCCGGCAGCGCCGGGGCGCGCTTTATCATGCGCCCACATCGTTCGAGGGCGAGAGTTTGACCATGGCGCTGGTGCTGCGAAGGACGGCACTGTTCATCGGATTCGTGCTGCTGCTGGTACTGCTGACAGCGGTATTCGCGCATGCGGCGACGCGTGACGTGGTCGCCTTTCGGGGTTTTGCCCCCGGCACCATCGTAGTGAGGACGAGCGAGCGCCACCTTTATTATGTGCTCGAGGGCAATCGCGCGCTGCGCTTTCCGGTCGGCGTCGGCCGCGCCGGCATGCAATGGACCGGCCGCGCGCGCGTCGAAGGCAAGTTTATATGGCCGGCCTGGTCCGCACCGCCGTCGATCCGCCGTGAGAACCCGCGCCTGCCTGACGTGATTCCCGGCGGCGCGCCGAACAATCCGATGGGCGCGGCCGCGCTCACCTTGCGCGGCGGCGAATATGCCATCCACGGCACCAATCGCCCGTCATCGATCGGCCGCTTCGTCTCGCATGGCTGCATCCGCATGTATAACCGCGACATCGATGCCCTGTTCGCGCTGGTCGACGTCGGCACGCCGGTGGTGGTGCAGCGGTAAATCTCATGCGGCTTATGGATTCCCGACCCGCACGACTCGCGCGGGTCCCTGAATGACGCGGATTTAGCGACACCAACTCTGCCGCCGTCCGCCGTGATAGGCGCGCGCGAAGCCGCCTTCGAGCATCGCCGCCGAAACGTCGGCGGTTTCGGCGGTCGACACATCGGCGTCGACGCGACCGCCATATTTGTCCTGGCCGACATGGAAGACGCCAACCGCACCCTGCGCCAGGATGCGCGCGAGCGCGGCGCGCGCGGCCAGCGCCTTTTCACGCTCGTCGGCGCAGCGCGCATGCAGCTCGGGCGCGTCGATACCGCGCAGCCGCACCCGCGTGGTGACGTCCATGCCGGGCCAGATACGCACGCGCGCTTCGAACGTATCGCCGTCAATCACCCGCAGCACGTCGGCCGGCTGGCCGGAATGCGGCGGCGCGGCCAGTGCCGCCTCAGCCGCCGGTGGTACGAACGGAACGGCACGGTCACCGCCATCCGGCGCCAGCAAGGTGCCCGCGGTCAAACCGGCGGCGAAAGCCACCGTCGCCAGCAACGTGCCGCCACGGGCCGGCAGCATGAAGGATCGCAAGGCAAGGATCATATTACTAGGTATGATGCACCAAGACGATTCGCACAATTACAATCTATAGTAGTATATTAAATTATTTTCAATCTATAGCAATGCTCCCGATCCCACCGGCCGCATTGGTGTTCCGGATGCCTAACCTGTGCATTCCTGCCGGTTTTTTCAGAAATTTCGCGACCTGGACACAATTTTTGGCGAAGACTGGGGCATGGCGCACCTGCGCAACTCCCCGCAGCCGGAAGTTCCGGGCCTGGTCGCCCGCAAGATTGCTGTCGATATTCTCGACGGCGTCTTGCGCCGGCACATCGCGCTCGACGAGCAACTCGCCGGCAAGACCGCCCATCCGGGCCTGCCGTCGCTGGCCGACCGCGACCGGGCGCTGATGCGCCGCCTCGCCGCTACCGCGCTGCGCCGGCTGGGGACGCTGCGACATCTGCTCGGCGCCTTCCTGGAACGCGGATTCCCCTCCGACGCGCCGCGCGTTGAGACCATCCTGCTGGTCGGCGCCGCCCAAATTCTCTGGCTCGACGTGCCCGATCATGCCGCGGTCGATCTCAGCGTGCGGCTGGCGCAAGCGGACCGGCGGGCGGCGCGCTATGCCGGCCTGGTCAATGCCGTGTTGCGGCGGGTGGCGCAGAACCGTGCCACGCTTGCCGTCGCCGACGGGTTTCGCGACACACCGGACTGGCTGCTCAAGCGCTGGACCGCGCGCTATGGCGCCGCCGCGGCGCGGGCCATCGCCACCGCCAATGGCCACGAGCCGGCGCTCGATGTGACGGTCAAGGCCGACGCCGCGAATTGGGCCGAGCACCTGCGCGGCCGCGTGCTGCCGACCGGAACCGTACGCACGCTGGCGCATGGTGTCATCACGCTGTTGCCCGGCTTTGCCGAAGGCGCCTGGTGGGTGCAGGACGCCGCGGCCGCGCTGCCGGTGCGGCTGTTCGGCGATGTGCGCGGGCTTGACGTCGTCGACCTCTGCGCCGCGCCGGGCGGCAAGACCGCCCAGCTTGCCAATGCCGGTGCGCGGGTGACCGCGGTGGATCGCTCGCGGGCGCGGCTTGCCCGCGTCGCCGAGAATTTCGCCCGGCTGGGGCTGACCGCCGAAACCGTGGCCGCCGACGCGCTCGACTGGCAGGGCGGGCCGTTCGACGCCGTGTTGCTCGATGCGCCCTGTTCCTCCACCGGCACCATTCGCCGCCACCCCGACGTGCCCTGGCTCAAGAGCGAGGCCGATCTCGCTGTGCTCACCTCCTTGCAGCAGCGCCTGCTCGACCGCGCGGTGGCGCTGCATCAAGCCCGGCGGGCGCCTGGTCTATTGCGTCTGTTCGCTGGAACCGGAGGAAGGCGAGCGGCAGATCGCCGACCTGCTCACCCGCGACACGCGGCTGGCCCGCGTGCCGGTGACGCCGGCGGAAGTCTGCGACCGTGCCGAATTCGTCAGCCGCCGACGGCGACCTGCGCACCCTACCGCTGCACCTGCCCGGATCCCGATCCGCGCTGGGGCGGGCTTCGCGAGCTTGGAGCTTCCTCATGCTTCCGCGCCGCCTCGTGCGCAATGGGGTCTAATTCACGGCCGGACCTGGCATATTGGCCCTGCGCCGCCCCTTCGCTATCGTGCGAATTCGCAAGCGCGTCACGTCGGGACGCGCCAGGGGACGAGCAAGTTCATGATGCGGGTTTCGGTCGCGGAGCGATTGGGGCTCTCGGTGCTCATCGCACGCCGCGCGTTCCGCAGTCTGCTTGGCACCGTCAACGCGCATCCGCTCACGCGCTGGCGCTTCGGCTCGGCCAAGACCGACCGCATCGTCATCGCGCCGCAGGATCTGCGTACCGCGGACGCCACCCGCGCGAGCGAGATCTATGCCGGCCGTTTCGCTTTCGCCGGCAAGGTGGTGATCGCCGATCGCCGATCGCCGTTCGAGATCGCGCCGCCCTCCGACGAATGGGGCGCGCGAGCTATTGAGCTTCTCCTGGCTGCGCCATCTGCGCGCCGGCGATTCCGCCATCACCCGCGCCAATGCCCGCTCGCTGATCGACGAATGGATCAACCTGCAGGGCGGCTGGCATCCGCTCGGCTGGCGCCCCGACATCCTCTCGCGCCGCATCCTGTGCTGGCTCTCGCAGTCGCCGTTCCTGCTGGAGGATGCCGATGCGCGCTTCTACCGCCGCTTCATTCGCAGCCTGTCGCGCCAGGTGCGCTACCTGCGCCGCACCCTCGACCAATCGCGCGACGGCTTGCCGCGGCTGCAGGCGGTGATGGCGCTCACCGCGGCGGCGCTTTGCATCCAGGGCCTCTCCGGCAGCCTGCGCGGCAATGGGCGCCGCCTGGTCGAGGAATTGCGCCGCCAGATCCTGCCCGACGGCGGCCATATCAGCCGCAATCCCGGCACGCTGATCGACCTGCTCGCCGACCTGCTGCCGCTCAGGCAATTGTTCTCCGCCCGCCAATTGCAGCCGCCGGCCGCGCTCAACAATGCCATCGACCGCATGATGCCGATGCTGCGCTTCTTCCGCCATGCCGACGGCAATTTCGCGCAGTTCAACGGCATGGGGCCGACGCCGGTCGACCTCTTGGCGACCGTGCTCGCCTATGACGACGCCCGCGGCACGCCGGTATCGAACGCGCCGCATTCCGGCTATCAGCGCCTTGATGCCGACGACTCGGCACTGATCATGGATACCGGCCGGCCGCCGCCGGTCGGCTTGAGCCAGGAGGCGCATGCCGGCTGCCTGTCGTTTGAAATGTCGTGGCGGGCCTACCGGCTGGTGGTCAATTGCGGCTTGCCGCGCGGTCAACCGCGAAAACTGGCGGCAGGTGGCGCGCGCCACCGCCGCCCATTCGACCGTCACCTTCAACGATCGATCCTCCTGCCGTTTCCTGGAGGGCGGCTCGTTGCGCAAGCTCTTGTCCGGCGTGCCCATTGTCGGCGGCCCGCGCGCGGTGAAGGTCGAGCGCGGCGAGCAGGACGGCGAATGGCTGCGCGCTCAGCCATGACGGCTACGCCCCCGATTGCGGCGTGATCCATGCCCGCGCCTGCGGTTTTCGCCCGATGGACGGCATGCTCGACGGCGAGGACACGTTCTTGCCGGCCAATGGCCGCGTCCCTGCCGGCGCGCGCGAGCCGACGAATTCGCCATCCGCTTCCATCTGCATCCGGCGGTGAAGGCGAACCGGCTGGCGGACGGCTATGGCGTGCTGCTGCTGTTGCCCGAGCGCGAGCTGTGGACCTTCAACAGCTATGGCGACACGGTGGAGATCGAGGAAAGCGTGTATCTGTCCGGTTCCGACGGGCCGCGCCGCACGGTGCAGATCGTGATCTACGGCCATGCGCGGGAAAAGCCGAAGGTGCGCTGGTGCTTCCGCTATACGCCGCCGGCGGCGCTGGCCCGCCCCAACCCGGCCGAGGAACCGGAATTGCCGCTGTAAGTGTGGCGCGCGCCACGCGCTCACTTCACCTCCCCCTGAAAGGGGGAGGTCGGCGAGCGAAGCTCGCCGGGTGGGGGTCAATTCGAAGGCCGCTATGACCCCCTCCCGAACCCTCCCCCTTTCAGGGGGAGGGAAAGGACCGGCCGTGCCCTCGCCAGGATCACAAACCGCAAAGCGGTGGATGGCTGATATTCGCATCCGCCCGCCGCATACACTTCCGCCCGCGTCCTGTGCTAACCCGCTACCAATGCCCAGCCATCCTCGCCGCATTAGCCGCGCCCTGCTCTCGGTCTCCGACAAGAGCGGGCTCGTCGGCTTCGCCACCAGCCTCGCCGGATACGGCGTCGAGCTCGTCTCCACCGGCGGTACCGCCAAGGCGCTGAAAGACGCCGGCCTCGCCGTGCGTCGACGTGGCCGAGCTCACCGGCTTTCCGGAGATGATGGACGGCCGCGTCAAGACGCTGCATCCGAAGGTGCATGGCGGCTTGCTCGCCATCCGCGGCAACAAGGATCATGCCGCCGCCATGCAGGCGCACCACATCCAGCCGATCGATCTCTGGTGGTCAATCTCTATCCGTTCGAGGCGACGGTGGCCAAGGGCGCCGCCTTCGAGGACTGCATCGAGAACATCGACATCGGCGGCCCGGCGATGATCCGCGCCGCGGCCAAGAACCACCATGATGTTACCGTGGTGGTGGAGCCGGCTGATTATGCCGCGGTGCTCGCCGAGCTGGCGGCGCACAGCCGGCATGACCACGCTTGAATTGCGCCAGATGCTTGCCGCCAAGGCCTATGCGCGCACCGCCGCCTATGACGCGGCGATCTCCAATTGGTTCGCCGACACGCTGCACGACGACGCGCCGGAC
This sequence comes from uncultured Pseudomonadota bacterium, assembly GCA_963782145.1. GTDB lineage: Bacteria > Pseudomonadota > Alphaproteobacteria > Rhizobiales > Xanthobacteraceae > Pseudolabrys. Next base: position 34,997 of record CAWAIV010000020.1, read on the forward strand.
TACCGCGCCTTCGGCGGCAGGCTGATCCAGCCGCTGCGCTACGGCGAGAACCCGCACCAGAGCGCCGCTTTCTACCGCGCGCCGGTCGAGCGCGTCGGGCGTGGCGACGGCGCGGCAGGTGCAGGGCAAGCAGCTCTCCTACAACAACATCAACGACACCGACGCGGCTTACGAATGCGTCGCCGAGTTCGATCCGCGAGCGCACCGCGGCCTGCGTCATCGTCAAGCATGCCAATCCTTGCGGCGTGGCCGAGGGCGCCAGCCTGCTCGACGCCTACCAAAAGGCGCTCGCCTGCGATTCCACCTCCGCCTTCGGCGGCATCGTCGCGCTCAACCGTCCGCTCGATGCCGAAGCGGCCAAGGCCATCACCGAGATTTTCACCGAGGTGATCATCGCGCCCGACGCCAGCGAGGAGGCGATCAAGCCATCGTGGCGGCGAAGAAGAACCTGCGCCTGCTGCTCGCCGGCGGCCTGCCCGATCCGCGCGGCGCCGGGCTGACGGCAAAGACGGTCGCCGGCGGCCTGCTGGTGCAGTCGCGCGACAATGCGGTGGTCGACGAGATGCAGCTTGAAGACGGTGACCAAGCGCGCGCCGAGCGAGGCCGAGCTGGCCGATCTGCGTTTCGCCTTCCGCGTCGCCAAGCACGTGAAGTCGAACACCATCGTCTATGCCAAGGACCTGCGCCACCGTCGGCATCGGCGCCGGGCAGATGAGCCGCGTCGATTCCGCGCGCATCGCCGCGCGCAAGGCCGAGGATGCCGCGCGCGAGATGAAGCTCGCCGAGCCGCTGACCCGAGGCTCGGTGGTCGCTTCCGACGCGTTCTTCCCGTTCCCCGACGGGCTATTGGTGGCGATCGAAGCCGGCGCCACCGCGGTGATCCAGCCCGGCGGCTCCATGCGCGACGCCGACGTGATCAAGGCCGCCGACGAGCACAACGTGGCGATGGTGTTCACCGGCGTGCGGCATTTCCGGCATTAACGCTGAGCGCGCCGCGCCTTCTTCTCCCTTCCCGCTTGTGGGCGAGAGGTCGGGGGTGGGGGTCCAAGCTCGCGCGAATTGCAGGCTACCCCCACCCCGGCGCGCCTTGCGCGCCGACCCTCCCCACAAGGGGGAGGGTAAGGGCCACTACTCCCTCGCCAAATCCCCCAGCAAACTCGCCGCCACCGACAGCTTCGACAGCGTCAGCCCGGAGCCGGCGATCTCGTGGATCGCGGCGCGGATGCGCTCGACTTCCAGGCGGCGCGGCTTGACCCATTCCTCCACCGCGCCGGCGCCGGCCACGCCGTTGCCGACCATGGCCGCGGTGAGCCGCCGCTCGGCATCGCCGATCGAATCGAGCGCGCGGTCGAGCGCCAGCCGATCGAAATAATCCGCCACCGCGATGCCGCTCGCCGCATGGGTGACGCGGTCGAGCTGGAAGAAGCTCTCGGTGGCGAAATAGGTCGCCGCCACCTCGGCCACCGGCTTGGCCGAACGGTCGGCCACCAGACACGATATCAGGCGCCGCCTTGAGCACGCCGAGATTGGCGAGCCGCAGCGCCAGCGTCTCGCGGCACGCCGGCGCTTGGCCAGCTCCGCCGCGCTGTGCGTCGCGCGCGGCGGCAGCCGCTTTCGACAGCGCCGTGGTCAGCGCCGCTTCCACCTGCGCGATGCCGTCGCGGTAATGGCCGATGATGGCGTCGAGGCCCTGGCTGAGATCGACATTGCGCAGGAACCAGACCAGCCGGTCGAGCAGCAGGTCCTGCACCGCGGCATAGAGCGAAAGCTGCACCTCGCCGGATAGCTTGTTGTCGAGCGCGTCGATCTCGCCGTTGAGCTCGACGAGGCCGTAGCTGTTGCGCACCGCGGCGAAGGCCGCCGCGATGGCGGCGGCCGAGGCGCCGGTCTGGTCGGTAATGCGCGCGATAAGCGTGGCGCCGCCGCGGTTGATCATGGAATTGGTGAGCTGCGTGGCGATGATTTCTCGTCGCAGCCGATGCGCGTGCAGCGCCTCGTCGTAGCGCTCCGACATCTCCTTGGGGAAATAGCGCTCCAGCTCGTGGCCGAGATAGGGATCGTCGGGCACATTCGATTCCAGCAGCACGTTGTAGAGCGCGAGCTTGGCATAGGCGAGCAGCACCGCGAGCTCCGGCCGGGTGAGGCCGACATTGCGCTTGCGCCGCTCGGCCAGCGTCATGTCGTCGGGCAGGAATTCGACCGTGCGGTCGAGCGCGCCGCGCCGTCTCCAGCGTCTGCATCAGCCGCTGCTGGAAGCCGAGGTCTTCGAGACCGCGCCGCGCCGCAAGCGACAGCGCCAGCGTCTGCTGGTAGTTGTTGCGCAGCACTAGCCGCGCCACTTCGTCGGTCATCTCGTGCAAGCAGCGCATTGCGCGCGGCGACGGCGAGCGCACCCGAGCGCAGCAGCGGACTGAGCGCGATCTTGATATTAACCTCGACGTCGGAGGTGTTGACGCCGGCGGAATTGTCGATCGCGTCGGTGTTGAGGCGAATGCCGCGCAGCGCCGCTTCCACGCGCCCGCGCTGGGTCATGCCGAGATTGGCGCCCTCGCCCACCACTTTGCAGTTCAACTCGGCGCCGGCTACGCGGATAGCGTCGTTGGCGCGGTCGCCCACCGCCTCGTCGGTTTCATTCGCGGCGCGCACATAGGTGCCGATGCCGCCGAAGACCAGAGCAGGTCGACCTTGGCCTTGAGGATCGCCCGCATCAGCTCTTGCGGCGTTACGCTCGGCGCCACGCCGAACAGCGCCTGCGCCTGCGCGCTCAGGTGGATTTCCTTGGCCTTGCGCGAATAGACGCCGCCGCCGGCCGAAATCAGGCTCTTGTCGTAGTCCTGCCAGCTCGAGCGCGGCAGCGCGAACAAGCCGCTCCCGCTCGGCGAAGCTCGCCTTCGGATCGGGATCGGGATCGATGAAGATGTCGCGGTGATCGAACGCCGCCAGCAGCTTGATGGTGTCCTCGCGCAACATGCCGTTGCCGAACACGTCGCCCGACATGTCGCCGACGCCGACCACGCTGAATGGCGTCTCGTGGATATTGACGTCCATTTCGCGGAAATGCCGCTTCACCGACTCCCAGGCGCCGCGCGCGGTGATGCCCATGGCCTTGTGGTCGTAGCCCGCCGAGCCGCCCGAGGCGAAGGCGTCGCCCAGCCAATAGTCGTGCGCGTTGGAAATCTCGTTGGCGATGTCGGAGAAGGTGGCCGTGCCCTTGTCCGCCGCGACGACGAGATAGGGGTCGTCGCCCTCGTGAGCGCACGCAGGCTCGCGGCGCGATGATGGCGCCGTCCGGCCCGATATTGTCGGTGATGTCGAGCAGCGTCGAAATGAACAGCCTGTAGGTGGCCACGCCCTCGGCCTGGAATTGCTCGCGCGTCGGATTTTTCGGCATCAGCTTGGGCACGAAGCCGCCCTTGGCGCCGACCGGCACGATCACCGCGTTCTTGACCTGCTGCGCCTTCACCAGGCCGAGCACCTCGGTGCGGAAGTCCTGCGGCCGGTCCGACCAGCGGATGCCGCCGCGCGCCACCTTGCCGAAGCGCAGGTGCACGCCTTCCACGCGCGGCGAATAGACGAAGATTTCGTAGAGCGGACGCGGCAATGGCAGGTCGGTGATCTTGCCGCTCTCGAATTTGATGGCGATCAGCGGCTTCACCTGGCCGTCGGCGCCGGTCTGGTAGAAATTGGTGCGCAGGGCCGCCTGCACCGCATTGACGAAGTGGCGCAGGATGCGGTCCTCGTCGAGGCTGTCGACGGCCTGCAAGGCGTCCTCGATGCGCGCGGCGATTTCGGTCTGCTTGGCTTCGCGCGCGGCCGCCGCGTCGGCACGCGGGTCGAAGCGCACATGGAACAGCGCCACGATATCGGCGGCGATGCCGGCATGCTTGACCAGCGTCGCCCACATGTAATCCTGCGAGAACGCCACCCGGATCTGCCGCAGGTAGCGCGACAGCGTGCGGATCAGCGCCACGTCGCGCCAAGCCAGCCCGCCGGCCAGCGTCAGCGCATTGTAGCCGTCGTTCTCGGCAGCCCCGCGCATCACCATCAGGAACGCGGTCTCCAGTGCGCCCTTGAGGTCATGCAGATCGATGCTGGCGCCGTCGCGATCCTGCAGCAGCATGTCGTGCAGCCAGAAGCGAGCTTCGCCCCGCGGCGTGACGCGGTAGGTGCGCTCGTCCACCACCTTGAAGCCCATGTTCTCCAGCACCGGCACTCGTTCCGACAATGGCAGCGGCCGGCCCAAGCTCCACACCTTCAAGCTGACGTTTTGCGGCTCTTCCGCGTTGCGGTGACCCAAATCGACCGCCAAGCGGACGCTCCTCGGTGAGCGCCTCGATGCTGCGCACGTCGCCGGCCGCCACGGTCGGTGAATAGAAATCCTGGAAACCGCGCGAAAATGCTTCTCCATAGCGCTGGAACAAGGCCAGCGCCTTGGCCGGCGGATTGACCAGCGCCAGCGCGTCGGCGAAGCCGTCGCTCCAGGTGCGGATGATGCGCTCGACCTCGCGCTCGAGCGTCGAACGCTCGATCCGCGGCGCCGGCCCGTCGGAACGGCCGATGATGAAGTGCACGCGCACCAGCGGGCCTTCCGGGAAGAACGGATAGAAGGCCGACACCCGGCCGATAAAGGCGCGCGCTAGATAGTCGCCGATCTCCTGGCGGATGGCGCTGTCATAGCGCTCGCGCGGCACGAAAACGAGCGCCGAGACGAAGCGGTCGAACCGGTCGTGGCGCACCAGTACGCGCACGCGCGGATGTTCGTCGAGCTGCATGATGGCGAGGGCGAAGCGGTGCAGCGTCTCCTCGTCGATCTGGAACAGTTCGTCGCGCGGAAAGCTTTCCAGCACATTGGCCAGCGCTTTGCCGGAATGGCTGTCGGGCGCGAATCCGGCGCGCCGCTCGACGCCGGCGATCTTGCGGCGCAGATAGGGAATGGCGTGGGCCGAGCGCGTATAGGCGGTGGAGGTGAACAGGCCGACGATGCGCTGCTCGCCGGTGAGGTTGCCGGCGGCATCGAAACGCTTGATCCCGACATAGTCGAGATAGACGCGCCGATGCACGCGCGAATGCACATTGGCCTTGGCGATGATCAGCGGACGCGGCTCGCGCAGGAAGGCCATGATCTCCGGCGTCATCTCCAGCAGCTCATCGCCACGGCGCAGCACCCGCAGCGCCGGCGAGCGCATGACGCCAAGCGCGTCGTCGAAATCCGGCGTGAGCGTACCACCCTCGCAGGCGTAATTGCGCATGCCCAGGAAGGTGAAATTGTCGGCGCGCAACCATTGCAGGAACTGGATCGCCTCGGCGATCTCGTCCACCGGCAGCGGCGGCGGATTGAGCTCGAGATCGGCGATGATGTTGTCGACGCGCTCCAGCATGGCGCGCCAGTCGGTGACCGCCAGCCGCACTTCGCCGAGCACCTGGTCGAGCGCGCGCACGATGCTCGCGCCCGCCTCCGCGTCGGCGATCGGCGTGACATGCACATGGATGAAACTCTCGCGTGCGACGCCGGCGGCATCCGGCGCCCCGAGTTCGGCGAGTTTGCCGCCCACGCGGGTGACGCCGAAGACTGGATGCGCCACCAGCAGCACGTCGAGCTTGCGGTCGGCGAGCTCGCTCATCACCGAGTCGACCAGGAACGGCATGTCGTCATTGACGATTTCGATCACGGTCACACTGGCCAGCGCGCCGCTGGCGGCGAGTGTCAGTGTCTCGCAGCGGATCTTCGGCGCGCCCGGCGTGTGCTCGCCGAGATAGTCCCAGGCCCGCTCGCCGAGCTGGGCGAGGTCGGCGGCGGCATAGCGCGCCACGTCCTCCGGCACCGCGCGCGCATAGAGCGCGCCGACGAAGCTGGCGGGGATTTCCGGGCGGCGGTCGTGCAGCAGCGCGCCGGCCTCGACGAGGCTGGCGTGGGCGACGTTTTCTTCCGCGTTGGCGGGAAGCTCGACGGCCATGGCGTCCTCCGGATTTTTTTGATTCGCGCGCGGCGGCAGTGTTGACCTGCTGCGCAATGGCGTCGAGAGCAACACACCAATTGGTGACGCGACCATGACGCATGGCTCACGCCGGCGCATGTATGACGCGACGTGGCGCCTCTAATACCTTGAAAATTATTGCAAAATAGCGACGGACGGCGCGTATCGCGCAGCCGCAGAACATTGTAGTCTGGCGCCGGAAAAGACGACCAAGGGGATGGAAATGGCCAGCAAGACCGTCAAAGCCGCTGCCAAGCCGGCGCCGGCGCTGCGCGCGATCAAGGGCGGCAAACCGGCGGTCGCAGCCAAAGCGGCGACCGCCGCCAGCCCCGCCGACGACGCGCCGGTGATCGCGCTCAATTTGCCGGCGGGCAAGCTGTCGCCGGCGATGAGCGACTATCTGCAGAAATGCCAGGACAAGCTCGGCTTCGTGCCCAATGTGCTGGTCGCCTATGCCTTCGACACGGCCAAGCTCGAGCCCTTCGTCGCCATGTACAACGATCTGATGCTGGGCGCGAGCGGCCTTTCTAAGCTCGAGCGCGAGATGATCGCGGTCGCGGTCTCGTCGCAGAATCGGTGCTACTATTGCCTGACCGCCCACGGCGCGGCGGTGCGGCAATATTCCGGCAATCCGCTGCTCGGCGAGCACATGGTGATGAACTACCGCGCCGCCCGCCTCAACAAGCGCCAGCGCGCCATGCTCGATTTCGCGGTCAAGCTTACCGCGCAGCCGGCCAATGTCGAGGAAGGTGACCGCGAGCGCCTGCGCCGCGTCGGCTTTTCCGACCGCGACATCTGGGACATTGCGGCGGTCACCGGTTTCTTCAACATGTCGAATCGCGTCGCCGCCGCCACAGATATGCGGCCGAATACAGTCTATCACGGCCAGGCGCGGTAATGTCGGCTGTCGTCCCGGCCGAGCGTTAGCGAGAGCCAGGACCCAGTACGCCGCAGCCCATCGGTAAGCTGTCGTGTACTGGGTCCCCGCTTTCGCGGGGACGACAGACAGGAAGTTCGCTGACAATGACGCGGTTCCCCCTGATCGTTGCCGCAACGCTTGCGCTGCTGCTCGCCACCCTCGCCCACGCGCAGGTGGTGCCGAGCGATCGCGCGCCGGCAATCCCGCCGGCACAGAGCGTGCGCGGCCACAACGGCATGGTGGTGGCGCAGGAGAGCCGCGCCGCTCGCATCGGCGTCACCATCCTCGATCGCGGCGGCAATGCGGTCGACGCGGCGGTGGCGGTTGGTTTCGCGCTGGCGGTCACCTATCCGCGCGCTGGCAATCTCGGCGGCGGTGGCTTCATGGTGATCCATCTCGCCACAGGTAACCGCGACACGACCATCGACTACCGCGAGACCGCGCCGGCCGCTGCGACGCCAACCATGTTCCTCGACGCGCAGGGCAATCCCGACCCGCACAAGTCGCGCGATTCCGGTCTTTCCGTCGGCGTGCCCGGCACCGTCGCCGGCTTGGCGCTGGCGGAAAAGAAATACGGCTCCGGCAAGTTCTCGCTCGCCGAGCTGATGCAGCCGTCCATCGATCTCGCGCAAATGGGCTTCCCGGTGGAGGACGACCTTGCCGATTCGTTGCCGGCGGCGCAGCCGCGGCTGGCGCGCTGGCCGTCCTCGGCGTCAATCTTCCTCAACGGCGACCGCGTGCTGGCGCAGGGCGAGCGGCTAATCCAGCTCGACCTCGCCGACACGTTGCAGGCGATCGCCGACGAAGGCCCGCGCGCCTTCTACACCGGGCACATCGCCAAGAAGATTGCCGACGCCGTGCGGCAAGCCGGCGGCGTCATGACCACCGACGATCTTGCCAATTACAAAGCAGTGGAGCGTGCGCCGGTGCGCGGCAGCTATCGCGGCTACGACGTGGTTTCCATGCCGCCGCCCTCTTCCGGCGGCCTCTGCCTGATCGAGATGCTCAACATTCTCGAGGGCTACGACCTCGGCGCGCTGCCGCGCGAACAGGCGCTGCACGACGAGATCGAGGCGATGAAGCGCGCCTATGCCGACCGCGCCATCCACATGGGCGATCCAGACTTCGTCAAGATTCCGGTCGCCGGTCTCCTCTCCAAGGCTTATGCGGCATCGCTGCGCGGTGAAATCGGCGAGCGCGCGACGCCGGCGGCCGCTATCCACCCCGGTACGCCGGCGCACGCGGAAGGTCGCAACACCACGCATTTCTCCGTCATCGATCGCGACGGCAATGCGGTGTCCAACACCTATACGCTCAACTTCTCTTACGGCCTCGGTCTCGTCGCCGACGGCACCGGCGTGATGCTCAACAATGAGCTCGACGACTTCACTGCCAAGCCGGGCACCGCCAATGCCTATGGCCTGGTCGGCTTCGACAAGAACCTGCCGGGCCCGGACAAGCGCCCGCTGTCGTCAATGACGCCGACCATCGTGCTGAAGGACGGCAAGCCGTTCATCGTTACCGGCTCGCCCGGCGGCAGCCGCATCATCACCGCGGTGCTGCAGGTGATCACCAATGTGATCGACTTCCACATGCCGATCGACCAGGCTGTGAGCGCGCCGCGCCTGCACAATCAGTGGGAGCCGGATGAAACCTTTGTCGAACCGGGCTTCGCGCCGGCGGTGCTCGATGCGTTGAAGGCGCGCGGCCACAAAATCGTGCCGACCGAACCACATACCGAAGCGAATTCGATTGAAGTGACCGAGGACGGTTATGTTGGCGCCGCCGACCGCCGTACCCGCGGCTCGATTGCCGCAGGGTATTGAGGATGAGCGACTCGGTCGAGCGAGTGCGCGCGGCTCTGTTGGCGGCCGGTCACGCCGACACCATTGCGATGTTTCCCGATGGCACGCGCACCGCGCAGGACGCCGCCAACGCCGTCGGCTGCACGGTGGCGCAGATCGCCAAGTCGATCGTGCTGCGCAGTGGCGAAGAGGTCGTGCTGGTGATTGCCTCCGGCGCCAATCGCGTGGACACCGCGAAAATTTCCGCCCAGCTCGGCCAGTCGGTGAAGTCGGCGGACGGACGCTGGGTGCGCGACACCACCGGCTTTGCCATCGGCGGGGTCGCCCCGGTCGGACACCAGCCGGCGCCGCGCATTTTCATTGACGCCGACCTGATGGGGCTCGATTCCATTTGGGCCGCCGCCGGCTCGCCGCGCCACGTGTTCCGCACGACGCCGGCGGAGCTGGTTCGTATGACCAACGGCATGGTTGCCGATGTGAAGGAAGAATTGAGTTGATGGCGCAGCACCAAGATCTCTGCTTCCAGCAACCTCCGCGATCGGAAAAGTCCAACCCGTGCGCACCAGATCAATCTGCAGAGCTCGATCATCGAGCAGAGGGTTCATCCGATTCGCCGGCTCCGGCCAACCATTAGGTTTCCGACAGGGGCAGCGGGCTTAGCGAACTGAGCCTTTTTTGGCGCGCAGGATGGGCCCCCAAAGAGCGATGTCGTCATCGAGCAGGCGGCCGGCGAGAGCAGAAGGGCCACCGACCGGTTGGATACTCAACTCGGAAAAACGCTTGCGCAACGCTGGTGATGCCAGCGCCTTATTGAGTCCTGCGTTTAGCTTCTTGATGATTTCATCAGGCGTCCCCTTCGGCACAAATAGGGAAAGCCAACCGAGAAACTGGTACCCGGGGACTCCGGCCTCGGCGATCGTCGGCACATCCGGCAGGGATGGCGCGCGTACATTTGATGTGACGCCAAGGGCCCGCAATTTTCCGCCGCGAACCAAGGACAGCAATTCCGGTAAGCCCATGATCATTGCATCGACACGCCCGGAAATCAGATCTGGGGTGGCCGCCGACGAGCCCCTGTAGGGAATTTCGGTCATCTGGATGCCGGCCTTCGACATCAGGAGTTCCGCCGTCATCGAGGACGATGAGCCGTGACCTGACGTTGCGATCGACATGTGTCCCGGATTGCTCCGTGCCCGATGGATGAAGTCCTGCAACGTGACGGCTTTGACGGCCGGGCCAACGACGAGAATGTTCGGCAGATAACCGAGGACGACGACGGGAGCGATCGCGGAATTCGGATCCCAGGCGGCGTTGCTCAACAAGAATTTGTTCGCGGCGCAGGCGACATGGCAGAGTAATAAAGTATAGCCATCGGCGGGGGAGCGTGCCGCGGTTTGCGCGCCGACGAGGCCGCCGGCGCCGCTGATATTCTCGACATAGAACTGCCAATGAGTTTCCACCGCCGCGGATTGCGCGACCGTGCGCGCCAAGATGTCCGCGGCGCCACCGGGCGCAAAAGGCACAACAATCCGGATGCTGCGGGTGGGAAATGAAGCGGCATCCTCCGCCCAAGCATTCGCGGAGAGCGAGAAGAGCAACATGAGAGTGAGTAGAAAAACCCGAATCGGAGAAGTAAGCCTCATGTTCATATCGCCTTTTGTCGTCAGCCCGATTGGCTAAGCCTTTGCCTTGGTCGATTTCAACGGAACGCTTTCATCGCGTCGGCGCCGGCTTGCGCGGCGACTTCGTCTTGTTCCGCAATACCGGAGACCGCAATTCCGCCCACGCACTTGCCTTCGTAGAACAAGGGCACGCCGCCGCTCATCGCCAGTCCATTCGGGAAATTGAGCCAGCCAGGCTTCTCCTTGACCCGTTGCTCTAACGCCGAACTCGGACGCTCACGGAACGCCGCGGTTCTCGCCTTCTGAACTACCACTTCCACACTGTTCGGAGACTGCAAATCCGGCCGTTCCAAGTAGAGAAGATGTCCGCCAAAATCGACGATGGCGATCGTTCCCTCCAGGCCCAAATTCTTCGCACAATCTCGCGCCGCCGCCGCCAGCACCTGCGCATCCTGCAACGTCAATTGAGATCTTTGGCGCATTCTCCTCTCCGCGGGAGTATTGGTGAACTCTGGTTGCGCGCACACTCTAGAAAGTGCACGAATTTATTGACCATTTAGCGGCTAAGCGAACGGCATGCACCATCAATTCTACAATCAATCTTGCCGCCAAGCCGAGGCTTCCCCTAGGTTTTTCTTCGAGCGTTTGTTGCGTTGCTTGGCGCGGAATGAACTCCCGCACCGCATCAATTCAGCTAGACTGATCCGGACTCTCGGAAAACTTCAGGAGAGCCATACGTGGCAAATGATCAACGGTCCGGAACCGGTCGTCTCGCCGGCGGCAAATCGGCTAGTTATCAACGTGCGGTAAACGAACCCGAAACGCGCGCGAGCCGCTTCACCGCGCGATACATGTTGGCGAGCGACATCGCTTATGTGCTCAGTGCAGCGGAATTGGGCGCGACGCCGCGCGGCGTCGCGTCCGGTCTCTTGAAAGCGCTGCTGCCGCTCTACGAAGAGTCCGGCTCCATCGATATGACGAAGCCGCTCGGCGATGTGGTGGCCCAACGCGAGGCGTGGGTCGCCGACAAGGCCGGCAAGGAAAACACCGCTTGGCTTCATCTCGGGCGCAACCGCGGCGAGAGCCTGCGCGGTTTTTTGCCGCGCATGTTTTTCCGGCAGACCTTGCATGAGGCGGCGCAGGCCAATGCGAAGTTGATCAGCAATCTGGTCGAGCGCGCGCGTCCAGTATTGGAATCGATCTCGCCGAATTATCACCATTTGCAGCACTCCGGGCTGACCACGCTCGGAGAATATCTGCTCTCCTGGGCCATCGTGTTCGAACGCCATGTCGAGCGCTTCGAGCAGGTGGACCGGCGGCTCGACAAGGCGCCGCCGCCGTTCGGCGGCCGCAAGATCCTCGACGATCTATATCGCGACGTCAGCCGCCGTCTTGGCTTTTCGCATCGGGCCCGGATACGGCGCGACGGGATCTGGGTGCACGATCAGTTCACCGAACCGTTCTTCGCCCTGTCTTTGCTTTCCGTCGATCTCGCGCGTCTGGCGCAAGACCTGCGGGTCTGGATGACGCCGGAGTTCGGCTTCCTCGAACTCGCCGACGAACACGCGGGCGGCAGCAGCGCCCTGCCGCATGCCAAGGTTCCCTTCGGTTTGCAGGCCGTGATCGGCAGCTCGATCATGGCATCGACGCGGCTTGCCGGCGAAATGACGGCCGCGAGCAATCTCTCCGAAGGTTCGGAGCCGATCTACCAATCCGCTTCGCTCTATGGGCTGGCGCAAGACATTATCGCCTCCACCCGCTACATCGCCGACGTCATCGAAAAGGGTCGCTTCAACCTTGAGGAACTGCGGCGCAAGGCGACCCTCGACTACGCCGGGTCGAGCGAAGCGCACGATCGCCTGGTTTACGACTTCCAGGTTCCCTTCCGTACCGGCCACCGCGTCCTTGGCGCGCTCGTGCGCAATCATTATTTGAAGGAGCCGCCGATCGATCTCAATCAAATGCTGGAGAAGGAGCTCGGACGGCCTTTTACCATCGATCAGAACGAGATCATGGACATGGTGATGGTCAAACGCATCTGGCCGAGCATGTTCGATTTTCCGATGTTGCGAGAGACGCTCGGCGAATACGAGCGAAAGGCCGAAGCGGCGACAAAGAAGTTCAGTGGCGAGAGTCCCGTCGACAAGGCGGTGAATGCCTTGCTGACGGAGGCGCGCGGGTGGCTCGCGGACACGGAGAATTAGAGTGCGGCCATCATGTGATGGCAATGATGAATTAACGTCAGCCATAAGACGAAACCGGGAGGAAAGCATGCGAAAGAGGTGGTTGTTTGGCGTCGGCGCCGCGTTGCTCACGATTGCGGGATTCTCGGTTAGCGCCCAGGCGGAATATCCGGACAAGCCGATTCATATCGTCGTTCCCTATACGCCTGGCGGCACGGTCGACTTGCTTGCCCGCGCGCTCGCGCCGCACCTGACCAAGGACTGGGGTCAGCAGATCGTCGTTGAAAATCGACCCGGCGCCGGTGGCAGCGTCGGCGCGGAATACGTCGCCCACGCGGCCGGCGATGGCTATACGTTGTTGTTGTCGACGAACTCGCCGCTGACCACGAACGTGGCGATATTCAAGACCATCAAATACGATCCGCTCAAGGATTTCGTGCCCGTCATCGTTGCCGGCGAGAATTCGCTGGCGCTCGCCGTCAACCCGAAGCTTCCAGTCAAGTCGGTAGCCGACTTGATTGCGCTCGCCAAGAAAGAGCCGGGGAAGCTGATCTGCGCGTCTTCTGGAAACGGGGCGACATCACACATGTCGCTGGGCGAATTCGAGAAGATGGCCGGCGTCAAGATCACGCACGTCCCCTATCGCGGCGGCGTTCCGAGTCTCACCGCGGTCATTTCCGGCGAGGCGCAGATGGTGTTCGCCGACGTCGTGCCGACCGTGCCCATGATGCGCGATGGCAGGGTACGGGTGCTGGCGACCACCGGGCTGCGTCGCTCCGGCGTCACGCCCAATGTCCCAACCCTGAACGAGCTCGGCCTGAAAGGCTTCAGCGTGACCGCATGGGTTCCCATGGTGGCTCCAAAAGGCACACCGAAAGCCGTAGTCGACAAGCTTAATGCCGAGATCAACAAGGTCCTCAAGGATAAGGAATTTCGTGCGCAGATCATCAGGATCGGCATCGATCCGGTTGGCGATACGCCTGAACAGGCCGCGACCTATTTGCGCGACCAGCTCCCGATCTGGAAAGAGCGCGCTCGCGGGGCAGGCCTGAAGGTAGACTGAAGGACGAGTCATGTGGACCACGCCGCCTTGCTTCCTCCGGAGGTAAGGCGGCTCGGCGCAAATCAGATGCATTCATGCGCTTTGCGTCTGGCCACGCTGGAAATCTCTTATATCCTCGGCGACAGCCAGCCGGAGCCCTTGGCGCAGGAACGGCTGGCTGAGCCATTGCTCGAACTCAAAACCGGCGGCAAGCGGCAATGATGGATGCGTCCGATTCCAGTCCCTCCAAGCGTCAGGATCTGATCGGTGGGCTATTGTCGGTCGGCCTCGGTGTCTTCGCGCTTGCCGAGGCTTCCGATTATCCCATGGGCTCACTGTTACGAATGGGTCCCGGCTTTTTCCCCTGCACAATCGCAGTGCTCATCATAATTCTCGGACTGGTGCTCATAGCAGCTTCGCTTCGACCGCGGCCGACGGGTCATCGCGTCGAGATCCGGTTTCGATCGGTCGCAACCATCGGCATCGGCATCGTATTGTTTGCCCTCTTGATCGAGCGGGCGGGGCTCATCCCGGCGACGCTCGTCCTCGTGCTCGCGAGCTCGCTGGCGCAACCGCGCTGGCAGCCGCGTCGCGCTGCCGCTCTCGCCCTGGCAATGACGATCCTGGTCTATGTGGTCTTCATCGTCATCTTGGGGGTTCCAGTTCCCGCCGTGAGCTTGTGAGCGCAATGGGCTTCCTGCACAATCTTGCACTGGGCATAGACGTCGCCTTTACGACCCAAAATCTCTTGTACTGTTTTCTCGGGGTGACGCTCGGGAATCTGATGGGTGTGATCCCCGGCGTTGGCGCGGTGGCGGCCGTATCGATCCTGCTCCCGGTCACCTACCACATCCCGCCGTCAGCCGGATTGATCATGCTGGCTGGGCTCTATTACGGGGCGGTATACGGGGCGGTGACCGGCGCAATCCTGCTCAACATCCCGCACACGGTGTCGGCGGTCGAATGTCTCGACGGCTATCCGATGGCGAAACAGGGGCGGGCTGGGGTCGCGCTGTTCATGACGACGATTGCGTCGCTCTGCGGCAGTGTCGTCGGCATCGTGATCATCGCGCTGTTTGCACCACCGGTCGCGGCCATCGCGCTCACATTTGAATCTCCTGATTATTTCGCGCTCGTCGTTCTCGGCATGACCGGCGCCGTCGCGCTCGCGCGCGGCTCGCCCGCCCGCTCCTTCATCATGATCCTCACCGGCATGCTGATCGGCCTGGTCGGAATGGATGTCACCTCGGCGCAACCGCGCTTTACCCTCGGCATAACCCAGTTCATGGACGGCATTTCGATCGGCGTCATCGCTATGGGGCTTTTCGGCGTCGCTGAACTGATCGCGAACGCGGGCCAGACGCTCGCCGCGGAGGTGAAGACCGAAGACATCACCTGGCGCTCGCTGCTGCCGACGCGCGACGACCTGCGCCGCTCCTGGCCGGCGATCCTGCGGGGAACGGGAATCGGCTCGGTATTCGGCGTGTTGCCCGGCGCCGGAGCGGTTCTCGCGTCGATCATGGGCTATACCATCGAGAAACAGGTATCGGCCGAACCGGAACGGTTTGGCAAAGGGGCCATTGAAGGCGTGGTCGCGCCGGAAGCGGCAGCCAATGCAGCCTGTCAGACATCGTTCGTCCCAATGCTGACCCTCGGCATTCCCACCGATCCGATCACCGCCGTCATGCTAGCCGCACTGCTGATCAAAGGTATTTCGCCGGGTCCCGATTTCATCAGCACGCATCCCGACATCTTCTGGGGTCTCGTCGTCAGCTTCGTCATCGGCAATGTGCTGCTGGTTATTTGGCACATCCCGTTCATCCGCCTGTGGGTGAAGCTGCTATCGATTCCCTTTGATTTGCTCTTCCCCTCGGTGCTGGTTCTCATCTGCTTTGGCGTTTACACCATCCACAATTCCGTGCTGGACATCATCATGGTACTGTTCTTCGGCTGTTTCGGTTACGGCATGCGCCTGTTGCGCTTCGAGCCGGCGCCGCTGCTGATTGGTCTCGTGCTAGGGCCGCTGCTGGAGGCCTATCTCCGCCGCTCCCTTATCGTTTCGCACGGCGATATCCTCGCCCTCATCGAGCGTCCGATCTCGGGTAGCGTGCTTTTCCTGTCCGCAGCGATTCTTTTGTGGACGTTCCGCAAGAATGCCGGTTCGCGGCGAGCCTCTTCCGGCACGGACGAAACCGAAAGCCCGATCTGAATCGCTGCGGCTTGGACAGCCACGCCAAGTTCGTCAGGCTGATCCTCAGGCCGCGGTGCGATCGTCGGTCGACGACGCCGACTCGAATTTTCCTCGCGGCCGGATCATAAAATCCTGCTGACATTGTTCGTTGACGTGCGCGATCCACCCCGCCGACCGAGCGACGGCAAGCAGCCCGCCCGCGACCGGACCTTTCATGCCGAGCGCGCGGCAAAGGACGACCAGCGAAGCATCGAGGCTGACTGCTCCTTGATGATTGTCGATGCACCGCAATGTATCGATCGCCTGTCGAGAGGCTGCAGCGTGCGCCTTCAAACTCAAGGTGAGGTTCAGGATTTCCTCTGCTCGCGGGTCACCGTTGGCATAGAACGGCAGATCGAACCCAACGGGAAATGTTTCAATGCGCGCAGGTACTACGGCCTGCTCAGAAGCGGAAGTCGCCGCATTCAGCGCCAGCTCAACTCGCTCGCAGCGCAGTCCGAGATTTGAACCGAAGTGCACCTGGAGCGCGGCGCCAATGCACGAATGCAGATCGACCCTGTTCGACGCCGCGATCCGTGCTGCGAACGTCGCTGGCGAAAACTCGTGATCGGCCAGGAGCACCAGGACCGAGTTCAATACACGAACTTGCAATCGGCTGGCGTCGAGCCCGTAAGCACGGAGAATGTATCGTGCCATGCTTTCGCCTTCGGCCGGCGCGACGTAACCTTTATGCCGGCCTATAAAGCCGAACGCCATGCAAAGCGCCTGAACGAGCGCCCGGGCCAGAATCGCCAAAGGCAAAGGCTGAGAGTCTCGATGGGCCTGATTATGCTCAATCCCGAGCAGCAAGACGATTTCGGTCAGCAATTGCCGCAGGTGAATACCTGGGTATGCTCCGGCAAGCGCAGCGACCCGCGGCACGATGCGCGCTATCGACGGGTCGAAGCGCCATCGTACCGCGGGATCAAGCGCATCGGCCGTCCATAAATACTCCGCCACCGATTTAAAAGAGTGCCCCTCGCGAGCGAGTTCCAACGCCATTCGTTCACGATATCGGGGACCATTCTCCGTGATCTCGGTTATGCCGGTGGCCAGGACCGGCTCTCCCCACTGCAAGGCACTGGCGGCAACGGCCCCGTGCCCGGATCGTGCAATGCTCCGGGATTTCAGCCGATGGATATCGGCTCGGTTGTACCGCGAGGTCTTGCCGTCGATGCATATCCGGCGGACCCAACCGCGGCTGACATAGGAATAAAGCGTTTGCGGCTTAACGGCCAAAACGGCAAGCGCTTCGGCGCTGCTGACATAGTCGGAATTTGCCGCGTCTCCCGATATCATCGAGACAGTGGCCTGCATCGATCGATCCTCCCTGCGCCGTTTATCTTCTCGCTCCCTCGGAGTTCGGCTTAGTTCAGACGGTAAACGAACCTGCAAACCAAGACAATGCTGAGGCTCGGCGCACGGACTTGGCCCGTGCGGCCTTGCTCGCATGAACATCGCATATAATCCTATGCTAAGATCGCTCGCGGCCGAAGACGAGCGGCACGTTTAGCACCATCCCCCGGAGATTGATCGTCACTGATCGCGCAATTCGCGGGGTCGCCCGGATCGGAATGTTGATTTTAGAATCTATGCTGTAAATCCGGGCCCACCTTGATATCTGATGCGATGTTTCGAGGGAAACGGAGCTCGCATGCCCAACCAAGATGACGAAATCGCGAATTTGGTGGTCGCGTATATGATCCTCGTGAACGAAGGTGTTCTCGACAGCTTTGGACATATCAGCATTCGTTCGCCAGCGGATCCCACGCGCTTCTTCATGCCGCGGGCGATGCCGCCTTCCTTGGTAAACGCCGGCGACGTCCTCGAATTCAGCGTCGAAACCAGTCAGCCGATCGACCCGCGCGGTCGTCGCGTCAATGGAGAGCGCTATCTGCACGGCGAGATTTTTAAGGCGCGCGCCGACGTAAACGCGATCGTCCATTCGCACTCGCAGGCTGTCATTCCGCTCAGCATCGCCGGTGTTCCACTGCAGCCAGTCATCGTCCAGGCTGGCTTCCTGCCGCTTCAAGTCCCCAATTTCGAAATCCGTGACGTCCGCGGCGACGGCCGCGGCATGCAGATCACCGACATGGCTCGCGGTGCGGCATTGGCTCGAGTGCTGGGCAACGGTCCGGTTGCGTTATTGCGCGGACACGGCAATGTCGTCGTCGGATCATCGGTCAAGCAGGCCACCGTATTTGCGGCCTATACCGACATCAATGCGCGAATGCAGATGCAGGGTATGCAATTGAATCGGGATATCGTCGTTATGGATGAACCGGAACTGTTTGGCCCGACCGAATTCGATATCAATCGTCCCTGGGAAAATTTCAGGCAAAAGCTGCTCGCGGATAGCGCGCGAACGGGGATCGATCGCGCGCAGTTCGGCTTGGATCACACCCAATAGCGATCGGATTCGACATGAGGCGAACGCTCTTGCACGCAGCTTGCCGGCAACGCAGGAGCTGGTCGTGAGCGCCGTAGCGGCGATTAGCATCAGGCATTTGGCGCACGACTTCGGCGAACCCGGCGAGCCGCATCGTGTCGCAGCCCTGCGCGACTTCTCACTCGATATCGCCAAAGGCGAATTTGTGTCCCTGATTGGGCCCAGCGGATGCGGTAAGAGCACCGTACTCAATGTGATCGGCGGCCTGATCAAACCGGTTTCCGGGGAGGTGCTAATCGGCGGGCGCAAGGTGACCGGACCGTCGCCGCGAGAGGTGGCCTACGTCTTTCAGGAAGGCGCTTTGTTTCCTTGGGCGACGGTTCTTGAAAACGCGGCGATGGGATTGCTGTTTCAGAACGTGCCGAGGATAAAGAGGGAGGCTGCGGCTCGCGCGGCGCTTGCCGCGGTTGGCTTGCGCGACTTTGAACGGCACTACCCCGGCCAGTTGTCCGGTGGCATGAAGCAGCGTGTCGCGCTGGCACGAGCGCTCAGCGTGCAGGCGGATATTTTGCTGATGGACGAGCCATTCGCTGCTCTTGATGAGCAGACGCGCATCATTCTCGGGGAAGACTTGTCCAACCTCATGGCGCGGCAGCAGAAAACCATCGTTTTCGTCACCCACAGCCTGAGCGAAGCCGTTTTTCTTGGAGACCGAGTGGTCACCTTCACGGCCCGACCGGGGCAACTCAAACAGATCATCACGGTTGACGAAGCACATCCGCGCCGGCCGGAATTCATGGAGTCCGACAAGTTCAATCAGTTGCGCACACGGCTGTTTTCGTTGCTGCATGACGAAATCAGGAAAGCTGCGAATTCTTCGCTGGAGCGAGACCGCGCCGACGCGGACTAGAGGACGCGAGATGCCGGACATTTCCCAACCGCTGCTGGGCCGGGAAAGATTCGCCGTGATCGGCCTGCAGGTCGTCATGGCGGTCGGCCTGCTCACCGCCTGGCACTACGCCACCGCAAGCGGCTCGGTCAGTCGGCTGATGCTTCCGCCGATGCAAGATGTGGCACTGGATTTCGTCGCCATCCTGAAGGCCAGCGAATTTTGGGGCGATCTCTGGGTCACGATCGAGGAAATCATCTGGTCGTTCCTGATCGCGTCGATATTGGGTACCGCCATCGGCTTCGCAATCAGCCGCCGGCGCACCAACATGCAGGTGTTCGAGCCGATCATTGCCGGCCTTTACGCAGTTCCGATGATCGTCATTTATCCGTTGTATGTACTGTTCTTCGGCCTGGGGCCGGATTCGAAGATCGCGCTGGGAACGACGATTGCGTTTTTTCCGATCGCACTCAGCACCATGAGCGGCTTTGCCAGTGTGTCCTCGCGTCTGCTTGATGCCTCGCGCGCCATGGGCGCATCGCACTGGAAAGAATTTCGCTATGTGCTGCTGCCGGCGGCCTTTCCGATCGTCGTCGCCGGACTGCGCATCGGCTTCGTCCTCGCCTTCCTGTCGATTATCGGTGGCGAGATGCTCGCCTCCTATCATGGCATCGGGCGGCTGATCATCGATGAAGCGGAGGCGATGAATACGGCGCGCATGTACGCCTATATCGTTTTCCTCGTTTTTCTCTCGCTCGCATTGAATTCCTTCGTCTTCGGCGTGGAAGCCTGGGTCGGCAGGCGCTGGAGGAACTGATCCGTGAAGACTGTGGGTTGGTTGCGCCTCTTTTATATCCTTCTGTTTCCGCTGCTGTGGGAAATCGGCGCGCGGCTCTACAACGATCCGCTGTTCATCAGCCCGCCCAGCGAGGTCGTGCTCGCCTTGTTTTCAATTCTGTCCGACGCCGGCGTTTTGCGCGCGCTCGAACAGGCCTTCGTCGAGATCGTCGTCGGTTTCCTACTGTCAGTGGGAGCGGGCATCACGCTCGGAATTGCATTGGGACTGAACCGCTTTGCCTATCATGCATTCTACAAGACCATCCTGGTTCTCTACGGGATCCCCAAGGTGACCATTTTCCCGCTGATCCTGCTCTATTTCGGCATCGGGGCTGGCACCAAGATCGCGTTCGGATTCGTACATGGAGTTTTTCCCGTACTGGTCGCCGTCGTGGCAGGTTTGCAGAACCGTGATCCGGTCTTGACCGAGGCGGCGATCGCCATGGGAGCGAGCCGGCGCAAATTCTTCCGCTGGGTCATCTTCCCGCAATTGGTGCCGAGCCTGTTTACCGGCATGAGGCTGGGGATGGCCGGAGTGCTCCTTGGCGTGATCCTCGCTGAACTCTACGTATCGGTCCTCGGCATCGGCTACTACACCACGCGTTACAGCCAGAACTTCGAGCCGGCGAAACTCTTTGCGCTGATCAGCGTCCTGGCGTTTATGGCAATCGCGATCAACGAGATGCTGCGTCGGGTCGAAACTCACTATACCCGTTGGCGCGCACAGGCTCCGTTCTAGAAACACGTTCCCCGATCGCGGATATCTCACGTCCGACTCGACCGCGATAATCGATTCTACAATCAATCTTGCGGGTTGCCGGTAGCTTCTTTTAGGTCCGTAATCAGGAGGAAGGACTTAGCGCTCACCAGGATGATCCGCGTTGAGGGAGGAAAGCTCGATGGATGACAAGCCAATCACTAAGACCGTGATCACTGATGAGATTTATCGCAGTTCCCAGCCTTGGCTTGAGCTCGATCCGAAGCGAGACAAGACCGGTTTGACGGAAGGCGATGATACGCTATTCCAATCGCTCGCGGAGAAGGCCGAATATTACAAGCAGCCTTTATTCGGCAAGCGGTTCTCGACCGCCGCGTATTTGAAGCCGGAAGTCGAATTCAATCAGATGGCTTTCGTGAAGGCACGAGTGCCGCCCGGCGGGCGCGTTCTGCTGATCGTAGAAGCGCTCGAGCCGACCGGTCTGTTGGAAATCGCGCGCGACATACTCGCCCCGGGCGTAGAGGTGGTTCCGCTCGAAGTGCGACCGTACACCAAGGCGCGCGGTTCGTTGACCCGGCAATGGAGTTTTTTCCGCGAGTTTGCCACCCTCTACAAAGAGCGCGAATTCGACTCGGTCATCGCCAGTCAGATGCATCACTGCGACGACTATGTCCCGGAATTCAAGGCTCTTGCGCGCCTGATCAAGCCCGGCGGCAGGCTGGTCCTGGTCGAATACGGTCCGACGCCCATGACCTTTGAACTCGCCAAGCAGGATCCGCAGCTCGCGTGGCTGTTGCGCATTTTCGTGACCTGGGCGGGTACTCGGCGCGTACCTGTGGAACAGGCTTACGAATACCAGAAGAAGAACTGGCTGGCCTCGCCGCTCAATGAGGTCATCAAGGCGGCGCGCGAAGTCATGGTTGAGCCGCACGTGTGGGAATACAAAACCATGGCGATTGTTGACGGGGTTTGCAAACAATCATGAACGGTCGCCAAGTGTCTTCGCGCCATCTGCGTATCGGCATTGACGTTGGGGGAACCTTCACTGATGGCGCCGTTTGGGATGACGATGCCGGCAAACTTCTCTTCTCCAAGGTCCCATCGACGCCGCCGACTTTTGCCGACGGCGTGATCGCGGCAGGTCTGGAGGCACTGTCGCAGATGGATGCGACGTTTGCCGACGTCGAACATCTGGTGCACAGCTCGACAGTCGCCGCCAATGTCGTAGCCGAGAAGAAGGGCGCTCGCGTCGGGTTGATTACGACGGCGGGGTTCCGCGATGTGCTGGAAATCCAACGCACGCGCAGGGACCGCCTGTACGACATGGCCTATGATAAGCCTACCCCACTCGTACCCCGTGAACTTCGTCTTGAGGTGCCCGAACGGGTGGACGCCTCCGGCAACATTCTGGTGCCGTTGGACGAAGATGCGGTACGCAAGGCGATTGAAGCGCTGCGAGACGCGGGATGCAACGCAATCGCCGTCGTGTTCCTATTTTCGTTTCTCAACCCGAAGCATGAGCTCCGTGTCGCCGAGCTCATCGGCGAAATTTTCCCGCGCGCGTTTGTGTCGATCTCGGCAAAAGTCAACCCGGAGTTCCGCGAATACGAGCGGGCGAGCACGACGGTGATCGATGCGTACGTAAAGCCGGAAGTTACGACGTATTACGAAGATCTGGAACGACGGTTGCGGACCGAGCATGGATTTCGCGGGCGGCTCGACGTCATTCACTCAGGCGGCGGCACCATGTCCATCCGGGACGCGGCAGCGCGCCCATCGCAGACAGTCGAGTCCGGGCCGGCCTGCGGCGTTATCGCGGCCGCGCATCTGGCGCAGGCCAACAAGTTCGCGCATGTAATAGCGCTCGATATGGGCGGAACCACCGCGAAAGCGGCCTATATCGAAAACGGCAAGTTCAAGACGCAGAACACGCTTTTCGTCGAACGCTTGCCGGTTCGCGCACCGGTGGTCGATCTGATTGAGATCAGCGGCGGCGGCGGAACGCTGGCCTGGGTTGATGAAGGCGGTCTCCTGCATGTCGGGCCGCGCAGTGCCGGCGCTCGACCCGGACCTATCTGCTATGCGCAGGGTGGCACGCAGCCGGCCATCACCGATGCCAACGCTGTGGTTGGCTATTATCCGGAGCAATTGATCGGCGGCAAGATGCGGCTGAACATTGACGCCGCGCGTGCCGCTTTCAAGGAGCAACTGGGTGAACGCCTTGGGATGACCGAGACTGAAGCGGCACTCGGCGTCCTGCGCATAGCAAACTTCGATATGGAAGCCGCAATTCGGCTCGTCACCACACAGCGCGGCATCGATGCACGCACCTGTGTGCTCATCGCCTTTGGCGGCGCCGGTCCGGTGCATGCAGTGATGTTGGCGCGCCAGGCGGGGATCCCGCGTGTGGTGATCCCGCCGGCACCCGGAAATGTGAATGCGTTCGGGGCACTCATCGCGGATTCGCGGTATGATTTCCAGCGACAGCTCAACGGAACCCTGGATGAGCTCAGCTGGGACAAGGTGCAACGGGCGCTCGACGAATTGGGCGCCGAAGCGCGCAACGCAATCGCGTCGGAAGGCGCGGATCACATCTCGCAACTGACTTTTGAGCCATCCGTTGACGCGCGTTATGTCGGCCAGGGCTTCGAACTCACCGTCTCCCTCAAGGAGCTGACCGACGCCGATGCGAAGAATTGGCAATCGAAGGTCAAGCGACTGTTCGATGAACTGCATCAAATGCAGTACAGGTATCACGATCCCGAGGGAGAGATTGAACTTTTGTCGCTAAGGATGACTGCTTTGCGCAAAACGGAAGTCGTGGCGCTGCATGCGGGAAAGAGCCGCGGCTCCGGCGCGCCGCCCGTTGCGAGCACCCGCATGACCATGTTTCCGGACGACAACGAACCTCGGCAGGCCTCGGTTTATCATCGAGACGATATCCTTCCTGGCCATCGGTTTTCGGGACCCGCGATCGTCGAAGAATATGGCGCGACGACGGTGATTCCGCCGCGATGCACAGTTGAGATCGATGATCTCGAAAACATCATCATCAGCGTGGAGCCTTGACCGTGGATATCACAAAGCATTCGGGCGACGCTTATACCATCGACGTTATTACCGTCGAGGTGGTGAAGAACGCGCTGAACGGGATCGCGCAGGAGATGCAGACGACGCTTGAGCGTACGGCGCATTCACAAGCCATCCGCGAGGTGGGGGACGCCTCGAGCTCGCTATTCGATGCCTCCGGCCAGTTGATCGCTCAAGCATTGTCACTGCCGATCCAACTTGCGGGTTCGAGCGTCGCCGTCAAGAAAATCATGGAATCGTATCCGCCCGACAAAATGCGAGAGGGCGACGTATTTATTCTGAATTACGCCTATTATGGCGGCTCACACCCGCCTGACATCATTCTAGTGATGCCGTATTTCCGGCTCGGCAGGTTGAGCGGTTTCGGTTGCAGCTATGCCCACCAGGTCGATGTTGGCGGAATGCTGCCGGGGAGCACGCCCCCGCTTTCGACCGAGCTCTTTCAGGAGGGGCTGCTCATTCCGCCGCTGCGCCTGATCGATGCCGGCCGGATCAACGAGACGTTGATCTCGATCATTAACGCGAATTCGCGGAAGCCCAATTCCGTGATGGGAGACATGCGCGCGCAATTGGCCTCCCTGAGCCTGGGATCTGCGCGGTACGATGAGACACTGACTCGCTTTGGCGAGGAGACGATCGGCCGCGCCGTAACTGAGATGATCGAACGGACCCGCATCGGGTTTCGGCGGCTGATCAAGGAAATCCCGGACGGCACCTACGAGTACGAAGATGTGCTCGACGATGATGGCTTCGATGACACGCCCATCCCGATCCGCGTCAAGATCACTGTCGCAGACGAAGTGCTCACAGTCGACTTCACCGGCACGTCGAAGCAGGTCCGCGGCTCGCTGAACTGTCCGTTTGCCAACTCACTTTCGGCGGTTTACGCAGCCCTCAAGATATTCCTCGATCCGCACGACGAGATCCCGAACAACGAGGGCTGCTACGCCGCGATTTCGGTCGTCCTGCCGCAAGGTTCGCTTCTCAACCCGAACCCGCCTGGTTCCGTGAGTTCGCGGCCTGAAACCCAGGCACGGATTTCGAACGTCATCATGGGCGCGTTGGGCCTGGCGCTTCCGGAACGGGCAGTCGCTCAGGATCATGGCCAAGTCGCCATTTATCGGATGTCCGGGACGGACCCAAATACCGGCAAATTTTTCTACAAGTCGGAGCCGCTTCCCGGTGGCTGGGGCGGGCGTAGCTACTCAGACGGTCCCGACGTTGTCGACTTCCCGGTCTCCAACCTGAACAATACGCCGATTGAAGCGATGGAGATGCAATTCCCGTTGCGCGTGGAACGGTACGAGCTGCGGGCCGGCTCCGGCGGCGAAGGTCGTTATCGGGGTGGGCTTGGTTTGCGCCGCGACGTCAGGGCGCTTGCCAAGATGGACCTTTCGGTTCGCGCCGAACGCCACCGCTTCGCCCCCCGCGGCATCTTGGGCGGCGGCGACGCAAAGAAGGGCGAGTTCATTGTGACCCGTACCGACGGCCGAAGAGAGAATCTGCCCTGCAAGGCCGCCGGGATCGTCCTCGCCCCGGGAGACGTTCTAACCGTGCTAACGCCAGGCGGCGGCGGTTACGGTCCGGCAACGGAACGCGACCCTGCCCTCATCGAGAAGGACATCCGCCAAGGCAAGATAATTGCAAAGTAGCGGATGAGTCTCGGCACCGACGAGGCGGCGCCTATTGAGTGCAATCTTCAGTTGTACCTATGGGTTCGGAAGAAATTTTTCCGTGTAGAGCTTGGACATTTCCGGCAGCTTGTTTACCGAATGCATGAGCTGCAGCGCCTTGCCGACGGCCGCGACATCCTCGGCGTGGAACTTGCCATTCGGAGAAAAGAAGCTCGGCATGAGCCGGTCGTATTCGAGACTTTCGAGCTCCTCGGAAGCCCCCGTTACTTTGCTGGCGATCTTCACGCTCATCGCCTTGTTCTTCTGCATATAAGCAATGGTCTCGAACCAGCCCTTGAGAAAACGTCGCAATACGTCCGGCTTTTTCTTGATGAAATTATTCTGCGCATAGATCGCATGCGTGATGAAGTGATGGATATAATCCGAGCAAGCTGTAAGCACCCGCCCTTCCTTCAACTTCTCCAGTTGCAATCCGACGCGCAGATCGAAGGTGACGGCGTCGACTTGGTGCGTGCGCACGGATGCCACCACACCGGAGTGCATGCCGCCGACGACGACGAGCTGAATGCCGTGCGGGCCCCAACCCTTGGTGAGGGCGATTTCGTCGGCCATGAACGCGCTCAAGGACGGATTGCCGGAGACGCCGATCTTCTTTCCCTTGAGACCATCGAGCGTCGTGATCGGCGAATCGTGTGGCACGATGACTGCGAAGTTTGTAGGTACGCTCGCCATTTCCGCAACGGCCAACATCGGCGCGCCCTTGGCGGTGAGGACCATTTGCGGCCCCGACCCGAAGGCGACGTCGATCGTGTCCGCGGCAAGCGCTTGATGCATCTTGGTGCCACCGGAAAAGCCGATGATCTGCAGGTCGATGCCGTTCTTTTTGAATATTCCGGCCGCCTCGCCTATATCGAGCGGTACGAACGAGAAACTGCCCGGGCTCGATTTTCCGACGCGCACCAATTCGTTGGCAAATGCCGGCGATAGCAATGCAAACGACATACAGCCGCTGAGAAGCAACAACGATAGAAACAAATCGCGCCACCGCAAAAGGTTCATTGCTGTCCTCCCAATTTAAGCTAAGGCGGTCGGCGCCTTAGGGCGCCGCGCCTGACTTGGCGTTTTCGATTTTATTGTTGGCCGATACTAGCAAACGAAAGTGACGGAGCAATGTTGATTGACGAATCAATGGTTCATGCCATCGACCTTGTCGGCACGAGGTGCCGCAGTAGCTCGTCAATAGAAGAGTGGTCTTCGATCGTACGAACGCAATTTATCACAGTGGACTGAGCGGCCTCGTCGAGTACGTCGCGTGCGCATTTACGAAACTTCGTCGCGACCTCCTCCCACGTTAACGGATGCGACGCGCTACCCGGCGTAACCGGACGTTCGATGACGACATGTTCCCCGGACACCGCCGCCTCAAGGCGGCAGGGCAATCCTGCGAGCGGTTGCAGGCTCGCGTCGATCTTCGCCTCCATGCGCGCGATCAATTCGCGCACGTCGCGATCTTGCCAGCGTCCGGCGCGGAGCTGGTCAAGTCCGAACCGGCCGTCGAGTAAAGCCACCGCCACCAGAAAATAGATGCTGTGATCGGCGGCCTCGCTCGAATTTGGCATCCGACCGTGCTCGTCGCTGAGCCGGAGACGGGCCGGCCCTGTATTCGCCAGCACGACAGTCAGCTTTTCCAGCGCCTCCGGATGCGGCAACTTCTCGCGAAGTTCCAGCGCCGCCGAGATCGGCCCCTGCCCCAGTGCAAAGCAGGGGAACTGCTTCAAGCCGACCGACATCAAGCGGTCCGACGTCGCTTCCTTGAAGAAATCGCCGAAATCAACGCCGTCCAGAATAAGATTGGCATAGCCGCGCCGGCCTTCCAGTGCCTGCTCGGGACCGGTTATCCCCTCGGCCGCAAGCAGCGTGAGCAACGACGCGGTCTGTCCAACCACCGCGTTGGCAATCGACTTGGCGCCGGAGATCTTGCCGACGCGAACCTCGCCCAGCGTCGCGCAGTGCATCGCCGAAAGCGCCAGCGCGTCGGTGAGGCGGTCGAGCGGAAGCCGCAGCAGCCATCCCGTCATCGCCGCAGTCACCAAGCCTGAAGCGGTCACGTGGTCCCACGGACTTTCCGGGGCACCCATGTCCAGAAGACGGCCGTAGACTTCATAGCCGAGACGGATCGCTTGCAGGAGATCCTTGCCGGATCTTTTCGCTGCTTCTGCTGCCGCGACTGCGGCGGCGATGTTGTCGCTCGGATGCCCGACCTGGCGTGGTCCGATATAGGAGTCATTAAGGTCGAGAAGCCTGATCAGCGAACCGTTGAGAAACACGGTCGCAGGCAGCGAAGCGCGCATGCGGGTACCAAAGACGGTACAGGTGTCCCCGCCGCCAAAACCGGGCGCTGCGCGCAATATCGGTGCGGCCTTATCGTCGGCGCTGGCAAAGAGCGCGCAGCCAAGACTGTCGAGCAGTATGGCTCGTGCACGATCGGCGGTTTCGGCGTTCATCTCCGATTTGCCGAACGCCGCAATCCACTCCGCCAAGCGGCGGCTCATCGCAACGGGATGGTGCGTCATAACATCTCTCTAAACGAGCATTGTATCGCGCGTCGGCAAAACCAAATCACGCATGCATATTGATTGCAAAATCAATATGCACGGGCGCGGTCAACGGATGGGCACTTGACGATGGCCCGGCGCGGTAGCAGCGTAAATTGCTTCACTGGGTGCCGTTACCGGGAGCAGACAAAATGCGCAGAAGGCCCTCGCTGACCAGCGACGACGTGCTGAAAATGGTCGCCGCCTGCAAAGATGCGGGTAAGAAAATCAAGCGGCAACCGACGGTCGCCGTGGTCGATGCGGGCGGCCATCTGCTTCATCTGGAACGCCCCGACCGCAATGGCGTCAACACCGTCGAGATGGCGACGCTTAAGGCGCGTACCGCGGCGCTGCGCGGCCGTCCGAGCTCGTCATTCGAGAAACGCGTGCAGGAGCGGCCTGGCTTTATGATGGTGCCCAATTGCCTCGGGGTCGAAGGCGGCGTGCCAATCCTTTTTGAGGGTGAATGTCTGGGCGGCGTCGGCGTTTCCGGAATCGATTTCGACGACGAGAAGGTGGCACAAGCGGGCGCGGATGCATTCGGTGGGTAACGATAATTATTGACAACAAATACGTACAAGAGCTTCCGAGCGTAGACCGGCCCTACCACTCGAATCATGGCGGACGCGTTGCGCGCGACGCCCGGCCACAAATTCGTGGTCCTCGACAGCACGTACAACGTCCTGCGCTTTATCGGCCAAGCGAAGATTAGCGAGCCTGCCGTCAAGGCGGCGCTCAATCTTCTCGATCACCTGTGCGCCGCGACCGATAGCACCATAATGTACCTGTGGCACCCGAGCCGCGCCGGCATAGAACGCGGCGACGCCAGCGGCTGGAGCGTCGCCTGGGAGAATACGCCGCGCGCTCGCCTGTCGATTAGCAAGGTCGAGAACACGAACGATGCGTTCACGCTGAAGGTCGAGAAGCGCAACAACGGCCCGACTGGCGAGACGATCACGCTGCACTGGCACGATGGCACCTTGCTTCCGCTTGCCGATATGCCCGGCAAGGGCAAAGGCTTGCTTGATGCGTGTGTCGAGCTGGCCTTGGAGGCTGCCGAGAACGGAAGCCCGATCCAGCTTCAGCGCAAGATCACGCCTCCGCAGTTGGCGCACCTGGAGCGCGTCCTGGGCTTCCGCCCGAGCAATCAGGACGTGAAGGACGCCCTTCAGCAAGCTATGCTTGATAAGAAGCTTCGCTATGTGAAGGGCCATGGCAAGACGACTGCCGGCTACTACCCTTACTCGCTCGATCCGGTCATGGCCGCGACCTATGCCGAAGAAGTGCAGCGAGATCGGCAGCGCGCTCGCCTGGCAAGCATGAAGGCGGGCACGGGCGAGGCCAAAGAAGTGCCGATGGATTATGGCGAGGGGTGAGCTGAGCACCGGCTCAATCAAATGAAGGCCGCACAGTTTCGGAGATACGGCAATGCGTCTTTTTAAGTATGTGACTGCCGAAACCGCGACTGCAATTCTCGAAAATGCAAAGCTGCGATGGGCAGCTCCGAGGACATTCAACGATCCATTCGACGTTCAATTCGATTTGCATGTCGAGATCGATCAGACTCGCACGGTCGATTTAATCCTGGAGGAACTGTGGCAAATCTATTCGCGCCAAAAACCGCTTCAGCCCGCCAATACACTAGGTAAAGTGTTTTATCTGTTTTTGGCCACAGTGTCGGGTTTAACCCGCGAGCAACTGTTTGCCCGCGAGGGCCTAAAAGACGCCATACGCGAAAGTCTTGCGAAGACAATCCAACTCCTACCAGAACTGCATAAAACGCAGCGGATATTGCTGGCAGACGCGAAGCTCCTCTGTCTTTCAGAAGTGTACGACAACATACTGATGTGGTCGCATTATTCCCGAAACCACACCGGCGCAGTTCTCGAATTTCAATGGCGAGACGACGCGCCGACCGCTTTTTCGCAAGCTCGGGAGGTCAAATACTCAAAGCCCATGCCGCGCCTAATGACGGCTGAGCAGGTAGTGGCTTTCTTCTCAGGACAGGCTGCGTTGGACGCAAACGAGATCATGCACAGTTCGATTTTTACAAAGGCCGAAGATTGGTCTTACGAAAAGGAATGGCGAATTTGGCTGCCGGGCACAAAGGCGAGTGAGGATTTTATGGATATCAAGTTCAACTCGACTGAGTTGGTCGCTGTTTATTTGGGATGCCGCATAGCCGACGAAATGAGGAAAAGCCTTACAGCACTGGCCGAAAAGAATTTCGCGGGCATAGAAATTTTTCAGGCGTTCAAGTCGGAACGAGAGTTTGCGCTCTCGTTTTTGCGGGCCAACTAGCCCGGCAGGACTACTTTCGGGGTAGCGGCAAAAAAATTCTTGCCCTTGGGCTGTATCCTCAGCCTGTACCCTCGCTCCGCTTGGGAACGAGAGTTCGCCAATGTTTTCAATGGTTCAGAAAACTGGAGCGGGCGAAGGGATTCGAACCCTCGACCCCGACCTTGGCAAGGTCGTGCTCTACCCCTGAGCTACACCCGCATCCGTAGGGCATTAGATAGCACCGGGCCGGTTAATAGCTATACCGTCGCGGCTCGCGGCCGTTCCTATAGCCGTAAGGGCGCCCGCTTGGCAACCGGCGCCGCGCGCCTCAATGGCGACGATGGCGCCGGTGGTGAACCTTGCGCGGCGGCGGCGGAATAGGCCCGGAATAGGCCGGATTCGGGTTGCAGAAGCCGCGATTACCCCCCAGCACGACCGGAGCGCATTGCTGGATCGTCTGGTATTGGCAGTCCCAGTAGGCATCGCCACGCCCCAAATCGATCACCGCGCACCAGGGCGCCTCGACGGCCCGCGCCGGCTGCACGACGCCGAGGGCGGCCAACCCCAGCGTTGCGGCAAGAATTGAGCGCTTCATCTTCGACCTCGCTTCGTCCCGATGATACTAACACCGGAGCAAGGCCGTCCCATCGCATGCCAGCCAGTCCCGAACAGCTCTTCGCCGCCCTCGACGCCCTCGGCATCGCCCACGCGACCGTGCAGCACCCACCGGTATTCACGGTCGAGCAGGCGCGCGCGTTGCGCGGCCAGCTCCCCGGCGGCCATACCAAGAACCTGTTCCTGCGCGACAAGAAGCAGGCGCTCTATCTGGTGGTGGCAGAGGAGGAAGCCGAGATCGATCTCAAGGGCCTGCACCGGCTGCTCGGCGCCAGCGGCCGCTTCTCCTTCGGCTCCGCCGACCTGTTGCGCGAGGTCTGGGGGGTGGAACCGGGCTCGGTGACGCCCTTCGGCGCTATCAACGACAGCGCGGGCCGCGTCACCGTGGTGCTCGATGCCGCGATGATGGAGCACGCCACGCTCAACTATCACCCCCTGGTCAACACCATGACCACCGCGATCGCGCGCGACGACCTGGTCCGATTCCTCGAATCGACCGGCCATATGCCGCGCATCGAGCGCGTCTCCGGGCCGGCCGCGGAAGCCGGCTGACCCGATTGCATTCACCCGCCGCCTGCCCCATTTAAGCGGGCGTGGAACGGCAGAATCGGCCGGGAGGCGGCCCGAAAGGCGAGGAAATGATGCTGCAGGACGGCGGGACAATGACGGCGGCGGCCGACGGCGCGATCAAGGAAACCACGACGCAGGCGTTCGTGAAGGACGTGATCGAGGAATCCAAGCGCCAGCCGGTGCTGGTGGATTTCTGGGCACCCTGGTGCGGCCCCTGCAAGCAGCTCACCCCGATCTTGGAAAAGGCGGTGAAGGCGGCCAAGGGCAAGGTCAAGCTGGTCAAGATGAACATCGACGAGCATCCGGCCATCCCCGGCCAGATGGGCATCCAGTCGATTCCGGCGGTGATCGCCTTCGTCAA
The DNA here is from genome assembly GCA_963782145.1 of uncultured Pseudomonadota bacterium. GTDB lineage: Bacteria > Pseudomonadota > Alphaproteobacteria > Rhizobiales > Xanthobacteraceae > Pseudolabrys. The sequence continues at coordinate 66,750 of CAWAIV010000020.1, forward strand.
CGGCCAGCCCGCCGACGGTTTCATGGGCGCGTTGCCCGAGAGCCAGGTGCTGGCGTTCCTCGAAAGGCTCACCAAGGAAAAAATAGGCGGCGAGGAGCAGGATCTGCTCAAGGAAGCCGATGCCGCGCTGGTCGGCGGCGATCCGGCCGGCGCCGCCGAGATCTATGCGCAATTGCTTGCCGCCGACAGCGGCAACGTGCACGCACTGGCCGGCCTCGCCCGCTGCTATGTCGAGACCGGCGCGCTGGAGCAGGCCAAACAGACGCTCGACCTGGTGCCGGAGGCCAAGCGCAATGAGACGCCGGTCGCCGCCGCGCGCGCCGCGCTGGAGGTGGCCGAGCAGGCGAAATCGCTCGGGCCGTTGGCCGAACTCGAAGAGAAAGTGCTGGCCGATCCGCTCGATCACCAGGCGCGCTACGATCTGGCCGTCGCGCTCAATGCCAAAGGCAAACGCGCCGAGGCGGCCGAGCATCTGCTGACGATCGTCAAGAAAGACCGTAAATGGAATGACGATGGCGCCCGCAAGCAGTTGGTGCAGTTCTTCGATGCCTGGGGTTTTGCCGATGCGGCCGCGGTCGAAGGCCGCAAACGACTGTCGTCGATCTTGTTTTCGTAGCCCCGATTGTCGTCCCCGCGAAGGCCGGGACCCAGTCAACACCGCGCTGATACATATGCATGGTCGAGCGAATTGAGAGTGGCCGGTGATGACTGGATGCCCGCTTTCGCTTGCATGACACCGCGGGGGGCGGAGTAAGCGCCATGCCGATGAACGCGCAATATCGCGGACCGATCGATCTGCCGGAAGTGATCCCGGTGTTTCCGCTACCGGGCGCGCTGCTTTTGCCGCGCGGGACCATGCCGCTCAACATCTTCGAGCCGCGTTATCTTGCCATGATCGACGACTCGCTGCGCGACGGCCATCGGCTGATCGGCATGATCCAGCCCGACGCGGCTCATAGCGGCGATGCCGAAGAGCCGGTGCTCTACAAGATCGGCTGCGTCGGCCGCATCACCCAGCTCGCCGAGAGCGGCGACGGCCGTTACTTGATCGAACTCACCGGCGTCGCCCGCTTCCACGTCGAAGCGGAATTGCCGGTCAAGACCGCCTATCGCCAGTGCCGTGTCACTTACGCGCCCTTCGCCGACGACTTCGTCGCGCGCAAAGGCGAGGACAAGGTGGACCGCGCCGCCGTGCTCGACGCGTTGCGCGATTTCCTCAAGGCCAACGATCTCAAAGCCGACTGGGAAGGCATCGAAAAGGCGCCCAATGAGGCGCTGGTCAATGCGCTGGCCATGATGTCACCCTATGGCACCGCCGAGAAACAGGCGCTGTTGGAGGCGCCCGACCTCAAGACCCGCGCCGAAGTGCTGGTCGCCTTGACCGAGATCGAGCTGGCCAAGAAGAACACCGAAGGCGAACCGCAGTTGCAGTAATCGCTGCCGTGCTATAACCGCGCCAAATCCGCCGGGAGTAGCCCATGCCCACGACCTCCTCCGCCGACCGTCCCGTCGGCACAGTCGATCCCAAGCTCCTGGAAATCCTGGTGTGCCCGCTCACGAAAGGACCGCTGGAATACGACGCCGGCGCCCAAGAGCTGATCTCGCGCCAGGCCAAGCTCGCCTATCCGATCCGCGACGGCATCCCGATCATGCTGCCGGAAGAAGCGCGCCGGCTGGAGTGATTTCAACAAGCTGTCATCACCCGCGAAAGCGGGTGATCCAGTAACTACAACCGATATAATCACATCCAATCAGGGAATACTGGATGCCCGCTTTCGCGGGCATGACAGCAAACGGGGAACGCATCCATGCTCAAAATCTGGGGACGCAACACCTCGTCCAATGTGCAGAAAGCGATGTGGGCGGTGGGCGAGCTCGGGCTTGAATGCCAGCGCATCGATGTCGGCGGCGCCTTCGGCAAGAACAAGGAGCCGGCCTATCTCGCCATGAATCCCAACGGCCTGGTGCCGACGCTGGAAGAGGAAGACGGCTTCCTGCTCTGGGAGAGCAATTCCATCGTGCGGTATCTCGCCGGCAAGCACGACAAGACCGGCGTGCTGGAGCCGCGCGACGCGCACAGCCGCGCGCGCGCCGGTCAATGGATGGACTGGCAATTGTCGGTGGTCGGACCGGCGATCTTCCAAGCCTTCTGGGGTCTCATCCGCACGCCCCCGGAAAAACGCGACCTGGCGGCAATCAAGGCATCGCAGGACAAGACCACCGCCGCCATGCAGATCATGGACGCGCAACTGGCGAAAACCCAGTTCCTCGCCGGCGATGCCTTCTCCTATGGCGACATCCCGGTCGCCATCATGTGCTACCGCTATCGCGAGCTCGTGCCCGATCGCCCGTCGACGCCGCATCTCGACCGCTGGTACGCCGCGATCGCCGCGCGCAAACCGTTCCAGGATCACGTCGGCAGTATTCCGCTGAGTTAAATGCGCGTGCCTCGCCGCTTGCTCTCTTGCCCTCTCCCCTAGTGGGAGAGGGAAGTGAGCGTGTTACACCATCGAATTCTACAGCGCTTCGCCCCTGAGCAGCTTTGGCACGTCGCCGGTGAAGCCCGCCGCCTCGCGGATGAACGCCTGCTTGAGCGCCGGCAAGCGCTCGACCACGCCGAGCCCCACGTCGCGCGCCAGCCGCAGCACGTCGGAGCGGTTGGAGAACAAGCGGTTCAGGCCGTCGGTGGCCACACCCATCATCGCCGTGTCGAAGCGGCGCCAGCGCTGGTAACGCTCGAGCACATCGGCCGCGCCGATATCGAGCCCGAGCCGCGCGCTATCGGCCACCGCTTCCGCCAGGGCGGCGACGTCGCGCAGCCCCATGTTGAGACCCTGTCCGGCAATCGGATGAATGATATGCGCGGCGTCGCCGATCAGCGCCAACCGTTCACCGATGAACGAGCGCGCGGTGAACAGTCCGAGCGGAAAGGCGCGGCGCGGGCTGATCACCTCGATCTCGCCGAGCTCAAAGCCGAAGCGCTGCTCCAGCTCCTCCTGGAATTCGTCGTCGGGCAGCGCCACCAGGCGCTCGGCTTCGTTCGCGCTCTCGGTCCACACGATCGAGCAGCGCTTGCCGGTCAGCGGCAGGATGGCGAACGGCCCGGCGGGGAGGAAATGCTCCGAGGCACGGCCCTCGTGATCGCGCTCATGCGCCACAGTGCAGACGATTGCCGACTGGCCGTAGTTCCAGCCGTAGCTTTCGATGCCGGCCTGCTCGCGAATGCGCGAATGCGCGCCGTCGGCGCCGACCAGCAGACGCGCTTCCAATCGCACGCCATCGGCGAGCGTTACCGCGACGGCGTCCGCACTATTCTCAAAGCCGCTGACCGCGGTCGCGCGCAGCTCGACGCCGAGCGCCTTGGCCTTGGCGACCAGCGCGTCGACCAGCAAGCGGTTCTCGATCATGTGCGCGAACGCCTCGCCCTCCTCGACCTCGCCGCCGAAGGTGAGGAGGGTCGGCCGCACCGCGTCTTCGACCTTGCTATCGGTGATCGCCATGTCGAGCATCGGCTGCGCCTGATCCTCGACCGCCTGCCAGACATCGATCGTCTCGAACAGGCGCCGCGCCGCCGCCGCGATCGCGGTCGCGCGCGGGTCCTTCGACGGCACCGCGGCCAGTGCCGGATCGGCGACGGTCACCGCGAAGCCCTCGCCCAGCGCCTCGCGCAGCGCGATCGCCAGCGCCAGGCCGGCAAAGCCGCCGCCGCCGATCACCAGGTCGCGCCGTACATTGTTCGATTGCGTCATTCGCTTCTCCAGGACGCTATTCTAGTCCGTTCAGACACTTGCGGCATCCTCGCCGTTATTGATCTAGATCAAGAATTGGCACCCATATTAGACGAAAGTATAATAAGAGGGGGCGCAAGGACCGCACGGCCCCGCAGCCCCCTGATCATAAGGGGCGATAGCGATGACCACTCAAACCGAATTGGAAGATCAAGGCAGCATGACCCAGACGCTGATCTGGCTGGGCATTGCGGCTGTCGTGATTGTCGTGGTGGCATATTTCACCGTGTAGCGAGCAAACGCGCGCAGCGTAAGGCGCGCTGATGCACTTGAGCGTCACGGGCGGCGGAAAATCCGCCGCCCGCGTGCGTTTTGGTGGTGCCGCGCGGCACGTGAGCGAGCGAGCCGGCCGCGCCTTGACTTCACGCGAGGTGCAGGCGTCATTGGCGGTAGTCCTTGCCATGAAAGCCCGCCCGCCATGTCCACCGCCGTCAAGGATCTACTTGAAATTCTCGACCTCGAGCCGCTCGACGTGAACCTGTTTCGCGGCCGCCAGCCGCAGGCCGGCTGGCAGCGCGTGTTCGGCGGCCAGGTGATCGGGCAGGCGCTGGTCGCCGCGGTGCGCACGGTCGAGCCCGGCCGCCCGCCGCATTCCATGCACGCCTATTTCCTGCTGCCCGGCGATCCCAAAGTCCCCATCATCTACGACGTCGACCGCGTGCGTGATGGCAAGAGCTTCACCACCCGGCGCGTCACCGCGCGTCAGCACGGCCATCCGATCTTCTCCATGCTGGTCTCATTCCACGCCAATGAGCTCGGCGGCTTCGAGCATCAGGCGACGATGCCGGTGGTGCCGCCGCCGGAAGACCTGCCCAATGAGTCGGAGATGCGCAAGGCTATGCTGCCGACCATGCCCGATCCGGTACGCCGCTATTACGAGCGCGAACGGCCGATCGAGCTCAGGCCGATCGAGTTCGAACGCTACGGCGGCAAGAAGGTCGAGGGCGGCCGCTTCCACATGTGGATCCGCACCACCGAGCGGCTGCCCGACGAACTCGCCATCCATCAATGCGTGCTGGCCTACGCTTCCGACATGACGCTGCTCGACGCGGCGCTGGCACCGCACGGGCGCACGCTGTTCGAGCGCAAGTTCATGGCCGCCAGCCTCGATCATGCGCTGTGGCTGCACCGGCCGTTCCGCGCCGACGACTGGCTGCTCTACGCCCAGGATTCGCCCAATCTCTATGGCTCGCGCGGCTTCTCCCGCGGACTTATATTCACCCGTGACGGCACCCTGGTCGCCTCGGTGGCACAAGAGGGCCTGGTGCGCGAGCGGCGCGGAGAATGACACTTGGCTAGCTATTTGCGACGCGCTGCCATCGTAATTTCGGCCTCCGCGCTTGCGGTTCTGTCGCCGTCCGCCTTGGCCGCTTCCGGCAAGCAACCGCCGCCGCCGGGCTCCTTTGACGGCGCGCCGCCGCAATACACCCGCTTCTCGACGCATGAGCTGACGCGCGGGTTCACGGCGCTCGCTTTCGGCTCCGATCTGCGCATCGGCGCGGTACCGCGCGGCATCCGCCGCTTCGATCGTCCGATCGAAGCGCGCATCATCTCCGGCGGCAGCGTCGACCGCACGGCGAGAATGACGCGCGTGCTCGAGGAATATGCGCGCAAGGTGCCCAACCTGCATTTGCACGTCACCTCGGACCAGCCCGCCGATCTGGAAGTGCGGCTGATCGACGAGAAGGATTTCAATTCGGCGCTGCGCGAGGCGTTCGGCGCCAAGATCGCCAAGACCTTTATCGCGCGCACCGATCCGCAATGTATGAGCAGCGTGAAATCGGACGCCGACGGCGCCATCCTGCACGCGGTCTCCTTCGTCATCGTCGACCAGGGCGACGACGTGTTCCTCGATTGCGCCTATCACGAATTGCTGCACGCCTTCGGCCTGTCGAACCACGACCAGCGCAATCCGTGGACCACGCTCAACCAGAACCGCATGGTCGGCTACCTGTCGGTCTACGACCGCGCCCTCGTCACCCTGCTCTACGACCCGCGCATCAAGCCGGGCATGAGCCGCCGGCAGGTGGACAAGCTGCTGCCGCGGGTGATCGCCGACCTCGGCCTGGCGAGCACCCGCCCCCGCCGCCGATAGGACAGGCCGGTTGACCTAATATGCCCTGAAATCGGGCGACTGCCCGTCTCGGCGCCAATTCGAGCGCATAATTCTTAGGCCTTGTGTCGCCGGCTTGTGCAGATTCGGCCGCGCGCCTATTGACGGGCGGCGCGGCTTTTTGCTTCCACAGGGTTGCCGCCGCCCGGCGGCATGCTTCGGCCGGGGGAAGTCATCAGCCATGAAACTTGTCATCGCCATCATTAAACCGTTCAAGCTCGACGAGGTGCGCGACGCCCTCACCCGCATCGGCATCCACGGCATGACCGTGGCCGAGGTGAAGGGCTATGGCCGGCAGAAGGGCCATATGGAGATCTATCGCGGCGCCGAATACGCCATCAATTTCCTGCCCAAGGTGCGCATGGAAGTTGCCGTCTCCAGCGAGCAGCTCGAGCAGGTGATGGAAGCGGTGGCGAGCGCCGCCAAGACCGGCCAGATCGGCGACGGCAAGATCTTCGTCACTCCGATCGAACAAGCCGTGCGCATCCGCACCGGCGAGACCGACGTCAACGCGCTGTAGCTTCCTTTCGCCGTCACCCTGAGATGCTTGGCCGCGGGCCGGGCCTCGAAGGGCGACGGTTCCGGTCGGTCATCCTTCGAGGCTCGCGTCGCTCGCTCCTCAGGATGACGGATCAAATCGCAATTTGCTCGGTCCGTTACCGAAATTTCTGCTGGGGGATATTTGTCATGAAATGGGCGCCGCAACGCCTCGCCGCGGTTATCGTCGCGCTGGCCGCGACACTGATCGCCTCGCCTGCCTTCGCACAAGCCGCCACGATCGCCGCCAAGATCGACGCCGCCGACACCGCCTGGATGATGGGTGCCACCGGCCTGGTGCTGATGATGACCATCCCCGGCCTGGCGCTGTTCTATGCCGGCATGGTGCGCAAAAAGAACGTGCTTGCCACCATGGCGCAGAGCCTCGCCGCCACCGGCGTGGTGTCGCTGCTCTGGGCCTTTGTCGGCTACTCGCTCACCTTCACCGGCGGCGGGGCGGTCATCGGCGGTTTCGGACGCGCGTTCCTTGCCGGCATGACGGCGGGCACCATCTCGCCGCTGGCGCCGACCATCCCGGAAAGCCTGTTCATGATCTACCAGATGACCTTCGCCATCATCACCGTGGCGCTGGTCGCAGGCTCGGTGGCGGACCGCCTGCGCTTTTCCGCCTTCCTGTTGTTTTGCGTGTTCTGGCTGCTGTTGGTCTATGTGCCGATCGCGCATTGGGTGTGGGGCGGCGGTTTTCTTGGCCGCTACGGCACCATTGATTTTGCCGGCGGGCTGGTGGTGCATCTCAATGCCGGCATCGCCGGCCTGGTGGCGGCCGGCGTCATCGGCGCGCGCCGCGGTTATGGCAGCGAGAACCTGGCACCGCACGATCTGACCATGGCGGTGATCGGCACCGGCCTGTTGTGGGTCGGCTGGTTCGGCTTCAATGGCGGCTCAGCGCTTGCCGCCGATGGCCGCGCGGTGATGGCGATCGTCGCCACGCATCTCGCCGCCAGCGCCGGCGCCTGCACCTGGATGGCACTGGAATGGCGGACGCGCGGCAAGCCCTCGGTGCTCGGCATGGTCTCCGGCGCGGTCGCCGGCCTCGGCACCATCACGCCGGCCTCCGGCTTCGTCATGCCGATGGAAGGCGCGCTGATCGGCGTGATCGCCGGCGGCGTCTGCTTCTGGGCCTGCAACTGGCTTAAGCGCAAATGCGGTTACGACGATTCACTCGACGTGTTCGGCGTGCACGGCATCGGCGGCCTGACCGGCACCCTGCTCGCCGGCGTCTTCGCCGTCGGCGCCTTGTCGGCCACACCGGCAATGCCAGGCGGCGTGCACGGCCTGCTGGAAGGCAATCCGCACCAGCTCCTGGCACAACTTTACGGCGTCGCCGTCACCTTGGTTTGGTCGGGCGGAGTCACCTTCCTCATTCTCAAGCTGATCGGCGCGCTGGTTCCGCTGCGGGTGCGCCAGGAGGACGAGGTCATGGGCCTCGACGTCAGCCAGCACGGCGAAGCGCTGCAATAACGCTAGGGATTTGTTGAATTTGTTGCCGCCGGGATGCTCCCGGCGGCCATGCTATTTTGACTGCTCAAAAATTGAGCAGCAGCTGAGCAGCCTGGCACATATTTATGCGGCAGCCTTTGGCGGTATTTTAGTCCGCTCGCTGCCCACTGATTTTCATCTATCGAATCAGCATCATAGAGGCCGTCGCCCGATTTGGCACGGCAATTGATTCCCTAAGCGCGGCCATGCCCGCAAAGCACGCTTCGTGGGTCCGGCTCAGTGAACCCGCCCGCACTGTGTGAAGGTAAAAACGGGCTCAAGCGGGGATCGAATCCATGAAAATCGTCATGGCCATTATCAAACCTTTCAAGCTCGACGAGGTCCGTGACGCCCTGACCTCAATCGGGGTGCAAGGGCTGACCGTTACCGAAGTCAAAGGATATGGACGTCAGAAGGGGCACACGGAAATTTATCGTGGCGCCGAATATGCGGTGAGCTTCCTCCCCAAGATCAAGGTGGAAGTGGCGGTGGCAGCCAGCCAGGTCGACAAGGTCGTCGGCGCCGTCACCGGTGCTGCCAAGACCGGGCAGATCGGCGACGGCAAGATCTTTGTGTTCAGTCTCGATCACGCCGTGCGCATCCGCACCGGCGAGACCGACGACGCGGCCCTCTAGTCCCCCGCACCGCAAACAATACCGATAGGAGTTAGACCATGACGCTCAAGAAATTTTCGGGTGCGGGGCTGATAGCGCTTGCCGCACTGATCATCGGCTTGATTTTGGCCGATGGTGCGCTGGCACAGACCGTCGCGCCGGCGGCGCCGGCAGCGGCGCCACCGCCGCCCAAACTCGATTCCGGCGACACCGCCTGGATGCTCACGTCGACGGCCCTCGTGCTGATGATGACCATTCCCGGCCTCGCCCTGTTCTACGGCGGCATGGTTCGCAAGAAGAACGTGCTGGCCACGGTGATGCAGAGCTTTGCCATCACCTGCCTCGTGACCGTGCTGTGGATGATCATCGGCTACAGCTGGGCCTTCACCAGCGGCAGCGGCTTGCTGGGCGGCAATTCGCGCTTCTTCCTGATGGGTATGGGCACCGACACGCTCAACGGCACGATCCCCGAGTTGGTGTTCATGTGCTTCCAGATGACCTTCGCCATCATCACCCCGGCCCTGATCTGCGGCGCTTTCGCCGACCGCATGAAGTTCTCGGCCATGATGTGGTTCATGGGCCTGTGGTCGCTGTTCGTCTATTCGCCGATCGCGCATTGGGTCTGGGGCCCGGGCGGCTGGCTCGGCGGCATCGGCGTGCTCGACTTCGCCGGCGGCACCGTCGTTCACATCAACGCGGGCGTTGCCGGTCTGATGTGCGCGCTCGTGCTCGGCAAGCGCAAGGGACTGGGCACCGAGAACATGGCGCCGCACAACCTGGTGCTCACCATGATCGGCGCCTCGCTGCTGTGGGTCGGCTGGTTCGGCTTCAACGCCGGTTCGGCCGTGGCCTCCAACGGTCAGGCCGGCATGGCCATGGCCGTCACCCAGATCGCCACCGCCACCGCGGCGCTGTCCTGGATGTTCGTGGAATGGGCGCTCAAGGGTAAGCCCTCGGTCCTCGGCATCTGCTCGGGTGCGGTCGCCGGCCTGGTCGCCATCACCCCGGCCTCCGGCTTCGTCGATCCGATCGGCTCGCTGGTCATCGGCGTAGCGGCCGGCGCCGGCTGCTACTGGGGCGCCACCAGCCTCAAGCACATGATGGGCTACGACGACAGCCTGGACGCCTTCGGCGTGCACGCGGTCGGCGGCATCATCGGCGCGCTGCTCACCGGCGTGTTCGCCCGCAAGGCGATCAATAGCGCCGGCAGCGGCCTGATCGACGGCAATGCGCATCAGGTGATCACGCAGATCTACGGCATCCTCGGCACCTTGATCTACGACGCCATCGGCACGCTGATCATCCTCTTCGTCATCAAGATGATCATCGGCCTGCGCGTCTCCGAGGAAGTGGAGCGCGACGGTCTCGACCTCTCGCTGCACGGCGAGATGGTGCAGTAGCAAGCCTTACCGGCGCATGATCGAATCCGAAGATCTTCCCTCTCTGCCCTTCGGGATCGTGCGCCGGACCAGCCAGCGGTAGGGGCGGAAACCCGGCACTGTCCCTCCCGTCGAGGCCCCGGTTCGCAAGGACCGGGGCCTCTCTTTTTGCAACAGGTGATCGCAAGTCTCGGAAGAAAAGTTACTGCTGGCGCCGCGCAGGCATGCGGCCATGCCGCGCAAGAAAGACGAATCCTTCGTCTGTCACCGTCACGCGCACGCCGTCGGCCGACGGTTCGCGGGCGACCAAGCCGCAATCGACCGCTTCCTCCCACACCGCCAGCCGCGGGCAGGAGGTCCGCCAAGCATCCATCGTCTGCCGATAAGTACGCAGTTCTAGCGCGATCCATTCGAGCAGATCGGGCACCAAACTTTCGAGCTTGTCGTCGACGGCGAGCGTCACAGCCACCTCCCCATCAAAGGTACGATCAGCAGATAGCTTCCCTGCAACACGTAATAACCTGAGATCGAGGTGATGATGCGGTTCGCCCAGGTGCGGAATTGGCTGTCGCTCATCGCTTCGAGGAAGCGCCGCGCAACCGTCGTGCCGGTGATCGACGCGATGATCGCCAGCAGCATCATGGTGTGATCGACGCTCGCAGTGCCCGCGACGATGCCGCCGAAATAGACCAGCTTGGCGGCATGACCGAACACTTGGCACACCGCCTTGGTCGCGACCATCTCGCGCCGGTCGAGGCGGCCGCCGAGGAAATAGATGTCGATCAACGCCCCGGCGACGCCGGTCAGCAGCAGCGAGCTCATGCAGACCGCGCCGTAGAGCAAGCCATGGTCGAGTTGTTCGGCGTTGGGCTTGAGCGCTGCCGGCAGAGAGCGGACGGAGAGAGGAAACAAGCCGAGCAGGAGCAAGGCGACCGGCTTGTGCGGCACGTAACGGATCAGCGACCAGACGATCATCGCCAGTGCGCTGCCGATGAGATAACCGGCGGCGGGACGCAGCCGGATGTAGCGCCACCACAGCAGCGCGCGCCAACCGTTGGAGGTCATCTGCGTCACCGCGTGCAACGACATCGCGGCCGGCAGCGGCAGCAGCGCCAGCAGAATCCCGATCAGGATCATGCCGCCGGCCATGCCGAAGATTCCCGACAAGAAGGCCGTCGCGAACATCGACAGCGCCACCACAGCCATCACAACCGGCGTCATGCGCACCTCCAGGGCGCGTTCTATGCGCGGCTTGCGGGGCGCCGGCAAACGGCGTTATCTGAGGATCAGGCTCAGTTTTCCTAATGCTAGGAGGATGGCTAGCCCGTGCGCAGATTGCCTTTTCTTAATGGCATCAAGGCTTTCGAGGCGGCCGCGCGCAGCGGTAGTTTTGCCGCTGCCGCAGAAGAGCTCAACGTCACGCCGGCCGCCATCAGCCGCGTGGTGCGGCTCTTGGAAGACCGCCTGGCGGTGCCGCTGTTTCAGCGCAAGCCCAACGGGCTTTCCCTCACCCCGGCCGGCCGCGCTTACCAGGCCGGTCTTACCCCGATCTTCGATGCGCTGGCGAACCTGACCGCGCAGGTCACCGCCTTCGCAAATCCGCGTGTGCTTACCGTCGGCGTCGGCCCGACCTTCGCCATTCGCTGGCTCATTCCGCGGCTGGCCTCGTTCTATAAGCGCACGCCCGATATCGACGTGCGCATCACCACCGGCGGGGTGGCCGCGCCCTTTGCCGACGATTGGACCTGCGGCATCAAGCTCGGCAGCGGCGTCTGGCCGGAGCTTGCCGCCGAACCGCTGTTTGCCGCCGACCTGGTGCCGGTTTGCGCGCCCGCCCTGGCGGCCTCACTCAAGACGCCGGCCGATCTGAAGCGCGCCACGCTGCTGCGCGTCCGACACGCGCTCGACGACTGGCCGCGTTGGCTCAAGGCTGTGGGTGTTGCGGGCGCCACGCTGTCCGGTCCGCAGTTCGAATTCTACGGCCAGGCGCAGCAGGCGGCGGCCGACGGTGTCGGCGTCGCCATGGGCATCCGGCCCTATATCGACGACGACCTCACCGCCGGACGGCTGATGACGCCCTTTGCCCTCACGGTGCCGAAGGGAGAGGCTTGGTATCTGGTCTATATGCCGGCGCGGCGGGAAGAGCCGGCTTTCGCCGCCTTCCGCGACTGGCTGATGCAGACCGCACAAGCCGACGGCGGCATCGCGCGGTCTGCAGCCGATGGTTAATCGGGTCTTAACCTCGCCCTAATTAATGTGGCTTACCGTTCTATCGCAGGCCGTCGCCTGCATCGTAGCCCCATGTCAACAATGACCGCCCAGCGCCAGCCAACGTCAGCAAGCCCCGTGGCGGCCTCTTCCCGCTCGCCCTTCGTGCGCCTGACCGACCTGATCGCCGGCATCGCGCCGGGCCAGCCGATCATCAACCTCTCGGTCGGCGAGCCGCAGCATCCGATCCCACCTTTCGTCGGGCCGGTGCTCGCCGAGCACCTCGCCGATTTCGGCCGCTACCCGGCCAACAAGGGACTGGAGCCGTTCCGCGTCGCCGTCGCCGATTGGCTCGGCCACCGCTACACGCTGCCGCGCGCGGTCGACCCCGAAACCGAGGTGCTGGTGCTCAACGGCACGCGCGAGGGCTTGTTTCTCGCCGCCATCGCCGCCAAGCGCTGGGTCTCCCCGCGCGCCGGGCCGCCGGCGATGCTGATCCCCAATCCGTTCTACGCCGCCTATGCCGCCGGCAGCCTCGCCGCCGAATGCGAGCCGGTCTATCTGCCGGCGACGCGCGCGACGCACTTCCTGCCCGACCTCGACGCGCTCGACGAGACGCTGCTCAAGCGCACCGTCGCCTGCTATCTCGCCTCGCCATCGAACCCGCAAGGCGCCGTCGCGACCACGCCTATCTCGAACGGCTCGCCGGCCTGGCGCGCCGCTACGGTTTTCTCATCTTCGCCGACGAATGCTATTGCGAGATCTACAGCGAGCGGCAACCGCCCGGCATGCTGGAATGCGCCGGTCCCGACTTCGCCAATGTGGTGGTGTTCCACTCGCTGTCGAAGCGATCCAATTTGCCCGGCCTGCGCGTCGGTTTTGCCGCCGGCGATGCGCGCTTCCTCGGCCCCTTCCTCGAACTGCGCAATATCGCCGCGCCGCAGGTACCGACGCCGGCGCAATATGTGGCGGTCGCCGCCTATGGCGACGAGGCACATGTCGCGGAAAATCGCCGGCTCTATGCGGCGAAATTCGATCTTGCCGACCAGATCATCGGCAACCGCTACGGCTATGAACGCCCGGCCGGCGGCTTCTTTCTTTGGCTCGACGTGTCGGCTTATGGCGGCAGCGAACTGGTGACCAAGCGGCTATGGGCGGAGGCCGGCGTGCGCGTGGTGCCCGGCAAATATCTCGCGCGCGAGCAGGCCGACGGCTCCAATCCCGGCGACGCCTATATCCGCGTCGCCATGGTGCAGGACAAGCAAGCCACGGCCGAGGCACTGCATCGGCTGGTGGCGGTGTTGGGCTAGCGCATGAGCGCGCGAAAAGGGAAGGAGGGATAGCGCATGCCGGCAAGCGATCGCAGCATCGACGCCCTCACTTTCGTCACCGATCATTTCCGCGACATCGTGCGGCGACGCCTGAGCGAACTCGCCGGGCTGGCACTGCTTACGGTGGCGCTGCTCGGGGCCATTACACTCGCCACCTGGTCGGTGCAGGACCCCTCGCTCAGCCACGCCACGCAGAAGCCGATCCATAATCTGCTGGGCTATCCCGGCGCCATCTTTTCCGATCTGGCGATGCAATTGCTCGGCCTCGCCAGCGTGCTGCTGCTGGCGCCGGAAACCTTGTTTGGCTGGCGGCTGCTGGCGCATCGTCCGCTCGGCGATAAATGGCGCGGCCTGATGTGGATCGCGGCGACGTTCCTGGCCGCCGGCTTTGCCGCCACGCTGCCGCGCAGCGCGGAATGGCCGCTGCCGACCGGCCTCGGCGGCGTCTGCGGCGACGCGCTGCTGCGCCTGCCTGGATTGATCGTGCCGCTCGGCGGCGTCGCCCTGCTGATCCTCGGCTTGCTGCTGCTCGTCGCTTGCGCCGCGACGATCGCGGTGGCGATCGGCTGGCAGTGGCCGGCGCTGCGCAAGGCGGCCGCACCGGCCGCGGCGGATGAGATCGACGACGACGACGAGGAGGACGAGGAGGAAGAACCGGACCGCGCCTCCGCCTGGCTCGGCCTCATCGTGCATGCGCTGTTGAGCTGGAAGGCGCGGCTGCTGCGCCTCATCCGCGGCGCGCCGACGCCGCGCGCCGGCATGCCTGCGGCAGAGCGCGCCGAGCCGCGCTTCGACCGCCTCGGCCGCGTCGCCGCGCCGGCCATGGCGCCGGACAGCGACGACCACGACGAGGAGATCGACGACGAGGAACCGGCGCCCGCGCCGCGTCGCCGCGCCACCGCTCCGCGCGCGCCAGCGCGCCGCGCCGGCAGTGGCTATGTGCTGCCCTCGCTCAATCTGCTGGCGACACCGCGCGCCTCCGAACGCACCACGCTGTCGAAGGAACTGATCGACACCAATGCCGCCGCGCTGGAGACCGTGCTCAGCGACTTCGGCGTGCGCGGCGAGATCATCAATGCGCGGCCCGGACCGGTGGTCACGCTCTACGAGCTGGAGCCGGCGCCCGGCATCAAGTCCTCGCGCGTGATCGGGCTGTCCGACGACATCGCCCGCTCGATGAGCGCGGTGTCGGCCCGCGTTGCCGTGGTCTCCGGCCGAAACGCCATCGGCATCGAGCTGCCCAATCCCACGCGCGAGAAGGTCTATCTGCGCGAATTGCTGTCGGCCAAGGACTACAACGAGACCGCGGCCAAGCTGCCGCTTTGCCTGGGCAAGACCATCGGCGGCGAGTCGGTGATCGTCGATCTGTCGCGCATGCCGCATCTGCTCATCGCCGGCACCACCGGCTCCGGCAAGTCGGTCGCCATCAACACCATGATCCTGTCGCTGGTCTATCGGCTGTCGCCGCACCAATGCCGGCTGATCATGGTCGATCCCAAGATGCTCGAGCTTTCCGTCTATGACGGCATCCCGCATCTGCTCACGCCGGTGGTGACCGATCCGAAGAAGGCGGTGGTCGCGCTCAAATGGGCGGTGCGCGAGATGGAGGGCCGCTACAAGAAGATGGCCAAGCTCGGCGTGCGCAATATCGAGGGCTACAATGCGCGCATCGCCGAGGCGAAAGCCAATGGCGAGACGCTGCATCGCACCGTGCACACCGGCTACGACAAGGAGACCGGCGAGGCGATCTACGAGAAGGAGGAGCTGGAGCTCGATCCGCTGCCCTTCGTCGTCGTCGTGGTCGACGAGATGGCCGACCTGATGATGGTTGCCGGCAAGGACATCGAGGGCGCCATCCAGCGCCTGGCGCAGATGGCGCGCGCCGCCGGCATCCACTGTATCCTGGCGACGCAGCGCCCCTCGGTCGACGTCATTACCGGCACCATCAAGGCGAACTTCCCCACCCGCATCTCCTTCCAGGTCACCTCCAAGATCGACAGCCGTACCATCCTCGGCGAACAAGGCGCCGAGCAGCTCTTAGGGCAAGGCGACATGCTCTACATGGCCGGCGGCGGCCGCATCAGCCGCGTGCATGGACCGTTCGTCTCCGACGACGAGGTCGAGAAGGTGGTGCGCCACCTGAAGACGCAGGGGCAGCCGGAATATCTGGAAGAGGTCACCGCCAGCGACGAACTGGAAGAGGGCGAGGACGGCGCCGTGTTCGACTCGACCGGCATGGGCCTCGCCGAGGGCGGCGACCTCTACAACCAGGCGGTCGCCGTGGTGAAGCGCGACCGCAAAGCCTCCACCTCCTATATCCAGCGCCGGCTGCAGATCGGCTACAACCGCGCCGCCACGCTGATGGAGCGTCTGGAAAAGGAAGGCATCGTCGGCCAGCCCAACCATGCCGGCAAACGCGAGATCCTCATCCCCGAGGACGGGGAAGACTTCTAGTTTTCATTCCGGGCTCGCGCGCTTCACACGCGCCCCGGAATGACGAACACGTCGCGATTCCAGGCGAATCAGCGCATGATTCGCTAGGGTCGCGAAATCGCCACACCCGGCCCCTATGTCGGCACTGGAACCTCGGCAAGACAAGGTCAAGACAAGGCGGAGAGGCGTGATGGCGCAATTTGCGGCGCGACGGGCGCGAACAGGCCGGATACGAACCCTGGCAGCGCTGTTTGCCGGCCTGCTGGCCGCACCCGCGCTGGCGCAGGCGCAGGACGTGCCGCTGCCGCTTCCTCGGCCGCCGATCAGCTCGCATCCCACCGTCACCGGCGCCATCGTCGATCCGGCCGCCAAGCCGGGGACGCCGGTGCCGCCGCAATCGATGCCGCCCACCACCGCTCAGGTGCAGACGCCGGAACAGGCCCCGGTCAGCAATCCCTTCGCCGCGCTGCTCGGCAAGCCCGGCAACACCACCGCGCTCGACGACAAGCAGCGCGCCATCATCGAGCGTGTCGACAGTTATCTGTCCTCGGTGCGCACGCTGGAAGGCAATTTCGTTCAGGTCGGCCCCGACGGCAGCCGCAGCCGCGGCGCGTTCTACATCTCCAAGCCGGGTAAGGTGCGCTTCGAATACGATCCGCCGAGCCCGATTTCGATCATCGCCGACGGCCAGACGGTGGTGGTGCGCGACCGCAACCTGGCGACGCAGGATGTCTATCCGCTGTCGCAGACGCCGTTGCGCTTCCTGCTCGCCGACCACGTCAATCTCCTGAAGGACACCAATCTGGTCGCGGTCTATGCCGACGACGTGTTCATCACCGTGGTGGTCGAGGAGAAGAACGGCCTGGTCGGCACCAGTCGGCTAATGATCATGTTCAGCGCCGCCGACATGCAGCTCAAGCAATGGACGGTGACCGATCCGCAGGGCTACGACACCACCATCGCGGTGTCGAATCTCGATACCAGGTCCAAGCCCGACCCCAGCCTGTTCCACATCGACTTCACCAATTACCACAATTGATCCTGATGGCTGTCGTCACCCGTCCCCGCTTTCGCGAGGATAAACTCCAGCGGGTGACCCAGTAACCACCGAACAATCAGTGGATACTGAATGCCCCGCTTTCGCGGGGCATGACATTGCGAGTATGTTGCGACGATGCCGCTCACCGTCACCACCTGGAACATCAATTCCGTCCGCCTGCGCATCGACCTGGTCGCCAAGTTCATCAAGGCGGTGCGCCCCGACCTGCTCTGCCTGCAGGAGACCAAGTGCCCGGACGACGCCTTCCCGCTCAAGCGCTTCGCCCGGCTCGGCTACACGCATGCCGCGCTCAACGGACAGAAGGGCTATCACGGCGTCGCCGTACTCTCGCGCCTGCCGTTCGCGACCACCGACACGCAGAGTTTTTGCGGCAAGACCGACTGCCGCCATGTCTCCGTGACGCTGGGCGAGCAGGCGGGCTTAAGCGAGCCGGTGACGCTGCATAATTTCTACGTGCCGGCCGGCGGCGACGAGCCGGACCCGGCGATCAATCCGAAATTCGAGCACAAGCTTGCTTTCCTCGACGAGATGCGAGCGCATAAAGGCTTGCGTCCGGCGAAATCGGCGCGCGCCATCCTGGTCGGCGATCTCAACGTGGCCCCGCTCGAGCACGATGTCTGGAGCCACAAGCAAATGCTGAAAGTGGTCTCGCATACGCCGATCGAATGCGAGAAACTGACCGCCGCGCGCGAGGCCGGCGGTTGGATCGACAGCATGCGCGTGCTGACACCGGAGCCGGCCAAGCTCTACACCTGGTGGAGCTATCGCGCCGCCGACTGGCGCGCCGCCGACCGTGGCCGCCGGCTCGATCATGTGTGGACCTCGGCTGCGCTGGCCGACCGCGTCTCCACCATCAAGATCGCCAAGGACTATCGCGGCGCCGAGCGCCCCTCCGACCACGTGCCGGTGACGGCGAAGATCGAGCTGTGATGCTTCTCGCCGGTCGTCCCCGCGAAGGCGCGGACGACAACGATATTACGTTCCCCGGTCCAGCTTGCGCTGCACGTCTTCCAAATCCTGCGCCAGCGATCCGAGCCGCTGCTCCATCATGTCGCGCATGCGCTGGGCGGCGGCCGGATAGCCTTCCAGCATCTTGCGGAACAGATTGCGCGAGATGCGGATGAGCACGGTCGGCTCCTTGGCGATGGCGGTGACCGGCGACACCGCGTCGGTGAGCAGCGCCAGTTCGCCCAGCAGCGTGCCCGGCCCGGCCGTGAATTCGGGACCCTCGGCGGGCGTGGCCGGCTCCACCGCCAGCGCGCCCTCCTGCACGATGTAGGCGCCGTCGGCGAGCTCGCCGGCATAGAACAGCACCGCGCCGCTTTGCAGGTGACGGCTCTCGGCGCCGATCGCCAGCACCTGCAGCGCCTGCTTGCCGAGCGCGGCCAGCGTCGGCACCTGCTCGAAAAAGGCGATGTCGTCTTCGAGGGTCATCTTCAGCCGCGTGCCGTTATCCATTCGTCCCCGCGAAAGCGAGGACCCAGGGCCGCGCTGCTCTGGATCCCCGTTTGCGCGGGAATGAACGGAGATTGGATCGATGCAAAGTGCAAATCTCGCTCACGGCACCAGCTTATAGCCGCCGGCTTCCGTCACCAGGATCGCCGGCTGCGCGGCATCCTTCTCCACCTTCTGCCGCAGCCGGTAGATGTGGGTCTCCAGCGTATGGGTGGTGACGCCGGAATTGTAGCCCCAGACTTCCTGCAACAGCGTCTCGCGCGACACCGGCTTTTGCCCGGCGCGATAGAGATAGCGCAGGATGGCGGTCTCCTTCTCGGTCAGTCGTACCTTGCTGCCCTTTGGCGTGAGCAGGATCTTCGACGACGGGCGGAAGGTATAGGGCCCGATGGTGAACACCGCGTCCTCGCTCGCCTCGTGCTGGCGCAACTGGGCGCGGATGCGCGCCAGCAGTACCGCGAAACGGAACGGCTTGCTGACATAGTCGTTGGCGCCCAACTCGAGGCCGAGGATGGTGTCCGAATCGGTGTCGTGGCCGGTGAGCATGATGATCGGCGCCTTGAAGCCGTTCTTGCGCAGGATGCGCACCGCCTCGCGACCGTCGACATCCGGCAGCCCGACATCCATGATCACCAGGTCGACCTGGCCGGTCTTGGCAACCTGCACGCCCTTGGTGCCGCTTTCCACCGCGATGGCGTCGAATTCCTCATGCAGCGCCAGCTGCTCGACCAGGGCGTCGCGCAATTCGTTGTCGTCATCGACGATCAGGATGGTCCGCTTATTGGCCATGGCCTTGGAGCCCCTGGGGGCGCCAGCGGCCCCGTCCTCAAGTGTCGCGCAGTAGAACATTCAGCGATAAAAGAGCAAGTTTGAACCGGTATTTAGAGTGGAATAGCGGCGGATGCCAAGGAAAACCCTGTCGCGCTTGAGATTGCGCCGGCGACCGGGCCGCCCGACCCAGGGCTGGCTCATCGCCGGTCAGGCGGCCTTGCCGGTGGCGCTCGGCCGCACCGGCATCAAGGCCAACAAGCGCGAGGGCGACGGCGCCACCCCGCGCGGCAGTTTCCACCTCACGCGGCTGTGGTGGCGCGCCGACCGCCACCCGCGCCCGCCACTCTGCTGCCGTCGCGCCGCATCCGACCGGACGACGGCTGGTGCGAGGATCCGGGCGATCGTCGCTACAACCGGCCGCTCAAGCTGAAGTCCGAGAGCCCGGCCGATCGGCTGGCCCGCGCAGACGCGACTCTACGACTTCATCATCGAGATCGACCACAATACCCGCCCGCGCGTGGCCGGCCGCGGCAGTGCGGTATTCATACACCTCGCACGCCCAGGCTTGGCGCCGACCGCCGGCTGCGTGGCGCTCGAAGCGGCCACGCTGCGCCGCCTGCTTGGCCGTCTCGGCCCGCGCACCCGCATCATGGTTGAGTGATCGTTAACGCCGGCCGCGCGATACCGTTAATTAGGCATGGCGGCAGGATGCCGGGGCCGTAACGGCCACATTAATAAAGACAAACGGTGCCTGTGGTATTTCTCGAACGGTTCCGCCGAGGTGCGGCATCCGAAAACAATAGCCCGGGTAAGGGGTACTGATGGACAGGCCATTCACTGAAAGTGCCGGCGCGGCGCCACAGCTCCGACCAGCGAGCATCGGTCGGGTCGCCCAGGTCGGCGGCGCCCATGCCGTGGTCGAGCTCGAAGGCCGCGCGCCGACCCACGAACATGCCACCGTCGGCAAGTTCATGGGGCTGATGACCGGCAAGACGATTATCATCGCGCTGGTGACCGAGGTCGCCGAGAAGCCGGTCAGCGTCACCGGCGGCGCGCCCATCTTCCGCAAGATGGCGCGGGTCGACCTGATCGGCGAGATCAAGGTCGAGCCGAAACCGGCGCGGCGCGCTTCCAGCGCGGCGTCACCGAACATCCCAATATCGGCGACAGCGCCCTGCTGCTCGACCGAGCGCGACCTGCGCCTGGTCTATGGCAGCGCCGATACCGATCACGCCCATATCGGCGACCTGCAGCAGAACCCGAATATCGGCGTGCATATCGACATCGATCAGCTGGTCAGCCGGCATTTCGCCTTGCTCGGCGCTACCGGTGTCGGCAAGTCGAGCGGCGTCGTCATCATCCTGCAGCAGATCCTGGCGGCGCGGCCGAACCTGCGCATCTTCCTGGTCGATCCGCATAACGAATACAGCCACTGCTTCGGCGACAAGGCGCAGGTGCTCAATCCGCGCAATCTGCGGCTGCCGTTCTGGCTGTTCAATTTCGAAGAGACCGTCGACGTCTTCTTCGGCGGCCGGCCCGGCGTCGACGAGGAAATCGAGATTTCTGGCGGAAGCCATTCCGGCGGCGAAGTCGGCCTATCTGCAATACCGCAGCCAGCCCCGAACGCGCACTGGCCAAGCGCCGCGATCCGCGCGACACCGGCTTCACCGCCGACACGCCGGTGCCTTACCGCATCGAGGACCTGCTCACGTTGCTCGACGAGCGCATGGGCCGGCTGGAGAACCGTTCCTCGCGCGTCGTCTATTCCAAGCTGATCTCGCGCATCCAGACCTTCCGCAATCATCCGCGCTACGCCTTCATGTTCGAGAACGCCAATATCGGCGGCGACACCATGGCGGAAACTCTCTGCAGCCTGTTCCGGCTGCCGCCGGACGGCAAGCCGATGACCATCATGCAGCTCGCCGGCTTCCCGGCCGAGGTGGTGGATTCGGTGGTGTCGGTGCTCTGCCGCATGGCCTTCGATTTCGGCCTGTGGAGCGACGGCGCCGCGCCCCTGCTGTTCGTCTGCGAGGAAGCGCACCGCTACGCGCCGGCCGACAAGCAGATCGGCTTCGGCCCGACCCGCCGCGCGCTTTCGCGCATCGCCAAGGAAGGCCGCAAATACGGCGTGTTCCTCGGCCTGGTGACGCAACGGCCGGCCGAGATCGACCCCACCATCATCTCGCAGTGCTCGACCTTCTTCGTCATGCGGCTGGCCAACGACCGCGACCAGGCGCTGATCCGCTCGGCGGTGTCGGATGCCGCCGCCAGCCTGCTCAGCTTCATCCCCTCGCTCGGCACCCGCGAAGTGTTCACCTTCGGCTATGGCGTGGCGCTGCCGACGCGCATGCGCTTCGTGTCCTTGCCGGCCGAACAGCGGCCGCAAAGCGAGGCCTCCGGCAGCACCCGTTCCGACCTCGGCATTGTCACGCCGGACATGATCAACGCGGTGATCGAACGCTGGCGCAGCGCCAGCATGAGCCATCGCGCGGGAAGCGACGACCTGCTCGACTACGGGGCGCCGCTCGACGCGCCGTTGCAGCCGGCGGCAGCGCAGCGCCGCCGCCTCCGCCGCCCATTCCGCAGGCGCCGATGGCGCCGCCGGTGTCGCCGCGCGGCGAGGCGCTGCGCGCCAGCCTGTTGAAGAAGCCGCTCGATGCCTCGCTCGGCGGTTCGCTGCCGCAGCCGCCCGGCTATCCGACGCGGTACAGGTAGGGAAGGGTCATTCCGGAACGCCGCGCTTGGCTCCGCCCCTGGAACGACGTCGGTTACTTGCGTCCCACCAGGTCGACCAGCGCCGACATGCCGACATGGTGCGAGCCTTCCTCGAGCACGCTGTCGTGCTCGCGGATGTCGAGCGAGGTGAAATCCCCGAAAGCCTCCTCGAGCAGCTCGCGCGTATAGAGCCGGTCGGGAAACCGCGGGCCGCCGGTGTTGTATTCCATTTGCTTGGGCCCATAGCCTTCCATCAGCAACAGCCCGCCCGGCTTCAGCGTCTTCTTGATGCCGGCGAAAATCTTCGCGCGACCGGCCGGCTCGGCGAACTGGATGAAGATCCCGACCACCACGTCGAATGCGGCTTCCGGCCAGCGCCACTCGATCACGTCGGCCTGCTCGAGGCGCACCTTGACGCCGCGCTCGGCCGCAAGCTTGCGCACTTTTTCCTGCGCGGCGGCGGAGAAGTCGATCGACAGCACGTCGAGGCCCTGCTCGGCCAGGAACACGCCGTTGCGGCCTTCGCCATCGGCGATCGACAGCGCGGTGCCGCTCTTGGGCAACAGATGCGCCTGCGCTTTGAGGAAGGCGTTCGGCGCGGTGCCGAACAGATAGCCCGGTCGCGCGAAGCGGGATTGCCAGCGCTCGAGTTCAGCTTGGTCCATTTTCCACTTTCCTGTTCATTTCCGGCCCCCGAAAATCGCGCTGCCCACCCGCACATGGGTGGCGCCGAGCGAAATGGCAATCGCAAAATCGGCGCTCATCCCCATCGACAATAACTTCAGCCCGTTGCGCTTGGCGATCTTGGCGGTGAGCGCGAAATGCGGGCCCGGCGCTTCCTCCAAGGGCGGGATGCACATCAGCCCGCCGATCTGCAAACCGTGTGTGTCGCGGCAGGCGGCAAGGAATGCATCGGCATCCTGCGGCAGCACGCCGGCTTTTTGCGGCTCGGCGCCGGTATTGATCTCGACGAATAACAGCGGCTTGCGCCCCTGCTTGGCGATCTCCTTGGCCAGAGCGTCGCACAGGCTCGCCCGATCGACCGAGTGGATGGCGTCGAATAAAGCGACCGCCTCCTTGGCCTTGTTGGATTGCAGCGGCCCGATCAGATGCAGCTCGATGCCCGCATGTGCCGCCATGAGCGCAGGCCATTTGGCCTTGGCTTCCTGCACCCGGTTCTCGCCGAAGACGCGTTGGCCGGCCTCGATCACCGGCTCGATAGCCTCGGGCGGGAACGTCTTCGACACCGCCACCAGCGTCACCTCACCGGCATCGCGCCCGGCGTCGCGGCAGGCGCGCGTAATCTCGGCGCGGACGCTGGCAAGGCCGGGGGTGGATGTGGCGGGCTGCATGGGTGGCCAGATAGCAGCTTGTCATGGCTTGCGGAAGCGGGCGGTCGGCGATCGCCGGCATCCATGTTATACGCCATTGACGGCGATCAAATCGATGTCCTCCGTCCCGTGTGACGCTGCGCCATGCGCTGGAATTGAGCAAATTGCGCGGCCATCGCGGCCGTCATCGTGCCGGTGCTGCTGGCCCTGGCCCTGCGGCTCTACGGCCTTGCCGCCAAACCGCTCTGGCTCGACGAGGTTATCACCCATAAACGCGCGCTGTTGCCGCTGCCGCAACTCGTGGCCGACGCGCTGATCAACAAGCACGTTCCCACTTATTTCCTGCTCGTCCGCCTGTTCGATGCGCCACTCATCAACGAGGCCTTGCTGCGCCTGCCTTCGGTGATCTTCGGCAGTCTCACCGTGGGATTGGTCGCATTGATCGCGACCGAGCTTCGTTCGCCGCGCGCCGGCTTCGCAGCCGGACTATTGATGGCGCTGTCGCCGATCGAGGTGCAGTTCAGCCAGGAGGCGCGCTCCTATGCCTTGGTCTCCTGTCTCGTGCTGGTCGCGCTATGGGGCTTGCTGCGCATCGTGAGGTCGTGCGATCCGGCCGCGACGCGCGGCGCGCGCGCCGGCTGGATCGCCTATGCACTCGGCACCATCGCCGCACTCAACGTGCTGCTGGTCGCCGGGGTCTGGTGGATCGCCTCCAACCTTGCCCTGCTGTTCGTGATCGCGCGTACAGCGGGGCAACGCACCGCTTTGATCCGGTCCTGGCTGATCACGCAAAGTCTGATCGTGCTCGCCTGGTTGCCCGCACTCATCGGGCTTGCTGCGGACAGCAACCCCGATCCGCTGCGCGGCTATAGCTGGATACCGGCATCGAGCTTGCCGCATGTCGGCGAGGTGCTCTCGGCGGTCTATTTGTTTCGCGCATCGGACATTCTCACTTTCCAACTCCTGCCGACGTCGGTGCCGGGCATCGGCATTGCGGTCGTTGCGCTGGCCGGGTTCGGCGCTTGGCGACTGCGGGGCGATGCGAAGTCCTTGGCCGCCGTCGCGCTCACGGTCCTCGCCATGCCGGTCACCCTGCTGGTGATCTCGGCGTTTCTGCCGGCCTGGATCCCGCGCTATCTCTTGTGGGGCACGGGCGCGCTTTTCGTGCTGGCCGGTATCGGCACGGCGGCGCTGCCGCAGCGGCTGTTTCCTTATGCGGCGGCGGCGGTCGTGATTGTCGGCGTCATCAATCTGGTCCCCTATTACCGCACCGAGACGAAGCCGCGCTGGGACCTGGCCGCTGCATATCTTGCGAGCCACGCCAAGCCCGAAGATTCGGTCGTGACCAGCAGCGCCAGCGCAAAATACGTGCTGGGCGCCTACGCCGAGCGCGACCACTTCGCGCCAGCGATTCTCGACGGCTCCGACGTCGCGCATGCCGCCGAACGGCTGCCGCCCGACGGAGAGGTCTGGGTCGTCTATGGCCGCGTGGGTCAAGTCGTTACGACGTCGGAGGCGGACTATCTGAAAAAATGGGCGCGGTCCGGAGCTCCGGCGGCCACGACCCGCTTCGGGCGCCGCGTCGTCGTCTGGCATTTCGATCGCGCGCCCCGTTGACCCCCTGCCCCCTTCCATGTCACCTCCCGGGGCCTTAGAAAGCCCCGCCAATGACCGCCGAACCGCAAAAAAACGAGCGCCCCGAGCGCTATAATGCCCGCGAGGCCGAGGCCCGCTGGCAGGCCGCCTGGGACGCCCAGGGCATCTTCGCCACCCAAAACGACGACCCGCGGCCGAAATACTACGTGCTCGAGATGTTCCCCTACCCCTCGGGGCGCATCCACATGGGCCATGTGCGCAACTACACCATGGGCGACGTGGTCGCCCGCTTCAAACGCGCCATGGGCCACGCCGTGCTCCACCCCATGGGCTGGGACGCCTTCGGCATGCCGGCGGAGAACGCCGCCATGGCCGGCAAGGTCCATCCCAAGAAATGGACCTACGAAAACATCGCCGCCATGAAGAAGCAGCTCAAGTCGATGGGACTGTCCCTCGACTGGGCGCGCGAGGTCGCCACCTGCGACCCGGCCTATTACAAGCACCAGCAGAAGATGTTCCTCGACTTCCTGCAGGCGGGGCTGGTCGAGCGCAAGCAGTCGAAGGTGAACTGGGACCCGGTCGACCAGACCGTGCTCGCCAATGAGCAGGTGATCGACGGCCGCGGCTGGCGCTCGGGCGCCGAGGTCGAGCAGCGCGAGCTGACCCAGTGGTTCTTCAAGATCAGCGATTATTCGGAGGACCTGCTGGACGCGCTCGATAGGCTCGAGCGCTGGCCGGAAAAAGTCCGGCTGATGCAGAAGAACTGGATCGGCCGCTCGGAAGGCCTGTTGGTCCGCTTCATGCTCGATCCCGCCACCACGCCGAATGCCGAGTTGGAGCTGGAGATCTTCACCACCCGGCCGGACACCTTGTTCGGTGCCAAGTTCATGGCGCTGGCACCGGACCATCCGCTGGCAACGGCGGCGGCGGCGAAGAACCCCGCGCTTGCCGAATTCATCGAGCAGTGCCGGCGCATGGGCACCTCGCAGGCCGCCATCGACACCGCCGAGAAGCTCGGCTTCGACACCGGCATCAAGGCGGTGCATCCGTTCGATCCGAACTGGAAGCTGCCGGTCTATGTCGCCAATTTCATCCTCATGGAATACGGCACGGGCGCCATTTTCGGCTGCCCGGCGCACGATCAGCGCGACCTCGACTTCGTCAACAAATATGGGCTCGGCAACACGCCGGTGGTCTGCCCCGAAGGCCAGGACCCGGCCAGTTTCGTCATCACCACGACGGCTTACGACGGCGACGGCCGCATGATCAATTCGCGCTTCCTCGACGGCATGAGCATTGCGGAAGCGAAAGAGGAAGTGGCCAGGCGGCTGGAGCGCGACACCCGCGGCAATCGCCCCGTCGCCCAGCGCCAGGTCAATTTCCGCCTGCGCGACTGGGGCATTTCGCGCCAGCGCTATTGGGGCTGCCCGATCCCCATCATTCATTGCGACAAGTGCGGCGTGGTGCCGGTGCCGGCCAAGGACCTGCCGGTGACGCTGCCCGACGATGTCTCGTTCGACGTGCCGGGCAATCCGCTCGATCGCCACCCGACCTGGAAGCACGTCGCGTGCCCGCTATGCTCCGGTCCGGCGCGGCGCGAAACCGACACCATGGACACTTTCGTCGACTCGTCCTGGTACTTCATCCGCTTCACCGATCCGTGGAACGAAGCGGCGCCGACCACGCCGAAGGTCGCCAATGCCTGGATGCCGGTCGATCAATATATCGGCGGCATCGAGCACGCGATTTTGCACTTGCTCTATTCGCGCTTCTTCACCCGCGCCATGAAGAAGACCGGCCATGTCGATCTCGACGAGCCCTTCGCCGGCCTGTTCACGCAAGGCATGGTGGTGCACGAGACCTATCGATCCAAGAACGGCGACTGGGTGATGCCGGCCGAGGTGACCATCGAGGGGCTGGGCGACGCGCGCAGCGCGCGGCTCACCGTCACCGGCGAGCCGATCGAGATCGGCGCCATCGAGAAGATGTCGAAGTCGAAGAAGAACACCGTCGACCCCGACGACATCATTGAAGCTTTCGGCGCCGACACCGCGCGCTGGTTCATGCTCTCCGATAGTCCGCCCGAGCGCGACGTGATCTGGACCGAGGAGGGTGTGCAGGGCGCCTGGCGTTTCGTGCAGCGGCTGTGGCGGCTGATCGGCGAGATCGCCGACGTGAAAGCGCCCGCCGCACGGCCCGCCCAATTCTCCGAACAGGCGCTGGCCGTGCGCAAGGCCGCGCACAAGGCGCTTGCCAATGTTTCCGACGACATCGCCCGGCTGCGCTTCAACCGCTGCGTCGCCCATATTTACGAGTGCGCCAATGCGCTCTCCGACGCCATCGGCTCGGCCGAGGAAGCGCCCGCGCCCGATTTCGCCTGGGCGCTGCGGGAGGCCGCCGATATCCTGGTGCGGCTGTTCCACCCGATGATGCCGCATCTGGCCGAGGAATGCTGGGCCACGCTCGGCCATTCCGGCCTGGTGGCGAGCGAATCCTGGCCCGAACTGGAGCCGGCGCTGCTGCTGGAGACCACCATTACCTTACCGGTGCAGATCAACGGCAAGAAACGCGCCGATGTCACCGTCGCCCGCGATGCCGGAAAGGCCGACATAGAGGCTGCCGTTCTGGCGCTCGATGCGGTACAAAAGGCCCTCGACGGCAAAAGCCCGAAAAAGGTCATTGTCGTCCCGCAGAGGATCGTCAATGTGGTGGCGTAATTCATTGTCATTCCGGGGTGCCGGCCTAGCTCGCGAGCTCGCAATGAACGGAAAAATGGCCCGCTGGCTCGCCATCCCGGCACTGGCCGGGCTGCTCGCCGGCTGCTTCCAGCCGCTTTACGGCGACAAGACCGCGATCGGCGGCCCCGGGCTCAACGACAAGCTCGCTGCCGTCGAGGTGGCGCAGATCCAGGCCCCCAACGGCTCCTCGCTGTCGCGCATTGCGGTCAATGTCCGCAACGACCTGATCTACGACCTCACCGGCGGCGGCGCCGCGGCCTCGCCCGCCTACAAGCTGGTCGTCACCCTCGTCGCCACCCAGGCGCAGGTCATCGTCGACATCAACTCGGCGCGTCCCGATATCCAAAACTACGGCATCAACGCGACCTATACGCTGACCGACCTCAATACCAAGAAGAGCGTGGTCACCGGGCGGACCTTCTCGCGCGTGTCCTACAATATCCCGGGTCAACAGCAGCGCTTCGCCGGCGCACGCGGGTTGCGCGACGCCGAGAACCGCGCCGGCAAGGTGATCTCCGACAATATCCACGCGCGGTTGGTGTCGTACTTCGCGGCGGGGACGTAACGGCCCGCCGCTTGCGCGCTTCGCCTCTCCCCTTGTGCGGGAGGGTGGCGCCGTGCCGGCGTCTTGACGGTCATCAGTTTCCACGCCCCATTGGAATCCCCATGCGGCAGACTCCAACGTCGCACGGCGATCTCGTCACGGCGGCAACGCGCGACGGCAATCTCCTGCCGGTGATCGACGTCACCGATCCGCGCTTCGCGGTGCCGGACGATCCCGACAGCCTGCGCAGGCTTTTCGACGCCTCGCATGAAGAGGAGCGCCGCAATCGCCGCATTCCGCAATTCATCATGCGCTTGCTGTTGCGATCGGCGGCAAAGAAGTCCCTGCTGGTGCGCGCCATATTCGGCTCCGATACGACGTTTCTCGATGGGCTGACCACCTATGTCATGAAGCTCGGTGCCGATCATCTGCCGGCGCCTTACGACAGTCCGATGGACCGGCGGGTGGCCGCTTCGCCGCATCTCACGTTGCTGCGGCTGCGCACCCAGCAGGTCGCGCGGCTCATCGCCGACGGCCTTGCCGGCGAACTCGCCGCCACGAAAACGGCGCCGCTTCATTTGATCAATATTGCCGGCGGCCCGGCGATCGACAGCTTCAACGCCTTGATCATTCTGAATCGTCGCGACGGCAATTTGCTGCGGCGGCCGATCGCGATCCATGTTCTGGACCCAGACGAAGCCGGACCATCTTTCGGCAGGGAGGCGCTGGCCGCTCTCATGGCGAACGGCGGGCCTCTGGCCGGTCTGGACATCGCTTTCGATCACCGCAGCTATGACTGGAACGAGCCGGCTTCGCTCGAAGCGTTG
The DNA here is from genome assembly GCA_963782145.1 of uncultured Pseudomonadota bacterium. Lineage (GTDB taxonomy): Bacteria > Pseudomonadota > Alphaproteobacteria > Rhizobiales > Xanthobacteraceae > Pseudolabrys. Next base: position 95,690 of record CAWAIV010000020.1, read on the forward strand.
CTGCGCGAATTGAACGCGGCCGACGCGATCGTCGCCGCCTCGTCCGAGGGCGGCCTGTTCGAATACGGCAGCGACACGGCCATCGTCGCCAATCTCGCCGCGTTACGCCGCGGCGGCGCGAAGCTGATTGCCGGGTCGGTCACCAGCAATGATGAGGCGCAGCGGCGCAGGATTACCATGAGCCGGTTCAAGCTGATCCCGCGCGGACTGGAGGGCTTCGCGCCGCTGGCCGCGCGCGCCGGCTTCGCCATCGCCCGCGCCGAGACCGCGCAACTCAGCGAGCAGGTGCTGTTGCGTCCCGCCTGAGGGCCGCATAAACGTGCAGACGCCATGACCGCCATCAAGGCTGCCGACGTCGACCGTTTCATCGCCCGCCCCGACCCGGGCCAGCCGATCGTGCTGGTGTTCGGGCCGGATGCCGGGCTGGTGCGCGAGCGCGTCGACGCGCTGGTCAAGGCCTCGGTCGACGACGTCAACGATCCCTTCGCGCTGGCGCGCCTGGCCGGCGAGGAGCTCACCGCCAATCCGTCGCGCCTGGTCGAGGAGGCGCACACCGTGCCGTTGTTCGGCGCTCGCCGCGCGGTGCTGGTGAAGGCGGGCGCGCGCAACATCGCCGCGGCGGTGGAAAGCGTGATCGCGGCGCCCTCCGCCGAATGCCGCATCATCATCGAGGCCGGCGATCTCAAGCGCAACGCGCCGTTGCGCGCGCTGTGCGAGAAGGCCAAGGTCGCGGCGGCGCTGCCCTGCTATGCCGATGGCGAGCGCGATCTCGGCCGCCTGATCGACGATGAATTGCGCGGCGCCAATCTGACCATCGCCGCCGACGCGCGCGCGGCGCTGGCGGCACTGATCGGCGGCGATCGGCTGGCCTCGCGCAACGAGATCCGCAAGCTCGCACTCTATGCGCAGGGCAAGGAGCGCATCGAGCTCGCCGATGTCATGATGGTGGTGTCCGACGCCTCGACGCTGGCGCTCGACGGCGTGCTCGATGCCGCCTTCGCCGGCCGCACCGCCGAGGTGGAAACCGAGTTCGCCAAGGCGCGCGGCGGCGGCGCCTCGCCGGCCGCGATCATCTCGGCGGCGATCCGCCAAGTCGCCAATCTGCACAAGATGCGGCTCGCCGTCGATGCGGGCAACTCGGCCGAATTCGCCATGAAGCGCGGCGCGCCGCCGGTGCATTTCAGCCGCGAGAAGGCGGTCGGCGCCGCCTTGCGTGCTTGGAGCGCACCGCGGCTGGCGCGCGCCATGCAACAGCTCGCCGAAGCCTCTCTCGATGCCCGCCGCAACGCCGCGCTTGCCGAAGCGATCGCGCAAAGAACGCTGTTGTCGATCGCTGTGACTGCAAGGCGTCGCAACGATTGAGGCTGTCATCACCCGCGAAAGCGGGTGATCCAGTAAACATAAGAGTCACCGGGGTTACTGGGTCCCCGCTTTCGCGGCGACGACAGCTCAGAGATTCAACTGATAGCTATGCGGCACCCAGCGATAGCTGCCGCCGGCGCGCTCGACAAAACCCAGCCCCGGGAACGGCATGTGGAAGCCGGCGACCGGAATGCCTTCCGTTGCCACCATGTCGAGGATGCGCTTGCGCGTGGCCACCGCTTTCTCTTTGTCGTCGTCGACGTCGAGCTGCAGATCCGGCCGCTGGATGGCGACCACATAGTGATTGCAGGTGTCGGCCCAGGCGAGCAGCCGCTTGCCCTCGCTCTCGATATGGAACGCCATCAATCCCGGCGAATGCCCGAAGGCGTCGACCGCGGTGATGCCCGGCACCACGGTGTCGCCCGGCTTGATGAAGGTGGCGCGGTCGGCGAGCGGCACCACGATCTTCATGTAGAGCTCGCGGTTGAACTTGCGCGCCTCGCGCACGTTCTCGCCCTTCTTCCAGAAATCGAAATCGGCGGCGCCGAACACGTAGCGCGCGTTGGGGAACACCGGCTGGCCGCCCTTGGTGAGCCCGCCGATATGGTCGGGATGGCCGTGGGTGAGCACCACCACATCGACATCCTCCGCCTGGTAGCCGGCCTGCGCCATGCGCGCGACCAGGTTGCCGGCCGGCATCCGGCCTTTGAGCTGCTCGTGTTCCTCGCGCAGCCAGCCGCAACCGGTGTCGAACAGCACCAGTTCCTTGCCGGTATTGACCACGGACGGCGTGAACGGATGCTCGTAACGGTCGGCGCCGATGTGGTTGGCGGCGGCAAGCGCCTTGACCGCGTCGGCATTCGCCTCGCCGCCGAAGCTCGGCGTCAGCCCGGGGCGGATAACCTTGCTATCCATGATGGTGGCGACGTCGAAGCCGCCGAGCTTGAAACGGTAGATATGCGGCTGCATCTCGCCTTGGAGCTTTGCGGGCACCGGTGTTCCTCCCTGCTTGTCGTGGCGGTGTTGCCTGTTCCTTAGCAGGCCGCGGGGGTTGAGTTCCAGCCCACCGGCCCGCCGCCGGCGGACTTGGCCGCTCGCGGCGGGCGCGGGATTTTGACTCGCGTGCGCGCGATGTGAAAGGCTGCAAAAAAGCGCCACGCACGGGAGGCATTATGATCGCGGTGATCTTCGAAGTCTGGCCGGCGCCGGGCCGCAAGGACGATTACCTCGGCATCGCGGCGTCCTTGCGCGCCGAGCTGGAGCGCATCGACGGCTTCCTCTCGGTCGAGCGCTTCCAGAGCCTCACCGACGCCAACAAGCTGTTGTCGCTGTCGTTCTGGCGCGACGAGGCGGCGGTCAAGCAATGGCGCAACCAGCTCGCCCATCGCGCCGGCCAGCGCCAGGGCCGTGCCGGCGTTTTCGCCGACTACCGGCTGCGCGTGGCCGCGGTATTGCGCGATTATGGGCTCAGCGAGCGCGCCGCGGCGCCGGCGGATTCCAAGGCCGTCCACGATGCGCCGCCGGCCTAGTCCGCCGCGCGGATCGCGTTGAACGAGATCGAGAGCTTCCCTTCCAACGAAACCTTTTTCCTTGTCGCAGAAACCGCTTTCCCCGCGCGCCGCGCTCGTTCTTGCCGCCGGATTCCTGGTGCTGTTCGTCGGCGGCGGCGCGCGCTTTGCCGTCGGCCTGACCTTCAAGCCGATCGTCGACGATTTCGGCTGGGAGCGCAGTCAGCTTGGCCTCGCCGTCGCCGTGTTCCAGCTCGTCTCCGCCGCCGCCATGTTCGCCGCCGGCCGCCTTGCCGACCGCAGCGGTCCGCGCCTGGTGCTGGGCGGCGGCTTGCTGGTCAGCGCCATCGGCATCGGCGCCATGAGCGCGATGACGGCGCCTTGGCACGCGCTGCTGCTCTACGGCGTCATCTTCGCGCTCGGCAACGGCGCCGCCTCGATCACGACGGTCGGCGTCATGGTGACGCGCGCCTTCCCCAAGCGCACCGGCATCGCCAATGCGGTGGTGATGTCGGGCATGAGCGTGGGCCAGTTGGTGATGATCGCCACGCTGGCGGCGGTGATGGTCAGCTTAAGCTGGCGCTCGGTCTACTTGGCGCTGGGTGCCGCCTGCCTGGTGCTGCTGCCGCTGTTGATCGTGGCGATTCCGAAAACAACGCCGACGCAGGCCAAGGCGGCACAACCGCACGTCGGCGTCGGCCTCGCCGCGGCCGCGCGCACCGGGCAATTCTGGCTGCTGCTGGCGGTCTACGCCATCTGCGGCCTCGGCGACTTCTTCGTCTCCACCCATGTGGTCGCCTTCGCGCAGGACCGCGGCGTCAATGCCTTTCTGGCCGGCAACCTGCTGGCGCTGATGGGTCTGACCGGCCTGATCGGCGTGGTCGCCGCCGGCGCCTTCAGCGACCGCGTCGGCCCGGTCTGGCCGACCGCGCTCGCCTTTGCCGCCCGCGTCGCCGTGTTCGCCCTGGTGCTGGTCGACCAATCACCGCTTTCGGTGGCGGTGTTCGCACTGGTGTTCGGCGCCACCTTCCTGGTGACGGCGCCGCTCACCCTCGTGTTCGTTTCCGAGCGTTTCGGCACCCGCCATCTCGGCGCGCTCACCGGACTGATCACCATGGTGCATCAGATCTGCGGCGGCATCGGCGCCTATCTCGGCGCCGCGGTGTTCGACCTCACCGGCACCTACAATGATGCCTTCATTGGCATGCTGGTGCTGTCGTTCCTGGCGCTGCTGTTGACGCTGCTGTTGCGCAAGCCGCGCGACGACGAAGCTACAGCTCAAGGACAGGCTTAGATCGAACTCTCAAACGTCATTGCCGGGTCAAGCCCGGTGATGACGCAGAAAATTACTGCACCACCGTCACCCGCGTTCCCACCGGCACGCGGGTATAGAGATCGACGATGTCCTGATTGAACAGGCGGATGCAGCCCGAGGACACCGCGTGTCCGATGCTCTCGGGCTCGTTGGTGCCGTGCAGGCGGAAATAGGTGTCGCGGCCGTCGCGATAGAGATAGAGCGCGCGGGCGCCGAGCGGATTGCCCAACCCGCCGGGCATGCCGCCGGCATAGGCGCGATAGCGCGGCATCGCCGCCATCATGGTCGCGGTCGGGATCCAGCGCGGCCATTTCTGCTTTTGGCCGATCACCGCGCTGCCGCGGAAATTCAGCGCCTCGGAGCGGCCGACGCCGCAGGCGTAACGCAGCGCGCTGCCGCCGTCGAGGACCAGATAGACCCGCCGCTCGGCGATGTTGACCACGATGGAGCCGGGCTTTTGCGTGCCTCGCCAGGAAACGCGCGCGCGCAGCAGGCTGCGATCGATGGTGGACAGATCGAGCGCGGGGATGGTGATGCCGTTATCGTCAATGGCGCCGTAGCCGCCGGAACCGCCGGGGAACCATTCGAAGCCCTCGGGCCCCTGGCCGCAGCCGGCGACCAGCAAGGGCAGGCCGACGAGCACGGCGCGGCGGCTGATTTTGGCAGGGGATTTCATTGGACGCAGAGTCCTTTGCGGACGGTGAAAGAATGCTTATCGCGCAGGTTAGACCGTTTGCGCAATGCCAGCGCGGCATGCCGCGGATTGTCCACAAATTGCCCGCCGCGATCGCCATTTCCCTGTCCCCTGGTGGGATGGGGTGCCCGGGCACCCACTCAAGTGGGCGGACGACGGGGTCGGTGATCTTGTTGAACCGCTGGCCCCCCTTACCCGGCGCGCGCTTCGCCCCCCTTCAGCACGATCCCCCTCCCCCATCGGCAAAAGGAAAGGGTGAATACCGCCGGCGCCCGGTGGCGGCGCAGGGGCAATTGCAGATAACATCCGAAAAGAGGTTGCGGACCGGCGGGAGGGCCGGACGATGAATAATACCAGCGCCATGAAGAGCGAATTGCACGACACCGAACAGCGGCTGCTCACCGAACTGCGCGCCGCGCGCCGTGTACACCGGACACATCGGGCAGCGCACGAGCCCCAGCTCACTGTGGGGCAGCGCATCGCCGACACGGTCGCCGCCAATATGGGCTCCTGGCGATTCATCATCATCCAGTCGGTCATTCTGTTGTTCTGGATCATCCTCAACGTCACCGCCTATATTCGGCAATGGGATCCCTACCCGTTCATCCTGCTCAACCTGGCGCTCTCGTTTCAGGCCGCCTATGCGGCGCCGTTCATCATGATGAGCCAGAACCGGCAACAGGACATCGACCGCAAGAAGGCCGAGAACGATTTTCAGGTCAACGTGAAGGCCGAGCTGGAGATCGAACTGCTGCACCAGAAGATCGACCAGTTGCGCGAAACCGAGGTGTTGCAGCTCACCCAGGCGGTCAACAATCTCACGGCTCAGCTAAGCAAGAGTTGAGGTGTGAGTGGGCGCTTGGTGATGTGCGCGCCGCACGCGCGCTTCCCCTCTCCCCCCATTAGGGCGTGTTTGACTTAGATTGAAGCGCTGCAGCAAGCGCGGCGCGCTCCCTCTCCCCTGGGGGAGAGGGTTGGGGTGAGGGGGCAAGTGATTCATCGATCATCACTTTCCCCCTCACCCGGCGCACTTCGTGCGCCGACCTCTCCCCCAGGGGAGAGGTGGAGGCTGTGCCGAGTCGCAATTCAATCTGACACAGAAGCGCTCTAGGGCGTTTACGTCCGTCTTCGACGGGCTATGCGGAGAGGGCGCGCGCCGCGCTTGCTGCACCGCTTCAATCTAAGTGTGTAGCCCGCATGAAGCGGAGCGGAATGCGGGGTTGGTCGCGCGGCCTTGGCGATATTCCCGGATTTCGCTGCGCTCATCCGGGCTACGCTTTCTCGTTCGCTACACTTGCATCAATTCAACTGCAAGATTCGGTGGGCGCGCTTCGCTTTACCCACCCCCGCGGCGTCAACCCCCTAACTTCCGCAGCACCGCATCGAGTTGATCGAGATCGCCGTATTTGATGTGCAGCGTGCCGCCACCCGACGCCTTGTGGTCGACGGTGACGTCCAGCCCGAGCGCATCGGACAGCCGCTTTTCCAGCGCACGGGTGTCGGCGTCCTTGCCGCTCGGCTTCACCGGATTGGAAAACTCGCGCCGCACCGCGCGCGCCTGCCGCGCGCCGTCCTCGCGCATCTCCAGCTCGAGCTGGCGCACGCTCGTCCCCTTCTCGATGATCTCGAAGGCGATCTCCAGCCCGTTTGGCTGGCCGAGCAGCAGCCGCGCATGGCCGGCGGAAATCTTGCCCTGGCGCACCAGCGTCTGCACCGGCGCCGACAGCTTCAGCAGCCGCACCGTGTTGGCCACATGCGGCCGGCTCTTGCCGACGATCTGCGCCACCTCATCCTGCGTGTAATCGTGCTGCTCCATCAGCGCCTGATAGCCGCTCGCCTCCTCGATCGGATTGAGATCGGCGCGCTGCACGTTCTCGATGATGGCGAATTCGAGCGACTGCTGATCGGTCGCCTCCACAATGGCGATCGGCACCTCGTGCAGGCCGGCGCGTTGCGCCGCGCGCCAGCGCCGCTCGCCGGCGATGATCTCATAGGCGTCGTTCTTGTCGGGCACCGCGCGCACCACGATGGGCTGGATGACGCCGCGCTCCTTGATCGAGGCGGCCAGCTCGTCGAGTTCGCTGTCGGTGAAATCTTTTCGCGGGTTGCGCGGGTTCGGCGTCAGATTTTCGATCGGCGCGCGGCGCGGCCGGCGTGGCGCTTCCGCCGGCGCGCTCTCGTCGCCGACGTCGCCGATCAGCGCGGCCAGGCCGCGTCCCAATCGTTTGTGCTCCGCCATCATCGCCGCCGCTCCTGACTGACCCGACACGCTGTGCTTCCTATTTTTTCTTGCCGTCTATCATTTATCGTGTGGGCGGTAGGCCCCACGCACTCTATCGTCTGTAGCCCGCATGCAGCGAAGCGGAATGCGGGTCTGTTGATCGCAACGCTCCCGGATTTCGCTTCGCTTCATCCGGGCTATATTTGCTTCGTTCTTCTTCACGCCGACCTGTCACCGTCACCCTGAGCAGCGAGCGCTGCGAGCCTCGAAGGGTGACGGCCCCTGCCCGTCATCCTTCGAGGCTCGGCGCAAAGCGCCTCGCGCCTCAGGATGACGGCGATAATCGCTACCCCGCCTTCAACGCCTTCTCGCGCTGGATGATCTCGGTCGCCAGCCGCAGATAGGCTTCGCTGCCGACGCATTTCAAATCATAGACCAGCACCGGCTTGCCGTAGGACGGCGCCTCGGAGATGCGCACATTGCGCGGGATCACCGTGTCATAGACTTTTGGTCCCATGAATTCGCGCACATCGGCGACGACCTGGTTGGACAGGTTGTTGCGCGAGTCGAACATGGTGAGCACGATGCCGTGGATCGACAGCGTCGGGTTGAGCGTGGTCTTGACCTGCTCGACCGTCTTCAACAGTTGCGACAGGCCTTCGAGCGCGAAGAATTCGCATTGCAACGGAACGAGGATCGAGTCGGCCGCGGCCATGGCGTTGACCGTGAGCAGGTTGAGCGAGGGCGGGCAGTCGACCAGCACATAGGTGAAGTCGTACGGCCGCTCGCCGGCATTGAGCACGCCGAGCGCGTTGCGCAGGCGGAAGGCGCGGTCGCGCTCGCGGCCGATCTCGAGCTCGAGGCCGGAGAGATCCATGGTCGACGGCGCGATGAAGAGCTGCGGCACCGCGGTCGGCAGCACCGCCGCGCGCATCGGCGCGCCGCCGGTGAGCACGTCATAGGTCGAGGTGCGGCGGTCGCGGCGGTCGATGCCCAACCCGGTCGAGGCGTTGCCCTGCGGGTCGAGGTCGACGATGAGCACGTGCTCGCCGATGGCGGCAAGCGCGGTGCCGAGATTGATCGCGGTGGTGGTCTTGCCGACGCCGCCCTTCTGGTTGGCGATCGCCAGCACGCGTGGGCGCGCCGGCGGCTCGCTGCGCAGCGGCTTGGCGAAGGGGACGACGTCAGGGTTCGGCATATCGGTCATGTTGGCACCATGTGCGCATCGTTGGCCCGTGAGGCCCGCGTCCTCGGCGTATCCGTGGACCGGCTCGGCCGTGGCTCAGGGCCGAACAGGCGCCCGTCGGCGGCAATGAAGCCTGCTGATGACGAGGATGCAACCCTCGGGACTGGTCTTGCTGGGCACCTTCGTGGCCGCAAGTGTCCAATATTTAGCGGCTTCGGTCAATTCAGCATCTACATCTTGACCCTTGGGGAACAGGCCGAGTGCGCCCTTGGCGATGAAGGGAAACGCTTGATCGCACAGGATTTTCAGCGGCGCCACGGCGCGCGCCGTGACCACGTCGGCGCAGCCGCTCCAGCTTTCCCCAAAATTCTCGGCTCGTTCCTGATGAATTTCGGCCGGCAGCGTGAGCTGGCGCGCCACCTCGCGCAGGAATGTCGCCTTTTTTCCTATGCTTTCAATGAGATGGACTTGCGCACCGGGCGTCTCGGCAAGCGCGCAAGCAAGCACGAGGCCGGGAAATCCGCCGCCCGAGCCGAAATCCACCCAGATTTTCGCCTGCGGCGCCAACGGCAAGAGCTGCAGCGAGTCGGCCACATGGCGCGTCCAGAGGTGCGGAATTGTCGAGGCGGCAATAAGATTTACCCGCGCCTGCCAGGTCAGTAGCAGTTCGATGAAACGGTCCAGTCGCGCCAATGTTTCACGTGAAACAGGAGTGAGCTGGAGCGCGTGAGCCCGATCGGCGGCAAGATCGACCGTGCCCTGCCCGCCCTTGCTCAAGCGCTTTTCGCCGCCTTGCCGCGGCCACGCCGGACATGCGCCACCAGCAGCGTCAGCGCCGCCGGCGTCACGCCGTCGATTTTCCCGGCATGGCCGATAGTGCGTGGCCGTTGCGCCGCCAATTTCTGTTTGACCTCGTTGGAGAGGCCCGGCAGTGCCGCATAATCGAGATTATCCGGCAGCGCGAAGCCGTCATCGCGCCGATAGGCTGCGATATCGGCAGACTGGCGTGAGAGATAGACCTCGTATTTGGCGTCGATCTCGATCTGCTCGGCGATTTTCGCGTTGATCTCACCGAACTGCGGCCAGATCTTCGCCAGGTCCGCGATAGCAATATGCGGGTAGGACAAGAGCTCGAAGGCGCTGCGGCGCTGGCCATCTTTGTTCAGCGCCAGGCCATGCCGTTCGGCCTCCTTCGGCGTAAGCGAGACGCCTTTCGCAAGAGTTCCGCGCAGCATCGAGCGCAGCATTTTTCTTGCGATGGTATCTTGCCCGTTCTGGCCCCACACAGCCCAGCATGATGCCTTTATCGGTCAGACGCTGATCGGCATTGTCAGCCCGCAAAGCCAGCCGATATTCGGCCCGCGACGTGAACATCCGATAGGGCTCGGTCACGCCGCGGGTCACCAGGTCGTCGATCATCACGCCGAGATAGGCCTCGGCCCGGTCGAAGATGATCTCGCCGCCGCCGCCAGCCATGGCCGCTGCATTGAGGCCGGCAAGAAGCCCCTGCGCCGCAGCTTCTTCATAGCCAGTGGTGCCATTGATCTGGCCGGCCAGAAACAGCCCGGGCAGCCGCTTGGTTTGCAAGGTCGGCAGCAACTCGCGCGGGTCCACGTAGTCGTATTCGATGGCATAGCCGGGACGGATGATGCGCACCTTTTCCAGCCCGGGAATGGTCGCCACCAAAGCGTGCTGCACCTCCTCGGGGAGCGAAGTGGAAATGCCGTTGGGATAGACGGTCGTATCCTCAAGCCCTTCCGGCTCCAGGAAAATCTGGTGGCCATCGCGCTCGCCGAACTTGACGATCTTGTCCTCGATCGAGGGGCAGTAGCGGGGCCCGCGGCTGGCGATCTGGCCGGAATACATCGGAGAACGATGCACATTCTGGCGAATGATGTCGTGGGTCGCCGGCACGGTGCGGGTGATCCCGCATTGGATTTGCTGGTTTTCGATGCCCGTGGTCAGCGCCGAGAACGGCTCCGGTGGCTCGTCACCGGGCTGCATTTGCAGGGCGGCCCAATCCACGCTGCGGCCCTCGAGGCGGGGCGGCGTGCCGGTTTTCAACCGGCCGAGAACAAAGCCGGCGGCTTCCAGGGTCTTCGAAAGCCCCATGGCCGGCGCCTCGCCGACCCGGCCGGCCGGGATTTGCCGCTCGCCGATATGGATGAGGCCCCTCAGAAAGGTCCCCGTGGTAAGCACAAAAGCGGCGGCGGCAATCTCGCGGCCATCGGCCAGGCGGACGCCGCAAACCCGGCCGTTCTTGAGGATGAGGTCGTCGGCTTCCGCCTCAATAACTTCCAGGCTTGGAATTGCGTGGATTTCCGCCTGCATGGCGGCGGCATAGAGCTGACGGTCGACCTGGGCGCGGGGTCCACGCACCGCCGGACCTTTGCGGCGATTGAGCACGCGGAATTGGATGCCGCCGCGGTCGGCGACCCGGCCCATAAGGCCGTCCAAGGCATCGATTTCCCGGACCAAATGACCTTTGCCAAGACCGCCGATAGCCGGATTGCAGGACATGGCGCCGACGGTGGCAAAGCGATGGGTCACCAGCGCCGTGCGCGCACCCATACGCGCAGCGGCAGTTGCGGCTTCGCAGCCGGCATGGCCGCCGCCAATCACCACGACGTCGAATTGTGCATCCATGCTTGGCCTCGAATACCGGCTTTGTAGCGGAGGCGCTGGAAGCGGTCAAAAACAAAGGGATTTCAAACCATGTTTCACGTGAAACATTTTAGAAGAGGTTACGGATTACCTTTCAGCAAACCATGGCTGCTTCTAGCTAAATCTCCGCCCGCGGCGGTATCGCGACCGCCACCGCCGAAATAGAGGGTACCGACGCCGATAGCGATCACCACGACGAACAGGCCGATCCAGCCCAGGGCGTTGGGCTCGCGCAGCACCTGCTTCCAATCGAGCTTCCGCCCAGACATGTCGCCGCGCCTTTGATGGGAGCGGTCAGGCTCTGCCAAAGCTGGAGCGGAGGCGAGGGGGCCCGTTGCCACGGCGACGCCTTGCCACAGGATAGGCATCAGGCGACGCGGGCTGGAAAAGGGCTATTTCCCGATGCAAAAGTCGCGGAAAATCACGTCGAGAATATCCTCGACATCGACCCGGCCGGTGAGGCGGCCCAGCGCCTGGGCGGCGGCGCGCAGCTCCTCAGCCAGCAGATCCTCACGGCCGGCCAACTCCGGCGCCAATGCACGGCGCAGCGCCGCCAGCGTATCGGCGAGCGCGCGGCGGTGACGATCCCGGGTGACCAGCGCCTGTTCAGACCCGGCCAAAAACTGCTCGGCATAGCCGGTTAGCGCGGTCAGCAGATGATCCACACCGCGGCCCGTTGCGGCTGAAAGATCGAATATGGATTCATTTTTAATGAACTTACCTTCATTTCTATCATTTAACGCCCTATTAACCATGTTTGTTAATGAGTTGTTAGATATAGTTTCAGGTTCATTTCTATATTCATCCTTTAATCTCGGCTCACTCCTTCCAGGCTCCTGTTCCGCAAGGTCAATTTTGTTACGCAGGCGCCAAACGGTCGGAATAACGGTATGCTCCCCTTGGCTGGGATCATTTGATGCGTCAGACCCCGGCCGCCGGAAGGAAGGGGTTCCAAAAGCCAACCCGGAAACCGCTTCCAAATCCTGCAATGTCGCATTCCGCGCGGTTTCCGCAATGACAGGGGGTGGATTTTCCATACGACCAGCGCGAACCGCTCCCGCGATGCCGGATGAAGCCTCCGGCGCACTGGCGTCCGTCACCCACAGCACTAAATCGGCGCCCGCCGCCCGTTTGCGCGCGCGCCGCACGCCTTCCATCTCGACCGGATCGGCCGTCTCGCGCATGCCCGCCGTATCGAGCAGCGTCACCGGCCAACCGTCGAGCTCGAGATGCACCTCGATCACGTCGCGGGTGGTGCCGGCATAGGGCGACACGATCGCCGCCTCGCGCCGGGCCATACGATTGAGCAGCGTCGACTTTCCGGCGTTCACCGGCCCGGCGATGGCAACGATGAGCCCGTCGCGCAGACGTTCGCCGCGCCGCTCATCGGCCAGCGCCCCCGCGATTTCCTCGGCCAATGACCGAGCGATGGCCAGCGCCGGCGCCACCAGCTCCTCCGGCACGTCGGCCTCGTCGGCAAAATCGATGCGCGCTTCGACCAGGGCCAGCGCCTCGATCAGCTTGCCGCGCCAGGCTTCCGCGCGTGCGCCCAGCGCGCCCTGCAATTGCCGCAGCGCCTGGCGGCGCTGGCCTTGCGTCTCCGCCATGACCAGGTCGGCGAGACCCTCCACCGCGGTAAGATCGAGCTTGCCGTTCTCGAAGGCGCGGCGGGTGAACTCGCCGGCCTCGGCGGGCTTGAGGCCTTCGATGCGGCCGAGAGCGTCGAGCGTCGCGGCGATCACCGCGCGGCCGCCATGCAGCTGCAGCTCGGCCACGTCCTCGCCGGTCTCGCTTCGCGGCGCCGGAAACCACAGCGCCAGCGCCTGGTCGATGGTCTCGCCCGTCGCCGGATCGCGCACACGGGCGAGCGCCGCCTGGCGCGGCGCGGGCAGCCTGCCGATCAGCGCCTTCAGTGCATCGCCGGCACGCGCGCCGGAAATGCGCACCACCGCGATCGCCGCCGGCCCACGGCCGGAGGAGAGGGCGAAGATGGTGGGGCGGGTGGGGTCGGACATGGCGGCGCAGGTGAGCGCTGGGAAGGGAAGGGGTCAAGGGCCGCCTCACCTTGTCATCACCGGGCCGCCGCGAAGCGGCGTGACCCGGTGATCCCGCTTCGCTGTGCCCTGACAAGGGGAGGTTGCGCCCGCCCAATAAATCCCGAAAACTGCCTCAACCCGAGCGTGCGCTGAGGCTCGAACCGCTTTGCCACAAACTGTGCTCACCGTTTTCCTTAGTTCAACCGCTAAGGATTTGACCGCCTATCGCAACGCGGTCCACGCGCGTCTCAGCAAGCTCGAATATTTCCGCGTGGTTTGGCAGGAGCATTTCGACGCGCAGGATGCGCAAGCTTACGATTATTGCCGCGATTGCGCGACCACCGCGGACATCTACGTTGGCCTCATCGGCATGCGTCGCGGCTGGGAGCCGAAAAAGGACGGCACCGACCGATCCATCACCGAACTCGAACATGATTGGGCCGAGGAAGCAGGCAAGCCGCGACTACTCTATGTTGCGCCGGAAACATTTTCGGTGCCGGGCAACTTGTGGCAAACCGAAGCCGAGCACCAAAGGCAGTTGACTTTCCGCCAGCGCATGAAGTCGGAGCGTATCGTCTCGCAGACCGGCTTTGACACGCCGGAACTGCTCGCGACAACAATTGTCGAACGCCTGCTGACCTATGTGATCGAAAGCGATCTGACGCAATTGCTACGGCCGGATTATAACCCCCAGGCCCGCCAGCAAGCAGCGCTCGAAACCTTACCCGATGCCATTGCCGAAAAGATCGCCTCGCTTCTGGAGGTCCGTGCCGACCCCTCAAAGGCTATGCGAGTAGGCGTCGAGCCCAGGACCATCATCGAACTGGCACGGCGATTGAAACCCGAAGAAGCGCTCGACCTCGATCAGGCCTTGAAGGAGCTGGACGCCGCGGTCCAAGTCGCCGCCGATGTGATGAAGAAAGGCGGCCAGATCGGCAACTACGACGCTATCGTGGATTCGGTGCGAGCGAAAATCGCCGCCAAGACCGCCGCGGGCGATCTAGAAGGCGCCGCACGCGAAGCCGACCGCGGCTTCGAAGAGTGGCAACGCGCCGAGACGGAGCGCCGGCAGACCGCGCTGCAAAGCGGCATTGCCATTCTCGAAGCCGGGCTGGAGCAGGATATCCTGCGGCGCGACCCGCAAGCGGCGGCAAACCGCGTACAGAAAATCGCGACGCTTGAACATCCCGATGACGCGGACGCCCGGTTCGAGGCAATGCGCGCACGCCAGGACGAATTCTATGTGCGCGGCCGCGACCGGGGGATCAATTTCGATCTGGAGATCGCGATCGCCATCGCGTGGCTCACCTTGGAAACCGGCAAGAATGCCAACCAGCGCAGCAGCGCCGGAAATGACCTTGGTAATGCACTTGCAACCCTCGGCGAGCGCGAGAGCGGCAGCGAACGCCTGCTTGAGTCGGTCGCGGCCTATCGCGCCGCTTTGCTCGAAACCACCCGCGAGCGCGTGCCGCTCGACTGGGCGACGACCCAGAACAATCTCGGCAATGCGCTTGCAACCCTCGGCGCGAGAGAGAGCGGCAGCGAACGCCTGCTTGAGGCGGTCGAGGCCTATCGCGCGGCTTTGCTCGAACGGACCCGCGAGCGCGTGCCGCTCAACTGGGCCATGACCCAGAACAATCTCGGCAATGCGCTCCGAACCCTCGGCGCGAGAGAGAGCGGCAGCGAACGCCTGCTTGAGGCGGTCGAGGCCTATCGCGCGGCTTTGCTCGAACGGACCCGCGAGCGCGTGCCGCTGCAATGGGCGACGACCCAGAACAATCTCGGCAATGCACTCCAAACCCTCGGCGCGCGAGAGAGCGGCAGCGAACGCCTGCTTGAGGCGGTCGAGGCCTATCGCGCGGCTTTGCTGGAAAGGACGCGCGAGCGCGTGCCACTCGACTGGGCCACGATCCAGAACAATCTCGGCAATGCGCTTCGAACCCTCGGCGAGAGAGAGAGCGGCAGCGAACGCCTACTTGAAGCGGTCGCGGCCTATCGCGCGGCTTTGCTGGAAAGGACGCGCGAGCGCGTGCCGCTCGACTGGGCGACGACCCAGAACAATCTCGGCAATGCGCTTGCAACCCTCGGCGCGCGAGAGAGCGGCAGCGAACGCCTGCTTGAGGCGGTCGCGGCCTATCGCGCGGCTCTGCTGGAAGGAACGCGCGAGCGCGTGCCGCTCGACTGGGCCATGACCCAGAACAATCTCGGCACTGCGCTCGAAACCCTCGGTGCGCGCGAGAGCGGCAGCGAACGCCTGCTTGAAGCGGTCGCGGCCTATCGCGCGGCTCTCGAAGTCTTCGAGGACGCGAAAGCAACTCATTACATTGACGGAACACGCCGCAACCTCGCCCGCGCCGAGACGCTGCTGGCAAAGCGCAGCAAGGCCCAATGAAACAATGACAATTCGTAAGAAGCCCGCAATCCAAAAACCCAAGCCCCGCAAGCAATCCATTCCGCAGCGGTGGCGAACGCGGGTGACCATGCATCAGCCGTCATTTCGATGGCAGGCGTATCGACAATCGCGCATGGCCAATTGCAGTCGATTCGCGGCCGACGATCAGGCTTGGGTAGATGATATCTTGCGGTAAACCTCAAGCCGAGCAACACGCGCGCTTCCCCTCTCCCCCTGTGGGAGAGCGTGCCCGAGCGAATGAAACGAGCGAGGGCGGGTGAGGGGTTTTTACCTCACCTTGAATCAACAACCCCTCACCCGGCTCGCCCTCGCTACCGCCATAGGCCAGCGCTTCGCGCTGGCCGTCTTGGCATCGAAGAACGCGAATGCCAGAGGCATTCGCTATGCTCGCCACCCTCTCCCACAAGGGGCGAGGGAAGAGAGTTTGCCTCCGGCGATTTGATCACACCGCAACTTGTGTAGTATCGCCTGCCAAAGCGGAGGAACCCCATGAAAGCAATGCTGCTGACGCAACACGGCGGGACGGAACATATGCGCTACGGCGAGGCGCCGGACCCGGTGGCCGGGCCCGGCGAGGTCGTGGTCGATATCCATGCCGCCAGCATCAACGGCGCCGATCCGAAAGTGCGCCGCGGCGGCGGACGCTATGAGCTCACCCATTTCCCCCACATCCTCGGCCGCGATTTCTCCGGCGTGGTCAGCCAGGCCGGCGCCGGGGTCAGCGACATCAAGGTCGGCGATGCCGTATTCGGCATCACCGAACCCGGCATCGAAGGCACCTATGCGGAAAAGATCGCCATCAAGGCCGCTATCGTCGCCAAGAAGCCGGACACGCTGAGCCATGTCGAGGCCGCCGCGCTGTCGCTCATCAGCCTCACCGCGCTGACCGCCATCGAGGACACGCTGCATCTCAAAGCCGGCGAAACCATCCTCATCCAGGGCGCCGCCGGCGGCGTCGCCGGCTTTGCCGTGCAGCTCGCCAAGCATATCGGCGCCACCGTGATCGCCACCGCCAGCGCGCGCAATCATGATTATGTGCGCAAGCTCGGCGCCGACCGGGTGATCGATTACAACACCGAGGATTTCACCAGCATCGGTCCGGTCTGCGACGCGGTGTTCGACACCGTCGGCGGCGCCGTGCGCGCCGGCTGCTACAAGGTGCTCAAGCCCGGCGGGCGGCTGGCCTGGATCGCGCCGGCGCCGGCCGATTTTCAGGTGCCGCGCAGCGACGTGCAGACGCTGCGCCCCGACGTCAAGCGCGACCGCGCCCATCTCGAGCGCATGCTGGCGCTGCTCGCTGCCGGCGCGGTGCACCTACCCGAAATCACCCGCTACGCGCTCGCCGACGCGGCGAAAGCGCATGAGATCAGCGAAGGCCGCCATCTGCGCGGCAAGCTGGTGCTGGTGATCAAGTAAGCGCCCGAGCATTCGGCCCTGCAGCATGTTCGCTTTCCCTCTCCCACAAGGGGAGAGGGAAGTGAGGCTGCTGCGCTTCAATTAAGAACAATTACGCTTCAAAAAATATTGCGACCTCTCCGCAGCGGAGCGATCATGCCCGCAATGCCGGGTCCAAGGCCGCATTCAGGGAGTTCGCCTATGAAACCACTGCACACCGTGGCTCTTGCGCTGATCGCGTCGTTCGTTGCGCTGGCGCCCGTTGCGCCCGCGCATGCCGCCGGCGATCTCGCCCGCGCCTATAAGATCATCGAGAGCAAGCAGTTCGTCGACCTCACCCACAGCTTCGGGCCGACGACGCCGGTATGGTCGGGCTTCGGCCAGGCCGTCTTCACGCCGGCCTATGACCCCAAGACGCACCGCACCTATACGATCAAAGAGGACGGCTTCCACACCACCTACTACAACATGGTCGGCCAATACGGCACCCATGTCGATCCGCCGGCGCATTTCGCCGAGCACGGCATCACCATGGATCAGATCCCGCTCAAGCAGATGATCCTGCGGCTGATCGTGCTCGACGACACGCCCTATATGAAGAAGGATCCCAACCACGCCTTCTCGGTCGCCGACCTGAAGGCCTGGGAGAAGAAGCACGGCCGCATTCCGCGCGGCAGTTTCGTCGCGCTGCGCACCGACATGTACAAGGCCTGGGATACGAACCAGGCGCGCTTCAAGCGGCAGCCGTTCCCGGCCTGGGCTTTCGAGACCATCAAATTCCTCTATGAGCAGCGCGGCGTCACCGCCACCGGCCACGAGGCGATGGACACCGACACCACCGACAAGATGGATTCGGAAACCTACATCCTGCAGCACGGCCATTATCAGATCGAGGTCATGGCCAATCTCGATCAGGTGCCGGCGAAGGGCGCATTGATCGTGGTGACCTGGCCGAAAGTGCGCCACGGACTGGGTTTCCCGGCGCGCGCCTTTGCGATCCTGCCATGACAAATGCGGGTCGACGCGCTTAGGATAGGTGCGTCAACCGGGGGAGGATGAGATGCCGGGCAGCAAAATCGCATGCCTGCTTGCGGCGGGCTTTCTGTTCGTGCTGGGCCTGGCCGGCAGCGCCAGCGCCGCCGAGCCCTACGGCGTGTGGCTGCGGCCATCGACCGGATCGCAGGCGCGTTTTTATAATTGCGGCGGCAAGCTTTGCGCCAAGATCGTCGCCGTCAAGGACAAGAGCCGCAAGAGCGAGATCGGCAAATCGATCCTGCACGGCGCCGTCAAATCCGCCGCCAACACCTGGACGGGCGACCTCACCGATGTCGGATCGGGCAAGGTCTATTCCGGCACCGTCACCCTGGAGAGCGCCAGCGCGCTCAGCCTGCAGGGCTGCGTCGCCAGGATCCTGTGTCAGAGCGAGACCTGGACCAAGGTCAAGTGACGTCGGACCCGCCCGCACATCGCAATCGTCTCGCCGGCGCGACCTCGCCCTATCTGCTGCAGCACGCGCACAATCCGGTCGACTGGTGGCAATGGGGGCCGGAGGCGCTGGCCACCGCGCGGCGCGAGAACAAACCGATCCTGCTCTCGGTCGGCTATGCCGCCTGCCACTGGTGCCACGTGATGGCGCACGAATCCTTCGAGGACCAGGCCACCGCCGCGGTGATGAACGAGCTCTTCGTCAACATCAAAGTCGATCGCGAAGAGCGCCCCGACATCGACCAGATCTACATGAACGCGCTGCATTTGCTCGGCGAGCAGGGTGGCTGGCCGCTGACCATGTTTCTGACGCCGGCGGCCGAGCCGGTGTGGGGCGGCACCTATTTTCCCAAGGAATCGCGTTTCGGCCGGCCCGCCTTCGTCGACGTGCTGCGCGAAGTGGCGCGGATGTTCGTCGAGGAGCCCGACAAGATCGAGCAGAACCGCGCCGCGCTGCTGGCGCGGCTGGCCGAGAAGGCGCGCCCGCAGGGCAAGGTCACCATCGGCATCAAGGAGCTCGACGGTGCCGCCCGCCAGATCGGCAATGCCTTCGATTCGGTGCATGGCGGCCTCGGCGGCGCGCCCAAGTTCCCGCAGCCGGCGCTGCTGGAGTTTCTCTGGCGGGCCGGTATGCGCACCGGCGATGTGGGCTTCTTCGACACGGTCGAGCACACGCTCACCCATATGAGCGAGGGCGGCATCTACGACCACCTCGGCGGCGGCTTTTCGCGCTATTCGGTCGACGCCCAGTGGCTGGTGCCGCATTTCGAGAAGATGCTCTACGACAATGCCCAGCTCCTCGAGCTGCTGGCGCTTGCCTTCCAGCGCAGCGGCAATCCGCTGTTCGCCGAGCGCGCGCGGGAGACCGTGGGCTGGCTCGAACGCGAGATGGTCACCGGAGAGGGCGGCTTTGCCGCCTCGCTCGATGCCGATTCCGAGGGCGAGGAGGGCAAGTTCTATGTCTGGTCGCTGGCCGAGATCGAGGCGGCGCTGGGGCCGGATACCGCCGATTTTGCAGCGCAATATGGCGTGAGTGCCGGCGGCAACTTCGAAGGACACAATATCCTCAATCGACTCAAACACTTACCGCGCAGCATGGAGGCCTCGGCCGAGCCCGCCGAGAGCGCAGCAAGACTTTCCATGTTGCGCGGTAAGCTATTGGAAATACGTGAGAAACGCATAAGGCCCGGGCGCGACGACAAAGTGCTGGCCGACTGGAACGGGCTGATGATCGCAGCCCTGGTCAATGCCGGAATCATCCTCGATGAGCCGTCCTGGCGGACGCTGGCGCGGCGCGCCTTCGACTTCATCGCTGGCGCGATGGTGCGGGACGGCCGGCTCGGGCATTCCTACCGCGCCGGCAAGCTGCAGCTTCCCGGGCTCGGCTCCGACTATGCCGCCATGATCCGCGCCGCGCTGGCGCTCTATGAGGCCACCGGCGAGCCTGGCCTGCTCGACCAGGCGCTCGGCTGGCAGCGGGCCTTCGACGCCCATTATGCCGATGCCGAGACCGGCGCTTATTACTTGTCAGCCGACGATGCCAGCGACCTGCTGCTGCGGCCGCATTCGACGGTCGACGACGCCATCCCCAATCTCAACGCCATCGCCGCCGGCAATCTGCTGCGGCTGGCCGCGCTCACCGGCGAACCGGCCTGGCGCGACAAGGCCGACCGGTTGATCGAGGGCATCATGTCGGCGAACCCGCGCAATCTGTTCGGCCACGTGGCGTTGCTCAATGCCCTCGATCTGCGCCTGCGCGCCGCCGAGATCGTGGCCACCGGCCCCGAAGCGGAAGCGTTCGCGCAAGCCGCGCTGAAGCTGCCCTTCCTCGACCGCATCGTGCTGCGGGCGGCTTCGCCCGCTGACCTGCCGGCCAACCATCCGGCGCAGGAGAAGCTCAAAGCCGCGCTTGGCAGCGCCGGTTACGTCTGCGTGGCTGAGACCTGCTCGCTGCCGGTGAGCGAACCGAATGCCATCGCAGCAACCGTCGCGGCGATGCGTGGGTCATCGTCACCTTGATCTGGCCGCAACTCCGGGCAAGAGTTTCGTCCGGGGGCGCGATCAGGGGACCATGACATGCGTGGCTTGCTCGCCCTCATCGCTGCCGGCCTGCTGGCCGGATCGATCATTCCCGCCCAAGCGGAAGACTGGTGCGGCTTTCATCAAAAAGCCAATGCGCAGGTGCGCTGCGGGTTTTCCAGTCTCGCCGAATGCAAGCAGGCGCTCGGTACCAAGGGCAAAAAAGCCAAGGACGTGACCTGCGTGCCCGACCCAAGCTTCGCCAAGATGATGAGCGGAGCGGCGAGCGGATAGGCTACCCCGCGCGGCGCAGCGTGGCTTCGGTACCGGCCGACAGCCACTGGCTCCAGGGCTCGGGCGCGATCAGGCCATCACTGCGCCAGACCGGCCAGATGAAATTGTGCGTATCCATGCGCCCGATGAAGGCCGGCTTGTGCAGGTGCTGGGTTTCACGGTCGAGCCTGACATCGAAGCCCGACGGCGCGCGGATCGAGCGGCCGGCCAACGCGCGCTTGACTGCGCCGACCTCGGTGGTGCCGGCGGCCGCCACCGCCTGCGCCCAGAGCTGAAAACCGATCCAGCTCGCCTCCATCGGATCGTTGGTGACCGCTTGCGGGTCGCCGGTGAATTGCCGCCACTCGGCGACGAAGGCCTGGTTCTCCGGCGCCTCCAGCGCATGCAGGTAATTCCACGCCACCATGTGACCGTTGAGATTACGCTCGTAGAGCGCCGGCATCTCGGCTTCACCCAGCGACAGGCTCATCACCGGCAGGATGTCGGCGTCGAGGCCCTGGCGCGCGCGCTCGCGGAAGAAGTGCACATTGGCGTCGCCGGAGAGCGTGGCGACGATGGCGCCGTCGCGGCCGGCGAATTTGCGGATGCGATGCACGGTCTCGTGCCAGCTCTTCTCGCCGAACGGCGTATAAAGCTCGTCGACCGCGTCATCGCCGATGCCACGCGAGGCGAGATAATTGCGCAGGATGGCATTGGTGGTGCGCGGATAGATGAAGTCGGTGCCGAGCAGGAAGAAGCGGCGGCGGCCGAGCTCGATCAGGTAATCCACCGCCGGCAGCGCCTGCTGGCGCGGCGTGGCGCCGGTATAGATGACGTGCGGCGACTGTTCCTCGCCCTCATATTGGCTCGGATAGAACAACAGCCCGTCATGCTCGGCGAGCACCGGCAACACGCGCTTGCGCGAGGCCGAGGTCCAGCAACCGAAAATGGCGGCGACCTTGTGCTCGGTGAGCAGCGTCTCGGCGAGGCCGGCATAGGCATCGGTATCCGAACGCGGGTCCATGATCGCGGCTTCTACCGGGCGGCCGAGCAGGCCACCTGAGCGGTTGAGCTTCTCGATCATCATAACGAGGATCTGCTGCAGCGAACGCTCGCTGGTGGTGAGCGTGCCCGACAGCGAATGCAGGATGCCGACCTTGATGGAGCCGTGGTCGAGATCGGCGAAATAGTGGGTGACCGAGGAGGTCAGCGACTGCGCCCGCTCGATCAAGTCGTCGGCGGTGGAGAGCACGGCATCGCCAGCCATGGCGACGTCGGTCATCACCGCCCTGATGCCGGGCAGCGCCTCGCTGACGGTGGCGGCGACCTTCATCGCCTCGGTGCTGATCAGGTCGAGCTGGCCGATCTGCTGCTCCATCAGCGCGGTGATGGTCTCGTTAACCTGACCCATGGCGGCGACGCTGCGGTCGACCGCGGTAATCGCCTCGGCGGTCTCCTGCACGGCGCCCTGGATGCCGTGCACCTGGTCGCCAATCTCCTGGGTGGCCTGCTCGGTGCGGCGCGCGAGCTGCTTGACCTCGGCCGCCACCACGGCAAAGCCGCGCCCGGACTCGCCGGCGCGGGCGGCCTCGATGGTGGCGTTAAGCGCGAGCAATGAGGTCTGCCCGGCGATCGACTGGATGAGCTTGATCACCTGCTCGATGCGGCCGGCGGCGAGACCGAGATTGCGCATGGTCTCGTCGACGCGGGCGAGCTCGCTGACCGTGCGCTTGGTGGCGCTGCGTGCCTCCTCGACCTGACGACCGGAGCTGACCGCGATCATCTGCACGTCACGCGCGGCCGAGGCGACGCCGGCGACATCATCGGCAGCCTGCGTGGCGGCGCTGGACGACTTGGCGACCTGCTGCGCCATCAATTCGTTGATTTGAGCCAGATCGGTGGCAGTGTCGCGAATGCGCTCACCGGCGCTGGTGAAGGCGTTCACCACCTCCTCGACGCCACGGCGGAAACTGCCGGTGAAGAAAACGCGGCCGGCGTGATGCAGCCGCGCCTCGGTCTCCCGCCGGCCCTGGTCGACGGTGAGGGTGTCGGCGGCAAGCAGCGCGCCGCGGATGGTCTCGGCGGTCGTGGCGAAATCGCGCACGGCGCCGTCGCCGATCAGTTCGGGCAGGCTGAGGTAGCGGTCGCCGGTGGCGATCTTGCCGATCGAGGCGGTGATGGCGGCGAGGCGTGCTTCGGCGAAGCAGCCGACGATGAACGCGCCGACCAGGCCGACGCCCAACGCGACCACCAGCGACGACACCAGGCTGATGACGGCGATGACGGCGATGCTCACCAGGAACGTGGGGATCGCAATCCACAGCGCCGGGCGCGGGAAACGGGGTCGGCTGGGCTGTGACATTGCTGGCTCGCGGAGGTATTACCGCCCTCCAATTCGCCAGAAGATGGTTTCGGAATCCTTTCGCAGTTGCGTAAAACCGCGCATCAATTAACGGCAAGCGCGCTTAAAGTTTGGGCGCAAATCGGCGTCCGCGATTTTACCGCATGTTAGGCAAGGCGCGCGCGCCGCGCTTTGCGCACGCGAATCTTTAAGCACGCGCTCGTTATGGTCTCCACTCATCGCAGCGGTGAGGACACTGAATGACGCATACGCGCGCAACGCTGGTCTGGTACATGATCGCGCTCATGGCCCTGCTCACCGTGGCGAGCTTCGCGCTGACCGGGCTGAGCGTCGACCCGCTCAGCAATCCGGCGACTTTCGCGCTCATCGTCGTGTTGTTCGCGATCAGCTGGTTCTATCGGTCGGTACGCCCGAACGCGAACCTCAAAGTCGCCAGCGAAGCCGCCGGCCAACTCCTGCTCATCTTGCTGTTCGGCATTCTGCTCACCTACGCCGCCGCCTCCACGCATATCCCCTATCGCGACGCCGCCTTCGCCCGCATCGACCTGGCGCTCGGCTTCGATCGCCGCGCCTATCTCGATTTCTTCGCCAGCCGGCCCTGGCTCGGTACGACCGTCAGCCTCGCCTACAGCACGCTGCTGCCGCAACTGCTGCTGGTACCGCTGGCGTTGTTCGTCACCGACCGGGTGCCGCGGCTACACACCTGGATGGTAGCGATCAGCATCGCGTTGATCGCCACCGCCGGCATTTCGACGTTCGCGCCGGCGCTCACCGCCTATGTCTATAGCGATGTCCATCTGCACGTTCCGCCCGGCGTCTATACGCTGATGCCGACCATGGAAGACTTGCGCGCCGGCACCTTCCATACCGTGCGTCTCAATCACCTCGAGGGGCTGGTGAGCTTCCCGAGCTTCCATACCGTCGAGGCGTTGTTGTTTGTCTGGGTGTTGTGGCCGCTGCGCTATCTGCGCTGGGCCGCACTCGCGGTCAACACGGCCTTGATCGCGGCAACGCCGATCGACGGCGCGCATTATGCAATCGATGTCGCCGGCGGCGTGCCGGTGGCGATCGCAGCGGTCCTCGCCAGCCATTGGCTGTGCCGGCGGGTGTCGCCGGCGCCAGAGGTGGGCGCCGACGAGGCTATGGCGACCGGCACCGCGGTGATCGACGGCGGACGGGCTTAGAGATTACGACGAATTCGTCTATTGCGTCAGGATCCTCGGATAGAGCGACTTCCAGAACGAGCATTTGTGCTCCGCCACCGCATCGAACGGGCCGACCTTGCCCGGATCGAAGCGCATGACGCTTCCATCCGACTTGAACAGCGGCCAAGCCGGCGCGCCAGCCGCTGTCGGCGCCCCGGTTCTGGCGAAGCGCGTCCAAAAGGCGATCATCTCATCCGCGACCTTTTGCGAGCCGGGCTTGAGATCGGGGCCGGCGACTTTGCTGGTGTTGTCGAAATGCGGGAACAGATAGGGCAGCTCGGACGAATGTACCGCGCCCATCTCGAAGCCCGGATCGGCGGTCACGGCAGGTGCGTCACGATCGGCGAACTCGAACTGATAGACCGGCACGCGCTTCCTCATGAGCTTGCCGGTTTCCAGATAAATGCAATTGTTGATGCCGACAGTGGCGATGAAATCGGACATCACCGTGCCGAGCGCCGTCGGGGCGGAGGAATAGTCGCTCACCGGATATTGCTTGAGCACCGCCGCGGTGTTGTCGCCGTAGATCGCCTTCAGCTTATCCGCGTAGTTCTCCTTGCTGATCTTGGCACCGGCCTGGACGTCATAGGCGACGTAGAGGCGTAATTCGTCGCGGGTGCCGCCATTGATCACCGGCACCTTGACGTAGCGGCCGCTCGCCAGCGCCTGCGCACCCTGCAGCGGCACCGTCTTCGCCCCGATCACCGGAAAGAAGGTGGTGAGACTGCCGCCGGAGACCTTGTTGCCGGCATCGAGCAGATTCTTCACCGGCGTCTTGCGCAGGCAGGTGAGCGCGTTACTGCGCTCGCCGCAGCCGGCCGCCTTGGCGATCGCTTCGCCGATCTTATTGCCGTCCGCCACACCGGGAAGTGGCGTGGCGCAACCGGCACTCTCGATGATCGCTTTTTCGAACAGTCCGCGCGTTTCCTGCGGCGCCAGGATGTGCATGCAGACGCTGGCGGCGCCGGCCGACTCGCCGGCGATCGTGATGTTGCGCGGATCGCCGCCGAACGCCGCGATGTTGTGCTTCACCCAACGCAGCGCCAGGCGCTGGTCCTCGAGGCCGTAGCCGCCGTCATGCGCCTTGGCGAAAGCCGGATGCGCCATGAAGCCGAACACGCCAAGGCGGTAATTGAGCGACACCATCACCGCATCGCCCGCCTTGGCCAAGGTGCCCAGCGGATAAAGCGAGCTCGAGCCGCCGACAAAGGCACCGCCGTGAATCCAAACGATCACCGGACGCTTTCGGCGGAGCGGCTTGCCGGAATAGGGCGCGGTCACATTGATGGTGAGGCAATCCTCGTTGTCGCTCGCCTCGGTCAGGCCGTAGCGCGACAGTTGCGGGCAGGCGCTGCCGTATTTGCGGGCGTCGCGGATGCCTTTCCACGGCTTTGGCGGCCGCGGCATGGTCCAGCGCAGCGCACCGACCGGCGGCTTGGCGTAGGGAATGCCTTTAAATTCGCGCAAGCCATCGTGGATGACCCCGCGCAGCAGGCCCGCGGTCGTGCGCACCACGGCGGGGTCGGAGGCCGCCGGCGCCGCATGGCATGCGAGCAGGGAACCGGCGGTGACGAGGCAAAGGAAATCGAGACGCAGGCGCATGGTCGCTCCGGTGAAGTGGTATCGATGAACCGGATGCGCGACGACGTGCGCATCTTCATCGCGCCCGCATCAGAGCGGTCATTCGGCAAAAATCGATTAAGCCAAAACCTGCAATCGCAACGGATTTTGCAAGCCTGATTTGCGCGGCGCGCAACGCAAACGGCCGGCCCGCAAGGCGAGACCGGCCGTCGAGACGCGTCAGGATCGGCGTCAGGTGTTCATCGACTCGAAGAACTCACTGTTGCTCTTGGTGTTGCGCAGCTTGTCGAGCAGGAAGTCGATGGCGTCCATGGTGCCCATCGGATTGAGGATGCGGCGCAGGACATACATCTTCTTGAGCACGGCCGGCTCGGTGAGCAGCTCTTCCTTACGCGTGCCGGAGCGGGTGATGTCGATGGCCGGGAAGGTGCGCTTGTCGGCGACCTTGCGGTCGAGGATGAGCTCGCTGTTACCGGTGCCCTTGAATTCCTCGAAGATCACTTCGTCCATGCGGCTGCCGGTGTCGATCAGCGCGGTGGCGATGATGGTGAGCGAGCCGCCTTCCTCGATATTGCGCGCGGCGCCGAAGAAACGCTTCGGCCGCTGCAGCGCGTTGGCGTCGACGCCACCGGTCAGCACCTTGCCCGAGGAGGGGACGACCGTGTTGTAGGCACGGCCGAGGCGGGTGATCGAGTCGAGCAGGATCACCACGTCGCGCTGATGCTCGACCAGACGCTTGGCCTTCTCGATCACCATCTCGGCGACCTGCACGTGGCGCGAGGCCGGCTCGTCGAAGGTCGAGGAGATCACCTCGCCCTTGACCGAGCGCTGCATGTCGGTGACTTCCTCCGGCCGCTCGTCGATGAGCAGCACGATGAGGTAGCATTCCGGGTGATTGGCGGTGATAGCGTGGGCGATGTTCTGCAGCAGCACCGTCTTGCCGGTGCGCGGCGGCGACACGATCAGCGCGCGCTGGCCCTTGCCGATCGGCGACACGATGTCGATGACGCGGGCGGAGAGGTCCTTCTTGGTCGGATCCTCGTGCTCCATCTTCAACCGCTCGTCGGGATAAAGCGGGGTCAGATTGTCGAAATTGATCTTGTGCCGCGCCTTCTCGGGGTCCTCGAAATTGATCGTGTTGACCTTGAGCAAGGCGAAGTAGCGCTCACCCTCTTTCGGGGAGCGGATGTGGCCCTCGACGGTGTCGCCGGTGCGCAGGCCGAAACGGCGGATTTGCGAGGGCGAGACGTAGATGTCGTCGGGGCCGGACAGGTAGTTCGATTCCGGCGAGCGCAGGAAGCCGAAGCCGTCGGAGAGTACCTCGACGACGCCTTCGCCGATGATGTCGATCTCCTGGGTGGCGAGCTGTTTGAGGATCGCAAACATCAGCTCCTGCTTGCGCATGGTGCTGGCATTCTCGACCTGGTGTTCTTCGGCGAAGGAGAGGAGTTCAGCCGGAGTTTTAGCCTTGAGGTCTTGGAGTTTCATTTCCCGCATAGGGGGTCCTGTGTGGAGATAAACCGGCGGCGTCTTCGACAAAAAATACGGAAGGCTGACGCTGGTTTCGAAGAAGGTAGAGATCGCAGGTTTGGATTAGACGGCGCTTTGGGAGAGTTCCCGGGCCCGATGCTGCGACCGGTCCGAACGCTCGGAGCCGGAACGCGACTCACATCCGCCTGCGTTCGGTGGGATGAGCGGAACATAAGTGGACCCGGCGCGAAGCGCAAGAGGCGCCGCAGGCGCTGCGGCGATCTTCGGCGGACCCGGCGGCAAAGCGCCGCGGGCGCCGGCTAGAACGGCTTAACCACGGCCAGAATGACGATCACGATCATCAAAATTGTCGGTATCTCATTGGCAATACGATAGAATTTCTGCGAACGCGGGTTGCGGTCGAAGGCGAAATCGCGCATCCAGTGGCTCAGTAGGCCGTGCATGATGGTCATCGCCAGCACCAGGACGAATTTGGCGCGGAACCAGCCGGTGGCGAAGGCCTGGGTTTGCAGCACCAGCGCCAGTCCGAGAATCCAGGTCACGATCATGGCCGGGGTCATGATGTAGCGCAGCAGTCGGCGCTCCATGACCTTGAAGGTCTCCGACTGTTCCGAGCCGGGCTTGGCCTGGCAGTGATAGACGAACAGCCGCGGCAGATAGAGCATCCCGGCCATCCAGGAGATGACGGCGATGATGTGGAAGGCTTTGATCCAGAGGTACATGGGCGGCGTCTCTATGCCTCCCGCACAGGGGAGGGTGCCGAACTTGCGGCTGTCATCACCCGCAAAAGCGGGTGATCCAGTAATCACTGGCTTATCGAAAATCGCAAGCGCTGCGGCGTACTGGATACCCCGCTTCCGCGGGGTATGACAGACACAAATTCATCGCAGCGCGCTAACCCCTCACCCTTCTCAGCATTCGCTCCACATGCGCGATCGGGGTTTGCGGCAGGATGCCGTGGCCGAGGTTGAAGATCAGCGGGCCGGCGCCGAAGGCCTGCAACACGGCATCGACCTCGCGGTCGAGCCTGGCGCCGCCCTCGAGCAAAGCCTGCGGGTCGACATTACCCTGCACCGGCAGGCGCGACTGGATCTCATCGCGCGCGAAGCCACGGTCGATCTCGTTGCCGAGGCTGACCGCGTTGACGCCGGTTTCCTCGATATAGCGCGGAATAAGCTGGACCGGCGCCACGCGGGAAACCGATAACCTTGGCGCCGGGTCGCCGCGCGCGCAGCTTGGCCACCAGGCGCTTGGTCGGCTGCACGCACCAGCGCTCGAAGTCATCCGCCGGCAGCGAACCGGCCCAGGTGTCGAAAATCTGCACCACGTCGACGCCGGCCTCCAACTGACGGGCGAGATAATCGGCCGCGGCATCGACCAGACAATCGATGAGATGCTGGAAGGCCTGCGGCTCGCGCGCGGCTAGATCCTTGGCCGGCGCCTGATCCGGGGTACCGCGTCCCGCCACCATATAGGTGGCGACCGTCCATGGCGCACCGCAAAATCCGAGCAACGCCGTCTGCGGCGGAAGAGCCGCTTTCACCCGCCGCACCGTCTCATAGACCGGCGACAACACCGCGTCGTCGATCTCCGGCCGCAGCGCCATCAGCGCCGATACCTCGGCCAGTGGCTCGAGGCGTGGACCTTCGCCCTCCTCGAACCAGACCTTGCGTCCGAGCGCCAGTGGCACAACCAGGATATCGGAAAACAGGATGGCGGCATCGAAAGTCGAAGCGCCGGATCGGCTGGATGGTCACCTCGGCGGCGAGTTCGGGATTGAAACAGAGATTGAGGAAGCCACCGGCTTTCTCTCGCACCGCCCGGTATTCCGGTAGATAGCGCCCCGCCTGCCGCATCATCCAGATCGGTGGAACGGCCTGCCGCTCACCGTCCAGCACCTCGAGTAGCGGTTTTATCCCCGATCGCTCCATTCGCACGCTTTCTTCCATAAAGACTCTACTCAGATTCTTTGTAGTGATTACTGGACCGTTGATTAGAACTCATGCCTTTCGGCACACATCCTGTCCACTGCTCGCTCCCGATCAATCCAGAAGCACCGGTTTATCACCGTCCCACCGTCCACAGCGGAAACGCCGGAATTACGGGGGTTTCTGCGACTTTTCCCGCGTCCTCCCCAGGCGCTTTCCACATCTCGGTCTCGTTCGTGCAACAGCCGGTCGTTTGCGTCCCCGAGCCAGCCATGTGGACGGATCTTGGACATAAACCCTCTGGTCCCTTGCGCTGCCGGTAAAGCCATGGCCTCCTCCCCTCTAATCCACATTCCATCCTTACGTTCTCCCATGCCCGATACCGGATATTTCCATCTCCATCTCGTCTCCGACGCAACCGGCGAGACATTGATTACCGTGGCGCGCGCGGCGGCGGCGCAATACGCCAATGTATCGCCGGTCGAGCACCTCTATCCGATGGTGCGCTCGAAAAAGCAGCTCGATCGGGTGGTGGCGGAAATCTCCGAAGCGCCGGGGCTGGTGCTCTATACGCTGCTGGAAGAGGACCTCATCCAGATCCTGGAAAGCAAGTGCCGCGAGCTCGGCCTGCCCTGCATGTCGGTGCTGGGACCGATCTTGCGGCTGTTTCAGTCCTATCTCGGCGCCGAGACCATGCACCGGGTTGGCGCCCAACATGTGCTCAATGCCGAATATTTCCAGCGCATCGACGCGCTCAATTTCAGCATGCTGCACGACGACGGCCAGCATGTGCAGGGTCTGGAAGACGCCGACGTCGTACTGGTCGGGGTATCGCGCACCTCGAAGACACCGACCTCGATCTATCTCGCCAATCGCGGCATCAAGACCGGCAATGTGCCGCTGGTGCCGGGCGTGCCGTTGGCGCCGCAGGTCGAGCAACTCACGCGGCCGCTGGTGGTAGGCTTGTATGCGAGCCCCGAGCGCATCGTGCAGATCCGCGAGAACCGCATGCTCGGATTGCGCGCGCATCGCGATGACGACCAATATATCGACAAGGCGGCAGTGGCCGAGGAAGTGTCCTATTCGCGCCGGCTGTGCACCCGGCACAACTGGCCGACCATCGACGTGACCCGCCGCTCCATCGAGGAGACCGCCGCCGCGGTGATGCGGCTGTTGACCGAGCGCCGCCGGGCGCCGGTGGTATAGTCGGAAATTATGCCGCTCTGGCTCGCCGATCAGCCGCTGGTTCTCGCTTCGCGCAGCGACGTGCGCGGCAAAATGCTGGCGGCGGCCGGTTTGCGCTTCGAGATCCGGCCAGCGCATATCGACGAGCGCGCGCTGGAGACGTTGACGCCGACGCCCGATGCGGCGGCGGCGGCGCGCCTGCTTGCCCGCGCCAAGGCCGATGCAGTGGCGGCCGAACAGCGCGGACGGCTGGTGCTCGGCGCCGATCAGACGCTGGCGCGCGGCGACAAGCGTTTCAGCAAGCCCGCCGACCGCGCCAGCGCCGCCGAACAACTGCGCGCTTTGCGCGGGCGCACGCACGAACTGCATTCGGCCGTGGCGCTGGTGCGCGACAACGAGGTGCTGTTCGCCCATGTCGACACCGCGCGGCTGACCATGCGCGATTTCTCCGATCATTTTCTCGATCAATATCTCGACATGGTCGGCGAGGCGGCGCTGGCCAGCGTGGGTGGCTATCAGCTCGAAAGCATCGGCATTCATTTGTTCGAGCGCATCGAGGGCGACTATTTCACCATTCTCGGCCTGCCGCTGTTGCCGCTGCTCGGGTTTCTGCGGCAGAACGGCTTCGTGGCGGGATGACGATGTTTGTGCTTGGCCTTACCGGTTCGCTCGGCATGGGCAAGTCGACCACGGCGGAATTCTTCGCCGAGGAAGGCATACCGGTGCATGACGCCGACGCCGCGGTGCATCGGCTCTACGAAGGCGAGGCGGTGCCGTTGATCGAGGCGGCGTTTCCCGGCACCACGGCGGCCGGCAAGGTCGACCGCGACAGGCTCGGCAAGCGCGTGCTCGGCGATGCCGCGGCGATCAAGCGGCTCGAGCAGATCGTGCATCCGCTGGTGCGCGCCGACGAGCAACACTTCCTGGCCGAAGCGGAGCGGCAAGGGGCGCAAGTGGCGGTGCTCGATATTCCGCTGCTGTTCGAGACCGGCGGCGACGCGCGTTGCGATGCCGTGGTGGTGGTCTCGGCGCCGGCGGCGACGCAGCGAGAACGCGCCCTCGAACGGCCGGGCATGAGCGAGGCCAAGTTCCAGGCCATTCTCGGCAAGCAGATGCCGGACGCCGAGAAGCGCGCGCGGGCCGATTTCATCGTGGATAGCGGGCAGGGTTATGCGCACGCGCGCGCCCAGGTGCGTGATATTCTCGCGCGCGTGGGTAAGATGGCGAAGCGGTCGCGCTGAGTTGGAACGGCGAGCCACAAACTCGGTGTCATTACCCGCGAAAGCGGGTAATCCAGTAAACACCGAAAATTCAGTGAGGACTGGGTCCCCACTTTCGCGGGGACGAAAGTTACAGCGAAACGGCAAGCATGCGCGAGATAGTCCTCGACACCGAGACCACCGGGCTCGACCCGGCGCAGGGCCACCGCCTGGTCGAGGTCGGCTGCATCGAGCTCATCAACCGCATTCCCAGCGGGGCCAACTTCCATGCCTATCTCAATCCCGAGCGCGAGGTGCCGGCCGAGGCCTTTGCCATTCACGGGCTGTCCACCGAATTCCTGCGCGACAAGCCGCGCTTCCCCGAGGTGGTCGATGAATTCCTC
The DNA here is from genome assembly GCA_963782145.1 of uncultured Pseudomonadota bacterium. Classification (GTDB taxonomy): domain Bacteria; phylum Pseudomonadota; class Alphaproteobacteria; order Rhizobiales; family Xanthobacteraceae; genus Pseudolabrys. The sequence goes on from CAWAIV010000020.1 coordinate 127,616, forward strand.
GTCTTCATCGGCGACGCGCCGCTGGTGATCCATAATGCCGGCTTCGATCACGGCTTCCTCAATGCCGAACTCAAGCGCATCGAGCGCGCGCTGATCGCGCGCGAGCGGCTGGTCGACACGCTGGCGCTGGCGCGGCGCAAGCATTCGGCCGGGCCGTATAATCTCGATGCCTTGTGCGCGCGCTATGGCATCGACAATTCGCGTCGTACCAAGCACGGCGCGTTGCTCGATGCCGAAATTCTGGCCGAGGTCTATCTCGAATTGATCGGCGGGCGTCAGGCATCGCTCGGCCTGGCCGAGAAGGTCGAGCGCACCCGCGCCGGCCGCAACGGCACGAGCGTGCGGCGCGAACGGCCGGCGCCGTTGCCGCCGCGTATCAGCGACGCCGAGCGCGCCGCGCACCGCGATTTCGTGGCGACGTTGGGCGAAGAGGCGATCTGGCGGAAGTATCGCTAATCGGTCATCACCGGGCCTGTCCCGGTGATCTCGCTTAAGACAGCGCTGCCTTGCTAAGCGGGATCGCCGGGCTGAGCTCGGCCATGACAGAGTGGATCAGGCCGTCGGCGCTTCGGCCGGCTGCAGTTCGGACATGCGCTGGCGATAGAGCGAGACGAAGTCCACCGGATCGAGCAGCAGCGGTGGGAAGCCGCCGTTGCGCACGGTGCTGGCGACGATCTCGCGCGCGAACGGGAACAACAGGCGCGGGCATTCGATCAGCACCACCGCATTCATGGCGTCCGGCGGCACGTTCTGGATGCGGAAGATGCCGGCATATTCGAGGTCGAAGCCGAACAGCAGATTGCCGTTGGCTTCGGCGCGGCCTTCCAGCTTCAGTGCTACCTCGATGTCGGTGTCCGACAGCGGGTTGGCGTTGACATTGATCTGGATGCCGATCTGCGGCTGTTGGCCCGCCGCCAGCGAGCGCGGGGCGTTCGGGTTCTCGAACGATAGGTCCTTGATGTATTGCGCTACCACATTGAGTTGCGGCTGCGTATTTTGTGCGCGTTTCGGCCGGGCCGCCGTTGGTTGTCGACATGAAAACTCCTCCGCGCGGCAGTGGGCCTGACGCTGGCGCTGGCTATCATAGCGTCCGGAGGCGGACAAGAAGCCGACGTTAACGACGATCGTCGTTTTCGCGCGGTCGGCGGTCGGAGAGGGCGCCGTCGGGGACCCGGCGCCACTGCTCGGGCTCGAGATCGACCACGCCGTCGACGCCCGGCGGCTGCGACCCGCGTCGAAGCGCCGCGGCGAGCACCCGGCGCAGCGGCGCCAGCAGCAGCAGCAGCGCCGCGGCGTCGGTTATAAACCCCGGAATCAGCAGTAAAATCCCGGCGATCAGGGTGAGCGTGCCGGTGCCGTCGGCCTGCAGGCTGGTGAAGCTACCCTCGTTCAAGGCGACGCGCATGCGCGCGATATGGTTGCCGCCGGCGTGCTGCAGGATCATGAGGCCGGCGCAGGACCCGAGAATCACCAGCCCGAGCGCCGCAAGGAAGCCGATGGCCACCGTCACGGCGATGAATGCCGCCAATTCGGCCATCGGCAACAGCAAAATGGCCAGCAACAGGTATTTTGCCACATTCATCCTCTTGTTCCTTCTCGCTGCTGGCGATGTTGGCGGCGGCGCCTCAATCGTCTACAGTTCGCGTCATGAGACCTCATTGCGCCGAAATCCGGTGCATGGCCTATGGAACGGTGCGGTCACCAGCATAGATAGGAGTGGTGGTGGCGGCTGCCATGCCGTTCTTGCGGTGGCGGCCCGACCGCTGATTTCGTTCGCCACGGCTGCCGAAAGCATGCAAGACGTGTTCGACATTTATACCATCATCTTCCTGGCGCTGGCGGTGTTCATCTTCCTGCGCCTGCGTAGCGTGCTCGGCCAGCGTACCGGGCGCGAGCGGCCGCCTTATGATCCCTATTCGGCGCGCGAGCCGGTGCGGCCGGCGGCGGAGAATGTGGTGGCGCTGCCCAACCGCAACGCCGAGACGCCCGCGCCGAAGCCGGCGGAGCCGGTGCCGGCGGGCGAGCGCTGGAAGGGCGTGGCCGAGCCGGGCTCGACCGTCGCCGCCGGGCTCGACGCCATCGTCACCGTCGATGCCGACTTCGATCCCAAGCACTTCCTCACCGGCGCCCGCGCCGCCTACGAGATGATCGTCAACGCCTATGCCGAGGGCGACCGCCGTACGCTGAAGAACCTGCTGTCGCGCGAGGTCTATGACGGCTTCGACGCGGTCATCGCCGAGCGCGAGAAGCGCGGCGAGACGGTGGAGAGCCGTTTCGTCTCCATCGACTGCGCCGACATCACCGCCGCCGAGCTGCGCGGGCGCAGCGAGCAGGTGACCGTGCGCTTCATTTCGCAGCTCATTTCGGCGACCCGCGACAAGCAAGGCAATGTCGTCGACGGCAATGCGGAGAAAGTGAGCGAGGTCACCGACGTGTGGACCTTCGCGCGCGACGCCGGTTCGCGCGATCCGAACTGGAAGCTGGTCGCCACCGAAGCCGGAGCAATGACCGCATGACCGGCACGCCGCATCGCCGCCGGTGCAGTTGCGAGTTTCTTGGGATCTTGTCTGATCGCGGGTGCGCCCATGCCGGCCGCACGGCTGTCGTGCTGCATTTCCGCCACGCCAAGGTCGAGCCGCTGAAATTCTCCGACCTCGCCGGTTGGCGCAAGGACGATCAGGCGGCGGCTTTCGCAGCCTTCATGAAAAGCTGCGGCGCCATCCTGCAAGGCACCAAGGCCATGCGCAAAGCCCGCCCCATCTATGGCGGGCTTTATAACGCCTGCGCGAAAGCCGCGGCGCTCGCCGCCGCCGGCAAAGTGGATACCGCGCGGGCGCGCAAATTCTTCGAGGACAATTTCAAGCCGGTGCGCATCCTGCCGGAGGTCCACACCTACGGCTTCTATACCGGCGCCGATGGCTTCTACACCGGCTATTACGAGAGCGAGATCGTCGGCTCGCGGGTGAAGACCAAGGACTTCGACGTTCCGCTCTATACGGTTCCGTCCAGGCTCGCCGGCAAGCGCAGCACGGTGTTCGCGCGCTACGACCGCAAGGCCATCGAGGACGGCGCGCTGGCCGGCAAGGGTCTGGAAATCTGCTGGGTCAAGAACCAGGTCGACGCCTTCTTCGCGCAGATCCAGGGCTCCACGCGCATCAAGCTGACCAACGGCAAATTGATGCGGCTCAATTATATCGCCAGTAACGGCAAGCCCTATACGCCGGTCGGCCGCATCCTGATCGAAGAGGGCGTGTATTCGCCCGAAGAAATGTCGATGGACAAGATTCGCGAATACATGGAGGCGCATCCGAAGGAAGGCGAAGCGTTGCGGTTGAAAAACCGTTCCTACGTATTCTTCTCGAAGACGCCGCTTGCACCGAAGGACGAATGCCTCGGCGCGCAAGGAATTCCGCTCACGCCTGGGCGCTCGCTGGCGGTCGATCCTTCCAAGCACGTCTATGGCACGCCGATCTGGATCGACGCCAAGTTCCCGCTCAAGAGCGACGAACCGATCGACACGTTCCGGCATCTGATGGTGGCGCAGGACACCGGCTCCGCCATCCGCGGCGCCGCGCGCGCCGACATCTATTTCGGCCATGGCGAGCAGATCCCCCACATCGCCGGCCGCATCAAGCAGTTCGGCAAATTCGTCATGCTGGTGCCGAAGGACGTGACCGTGCGCGGCGAACCGACGCGGGCGATCCCGCTGCCGAAGCCGCGGCCGCGCGAGATCGCCATCCAGGAGGCAATGGCCAAGCGCAAGGACGCAAAGCCTGCCGCCGGCCAGCCGAGTGCGGCCAAGCCGCGACCCTGATGGCGCCATGAGCCCGCGCGATCCCCGCCGGCGTCGCGTCTTGGCCGGACGAGCGCGTCTTGTGGTCGACGGTCACAAGCTCGATCGACGCCGCTGCGCGATGCACCGCCGACAACGCCGGACGAGAGAAACGGCGGAAAGCGATGAGCGCGCCGCCGCCGGCCAGGCGCGTGGTGGCGCCCGTTGCGACCGTTCCCGAGCAGCCGATCGTCGGCGCCGCCGCCGCTGACGCCGCTCGGGCGCCGCATGCGCGCGCGTGTCGCCCGCGGCAAGGAGGCGATCGAGGCCCGCCTCGACCTGCACGGGCTGACGCAGAGCGAGGCGCATGCCGCGCTGACGCGCTTCCTGCGCTCCGCCAGCGCGCGCGGTGTCCGCCTGGTGCTGGTGATCACCGGCAAGGGCCGGCGTTCCGATGGCGAGGGCGGCGTGCTGCGCCGGCAGGTGCCGCATTGGCTGCGGCTGCCCGAGTTCCGCACTTTTGTGATCGGCTTCGAGGACGCCCATATAAGCCATGGCGGCGAGGGCGCGCTTTATGTGCGTCTGCGCCGGGCGCGTAGCGATTAGCCAGCACGGAGGCCCACATGGCCGACAAGCCGAAATCCGACGTCGCGACCCCGGCCAAGCCCGACAAGGACCGGCTCGAGCGCAAATTGGAGGAAGGCCTGGAAGAGACCTTCCCGGCTTCCGATCCAGTGGCGGTGACCGAACCGGCGCCAAATCACGAGAGCGGGGGAAAGAGGAAGTAGAGCGGGGCTCACGCCGCGGTGCGGCGCTGCCTGCGCATGCCGGCGGCGGGCGGGCCGTCATGCGGCCCCACATCGGGGCCGCCGGCCAATTGCCGCAGCTTGAGCGAGGTATAGAGCCAGAGCTCAAGCACCTCGCGGTGCAATTCGTCGTGGCAATGGTTCTGGCGAGGACGACGGACGGGCCTCCGGGCCGGCAATTTCCCTGTGCGCCGCGCAATAGCCTTGGACATGACGCTCTCCGATTCTGGGGGACGCGTATGGTCTGTAATTTTGCCCCTTACAACCCTGAGAATATTATCCCCAGAAAATGTGTCAAGGTTTTCTTGACTCTGCGTCAAGTTCGTGCGGCAAAAGCAGGTCGCCAGGCGGTCGCGGAAGATCAGCCAAGCGTCTCATAAGGACGGCGTCCCACCAGCATCAGGATCAAGTCGCTGGCGTCCTCGTGGAGCTGGCGCGCCAATTGCGTCAGGCTCAGCGCCGCATGGCGCGGCGGCAGTTGCAGCAGCGCCTGCTTGCCGTCGCGCAAGGGCACGATCAGCGCGTCCTTGTTCTCGATGCCGAAGCCGAGGCAGAGCACCGCCCGCCGCGCCTGCTCGCCGTCGAGATGCAGGCGGTCGGCGATGTCGCCGAAGAACTGCGAATATCTCTTGTGCTCCTCGCGCGCCGCGTCCGGCCGCGCGCGCAGGAGCTGCAAGCCGGCGAGCGCGCCGTCCACCACGGCATCGAGCGCGGCATCGGCGGAATGCGCCTCGAAGGCGAGATTGAGATTCGGGAATGCGGGCTTCGGTCTTGTCGCCTTTCATATCCATGCTCACGCGCGTGCGCACCGCGTCGCGGATCAACCGCTCGCAGGCGGCATTGCGGAACGGCACCACGTTCTCGCGCGCGCCGGCCTCGCGCAGATGCTTGGCGGCGTGTTCGACGGGCGTCGGCGTGGCGCCGAGCGGCATGATCTCGATGCTGATGATCGGCATGCCGCCGCGCAGCGTGAAATCGCTGCCGCCGGCATTGAACAGGCAGAATTGCAAATCGCCTTGAAAACCGGGGTCTATTTGCAGGCCATGCGACGTCATGATGCCGCGCCGGGCGAGGCTCGCCATGGCGCCGACGCGACCGATATGGTCTTGCGGAAACTCGACCCATTCCTTGGTGGTGACGATGACGGTCTGCCCGGCTGCCAGGATGAAGCTCTGCCCCGCGGTCACGTCGATGTGCTCGCCGGCGGTGGTGTCGATGAAATCGTCGAGCGTGAGGTCGATGGAGGCGAGCTGCACATTGGTCTCGTCGAACGGCTCGATGGCGATGACGTCGTCCTTGATGGCGCGAATGATTTGATGGTTCACCAGCACGCCGGCGCCCGCCGGTGCGGTGGCGGCGCGCTTGTCGTCGACCGCGATGGCGCCGTGTCGGCGCGGGAAGGAGGCGCGCAGCCAGTAGTCGGGCGCGTGGCCGGTGAGGCGGCCGAGCTTGGCGGCCATGGCGCGCGAGATCGGCTGGCGGCCGTTGACGATGTAATTGATCGATTGCCGCGAGACGCCGGTGGCTTCGCTGACCGCCACCTGATCGAGGCCGAGCCGCTCGAACTCCGCCCGCAAATGCTCGCCTGGGGTCAACCCGGTGGTCGCAGCATCACCTGTCGGATCGCCCCGGACATCCGTCGACATGGGATACGCTCCTCAGTCGAATATTTATTGCGGTTTTAGCGCTCCCTGTAAATCTGGATTTGTCATCTAGATTGCAACTTATGCAAGAGTCGGTTGAAATACCTCTATCATCACAGAATATTTCAGTTGTTTAGCATCCTTTTGGGAACTTCGGTGGGCGCGGTCTTTCTGGCCATGCCGCCGCAGCCCAGATAGCGGGACTGCCGGACATTCGGCCCGGCAGCCTTCAATTGTTACGTGTATACGGTTGCAAATCCAGTAATCTAATACCGTCCCTGCAGGCCGCGACGGATCCCGGCGTCAGAGGATGAAGCGGCTGAGATCGGTATTCTTGGCCAGATCGCCGATATGCAGCTGCACATAGGCGGCGTCGATCTTCACCGTCTCGCCGGAGCGGTCGGGAGCGGCGAAGGACACCTCGTCCAGTACCCGCTCCATCACCGTCTGCAGCCGCCGCGCCCCGATATTTTCTACCGAGCCGAATTCACCGCCACCGCGATATCGGCGATGGCATCGATGGCGTCCTCGGTAAAATCGAGGGTGACGCCTTCGGTGGCGAGCAGGGCGACATATTGTTTGATCAGCGAGGCTTCCGGCTCGGTGAGGATGCGGCGCATGTCGTCGCGGGTGAGCGCCTTCAGTTCGACGCGGATCGGCAGCCGCCCCTGCAATTCCGGCAGCAGGTCGGAGGGCTTGGAAATATGGAAGGCGCCGGAGGCGATGAACAGGATGTGGTCGGTCTTCACCGGCCCATGCTTGGTGGCCACCGTGGTGCCCTCGATCAGCGGCAGCAGATCGCGCTGCACGCCCTCGCGTGACACGTCGCCGCCATAGCGGCCCTCGCGCGCGCAGATCTTGTCGATCTCGTCGAGGAAGACGATGCCGTTTTGCTCGACGACACGGATGGCTTCCTGGGTGAGTTGGTCGGTGTCGAGCAGCTTGTCGCTTTCCTCGTTGACCAGGATGTCGTGCGAATCCACCACGGTGACACGCCGCGTCTTGCTGCGGCCGCCGCCGAGCTTGCCGAAAATATCGCCGATATTGATGGCCCCCATCTGCGCGCCGGGCATGCCGGGGATGTCGAACATCGGCATGCCGGAGCCGGAGGCCTGCACCTCGATCTCGATCTCCTTGTCGTTGAGCTCGCCGGCGCGCAGTTTCTTGCGGAAGCTTTCGCGCGTGGCGGGGCTGGAGCCGGGCCCGACCAGGGCGTCGAGCACGCGCTCTTCCGCGGCCAGTTCGGCGCGCGCCTGCACGTCTTTTCGCTTTCTGTCGCGGGTGAGCGCGATGGCGATCTCGACCAGATCGCGCACGATCTGCTCGACGTCGCGGCCGACATAGCCGACCTCGGTGAATTTGGTGGCCTCCACCTTGAGGAAGGGGGCGGCGGCGAGCTTGGCCAGCCGCCGCGAAATCTCGGTCTTGCCGACGCCGGTCGGCCCGATCATCAGGATGTTCTTCGGCAGCACTTCCTCGCGCAGCTTGTCGTCGAGTTTCAGGCGGCGCCAACGGTTGCGCAGCGCGATGGCGACCGCGCGCTTGGCGTCGCCCTGGCCGACGATGAAGCGGTCGAGTTCGGAAACAATTTCGCGGGGGGAGAAGTCGGTCATAGTCCTCGTACTCTCTGTGTCATCGTCCGCGAAGGCGGACGATCCAGAAACCCCGGTCTCGCGATATCGCTCATGCCGGCGATTCCTGGATGCCCCGCTTGCGCGGGGCATGACAGCCTCAACTTGTCTTCAAACTCTCGATAGTCACATTGCGGTTGGTGTAGACGCAGATATCCGCCGCGATGTCGAGCGACTTGCGAACGATGGCTTCGGCGTCCTGCGGCCCGTCGAGCAGCGCACGCGCGGCGGCGAACGCGTAGTTGCCGCCGGAGCCGATGCCGGAGACGCCATTCTCCGGCTCCAGCACGTCGCCCGTGCCGGTCAAGACCAGCGTCACCTGGACGTCGGCGACGATCATCATGGCTTCCAGGCGGCGCAGATAGCGGTCGGTGCGCCAGTCCTTGGCCAGCTCGACCGCGGCGCGGGTGAGTTGGCCGGGATACTGCTCGAGCTTGGCTTCCAGCCGTTCGAACAAGGTAAACGCGTCGGCGGTGGCGCCGGCGAAGCCGCCGATCACGTCGCCCTTGCCGAGCCGGCGCACCTTCTTGGCGTTGGCCTTGACGATGGTCTGGCCGATGGTGACCTGGCCGTCGCCACCGATCACCACGCTGCCGCCCTTGCGGACGGTGAGGATGGTGGTGCCGTGCCAGGTGGGACTTGCGGACATTTCGGTGGGGTTTTGCATTCAAAGGGCCTCGTGAGCCCTTGATTTAGGGGCTGGAGGGCCCGGGCGCAAATCCGTGCCGGTTGCGGGCGTGGGATGCCGCCAACCGCGGTCTTGCACCCCGATTGCGGCAAAGGGTGGGGGCACGGTGGCAAATCCGGCCAACCCCTGATAAAAGGCGCGCGATTTCAGGGGTTCGCCATGCGGCAAGGCAATGTGAAGCGCAAGACCAAGGAAACCGACGTCGCGGTCGCGGTCGACCTCGACGGCGCGGGGCGCAGCGAGGTTGCAACCGGCATCGGCTTCCTCGACCACATGCTCGATCTCCTGGCGCGGCATTCGCGCATCGACATCACGGTGAAGGCCAAGGGCGACCTGCATATCGACCACCACCACACCACCGAGGATGTCGGCATCGCGCTCGGCGCCGCGGTCCGCCAAGCGCTCGGCGACATGAAGGGCATCACTCGCTATGCCGACGTGCATGTGCCGATGGACGAGGCGCTGACGCGCGTGGCGCTCGATATTTCCGGGCGGCCGTTCCTGGTGTTCAAGGCGGAGTTCGTGCGCGACAAGGTCGGCAGTTTCGACACCGAGCTGGTGCAGGAATGGTTCCAGGCCTTCGCCATGAATTCCGGCATTACGCTGCATGTGGAGACGCTGTACGGCACCAACGACCACCATATCGCCGAGTCCTGCTTCAAGGCGCTGGCGCGCGCGTTGCGTGCGGCGGTGGCCATCGATCCGCGCGCCAAGGACGAGGTGCCGTCGACCAAGGGCTCGTTGGGGGGATGAGCTTGTCCTCCCCTCATGGGGAGGGCAGCGAGCGACAGCAGGTCGCGAGCGGGCGAGGGTACGTGCGATTTGTGACGTGAGACCTTAAGTAACGAGGACCCCACCCCGTTTGCCTCGCTAACGCTCGGCAAACGACCCTCCCCGCAAGGGGGAGGGTGAAGAGAGCGCCGTATGCCCACTTACACCGTGCATGCACCGCCGCCGCGCAATGGTGAAAGCGCCAGCCCCGAGCGCTTTCTGTTCGTGCGCGACGGGTTCTATTTCTGGGCCTTTCTGCTGGCGCCGCTCTGGCTGCTGGTGAAGCGGTTGTGGCTGGTATTCGTGCTCTATCTCGTGCTCGTCGGCGCGCTCGGTCTGGCGCTCAAGCTCGCCGGCGTGCCGCTGACGGTGCAATTCCTGGTGAGCGCGGCCGTGGCGCTGCTCGTCGGCTTCGAAGCCGCCTCGCTGCGGCGCTGGACGCTTGCCCGCCGCCGCTGGCGGATGCTCGGCTTCGTGGTCGCCGAGGATCGCGAAACGGCGGAGCGGCGCTTCTTCGGCGAATGGGTCAAACGCGGTGGTGCGCCGGCAACGCCGCCGGCATCGCCCCCGCCGCCAGCGTCCGAGCCGGTCTATGCCACGCCTGTGCGGCGCGGGCCGCCTTCCGGCACCGACGTCATCGGCCTGTTCCCGGAGCCCGGAAACGCGTCATGAGCGTCGCCATTGTCGACTACGGCTCCGGCAATCTGCATTCGGCGGCGAAAGCCTTCGAGCGCGCCGCCCGCGATAGCGGGCACGCCGAGGCGATCCTGGTTACCAGCGATCCGCAAAAGGTGGCCGCCGCCGCGCGCGTGGTACTGCCGGGCGTCGGCGCCTTCGCCGACTGCCGCCGCGGGCTCGACGACATCCCCGGCATGGTCGAAGCGCTCAACGAAACGGTGCTGCAGCGCGGACGGCCCTTCCTCGGCATCTGCGTCGGCATGCAGCTGATGGCCGAGCGCGGGCGCGAATATCAGGTGACACCAGGGCTGGGTTGGATCGCCGGCGATGTCGACCGCATCGCGCCGAACGACGCGAGCTTGAAGATCCCGCATATGGGCTGGAACACGCTCAACATGCTCAGCCCCCATCCATTGCTCGCCGACCTGCCGCTGGGACCGGACGGGCTGCATGCCTATTTCGTACATTCCTACGAGCTCAAGCCGGCGCACCACGCCGACCTGGTGGCGCAGGCCGATTATGGCGGCCCGCTCACGGCCATCGTCGGTCGCGACAACATGGTGGGTACGCAATTCCACCCGGAGAAGAGCCAGCGGCTGGGACTGGCGCTGATCGCGAATTTTTTGAAATGGATGCCATGATGGAATTGGGTTTTGTGAGCATCATCTCGCGCGCTTTGCCCTCCCCCTTGTGGGGAGGGCGGCGAGTGACCGCAGGTCGCGAGCGGGTGGGGCTCATCGCGATCACCCCCACCCCACTCACCTCGCGTTCGCTCGGTGAGCGACCCTCCCCAAAAGGGGGAGATTAAAAGTGATCCTTTTCCCCGCCATCGATCTGAAGGAAGGCCTCGCCGTGCGGCTGCAGCAGGGCGACATGGCGCGCGCCACCGTGTTCCATCGCGATCCGGCGGCGCAGGCGACCGCCTTCGAGCAACAGGGCTTCGATTATCTGCACATCGTCGACCTCGACGGGGCCTTTGCCGGCAAGCCGGTCAATGCCGACGCGGTCGACCGCATTCTCGAAAGCATCGCCATTCCGGTGCAGCTCGGCGGCGGCATCCGCAACACCGCGACGGTCGAAGCATGGCTCGAGAAGGGCGTCACCCGCGTCATCATCGGTACTGCCGCTGTGCGCGATCCGCCCTTCGTCAAGCAGGCCGCGCGCGACTATCCGGGCCAGGTCGCGGTCGGGCTCGACGCGCGCGACGGCAAGGTAACGGTCGAGGGCTGGGCAGAGACCTCGGAATTGTCGGCGCTGGAGATCGCCAAGCGTTTCGAGGACGTCGGCGTTGCCGCCATCATCTATACCGACGTTGCGCGCGACGGGATGCTGCAAGGTCTCAATCTCGATGCCACCATTGCGCTCGCCGAGGCGATCTCCATTCCGGTGATTGCCTCGGGCGGCTTGGCCTCGATCGAGGACATCAAGGCGCTGCTGGAGCCGCGCGCGGCGAAGCTCGAAGGCGCCATCGCCGGCCGCGCGCTCTATGACGGACGGCTGGATGTGGCCGAGGCGCTGAGATTACTCCGCGGCGCCAAGGCGGCGGTGTGAGATATGTTCAAAGTCCGCGTCATTCCCTGCCTCGATGTCAAAGACGGCCGCGTGGTCAAGGGCATCAATTTCGTCAACCTGCGCGACGCCGGCGATCCGGTGGAAGCGGCCATCGCCTATGACGCCGCCGGCGCCGACGAGCTCTGCTTTCTCGACATCACCGCCAGCCACGAAAACCGCGATACCATCTACGACGTCGTGCGGCGCACCGCGCAGGCCTGTTTCATGCCGCTCACCGTCGGCGGCGGCGTGCGCACCGTCGACGACATCCGCAAGCTGTTGACCTGCGGCGCCGACAAGGTTTCGATCAACACGGCCGCGGTGGCGCGCCGCGCTTTCGTCAAGGAAGCGGCGGAAAAGTTCGGCGACCAGTGCATCGTGGTGGCGATCGACGCCAAGCAGGTCGCGCGCGGCCCGGACCGCTGGGAAATCTTCACCCATGGCGGCCGCCACCCGACCGGCATCGACGCGGTCGCCTACGCCAAGGAAGTGGTGGCGCTCGGCGCCGGCGAGATCCTGCTCACCTCCATGGACCGCGACGGCACCCGCTCCGGCTTCGATATCGCGCTCACCCGGGCGGTGGCGGACGCCGTCAGCGTGCCGGTGATCGCCTCCGGCGGGGTCGGCACGCTCGACCACCTGGTCGCGGGCATCCGCGACGGCCACGCCACCGCGGTGCTGGCGGCCTCGATCTTCCATTTCGGCGAGCATTCGGTGCGCGAGGCCAAGCTTTACATGGCCAAAGCCGGGCTGCCGATGCGGCTGGATGCCTAGGGCATGCCTGTTATTCCGGGATCGGCCCTAAGGCCGGACCCGGAATGACGAGCGTGGGCAAAGCTGCTAAAGACCCGGCGCGAAGGAACCCGGCATGCCGCCATTCACCTTGTCCGATCTGGAAAAGCGGGTCCACGAGCGCGCCACGGCGAGCGCGGCCGAACTCCTATACCCGTTCGCTCATCGACAAGGGCGTTGCCCACTGCGCCAAGAAGCTCAACGAGGAAGCCTTTGAGACCGCTCTTGCCGCCGTGCAGGAGGACAAGACCCGCGTGGTTTCGGAGGCCGCCGACCTCATCTATCATCTGCTGGTCTTATTGCAGGCGCGCGGGGTGACGCTCGCCGAGGTCGAGGCGGCGCTGGAACAGCGCACCGCGCAGAGCGGGCATCAGGAAAAGGCCGGGCGGAAATAGGCCCGCGCGGAACCCCCCGGCATGGAACAGCGTACCGAAGAAGTCCTCTCGCCCTACAGCACCTTCTCCCGCGAGCAATGGGCGGCGCTGCGCGACGACACGCCGATGACCTTGACCTCGGAAGAGGTCACCCGGCTGCGTTCGCTGCACGACCGCCTCGACATGAAGGAGGTGGAGGACATCTACCTGCCGTTGTCGCGCTTGTTGTCGATGTATGTGGCGGCGACCCAGCGACTGTTCCGCGCCCAGCAACGCTTCCTCGGCACCGAAGACATCAAGATGCCCTATGTGATCGGCGTCGCCGGCTCGGTGGCGGTCGGCAAGTCGACCACCGCGCGCGTGCTGCAGGCGCTGCTAGCGCGCTGGCCGAACGTTCCCAAGGTCGATCTGGTCACTACCGACGGGTTCCTCTTCCCCAATGCCGTGCTCGATCGCGAAGGCCTGATGGAGAAGAAGGGCTTTCCCGAAAGCTATGACCTGCCGGCGCTGTTGCGCTTCCTCACCGACGTCAAGGCCGGACGGCGGCCGGCGCGGGCGCCGATCTATTCGCATCTCATCTATGACGTGATCCCCAATCAATGGGTTGAGGTCGACCGGCCGGACATCCTCATCGTCGAGGGCCTGAACGTGCTGCAGACCGGGCGGCTGCCCAAGGACGGCAAGGCGATCCCGTTCGTATCCGACTTCTTCGATTTCTCGGTCTATCTCGACGCCGCCGAGGACGTGCTGCGCGCTTGGTATATCCATCGTTTCCTGACGCTGCGCGGCACCGCCTTCCGCGATCCGAAATCCTACTTCCACCGCTATTCGAACCTGTCGGACACGGAAGCCACCGAGACCGCGGTGTCGATCTGGGAACGCATCAACCTGGTCAATCTGCACGAAAATATCCTGCCGACCCGCCTGCGCGCCGACCTGATCCTCAATAAGAGCGCCAACCATATGGTGCAGGAAGTGTCGCTGCGGCGGTTGTGAAGCCCGTCGTTCCAGGGCGCGCGCGTGCATTTCGTTTCGTCATGGCCGGGACAAGGCCGGGCATGACGACGACAACGCTTATGGTTGGAAACTACGCCGCGCGGCGGCTCAGATCGAAGTGCTCGAAATAGCGCTTCTGGATCACCGAGAACGGCAGCACCACCAGCACGTCGGTGGTGCCGAATTCATAATCGACCACGGCGCCGTCGCCGATATAGGCGCCGAGCCGCAGATAGCCTTTGACCAGCGGCGGCAGCATGCGCAGCGCCGCCTTGGGATCGATTGTCTCCTTGGAGACGCGGTTCATCTCGACATAGCGCTCCGGTAGCGCGCGCGCCCGCCACTCCTCCGGCGCCCGCGCATAGTGATGCAGGAAGGACAGCGGCAGCGCCAGTTGCTTGGGCTCGGTGCCATCGAGGCTGGCGCAACCGATCAACACATCGCAGTGGTTCTGCAGCACATAGGCGTGGATGCCGTGCCAGAGCAGTTCGACGGTGCGCTTGTTGCGATAGGGCGCCAGCACGCAGGAGCGGCCGAGCTCGAGGAATTGCATCTTGTTGTGGCGCGTGATCAGCCCGCCGATGTCGAACTCGCCTGCGGTGTAGAAGCCGCCAAAGTCCTCGGCCAGCGATTGGCGTAGCAGCCGGTAGGTGCCGACCACCACCGGCCGGCCGGGATGGGTGTCGCGCGCGGCGTGATCGATCACCAAGAGGTGATCGCAGATCGCGTCATAGGCATCGACATCGCGGCGGGCGAACAGCCGGCCCGGATTGGGGATGGCCGAACCCTCTTGATAGAACACGCGGTAGCGCAACTTCTGCGCTTGGCGCACTTCGGCGGCGGTCTGCGCCAGGCGCACCTCCAGGGAACCGACGCGGCCGAGCGTCTGCGATGGCCGGTGGGCGCGCGCCGCGAAGGACTGCAAGCCGCCATAAGCTTGCAATGAGGACAACAGGCCGGAAACACCGGTCGGCGACAGCGGCATCGATCGGAATCGCTCGAACAGGCGGCGGGGCGGGTGAATGGGAACGCGGCTTGCCATGGCGGTTTTGGTTCCCTGACGACGCTAGACAAGGCGGAACTGGCCGAAAAGCCGAGCACAGAGAATCGGCGCATACCGGCCAATATCGTCCCTACACCACGGGCTCGATACGGAATTATGACAAGGATTATGACAAGCTGAAGATGGCGGCTCAAGCGGCAAGGCAGGCAGTGGATGACCGCACCAGGGCGCCGATCGCCTCGCTCAATCGCTCGCGGTCGAGCGGCTTGACCAGGAGCCCATCCATACCGGCGGCGCGGCAGGCCGGCTCTTCGGCGGGGTTGGCGGTCAGCGCCAATATGCGCACCGGTTTGGCCCCGGCCTGCGCTTCGGCGACGCGGATGCGGCGCGCTGCCTCCAACCCATCCATGCCCGGCATCTGCACGTCCATCAATACCAGGTCATAGGGCGTGCCGGCGCTTTGCGCGCTCGACCAGGATTGCACCGCGGCTTCGCCATTCTCGGCGACGCTTGGACGATGACCGAGCCGCGTCAGCAGCGTGCGCGCGAGCAGGGCGTTGATCTCGTTGTCTTCGGCCACCAGCACCGACAGCGGTTTGTTGGGCGGTGTGCTAGTTGTGTCGTCAGTCGCGTCGGCACGGACCGCGGTGGCCGGCGCGATGGCGTCGTCGTCGGCAAAGCGTGCGGCAAGCGAGGCCGCGCGCACCGGTTTGACCAGATAGCCGGTAAATCCGTGCCGCTGCGCGGCGTATTCATGCCGTTCGCTGGGCGCGATCAACGCGATACGCCGCGGCACCGTGAGCGTCGCCATGTCGACCTTCGCGGCCATGGCCGCAACAAGCGAGAAATCGACCAGCACGGCATCCCAGGCCCGCTCCGGCAGCAGCGCGGCCGCGATGCTGGCGTCGACCACGGCGCAGGTGCGCGCGCCCCAGTGTCCGAGGCGGCGCGCCAACAGGCTGGCTTCGATTTCCGCCGGCGAGACGATGAGCACCGATTTGCCGCCGAGATCGGGCGTAGCCAAGGGCGTCGGCATGCCATCGGCGGGTGCCGCCGGCAGCGGCAGGCTGACCGTGAAGGTGGTGCCGACGCCGGGCGCGCTTTCCAGCGCGATGGTGCCGGCCATGCGTTCGACGATGCGCTTGGTGATGGCGAGGCCGAGACCGGTGCCGCCGAACTTGCGCGCGCGCGAACCGTCGGCCTGCTCGAAATCGCGGAAGATGCGGTCCTGGTCCTCGCCCTTGATGCCGATGCCGGTGTCGCGCACCGACAGACACACCGCGCCCGGACGCGTGCCCGGCTCGACGATCACCGCCACGCCGCCGGTTTCGGTGAATTTGATGGCGTTGCCGGCGAGGTTGAGCAGCACCTGGCGCAGGCGCGCGCTGTCGCCGATCACCTGGGCCGGCAAGCGCTCGTCGATAAAACTCGCGATCTCGATGCCCTTGCCTTGCGCGCGCGGGCTGAGTAATTCGACCGCCTCCTCGACCAGCGCGTCGAGCGCGACGGGACTGCTCTCCAGGTCGAGCTTGCCGGCTTCGATCTTGGAGAAGTCGAGGATCTCCTCGATCAGCGACAGCAAGGTCTCGCCCGACGTCTTTGCCGCCTTGGCATAGTTGAGCTGCTCGGCGGTGAGCTGCGTGTCGAGCAGAAGGTCGGCCATGCCGAGCATGCCATTGAGCGGCGTGCGGATCTCGTGGCTCACAGTGGCGAGGAAGTGCGACTTGGCGCGGTTGGCGGCCTCGGCCTGATCGCGCGCCAGCGCCAAGGCATGCTCGGCCTCGACGCGGTCGGTGACGTCGCGGCCGACGCCTTGCACGTCGCTGCCGGTCTCGCTGCGCACCGCGACCTCGCGCCAGGCGATCCAGCGCGCCGCCGTGCCGCAGGCGATCTTCTGATCGTAAATGCGCGTGCCGTCGGCGAGCACGGTGACCTCGCCCTGTTCGAGCACGGTGAGCGTACCCGCCTGGCCGATCAGTGCGTCGCGCTTGCGGCCGCTCAACGCGCAAAAGGCGTCATTGGCATAGGTGACGCGGCCCTGCGCGTCGCGGCGCACGATGAGGTCGCCTTGCGCTTCCAACAGGCTGTTGGCGTGTTCAGCCGCCTCGCGCAATTCCCAATTGCTGTCGGCGAGTTCGTCGGCGCGCGCTTCGGTACGGCGCAGCCTTTCGAGCAGGATGCGCCGGCGTACCATCATGAAGGCGAGGCCGGCGCAGGCGGCGGCGAACAAAGCACCGGTGCCGGTGGCGTAGGCATAGGGGTCGTAGTTGGAACGCTGGATCTGGATGCCGGTGAGGAAGCCGAGCGCGCCCGAAATCACCGCCAGCGTCGTCATCACCGCGCGGCCGAACAGGATCAGCGCGCGCAGATTGCGCTGGCGCGTGCGGAAAGCGGAAACGGTCGAGGTGTTGGATTTCGCAGGCATGAGGCACGACCCTTCGAGACCTCATGTAACGCATGGTGTCTTGCAATTTTATTGGCCGCGGCGGTTGCCCGCGGCGGTTGCGCGAACGTGGTGAAGAGACGGTTAAGGCGCCGGGTGTGCGGAACTTGCGCGGCGCTAAGCGGCGCGGCGCACCTCGTCGGCGAGCGCGCGATAGGACAGCGCTTCGGCGAGATGCACGCGCCCGACATGCGCGACGCCATCGAGATCGGCGAGCGTGCGCGCGACGCGGAGCACGCGATGATAACCGCGCGCGGACAGCCGCATGGCGTCGGCGGCATCGCGCAACAGGCTCATGCCGGCCGCGTCGGCGCGCGCGATTTCTTCCAGAACCGGTCCGGCGGCCTGCGCGTTGGTGCGCACGGCGGGCAGGCCGCGGGCGGCGTAGCGCTCCAGCTGGATGTCGCGGGCGCGCGCCACGCGCGCGGCAATTTCGCGGCTGCCTTCCGACGGCGGCGGCAGGATGAGGTCGGCAGCGGTCACCGCCGGCACCTCGATATGCAGATCGATACGATCGAGCAACGGCCCCGACAGCCGCGCCTCATAATCGGCGGCGCAGCGCGCATTGGGCCCGCGCCGGCAGGCAAAGCCCGGATCGTTGGCGCGGCCGCAGCGGCACGGATTCATGGCGGCGACCAGCATGAAGCGCGCCGGATAGGTGATGCGGTGATTGGCCCGCGCGATGGCGACCTCGCCGGTCTCCAGCGGCTGGCGCAGCGAGTCGAGCACGGACCCTGAGAATTCCGGCAGCTCGTCGAGGAACAAGACGCCGTTATGCGCGAGCGAAATCTCGCCCGGCCGCGCGCGCAAGCCACCGCCGACCAGCGCCGGCATCGAGGCGGAATGATGCGGCGAACGGAACGGCCGCTGGTTGGTGAGCGCGCCGCCTTTGATCTCGCCGGCGACGGAAGCGATCATCGAGACTTCGAGCAATTCGGCCGGCGTCAGCGGCGGCAGGATCGAGGGCAGCCGCGCCGCCAGCATCGACTTGCCGGCACCGGGCGGGCCCACCATCAAGAGGTTATGACCGCCGGCGGCGGCGACTTCGAGCGCGCGCTTGGCGCTCTCCTGGCCCTTGATGTCGGCAAGGTCGAGCGGCACGCCGTCGAGCTCGCGGATTTTCGGCTGCGGCCGGGTGAGCACCTGCGTGCCCTTGAAATGGTTGGCGAGCTGGATCAGCGAGCGGGCGGCGATGATGTCGATCTCCGGCGAGGCCCAGGCCGCCTCCGGCCCGCAGACTGACGGGCAGATCAGTCCTTGCCCGCGCGCATTGGCGCCGATGGCCGCCGGCAACACGCCGGCGACCGCGGCAATCGAGCCGTCGAGGCCGAGCTCGCCGAGCACGGTATAGCCGGCAATGGCGTCGGCCGGCAGCGCGCCGATCGCCGCCATCAGGCCGAGCGCGATCGGCAAATCGTAGTGGCTGCCTTCTTTGGGCAGGTCGGCGGGCGCCAGATTGACGGTGATGCGGCGAGCGGGCAGTGCCAGACCGGAGGCGACCAGGGCGGCGCGCACACGCTCCTTGGCCTCGGAGACGGCCTTGTCGGGCAGGCCGACGATATTGAAGGCGGGCAGGCCGGGCGCGACCTGCACCTGCACGTCGACGGCACGGGCCTCGATCCCCTCGAAGGCGACGGTTGCGACACGCTCGACCATGGTTCCCTCACCCCGATACAAGCCAGGGTAGCGGAAACGCGCAAGTGCGGCAAGAACATTTGCAGAACAAAACGACTCAGGGTAGGATTTTTCAAAAGCCGAACAGGGGAGCGTTTTGGCCATGATCGACAGCAAGGCATTGGCCCAGGAAGTCGAACAGGCGCGGGCCGCCCGGCTCGAGGCGGAAGAAGCCTGTTGCGACGTCGAGGAACTGCTGTGGGAAGTGCAGCACGGCCCGCGTTACTGGCGGCGGCTGGCGCTGGCGGATGTCGGCGATGCGGAACGACCGGCGCTAACGCACTGAGGCGCGCTTTGTCTCGATCTTGTCCCAGATCAGCGCCGCGATGTCGGCGCCGCCGAAGTTCTTCACCGCGCGAATGCCGGTCGGTGAGGTGACGTTGATCTCGGTGAGATAGCCGTCGATCACGTCGATGCCGACGAACAACAGCCCACGCTCGCGCAGCGCCGGGCCGATGGTCTCGCAAATGTGCCGCTCACGGGCTGAGAGTTCGGTCGCCGCCGGCGCGCCGCCGCGCACCATGTTGGAGCGCAGATCGTCGGCCGCCGGGATGCGGTTGACCGCGCCGGCATAGTCGCCGTCGACCAGGATGATGCGCTTGTCGCCCTGCTTGATGTTGGGCAGGAAGGCCTGCACCACCCATTGCTCGCGGAACGTATTGGCGAACATGTCGTAGAGCGAGCCGAAATTGAGGTCGTCATGGGTGACGCGGAACACGGCGCCGCCGCCGTGGCCGTAGAGCGGCTTGAACACGATGTCGCGATGGGTCGGCGCGGAACGCTTGAATCTCGGCAAGGTCGCGGGTGATCAGCGTCGCCGGCATCAAGTCGGGAAACTCGGTGACGAAGACCTTCTCCGGCGCGTTGCGCACGCTGGCCGGGTCGTTGACCACCAGCGTCTGCGGATGGATGCGCTCGAGCAGGTGCGTCGAGGTCACATAAGCGAGGTCGAAGGGCGGGTCCTGGCGCAGCAGCACCACGTCGAATTCGGTCAGTTCGGCGCGCCGCGGCTCGCCAAGCGTGAAATAGTCGCCGGCACTGTCACGCACGCTGAGATCTTGCACCCTGGCGAAGACGTGGCCGTCGAGCAGCGCCAGCCGGTCGGGCGTGTAATAGCAGAGCCGATGGCCGCGCTTCTGCGCTTCCAACAGCAGGGCGAAGGTCGAATCGCCCTTGATATTGATCCGCTCGATCGGATCCATCTGCACCACGACATTCAGGCTCATAGGGGTCTCACTGGCCGGGTTCGGCCCTTTTGCAGGGCTGGAGACTTAAGGAAAACAAAGCATTAAGGTTTTACCGCCACTATCGCGGCCCGGGACCGGTGTCAGGTGGGTGGGGTCGTTTCGTGACATTGCCGAAGCTTTCGATCGCCGCCAAGCTCTATGCGATCTTTGCCCTGATGGCCACCGTGACGCTGGCGCTGTCGGCGGTCGCCGTGCTCAACGCGCGCCAGCATGCCGCGCTCACCGCGGAATTCCAATCCGCCAATGCCGGCAGCCGCGCCATGGAGCGGATCGGCGGGCTGCTCTTCGCCGTGATGCTGGAATCGCGCGGCATCGCGCTGGCGCAAGGTCCCGCGATGGCAAACGAGCACGCGCAGGCGCTGCTCAAGGTCAATGACAGCATCGGCAGCGCGGTTTCCGAATGGCAGCTCAGTGTCGGCATCGGCGATGCCGCCGATTTCAGCCGGCTGGCGGTGCAGATCGGCGAATTGCGCACGCTGTTGCCGCAAATCGCGCGCATCGCCCATGACGCGGGGCCGCAGAGCGCGCACGCCTTCGCCGTTAAGAATCAGATCGAGCGGAAGCGCGCGGCGCTCAGCGGCGCGGTGAAGAAGCTCGGCCAAAGATATACGGCGCACGCCCAGCAGCTCTACGCCCAGATCGACGAGGGCATCGGCCACACCGCGCTGTGGCTCTCCGTGCTGGCGGCACTTTGCCGTGCTGCTGGCGGTCGCCGGCGTGCTGATGATCGCGCGCAGCGTGGCGCGGCCGCTCGCCGATATCACCCGCGTCACCGCGGCGGTGGCCGCGGGCGACGCCGGCATCGTCATTCCGTTCAGCCAGCGCGGCGACGAGATCGGCGCGCTGGCGCGTTCGATCGGCGTCTTCCGCGACGCCATGAACCATAATGCCGAGCTCAACCGCACGGTGCTCGACGATGCCGATACGCGGGCGCGCCAGCAGGAGCAGATGTCGGCGGAAATCGCGCGCTTCTCCGCCGAGGTGGAAGCGACGCTGTCCGAGCTCGGCCGCATATCCGATCAGATGCTGGCGGCCTCGACCCAGCTCGCCGGCGCCGCCGACCATGCCGCGGCCAAGACCGAAGGCGCCGCCTCCGCCTCCGCGGAAGCCTCCAGCAATGTGCGCGACATCGCCTCGGCCGCCGACGAGCTGTCGGCGTCGGTCAACGAGATCGACCGCCAGGTGGCGCAGTCGAACGCGATCGCCGGCAAGGCGGTGAACGAGGCCGGCCGCACCAATCTCGCGGTCAAGGAACTGGACGAGGCGGCCGCGCGCATCGGCGACGTGGTCAAGCTGATCACCGACATCGCCGAGCAGACCAATCTCTTGGCGCTCAACGCCACCATCGAGGCGGCGCGCGCCGGCGAAGCCGGCCGCGGCTTCGCGGTGGTGGCCGGCGAGGTGAAGGCGCTGGCCGGCCAGACCAGCCGCGCCACCGAAGAAATCAGCGCCCAGATCGCCGGCATGCAGCGCGCCACCGAGCGCTCGATCGAGGCGATCACCTCGATCGAAACCATCATCCGCGAAATCGGCGAAATCAGCGGCGCCATCGCCGCGGCGGTCACCGAGCAGGGCGCCGCCACCAGCGAAATCGCCCGCAGCGTCGACATCGCCGCCAAGCGCACCACCGAAACCGCCGAGGAAGTCGGTCGCGTCGGCGACGCCACCGACGCCACCCGCGCCAGCGCCAGCGTGGTCAAGAATGTGGCCGACGATCTCGGCCAGGTCGCCGGGCGCATTCGCGCGCAGGTCGACCAGTTCTTCGATCGGCTGAGCGCGTAATTTACGTCTCGAACGCGCCCTGGATATGCCGCGGCAGCTTGCCGGGCGCGACCAGGATGGCGTCGAAGCGGATGTCGCGAAACGCGGGATCGCCATAGCTCGCCAGCCAGACTTCCGCCGCCGCGGCAATGCGCTGACGCTGGCGCGGCGTCACCGATTCCGCGGCGTCGTCGAGATCGGCGCGCGCCTTCACCTCGACGAAGACCAGGAGCTGGCGGCGACGGGCGATGATGTCGATCTCGCCAAGCGGCGATTTGCAGCGCCGCGCCAGGATGCGAAAGCCCTTGGCGATGAGCAATGCGGCGGCGCGGCTTTCCGCCGAAATGCCGAGCTGAAAGGCGACAAGCTTTTCCGGACGTGCGTCGCGCTTTTGTCGGAGCGGCCGCGACGGCGGCTTGCCGAGCGGCGTCGCTTGCGGCCGCCGACCATCGTCACGCGCCATCGCCGCCATCCTTGCTCAGCTCCAGCGCACGGCGATAGACCTCACGGCGCGGCCGCCCGGTGGCCAGCGCCACCTCGCCGACCGCGTCCTTGACCGAGACCCGCGCCAGCGCTTGGCGCAGCATGTCGTCGACATCGCTTGCCCGCGTTTCCTCGTCGGCCGGCGGCGCCACCACGATTACGATTTCGCCGCGCGTTTCGGCGCCGTCGGCGTAATCACGCGCCAGCGTCGCGAGATCGTCGCGGCGGATCTCCTCATGCAGCTTGGTCAATTCGCGGCAGATCGCGGCCGCGCGGGGCCCCAGCCCCGCGGCGAGATCGGCGAGCGTATCCGCAAGCCGTGGGCCGCTCTCGAACAGCACCAGGGTCGCCGGAATGGCGGCGAGCGCGGCGATGCGCTTCTGCCGCGCCGCGGGCTTGGGCGGCAGGAAGCCCTCGAAGAAGAAACGGTCGGTTGGCAGGCCGGCGACCGACAGCGCCGTCAGCACCGCCGACGCGCCGGGAAGGGCGGTGACGGTGTGCCGCGCCTCGCAGGCCTCGCGCACCAGCTTGAAGCCGGGATCGGAGATGAGCGGTGTGCCGGCGTCGGAGACCAGCGCCACCGCCTCGCCCTCGGCCAGGCGCTTGAGCAGCTTCGGCCGCGCCTCGGCGGCGTTGTGCTCGTGATAGGGCGTCAGCGGCGTGGCGATGCCGTAGCGCTCGCTCAGCCGGCGGGTGACGCGGGTGTCCTCGCAGGCGATGACGTCGGCGCCGGCCAGCACTTCCAGCGCCCGCAGCGTGATATCGCCCAGATTGCCGATCGGCGTCGCCACCAGATAGAGCCCGCCGGCGGGTCGTTTGGCCTCCACGACGGCGCCATTGAGCGTAAACTGGCGCGCGCTCGCGCCGCTCAAGCTGGGTTTGTCGCTGGCCATGCCCGGCAGTCTAGCCGAGGGCCCGCCAGGACGCCATGCTGGCGCCGAATTCCCTTTCATTTTCATTGCCTTAACTTTTGTAGGACAAAATCGAAGATTATAGTTAGGACTGTTATAGGTCCGTCACGGGGGGAACGAGCGTTTTGGGGATGCCGCTGAAGCAAAGAGGAGCGCTGATGCGCGGTTTGCGCAGGGTATTGGCGCCGCTGAGCGCCGTCGCCGTGCTGGCCGCATTGACGGCCTGCACCAGCAACAGCCTCAATCAGATGGGCGCCACGCAGCCCGGCGAGCAGCCAGGCCAGGCGCAGCCGGGTACGCAGATCGGCAGCGGGCAGATTCGCGTCGCCCTGATCCTGCCGCTGTCGGCGCCGGGCAATGCCGGCGTCGCCGCCACCTCGATGAAGAATGCCGCCGAGATGGCGCTGGCCGAATTCAAGAACCCGAACATCCAGCTTCTGGTGAAGGATGACGCCGGCAATCCGCAAAGCGCGCAAGCCGGCGCGCAGCAGGCGATCAGCGAAGGCGCCGAGATCATCGTCGGCCCGCTGTTCGCGCAATCGGTGAGCGCGGTCGGCCAGGTGGCGCGTCAGCGCGGCATTCCGGTGATCGCGTTCTCGACCGATGCCAGCGTCGCCGCGCCCGGCGTCTATCTGTTGAGCTTCCTGCCGGCCTCCGACGTCAGACGGATTGTCGAGTACGCGACTTCGCGGGGCAAGCGCTCGTTCGCCGCGCTCTTGCCCGACAACGCCTATGGCTCGGTGGTGCAGGCCGCGTTCCAGCAGGAAGTGCCGCGCCATGGCGGCCGCATCCTGGCGATCGAGAAATATCCACTCGATCCGAGCAAGATCGCCGAACCGGTGCACAAGATCGCGCAGGTGGCGGGCCGCGTCGACAACATCTTCATTCCCGACGGCGCCGACGCCGTGCCGCAGGTGGTGAGCGCGCTCGCCGCCGACCACGTCAACCTCAGGCGCGTGCAATTGCTCGGCACCGGGCTGTGGGACGATCCGCGCATGTTCTCCGACCGGCAGTTGGAGGGCGGCCTGTATGCCGCGCCGGAGTCGAGCGGCTTCCACAATTTCGCGACGCGCTATCGTCAGCGCTTCGGTCAGGAGCCGGTGCGCACGGCGACGCTCGCTTATGACGCGGTGGCGTTGGTGGCGGCGCTGGTGAAGACGCAAGGCGCGCAGCGCTTCAGCCAGCAGATCCTGACCAATTCGTCCGGCTTTGCCGGCATCGACGGCGTGTTCCGTTTCCGCGCCGACGGCACCAACGAACGCGGGCTTGCGGTACTGCGCGTGACGCCGAACGGCGGCCAGGTGGTGAGCCCGGCGCCACGGTCGTTCCGGCCGGGGACGTGAGTTAAGCGGCCAAATCCGCGACCACCGCGTCGAGCACCGGGAAGCCCCATTGCGTCACCCGCAGGCGGCCGTCGGCGGTGGCTTCGACGGCACCTTCCTCGCGCAGAATGGCAATGCGTTTGGGATCGAGCGTGCGCCCGCTGATCGCGGTGAAGCGCGCCGGATCGATGCCTTCGGCTAGCCGCAGCCCCATGAGCAGGTATTCGTCGGCTGCTTCGCTCGAACTCAGCTTCTCGTCGACGATCAAACCGCTGCCGGTGCCTTCAACGCGCATCAGCCAGCTTTCCGGCCGCTTGTCGGTCTCGGTCGCGGTGCGGCGGCCGTTCAGCGTCAGCCGGCCGTGGGCGCCGGGACCGACGCCGGCATAGTCGTGACCGCGCCAATAGACGAGATTGTGCCGGCATTCGCCGCCGGGGCGCGCGTGGTTGGAGATCTCATAGGTTGCCAGCCCCGCCTCGCCGCAGATCGTCTGCGTGAGATCGTAGAAATCGCGCGCCAGGTCGTCATCCGGCAGCGTCAGCTTGCCGGCCGTATGCAGGGCGAAGAATGGCGTCTCCGGCTCGATGGTCAGTTGATAAAGCGAAAGATGATCGCCGGCCTCGGCGAGCGCGCGCGAGAGTTCGACAGCCCAGGCTTCGAGCATCTGCCGCGGCCGCGCATAGATGAGGTCGAACGAATAACGCGGGAAGATGGACCGCGCCAGCGCGATCGCGGCCAGCGCCTCCTCGACCGAATGCAGGCGCCCGAGATCCTTGAGCACCGCATCGTCGAGCGATTGCACGCCGAGCGAGAGGCGGTTGACGCCGGCCGCGCGATAGCCGCGGAAGCGTCCGGCCTCGACGCTGGTCGGATTGGCCTCCAGCGTGATCTCGGCGTCGCCCGCGATGGTCCAATGCCTGGCGATGGCGTCGAGGATCGCCTGCACCGAGGACGGCTGCATCAGCGACGGCGTGCCGCCGCCGAAGAAGATACTCGATACGCTGCGCCCCGGCACCCGTTCGGCGGTGGTCGCGATTTCGGTCTCGAACGCGCGCACGAAGCGTGCCTCGTCGATGCCGCCGTGGCGCACATGGCTGTTGAAGTCGCAATAGGGGCATTTCGACAGGCAGAACGGCCAGTGCACATACACTGCGAACGGGTCGACGGCGACGGGGTTCGTTAAGGTCATGTTAAGCATCATAGGCCGCGCCGCGCAGGCAACGCTAGAGCGGGCGCCAATTTACTGCGGACAAGTCGTTAAAATTGTAATCAACGCGCGCGCTGCAAACACGCATCCGCCAGTTTGAGAAACGCGCGCGCGCGGTGCGACAGGCCCTCGCCTTTGGGCGGCAGACCGTGTTTTTCCTGCGCGCTCATCTCGCCGAAAGTGCGGGTGAAGCCATCGGGCAGGAACAGCGGATCGTAGCCGAAGCCGGCATCGCCGCGCGGCGGCCAGGCTACGGTTCCATCGACGCGGCCCTCGAATTCCTCCGTGTGGCCGTCGGGCCAGGCTAGACACAGCGCGGCGACGAAATGGGCGCGCCTTTGCGCCGGCGTCTTGGCGTCGCGCTCGACCAGCAGCGTCTGGATGCGGTTCATGGCGCCGCGGAAATCCTTGTCGGGTCCGGCCCAGCGCGCGGAATGAATGCCGGGCTCGCCGTCGAGCGCGTCGACGACGAGGCCGGAGTCATCGGCGAATGCGGCACGATTGGCCGCCTTGGCCGCGGCCAGCGCCTTGATGCGCGCATTGGCGGCAAAGCTCTTGCCGGTTTCCCGCGGCTCGGCGAGGCCAAGCTCGCCGGCCGATTGCGTGTCGATGCCGTAGGGCGCCAGCAATTCGCGCATCTCGGCGAGCTTGCCGGGATTGTGGGTGGCGATGACCAGGGGACCCGTGAGAAGCCGGCTCACATCACCGCCATCTTTTGCAAGTCGACCAGCTTCTCGATGCCCTTGCGCGCCAGCGCCAGCAGCGCCAGCAGTTGCTCTTCGCTGAACGGATCTTTCTCGGCGGTGGCCTGGATTTCCACGATCTGGCCGCCGCCGGTGAGGACGAAGTTGGCGTCGGTGTCGGCTTCCGAATCTTCGGCATAGTCGAGATCGAGCACCGCGGTGCCCTTGCAGACACCGCAGGACACCGCGGCGATATGATCGCGCAAGACGCGCCCATGCACCGCGCCCTTGATCATGTCGCGTGCCGCCATCCAGGTGAAGCAATCGGCGAGCGCCACCCAGGCACCGGTGATGGAGGCGGTGCGGGTGCCGCCATCGGCCTGGATCACGTCGCAGTCGACGGTGATCTGCCGCTCGCCCATCGCCGTGAGGTCGACCACCGAACGCAGCGAGCGGCCAATCAGCCGCTGGATTTCGACGGTGCGGCCGCCCTGTTTGCCGGCGGTGGCCTCGCGGCGGGTACGCTCGGAGGTGGCGCGCGGCAGCATGCCGTATTCGGCGGTGATCCAGCCGCGCCCTTGTCCCTTCAGCCAGGGCGGCAATCGCTCCTCCAGGCTCGCGGTCACCAGCACATGGGTGTCGCCGAACTTCACGAAGCAGGAGCCTTCGGCATATTTGACCACACCGCGCTCCAGCGCGACCGGGCGCAATTCGTCGACTTCTCGGCGGCTTGGCCGCATCGGGCGGTATCCTCCTGGCACTGCGCCGGTGCTGGCGCTGGCTTTTTCTCGCTCGGGCGCACACCATAGTCATATGTCCGGCTCGAACAAGGCCGGTTGGAGGTAAAGGCCGTTGCCAATGCAGGCGCCAAAGCAGATGCGGATATCGGCGGCGGACGAACGCGCCTCAGGTCTCACGGTGGGTGAATGGCTGCGGCGCGTGCGCGAATACTGGCGGCAGGACAAGCTGCGCGAGGCCGTGGCTGCCGCCTGGGCGGCGTTCGATCTGGCCGAGGACGATCGCGACACGCGCTGGCTGCTGTCCAAGCTGCTGCGAGCCTACCCGGCCGAACTATTGCCGGAGCGCCGCGCCGCCTTTCTGCGCCTGCTCATCGATCCCGACGTCGAGCCCAACACCATCAACACGGCCGGCTGGGACCTGCTGTTGCGCAGCTACCCAGCCGGCGACGATGCAGGCGATGCGGAATTCGCCGCCCTGGCCGCCGCGTTGGAGGGCGACCAACTGGCGCTGGCATTGCTGTGCCAGGCACCGGTCGGTCTTGCGGCGGCGGAGCAGCGTCTCACCAAGCTGCGGCGTTGGCTGTTGCTGTCGCGGCAATGGGATCGCACGCCGGCGCTGCTGACGGCATTGCAGGCACAGGCGCGCCTGAACGGTGGGGCCTGGCCGTTCGACGAGGAGGAACGCGCGCAGCTCGGCGACGTCGCGAACAGTCCAATGTTGCCTGCCTATCTGCCGCCGCCGCCCAACAGGCCCGATGCGGCGATCGACGCAGAGGACCCGACAACGCGCGCGGTCACGGCGCAATATGAAGGCTGGCCCTATCCGGCCTGGACTCGCATCACACGGCAGAAGCCGACACGGCTGCCGGATATGGTACGTTCGTTAGATCCGGCGCTGGCGGCGTTGTTGCCGACCGCGGCCAATATCCTTGTCGCCGGCTGCGGTACCGGGCGACAAGCCGCGGCCGTCGCCTTGCAATGCCCGGACGCCGCGGTCACCGCCATCGATGTCAGCGCTGCCAGCCTGGACTATGCGCGCCGGCAATGCGCCGCCTATGGCATCGCCAATGTGCGCTTCGTCCGGCTCGACCTGCACCAGGCGCCGACGCTCGGCGAACGTTTCCACGCCATTCATTGCAGCGGGGTGCTGCACCACCTGCCCGATCCGGTGCGCGGCTGGGGCATCCTGAGCGAGGTGCTGGCGCCGGCCGGCGTCATGCGCATCATGGTTTACAACAAGATCGCGCGGCTGCGCATTTTGGGCGCGCGCAAATTGCTCGGCGATTTGATGCAGAAGCCCATCGACGACGATCTGCTGCGGCAGGTGCGCGGGCGAATACTGCAACAGCGCGAGCATCCGTTGGCGGCCTGGGCGGTGCGCTCGCCGGATTTCGCGACGCTGGCCGGCACCCACGACCTGCTGCTGCACCGGCATGAGGATCCGTTCGACTTGCCCGGCATCGAACGCGCGCTGGCGCGTCTGCGCTTGCGTCTGCTGTCCTTCGACCTGCCGACACCGGTGGTGGAAGCGCGCTACGATGCGAAGTTTCCCCATGATCGCGACCATCGGGACATCAAATCGTGGATCAACTTTATCGGCGAGGATATGGGCGCGTCCTGGGGTAACTTCAATTTCTGGTGTGGGCGTGTGCCGGCAGCGGCGGAATAGAGGGCGGTCAGGCTTGAACATGGGCGCCGCAATGGTCAATTCTGGGTCGGGTTTGAGGAGCTAGGCCGTGGCATCGCATGACGTCCCCATCGGTTCGACACAGGTGAGCCTTGCCGCGCTCAATGAGCGCTCGCGCGAGATTTTCCGCCAGATCGTCGAGAGCTATCTCACCACGGGCGAGCCGGTGGGCTCGCGCAACTTGGCGCGCATCCTGCCGATTGCGCTGTCGCCGGCCTCGGTGCGCAACGTGATGTCGGACCTGGAGCAGCTCGGCCTGATCTACGCGCCGCACACCTCGGCCGGCCGCTTGCCGACCGAATTGGGCCTGCGCTTTTTCGTCGACGCGCTGATGGAGATCGGCGATCTGACCGAGACCGATCGCCGCTCGATCGAGGCGCAAGTGGCGGGCGCCGGCACCAACAAGTCTCTGGAATCGATCCTTACCGAGGCCTCGCAGATGCTCTCCGGCCTCACCCGTTCGGCCTCGATCGTGCTCACCAACAAGAGCAATGTGCGGCTCAAGCATATCGAATTCGTGCGGCTGGAGCCGGAGCGTGCGCTGGCGGTGCTGGTCGACGAGGACGGCCAGGTCGAGAATCGCGTGCTCAATATCCCGGCCGGGCTGCCGTCGTCCGCCTTGATCGAGGCCGGCAACTTCCTCAATGCCCGCATCCGCGGCAAGACGCTGGCCGAGCTGCGCAACGAGACCGAAGGAGCTGTCAAACAGGGCCAGGCCGAACTCGACCAGTTGACGCAGAAGATCATCGCCACCGGGCTCGCGAGCTGGTCGGGCGGCGACAGCGAGGACGATCGCCGCCTGATCGTGCGCGGCCATGCCAATCTGCTCGAGGACCTGCATGCGCTCGATGACCTGGAGCGGGTGCGCTCGCTGTTCGATGCGCTGGAAGCCAAGCGCGGCGTGATCGACCTGCTCGGCCGCGCCGAGCGCGGCGAGGGCGTGCGCATCTTCATCGGCTCGGAGAACAAGCTGTTCTCACTCTCCGGTTCCTCGACCATCGTGGCGCCCTATCGCGACGGCAAGGGCCGTATCGTCGGCGTGCTCGGGGTGATCGGGCCGACCCGGCTCAATTACGCCCGCGTCATCCCCATGGTCGATTATACCGCCAGGGTGGTGAGCCGATTGTTGTCGAGTTAGATTTGCCCATGATCCGGCCCGGAAACCGGCTCCCATCCCCGATCAAGTCGCGGGCGGGCTTTTCAGGATCGGGCGTCTGAACGCTTGATTTTTGCCGCCGGAGCCCTGATATCCGGGTCTATCAACCGACATTTCGAGGATGGATTGAGCACAATGAGCGACCAGACCGCACGCCAGGCCATGGACGCGGCCGCCGAGGCTGAAAATGCGACCGTCCCGCCGACGGCGCAGGACCCGGCGCCGCAGCCCGATCCGCTGGCCGAGGCCCGGCGCGAGGCGGGAGAGTTCAAGGACAAGCTGCTGCGCACGCTGGCCGAGATGGAGAACTTGCGCAAACGTACCGAGCGCGAGGTCGCTGACGCGCGGCTCTATGGCAATGCCGGCTTTGCCCGCGACGTGCTGGCGGTCGCCGACAATATGCAGCGCGCGCTCGATTCCATGGGTCCCGAATTGCGCGCCAGCGGCGATGCCAAGGTGAAATCGTTGATCGAGGGCGTCGAGCTGACCGAGCGCGAATTGCTCAAGGTGCTGGAGAAGCACGGCGTGAAGAAGTTTTCGCCGGAGGGGCTGAAGTTCGATCCCAATGTGCACCAGGCGATGTTCGAGATGGAGCACCCCGATCTGCCGCCCGGTCACGTCGCGCAGGTGATGCAAGCCGGCTACATGCTGGGCGAACGCGTACTGCGTCCGGCCATGGTCGGCGTGGTCAAGGCGGCGCCGAAACCAGCCACCGCTTCCGCCAACGACAATCCCGGACCGACCGGCGGCGCCTGAGCGACGTCGCCGGCGACGCTGCGCGCAAATGTCGCGACGCACGTCGCGCAAGTCGCAGTCGTTTGATCAAACGTCGCGCCGATTGCAATAGGTCGCCGCTATCGCCGCGCGTTCGTCAGAGCGCGCAGTCGCTTAAGCTCAACCTCTTCATTGGAATAATTTGAATCCCGCCAAGCCTGCGCGGCATGCGCCGCCGCTTGTCCACCGAACTTACATTGGACTAATTATAAACGATTGATATTGCTACACTTTTTCATTGACGCCGACAATTCGCGCGGACAATCCTGCGCCCGTCTTTGTCACGCATCTTGTCATTCACGGAGAAGACCATGTCGACGTCAATCGAATCGGCGATACCATTGCCGCGCACGCGCATTGTCACGCGCGCGCTCAATCTTGGCGCGCTACTGCTCGCCTTCGCTATTGTCGCAGTGAGCGCGACCCGTGCCGGTGCCGACGCGCTGACCGACGGCGCCAAGAACTACAAGCCTTTCGCCGTCGAGCACATCGGCATCGCGCTCGCAGGTGCCAAGGACATGCAAGCCGCGGTGAAGGCCGGCGACGTGAAGAAGGCGCAAGCCGCCTGGATCAAGTCGCGCAAAGGCTGGGAAGCGGCCGAGCCGATCACTGGCGAATTCTTCGCCAAGCTCGACGAGGCGATCGACGCCTGGCCCGACGCCAAGCACGGCTATCACGCCATCGAGGCGGGACTGTTCGCGGGCAAGCTCGGCGCCGTCGCGCAGCCGGTGGACGAGCTCGTGGCCAATCTCGGCGAATTCGACAAGCAAGTCTCGGCGCCGAGCTTTGCCTTCGCGCCGCAAGGCCTGCTCAGCGGCGCCACCAAGCTCGCCTACGAGGTCGGCGAGAATAAATCGAAGGGCGGCGAATCGCCCTATGCCGGCACCTCGCTTATCGATATGCGCGAGAACGTCGAAGGCATCGAAGCGGTCTACAAGCTGGTGTTCGAAGAGGCTTTGAAGGCCAAGGACGCCAAGCTGGCGGAAGCCATCGACGAGAAAATCGAGCAGGTCGAAGCGCTGGTGAAGGTTGCCGACCTCAAGCAGCTCGATCAGCCGGCGCTGAACAAGGCGGGCGAGGAACTGGCGGTGCTGCTGCAGAACTCGGCCGCCAAGCTGTCGCTGAAGAAGCCGGCGGCTGGGGGGTAGCGGTGATGTCCTGCCGATCGCACACAGGCAAGTCGTCGCGGACGACCTGGACGGCGGTTTGCGTCGCCGCCCTGCTGGCGCTCGCCGCCAGCCAAACCCAGGCGCGGCCGATCGCCACCAAGGAAGGTGTGCTGCCGATCGGCACCGACCTGAACGAGGGCGCGCTCACGCAGCCGAACGAGTTGTTCGCCTCCGAGCTTGCCGGCGGCAAGCGCTCCTATCTGCTCAATCTCGGCGATCTGCTGTTCTCGTCGTCGGCGATCATGGGCGGCGCGGCGGGCAGGGCCGGCATCAGTTGCGAGACCTGCCATCAGCAGGGCGCCGGCAATCCCAGGCTTTTCATTCCCGGCCTGTCGAGCCGGCCCGGCACCTTCGACGTCAGCGGGTCGCTGTTCAACGCGAAGGCCGACAACGGCATCTTCGATCCGGTCACGCCGCCAAGCCTGCGCGGGGCGAAATATCTGGCGCCCTACGCGCATGATGGTCGCTTTCCGACCCTGCGCGGGTTCATCCGCAACGCCATCGTCAACGAGTTCGCCGGATCGGAGCCGTCGGCGCAGGTCGTCGATGCGCTGGAAGCCTATGTCAAGGAAATCTCGTTCCTGCCCAATCCGAAGTTGGCGGCGGGCGGTCGCCTCAGCGGGCGAGCCACCGATGCAGCGCGACGCGGCGAAGCGCTGTTCAACAAGCCGTTTCCGCGAAATGCGGCGCTAAGCTGCTCCGGCTGCCATCGCCCCGACGCCGCCTTTGTCGACCACACGATCCACGATGTCGGCAGCGGCGGCTGGTTCAAGACGCCGACCCTGCTCAATGCCAATTTCAACGCGCCCTATTTCCATGACGGGCGCTACGATAGCTGCGCTGAGGTGGTCGGATACTTCGACCGCTTCTACGACCTCGGGCTGAGCGGCAACGAGCGCGCCGATCTCGTTGCCTATCTCAACGCCGTCGGCGACGCGGCCGAACCCTTCGTCCGCAACACGGTCACGGCCGAGCTCAACGAGATCGGACGATTTGTCAGCGTGCTCGATACCGCCATCCCCGAGCGCAACAAGGAAGTGATCGCCTTGACCGTCGCCGCAGTCGGCAATGAATGGCGCGAACTGGGCGAGAACTTCCCCAGTGCCACCGATACCAGCGTGCGCGGCGGGCTAGGCGCGCGACTCTCGGCGCGCGCGGCGGTGCGCGGGCTGGTGCTCAGCTTGCGTCGCATCGCCATGGCGGCGGCCAGCGAGGATTTTGCCGGCGCCGGCGCAGCCTATGCCGAGTACCGGAAACTCGCGGCGGCGGCGGCGCCCAATCTGAAGCTGGCGGAGTGCTGGTCGCTGTTCGATCCAGCGGTGCGGGACGGCCATTTCGCGGCGCTGCGGCGGCTCGCCGTGCTCGCTAAATGATCGCTTTCTCCACCGGTAAGAATGTTATAACATCACAAACTGAGGATAGTATAATGGGGCACGCGAGGTGGATGCTTCGATGCGGCGGCTGGTAACGACACTGATGGCGGGAGCGGCCGGTCTCGGTCTGTCGGCGGCGCAGGCGGCCGAGCCGGCCAAGGCACCGCCATCGATCTGGGAGCAGCCGACGCTGACCGGGGATTGGGGCGGCGCGCGCAGCGCGCTGTCCGACAAGGGCATCGATATCACGCTCAACTATATCGGCGAGACTTTCGCCGTGCTGTCCGGCGGCGTTGCGCGGCGTGCCAGTTACGAAGGCCAGCTCGAAATCAGCGTCGACACCGACTTGCAGAAACTCGTCGGCTGGACCGGCGCCAGCACGCATTTTACCATCTACCAAATCCACGACAGCGGCCATAACGTCGTGGAAAGCGCGGGCAGCATCAGCGATCCCAGCAATATCGATGCGCTGCCGACCACGCGCCTGTTCACAGCCTGGTTTCAGCAGAATTTCGGCGGCGATGCCGTTTCGCTGCAATTCGGTCAATTATCCGCAGACGGCGCGTTCATTGGCAGCCCGACCGCGGGCGGCTTGCTCAACGGCACCTTCGGCTGGGCGGGCATCCTCGCCGCCAACATGACTAATGGCGGTCCGGCCTATCCGCTGGCGACGCCGGGCGTGCGCCTTGCGGTCAAGCCGACCGATGCGCTGACGCTGCAGACCGCGGTCTATTCCGGCGATCCCGCCGGCAAGGATTGCTTCGACGATCCGCAGCAATGCAACAAGCGCGGCACCACCTTCAGCTTCGCCGGCGGTGTGCTGTGGATGGGCGAGGTGCAATACGCGATCAACCAGGGCAAGGACGCCGCCGGACTGCCGGGCGTCTACAAGCTCGGCGGTTGGTATGCCTCGACCGATTTTGCCGACCAGCATTTCGGCGTCGACGCCACCGGGGCCACGGTTTCGCTCGGCGTCGATCCCACCGCCGATCCGATCCAGCATCACGGCGACCGGGGCATTTATGGCGTCGCCGATCAGATGATCTGGCGCGCCGGCGAGCGCAGCATGAACCTGTTCCTGCGCGCCGGCGCTTCGCCGTCCGACCGCAACCTGCTGTCGTTTTATGTCGACGGCGGCGCCGGCTTCACCGGCCTCATCCCCGGCCGCGCCAATGACGTGCTCACCCTCGGCCTCGCCTATGCGAAGATCAGCGGCGCGGCGAGGGATGCCGACCAGGATGCGGCGGCGATCGGTCCGCCGGCGCCAATCCGCGACTATGAGCTGGTGTTCGAAATCAGCTACGCCGCGCAGATCGCGCCGTGGTGGATCGTGCAGCCGGATCTGCAGGTCATCGTGCATCCCGGCGGCAATGTCCCCGATCCGAACGAGCCCGGCGCAACGACGGGCAATGCCGTGATCGCCGGTATCCGCAGCACGATTAAATTCTGAACCCGATCATCTGAATGCGACGCCGTCGCGCAGCGCGCGGAAGCGGTTGAATTCCGCGCTCCACTCCTGGCGGCGGGCGACGGCGACAATGCGCAGGAAGCCGCCGGCGCCGCCAAAGCGCAGCCACTGCACCAGCGCGATCGGCTCGCCTTGCGCGCCGGTCGCCTCCGCTCTGATCTCGTGACCCTGCTGGCCGTTGATGCGCATCGGCTCCGCCGAGGTCATCTTCAAATCGCGCAATGGCGACCGCGTCAGCAAATCGCGCGCGAAGCGGCCGCGGTCGGCGGGGTCATCGGGCGCGCCGCGGCCGATGGAGATCACCGTGTAGGGCTTGCTCGGATCCTCGTTGGTCGCATCGGCGAGCACCACGCCGTCCGGCGCCACCTTGACCACACGGAAGCCCGCCAGGTCGGTGAGCTTGAACGGCAGCAGGCCGAGTAATTCTTGCAGCGGTACTTGGCGAAAGGTGACGCTGGCAAGCATCCGGCGCACCGCGGCGTCGGGATAGACGGCGCGCGCCGCGTCGGGCATTTCGACGCGGATCAGCGTGGTGAGGTCGGGCACCGCGATGGCCGCGGCGCTGGCGATCAGGAACCAGCGGCGCACCGGCATGCCTTTGTCTTGCGCCGTGCCGCTGACCAAGAGGCCGAAGCCGCTGGCGAAGGTGAAGTTCTCGCGCTTCACGTCGGTCATGCCGCTTTGGTTCTTGGTGACGGCCGAGCGCATGATCCCGTCATAGGCCGCGCCGGGCAGGTCGAGGATGGTGACGGCGACGTGGTGCTCGGTGTCCTCGAAGCCGGGAAAGCGGTGGCTAAGGGTCAGGCCCGGAGCCGGTTCGAGCCCGACGCGCAGCCCGGGTGGAAAAACCGGCGCCGCCAGGGCGCTTGCGCCAAACGCCAGCAGGCCAAGCAGCAGGGCAGCGGCCGGTGCGCCAAATGCACGGAACATGATCACCTTCAAACGGGCTGGAACTGGAGATTCCGGCCAACCTGCCGGCTGATTTTGACTTCTTTCAGACCCCCTTCCCGCCAATGCGAAGAGGGGAAAGGGCTTGTTAATGCCGCGCCGCTAGTTTTGCCGGGGCTAACGGTCCGAGGCCGATGATGACATCCCTTCGCGCGGACGAGATGAAAGCGCCGGACTGCATCGCGCATGCCGGCATGCCGGATGTCAACTTGAGCCGGCTATGAGCTCGCTCTCGCTTCCCTCGACGGCGACACGACTGCCGCTGCCGCGTTGGCTGCCGCTGTTTCTGGTATTCGTGCTGGCGATCGTCCTCCGCCATGTTGCGATCGTCAATGATGACGTGAGCTGGTGCCTCACTTTGGCGGAGAAGGTGCTCGACGGGCAGCGCCTCTATGTCGATGTCATCGAAGTCAATCCGCCGGCCACCATGTTCCTTTATGTCGTCCCGGCCTTGCTCGGCCGCGTGTCGGGATTACCGGCGGAATTCTTCGTCGATGCGCTGGTATTACTGGCGGTAGCGTTGAGCCTTTGGCTTTCGAGCCGCATCCTGCGCGGGAGCGGACTGGTCGAAAGCGGCTGGACGCTGGCGACCGTGACGGCAGCGGCGCTGCTGATTCTACCGATGCATACCTTCGGCGAGCGCGAGCACATCGCGCTGATCACTTTCGTTCCGCTATTGGCGGCGACCGCGCTGCGCGCCAAGGGCATGACGCCGGATCTCATGCTCTCGATCGCGGCAGGCATCGGCGGTGGCATCACCGCGATCATCAAGCCGCACTTTGCCGCGGCCATCATGTGCGTGGCCGCGGTCGCCGCTTGGCATGCCCGCTCCTGGCGTCCCCTCCTCGCGCTGGAAAACTGCATCGCCGCCGCGTTGCTCGCCGCCTATGCCGCTCTGGTCGCCATCGCCTATCCGCAATTCATCTCCGATGTGGTGCCGATGGTGATGGCGGTCTATGTGCCGGTGACGACGCCGCTGCCGCACATGCTGGTCGGTGTTGCCACGCCGCTGTGGATCGCAGCGATTGCCGCAACCGCGCTCATCAAGCGCCGCGCCGTGCTGGCGCCGCCCTATTCGCTGCTGCTGGCGGCGTCGATCGGCTTTCTCATCGCTTTCTATGTGCAGCAGAAGGGCTGGCCTTATCAGTCCTATCCGATGCTGGCACCGGCGCTGATGGCACTGGCGCTGGCGGCGGTCGAGCAGTGGCAGCGGGAAATGTCCCCGCCCTCGGCCGGCCGGCTGTCGCGGCTCGCCAGCGCGCTGTCGCTCGGTTTGATCACCGCGCTGATGTCGGTCTGGCTGAACCTCTATGTCGACCCCACCGCGCTGGTCGCGGCGGTGCGTCCGATTGCGCCGCACCCGAAAATCATGACGCTCTCGACCTATCTTTGGACCGGCTTTCCCGTCACCCGCATGGTCGAGGGGACCTGGGTCGGCCGCGTCTCCATGCTCTGGGTTACCGGCGGCGTGTGGCATCGGCGCCAGAACGAGGCGCTCGATGCGCAAACCGCGGCCCGGCTCGACGCCTATGCGGCCCGCGACAAGGCCATGTTCACCGAGGACCTTGCCCGCAACCGGCCGGACGTGATCGTGGTCGATCGGCATGACGGCAACCCATGGACGGACTGGGTCAATTCCTATCCGCCGCTCGCCGCCGAGATGGCGCATTACCGCATCTATCGGTCGATCAAGGACTTCGACGTCCTGCGCCGGACGCCCGCCAACTAGCCATTTGGCGTCCTCACACCGCGATATCGCTGGACTGAATCTTCTTGACCCCGGCCGCCGTCATCTCGGCCCAGGCCTTGGCCAGTGAGCCGCCGGCATCGATGCCGCACTCCTTGAAATAGCTGGCGAGGCCGGTATGGGTCGTCTTGTCGGCTTCCAGGAAGGCGGAATAGCTGTCGACATTGTCGTGGAAGCCCTTGCGGACGATCAATCCCGCCGGCCGGGCTGTCGCCCGATTCAAGCGGGAGGGGGGCCAACCGGCAATCGGTCCCCGGCCGGCAATCCCCCGGCGCTCGCGATTTCGTGAGGCTGCGGCTTGCGGGCCATGGGCGCCCTCCTATATGAGCCTTGAGCCGCGAAAACGCGGCGAATCGCGTATCCAGGGGGCTGGATCAGGGGGGACTGCGGATGAACCGCGGATAACCCCGTCGGGCGCCAATCGGCCCGTCCGGCCTGCCGCAAATCGAGAGGAACAACTATGGGCAAGGTCATCGGCATCGACCTCGGGACCACGAATTCGTGCGTCGCCGTCATGGAAGGCAAAGCGCCGAAAGTTATCGAGAACGCCGAAGGCATGCGCACCACGCCGTCGATCGTCGCCTTCACCGACGATGGCGAGCGGCTGGTTGGCCAGCCGGCCAAGCGCCAGGCGGTCACCAATCCGGAAAAGACCATCTTCGCGGTCAAGCGCCTGGTCGGACGGCGCTACGACGACCCGATGGTGGAAAAGGACAAGAAGCTCGTCCCCTACAAGATCGCCAAGGCATCGAACGGCGACGCCTGGGTCGAGGCGGACGGCAAGACCTATTCGCCCTCGCAGATCTCCGCCTTCATCCTGCAGAAGATGAAGGAGACCGCGGAAGCCTATCTCGGGCAGAAGGTCGATCAGGCCGTCATCACCGTTCCCGCCTATTTCAACGACGCCCAGCGCCAGGCCACCAAGGACGCCGGCAAGATCGCCGGCCTCGAGGTGATGCGCATCATCAACGAGCCGACCGCGGCGGCGCTCGCCTATGGGCTCGACAAGGAGAAGACCGGCCTGATTGCGGTCTATGACCTCGGCGGCGGCACCTTCGATATCTCCATTCTCGAGATCGGCGACGGCGTGTTCGAGGTGAAGTCCACGAACGGCGATACGTTCCTGGGCGGCGAAGACTTCGACATGCGGCTGGTCAACTATCTCGCCGACGAGTTCCAGAAGGAGCAGGGCATCGACCTGCGCCGCGACAAGCTCGCCTTGCAGCGGCTGAAGGAGTCGGCCGAGAAGGCCAAGATCGAGTTGTCGTCGACGACGCAGACCGAGATCAACCTGCCGTTCATCACGGCGGATGCCGCCGGTCCGAAGCATCTGACCATGAAGCTCACCCGCGCCAAGTTCGAGGCGCTGGTCGACGATCTCATCCAGAAGACCGTCGAGCCCTGCCGCAAGGCGCTCAAGGATGCCGGCGTGTCGGCCGGCGAGATCAACGAGGTGGTTCTGGTCGGCGGCATGACGCGCATGCCGAAGGTGCAGGAAGTCGTGAAGCAGTTCTTCGGCAAGGAGCCGCACAAGGGCGTCAACCCGGACGAGGTGGTCGCCATCGGCGCCGCCATCCAGGCCGGCGTCTTGCAGGGCGACGTCAAGGACGTGCTGCTGCTCGACGTGACCCCGCTGTCGCTCGGCATCGAGACGCTGGGCGGCGTGTTCACCCGCATCATCGACCGCAACACCACGATCCCGACCAAGAAGAGCCAGGTGTTCTCCACCGCCGAGGACAGCCAGAACGCGGTCACCATCCGCGTGTTCCAGGGCGAGCGCGAGATGGCGCAGGACAACAAGATGCTCGGCCAGTTCGACCTGGTCGGCATTCCGCCGGCCCCGCGCGGCGTGCCGCAGATCGAGGTCACCTTCGACATCGACGCCAACGGCATCGTCAACGTCTCGGCCAAGGACAAGGCGACGGCGAAGGAGCAGCAGATCCGCATCCAGGCCTCGGGCGGCCTGTCCGAAGGCGACATCGAGAAGATGGTCAAGGACGCCGAGGCCCACGCCGAGGAAGACAAGAAGCGCAAGGCGGCGGTCGAGGCCAAGAACCATGCCGAGGCGCTGGTGCACTCGACCGAGAAGGCGCTCTCCGAGCATGGCTCCAAGATCGGCGATGCCGACCGCAACGCGATCGAGAACGCCATGGCCGATCTGAAAGAGGCGCTGAAGGGCGACGACGCCGATGCGATCGCGGCCAAGACCAACACGCTGGCGCAGGCTTCGATGAAGCTCGGCGAGGCCATGTACAAGCAGCAGCAGGAGGCGCAAGGCGCAGCTCCTGGCGGCGGCGAGGCCGGTGTGGAGAAGAAAGAAGACGTCGTCGACGCGGAGTTCACCGAGGTCGACGACGACAAGAACAACAAGAAGTCGGCG
This sequence comes from uncultured Pseudomonadota bacterium, assembly GCA_963782145.1. GTDB lineage: Bacteria > Pseudomonadota > Alphaproteobacteria > Rhizobiales > Xanthobacteraceae > Pseudolabrys. The sequence continues at coordinate 167,494 of CAWAIV010000020.1, forward strand.
TAAGCTGAGGTCGCAGCTTATGCGCAGCCGAGAACGTCGGCACAGCATTGTCACCCCCGGGCTTGACCCGGGGGTCCATCTTCCACCGAAAGAATATTTCGCAGATCGATGGATAGGCCGGGTCAAGAGGGCGTTCACGCTCGTCTTCGACGGGCTATGCCCGGCGATGACGGCTTCCGTGGTGCAGAGCTGATGTCCAAGCGCGACTACTACGAGGTCCTGGGCGTCGCGCGCGACTGCACCGAGGTCGAGCTGAAGGCCGCGTTCCGCAAGCTCGCCATGCAGCATCACCCGGACCGCAATCCGGGCGACAACGAGTGCGAGCACAAGTTCAAGGAAATCAACGAGGCCTATGACGTGCTCAAGGACGGCGACAAGCGCGCCGCCTATGACCGTTTCGGCCACGCCGCCTTCGAGCATGGCGGCATGGGCGGGCGGCGCACGGCTTCGGCGCCGATTTCGGCTCCACCTTCGCCGACATTTTCGAAGGCATTTTCGGCATGTCGCGGCGCGCGCGGGCGCGCCTCCGGCCGCGAGCGCGGCTCGGATCTGCGCTACAACATGGAGATCGGGCTGGAGGAGGCCTTCGCCGGCAAGACCGCGCAGATCCGCATCCCGACCTCGGTCACCTGCGAAGCCTGCTCCGGCACCGGCGCCAAGCCGGGCACCAAGCCGAAGGCCTGCGCGACCTGCGGCGGCGCCGGGCGCGTGCGTCACGCGCAGGGCTTCTTCACGCTGGAGCGCACCTGCCCGGCCTGCCAGGGCCGCGGCCAGGTGATCGACGATCCCTGCCCGGAGCTGCTCGGGCGCCGGCCGGGTGACGCGCGAGCGCACGCTTTCGGTCAATATCCCGGCCGGCGTCGAGGACGGCACCCGCATCAGGCTTGCCGGCGAAGGCGAGGCCGGCCTGCGCGGCGGCCCGGCCGGCGATCTCTATATTTTCCTCTCGATCACCCCGCACGAGTTCTTCCAGCGCGACGGCGCCGACCTGCATTGCCGGGTGCCGATCTCCATGGTGACGGCGGCGCTGGGCGGCGAGTTCGAGGTGCCGGCGATCGACGGCAGCAAGGCGCGGGTCAAGGTGCCCTCCGGCACCCAGACCGGCCGCCGCTTCCGGCTTGTCGGCCAAGGGCATGCCGGTGCTGCGGGCGAAACAAACCGGCGACATGTATGTTCAGGTCGTCGTGGAAACGCCGCAGAACCTGACCAAACGCCAGCGCGAACTGCTGGCCGAGTTCGAAAAGCTCTCGTCCGCCAATACGCAGCCGGAATCCGCCGGATTCTTCAGCCGAGTCAAGGAGTTTCTCGATGGACTTGGGAAGTCGGGGCAGCAGCCATTCCGGCTAGTCGCTTGACCCCCTGCCCGCCGAGTTATACCGGTGAAGGCTGAGCGGGCTGAGACCCGCCCGTTCAGGCGTGACCTCGCATCAATGCCCTCACATTCCGTCGTCGAAAAGAAACCGCTGCGTCTCGATGACGAGATGCAGTTCATCCGTTCGTGGATCGAGAAGCCGCTGTCGACCGGCGCGGTGATGCCGTCGAGCAAGGCGCTGGCGCGCACCATGGCGCGCTATGTCGATCCACAGGCGAACGGTCCCGTGATCGAGCTCGGGCCCGGCACCGGGCCGGTGACCGAAGCGCTGGTGCAGCACGGCATCGATCCGGCGCGGCTGGTGCTGGTCGAGTTCAATGCGGATTTCTGCCGGCTGCTGCGCACGCGCTATCCGGCGGCGACGGTGGTGCAGGGCGACGCCTATCGGCTGCGCCGCGCTGCTGCAAACTTATTTGCGCGAGCCGGCCGCCGCGGTGGTGTCGAGCCTGCCGCTGCTCACCAAGCCGCTGCGCACGCGGCTGCGGCTGATCGCCGACGTGATGGCGCTGACGATGCCGGCGGCGCCCTTCGTGCAGTTCACCTATGGCGTGATGCCGCCGATCCCGAAGTCGCTGTCCGGCATCACCGCGCAAGCCTCCAACCTGATCTGGCTCAACCTGCCGCCGGCGCGCGTGTGGGTCTACCGCGGGCGGTGAGCTCTCCTTCGTCCAGCGACACGAACAACAGCAAGCGGGCCCGGAATCCAGATCAGCTTGGCAATTTGACCGGTTTTGGTTCTAGATTCCGTGCTCGCGCACAGCGTGCGCGCCCCGGAATGACGATCGCATGCGTGGCGTGCTAAGCAGAGCGGGATTGACCGGAGCCGCCGATGGCCATTCCCAAGATCCTCGTCTTCGCCTCCTCGACCCGCGCCGGCTCCTACAATGTCAAGCTGGCGGCGCTGGCGGCCAAGGAGCTGACGCTGATCGATGCCGACGTCACCCGCATCTCGCTCGCCGATTATCCGCTGCCGCTCTACGACGCCGACCTCGACGCCCGCATCCGGCCAGCCGGCCAATGCGCTGCAAGCTCAAGCAGATGATCATGGCGCATCACGGCGTGTTCATCGCCAGCGCCGAATATTCCGCCTCGGTCACGCCGCTGATCAAGAACGCCATCGACTGGGTCTCGCGCGTGCGCGAGCGCGGCGATCCGACCTATGCCGCCTTCAAGAACCGCGTGTTCGCCATCAGCGCCGCCTCGGTCGGTCCGGCCGGCGGTCTGCGCTCGCTGATGGCGCTGCGCCAGATTCTCGAGCTCGGCTGCGGCGCGCTGGTGATCCCCGAGCAGGTGGCGATCCCTGCCGCCGACCAGGCCTTCGACGACATGGACAATATCGATCGACCTGCGCGCCGCCAATCTGTTCAAGGCGCAGCTCCAGCGCCTGGTCGACATGGCGCAGCTCATGATGTGAGGAGGATTGCTTGTCGCTCGATGCGCGCGAACGGCTGATCGTCGCTCTCGACGTGCCCACGGTCGCCGCCGCCGAGGCGATGGTGACGCGGCTCGGCGACGAGGTCGTGTTCTACAAGATCGGCTATCAGCTTGCCTTCGCCGGCGGGCTGCCCTTCGCGGCCGGACTGATCGCGGCCGGCAAGCAGGTGTTCCTCGATCTCAAGCTGCACGACATCGGCAACACCGTGACCAAGGGCGTGGAAAGCGTGGCCGGGCTCGGCGCGACCTTTCTCACCGTGCATGCTTATCCGCAGACCATGAAGGCGGCGGTGGAAGGCAAGCGCGGCTCAGCGCTACGCATCCTCGCGGTCACCGTGCTCACCTCCTACGATGACGCCGACCTCGCCGCCGCCGGCTACGACATGGGCGTCACCGAACTCGCCGCCGCGCGCGCCATGCAGGCGCGCGATACCGGCGTCGACGGCCTGGTCTGCTCGGCGGCGGAGGCGGCCAATCTGCGCGGCATCGTCGGCCCGGGCATGGTGCTGGTGACGCCCGGCATCCGGCCGGCGGGCAGCGCCTCGGGCGACCAGAAGCGCATCATGACGCCAGCGCGCGCGATCGAAGCCGGCGCCGATTATCTGGTGGTCGGCCGGCCGGTGTTGGACGCCGCCGATCCAAAGGCCGCGGCGGTGGCGATTGTCGCCGAGATCGAACAGGCAACGGGCAAATAAAGGGAGAACGCGATGGCGAAGGGATACTGGCTCGCCTGTGTCGATGTGAACAATCCGGACGGCTATAAACTCTATGTCGCGGCGCATGCAGCCGATCTTCAAGAAATACGGCGCCCGCTATGTCACGCGCGGCGGCCGCGTCGGAGGATGTCGAAGGCAAATTCGCGCACGTACGGTGGTGATCGAGTTCGACAGCTATGAAGCGGCATTGGAGTGCTACCGCTCTCCCGAATACCAAAAGGCCATCGCGCTCAGAAAGGCTGCCGCCGACGCCGACCTGAGCATCCTGGAGGGCTTTGACGGCCCGCAGCCCTAGGCGTCTTCCACGCGCCGCGTTATATCGGCGCAAGTTTCCGGGAGTTTGATGATGGCCGACATGCGCTTGATCGTGGCGGGGGCGGGCGGGCGCATGGGGCGCACGCTGGTGAAGGCGATCGCCGATACCAAGGGACTGACGCTGGCCGGCGCGCTGGAAGACGCGCGCTCGCCACTGATCGGCCAGGATGCCGGCACGCTCGCCGGCCTCGGTGAGAACGGCGTCAAGCTCGGGGCCGCCGCCGCCGAGATGCTGGAGAACACCGACGGCATCATCGACTTCACCGTGCCGGTGGCGACGGTGGCCTTCGCCGCGCTCGCCGCCAAACTCGGCAAGGTGCACATCATCGGCACCACCGGCCTTGCTGCCGGTGACGAGGCCAAGATCAAGGACGCCGCCAAGACGGCGATCATCGTGAAGTCGGGCAATATGAGCCTCGGCGTCAATCTGCTGGCGGCGCTGACCCAGCGCGTGGCCAAGACGCTCGATCAAAGCTTCGACATCGAAATCCTGGAAATGCATCACAACCAGAAGGTCGACGCGCCCTCGGGCACCGCGCTGCTGCTCGGCCGCGCGGCGGCGGCGGGCCGCGGCATCGACCTTGACAGCCATGCGGTCAAGGCGCGCGAGGGCCACACCGGTGCACGCAAAGCGGGCGACATCGGCTTTGCCACGCTGCGCGGCGGCACCGTGGTCGGCGAGCATACGGTCATGTTTGCCGGCCCCGCAGAGCGCCTCGAGCTCACCCACAAGGCCGAGGACCGCATGATCTTCGCGCGCGGCGCACTGCACGCGGCGGCCTGGGCGCGCGGGCAGAAGCCGGGGCTCTATTCGATGATGGACGTGCTCGGCCTGCAGGATTTTTGATCAGCCTCTGTCATTCCGGGTTCGCGTGCTTCGCCGGCGCCCCGGGATGACAGACTGATGTGCCGTCGTTCTTTTCAATTGTCGGTATCCCGCGTCGAGGTCTGCTGCAGCGCATCGGGTGCGGGTTTGAGATTGGGCACTAAGCGGCAGACCGTTGCGTTTCTTCTCGGCGATTTCCGCGATCACCTTCTGCATCTGCACGAAACGCGCCGGCGAGATCGGATGCGTTGAGGCGAGGCGGATGCTGTTCGGACTTTCCAGCCCGAACGGCGCCAAACCTCGGCGGCGCCGGAAATATCGTAGCCGGCGCGCGCCGCGTAATAGGCGCCGACATAGTCGGCCTCGCGCTCGAATTGCACGCTGAAAGCGCGGGCGCCGACCTTCTTGAAATGCCGGGTGAAGGTCGTGCCGGTATAGACGCCGCCGAGCATGAAGCCGCCGTCGACCAAGGCGCCGCCCAGCTCGCCAAGCAATGCGTTTTGCACCTTCTTGTCGTAATGGCCCATGGTCACATGGGCGAGCTCATGGCCGATGATCGGTGGCGAGGTCGGCGTCGCTCTGCGCCACCCGCAGGATGCCGGAATTGATCACGATCTTCTTGTTGTCGGTGTAGGCGTTCGGCGTCGGGTCGCTCACATAGTCGATCGGGGATGGCGCAGGCCATCACCGGATAGACCGTGTGCGGCGTGTCGACGCCGTCGCGCCGCACCATGATCTGCACCGGCTCTTCGCCATGCTGGCGCAGCCAGCTTCTCCATCCAGCGGGCGGTCTTTTTCGCCGGCACCACCTCGTTGTCGAGGGTGAGAATCTGATCGCCGGTCTTGATTCCGGCGACCGCCGCCGGCGAGCCGCTGGCGACCGCGATCGCGGTCGGCTTGGTCCAGCTTATCCGCAGCGCCTCGTGCGAATAGGAACGGTATTTGCGCGGCAGGCTCTGCACGGTGGCGGCGATAGAGCCCGATCTGCGCCTCGGTCTTCTTGCAGAATTCGCGGTTGGAGACGCGGATGTGGAAGCCGACATCGTCGACGCGGGCAAGCGCCGCGTAATAGTCGCGGATCTGGTCGATCTGTTCTTTACGCTGCTCGGCGGCGACCTCGTCCTTGCGGCAGGTCGGGCAGCTGGCTCGCCGGCATGGCGCAGCCGGCGCACAACCACGCGCTCGCAATCACGCCCCACCAGCGACGCCAAGGCACCCGAAACCCCCCCTTATGGGGGAAATTGTGCGCCCGGGCTACAACCGGATCAAGTCTAAGTTGTAGATGGCCGGCCTTTCAGCCGGCCCGCTTAGAGCTGCCGGTCCACCATCGCCTTTTTCAATTCGGCGATCTGCTTGGCCGGATTGAGGCTCTTCGGGCAGGCCTTCGAGCAGTTCAGGATGGTGTGGCAGCGGTAGAGCCGGAACGGATCCTCGAGATTGTCGAGCCGGTCGCCGGTCGCCTCGTCGCGGCTGTCCTGCACCCAGCGATTGGCCTGCAGCAGCGCGGCCGGGCCGAGATAGCGGTCGGAATTCCACCAATAGCTCGGGCACGAGGTCGAGCAGCAGGCGCAGAGGATGCACTCATACATGCCGTCGAGCTTCTGCCGGTCCTCGTGGCTCTGCTTCCATTCGTTTTCCGGCGTCGGCGTGACCGTGTGCAGCCAGGGCTCGATCGAGGCGTATTGCGCGTAGAAATTGGTGAGGTCGGGCACCAGGTCCTTGACCACCGGCTGATGCGGCAGCGGATAGACGCGCAGCGGCTCCTTGGCGTCGTCCATCGCCTTGGTGCAGGCGAGCGTATTGGTGCCGTCGATGTTCATGGCGCAGGAGCCGCACACGCCTTCGCGGCAGGAGCGGCGGAAGGTGAGCGTGGGATCGACATTGTTCTTGATCCAGATCAGCGCGTCGAGAACCATCGGCCCGCAGTCGCCGCGGTCGACGTAATAGGTGTCGACGCGCGGATTTTGCCCGTCTTCCGGATCCCAGCGGTAAACGCGGACCTCGGTCTCGCGCTTGGCCAAGTTCCAGAATTGGGCTGGCGCGGCCAGGTCTTGCCTTGCGTGATCTTGAGTTCTTCGGCAGCGTGAATTCGACCATGTGCAGTGTCCGCAGTTGAATTGAACGCGGGCGGCGTCAGTAGACGCGCGCCTTCGGCTCGACATAGGCGACGTCGTTGGTCATCGTGTAGGTGTGCACCGGGCGGAAGTCGAGCGTGACATTGCCGCTTCTCGTCCATCCAGGACAGCGTGTGCTTCATCCAGTTCTGGTCGTCGCGCTTGGGGATAATCCTCGCGCGCATGGGCGCCGCGGCTTTCGGTGCGGTTGAGCGCCGAATCCATGGTGACCACCGCCTGCGCCATCAGATTGTCGAGCTCCAGCGTCTCCACCAGATCGGAATTCCAGATCAGCGAGCGGTCGGTGACGCCGACGTCCGGCATGCCCGCGTGGACTTCGTGGATGAGCTTGGAGCCTTCCGCCAGCACTTCGCCGGTGCGGAACACCGAGCAGTTGTTCTGCATCACCCTCTGCATCTTCAGCCGCAATTGCGCGGTCGGCGTGCCGCCGGAGGCATGGCGGTACTTGTCGAGGCGGCCGAGCGCATAGTCGGCGGAATCCTTCGGCCAGTTCGGGCTGCTTCTCGCCGGGGGTGAGGAGTTCGGCGCAGCGATGGGCGGCGGCGCGGCCGAACACGACGAGGTCGATCAGCGAATTGGAGCCGAGCCGGTTGGCGCCGTGCACCGACACGCAGGCCGCTTCCCCCAGCGCCATCAGGCCGGGGATCACGGTGTCGGGATTGCCGTCCTTCTTGGTCAGCGCCTCGCCGTGATAATTGGTGGCGATGCCGCCCATGTTGTAGTGCACCGTCGGCAGCACCGGGATCGGCTCGCGCGTCACGTCGACGCCGGCGAAGATGCGTGAGGATTCGGCGATGCCCGGCAGCCGCTCGTGGATCACCGCGGGGTCGAGGTGGTCGAGGTGCAGGAAGATGTGGTCCTTGAGCTTGCCGACGCCGCGGCCTTCGCGGATCTCGATGGTCATCGAGCGCGAAACCACGTCGCGCGAGGCCAGGTCCTTGGCCGACGGCGCGTAGCGCTCCATGAAGCGCTCGCCTTCCGAATTGACCAGATAGCCGCCTTCGCCGCGCACGCCCTCGGTGATCAGGCAGCCGGCGCCGTAGATGCCGGTCGGATGGAACTGCACGAACTCCATGTCCTGCAGCGGCAGGCCGGCGCGCAGCACCATGGCATTGCCGTCGCCGGTCTGGGTATGGGCGCCGGTGCAGGTGAAATAGGTGCGGCCATAGCCGCCGGTGGCGATCATGGTCATGTTGGAGCGGAAGCGGTGGATGCTGCCGTCCTCGAGGTTGAGCGCGACCACGCCGCGGCAGCGGCCTTCCTCGTCCATGATCAGGTCGATGGCGAAATATTCGATGTAGAACTCGGCCGAATGGCGCAGCGACTGGCCATACAGCGTGTGCAGCATGGCATGGCCGGTGCGGTCGGCGGCGGCGCAGGTGCGCTGCGCGGTGCCCTGGCCGTAATGCGTGGTCATGCCGCCGAACGGGCGCTGATAGATCTTGCCGTCTTCCTCGCGGCGCGAGAACGGCAGGCCCCAATGCTCCAGCTCGTAGACCGCGTCGGGCGCGTTGCGGCACAGATATTCGATGGCGTCCTGGTCGCCGAGCCAGTCGGAGCCCTTGACGGTGTCGTACATGTGCCAGCGCCAGTCGTCCTCGCCCATGTTGCCGAGCGCGGCGGCGATGCCGCCTTGCGCCGCCACCGTGTGCGAGCGGGTCGGGAACACCTTGGTGATGCAGGCGGTGCGCAAGCCGGCCTCGCTGCAGCCGACCACCGCGCGCAGGCCCGAGCCGCCGGCGCCGATCACCACCACGTCGTAGGTGTGATCCTCGATCGGATAGGCGCGGCCGTTGACCTTGGGCGCGCCGCCGTTTCCTTGTCCATTCCCGGCCATGCCTAAACTCCGAACGAAAGCTTGAGGATGGCGAAGCAGGAGGCGAAGGCCAGCGCGAACACAAAGAACGTGTTGCCCAGCAGGGTCACGTATTTGAGCCCTTCATCGTGCACGTAATCGACGATGATCTCCTGCATCCCGATCCACATGTGATAGGCGAGTGTGATGATGAACAGCAGCATGATGACGGCGACCAGCGGCGAGCCGAGGATCTGCACCGTCGCCGCATGGTTGCGTGCCGAGCAGCGCCACCGCGATCACGATCGAAAGCGATGGTGAGCGGCACGCCGGCGATCGAGGTGATGCGCTGATGCCAGAAGGTGGCGGTGCCGGAATGTCCGGCGCCGAGGCCGCGCACGCGGCGCGCGGGCGTGACGATGCGACGGGGCGCGTTCATCGGGAACCTCCCATGGCGAGATAGCCGATCACCCAGAGAATGAGGGTGAGGACGATCGAGCCGATGATGGTGGCGCGCGCCAGCAGCTCGCGCTCGGTCGGCTCGAAGCCGCGGCTGGTATCCCAGATCAGGTGGCGGATGCCGCCGAGCATGTGGTGGATCAGCGCCCAGGTATAGCCGAACAGCACCAGGCGCCCGATCCAGCTGCCAATGAACCATTGGAAATTGGCATAGGCGTTGGGTCCGGAGGCCGCCGCGATCAGCCACCACGCCACCAGCAGCATGCCGAAATACAGAACGAAGCCGGTAATGCGATGGAAGCCGGACATCACAAAGGTCAGCGTCATCCGGTAGACTTGCAGATGCGGCGACAGCGGACGCGGCCTGCGTGCACCCGCTTGCGCATTCAATTCGGCCATCATCATCCTCCCAACGCGCTGCCCCGGGCTCGCTAGGTCGGCCGTTGCCGACCGGGAGCGAACCGGCGTCCGCGCCGAAACGCCATAAACCGTGTCCGGGATCCACGGCGACCGCTGCGATCCGCGGCCGATGCATTCATTCGATTAACCGATGTTCGATTAACCGACCCAACCCTTCGCGCCAAGCCCCGTGTGTCAAGCCTTGCGCGCCAAGCCTTGAGAGCCTTGCAAGCCAAGCCCTGATCCTGAAACGCGAATTTCTCCGGCCGCTCCCAGAAAGAGCCCCGGAGGCGAGCCCAAGCCCCAAACTTCATCGATTACGAAACTTGTACCTTGAAATCGTCCGATGCAATATGTGTTTTATGTAGTCTGCCTTCGCGAAATAAGAAGGAAGCGGCCATGCGCTTCGATTTTACCGACCTGAATTTGTTCCGTCACATCGTCGAGGCGGGCAGCATCACCCATGGCGCCGGGCGCGCCAATCTGGCGCTGGCGGCCGCCAGTACCCGCATCCGCAAGATGGAGCTCGCTTTCGGCGCCGAACTCTTGGTGCGCGGCCGCGCCGGCGTGACGCCGACGCAGGCGGGCCGCACGCTGCTGCAACATGCACGCGCGATCCTGGCGCAGACCGAGAAGTTGAACGAAGATCTCTCGCCCTATGCGCGCGGCCTCGCCGGTCAGGTGCGGGTTTTGTCCAACACCAATGCGCTCACCGAATTCCTGCCGGAGAGCTTGAGCTCGTTTCTCACCGCCTATCCCGACATCAGCGTCGACCTGGAGGAACGGCTCTCCGATGAGATCGTCGGCCTGATCGCCGACGGTTCGGGCGACATCGGCATCGTTGCCGGCACTGTCGATCACGGGGGCCTGCACACCTTCCCATTCCGCAGCGACCGGTTCGTGCTGGTGGTGGCGAAGAATCATCCGCTCGCCAACCGCGACCGCATCAGCTTCGCCGAGGTGCTCGATTACGACATGGTCGGACTCGACCGCGCCAGCGCCATCCAGCGCTTCCTCGCCGACAAGGCGAGCCGCATCGGCCGGCCGCTGCGGCTGCGCGTGCAATTGCGTTCGTTCGACGCCATCTGCCGGCTGGTCGAATGCAATGTCGGCGTCGGAATCGTGCCGGAGACTACAGTGGAGCGTTCCTCGCGCAACATGGCGATCACGGCGGTGCGGCTCACCGATCCGTGGGCGCTGCGCGAACTGACCATCTGCGTGCGCGACGAGAACACGCTGCCGCCTTATGCGCGGCAGTTGGTGGATCATTTAAGGGAGGGGGCGTGAGCGCGCGCTTTACCTCTCCCCGCTTGCGGGGAGAGGTCGACTTGTGAGCGTCAGCGAGCAAGTCGGGTGAGGGGGCCTTTCTGCTATTCTGAGCCGTGCCTCTGCCCCTCACCCGGCTCGCGCCTGTCGGCGCTCGCCACCCTCTCCCCGCAAGCGGGGAGAGGGAAACCTTACTTCGGCATCAGCGCCCAGTAATCCAGATCGAGGATCACCGCCGGATCGTAATCCGCGCCGTCTTTCAGTGGGAAATCTGCGCAGGGCCGGTCCTTGGTCGCCACGGTGCGCAGACGTAACGCGCCCACGTCGTTCCGGCCGGGCACGTCCGCCTTTTCCAGCACCTCGGACCAGGCGAACACGGTCAAGCCCGCAAACAACGGCGCCACGTGCCTCCCGCCGTTGATGGCTGTCACGTGAAAAGCATTGGCGAGCCCGTTGAACGACAGCGCACGCGCCAGCGAGATGACGTGACCGCCATAGATCAGCCGGCGGCCGAAACGGCCTTGCGCCTCGCTGAACTGGTTGAAATGCACGCGCGCGGTGTTGTGGTAAAGCCGGGTGGCGATCATGTGCTCGGCTTCTTCCACGGTGACGCCGTCGACGTGATCGATTTTTTCGCCCGCCTTGTAGTCGGCGAAGCGGTGCAGGCTGCCGGCGAGCACGCTGTCATAGGCTGCCGCATCGATCATCGGGCAGGCGGCGCCAAGCCCGCCCGGCGCCACGGCCTTTGGCAATTCGGGCACATGATCGCCCGGCGCCGCTGCCGCCTCGTCGCGCTTGCGCACCATGACCCAGCGCACATAGTCGAGCACCACCGCGCCGGTTTCGTCGAAGCCGCGCGAGCGCACATAGACGATGCCGGTCTTGCGGTTGGAATTCTCGCGCAGCCCGATCACCTCCGACACTGCGTTAAGCGTTGCGCCTGGATAGACGGCTTTGAGGAAGCGACAGTCGGCATAGCCGAGATTGGCAACGGCATTCAGAGAAATGTCCGGCACGGTCATGCCGAACACCATGTGGAACACCAGCAGGTCGTCGAGCGGCGCGCGGGCGTAGCCGATAGCCGCGGCGAAGGCATCCGAGGACTGCACGGCAAAACGCGGCCCGAACAGCCCGTGATAGAGCGCGACGTCGCCACTCGTCACGGTGCGCGGCGTGGCGTGGCGGATCTCTTGGCCGAGCCGGAAATCCTCGAAGAAACGGCCGGAATTGGTTTTGTTCGCAACCTTAGGCGCGGACGGCTCGCTCACGGTGGGACTCCTGGTTCGACGGGTGCCGGCGACCCATTCTCACAAAAGCGTGAGCCGAACGCCAGATTCTGCAACGGGAAACTGATGAGGGCGTGTGCGGGGGCCCGTGTTAGCGGGGAAATCGCAACATCCATCCTCAGGAGGACGACCCATGAAGAAGACCATTCTGCTTTCCGCCATTCTCTCCGACTTTCATCGCGACCGGCATTGCCACGGCGCCGGCGTTCGCCATGGACGACATGAAGAAGGACACCATGTCGAAGGATTCGATGAAGAAGGACGACATGAAGAAGGACACGATGAAGAAGGACGACATGGCCAAGGACAGCATGAAGAAGGATACGATGAAGAAGGACGACATGAAGAAATAAATCCGAGGGGCGGCCGGGTCCGCGCATCCGCGGGCCTGGCTGTGCCGTATATTCAGCCGCCGGGGCCCGCACTAGGATGATGCCAGAGACCACCATGACCGCCGACACCATGACCACCATGACCACCATGACCTTACCCGGCAAGGCCACCATCCATCCTGGATGGGTGCGCGTCTGCCACTGGATCAACGCCCTCGCCATCCTGGTGATGATCGGCTCCGGCTGGCAGGTCTACAATGCGTCGCCGCTGTTCGACGCGCTGGAATTCCCCAAGCGTATCGCGCTCGGCGACTGGCTCGGCGGCGCCCTGATGTGGCATTTCGCGGCCATGTGGGTGCTGGTGATCAACGGCCTGGTCTATGTGACGCTCGGCCTGGCCACCGGCCGCTTCCGCCGCAAGCTGTTGCCGATCTATCCGTCCGACATCGTCGCCGACGTCAAGGCGGCGCTCAGTTTCAAGCTCGCCCATGACGATCTCTCGCACTACAACGCCGTGCAGAAACTGCTCTATGCCGGCATCATCCTGACCGGCGTGGTGATCGTGGTCTCGGGGCTGTCGATCTGGAAGCCGGTGCAGTTCCAGGAATTGACCAGCCTGTTCGGCGGCTACGATATCGCGCGTTATGTGCATTTCATCGCCATGGCGGCGATCGTCGGCTTCCTTATCGTGCATATCACGCTTGCCGTGATCGTGCCCAGGAGCCTGCGCGCCATGATCATCGGCAAATAGGATGTCCGCCATGCGCCAACGCAAAATCATCCCCGGCGTCGATCCCGATTTGCTGATCAAGGATGCCGCCAAGCTGATGCCGGACCCGATGCGGCGCAGCTTTCTGCGCGGCGCCGCCAGCCTCGGTGCGCTCGCCTTCCTCACCGGCTGCGACCTCATCGACGAGGACAGCGCCGAGACCGTGCTGAGCAAGGTGTCGCGCTTCAACGACGGCGTGCAGGGCTTGATCTTCAGCCGATCCAAGCTGGCGCCGACCTATCCGGAAAGCGACATCACCCGGCCGTTCCCGTTCAACGCCTATTACGACGAGGACCAGGCGCCGGTGGTCGATCCGGCGAGCTGGAAGCTCGAAGTCGCCGGCCTGGTCGACAACAAGAAGCCGTGGACGCTCGACGAGCTGCACAAGCTGCCCGAGGTGTCGCAGATCACCCGCCATTGCTGCGTCGAGGGCTGGAGCGCCATCGGTTCCTGGCAGGGCGCCGTGCTGGCGGATTTCCTCAAGCGCATCGGTGCCGACACCAAGGCGAAATATGTCTGGTTCAAATGCGCCGAGGGCTACACCAACACCATCGACATGGCGTCGGCGCTGCATCCGCAGACGCAGATGAGTTTCAAATACGACCACAAGCTGCTGCCGCGCGCCTACGGCTTCCCGATGAAGATCCGCATCCCCACCAAGCTCGGCTACAAGAACCCGAAATACGTGGTGGCGATGGAGGTGACCAATACCGACAAGGGCGGCTATTGGGAGAACCAGGGCTACAACTGGTTCGGGGGGTTGTGACGCTCAGCGCGCGGTGAAAGGATTGAACAATTTCGCTCCGAAATTCGCGAAGTCCTTCACATTCCGCGTGGCGATCGTCAGTCCATGCAGCCGGGCAGTTGCAGCAATCATGGCATCTTCAATTAGAGTGTCCGAGCGTCCGTGCATGAGCTTGCCCCAGAGGCGGAAGGCGGCGCCATCCATCGGTAATATGTTCCAGGTTGCCGCCACCTGATCAGCCCAGGCTTCAATCCCCGCTGCTTTTTCGCCATCCTGCTCGCGCGTAAGCTCGATGCCGGCCTGAATCTCGCCCAGCGTTACCGCAGAGAGATGAAGCTGACGGTCATCGATGTCGCGCAACCAGGCGACGACGGCACCATGTGGCCTCGCCTTGCGCAGTTCCGACACCACATTGGTATCGAGGAGATACACGCGACTTATCCGATGCGTTCCGGTTTGCGGCGGCGCAGGGCACCGCGCGGCGGGAGGTTCAAATCGCCCCGCGCAGTATCGCTCAGCAACAATTCCTTAAGCGTCGGCTTAGCCGCGCTGGTGAGCCGGTGCCATTGCTCGGCCGGCACCAGCACCGCCGTCTCCACGCCGCGCCGCGTGACAAGCTGCGGACCTTTCTTCAGGCAAGCATCGAGCAACTCGCTGAAGCGCGCCTTGGCGTCCTGTACGGGCCAGGGTTTCATTATCTCGGTCCCTAATAACTAGTCAGATGACTAGTGTATGATTGCTCCGCCGTTTTTGCAAGACCTTATCGGGTCGCCGTCTCATGCGACCGGGGCGCCGATATCGCCATGTCGTCTCCGCAGGCTGGCCGGCCTTGCCATTTACGCTGCCGGCCTTTAGCACTCCGCGCGGCAATTTCCCCGCGAGGCGTATCCCATGGCGACCCAGAATCTGCTGCTTCTTCCCGGCGACGGCATCGGCCCGGAGGTGATGGCGCAAGTCAAACGCGTCATCGATTTCTTCAACCAGAAGGGCCCCGACCGCTTCGCCACCGAAGAAGCACTGGTCGGCGGCGCCTGCTACGACGCCCATGGGGTCGCGGTCACCGACGAGACCGTGGAGAAAGCCAAGGCCGCCGACGCCGTCATCTTCGGCGCGGTGGGCGGGCCGAAATGGGACAAGGTGCCCTATGACGCGCGCCCGGAAGCGGGCCTGTTGCGCCTGCGCAAGGATCTCGCGCTCTACGCAAACTTACGCCCGGCGGTGACCTATCCCGCGCTGGCCGACGCCTCCTCGCTCAAGCGCGAATTGGTCGAAGGCCTCGACATCATGATCCTGCGCGAGCTCACCGGCGGCGTCTATTTCGGCGAGCCGAAGACCATTACCGATCTCGGCAACGGGCAGAAGCGCGCCATCGACACCCAGGTCTACGACACCTACGAGATCGAGCGCATCGGCCGGGTGGGTTTCGAGCTGGCGCGCAAGCGGCGCAACAAGGTCACCTCGATGGAAAAGCGCAACGTCATGAAGTCGGGCGTGCTGTGGAACGAGGTGATGACCGCGCTGCATGACCGCGAGTTCAAGGACGTGCAGCTCGAACACATGCTGGCGGATGCCGGCGGCATGCAGCTCGTACGCAATCCGAAGCAGTTCGACGTCATCGTCACCGACAACCTGTTCGGCGACCTGCTCTCGGACGTCGCCTCCATGCTCACCGGCTCGCTCGGCATGCTGGCGTCGGCGTCGCTCGGCGAGGTCGATGCCAAGACCAAGAAGCGGCGCGCGCTCTACGAGCCGGTGCACGGCTCGGCGCCCGACATTGCCGGCAAGGGCATCGCCAACCCGATCGCCATGATCGCCTCCTTCGGCATGGCGCTGCGCTATTCGTTCGATCGCGGCAAGGAAGCCGACATGATCGACCAGGCGATCGCCGCGGCGCTGGCGCGCGGGCTTCGCACCGCCGACATCAAGTCGGAGGGCACGACGGTGGTCAGCACGCAGGAGATGGGTTCGGCGATCCTGGAGGAGCTGGAGAAGCTCTCTGCTTAGAGCGCTTCTGTTTCAGATTAGAATTGCGATTCGGCACGGCCTGCCGCTCTGCGGCGTCCGGAAATGACAATGTTGCAAATAAAAAAACGCGGCCCTGCGGCCGCGTTTTTTCGTCCCGATTGGCATCAGCCGATCAATAGCCGAGCCACGGATTGTTGCGTCCCGACAGCGTGAACGGTCCCGGCAGCGGTGACATGCTGCTGCCGAAGATCGTGTTATCGAGCACGCTGCCGGCATGCTGCGTCGGCAGCATCGCGTAGTCGTGGTCGCCGCGCTCGCCGGGGAAGGTCTCGGTACCGGGATCGAGGTAGGAGCGCTTCTGCACGATGATCTTGGTGTGCACGCGCCCCTGCTCGTCGCGGCTGACGAACACGGTGCGATCGCGGCTGTAGACCACGTGCTTCTTCTTGGGAGCCGCATCGGCCGGGGCGGCCAACAGGCCGAAAGCGCCGGCAAAGGCCAGGGCGGCGGCGATGGTTTTCAAGCGCATGGTCTTCCTCATTCCCTTGCAAGTCGCAACGCAGTCTAGCCGGGTTCGGTTCGCCGTGACAGTGCCAAATCACAAGCAAGTGTTAGCGCAAAACCTCAAGGAATCATGCATTTCCGGCCCGCGAGCCGTCTTTTCCGGCATGGGACGGATGCAAAGGCCGGCTAGCGCCCGATACGGCGCGGCTCCGGGCGGGTGGCAAGCGCCTTCCACAACAGCTTGTATTGTGGCGTTGCCGCCAGGATCGGGTCGTGCTGGCCGCAGAACGCGCGATTGAGCTCGATCGTGGCGAACAGCGCGCCAACCCTGGGCTCGCTGCCGGCCGACAGCAGCGACAGCCGGTCGAGCGCACAGGCGAGCGTCGAACGCGCGATGAATTCGCCGCCGCGACAGAACCAGCCGGACAGTTGCAGCCGCGGATCGTCAAAGGCGCGCACGAAGCCCAGGCATTTGCGCGGCGTGCCCTTGGTGGCGAGGAAACTGACAATGGTCAGCGGGCCGAACTTGCTGGCGAGCGGCGGTTCACCGCGCATCTCGTCGGCGCCGAGCACGGCCGCGGCACCGGCGATATATTCGACCGGCGGCGGGAAATGGGCGATCTCGCTGCCCGCCCGGTAGATCTCGACCCGCAGATAGGGCGCCGCGCTGTCCGGCTCGCCCAGGCTCAGGATGTCCTGACGGCCGCCGCCGCGGCTGCTGTAGCGGAGGGCGTAGCTTTCCGGCACGTCGGCGGCTTCCGGGATCGACAGTGCAAAGGCCGGGAACGGGCGCGCGATATCGATCCAGGCGCTTGGCGCCGCCGCCGTCAGATCGACCGCGCGCGGCGCACGGAAGAGATGCGCCGCCAGCATGGACAGCACCGCCGCGCCCCCCACATAGGCGAGCAGCCGCACCAAAGTGGCGGGCAGTTCCTCGCGCCAGCAGTGCAGGGCGGGGTGCAATGTCGCCTCCCAGAGACGCCGTTGTCTTGCCCCCAAGTCTGGCTTAGAAGCACTGCCATCCGGTTGCATCCGGGCCGGGTGCTGGCTGGGAATGTTTTTGGAGAGTTAACAATGGGTTACAAAGTCGCCGTGGTCGGAGCCACCGGCAATGTCGGGCGCGAAATGCTGGCAATCCTGGCCGAGCGGGAATTCCCCGCCGACGAGGTGGTGGCGCTCGCCTCGCGCAAAAGCGTGGGGCAGGAATGCTCGTTCGGCGACAAGACCCTGAAAGTGAAGGCGCTCGACCACTACGATTTCTCCGACGTCGACATCTGCCTGATGTCGGCCGGCGGCAGCGTCTCCAAGGAATGGTCGCCCAAAATCGGCGCGCAGGGCGCGGTGGTGATCGACAATTCGAGCGCCTGGCGCATGGACCCGGACGTGCCGCTGATCGTGCCGGAGGTAAACGCCGACGCCGTCGCCGGCTTTACCAAGAAGAACATCATCGCCAATCCGAACTGCTCGACCGCGCAATTGGTGGTGGCGCTGAAGCCGCTGCACGACGCGGCGAAGATCAAGCGCGTGGTGGTGGCGACCTATCAATCGGTCTCCGGCGCCGGCAAGGAGGCGATGGACGAGCTGTTCTCGCAGACCAAGGCGGTGTTCACGCTCGGCGAGATCGAGAACAAGAAGTTCCCCAAGCGCATCGCCTTCAATCTCATTCCGCACATCGACGTGTTCATGGAGGACGGCTACACCAAGGAAGAGTGGAAGATGATGATGGAGACCAAGAAGATTCTTGATCCCAAAATCAAGCTGACCGCCACTTGCGTGCGCGTGCCGGTCTTCGTCGGCCACTCGGAAGCGGTGAACGTCGAGTTCGAGAATCCGATCTCGGCCGACGAGGCGCGCGAGATTTTGCGCCGCGCGCCCGGCTGCCTGGTCATCGACAAGCGCGAGCCCGGCGGCTACGCCACGCCCTATGAATGCGTCGGCGAGGACGCAACCTATATCAGCCGCATCCGCGAGGACGGCACGGTCGAGAACGGCCTGGAGATGTGGGTGGTGTCGGACAATCTGCGCAAGGGCGCCGCTTTGAACGCGGTGCAGATCGCGGAAGTGCTGATCAACCGCAAGCTGATCCAGGCGAAGAAAAAGGCGGCGTAGCGGCTTCTTACCCTCCCCTGGAGGGGGAGGGTCGCGCGCTGCAGGCGCGCGGGGTGGGGTGGCAGCGTCGCCATGCTTGCTCAGGATCGCTTCGCTATTCACCCCTTCCCGTTCATCATCGCTGCGCGATGATGAACGACCTCCCCCCTCCAGGGGGAGGTGACGCAGGAGAGCGGCGCGCTCGCGGCGCTAAAACCGCGGCGCGGCAAACGCCTTCGCGTGCGCCTCCGCCGCCACACGCACGAAAGCGCCGCTGCCGCGATCGAGCACCGACAACTCGCCGGTGGCGACGCCGAAATAGGCACCGTGCACCGCGATCTTGCCCTTCTCGATCAGCGTGGCGAGACGCGGAAAGCTCATCAGATTGTCGAGGCTGTTGGCGATATTGGCCTGCTCCAGCCGCGTGAGATAATCGGTCGGCGATAAATTCCCGCGCGGCGTCTTTTCCGCCGCGGGCGCCATCAGCTTCATCCATCTGCCGATGAAGTCGCCGGGCGAGAGCGGCGCGGCTTCCTCGGCAAAGGCCTTGACGCCGCCGCAACGGGCGTGGCCGAGCACCACGATGTGCTTGACCCGCAGCGCGCCGACGCCGAATTCCAGCGCCGCCGAGACGCCATGCGCCTGCCCGTCGGGCGCATAGGGCGGCACGATATTGGCGACGTTGCGCACCACGAACAGTTCACCCGGGCGGGCGTCGAAGATGACCTCCGGCGACACTCGCGAGTCGCAGCAGCCGATCACCATGATCTCCGGGTGCTGCCCGGTTTCCGCCAAGTCGCGGAAGCGGCTCTGCTCGCGCGGCAGCCGCTCGGAAAGGAAGGCGCCATAGCCCTCGATCAGCCGTTGGGGAAAGTCCATTCTTCGAAACTCCAGTCCGCCCGCGGCCAACCTCGGTACTTGCGCGAGCCCTCTGTTCTTTGCAGGCGCGCCCGGCGCCGGCAAGAGTGGCACGCGCTTTGTCCGAACGGTAGATTGGAGGCCCGCCAACGCCTGCCCGTCCAAGGACCGCCGCCATGACCCTCCGCCCGCGCCGCAGCCTGCTCTACATGCCCGGCTCCAATGCCCGCGCGCTGGAGAAGGCGAAGACGCTGGCCGCCGACGGCATCATCCTCGACCTTGAGGATTCCGTCGCGCCCGACGCCAAGGAGGCCGCGCGCGACCAGGTCGCTGCCGCGGTGAAGGCCGGCGGCTTCGGGGCGCGCGAGGTGTTCATCCGCGTCAATGGCGTCGATACGCCTTGGCATGCCGACGATCTCGCCGCCGCCGCCCATGCCGCGCCCAACGCCGTGCTGGTGCCGAAAGTGCAAAGCCCCGATACGCTGGAGCTGATCGGCCGCCGCCTGCTCGACATGGGCACGCCGCACAAGACCCGGGTGTGGGCGATGATCGAGACGCCGCTCGCGCTCTTCAATATTCTCTCCATCGCCGCCGAGGCGCGCGATTCCGAGTCGCGACTCGGCGGCTTCGTCATGGGCACCAACGATCTGGCCAAGGAGACCCGCGCCCGCCTGGTGCCGGGGCGGGCGCCGATGCTGCCGTGGCTCACCACCTGCATCGCCGCCGCGCGCATCCACGGCATCGACATCATCGACGGCGTCTACAACGACATCGGTAATGCGGAAGGCTTCGTGGCGGAATGCATGCAAGGCGTCGAACTCGGTTTCGACGGCAAGACGCTGATCCATCCGAACCAGATCGCGCCCTGCAACCAGGCCTTCTCGCCCTCGGCGGCGGAGGTGGAATGGGCGCGCAAAATGATCGCAGCCTTCGAGCTGCCGGAGAACAAGAGCAAAGGCGTGGTGTCGATCGACGGCCGCATGGTGGAGCGGCTGCACGCCGATATGGCCAGGCGCACGGTGGCGATCGCGGAGGTGATTGACGCGCGCCAGGCGCAGGCTTGACCGGCGCCGGCGTCGCAAATCACATGAACACGGCTTCCGCCGTGCGCACGGGGACGGCGATCAACAGCGCGCCCGTCGCGTCGCGGACATGGATTTCGGAGCCGACACAGTCATTCTCTTCCGAACAGGCGAGATCGAAGGAGACCGTTTCCGCCATGTCGCAGGCTTCCTCAACGGTTCGAAAATAGCGCCCATGAAAGTCGTGGATGCATATGGCCTGACGGACGACGTCGAAAAAATAGCGTATCATGATGGGATGGCTCGCTTGCTGCTGACCTACGTATTAAAGCGGCCATCTATTGGCAACGTATTATCATGATACCTGGGTTTTTAGTTATGCGAGAACTGCATAAAATGCGGTTCAATTTGTGCGGTCTTTGCCGGGGTTGGCCCGGCAATCCATGATCATGCGCAACGAAGCGGGGCAACGTCGTAAAGATATCGATCGCGGGAATTGATCATCGATGCGCGGGTCAAGCCCGCGCATGACGCCGAGACGATGGCGCGTTTCAGTCCCGCACTATGCCCACGGCCGTGCCGTCGTCGCCTTCTCCTCGTAGCTCACGATTTTTTCGGCCTTCTGCTTGGTCAGACCGATATCGTCGAGCCCGTTGAGCAGGCAGTGCTTGCGGAACGGGTCGATGTCGAACTTGACCACGCCGCCGTCGGGCCCGCGGATCTCTTGCGCTTCGAGGTCGACGGAGAGCGTGGCGTTGGCGCCGCGGTCGGCATCGTCGAACAGCTTCTCCAGATCTTCCGGATTGACCCGGATCGGCAGCACGCCGTTCTTGAAGCAGTTATTGTAGAAGATGTCGCCGAACGAGGTGGAGATCACGCAGCGGATGCCGAAATCCATCAGCGCCCAGGGCGCGTGCTCGCGGCTCGAGCCGCAGCCGAAATTGTCGTCGGCAACCAGGATCTTGGCCTGGCGATAGGCCGGCTTGTTGAGCACGAATTCCGGGTTCTCGGCGCCGTCGTCGAGATAGCGCAATTCGGAGAACAGGCCCTTGCCGAGCCCGGTGCGCTTGATGGTCTTCAGATATTGCTTGGGGATGATCATGTCGGTGTCGACATTGATCATGCGCAAGGGTGCGGCGACGCCTTCGAGGCTTGTGAACTTTTCCATGGTTTTGGCGCTCCCGAGCGACCTAGATTTGGATAGCTCCGGTTCATAAGCCGTCTACCGGCCCCGTCAATAGGCAACAATTAGGCCGTTACTTCCCGGGCGCGTGGCAACTCATGGTATTCACAAGTCCACCCGGGCTTCCCTGATACATAACATTGAAGCCCCATTGTTCCCTTTTTGACCGGACAATTCGTGCGGGCGGGTCGTCAAGTCCGCCGAAATGGCCGCCCCAGTGAATCGCGCCGTTCGCATCGACCGAGTAGGGCGCGAAGCCACCGATCGCCTCGTCGAACGGGCGATAGCGAAACTGGCCGCCCCTTATGTCCACGGTACCCATATGTCGGTAGGTGTAACCGCCACCGCAATCATATGCGCCGTCGGTCAGGCCGACTGCTCTCGCCTCGACAGAGCACGCCAGCAACATCGCCATTGTCGCCGCAAAACTAGCGGCCAGCCGATAGGAATCGTGCATCATTCGCCTCGGATTTATCTTTCTGAAGGGTCCAGTTTTATTACCGATAGGAACAGGGATCGATGTGGAGGCCAGCAACATTTGCCCGCAAGAAAATTCCCGTCACGGTCACTGTGTCACCTTTTGATAAGGACAGCGCGCGTCCCTTGTCCGTGTCATTCAAGTAGCAATAAATCGTGTCCCACTGCCCTTTACTGATATCCATGAGCCCGATGGAGGGACCCGATCCCGATCCGGTGCGCCATGGCGCCAAACTGATGATCGAAACGTTGCCCGTCACCGTCACTGATTTTCCGATATATTTGTGTTTGAACGCTTCTTCATTCTTGCGGAACTCGTCCTGAAATTGTTTGGCGTCGACGGCCAGAACGGAGGAAGCATTGGCACAAAGCAACCCGAAGATTCCGAGTGCGACGAGCAAAAATCGGCGCATGTAATATCCTATTTGGGCGGGAGCTGGATAAGGGGACTTGCAGGTTCAACCAGGGATTTGTTCAAGCGTGCAACGGTTCAAGCACGGGGGCGAAGTCGCTTTCCTGTAAATTTCTTGAGGTACACCCGGCGCAGCTAATTCATCTTTCGCGGACGTGTATGGACACCGCCGCTCGCTGCTCTGCCAAAAATTAAATTTCGCTTCGCGGGAATTTACAGCGCCGATCGAAACGCTAATCCGCGCCCGCCTCGACCGCCCCCATGTCATCGTCCGACAGCCCGAAATGATGGCCAATTTCGTGCACCAGCACGTGGGTGACGATGGCGCCCAAAGTGTCCTCATGTTCCGCCCAGTAGTCAAGGATCGGCCGGCGGTAGAGCCAGATCATGTTCGGCATCTGCACCGGGTCGGTCTCCGAGCGGAACGGCAGGCCGACGCCCTGGAACAGGCCGAGCAGGTCGAACTCGCTGTCGACCTGCATGGCGGCCATGACCTCGTCGCTGGGGAAGTCGTCCACCCGGATGACGAGGTTCTCGCACAGGGCGCGGAACTCGCCCGGCAGGCGGGCATAGGCTTCGGCCGCAAAGCGCTCGAATTCGGCGAGGCTGGGCGCTTTGGCTCGGCGCCAGAGCGGGGATTTGTCCGAAAATGCCGACATAGGCGACCTCGTGCGAGCTCCTGTCCTCAACCAACCTATTGACGGAACAGCAGAAATGGGGGACCGTTAACCATTATGGCGAAGCTGACCCTGGGTCGGACGTGGTAGGGAACCGGAGCATAGGTGGTCTTGTCGCGCTAATCCTGGCCTTGCTGGCCGGGTTCTCGGCGCCCGCGGCGGCGGAGTTCTTCGGATGCGACAATACGAGCGGCCCGGCGCTCCACAGCAGCAAACACCATCCAAGCCACAGCCGCTACACGACCAGCCGGCGCCGCCGCGCGACCGCCGAATTTGCAGCGCGCCCGGGACGCCATCGTCATGCGCACGCGACCTATGACCGCCCCCGGCATTACACGTCGGCCGATCGGTGGTAAGTCCTAGCGCGTGATCCCGAAAAGCGGGAACCGGTTTTCGGATAAGATCACGCGCAAATGAGATGTTAGGGGCGCTGAGCGATTCAAACGAAGCGGATCGGCCTCTAGAGACGGAGCGAGCGGGAGGGCGCAATGCCGAGAATAGCGGTGGGCTTGGGGCTGGCAGCGCTGATTTTTGCGCTCGGCGCCTTTGTGCCGGCATCTGCGGCGCCATCCGAGCGCGGCCAGGACCTTTCCGCGCAAAGGCGGCCCCACATCACCGTGCATCCGCGGCACACGCAGCCCGGGCCCAATTCCAAGCGGCATTGCCAGGCGTGGCTGCAAAAGCAGTACCGGGTCAGCGGAACCGTGATCGTGCCGCAGATGCGCTGTTGGTGGGATCAGCAGGGTTTAGCCCGCACTTACGTTAAATCCTAGAGGTCTGGGTGGCATCGGAGGTGCAGCGATGTCGAAGCTCGTGAAACTTATTGCAGGGCTCGTGCTTGCCGCGGGCCTGGCGGTCGCAATGCCCGGCGCCGCGCTGGCGCAGCATCACCATGGCGGTGGCGGATACCACGGAGGTGGTGGCTACCATGGCGGCGGCGGATATCGCGGCGGCTGGCACGGTGGATATCGTGGCGGCGGACTCAGTTTCGGCTGGGGCTGGGGTTACCCCTACGCCTATTACCCGCCGGCCTATTACGCACCGGAGAGCTGCGGCTGGGTGCGCACGCGGGTGTGGCGCCATCACCGCTGGTATCTGCGCCGCGTCTGGCGTTGCTGGTGAGGCACTGCTGTTATCGCCCGCGACAGCGGGCGATCCAGGACCCACAAAACATCCGCTGACTACTGGGTCGCCCGCTGTCGCGGGCGACGACAGCGGAATTTCACTTCCACTCGCGCACGTCGACGAAGTGGCCGGCGATCGCCGCGGCCGCCGCCATGGCCGGCGACACAAGGTGGGTGCGTCCCTTGTAGCCCTGGCGGCCTTCGAAATTGCGGTTCGACGTCGAAGCGCAGCGCTCGCCCGGGGCGAGCTTGTCGGGGTTCATGGCCAGGCACATCGAACAGCCCGGCTCGCGCCATTCGAAGCCGGCGGCCTTGAAGATCTTGTCGAGGCCTTCGGCTTCCGCCTGCTCCTTCACTAGACCCGAGCCCGGCACGATCATGGCATTGACGTGGCCGTTGACGGTCTTGCCCTCCGCGATGCGCGCCGCGGCGCGCAGGTCCTCGATGCGGCCGTTGGTGCAGGAGCCGATGAACACGCGGTCGAGCTTGATGTCGGTGACCTTCTCGCCGCCCTTCAGCCCCATGTAACCGAGCGAGCGTTCGGCGGCGACGCGCTTGTGTTCGTCGGCGATCTCCGCCGGCACCGGCACGCGGCCGCCGATCGAGACCACCTGCTCCGGGCTGGTGCCCCAGGTGACCAGCGGCGGCAGCTTTCCCGCATCGAGCCTGATCTCGCGGTCGAAATGCGCGCCCTCGTCTGACTGCAGCGTCTCCCAATAACGCATGGCCTCGTCCCAGCGCTTGCCCTTGGGCGCCATCGGGCGGTCCTTGAGATAGGCGTAGGCCTTCTCGTCCGGCGCGATGAAGCCGGCTTTGGCGCCGCCTTCCACCGACATGTTGCAGACAGTCATACGGCCATCCATCGACAGCGCGCGGATCGCCTCGCCGGCATATTCCAGCGCGTAGCCGGTGCCGCCGGCGGTGCCGATCTCGCCGATGATGGCGAGGATGATGTCCTTGGCGGTGACGCCTTCCGGCAGCGCGCCATCGACCACCGCGCGCATGTTCTTCGATTTGGTCTGGATCAGCGTTTGCGTGGCCAGCACGTGCTCGACTTCCGAGGTGCCGATGCCATAGGCGAGCGCGCCGAAGGCGCCATGCGTCGCGGTGTGGCTGTCGCCGCAAACCAATGTGGTGCCGGGCAGCGTGAAGCCTTGCTCGGGGCCGATGATGTGGACGATGCCCTGGCGCTTGTCGAACTCGTTGAAATAGACGAGGCCGAAATCGCGGGCGTTCTCGGCGAGATAAGCGATCTGCGCGGTGCTTTCCGGGTCGGGATTGGGCTGATGGCGGTCGGTGGTCGGCACGTTGTGATCGACCACGCACAGCGTCTTGTCCGGCGCGTGCACCTTGCGTCCCGCGTTGCGCAGACCCTCGAAGGCCTGCGGGCTCGTCACCTCATGCACCAGATGACGGTCGATATAGAGCAGACAGGTGCCGTCCGGCTGCTCGTCCACCAGATGGTCGTCCCAGATTTTGTCGTAGAGCGTGCGCGGTTTCATGACTCGAAGGCCTTGGCTTGACGGAATGGGGAAAGGAAAGCGGAAGCGCCGGCGCCGCCGGCAGGCAGCGTCAAAGCGCGGCGAGCGCGCTGACGGTGAGCCGGCCGAAAAAGCGCCACGGCAGCCGGGCGTGGTCGGCAAGGACGATGCGCTGAGCCGCGTAAATCATGCGGCCTATATAGCCCTTCACTTCGGCCCCGACAACAAAGCGCGGAATGGGGTCCGGGCACGAAAAAGGGGCCGCGAACGGCCCCTCACGCAACCCGTAATGTCGGGCGATTACTTCTCCGCGGCCGCCTCGCCCTCGGTCGGGCCGCTGCTGGAGGCCTCGGCGATGCGCGCCTTCTTGCCGCGCAAGCCGCGCAGGTAATAGAGCTTGGCGCGGCGCACTTTGCCGCGGCGCACAACCTTGATCGAGTCGATCATCGGCGAATACAGCGGGAACACGCGCTCGACGCCCTCGCCGTACGAAATCTTGCGCACGGTGAAGTTCTCGTTGAGGCCGTGGCCAGAACGGCCGATGCACACGCCCTCATAGGCCTGCACGCGGCTGCGCTCGCCTTCCACCACCTTGACGTTGACCAGCACGGTGTCGCCGGGGCCGAAGGTGGGAATTTCCTTGCCGGCCGAGAGCTTCTCGACCTGCTCTTTTTCGAGCGTCTGGATGAGGTTCATCGGTTCAATCTCCGTCGGCAGCGCCAGCATCCGGCGCGCGCGCGTTCATGCTCTGAATGGGTCGGGCGAGCTTCTACGACATGTCGCGCGCCTTGTCATGCCCTATTCATCCCGGCCCGGGCCGGCCGGAAACTGGCCCTGGAGCGGCAAAAAGACCCGAATCGGGCGGGTTTTGGCGACTGGTAGTCCCCCATCGCGCTGCATTATAGTCCCTGTATCCATATACCAGTGTGGAGGATTCAGTAATGATGACAAGGGGTTTTATCGTGGCGGCGGTATTGGCCACGGCTTTGTTGACCAGCGCCGGTCCGAGCTGGGCCGGCTTCAAGGTCTGCAACCATTCGGACGAAAAGATCAGCGTCTCGATCGGCTATAAAAGTTCCGATTACGGCTGGACCTCGGAAGGCTGGTGGAGCGCCGCACCCGGCGACTGCACCCGCATCCTGACCGGCGATCTCAATCAGCGCTATTATTACGTCTACGCCACAGGCGACGATGGCGGTCTATGGGCGGCCCGCAAAGGCGAGCAGGACGGCGGCTTTTTCTGCATGGGCAAGCGGAAATACACCTTCCACAACGGCGATTTCCAGAAAAACAACGCGATCGATTGCGAGGCCAGCGGCCAGACCACCAAGCAGTTCGTCGAGGTCGACACCAAGGGCGCGACCGAGTTCACCTACGATCTGGAAAAATGACGGTAGCGCGCGCCCGCGAAGAGCCGGGCGCGCTCCCCGCCGTTGGCGCATCAGCGAGCCCGCCCCCGGGTCGGGCGCCGCCGCTCTTGTCGCATGTCAATGCGGCACGACTGCCGTAATGATACCGAGGCGGCCATCAATGCAGGGAGGGCCGCGTTATGTTCAAACGCGCATCCATCGCAGTTTGCGTCCTGCTCACCGCCAGTCTTGCCATGGCGAGCGCGAGTTGGGCTGGATTCCGAGTCTGCAACCATACGCCACAACGGATCGACGTCGCCTTCGGCTACCCGCACCAGCAGTTCGGCTGGACCTCGGAAGGCTGGTGGACAATCCATCCCGGCCAGTGCCGGCAGGTCATGCGGGGGAATCTGACCAACCGTTATTACTACCTCTATGCCATCGGCTCGCAGGGCAGCGTCTGGGAAGCGCCGGCCGGCCAGGCCAGCGGATTTTTCTGTATTCGGCCCGGCCGGTTCGTGTTTCACAACAGCAATTATGAAAACAACGGGGTGCTTACCTGCACCGGCGCGCAGGTGGGCGCGAAACAGTTCTTCCAGGTCGATACCGGCGGCGCCCCCAACCACATTCACAATCTGAGCCAGTAAGGCCGGGCGCGCTCAGTCTCACGATCGCTTGCGCGCGATATAGGCCGCCCACAGATCGGGGCGGCGCTCGCGCGTGAGCCGCTCGGCCTCGGCGCGCCGCCACGCCTTGACCTTGGCGTGATCGCCGCAGGTGAGCACGTCGGGGATGGGCTCGTTTTCGAACAGCGGCGGCCGCGTGTATTGCGGATATTCGAGCAGGCCGTCGGCGAAGCTCTCCTCCGCCGCCGAGGCCTCCTTGCCCATGACGCCGGGAATGAGCCGCACGCACGCATCAATCAAAGCGAGCGCGGCGATCTCGCCGCCCGAAAGGACGAAATCGCCGAGCGAAACCTCTTCCAGGGCGCGTGCGGAAATCAGCCGCTCGTCGACACCCTCGAAGCGCGCGCAAATCACCACCGCGCCCGGCCCGGCGGCGAGCGCCGCCACGCGGCTTTGCGTCAGCGGCACGCCGCGCGGGCTCATCAACAAACGCGGGCGGGTATCGTGCGGGACGGTGTCGAGCGCGCGCGCCAGCACGTCGGCCTTCATCACCATGCCGGGCCCGCCACCGGCCGGCGTGTCATCGACGGTGCGGTGCTTATCGGTAGTGGCGTTGCGGATGTCGTGGGTGTCGAGCGACCACAGGCCGGCGCCGAGCGCCTTGCCGGCGAGGCTCACCGCCAGCGGGCCGGGAAACATCTCCGGAAAGATGGTGAGCACCGAAGCGCGCCACATGATTTTCTCCGTGGTCGTCCCCGCGCCGGCGGCGACCCTAAGCCCTGCCCTAATGTAGCTTAACCAGGGGTTACGGGTCCGGACTCTCGCCGCGTTCGGCCGGGACGACAATTTCCGTTGGCGGCACGACCACGATCCGCCTGGCCTGCAAATCGACCGTCGGCACGACCTCTTCGCTGAACGGCAGCATCAGCGTCGCGCCGCCCGCGGCCGGCGCGATCTCGATGATGTCGCCGGCGCCGAAATTATGCAGCGCGGTGACCGTGCCGAAGGCCGCGCCGTCCGCCGTCACGGCGGATAGCCCGATCAGGTCGGCGTAGATAGAACGTGTCGGCTTCCTCGATCGCCGGCAGCCGCTCGCGCGGCACGTAGAGATCGAGATTGCGCAAGGCTTCCGCCGCGTCGCGCGTTTCGATGCCGGCAAGCCGGGCAACGAAATGATCCTTGGCCGCGCGCAAGGCGTCGATCGTGAAGCGCCGGGCGCCGTCTTCGCTTTCCAGCGGCCCGTATTCGGCAATGGCCGCCGGATCTTGCGTGAACGACCACAGCTTCACCTCGCCGCGGATGCCATGTGCGGCCCCGATGCGGGCGACGCGGACTTTCCTTTCGCCCTCTCCCGCAAGGGGAGAGGGTGAGCCGGGCGTGGTGCGAGCGCGGCGCGCCACTGTCGGGCGATCAGTTTGCCGCCGATGCCGCCACCTGCGCGGCGGCCTTGGCGGCCGCGGCGGCGGCTTCCTTGGCCTTCAGGGCTTCTTCGGCCTGCGCCTTGCGTTCCTTGCGCGGGATCGCCTTGGTCGGATTGCTGCGCGCCGGGCGCTTGAGCACGCCGGCGGCGTCAAGGAAGCGCATCACGCGATCGGACGGCTGCGCGCCCTTCTTCATCCACTCCTTGGCCTTGTCGAGATCGAGCTTGAGCCGCTCGGTCTTCTCCTTGGGCAGCAGCGGATTGAAATAGCCGATGCGCTCGATGAAGCGGCCGTCGCGCGGCGAGCGCGAGTCGGCGATGACGATGTGATAGAACGGCCGCTTCTTGGTTCCGGCGCGCGCCATGCGGATGACGAGAGACATTTAGCTTTTCCTTTCTGACAAAACCGAATTCACTTTTTCTTTCCGAAACCGGGCAGGCCCGGCAGTCCGGGAAATTTTCCACCGCCGAGCCCGGGCAATCCGCCGGGGCCGGCGCCGGGGAAATTCGGCGGCAGGCCTTTCGGCAGTCCCGGCATGGTCGGCGGCAATCCGCCGCCGGGCAGTCCGCCCGGCATCTTTTCGGCGAGCTTGGCCATCTCTTCCGGCGACGGCATGCCGCCGCCGAAGCCCATCATCTGCGCCAGGCCGGCCATCGGCCCGCGCTTGGCGCTGCCCATCGCCTTCATCATGTCAGCCATGGTCCGATGCATCTTGAGCAGCTTGTTGATGTCCTCCGGCCTGGTGCCGGAGCCGGCCGCGATGCGCTTCTTGCGGCTGGCCTTGAGCAGATCGGGATTGCGCCGCTCGCGCGGCGTCATCGAATCGATGATGGCGACCTGCCGCTTGATCACCTTCTCGTCGATATTGGCGTTGGCGAGCTGGTTCTTCATCTTGGCGATGCCCGGCATCAGGCCCATCAGTCCGCTCATGCCGCCCATCTTCTGCATCTGGCTGAGCTGGTCGCGCAGGTCGCTCAAGTCGAAGGCGCCCTTGCGCATCTTCGCGGCGACACGCATCGCCTTTTCCTGGTCGATATGCGCGGCCGCTTTTTCGACCAGCGCCACCACGTCGCCCATGCCGAGGATGCGGCCGGCGATACGCGCGGGATCGAAGTCTTCCAGCGCGTCGAGCTTCTCGCCGGTGCCGATCAGCTTGATCGGCTTGCCGGTGACCGCGCGCATGGAGAGCGCGGCACCGCCGCGGCCGTCACCGTCGACGCGGGTGAGCACGATGCCGGTGAGGCCCACGCGCTCGTCGAAGGAGCGCGCCAGATTGACCGCGTCCTGGCCGGTGAGCGCGTCGGCGACCAGCAGCACTTCGTGCGGATTGGCGGCGCGCTTGACCTCGGCCGCCTCGCTCATCATCGCTTCGTCGAGCGTGGTGCGGCCGGCGGTATCGAGCATCACCACGTCGTAGCCGCCGAGCCGCGCCGCCTCGAGCGCGCGCTTGGCGATCTGCACCGGCGTCTGTCCGGCGACCACCGGCAGCGTGTCGACCGCGGTGTCGCGGCCGAGCACGGCCAACTGTTCCATCGCCGCGGGGCGGCGCACGTCGAGCGAGGCCATCAGCACCTTGCTCTTGTTGCGATCAGTGAGCCGCTTGGCGATCTTGGCGGTGGTGGTGGTTTTGCCGGAGCCTTGCAGGCCGACCATCATGATGGCGACCGGCGGCGCCGCGTTGAGGTCGATGCCGATGCTTGCATTTTGGCCGTCGGCGCCGAGCGTGGCGACGAGCTCGTCGTGCACGATTTTCACGACCATTTGGCCGGGCGTCACCGACTTCATCACCTCGACGCCGACCGCTTGCTTTTTCACGCGCTCGGCGAATTCGCGCGCCACATCGAGCGCGACGTCGGCTTCGAGCAGCGCGCGGCGGATTTCGCGCAAGGCGGCCTCGACGTCGGCTTCGGAGAGCGCGCCGCGGCGGGTCAGGCGGTCGAGAATGCCGCCGAGTTTTTCCGACAGGCTGTCGAACATTTCAAAACACCTTTAGCGCCCGAGGGCGCATCGCGCTGTCGGGCGGTGGCCTCCGGCCTCATTGGGACCGGGCGGCGGAACTTTATGTCACGTCAAAAGCGAAGACGGGCGGAACCTAGGGGCGGGGGTGGGCGAAGTCAAGGCATTGATAATCCGGGGTCATTCGGGGTCGCCGGCGGGTCCCTGGAGCCCGGAATCCCTAATCCGCATCTGTGTTTACGGCGCCAGCTCGTAGCTCACGGTCACGCTCGCCTGCAGCGTACGCTCGCCCGGCACCACCGGGACGGCGCCGGCGCGCAGCGCCTGCATCATCGGGCGCGGCGGCGGACTGGCGCCTTGCTCGGTGATGGCAATGACCCGCCCGAGCTTGGCGCCGGCCGCCTGCGCATAGAGCTCGGCCTTGCGGTGGGCATCGGCGATCGCCTCGCCGCGGGCCTGGTCGAGCAGCTTCGATTGCTGCGACACCACGAACTCGATCCCCGACATCTCGTTGGCGCCGGCGGTGATGGCATGGTCGAGGATGGTCGGCAGATTGCCGATGACGCGAATCCGGATCGTCACCTCGTTGGTGGCCCGGAAGCCGGTGAGGCGCGCGGCGCCGGGTTTATTGGCGTCGTATTGCGGCTGCAGCGACAACCGCGAGGTCTGGATGTCGCGTCCGTCGATACCGCTCGCCTTGATCGCCTCGATCACGGCGGTCATTTGCTTGGCATTGGCCGCGCTCGCCTCGCGCGCATTCTTGCCCAGGCTGGTGACGCCGACGCGGATCATCGCGCTGTCGGGCGCGACCGAGACCGCGGCATAGCCGGTGACCGTCACCAGCCGGTCGACCGCGCGCGCCGACAGCGGTATCGCCGTCAACGCGGTGAGCAGCAAAACAAACAGGATGCGCAACATCGGCATGGTCACTTCATCGGGACATAGATATCGACCACCAGGCTATCCGCCGAGGTCTTGAGCAGATCGGTGACATATTCCTCGACGAACATGTCCTTGGCGTCGAGCCCTTTTTCGTCAAGATAATTGGTGATCGCCTCGTAGGTCGAGTCCATCGCGTCATAGGAGCCGCGATGCACGAATTTGCGCGCCTTGCCGGCGGGCGCCTGGCCGACGGCAAGGTCGCCTGTGGGCGGCTCGGCGGGCGCCGCGGCCACCGGCAGCGCGGCGCGGAATTTGAAGCCGTTATCGTCGGTCTCGGTGTAGACGGTCAGGGCCGGGCCGCTCGGCTTGATGCCGTGCTTGTCGAAATAGGCCGCGAGCGACTTGTGGGCCTCGACCAGCGTATCGTAGCCCGAATCCCAATTGGCATGGCCTTGCAGGTAGATCACGGTGCGCGGCGGCAGCGTCACTTCCTGGCCGAAGGCGTCGCCCGGCTTGAGCGGCAAGGGCGCGTCCGGGTCGGCCATCGGCGGCTCGGCCTGCGGCGCCGTGGGCGTCTGCGCAGGCGCCGGCGCGACGCCAAACAGCAGGGCCAGGCCGATCATGAAGGGGCGCCGCCAGGCGCGGGTACGGCATCGCTTTACTCCGTCATTGAGGCGCGGCGATCCCGACAATTCGGAAGCCTAGCACGGCCCCTGGCTAATCACGGCCTGTTCGCCATATAAAACGGGCGAAACCGAGGTAACCTGCGACATGGCGGCGCTTGCCAACCAGTCTTTCGTCAAGATGAACGGGATCGGCAACGAGATTGTCGTGGTCGATCTGCGCGCCGGCGCGCCCACCATTGCGCCGGAGGAGGCGCGGGCGGCCGCGGCGCCGGCCGGCGCGCCCTACGACCAGCTCATGGCGCTCTATCCGCCGCGCACCGGCGGCACCGACGCCTTCGTGCGCATCTACAACAATGACGGCTCGGAAGCCGGCGCCTGCGGCAACGGCATGCGCTGCGTCGCCTCGATTGTTGCGCAGCAGACCGGCAAGGACGCGCTCACCTTCGAGACCACGGCCGGCCTGCTCAATTGCTGGAAGGGCGAGGGCGGTCTGTTCACCGTCGACATGGGCCGACCGCGCTTTGCGTGGAACGAGATACCGCTGGCGGAAGAATTCCGCGACACCCGCGCCATCGAGTTGCAGATCGGACCGATCGACAAGCCGGTGCTGCATTCGCCGTCGGTGGTGAATATGGGCAATCCGCACGCCATCTTCTGGGTCGACGACGTCAATGCCTATGAGCTGTCGCGGCTCGGCCCGCTGCTCGAGCATCACCCGATCTTCCCCGAGCGCGCCAATATCACGCTGGCACAGATCGTCGATCGCGAGCATATCGTCATCCGCACCTGGGAGCGCGGCGCCGGCCTCACCAAGGCCTGCGGCTCGGCGGCCTGCGCCACCGCGGTGGCCGCCGCGCGACTCAAGCGAACGAACCGCAAGGTCACGGTGTCGCTGCTCGGCGGCGATCTCACCATCGAATGGCGCGCCAGTGACGACCATGTGCTGATGACCGGGCCGGTCGAATTCGAGTTCAACGGCCGTTTCGACGCTTCTCTGTTCACGAAGGCGCCGGCGCCGTGAGTATCGATGTCGTCACTTTCGGCTGCCGGCTCAACACCTTCGAGTCGGAAGTCATTCGTCGCGAGGCGAGTGCTGCCGGCCTCGACGACGCCGTGGTGGTGAACACCTGCGCGGTGACGGCGGAAGCCGTGCGCCAGGCACGGCAGAACATCCGCCGCATCCGCCGCGAGCGTTCCGGCGCGCGTATCGTGGTCACCGGCTGCGCGGCGCAGACGGAGGCCGCGCGCTTTGCCGCCATGCCCGAGGTCGATCGCGTCATCGGCAATGAGGAAAAGCTCGACGCGCGCTTCTGGCGCATGGAGGAGAAGCTTGCCGTCGCCGACATCATGGCGGTGAAACGAGATGCGGCCGCAGCGCATCGACAGCATCGACGGCCGCGCCCGCGCCTTCGTGCAGGTGCAGAACGGCTGCGACCACCGCTGCACCTTCTGCATCATTCCCTTCGGACGCGGCAATTCGCGTTCTCTTGCGATGGACGATGTGGTGGCGCAGGTCCAGCACCTCACCGGCAACGGCTATCGCGAAGTGGTACTCACCGGCGTCGACATCACCAGTTATCGCGATGGCGAGGCGCGGCTCGGTGCGCTGGTCAAGCGCATCCTGCGCGCGGTGCCCGAATTAGCGCGTTTGCGGCTGTCGTCGATCGATTCGGTCGAGGCCGACCGCGACCTGCTCGACGCGCTCGCTGACGAGCCGCGGCTGATGCCGCATTTGCATCTGTCGTTGCAGGCCGGCGACGATCTGATCTTGAAGCGCATGAAGCGGCGGCATTCGCGCCAGGACGCCATCGACTTTTGCGATCAAGTGCGGCGCCTGCGCCCCGAAGTCGTCTTCGGCGCCGACATCATCGCCGGCTTCCCGACCGAGACCGAGGCCATGTTCGCCCGTTCGCTCACTCTCGTCGACGAATGCGGGCTGACCCAGCTCCACGTTTTCCCGTTTTCAGCCGCGCCCGGGAACGCCGGCCGCAGCGATGCCGCAGGTGGAGCGTACTATCGTCAAGGAACGGGCGCGGCGCCTGCGCGAGAAGGGCGAGGCGGCGTTAGTCCGTCATCTCGATGGCGAGGTCGGCGCGCGCCGCCGCGTGCTTGCCGAATCCGACGCGCTCGGCCGCACCGAGCAATTCACCCCGGTGCGGCTGGCGGCGCCGGTCGAGCCGGGCGTGCTGTTCGATCTTGAAATCGCCGCGCATGACGGGCAGCGCTTATTGGCCGCCTGACTCTTTCCAGCCGCAAGCCGTCAGCAGCGCGCGCATATGCGCCGGCACCGGCGCCGACGACCGTCACCGCCGGCTTGTTCTTGGAGATCGGCACCGTGACCTCGCGCGCATGCAGATGCATCGGCGGTCCGCCCCCGCGCGGGGAATTTCCGTAAATCGTATCGCCAACAATCGGCCAGCCCATCTCGGCGCAATGCACACGCAATTGATGGGTACGCCCGGTGAGCGGCTCCAGCGCGAGCCAGGTTATCTTTCTTTCACCCTCCCCTGGAGGGGGAGGGTCGCCCGCCGAAGCGTTAGCGAAAGCGGGCGGGGTGGGGTGATCTGCTGCGCCGTCGCCTTCACCCCCTCCCGGCGCACGGCGCACGCCGACCTCCCCCCTCCAGGGGGAGGTGAAGAGAGTTTGTGGCGCAGTTCCTCTTCCCATCACCTTCCACACGGTCACCGAGGGCAGTCCGTGCGGGTCCGGCTTCATCCACCAGCCGCGGCTTTCGTCGCGCTTGGCGAGCGCGATCTCGATGCGGCCCTCGTCCGCCTCGGGCCCGCCCTCCACCACCGCCCAATAGGTCTTGCCGACCTTGCCCTGCTTGAACAGCTTGCCGAGCAGGGCCAGCGCCTTGCGGTGGCGGCCGAGCACCAGGCAGCCGGAGGTGTCGCGATCGAGCCGGTGCGCCAGCGCACGGCGAGCGCGGCAGGCCGAAGCGCAGCGCGTCGAAATAGTCCTCCAGCGCTTCGCCGCCCTTGGGACCGCGATGCACCGCCAGGCCTGCCGGCTTGTCGATCACCAGCATCAGCCCGTCGCGGTAGAGCAGCCGGGCGAGCATCTGTTCCGGGGACATATTCAGTTACCAAATGACACTGAAACCGGTATCACGAGCCTTCCTTCTCTTCACCCTCCCCTGGAGGGGGAGGGTCGGATCGCCGAAGGCGATCCGGGGTGGGGTGATCTGCCTCACCGTCGTCTTCACCCCCTCCCGGCGCGCTGCGCGCGCCGACCTCCCCCCTCCAGGGGGAGGTGAAGAAGTGCTAATTGCCCCGCATGAACGACAGCTCCGAAACAAAGCTGGTGGAAGCGCCTGAGCGGCGGCCTCAAACGCACTTCCTCCTCGCTGGGGACCGCCATCACCGGCCTGGTCAACAAGCGCAAGCTCGATGCCGCGACGCTCGAGGACCTGGAACACGCACTTGATCCGCGCCGATCTGGGGCCGGAACTGGCCGAGCGCATCGTCGCCGCGCTGGGCCAGAGCCGCTACGAGAAGGGCATCGCGCAGGAAGAGCTGCAGGCGCTGTTGGCTGACGAGATCGAGAAGGTGATGGCGCCGGTGGCCAAGCCGCTGGAAGTAACCACCAAGCCCTTCGTCATCCTGGTCGCCGGCGTCAACGGTTCGGGCAAGACCACCACCATCGGCAAGCTCGCCGCGCGCTTCCGTACCGAGGGCAAGTCGGTGATGCTGGTCGCCGGCGACACCTTCCGCGCCGCCGCCATCGACCAGCTCAAGATCTGGGGCGAACGCACCGGTGCCACGGTCATCGCGCGCGAGCAGGGCGCCGATGCGGCGGGCCTTGCCTTCGACGCGGTTACCGCCGCCAAGGCGCAAGGCACCGACGTGGTCCTGGTCGACACCGCCGGCCGCTTGCAGAACCGCGCCGAACTGATGAGCGAACTGGAAAAGATCGTGCGCGTCTTGCGCAAGGTCGAGCCCTCGGCGCCGCATGCGGTGCTGCTGGTGCTCGACGCCACGGTGGGGCAGAACGCGCTGCAACAGGTGGAGATTTTCGGCAAGATCGCCGGGGTCACCGGGCTGGTGATGACCAAGCTCGACGGCACCGCGCGCGGCGGCATCCTGGTGGCGATCGCCGGGAGGTTTGGTTTGCCGGTGCATTTCATCGGCGTTGGCGAAGGCGTCGACGATCTCAGCGACTTCACCGCGCGCGATTTCGCCCGCGCCGTGGTGGGAATGGAATAGGCATGCCCGAAAAGCAAAAACTCAACCCCATCCTCAAGCTCACGCTCGACATCGGGCCGCTGGTGCTGTTCTTCGCCGCCAATGCCAAATTCGGCATTTTCGCCGCCACCGGCGCCTTCATGGCGGCGGTGCTGATCGCGCTCGCGGTTGCCTATGTGCTGACCCGGCGCGTCGAGATCATGCCGCTGGTCACCGCCGTGATCGTGCTGATCTTCGGCGGCCTCACCCTCATCCTGCACAATGACGAATTCATCAAGCTGAAGCCGACCATCATCTATGTGCTGTTTGGCGGCACGCTGATCGGCGGGCTTTACTTCGGCAAATCGTTCCTCGGCATCCTCTTCGACCAGATGTTCGATCTGACCGAGGAAGGCTGGCGCAAGCTGACCTGGCGCTGGGGGCTGTTCTTCTTCGCGCTCGCCGTCGTCAACGAGATCGTCTGGCGCAATTTCTCCACCGATGTCTGGGTGAGCTTCAAATTGTTCGGCGTGGTGCCGCTCACCTTCCTGTTCGGCGCGCTGCAATATCCGCTGCTGATGAAATACGCGCGGGGCGAAAAGAGCGAGTAGCGCCTAGCGCGAGACCGCTGCCGCCGGCTCGGTCACCGGCGCGCGCAGGTAATGGCGGCGGTAGACCAGGAAGATTTTTTCGAAATGATTGTACGACAATCCTGCCACCGGCACGAAGGCGAGGAAGGCGATGGTGGCGAGGAGCAGCGTCGGGAAGAAATAGCCGTCGCTGCCGCTGCTGCTCCAGAAGATGTCGCGCAGCAGCACGATGGGAAAGAAATGCAGCAGATAGATCGAGTAGGAGCGCTCGCCGATTTTGGCCAGTGCGCGGTCGAGCCAGGCCGGCAGGCGCAACGAAGCGCCGTCGTAGAACGCGATCAGCGAACCGTAGGTGATGGCCTCGACGGTCGGGATGAAGATCCACAGCGGGCTAGGTGACGGCGTGCCGTTGAAATGGTGATAGCCGCCGGCGCGGTCGAACTCGGTCCATAGCACCAGGAACGCAGCGAGCGATACGCCGGCCACCACCCGCAGCACCGAACGGCGGAGCGGTACAAGCGCGAACAGCATGCCGAACAGGAACTGGTCGATGCGCCCAGCAATGGTCCAATAGGCGATGTGCTGCGCCTCGCCGTAAGTGCGCCACCAATCGAAGCGCAGCAGCAGCGCGCCGGCGACGATGGTCAATAGCGCGAAGGGTCCGTGCCGGCGAAACAGAAACAGCAGCAGCGGAAACAACAGATAGAACTGCAGCTCGATCGAGATCGACCAGGTGCCGCGCGGCCAGGTCGGGAATACGAAGCCACCGACGATGTCGTTCAGCGGCACGCGGTCGCCGCCGAGCCAGCCGATCACCACCCAGGCGGCGATGACGACGGCGAGCAACGGGCCGAGGCGCACCGCGCGGCTCCAGAGGAAATTGCCGAAATCGATGCGGTGGTTGCCGACGAGCTTGGCGAACAAATAGCCGGACAGCGTCATGAACAGCGCCACGCCGGTATGGCCCTCATCGAACAGCGCGAAGGGGAACAGTGGTGCGCTGGCGTAGGGCACCGGGAAGTGCGGCGTCATGTGCAGGAAATGCCAGACGAAGACCAGATAGGCGGCGAGCGCCCGCACATGGTCGAGCCGTGAGTAATAGACGCCTTCGGTCGAGCGCATGCGCTCAGGCTTACCGCGGGGGGTCTAAGGATTGGTTACGGCTCTTGTTGTTGTCATTCCGGGGCGCCCGTCGAAGCCCGCAGGGCGCAGACGGGCGAGCCCGGAATCCAGGGAAACACGGCGAAATCCTTCGCTTGGCTCTGGATTCCGTGTCCGCGCCTTTGGCGCGTCCCGGAATGACGAGGGGAAAGACGCTATTCCTTCAACGCCTTGTCGATCGCCGGCATCACCACTTGGGTGAGATTGGCCTGGGTGATCGGGCCGACCAGCTTGTAGATGATGGTGCCGGCGCGGTTGATCACATAGGTCTCCGGCACGCCATAGACGCCCCAGTTGATCGAGGCGCGGCCTGAGCGGTCGGCGCCGCTGGCGGCGAAGGGGTTGCCATACATGTTGAGGAAGCGGCGCGCGTCGCTGGCCGCGTCCTTGTAGTTGATGCCGACCAGCTTGAAGCGCTTGTCCGGCCGAGCACCTCAAGGAACGGCACTTCGTCATGGCAGGGCACGCACCACGAGGCCCAGACATTGACCAGCGTCACGCCGTCTTTGAACGTTGCCTCGTCCAGGCCCGGCACCGGTTTGCCGTCGCGCGTCAGCCCGGCGATCGGCGGCAGATCGGTCTTCGGCATCGGCTTGCCGATCAGCACCGAGGGCAGTCGCGAGGGATCGCCCTCGTTGAGGCCGACCAGGAACAGGGCGGCCATCCCGATGAAGACGACGAGCGGCAGCAGCACCAGGACGGTGCGCCGCATTTTCGGGCGGGCGGACTCGGTCTCGTCGGCGGAGCTCATCGGGCCTCCTTGCCGGCGCGCTGCGACCGGCGGGTGATGCCGCGCTCCTCGAGATCGCCAAGGATGCGTCGTTGCGCCAGATAGTCGAGAACGATCCAGCCGATCAACGCCGCCACGATGAACAGCCGTGAACGCATAGGAGGCGACGATGAAGCCGGCTTCCTGCGCGAAGCTCATGGTCATGGATGCGCCTCCGCCAGTTCTTGCGCCTGCATCAGGCGCATGGTGCGCACGCGTCGGCGCAGGATCTCGTTGCGCATGGCGGCCAAATGCAGCGTCACGAACAGCAGCGTGAAGGCGACGGCCATGATCAGCAACGGGATCAGGATCGAGGGCGCGATGGCCGAGCCGCCCATGCGCAGGATCGAGGAGCCCTGGTGCAGCGTGTTCCACCATTCGACCGAGAACTTGATGATCGGCAGGTTGATGGCGCCGACCAATGACAAGATCGCCGCCGCGCGCGAGCCGCGGCCGGGGTCATCGGCGGTCCAATAGAGCGCCATGACGCCGAGATAGAGCAGGAACAGCACCAGCATCGAGGTCAGCCGCGCGTCCCACACCCAATAGGTGCCCCAGGTCGGCCGGCCCCAGAGCGAGCCGGTGACCAGGCAGATGAGGGTGAAGGCCGCCCCGATCGGCGCCGCCGCCTTGCCGGCGACGTCTGCCAGTGGGTGGCGCCAGACCAGGGTGCCGAAGGCGGCCACGCTCATGATCCCCCAGGCCATCATGCCGAGCCAGGCCGCCGGCACGTGCAGGTACATGATCTTTACGGTGGCGCCCTGCTGGTAGTCGTCGGGCGCGTGCAGGGCGCGGGTCAGACCGATGGCGAACAGCAGCGCGGTCAGCGCCACCAGCCACGGCATCAGCCGGTTGACCAGGGTGAGGAAACGGGTCGGGTTGGCGAGATCGATAATGGCCATCGGCGGCTTTTTAATCAGGCGCGTGCCCGGGGGCAACGACGGGGAATCCCTTAACGGGGGGCATGGCGGTCATTCCAAGCCGGTCACTCCAAGCCATGGCGCAAGGCGGCGGCGGCCGCAACTGGCCCGACCACCAGGCTCATCAAGGATAGCCCGCAAAGAATGGTAAAAGGTGGGCCAAACGGGGTAGGCCCGACGATCGCGGTATTGGCCGCCGCCACGCCGAAAATCAGCACCGGAACGGTCAACGGCAACACCAAGACCGCCAGCAGCAGGCCGCCGCGGCGCAGCGCCACCGACAGGGCGGCGCCGACCAGGCCGATGAAGGTCAGCGCGGGCGTGCCGACAATGAGGGTCAGCATCAACGGGCCCAGCGCGCGCGGCTCGACATTGAGCATGAGGGCGAGCAGCGGCGTGATCAGCACCAGGGGCAGGCCGGTGCTCAACCAATGCGCGATAGCCTTGGCCACCACGACCAGCTCAAGCGGCATGGACCCCATCATGAGCAGATCGAGCGAACCGTCTTCGTGGTCGGTGGCGAACAACCGGTCGAGCGCCAACAGGCTGGCCAACAAGGCGCCGATCCACAAGATGGCGGGGCCGATGCGGGACAACAGGCCGATGTCGGGGCCCACCGCGAACGGCATCATCACCACCACGATGAGGAAGAAGAACGCGCCCATCAGCGCGCCGCCGCCCACCCGCACTGCCAGCCGCATGTCGCGCTTGAGCAGGCTCACAAAACCGCTCATGCCGCCCCTATCTGCAGTTCGCGTGGATTGTCGAGCCCGACCGGGCCATGGGTGGCGGCGATGATCATGCCGCCGCCGGCGAGATGGTCGCGCATGAGCTCGGCGAGCCGCGCCTGCGAGGCGACGTCCAGCGCCGAGGTGGGCTCGTCCAACAGCCAGATCGGCCGCTTCACCGCGACCAGCCGGGCGATCGACAGCCGCCGCCGCTGCCCGGCCGAGAGATAGGCCGCCGGCAGGTCGGCGAGCTTGACGAGGTCCACCGCTTGCAGAGCAGCTATGATCTCAATGCCGCCCTCGATGAGCAGAAACTCCGCCCAGAATTGCAAATTTTCGGCGACCGACAGCGACGGCTTCAGCGCGTCCTGATGGCCGAGATAATGCGACTGCTCGGCCACGCTCGCCTCCGGCACGCCGTCCTCGATCGCCAGGCGCCCGCTGTCCAGATGCACCAGGCCGGCAATGATGCGCAAAAGCGATGATTTGCCGGCACCGTTACGGCCGGTCACCACCAGGGCCTCGCCTGTCGCCAGGCGAAAATTCAGGCCGGTGAAAACCTCACGGCCGCCGCGGACGCATTGCAGATTCTCGCCGATGAGCTGCATCACGCCGGCCGTAGCCTAGCCGGGGCCCGCAAGACAACTGGGTCGTTGCCGGAAAACGGAAATCCTGCGCGCATTTTTGGGAACCACCTTCGAAGTTATGGCGTCTATCACGAAAAGCCCTTATAAGCCGGCTCTTGCGGCGTTAGTTAAATGGAATTCGGCCATAAGTCTTGCCCGCGAGAAATACCTTGTCTTGCCAAAAGCTTAGCCGAGTTCCCGCCGATCTCTCGGCCCGGGAATGGAAACCTCCGACATGATTTCTCTTGATAGCTTTCGATGCTGCAAAACCCTGAAAGTCGGTAGCAAGAGCTACGCCTATTTCAGCCTTCCCACCGCCGAGCGTAACGGCCTCAAAGGCATCTCGCGCCTGCCGTTCTCGATGAAGGTGCTGTTGGAAAACCTGCTGCGCAACGAAGACGGGCGCACGGTGACCAAGGACGACATCAAGGCGGTGGCCGAATGGCTCAAGACCAAAACATCCGAGCATGAATTCGCCTTCCGCCCGGCGCGCGTGCTGATGCAGGACTTTACCGGCGTGCCGGCGGTGGTCGATCTCGCCGCCATGCGCGACGCCATGAAGCATCTCGGCGGCGATCCCAAGAAGATCAATCCGCAGGTCCCGGTCGATCTGGTCATCGATCATTCGGTGGCGGTGACCTTCTTCGGCAGCAACACCGCGTTCAAGAAGAACGTCGAGGAGGAATACCGGCAGAACCAGGAACGCTACCAGTTCCTCAAATGGGCGCAGCGCTCGTTCGATAATTTCCGCGTGGTGCCGCCCGGCACCGGCATCTGCCATCAGGTCAATCTCGAATATCTTTCGCACGTCGTCTGGCACCGCAAGGACAAGGTCAAGGTCGACGGCAAAGAGACCGCCATGGAAGTGGCCTATCCGGACACGCTGGTGGGCACCAACTCGCATACCACCATGGTCAACGGGTTGTCGGTGCTCGGCTGGGGCGTTGGCGGCATCGAGGCGGAAGCCGCCATGCTCGGCCAGCCGCTGTCGATGGTGCTGCCCGAGGTGATCGGCTTCAAGCTCACCGGCCGCATGAAGGAAGGCGTCACCGCCACCGACCTGGTGCTCACGGTCACCCAGATGCTGCGGGCACGCGGCGTGGTCGGCAAGTTCGTCGAATTCTTCGGCCCCGGCCTCACGCATCTGTCGATCGCCGATCGCGCCACGCTCGGCAACATGGCGCCGGAATACGGCGCCACCTGCGGCTTCTCGCCGATCGACGACGACACCATCCGCTATCTCAAGGACACCGGCCGTCCGGCCGAGGTGGTCGCGTTGGTCGCGGCTTACGCCAAGGCGCAGGGCATGTTCCGCGTCAAGACCACGCCCGACCCGATGTTCACCGACGTGCTCAAGCTCGATCTCGCCACCGTCGAGCCGTCGCTCGCCGGTCCCAAGCGCCCGCAGGACCGCATCGCGCTCAAGGACGTCAAGAACGGCTTTGCCATCTCCATGGACAAGGAGTTCAACAAAGCCTCCGAAATGAAAAAGCGCGTGCCGGTCGAAGGCAAGAACTACGATCTCGGCCACGGCGACGTGGCGATCGCGGCCATCACCTCCTGCACCAATACGTCCAATCCGAACGTGATGATCGGCGCCGGCCTGCTCGCCCGCAAGGCGGCCGCCAGAGGCCTGCAGGCCAAGCCCTGGGTGAAGACCTCGCTGGCGCCGGGCTCGCAGGTGGTGGGCGAATATCTGGAGAAATCCGGCCTGCAGAAGGACCTCGACAAGCTCGGCTTCAATCTCGTCGGCTTCGGCTGCACCACCTGCATCGGCAATTCCGGCCCCCTGCCGCCGGAGAATTCCAAGACCATCAACGAAAACGACCTGGTGGCGGCGGCCGTGCTGTCGGGCAATCGCAACTTCGAAGGCCGCGTCAATGCCGACGTGCGCGCCAACTATCTGGCCTCGCCGCCGCTGGTGGTGGCCTATTCGATCGCCGGCTCGATGCAGATCGATCTCGCCAAGGAGCCGCTCGGCCTCGACAGCAAGGGCAAGAACGTCTTCCTCAAGGACATCTGGCCGTCGAACAAGGAGATCGGCGCTTTCGTCGCCAAGAACGTGACGAAGAAGATCTTCGCCACGAAATATGCCGACGTGTTCAAGGGCGAGGCCAATTGGCGCAAGATCAGCGTCAAGGGCGGCATGACCTATGACTGGGACAAGAAGTCCACCTATGTGCAGAACCCGCCTTACTTCGTCGGCATGAAGAAGGCGCCGGCCCCGATCGAGGACATCGTCGAGGCGCGCATTCTCGGCCTGTTCCTCGAACTCGATCACCACCGACCACATCTCGCCCGCGGGTTCGATCAAGATCGACTCGCCGGCCGGCAAATATCTCACCGACCACAAGGTCAAGCCGGCCGACTTCAACCAGTACGGCACCCGGCGCGGCAATCACGAAGTGATGATGCGCGGCACTTTCGCCAATATCCGGCTGAAGAACCAG
The DNA here is from genome assembly GCA_963782145.1 of uncultured Pseudomonadota bacterium. GTDB lineage: Bacteria > Pseudomonadota > Alphaproteobacteria > Rhizobiales > Xanthobacteraceae > Pseudolabrys. Next base: position 211,404 of record CAWAIV010000020.1, read on the forward strand.
ATGGTGCCGGGGGTGGAAGGCGGCGTTACCGTGCACTATCCCGACAAGCAGCGCATGCCGATCTACGACGCGGCCATGAAGTACAAGGCGGAGAAAGTGCCGCTGGTGGTGTTTGCCGGCAAGGAATACGGCACCGGCTCCTCGCGCGACTGGGCGGCCAAGGGCTCGGTGCTGCTCGGCATCCGCGCGGTGATCGCGCAGTCGTTCGAGCGCATCCACCGCTCCAACCTGGTCGGCATGGGCGTGATGCCGCTGGTATTCGAGGAAGGCACGTCCTGGCAGACGCTCGGCTTGAAGGGCGACGAGCAGGTCACCATCCGCGGCTTGCACGGCGAATTGAAGCCGCGCCAGCGGCTGATCGCCGATATCGTCATGGGCAATGGCACGCTCAAGCGGGTGCCGCTGATCTGCCGCATCGATACCGTCGACGAGCTCGATTACTTCAAGAACGGCGGCATTCTGCAATACGTGCTGCGCGATCTGGCGGGATGACGACGCGGGCGGGCCACCGCCGGCTTGCGCTCACCGCGAATTGAGTGGCGAGTGATCGGCGAGGCGCTTTATATCCAGGCCCAGCGAGGGGGGCTCGCGGGGTTAGGTATGAAGTATCGCAACATCGCTCTTGCGGCCGTTATCGTTTGCGGTGCCGTCACCCCGGCGGCGGCGGGCGATACGCGCGCGGTCATCGAATTGTTCACCAGCCAAGGTTGCTCGTCCTGCCCGCCCGCCGACCGTTTGCTCGGCGAGCTGGCGCGCGATCCCACGCTGCTGACCATGAGCCTGCCGGTCGACTATTGGGACTATCTGGGCTGGAAGGACACCTTGGCGCTGCACGGCCATGCGCAGCGGCAAAGCGCCTATGCCGCGGCGCGCGGCGACCGCGAGGTGGCGACGCCGCAGGCGGTGATCAACGGCGTGGTCGCCGTGGTCGGCAGCGACAAGGCCGCCATCGAAAGTGCCATCGCGCAAACCGACAGCGCCAATCATGCGCTGGCATTGCCGGTCGCGCTGACGATTGCCGATGGCACGGCGACGGTGACGGTGCCGGCCGCCAGCGGCGCGCATCGTCACGGCGAGGTCTGGCTCTGCCCGATCACCGGCAAGGTTCCGGTCGCGGTCGGACGCGGCGAGAACCGCGGCCGCACGGTCACCTACAGCAATGTGGTGCGCCGCTGGGTGAAGCTCGGCGACTGGGACGGCAAGGCGAAGACCTTCACCTACAAGCTCGCCGATCTGCCCGACCAGAAATTCGCGCTGGCCGAGATCGATCGCCTCGACGTGCTGGTGCAGAGCGGCGGCGCAGCGCGGCCCGGCTTGATGCTGGGCGCGGCGAGCGCGCGCTTGCCGAAAGCCGCGGTGCGCTGACTGATCCGATTTTTGCTACGTCATGGCCGGGCAAAAGGCGCCAAGCGCCGTCTTGACGCTTGAAGCCCCGGCCATCTACGCCTTTGGCGTTCCGCAAATTTGAGGACGTGGATGCCCGCGACAAGCGCGGGCATGACGACGCGGAGCGCGCAAAAAAATTGGGCCGGCGTTGGCCGGCCCGAAGGCTTAGGGGATTGAACCGTACGCGGAACTCAATTGGCCCGGCCGGCCGAGCCCCGGGGGGCTGGGGGGCTGAGGAATCCGGGGTTCTGCACCGACCGGGCCTTGAGGCAACGCTGACCTTTTCCCACCCCAGCGTGACCGGCGATTGACCGAAATTGGGCGTTTTTGTGGGAAGTTTTGACGACTTCGTGATCGGCCGGCTGCCGATTTTGCATGTTTTCTCAGCAATTCTGCCACGCCACGAGGCCCTTGCCGAACACCGCCGGCGGCGCGATCATTGTCATCGAACTGCCATCGAAAAGGAGGCGCCGATGATGTTCGAATCCCGGCGAAATCGATCCTAGCCAGTCCCTCGGGGGCGCTGCGCCCGTCCGCAACGCAGCCGCTCCCGCCCAAGCTCCCGCCCAAGTCACCTTCAGCCGCCGCGAGCTCCACCGCATCCTCGATCTCTACGGGCGCAAGGTCGCCGCCGGCGAATGGCGCGATTACGCCATCGATTTCCTCAAGGACCGCGCGGTGTTCTCGGTCTTCCGCCGCTCGCTCGGAAGTGCCGATCTACCGCATCGAAAAACACCCCAAGCTGGAGCGCCGCCAGGGCGCCTATAGCGTGATCTCGGCCACCGGTCTGATCGTGCGCCGCGGCCACGAGCTCGAGCGCGTGTTGCGCGCGATCGACAAGTCGCAATTGGCGCTGGTGAACTGAGCTGCCCGGGATAGGGGCGTCATGGCTCCACCATCGACCCCAGCCCGAGCGGGCGCTGCATCAGCACGGTGTCGAGCCAGCGGCCGAACTTGAAGCCGACGTTCGGCAGCGTGCCGACATAGCGGAAGCCCAGCGCGGCGTGCAGGGCGATCGAGGCCGTGCTGCTCGGAATCGCCGATCACCGCGATCATCTGGCGGAAGCCGCGCGCGGTCGCGGCCTCGATCAGCGCCGCCAGCAGCGCGCGCCCGACGCCGCGGCCCTGCAGCGTCGGGCGCGATATAGACCAAATCCTCGACCGTGAAGCGATAGGCCGGCCGTGCGCGGTAGAGCGCGGCATAGGCATAGCCGACGAGCGCGCCGTCCAGCTTCGGCGGCGAGATAGGGAAAATCGCCGCTCGAGCAAGTCCTGCATCCGCCGCGCCATTTCGGCCTCGTCCGGCGCGCGTCAGCTCGAAGGAGGCCGTGCCGTGGCGACGGCGTGCGCATAGATGCGGGTGATGGCCGGAATATCGGCGGGCGTGGCGGGGCGGATGGCGATGTGCATGCGCCGGCCAGGCTAGCAAAAACAAACGCCCCGGCACCAGGCCGGGGCGTTCGAGTCGTTTCCGTCCGCTGGGGGGCAGCGGCGCCTTAGCGCCGGTCGCCCATAAAGCGCAGCAGGAACAGGAACAGGTTGATGAAGTCGAGATAGAGCGTCAGCGCGCCCATCACCGCCTTGCGGCCGGCGACGGTGCCGTCATCGTTGGCGCTGTACATCTCCTTGATCTTCTGGGTGTCCCAGGCGGTCAGCCCGGCGAAGATCAGCACGCCGATCGCCGAGATGGCGAAGTCGAGCCCGGTGCTCTTGAGGAAGATGTTGACGATCATCGCCAGGATCAGCCCGAACAGGCCCATGACCAGGAACGAGCCGATCGGCGAAAGATCGCGCTGCGTGGTGTAGCCATAGAGGCTGAGCGCGCCGAACGAGGCCGCCGAGATGAAGAAGGTGCGGGTGATCGAGGCGCCGGTATAGGCCAGGAAGATCGACGACAGCATCAGCCCGAGCAGCGCCGGCATAGACCATGAACAAGGTCAGCGCCGTTCCGACCTGCAGCTTGTTGATGCGGAAGCTCAGGAAAAACACCATGCCGAGCGTGCCGAGAAACAGCACGATCGTCAGCGGCCCGCTATAGATCGCATGGCCGAACGGGGTCAGCCGGTGAGCTGTCCGGCGGCGTTGGTGACGACCGCCGCACTGAACGTGAGCCACGCCACGACACCGGTCAGCGCGACGCCGGAGGCCATGTAGTTGTAGATCCGGATCATGTAGGCGCGCAGGCCTGCATCGATCGCGGCAGCCTGTTGGGCGCCGGCGCCGGTCCGGGCGGCATAGTTACGGTCGAAATCCGACATCGTCGTTCCCTCTGTTGTCCGGCTTGCGGGGCCGGTCCCGTCGGCGCGCCAGCTTTGCCTCTGTCGCGCCGCCTTGGCCGTAAATCTAGTGTGCGATGAGTGTCGGCGCCAGATATGGCCCGAACATGACCCTGCATCCTTGCCGATCTTTAATGATCACGCACGGCCATTATAGCGGAAAAGGGGCGGGCGTGGCGCCGCGCCCACGCGGCTGAATGTCGCAAAAAGCCTATAGATTTCTTAATATTGGCGCCGGCTTCTGGCCCAGCGCGGAAAACGTGCCGGCCAGCCCGAGGCCGACCGTCACCAGCAGCGCGCCCAGCGCCGCGATCAGCGCCGGCCAGGGCTGCCAGGCAAAGCTCAGGTGCATCAGCTCGGCGACGATGAGCCAGCCGGCGAGCGAGCCGGCGGTGACGCCGATCGCCGCGGTGGCGGCGCCGAGCAACAGGTATTCGGTGGCATAGGCGCCGATCAGCCGGCCGCGCGTCGCGCCCAGCGTCTTCAGGATCACCGCGTCATAGACGCGGGCGCGATGGCCGGCGGCGAGCGCGCCGCCGAGCACCAGCGCGGCGGCGATCAGCGTGATGGCGCTGGCGCCGCGGATCGCCAGCAACAAATTGGCGACGATTGCCGCGATCGCGTCGAGCGCTTCCTTCACCCGCACGCTGGTCACCATGGGGAAGTCTTTCGCCGCCGCGCGCAGCAGCGCGCCTTCCTCGGCCGGCGTGCCGCCGCTGGGGAAGGTCAGCGTGGCGAGATGGCTCACCGGGGCGCCGCGGAACGCGTTGGGCGAGAACACCATGACGAAATTGATGCTCAAGTTCTGCCAGTCGACGCGGCGCAGGCTGGCGATGCGCGCGGTGATGTTCCGGCCGAGCACATTGACGGTGACCGGATCGCCGAGCGTGAGGCCGAGCCCGTCGGCGATACGGCTCTCGAACGAGACCAGCGGCGGGCCGTCATAGTCGGGTTTCCACCAGCTGCCGGCGACAACGCGTGAGCCCTCCGGCACGGTGTTGGCAAAGGTGATGCCGCGGTCGCTCTGCAGCACCCAGGCGACATTGTCTTTCGGCTTGAGGTCTTGCGCCGCGATGCCATTGGCGGAAACGATGCGTCCGCGCAGCATCGGCACATCCTCGATCGCTGCTGTCGGCGCCTGCCGGCCGAGGAAGTCGTCGAAGCGCACGGCGTCGGCCGAGGGGATGTCGAGGAAATAGAACGACGGCGCCTTGGCCGGCAGCTCGGCGGAAAATGTATGGCGTAGATTGCCGTCGATCTCGATCACCGTGACCAACAAGGCGATGCCGAGACCGAGCGAGAGCACGATGGTGGGGGTCAGCGCGCCCGGCCGGTGAATATTGGCCAGCGCCATGCGCAAGCCGGTGGAACGCGCGCGTGGCGCCTGCGCGGCGAGGAACATCAGCAGCGCCGCCACCAGCCGCAGCAGCACGAATACCGCGGTCGCGGTCAGCACATAGACGATGGCGACGCGCCGGTCATAGGCGAGCAGCACGGCGAGCGCGATGAGCGCCACGGCGGCAAGCGCGGTCAGCGCCATATAGAGCTTGCGCGGCCAGCGCGGCTGCGGCGCCACCGTGTCGCGGAACAGGGCGCCGACCGGCACGTCATGGGCGCGGCCGAGCGGCCACAGCGTGAAGGCGAGCGCAGTGAGCAGGCCATAGAGCAGCGCCAGCGCCAGGTCGGTCGGATGCAGCGCCGGCACGATCGGCAGCGGGATGATCGGCCCCAGGATCCATGACACGGCGAAGGGCAGCAAGGCGCCCAGCGCCAGGCCGATCACGCCGCCAAGCAGCGCCAGCAGCAACACCTGCGTCAGATACATCGCGAACACGCGGGAGCCGCTGGCGCCCAGCGCCTTCAGCGTGGCGATCACCTCGCGCCGGCGATCGAGATGACTCTTCACTGCGTTGCCGACACCGACACCGCCGACCAAGAGCGCGGTCAGACCGACAATGGTGAGGAACTGGGTGAAGCGGTCGACATCGCGTTCCAGCCGCGGCGTGGCCTTGCCGCGGGTGCGGATGTCCCAGCCGGCTTGCGGCAATTGCGTGCCCGCTTGCTCGGCTACGGCCTGCGCCGCAGCCTCGCCGGCGTCGTTTCCCGGCAGCCGCAGCCGGTAATGCCAGCGCACCAGGCTGCCCGGCTGAATGAGCCCGGTGGCGCGCAGCGCGGCTTCGCTCACCATCAGCCGCGGGCCGAAGCCGATGCCGCCGGCAAGCTTGTCCGGCTCATTGGCGAGCGCGGCGCGGATGACGAAGGTGGCATTGCCGACGGTCACGCGCGCGCCCGCTTTGATGGCGAGCCGTGCGAGCAGCGTCGGATCGGCCACGGCGCCATAGGCGCCGTCGCGCTCGGCGAGCGCGGTCGCGAGTTCACCGGGCGGATCGAGCGTGACCGCGCCGAACAGCGGATAGGCGGCATCGACCGCTTTGAGTTCGACCAGCGTCGCCTGGCCGCCGGGCAGACGCGCCATGGCGCGCAGGGTTGCTGCGACCGAGGTCTGGCCGTGGCGGCGCAGGAAGGCGAGCTCCTGTTGCGTGGCTTCGCGCTGCACCAGGTTGAAGGCGAGGTCGCCACCGAGGATGACCTGGCCCTGGCGCGACAGACCGTCGGCGAGGCTTGCCGCCAGCGAGCCGACGCCGGCGATCGACATGACGCCGAGCGCGATGCAGGCGATGAACACATAGAAGCCACGCAGGCCGCCGCGCATCTCGCGCAGCGCGAAGCGAAGCGGGAGCCATTGCCTCACGGCCTGCCCACCCCATCGACGCGCCCCGAGCGCAGCCGCGCCACCCGGGCACAGCGCGCGGCCAGCGCCGTGTCATGCGTCACCAGCACCAGCGTGGTGCCGCGCTGGGCCTGGGCGGCGAACAAGAGATCGATGATCTGCTGGCCGGTGTCCTCGTCGAGATTGCCGGTCGGCTCGTCGGCCACCAGGATCGCCGGATCGGGCGCCAGCGCGCGCGCGATCGCCACCCGCTGCTGCTCGCCGCCCGACAGCTCGGCCGGGTAATGGTTGAGCCGTTCGGCGAGGCCGACTTGGCTCAGCTCGGCGCGGGCGCGCTCGGGCGCGTCGGGATTGCCGGCCAGCTCCAGCGGCACCGACACGTTCTCCAGCGCCGTCATGGTCGGGATCAAATGGAAGGACTGGAACACGATGCCGACATGGCGGCCGCGAAAGCGCGCCAGCGCGTCCTCGTCCAATCGGGTCAGCTCCTCGCCGGCGACGGTCACCGTGCCGCTGTCGGGGCGTTCCAGCCCCGCCATCACCATCAACAGCGTCGATTTGCCCGAGCCGGACGGCCCGACCAGGCCGAATGCCTCACCGCGGCCTATATCCAGGCCGATGTCCTTGAGAATATGGATGCGCCCCGCCCCCTGGCCGAGGGAAAGGTTGACGCCGGCAAGCGCGATGGCCGCTGCGGTCTCTGAAGGAGCTCTCATGCGATTCCGGGGTTCACGATCAGGCTCATATAGGGGGCAGGATATCCACTTGCAGCGCCGGGCCAGCTTGGCACTGGTCGCCGCGCTTTGCGTCCTCCTGATGGCGTGGCCATTCGCCCCGTGGCGCGCTGCGGCCGACGCCGCGACGCCGCTGAGGATCGTTGCCTTCGGCGATTCGCTCACCGCCGGCTATGGCCTGCCGGGCGAAAAAGCCTTCCCGGCGCGGCTGCAGGCGGCGCTCCAGGCCAAGGGCGAGGCCGTTGTCGTCACCAATGCCGGGGTTTCCGGCGACACCACGACCAGCGGGTTCGATCGGCTCGACTGGTCGGTCCCGCAGGGGACCGACGCGGTGATTCTGGAACTGGGCGCCAACGACGCGCTGCGCGGCGTCGATCCCAAAGTCACCAAGGCCGCGCTGGAGAAGATCCTCGCGCGCTTTGCCGCCCGCCATATCCCGGTGCTGCTCGCCGGCATGCGGGCGCCGCGCAATCTGGGCGCCGACTATGCGCGCGAATTCGATGCCATCTACCCGGCGCTTGCCTCGACTCGGCGGCTCGTCTTTTATCCGTTCTTCCTGGACGGGGTCGCCGCCGATCCCAAGCTCAACCAGGGCGACGGCATGCATCCCAACCCGGCCGGTGTCGACGCCATCGTCAAGCGCATCCTGCCGAGCGTCGAGCAGTTGATTGCCCGCGTGCGCCGCGCGCAATGACCGAGAAAGCGCCATGCCGCGTCTCTTCACCGGGGTCGAAATCCCGCCCGAAATCGGCGCGGCGCTGTCGAGCCTGCGCGGCGGCTTGCCGGGCGCGCGCTGGATCGACCCGGAGAACTATCACCTGACGCTGCGCTTCATCGGCGACGTCGACGACGTCACCGCGCATGAGGTTGCTTCGCTGCTCGGCCGCGTCAAGCGCGAACCGTTCGAACTGCACCTGGAGGGGCTGACCTCGTTCGGCGGGCGCAAGCCGCGGGCCGTGGTGGCGACCGTCGCCCCCGAGCGGGCGCTCATCGACATGCAGGCCGAGCAAGAGCGGCTGATGCAGCGCATCGGCTTGGCGCCGGAGGGCCGCAAATACACGCCGCATGTGACGCTGGCGCGCCTGCGCGATTCGTCCAGCCGTCAGGTGGCGGAATATCTGGCGGCGCGCGGGCTTTTCCGCACCTCGGCCTTCCGCATCTCGCGCTTTGTATTGTTTTCCTCGCGCGCCTCGAGCGGCGGCGGACCATACCTGGTCGAGGCGGCTTACCCGTTCATCACCTGACCCTGCCTCCCGCTTTTCAGCGGGAGGGCAAGGAAAGGCCGGCATCCGTCGCAGGGAATTCTAGGCCACGCCGAACATGCGGTATTGCGCGTCGATGAAGGCATTGGCGATGCTGGCGCCATCGGCCACCACTTCGCGCATCAACGACAGCGGCGTCGAATGCGGCGTTTCGACCTCGCCGACCACGCAGTCGATATCGAACGACAGGTCGGCCTCGAACTTGCGCGCGAGCTGCTGCATGCGCTGATTTTCCGGCATGCAATTCATGTGCAGCTGGGTGATCCCGCGATTGCGGGCGGTGAGCAACGTGCGTTCCAGCAGCACAGAGCCGACGCCGTGACTCTGCCAGGGTTGCTCGACGCTGAAGGCGGCCTCGGCCTCATGCGCGAACAGGGTGCCGAGCGGACGCAGCTCGGCGGCGCCGCGCAGCACGCCGTCGACGAAGAAGCCATGCACCACCACGCCGACTTCATCGATGGTCGCGGCATGGCGGGCGATGAACTCATCGGATACGCCACCGGAGAAGCGGCGCTGCCGGCTGTCGGGGTCGAGACGCAGCAGATGGTCACGGTAGGCGTCGGTCTCGCCGAACCAGAGTTTGCGGACGAAACCGCCTTCGGGCAAAGGCTCTTGCATTCTTGGATCTCCAAACATGCTCATGGCCCTGCCCTTTCCACGCTTCCCCCCGGCGAATCGGTCATTGTCCGGACGCCTGTTTCCATACAGCTATGTGCTGCATTGCAGCAGCAATGCGAATACGGAACATTCCTCAAGAGACCCAGCCCAGCAAAAAACGCATGGCTAACAAACCGTTAATGCCCGTTTTGTGCGCAGCATCCGGCGCAGCACAAACATGGTGCAGGGCCGATTTCTTCCGCTTCGGTACCGAAGGGCGATTTACAGCGGCCGCGGATATCCCTAGGTGTCATTCGCGCCGGATATCGGCCCGAAATTGCTCCAACCGCATCTACCGCTGCCCCGCGAAATTCGCATGACCGAGAGCTTCAGTACCCGCTACGCGGCGCTGGTTGCCGCCGGAAAGATCGAGGCCGACCGCGGCCAGGCGCTGGTGGCCGGGCAGTTGGACGCGCTGGAGCGGCGGCTGGCCGAGCATCGGCTGGCGCGCAAGTCCTCGGCGCTGGGCTGGCTGTTCAGCAAGCGAGACCGCGAGGCCGGCCCGCTCAAGGGCCTCTACGTCTATGGCGAGGTCGGCCGCGGCAAGACCATGCTGATGGACCTGTTCTTCGCGGCGAGCCCGATCGCCCGCAAGCGCCGCGCCCATTTCCACGAATTCATGGCCGACGTGCACGAGCGGGTACGCATGTTCCGCCACCGGCTCAAGCGCGGCGAACTCGACGAGCAGGACCCGATCCGGCTTACCGCCGATGCCATCGCCGAGGAAACCTGGCTGCTCTGCTTCGACGAGTTTCATGTCACCGACATCGCCGACGCCATGATCCTCGGCCGCTTGTTCACCCGCCTGTTCGAGCTCGGCGTGGTTCTGGTGGCGACCTCCAATGTGGCGCCGGACGAGCTTTACGCTGGCGGCCTCAACCGGGCGCTGTTCGAGCCTTTCATCCGCCTGCTGCAGGAGCGGGTGGAGGTGGTGCGGCTTGCCGCGCGCACCGACTACCGGCTGGAGAAGTTCGCCGGCGTCGCCACCTGGTATGTGCCGGCCGACGAGGATGCCGAAGTCGCGCTCGACATGGCCTGGCAGCGGCTGACCGGCCTGTTGGAAGGCGAGCGCGTCGACCTCGCCTTGCAGGGCCGCGTGCTGCAGGTGCCGCAGGCGGCCATGGGCGTGGCGCGCTTCAGCTTCGCCGAGCTCTGCGAGCGCCCGCTCGGCGCCAACGACTATCTGCGGCTGGCGCGCGAATTCCATACGTTGATCGTCGATAACATCCCGGTCATGGACTACGACCAGCGCAACGCCACCAAGCGCTTCATCATCCTGATCGACACGCTCTACGACAATGCGGTGAAGCTGATCGCTTCCGCGGTCGCCGAGCCGGCCGAGCTTTATGGCGGCAGCCACGGCTATGAGGCGCATGAGTTCAAGCGCACCGCCTCGCGGCTGATCGAGATGCGGTCGGAAAGCTACCTGGCGCTGCCGCACGGCTCGCGCAGCCGCGAGAACAGCGATACCGGCGGCATCGTGGAAACCTAGCCGGCGATTTTGGCCCGCTGGCAGCCGCTTTTTCATTGTCAATTTTGGCGCGGCGCGCCAAACATCCGCGGGGGCACGCGCGATAAAGGGGCCAGTCATGGCCGATCCAACCGATCCTTCCGCGGGCGCGCCATTGGCCGCCGATGCGGCCGGCGCGGCGGCGGAGCCGTCGACCAATGGCGACCAATCGTCTTCGGCGGCGGCGCGGGCGCGGCGGTCGCGGCCGACGCGGTTTCGCTGCATCATCTGCGGCAAGGAAAAACTGGCGCGCGACGTAACCCGGCTCGACGTGGTACGGCCCAGCCTGCTCGACCGCATCCGCCAGGATAACCCGGAGCTGCCCGCCGAAGGCTTCATCTGCTCCGAGGATCTGGACAAGTTCCGCTCGCGCTATGTCGCCGAATTGCTCGGCCAGGAACGCGGCGAGCTGACCAAGCTCGAACAGGAAGTGGTGCAAAGCCTCGCCGACCATGAGACGCTGGCGGAAAACATCGAGGCCGAGTACTCCGGCCACCGCACTTTCGGCGAACGGCTGTCCGACCAGCTCGCCGCCTTCGGCGGCAGTTGGACCTTCATCGTCATCTTCTTCGTGGTGCTGGTGGTCTGGATGATCTTCAACATCGTGGCGGTGAGCCGCGACATCTTCGATCCCTATCCCTTCATCCTGCTCAATCTGGTGCTGTCGTGCCTGGCCGCCATTCAGGCGCCGATCATCATGATGAGCCAGAACCGCCAGGAGGCGAAGGACCGGTTGCGGTCGGAAAACGATTTCCGCGTCAACCTGAAGGCGGAGCTGGAAATCAGGCACCTGCACGAAAAGATCGACCACATCCTGACCCGGCAATGGGAACGGCTGGCGGAAATCCAGCAGATCCAGCTCGAGGCCCTGCAGGACCCGACCCAGCGCAAGCGGTGAGTGGTTCGCGAAAGCGCGGCGCCTAATCCCTTCCCCGCTCGCGGGGGAGGGATCAGCGCGCGCTGCATCGCCCGCATCTTTATCGGCGCCGGCTACGCCGCTGGTCCCTTCGTCCCCTGAAAGAGGAGTGGAACACCGGGAAACGCGGAGGCTGGCCGGGGGCTCACGCGTGCCGGCTTAGGAGGCCGACCCGCAGGCGCCGCGCCCGCTCCGCCGTCGGCGCGTCTCCGGAAGACATCCCTCTCTCGCGAGCGAGAAGAACGATTGAAATCCTAGGCCACAGCTCCGCGCAAAGAGGTTGCGAATTTATTTTCGGATGGCAACGCGCCATCGCAATGTCCGCTTTGGGGGGTGGGCTCGACGGGTCAGCGCAACACTCTAATCCTCCAGCTAAGATGGAGTGTGGGCATGAAACGACGACGTCGCATCTATTACTCGGTGGCCCAGCGGTCTGAGATTTGGGATCGCCGGCAGGCTGGCGAATTTCATCAAACAGTAACTATGCCGATAGAACGCAGGCCTCGAATAAGCAACCGAACGCAGCCATTTGCGTTGTCTCAAGTCACCAGCGAAGGGCGTTTCGACCTCTCGTCGTTGCGACGTGGAGGCGACGAAACATGCGTATTATTTCCGGCACACCGGTCGCTCGCGCGCTGATACACAGCGGCGAGCTTGTACGCCGTGCCAGGAATGGCATTGCTTCGCTTCGTCCGGCGACCCGGGACGCCATTATCATTTCCATTGTTAGCGTCATCATTTTTTTCGTCGAGTACTTCTCTGATCTTGCAGTACATCTGTTTCGGTTCGCATTGGATTACAGGAAATGGGAAGTCGATAATTTGATCTTCGTTGTTTTTGTCATGAGTATCGGATTTGCCATCTTCAGCTATCGCCGGGTGAAGGAACTGGCGGTTGAAATGGAGGCTCGCCGCGGCGCTGATTTGGAGGCAAAGAGGCTCGCGCGGCACGATCCTTTGACCGGACTTCTCAACCGCCGTTTTTTCGTCGAGGCGCTTGGTGAAGTCCTCCTGACCACGACCGCTGACTCGCGATCGGCGGTGCTCATGCTCGACCTCGATGGTTTCAAGTCGATCAACGACGCCTACGGTCACGCGGTAGGTGATCAGGCCCTGATCGAGTTTGCCCAACGAATTTCCGCGATTATGCGGTCAGGCGCGATTCTCATTCGCATTGGCGGTGATGAATTTGCCGTCATCGTCCCGAATATCAAGCCGCTCGATGATCCAACGGCACTGGCGCGACGCATCGTAACGGCCGTCGCCAAACCCTTCGTGATCGGTCAAATCTCGACATCGGTTGGGGTCGGAATTGGAATGGCGATCGCGCCACCGGACGGCATGAACCCCGAAGTCCTCGTTCAGCGCGCCGGCGGGGCGCTGTATCGTGCAAAGGCGGAGGGCCGTTCCTGTATCCGCTTTTTCGAGCCCGACATGGATGCCCATGTGGAACGCCGCGTCGCTATCGAGAATGAGCTGCGCGCCGCCGTCGCAGCCAATATTATTGTTCCCTACTATCAGCCCGTGGTGGTTTTCGAGGGCAGGCGAGTGGTCGGTTTCGAAGCGTTGGCGCGATGGAAAAGCGATAGATTTGGCTGGGTCGCACCGGACGTGTTCATCACCGTCGCCGAAGAAATCGGAATCATCGGCGAACTCGGCGATCAACTATTGCGTCAAGCATGTCTCGATGCCTGCAAATGGCCGACAGAATTGACGCTGGCCTTCAATATTTCAGGAGTTCAGTTACGTGCCCCCACCATCGGCTTGCGCGTCCTTTCGATCTTGGCTGAGACCGGCTTCAGCCCGCACCGGCTTGAGCTGGAGATCACCGAGACCGCGCTCGTCGATAATATAAATGTGGCGCAAGCCGTGACTCGTGAGTTGCGCCAGGCGGGCGTGCGTATCGCACTCGACGATTTCGGCACCGGATACGCGACGCTTAGCCAGCTCCTGTCCCTCAAGCTGGACCGGATCAAGATTGATCGCAGCTTTGTCGATCGTCTAGGCAAGGACAAAGAAAGCACAACCATCGTCCGCGCCGTGCTTGGACTGGCCCATGGATTTGAGCTGGAGACAACGGCCGAGGGCATCGAGGATGACGAGCAGCTCGCATCGCTGCGAGCCGACGGTTGCCTGGAGGGACAAGGCTTTCTATTCAGCAAAGCTGTGCCGGCAAACGAAGTTCAGGGCCTTCTTGAAATCTTTAATTCCGAGACGAAGTTGGTTGCTTAGTCGATGCCGTAACATCATCTCGCCTGTTCAGCCGGCTTTGCGTTCCCTCTGCGCCAATGTCCATGGGTGACCCGTGAACGGCCATCGCGTGGCCCCTATCACCGAATTTCCGATGTCCGCCTTTCCGCCGCTTCTGAAAGTGCAGCGGACATCGCACCCAGAAATCGTCGGACACCGCGCTGAATTGGGCGCGGTAATGGTTTGCGAGTGCGGCCGGCATAAGCTGGCCCGGCGAACTGCTCCGTCTGCCGGTGCGCCGAGGCGGTGCGGGCAATCGTCCGCGCACCGCGTCGGCCGCGCCTCCGGATTCTCCGCCGGGACCTCATTCCGCCCTGGACGGCCTCTGGTATAATGTATACAAGATTCATCCCACCTTCCGGCGCATTGCCGGCCTGCCGACCCATGCCTTGCCGCAACGCACTGGAGGGGATAACCCACCGTCACGACCGCGCTCCGCGGCGTTCCAGCAATCGAGAGTTTTCCCCATGGCGCGTAAGAAAATTGCGTTAATCGGCGCCGGCCAAATCGGCGGCACGCTGGCCCATCTCATCGGCCTCAAACAGCTCGGCGATGTCGTCATGTTCGACGTCGTCGAGGGTATCCCGCAAGGCAAGTCGCTCGACCTCGCCGAATCCTCGCCGGTCAACGACTTCGATGCCAAGTTCACCGGCACCAACAGCTACGACGCCATCGAAGGCGCCGACGTCTGCATCGTCACCGCCGGCGTCCCGCGCAAGCCCGGCATGAGCCGCGACGATCTGCTTGGCATCAATCTGAAAGTGATGGAGCAGGTGGGCGCCGGCATCAAGAAATACTGCCCCAACACCTTCGTCATCTGCATCACCAATCCGCTCGACGCCATGGTCTGGGCGCTGCAGAAATATTGCGAGCTGCCGCAGCAGCGGGTGTGCGGCATGGCCGGTGTGCTCGAACTCGGCGCGCTTCCGCTATTTCCTCGCCGACGAGTTCAACGTCTCCGTGGAGGACGTCACCGCCTTCGTGCTCGGCGGCCATGGCGACACCATGGTGCCGCTGATCCGCTATTCGACCGTCGCCGGCATCCCGGTGCCCGACCTGATCAAGATGGGCTGGACCACGCAGGCGCGCATCGACGAGATCGTCAAGCGCACCGCCAATGGCGGCGGCGAGATCGTCGCCCTGCTCAAGACCGGCTCGGCCTTTTACGCGCCGGCGGCCTCCGCCATCGCCATGGCCGAGAGCTATCTGCTCGACAAGAAGCGCGTGGTACCCTGCGCCGCCTGGCTCAACGGCGAATATGGCGTCAAGGATATGTATGTCGGCGTGCCGGTTGTCATCGGCGCGAAGGGTGTCGAGCGCATTGTCGAGATCGAGCTCAACGGAGCCGAGCGCGGCATGTTCGAGAAATCGGCGGGCTCGGTGCAGGGCCTGGTCGAGGCTTGCAAGAAGATCGCGCCGAATTTGGCGTGACGAATGCGTGTCCCGGATGCGGTGCGGCGTCATAAGCGCGTTAAGCGTGCGATGGCGATGCACCGCCGATCCGGGGCCGTTCCAGGGGGCCGGATTTGCAACGGTCCCGGGTCACCGGCGCGTCAATTCACGACGCGCTGCGCCCGGGTCAGGTCTAGGGCAGTCGAATGAACATCCATGAATATCAAGCCAAGGGCGTGCTGAGGGAATTCGGCGTGCCGGTGCCGCGCGGGGTGCCGGCCTTCAGCGTCGATGAAGCGATCAAGGGCGCCGAGGAACTGGGCGGCCCGGTCTGGGTGGTGAAGGCGCAGATCCACGCCGGCGGCCGCGGCAAGGCCGGCGGCGTCAAGGTGGTCAAGTCCGTCGCCGACGTGGAAAAGGAGTCGACGCGCATCCTCGGCTCGACGCTGGTCACCCATCAGACCGGCCCGCATGGCAAGAAGGTCAACCGGCTTTATATCGAGGAAGGCTCCGCCATCGACCGCGAGTTCTATCTCTCGGCGCTGATCGACCGCGAGACCTCGCGCGTCGCCTTCGTGGTCTCCACCGAGGGCGGCATGGACATCGAGCAGGTCGCGCATGACACGCCCGAGAAGATCCTCACGTTCTCCGTCGATCCGGCGACCGGCATCATGCCGCATCACGGCCGTCGCGTGGCGCAGGCGCTCGGGCTTTCCGGCGATCTCGCCAAGCAGGCCGGCGAATTGCTGCCCAAGCTCTATGCCGCCTTCACCGCCAAGGACATGAGCCTCTTGGAGATCAATCCGCTGGTGGTGACCAAGGACGGCAAGCTGATCTGCCTCGACGCCAAGGTCGGCTTCGACGACAACGCGCTCTACCGGCATCCCGACGTGGTGGCGCTGCGCGACCTGACCGAAGAGGACGAGAAGGAGGTCGAGGCCTCCAAATACGACCTCAACTACATCTCGCTCGATGGCGCCATCGGCTGCATGGTCAACGGCGCCGGCCTTGCCATGGCGACCATGGACATCATCAAGCTCTATGGGCTGGCACCGGCCAACTTTCTCGACGTCGGCGGCGGCGCCACCAAGGACAAGGTGACGGCGGCGTTCAAGATCATCACCTCCGATCCCAACGTGAAGGGCATCCTGGTCAACATCTTCGGCGGCATCATGAAATGCGACGTCATCGCCGAAGGCGTGGTGGCGGCAGTGAAGGAAGTCGGCCTGACCGTGCCGCTGGTGGTGCGGCTGGAAGGCACCAATGTCGAGCTAGGAAAGACGATCATCGCCGAGTCCAAGCTCAACGTGACCTCGGCCGACGATCTCGACGACGCCGCGCAGAAGATCGTGAAAGCCGTGAAGGAGGCTGCCTGATGTCGATCCTCATCGACAAGAACACCAAGGTCCTCTGCCAGGGCTTCACCGGCAAGAACGGCACCTTCCATTCGCAGGCAGCGCTTGCCTACGGTACCCAGATGGTCGGCGGCACCTCGCCGGGCAAAGGCGGCTCCAGCCATCTCAATCTGCCGGTGTTCGACACCGTGGCCGAGGCGCGCGAGAAGACCGGCTGCGATGCATCCGTCATCTATGTGCCGCCGGCCGGCGCGGCGGACGCCATCTGCGAGGCGATCCAGGCCGAGATCCCGCTCATCGTCTGCATCACCGAAGGCATTCCGGTGATGGACATGGTCAAGGTCAAACGCGCGCTGTCGGGCGGCAAGTCGCGGCTGATCGGGCCGAACTGCCCCGGCGTCATGACCGCCGGCGAATGCAAGATCGGCATCATGCCCGGCAACATCTTCACCGCCGGCACCGTCGGCATCGTCTCCCGTTCCGGCACGCTGACCTACGAAGCGGTATTCCAGACCACCGCCGAGGGCCTCGGCCAGACCACCGCCGTCGGCATCGGCGGCGACCCGGTCAAGGGCACCGAATTCATCGCCATGCTGGAAATGTTTCTCGCCGATCCGAAGACCAATTCCATCGTCATGATCGGCGAGATCGGCGGCTCGGCCGAGGAAGACGCCGCGCAGTTCCTCAAGGACGAGGCCAAGCGCGGCCGCAAGAAGCCGACGGTCGGCTTCATCGCCGGGCGCACCGCGCCGCCGGGCCGTCGCATGGGCCATGCCGGCGCCATCATCTCCGGCGGCAAGGGCGATGCCGAATCCAAGATCGCCGCCATGGAAGCGGCCGGCATCAAGGTCTCGCCCTCGCCGGCACGGCTGGGCAAGACGCTGGTCGAATTGCTGCGCGGCTGAGCCGATTGCAAAACCGGCGGGTTTCCGCCCCGGGTCCCCGCCTTTGCGGATCCGGGCGGCGTAGGACGTTGCCGCCTGGCGAAAATTATTGCGATGCATTCGGCCCGAAATCGGCTATTACGGTAGCAATTGGCGTGAATGGCCCACGATTGAAGCGTGAGAATCACGATTCAATCCTTAACCCTTCCAAAGCCAAACGGCGGTCATAGATACCGCGCAGAGTTAAGCAGGGACGCCCGCTCGGCCGGGGGGACGTGGCGTCCGCAGAGAGCGGGCAATTTGTCCCGCCAGGGGAATTGCCATGTCCCGCCAGGACGCGAATTCAGCCTTCGCCCGCACGTCCTTCCTTTACGGCACCAACGCCGGCTACATCGAAGACCTCTACGCCCGTTATGAGAAGGACCCGGCCACGGTCGATGCCGAGTGGCGTGAATTCTTTCAGGGCCTGAAGGACAACGCCGCCGACGTCGCCAGAAGCGCGCGCGGGGCATCCTGGAAACAACCGAACTGGCCGGTCACCGCCAATGGCGAACTGGTGGCGGCGCTCGACGGGCAATGGGCGGAAACCGAAAAGAAGCTCGGCGAGAAGATTTCCGCAAAGGCGCAGGCCAAGGGCGTCGAGATCAGCTCCGCCGACGTCATGCAGGCGACGCGCGATTCGATCCACGCGCTGATGCTGATCCGCGCCTACCGCATGCGCGGCCACTTCCACGCCAAGCTCGATCCGCTCGGGCTACAGGCGGAGCCCAATGAGGAGGAACTCGAGCCGCGCTCCTATGGCTTCACCGAAGCCGACATGGACCGCCGCATCTTCCTCGACATGGTGCTCGGGCTCGACTTCGCCTCCATGCGCGAGATCGTCGCCATCCTGCGCCGCACTTATTGCCAGACGCTGGGCGTGGAGTTCATGCACATCTCCAACGCTGCGCAGAAGGGCTGGATCCAGGAGCGCATCGAGGGCCGCGACAAGGAGATCAGCTTCACCCGCGAGGGCAAGCGCGCCATCCTCAACAAGCTGGTGGAAGCCGAAGGTTTCGAGAAATTCCTCGACGTCAAATATACCGGCACCAAGCGTTTCGGCCTCGACGGCGGCGAGTCATTGATCCCGGCGTTGGAGCAGATCATCAAGCGCGGCGGCAATCTCGGCGTCAAGGAAATCTGCCTCGGCATGCCGCATCGCGGCCGCCTCAACGTGTTGACGCAGGTGATGGGCAAGCCGCACCGCGCACTGTTCCACGAATTCAAGGGCGGGTCGGTGACGCCGGATGAGATCGAAGGTTCCGGCGACGTCAAATATCATCTCGGCGCCTCGTCGGACCGCGAGTTCGACGGCAACAAAGTGCATCTCTCGCTCACCGCCAATCCGTCGCATCTGGAGATCGTCGATCCGGTGACGCTCGGCAAGGTGCGCGCCAAGCAGGACCAGCATGGCGCCACGCCGGAAGAACGCACCATGGTGATGCCGCTGTTGATGCATGGCGATGCGGCGTTTGCCGGCCAGGGCGTGGTGGCGGAATGCTTCGGCCTTTCCGATTTGAAGGGCTACCGCACCGGCGGCTCGATCCATTTCATCGTCAACAACCAGATCGGCTTCACCACCTATCCGCGCTATTCGCGCTCCTCGCCCTATCCGTCCGACGTCGCCAAGATGATCGAGGCGCTGATCTTCCACGTCAACGGCGACGATCCGGAGGCTGTGGTGTTCGCCGCCAAGGTGGCGACCGAGTACCGCCAGCAGTTCCAGCGTCCGGTGGTCATCGACATGTTCTGCTATCGGCGTTTCGGCCACAACGAGGGCGACGAGCCCGCGTTCACCCAGCCGCTGATGTATCAGAAGATCCGCTCGCATCCGACGACGCTGGAAATCTACGCCAAGAAGCTGACCGCCGAGGGCGTGGTCACCGAGGGCGAAGTTGACAAGATGAAGGCCGATTGGCGCGCCCGCCTCGATGCCGAATACGAGGCGGCGCAGGGCTATCGCCCGAACAAGGCCGATTGGCTCGACGGCCGCTGGGCCGGCCTCAAGGCGGCGCGCGACGCCGACGATCCGCGCCGCGGCAATACCGGCGTCGAGGCGAGCGAGTTGCGTGAAATCGGGCAAAAGATCACCCAGGTGCCGCAAGGCTTCCACATCCACCGCACCATCCAGCGCTTCCTCGATCACCGCGCCAAGGCGATCGAGAGCGGCGAGGGCATCGACTGGGCGACCGCCGAGGCGCTCGCCTTCGGCACGCTGCTCAAGGAAGGCACGCCGGTGCGGTTGTCCGGCCAGGACTCGGAGCGCGGCACCTTCTCGCAGCGCCATTCGGTGCTGTTCGACCAGGAAACCGAGGAGCGCCACACGCCGCTCAACCATCTGGGACCGGAGCAGGCGCGCTTCGAGGTGCTCAATTCCATGCTCTCGGAAGTGGCGGTGCTCGGTTTCGAATACGGCTATTCGGCCGCCGAGCCCAACGCGCTGACGCTGTGGGAGGCGCAATTCGGCGACTTCGCCAACGGCGCGCAGGTGGTGTTCGACCAGTTCATTTCCTCCGGCGAACGCAAATGGCTGCGCATGTCGGGCCTGGTCTGCCTGCTGCCGCATGGCTACGAAGGCCAGGGACCGGAACATTCGAGCGCCCGGCTCGAGCGCTTCCTGCAGATGTGCGCGGAAGACAACATGCAGGTCGCCAACTGCACGACGCCGGCCAATTACTTCCACATCCTGCGCCGGCAGTTGAAGCGCGAGATCCGCAAGCCCTTGATCCTGATGACGCCGAAGAGCCTGCTGCGCCACAAGCGCGCAGTGTCGCGGCTGGAGCATATGGCGGCGCATACCTCGTTCCACCGCCTGCTCTGGGACGACGCGCAGGAGCCCTCAAACCTCCCACCCGCGCAAACGGGGGAGGGTAAGGTGGGGGCGATCACGCTCGTGCCCGACGACAAGATCCGCCGCGTGGTGATGTGCTCGGGCAAGGTCTATTACGACCTCTACGAGGAACGCGAGAAGCGCGGGCTCGACGACATCTACCTGCTGCGCATCGAGCAGCTCTATCCGTTCCCCTCCAAGTCGCTGGTCAACGAGCTGTCGCGCTTCAAGCAGGCGGAGATGCTGTGGTGCCAGGAAGAGCCGCGCAACCAGGGCGCCTGGTTCTTCGTCGACGTGTTCCTGCAATGGGTGCTCAACCAGATCGGCGCCAAGCACCGGCATATGCGCTATGCCGGCCGCCCGGCCATGGCCGCCACCGCCACCGGTCTGATGTCGAAACACCTCGCCCAGCTCAAGCAATTGCTGGAGGAGGCGTTGGGATGATGACGGCTGTCGTCCCCGCTTGTGCGGGTGACGGCACCCGGGCGTGAATTTGAACGGACACCAAACATGACAGACATCCGCGTTCCCACCCTCGGTGAATCGGTCAGCGAAGCGACCGTCGGCAAATGGTTCAAGCAGCCGGGCGATGCCGTGGCGGTCGACGAGCCGCTGGTGGAATTGGAAACCGACAAGGTGACGCTGGAAGTGCCGGCGCCGGCCGCCGGCGTCTTGTCCGACATCGCGGTGAAGGACGGCGAGACCGTCGCGGTGGGCGCGCTGCTCGGCCAGATCGCCGACGGCGCCGCGGCGGCGGCAAAGCCCGCCGCTCCCGCAGCGGGCAAGCCGGCGGAGCCGGCAACGCTTGCGCCGGCGCCGGCGACGAAACCCTCTGAAATGCCCAAAGCAGCGGGCGCACCCGCGGCGTCCGCCATGCCCATAGCCGCGGGTGCGGCCGCGGCGTCAGCCATGCCTATGCCGCCCTCGGTGCGCAAAATGGCGGCGGAAAGCGGCGTCGATGCCGCCACGGTCGCCGGCACCGGCGTGCGCGGCCAGGTCAGCAAGGGCGACATGATGGCGGCGATCGAGCGCGCCGCCGCGCAGCCGACCCCGGTGCCGACGCCGGCGCCGGTACAGATGCGGGCGCCGTCGCCGGCCGACGATGCCGCGCGCGAGGAGCGCGTGCACATGACGCGGCTGCGCCAGACCATCGCGCGCCGCCTCAAGGACGCGCAGAACACCGCCGCCATGCTTACGACCTTCAACGAGGTCGACATGAGCGCGGTGATGGCGCTGCGCAACACCTACAAGGAGATGTTCGAGAAGAAGCACGGGGTGAAGCTCGGCTTCATGGGCTTCTTCGTGCGCGCCTGCATCCAGGCGCTGAAGGAGATCCCCGCGGTCAATGCCGAGATCGACGGCACCGACCTCGTCTACAAGAATTATTATCACATCGGCGTTGCCGTCGGCACCGACAAGGGCCTGGTGGTGCCGGTGGTGCGCGATGCCGACGCCATGGGGCTCGCGGCAATCGAGAAGACCATTTCCGAACTCGGCAAGCGCGCGCGCGACGGCTCGCTCAAGATCGAGGAGATGCAGGGTGGCACCTTCACCATCTCGAACGGCGGCGTCTACGGCTCGCTGATGTCGACACCGATCTTGAACGCGCCGCAGTCCGGTATTCTCGGCATGCACAAGATCCAGGAGCGGCCGGTGGTGGTCGGCGGTAAGATCGAGGCGCGGCCGATGATGTATCTGGCGCTCTCCTACGACCACCGTATCGTCGACGGCCAGCAGGCGGTCACCTTCCTGGTGCGGGTGAAGGAAGTGCTGGAGGACCCGGCGCGGATGGTGCTGGATTTGTGATTTCACTCCGTCATGGCCGGGCTTGACCCGGCTATCCACGTCTTGCTTTCCCGCGATTAGAAAGCGTGGATGCCCAGCAAAATGCCGGACATGACGACGGATAGGTGATTGTTATGGCCTCCTACGACCTCATCGTCATCGGCACCGGCCCCGGCGGCTATGTCTGCGCCATTCGCGCGGCGCAGCTCGGCCTCAAGACCGCGGTGGTGGAAAAGCGCGCCACCCACGGCGGTACCTGCCTCAATATCGGCTGCATTCCGTCGAAGGCGCTGCTGCATGCCTCCGAACTGTTCGAGGAGGCCGGGCACGGCTTTGCCAAGATGGGCATCGGCGTCGCGCCGACGCTCGATCTCAATGGCATGATGGCGTTCAAGGACGCCGGCGTCGACGGCAACGTCAAGGGCGTCGAGTTCCTGCTCAAGAAGAACAAGATCGACGCCTATCACGGCAGCGCGCGCATCGCCGCGCCCGGCCGCATCGAGGTGACGGCCGACGACGGCAAGACACAAGTGCTGGAATGCAAGTCGATCGTCATCGCCACCGGTTCCGACGTGGCGCGCTTGCGCGGCATCGCCATCGACGAGAAGCGCATCGTGTCGTCGACCGGCGCGCTGGCGCTGCCGCAGGTGCCCAAGCATCTGCTGGTGGTCGGCGCCGGCGTCATCGGGCTCGAGCTCGGCTCGGTGTGGCGGCGACTCGGCGCAGAGGTCACCGTGGTCGAGTTCCTCGACGGCGTACTGCCCGGCATGGATGGCGAGGTGCGTAAGCAGGCGCAGCGCCTGTTCGAGAAGCAGGGCATGACGTTCAAATTGTCGTCGAAGGTGACCGCGGTCGACACGTCGGGCCCGCGATTGAAGGCAAGTGTCGAGCCGGCAAAAGGCGGCGCGGCGGAGACCATCGAGGCCGATGTCGTGCTCGTCGCCATCGGCCGCGTGCCCTACACCGACGGGCTCGGCCTCAAGGAAGCCGGCGTCGCGCTCGACGAGCGCGGGCGTATCGTCGTCGATCATTATTACGCCACCAATGTCCCCGGCATCTGGGCGATCGGCGACGTCATCGCCGGTCCCATGCTGGCGCACAAGGCCGAGGATGAAGGCGTGGCACTGGCTGAAATTCTGGTGGGGGAGGCGGGTCACGTGAACTACGACGCCATTCCCAATGTGGTCTATACCTATCCGGAGATCGCCAGCGTCGGCAAAAGCGAGGAAGAATTGAAGTCCGCCGGCGTCGCCTACAATGTCGGCAAGTTTCCGATGACCGCCAACGGCCGCGCCAAGGTCAATCAGACCACCGAGGGCTTCGTGAAAATTCTTGCCGACGCCAAGACCGATCGCGTGCTCGGCGTGCATCTGGTCTGCGCCGACGCCGGCAACATGATCGCGGAAGCGGTGTTGGCGATGGAGTTTGGCGCTGCGGCCGAGGACATCGCGCGCACCTGCCACGCGCATCCGACGCTGCCCGAGGCGGTGAAGGAAGCCGCCATGGCGGTGGCCAAGCGCGCGATTCATATGTGAGCGACCTGCCGCAACACGCGCGGGGTCAAGCCCGGCCATGACGGCGGAGGGGGGGTGAGTGCGCCCCGCCTTATTTGCGGCGGCGGGAACCCCTATATTGTCTCCCATGCGCCGCATCCTTCGCCCGCTCTGGGTCGCCCTCGCGCTCCTGTTCCTGCTGGAGGCGTGGCTGTGGGATCATCTCGAGCCGCTGGTCGCGCGGCTCGTCGGCCTCCTCCCCTGGGGCCGGCTCAAGATCTGGCTCAGGCGCACTATCGAGAGCCTGCCGCCCTGGGCGGCGCTCGGCGTCTTCGTCGTTCCCTTCATCGTGCTGTTGCCGCTCAAGTTCCTGGAAGTCTTCTTCCTTGCCAAGCGTCAGTGGCTGGCCGCCGGCCTGGTGCTGGTGGTGGCGAAGCTGCTCGGCCTCGGCGTCACCGCCTTCGTGTTCGACGCCACGCGCGACAAGCTGTTGCAGATGGCATGGTTCGCCCGCATGTACGATTGGTTCATATGGGCGCGCGGCTGGGCGCATGAAATGACCGCGCCGGTACGCGAACGCCTGCGCCAGCTCGCCTGGCTACTCAAGCCGCAACGTGCCGGCCGCTTCCTGCGCCGGCTGATGCGGCTGCGACGCCGGGCTTATCGCAGCCGCACGGCGTGAGGGCGCTGCAAACGGCGGCGGTCAATGCGACGCGGCGTGGGTCAGGAAATCCAACGCATGCGGCAGCCACAGCCCGAGGCCGGTGAGCCCGAGCCCCGCCAGTCCGAGCAGGCCGGACAGCCAGCCGAGCGCGGCCATGGCGGTGATCACCTCGGCGGACGCGAGCACGATGCCAATTTGGAAGGCGGCCGAGGCGAACTCGTAATTGTGATAGCGCGCCAGATCGAGTTCGCGCTTGTGCTCGGCCGCCTGCGCCTTGGCCATGAGCTGCTTGCGGCCCTCGCCGCCTTTCGGGTCGTCGTCATAGCGCCCCGCAGTGTCGATCCAGTCCTTGGCGGTCTTGGCCAGCCGCGCCTTGATGGCGGGATCGCTGGCACGATCGACCTCGACTTTCAGGTGTTCGGCGCCGGCGCGCAGGATGGTGCCGCGGATATGCTTGGCCTGGTAGAAGGCCCACAAATCGTTGGCGTGGACGGTTTCGGTGATCGCGGCGGTCTGCGCGCTTTTGCCCAGCGTTTCGGAGAAGGCCAGGAACAGCGCCAGCACCGAGATCAGCAGCGCGATCTTCTTGTTGGAGCCCGAGGCGTGCTGGGCATGCTCGGCATGTTCGAGATTTTCGTGCGCGCTCATCGGCCCTCTCCGCTGTGCAAGGCGCGGCAGATGATAGCAAAGCGCGGGGCCGCGCAAGAGCTACCTCACGCCCGCGGATGGGCCGTCATATAAACGTCAAGTAAACGCTCGGCATCGACCGCGGTGTAGATCTGCGTGGTCGACAGCGAGGCGTGGCCGAGCAGCTCCTGGATGGAGCGCAGGTCGCCGCCGCGCGCCAGGAGGTGCGTGGCGAAGGAATGACGCAGTGCGTGCGGGGTGGCGCTGTCCGGCAAGCCCAGCGCGCCGCGCAAGCCGGCCATGGTCAATTGCACGATGCGCGGGCTGAGCGGGCCGCCGCGTGCGCCGACGAACAAAGGTCCGTCCGGCGCCTGCGCGAACGGGCAGATCGCCACGTAGTCGGCGATCAGTTTGGCGACCTGCGGCAGCAGCGGCACCATGCGCGTCTTGTTGCCTTTGCCGGTGACAGTGAGGGCGTCGGTCTTGGCGGTGACCTGCTTGCGCTGCAAGGCCAGCGCCTCGGAGACGCGCAGGCCGGCGCCATAGAGCAGCGCCAGCACGGCGGCGTCGCGCGCCAGCACCCAGGGCTCGCGGGCTTCGCCGGCGCGCATGTCGGTCTCGGTCATGCGCTTGGCGGCGCTGACGGAAAGCGGCTTGGGCAGCGTCTTGGCGAGCTTGGGCGCGCGCACGGCGGCGAGTGCGCCGACCTTGCCCTTGCCGTTGCGCTCGAGATAGCGCGCGAAGGAGCGCGCGCCGGCGAGCCCCCGCATCAGCGAGCGGCTGCCGATGCCGGCGGCGCGCCGCGCCGCCATGAAGGCGCGAATGTCGGCCGGCGTCAGTCTGGCCAATTGCTTCAGTGACGGCGTGCCGCCCAGATGCTTGGCGAGAAAGCCGAGGAACTGGCCGACATCGCGGCGGTACGCCTCCACGGTCTTATCCGACATGCGCCGCTCGGCGCCGAGATAGCTGAGCCAGCGCGTGATTTCGGCTTTCACATCGGGGCTGAAGGCGCTTTCACTCATAACCGCCAGACTGGCAGGGCTTCCTTCACCCTTCCTTAAGCGCGCGGAATCGGCCAGACCTTCTCGTATGGCTATGCGTGTCGTCGATGTCCTGGTGCCGGTGGCGCTCGACCAGGCCTATTCCTACCGGGTGCCGGCGGGCCTGGACTTGGCCCCCGGCGACCTGGTGGCGGTGCCGCTGGGCGCGCGCGACACCCTTGGCGTGGTCTGGGCGGAGAACCCCAACCCCAATCCGCGCCTGCATAACCGGCTCAAGGACATCGACGAGAAGCTCGACGTTCCGCCGCTCAAGCCCGAGCTGCGCCAGTTCGTCGACTGGGTCGCCGGCTACACGCTGGCCTCGCGCGGCATGGTGCTGCGCATGGCCTTGCGCATGGGGGAACATCTCGGCCCCGCGCGCGAGCGCGTCGGCGTGCGCCTTGCCGGACCGGCGCCGGTGCGCATGACCATGGCGCGGGCGCGGGTGCTGTCGCTGTTTCGCGATGGGCTCACCCGCGCCAAGGGCGATGCGGCGCGCGAGGCCGGCGTCTCCGTCGGCGTCGTCGACGGGCTGATCGACGAGGGCACGCTGGAAACCGTCGTGCTGCCGCCCGACAAGCTGATGCAGGCGCCCGATCCCGATTTCGCCCAGCCCGACTTCGCGCTCGGCCAGCTTGCCGCCGCCGACGCGCTGCGCACCACGGTGACGCAAGGCGGTTACACGGTATCGCTGCTCGACGGCGTCACCGGCTCCGGCAAGACCGAAG
Source organism: uncultured Pseudomonadota bacterium (assembly GCA_963782145.1). Lineage (GTDB taxonomy): Bacteria > Pseudomonadota > Alphaproteobacteria > Rhizobiales > Xanthobacteraceae > Pseudolabrys. Next base: position 237,962 of record CAWAIV010000020.1, read on the forward strand.
TCTATTTCGAGGCGGTGGCGGAGAACATTCGGCGCGGGCACCAGTCATTGATCCTGATGCCGGAGATCGCGCTCACCGCGCAGTTCCTCGACCGCTTCACCGCGCGTTTCGGCGTGCGTCCGGCCGAATGGCATTCGCAGCTCACCCCGCGCATCCGCGCGCGCACCTGGGCCGCGGTCGCGGGCAACGACGTGCCGGTGGTGGTCGGCGCGCGCTCGGCGTTGTTTTTGCCCTATGCCGATCTCGGCCTGATCATCGTCGACGAGGAGCACGACCCCGCCTACAAGCAGGAGGACGGAGCCCACTACAACGCACGCGACATGGCGGTGGTGCGCGGCTCCATTGCCAAGATCCCGGTGGTGCTGGCCTCGGCCACGCCTTCAGTGGAATCGGAAGTGAATGCGCGGCGCGGGCGCTACCGGCATGTGCATCTGCCGGAGCGCTTCGGCGGCGCGCGTCTGCCCATGGTGGAAGCCATCGACCTGCGCCGCGAGGGCCCGCCGCGCGGCCGTTTCGTAGCGCCGCGGCTCGCCGAAGCCGTGCAGATCACGCTGGAGCGCGGCGAGCAGGCGCTGCTGTTCTTAAATCGCCGCGGCTATGCGCCGCTGACTTTATGCCGTGCCTGCGGCTTCCGCCTGCAATGTCCGAACTGCGATGCCTGGCTGGTCGATCATCGTTTCAGGAAGCGGTTGGTCTGCCATCACTGCGGCTTCTCCATGCCGCCGCCGGCGGAATGTCCGAACTGCCATGCCACCGAAAGCTTCGCTGCGGTCGGCCCCGGCGTCGAGCGGTTGGAGCAGGAGGCGGCCGAATTGTTTCCTGGCGCGCGCACGCTGGTGCTGTCGAGCGACCTGGTGGAATCGGTCGAGCGGTTGCGCTCGGAGCTCGACGACGTGGCGCAGGGGCGTTTCGACCTGGTCATCGGCACGCAATTGGTGGCCAAGGGCCATCATTTCCCCAAGCTCAATCTGGTCGGCATTGTCGATGCCGATCTCGGCCTCGGCAATGGCGACCCGCGCGCGGCCGAGCGTACCTTCCAGCTTCTGCATCAGGTCGTCGGCCGCGCCGGGCGGGAGGAAGGACGCGGTGTTGGATATCTGCAGACGCATCAGCCCGAACACCCGGTGATGCGCGCGCTGATCTCCGGCGACCGCGAGGCCTTCTACCAAAGCGAGATCGAGCAGCGCGAGAAGACCGGCTATCCGCCGTTCGGCCGGCTGGCGAGCTTCGTCATCACCGCGAACGAACGCCATGCCGCCGAAGCGTATGGCCGCACGCTGGTCTCGCACGCGCCCAAGGACGACGCTGTGCGCATTCTTGGCCCGGCAGAGGCGCCGGTCGCGGTGGTGCGCGGGCGCCATCGCTTCCGCCTGCTGGTGAAATCGCCGCGCGCTTTCGATCTCTCGGCCTATTTGCGCGACTGGCTGGCGCGCGCGCCGAAGCCGAAAGGCAATGTGCGGCTCGAGGTCGACGTCGATCCGATGAGTTTTTTTTAGCGGCCATGGTTTTGCCACGCGCGGCGGCGATAACTGTGTCATGTCGCATTTGACCGACATCCGGGCCGCTTAGGGCCCCTTTTTCCCACCTCGACCGGCATCGAGTGCGCGCGTCTGCGCGCGCGGTCGTTCGTGGCGGTCGCAACCGCGGCCGCCGGGCTCAAGCGTGGGAGAAAGAAAGGACGTGCAATCTGATGATCAGAGGCGGTCGCACCGCCAACCGCCGGCGCGCATGCGCTCGCCGGAGGAAATCGCCGCGGCGCATGAGCGGGCCTTGCAGTGGCGCGCGGAATGGCGAGCGGAAGTCGCCGGCCGCGATGGCGGGATGAACGGGCAGCCGGTCTCCTCGCCCGCTCCGCGGCCGGTGAAGCGGAGGGACAAACCGTCGGCACAGTTTGCCGCCGGCATCGCCCGCGCCGAATTCGGGCGGTTTTATTGGAAGGGACCGGCGAAAGATCGGACCGCAAATCGGCGCAGATGAGCGCGTCCTCTTGTCGTTGCCGGGCTTGACCCGGCAATCCCTCTTCTTTCGCCCCATGGATCACCGGGCCGGCGCCAACGGCGCCGTGACCCGGTGATGACGGTATTACTCCGGCAATTCATCGTGGCGCACATTCGGCTGCAGCAGCACGCAGGCCGCCGCCGAAAAGATCAGCGCGAAGCCGACGATGTCGGTCAAGTCGGGCCGCTCGCCGACCAGCCAGGCCGAACCGACGACGCCGACCACGGGCGTCAGCAGCGAGCCGAGCGATGCGGTCACCGCCGGCAGCCGCGCGATGACGACGAACCAGAGGAAATACGCGAAGCCCATGCCGATGATGCCGTTGTAACCGATCCAGGCCAGTACGTGCGGCGGCAATGGCCAGTAATGCGGCACGCCTTCGAACCACAGCATGCCGGCCATCAGCATCAGCCAACCGAACAGCAATTGCCACGCGGTCACCGCCAGCGTCGGCGCTTGGATATCGGCCCATTTCAGGTAGACGGTGCCGGCGGCCCAGCTCCAGGCGCAAACGAGCGCGAACAAGGCACCGAGCGGCAGGCCGGTGCGTGCCAGCGGCCAGATCAGGACCGCGAGCCCCGTGGTGCACAGGCCGAGCGCGAGAAGCTTGGCGGCATTGAGTTGTTCCTTCAGCACCAGGCGCGCCAGCAGCGCGGCCCAGATCGGCATCGAATAAGCGATGACGATGGCGCGCGAGGTCGTGCCATAGACCTGGGCATAGGCGGAACAGGCGTTGAAGATGGCGACATTGAAGAAGCCGGCGATGACGATCTTCAGGCGTTCGCCGCGGGGAACGCGCAGGCGAACGCGGGCGATCGAGGCGGCAGCGATCACCGTCGCGGCGCCAAGCCCGATGCCGAGCGCGCGCATGGTCCAAGGCGGCAGCGCTTGCAGGATGATGCGGGCGGCGACCCAGTTGAAACCCCACACCAGCCCGATCACCACCACCATCAGCTTGGCGCTGGCCGCGGTATCGCGCGGCAAGGTCACTCCGGCATCTCCTCATGCTTGACGTTCGGCTGCAGCAGTACGCAGGCCGCCGCGGCGAAGATCATCGCGAAGCCGATGCCGTCGGACAAGGTCGGACGCTCGCCCAGGATGATGGTTGAGGCGATCACCGCCACCACCGGCGTCGTCAGCGAGCCGATCGAGGCGGTGATCGCCGGAAGCCTGCCGACGATCGACCACCACAGGAAATGCGCGACGCCGACGCCGAATATGCCGACAAAGAGCACGGCCAGCAGCGGCTCTGTATGCAGCGGCCAAAGCCGCGGCGTGCCCTCGAACAGGAAGGTGCCGGCGGCGATGAAGACGAGGCCGAACAGTAACTGCCAGGCGGCGTTGACCATCGGCTCCACGGTCAGCCGGCTCCATTTGATGACGACGGTGGCGGCGGCCCAGCTCAGCGCGCAGCCGAGCGAATACCATACCGTCGGCGGCAGCCCGCCGGCGGAGAAGAGCGGCGCGATCAGGATCGTCAGCCCGCCGACGCATAGCGCCAGCGCCAGCAGGCGGACGGGCGTGAGCCGTTCGCCCAGGAACAGGCGGCTGAGGATGGCCGCCCAGATCGGCATCGAATAGGTGATGATGACGACGCGGCTGGTCGCGCCGTCGAGCTGGGCAAAGGCCGAAAAGACCTGAAACAGCACCACATTGAAGAAGCCGGCCGCCATGATGGGCAGCCTCTGGCCGCGTGGCAGGCGCAAGGCATAGCCGCTGGCCCAGGCGGCGGCGAACAGGATGCTGCAGCCGATGCCGGCGCCGGCCAGGCGCAGGCTCCAGGGCGGCACCTCGCGCAGCGCAATTGCGGCGGCGATCCAGTTGAGGCCCCAGGCGAAGGCGAGCAGCACCACCAGCAGCCTGGCGGTGCCGGCATCATTATCCCGACGTTCCACGTAAAGCATTGCCCGTGCGGCCCCGGCTGGCGTCTTTTCGTATTCCGGCCGCCGCTGGAGCGTTCGACCGCGCCGGCGGAGGCTATAAGGCGCAAGGCGTCCTGGCGAGGGATAGCTGCGATGCGGCTTTTGCGGGCGGCGCTCCGCTTGTTGCACCGCCGTTTGCGCTGTGTTAGCTAGCGCCTCGATTTCAAGGGGGTTTCCGCGGGCTCCCGCGACGTCTCCTGAGATCGGAATTCCCTCTTGAATTCCAAGCATTTGCGCCGCCGCCCGCGACGGCGCCAGTCCTGTGAGTGAAGGCAGCCAAAGAGCGTCCCTGTGGCAGGCGAAGACCCCCTTACCTCCGGCATGGCCGGCCGTTACGCCAACGCGCTGTTCGAGCTAGCGCGCGAGAACAAGTCGACCGATGCGGTCAAGGCCGATCTCGAACGGTTCGACGCCATGATCGGCGAGAGCGCCGACCTGCAGCGCCTGGTGCGCAGCCCGGTGTTCGGCGCCGACGAGCAGCTCAAGGCGCTCTCGGCCATTCTCGACCAGGCCGGCATCGGCGGGCTTGCCGCCAATTTCCTGCGCGTCATCACCACCAACCGCCGCCTGTTCGCGGTGCACGACATGATCCGCGGTTATCGCGCGCTGGTCGCCCGCCACAAGGGCGAGGTCACCGCGCAGGTGACGGTGGCGGAGGCGCTCAACGACAACAATCTCGACGCGCTCAAGAGCGCGCTGAAAACGGTAACGGGCGGCAAGGACATCGACCTCGACGTCAAGATCGAGCCCGCCATCATCGGCGGGCTGATCGTGAAGGTCGGCAGCCGCATGGTCGATAGTTCGCTCCGCACCAAACTCAATGCGATCAAGTTCGCGATGAAAGAGGCACGCTGATGGATATCCGCGCCGCAGAAATTTCCGCCATCCTGAAAGAGCAGATTCAGAACTTCGGCCAGGAAGCCGAGGTCTCCGAAGTCGGCCAGGTGCTCTCCGTCGGCGACGGCATCGCCCGCGTCTACGGCCTCGACAATGTGCAGGCCGGCGAAATGGTCGAGTTCGAGAACGGCACGCGCGGCATGGCGCTCAATCTCGAAATCGACAATGTCGGCATCGTGATCTTCGGCTCCGACCGCGAGATCGCCGAAGGCCAGACCGTCAAGCGCACCGGCGCCATCGTCGACGTGCCGGTCGGCAAGGGCCTGCTCGGCCGCGTGGTCGACGCGCTCGGCAATCCGATCGACGGCAAGGGCCCGATCCAGTCCGACGAGCGCAAGCGCGTCGACGTCAAAGCGCCCGGCATCATCCCGCGCAAGTCGGTGCATGAGCCGATGGCGACCGGGCTGAAGGCGGTCGACGCGCTGATCCCGATCGGCCGCGGCCAGCGCGAATTGATCATCGGCGACCGCCAGACCGGCAAGTCGGCGATCATCCTCGACACCATCCTCAATCAGAAGCCGCTCAACGCGCAGGACAACGAGAAGATCAAGCTCTACTGCGTCTATGTCGCGGTCGGGCAGAAGCGTTCCACCGTCGCCCAGTTCGTCAAGGTGCTGGAGGAGCAGGGCGCGCTGGAATATTCCATCGTCATCGCCGCCACAGCCTCCGATCCGGCGCCGATGCAGTTCCTGGCGCCGTTTTCCGGCTGCACCATGGGCGAATATTTCCGCGACAACGGCATGCATGCCGTGATCGCCTATGACGACCTGTCCAAGCAGGCGGTCGCTTACCGGCAGATGTCGCTGCTGCTGCGCCGCCCGCCGGGCCGCGAAGCCTATCCCGGCGATGTGTTCTATCTGCATTCGCGTCTGCTCGAGCGCGCCGCCAAGATGAACGACGACAACGGCGCCGGTTCCTTGACCGCGCTGCCGGTGGTGGAGACGCAGGCCAACGACGTCTCCGCCTATATCCCGACCAATGTGATCTCGATCACCGACGGCCAGATCTTCCTGGAGACCGACCTGTTCTATCAGGGCATCCGCCCGGCGGTGAACGTCGGCCTCTCGGTGTCGCGCGTCGGCTCCGCGGCGCAGACCAAGGCGATGAAGAAGGTCGCCGGCCGCATCAAGGGCGAGCTCGCGCAATACCGCGAGATGGCCGCCTTCGCGCAGTTCGGCTCAGACTTGGACGCCACCACCCAGCGCATGCTGGCGCGCGGCTCGCGCCTGACCGAGCTGTTGAAGCAGCCGCAGTTCTCGCCGCTGAAGATGGAAGAGCAGGTCTGCGTGATCTATGCCGGCGTCAACGGCTATCTCGACAAGTTCGAGGTGCCGCGCGTGCGCGCCTTTGAGAGCGGGTTGCTGTCGCTGTTGCGCGGTCAGCATGCCGACCTGCTCGCCTCGATAGCCAAGAGCGGCGACCTGTCGGATGCCGACGGCGCCAAGCTCAAGGACGTGGTCGAAGGTTATTCGAAGACGTTTGCGTGAGAGCAATGAAACACGTTCTTTCTTCACCTCCCCCCTTGAGGGGGAGGTCGGCGAGCGAAGCGAGCCGGGAGGGGGTAAGCTGCAAGCGCAGTATCTGCCGCTTACCCCCCTCCCTGACCCTCCCCCTCAAGGGGGGAGGGAACAGGTCAGCGCAAGAGGATAACGTGGCCTCTCTCAAGGACATGCGCGTTCGCATCGCCGCCACCAAGGCGACGCAGAAGATCACCAAGGCCATGCAGATGGTGGCGGCTTCCAAGCTGCGCCGCGCGCAGGCGGCGGCAGAAGCCGCGCGCCCTTATGCGGAGCGCATGGGCAAGGTGCTGGGCTCGATCGCCGCCGCGGTCAAGGGCAGCGACTCGGCGCCCAGGCTGCTCGCCGGCACCGGCAGCGACGCTGTGCATCTGCTGGTGGTGTGCACCGCCGAGCGCGGGCTGTGCGGCCCGTTCAATTCCTCGATCGTGCGGCTGGCGCGCGAAAAGGCGAACTCGCTCGCGAGCCAGGGCAAGGAAGTCAAGATTCTCTGCGTCGGCCGCAAGGGCCAGGACCAGCTTCGCCGCCAGTTCGGCAAGCAGATCATCGAGACCGTCGATCTGCGCGGCGTGCGCGTGCTCGGCTTCGAGCAGGCCGACATGATCGCCAAGAAAGTGGTGGCGCTGTTCGAGCAGGGCGGATTCGACGTCTGCACGCTGTTCTTCTCGCGCTTCAAGTCGGTGATCGCGCAGATCCCGACCGCGCAGCAGATCATCCCGCCGGTGTTTGAAACCGCGACCGAAGGGGCCGCCGCCGCATACGAATACGAGCCGGAAGAGGAGGAAATCCTCGCCGAGCTGCTGCCGCGCAATCTGTCAGTGCAGGTGTTCCGGGCCTTGCTGGAAAACGCCGCCTCCGAGCAGGGCGCGCGCATGAGCGCCATGGACAACGCCACGCGCAATGCCGGCGAAATGATCCGCAAGCAAACTTTGACCTACAACCGCACGCGCCAGGCGATGATCACCAAGGAACTGATCGAGATCATCTCCGGCGCCGAGGCGCTGTAATTCGCTTAACGAGGACGATATGGCCAATACACAGAACGTATCCGGCAAGATCACCCAGGTCATCGGCGCCGTCGTCGATGTGCAGTTCGAAGGTCACCTGCCGGCGATCCTGAACGCGCTGGAGACCCAAAATCACGGCAATCGCCTGGTGCTGGAAGTCGCCCAGCATCTCGGCGAGTCGACCGTGCGCACCATCGCCATGGACTCCTCGGAAGGCTTGGTGCGCGGCCAGCAAGTCGCCGATACCGGCGCGCCGATTTCGGTGCCGGTCGGCCCGGAACTGCTCGGCCGCATCATCAACGTCATCGGCGATCCGGTGGATGAAGCCGGCCCCGTCAACAGCGAGGCCACGCGCGCGATCCATCAGGACGCGCCCGCCTATACCGAGCAGTCGACCGAGGCGCAGATTCTCGTTACCGGCATCAAGGTGGTCGACCTGTTGGCGCCTTACGCCAAGGGCGGCAAGATCGGCCTGTTCGGCGGCGCCGGCGTCGGCAAGACGGTGCTGATCATGGAGCTGATCAACAACGTGGCCAAGGCGCACGGCGGCTATTCGGTGTTCGCCGGCGTCGGCGAGCGCACCCGCGAAGGCAACGACCTCTATCACGAGATGATCGAGTCGGGCGTCAACAAGGACCCGAAGAAGGGCTCGGTCGAAGGCTCCAAATGCGCGCTGGTCTACGGGCAGATGAACGAGCCGCCGGGGGCGCGCGCCCGCGTCGGCCTTTCCGGCCTCACCGTCGCCGAGTATTTCCGCGACAAGGGCCAGGACGTGCTGTTCTTCGTCGACAACATCTTCCGCTTCACGCAGGCCGGCTCGGAAGTCTCGGCGCTGCTCGGCCGTATTCCTTCGGCGGTCGGCTATCAGCCGACGCTCGCCACCGACATGGGCGCGCTGCAGGAACGCATCACCACCACCACCAAGGGTTCGATCACTTCGGTGCAGGCGATCTACGTGCCGGCCGACGACCTGACCGACCCGGCGCCGGCCACCTCCTTCGCGCATTTGGACGCGACTACCGTGCTGTCGCGCGACATCGCCGCCAAGGGCATCTATCCGGCAGTCGACCCGCTCGATTCAACCTCGCGCATGCTGTCGCCGCTGATCGTCGGCGAGGAGCATTACGCGGTGGCCCGTCAGGTGCAGGAGGTGCTGCAACGCTACAAGGCGCTGCAGGACATCATCGCCATTCTCGGCATGGACGAGCTGTCGGAAGAGGACAAGACGGCGGTGGCCCGCGCGCGCAAGATCGAGCGCTTCCTGTCGCAGCCGTTCTTCGTCGCCGAAGTGTTCACCGGCTCGCCCGGCAAGCTGGTCGATCTCGCCGACACCATCCGCGGCTTCAAGGGCCTGGTGGAAGGCAAATACGATCACCTGCCGGAGGCCGCCTTCTACATGGTCGGCACCATCGAAGAGGCGGTCGAGAAGGGCAAGAAGCTCGCGGCCGAGGCGGCGTAGTTCTTTCTTCACCCTCCCCCTTGCGGGGAGGGTCGGCTGCCTGAGCGAAGCGAAGGCAGTCGGGGTGGGGGTCCTTCGCTGCGTATCCACGCAACGGTTACCCCCCTCCCCAACCCTCCCCCAGCCGAAGTCGGATTTATCCGACTTCGGTATGGAAAGTGCCGAACTCGGGTGAACCCGAGTTCGGGTGGGGGGAGGGAGCAGAGCGCGCGGAGCAAATAATCATGACCCTCCACTTCGAACTGGTCTCTCCCGAAAAGCTGGTCTTCTCCGGCGAGGTCGAGCAGGTCGACGTGCCCGGCGCCGAGGGTGATTTCGGCGTGCTGGCGGGACACGCACCGATGGTGACGACGCTGCGTCCGGGCATTCTCACGGTGCATAGCGCCGCTGGCGCGCAGAAAATCGTCGTGCTCGGCGGCTTCGCCGAAGTGTCGGCGCAAGGGCTGACCGTGCTCGCGGACGTCGCCGAGGCGATCGAGGACATCGACCGCGCTATGCTCGCCGCGCGCATCGCCGAGATGGAACGCCACATCGAGAAGCTCGAGCCCGGCGGCGCCCTCGACAAGGCGATCACGCGGCTCGATCATTTCAAGGAAGTCGACCGGCATTTGACCGGTACGGCGATGCATTGAGCGCGCGCTTTAACTCCGACTGTCATGCCCCGCGGAAGCGGGGCATCCAGTATCCGCCGCCGCCCACGATCCATTGATACGAATTTGATTACTGGAATGCCCGCCTTCGCGGGCAATGACAGCGGTGGCTATTTCGCGAATCTCGCGAACTCCGTCACCACCCGCTCATAGGTCTCCCGCTTGAACGGCACCACCAGGTCGGGCAGTTCGTCCATCGCTACCCAGCGCCAGGCGATGAATTCCGGATCATGCGCGTCGCCGGGATTTTCGATGTCGATCTCGCTGTCGTCGCCAATGAAGCGCAGTGCGTACCATTTCTGCTTCTGCCCGCGGTATTTGCCGCCCCAGGCCTCGCCGATAATGTCGCGCGGGATGTCGTAGGTGAGCCACTCGGCGATCTCGCCGAGCTTTTCCACCGAGCGGATGCTGGTCTCCTCGTAGAGCTCGCGCAGCGCCGCCTGGTAGGGGTCTTCGTTCTCGTCGATGCCGCCCTGCGGCATCTGCCAGACATGGGTGGCGTCGATATGTTCCGGCCCGCTCGAGCGGCGGCCGATAAAGACGAGGCCGGCGCGGTTGAGCACCATGATGCCGGCGCAGGGGCGGTAGGGGAGGGATTCGAACGGAGGCATGCGCTTTTCCCTGTCATTCCGGTCGCGCGCCGCAGGCGCGCGGGGCGGAATCCATAACCCCTGCGCGGATTTGAATCGAGAGCGCTGTGGCGATGCAGTCCGGGTATGCGCGGGTCGTGCGCACCCCGGATGACGCTAAGATGACTTCGCCTTCACCGCCACCATGGTGATCGGCACCAGCACGAAGCCACGCTTCTCGACTTTGTTGGCCCAGGCGGCGATCATGGCGATCGCGGCCGGTTGCGCGCTGGCATAGCCGACGGCGAGCCCATGGTCGCGCGCCGCTATTTCCAGCCGCGCCAGCGCCTGCTCGATCGCCTTCGGCGTCGGCATCGCATCGAGCACGATGTCGGCCTTGGCGAACGGCACGCCGTGGCTGCCGGCGATCTCGGCGGCGACGCTGCGCGGCGAGGAGCCGTCATCGACATAGATCAGCCCGCGTTTGGCCGCGTCGCTGAGCACCGGCGTCAGCGCCGGCTCGGAACTGGTGAACTTCGCACCCATGTAGCTCACCAGCCCGACATAGCCTTGGAACCGGGCCATCAGCCAATGCAGGCGCTCAAGATTTTGCTTCGCGCTTTGCGTGGTGAGCAGCGTGCGCGGGCCGGGATCGTTGCTCGGATAATCGAACGGCTCCATCGGCACCTGCAGCAGCAGCTCGTGATTCATCGCGCGCGCGCGGGTGGCCAGCGTTTCGAGGTCGGCGCCATAGGGGGCGAAAGCGAAAGTGATCGGCGCCGGCAACAGCGCCAGCGCGTCGGCGGTGCCGCTGGCGCTGATGCCGAGACCGCCGACGACGACTGCGATGCGCGGGGCATCGCTGCGGCCGTCCGGCAGCTTGCGCGGGCGGGCATAGAGCGTCAGGGCGCGCGTGCCGTCCGGCGCGATGCGCGGGATGGCGCCTTGCGGCGTCATTTGCAACAGCCGCTTGTCCGCCGGCGGCTTCACCGCGTTGCTGCCGGGAATCACCACCTCATGATGCTTGCCGTTGGAACCGTCGATGATGGTGATGGTCTGCGCGCCCGGCGGCAGCGCGGGCGGAGCCGCCGCCTTGGCCTGCTTGTCCGCGCCAGTCGCGCCGCCAACCGGTCCGTCATGATGGGCATGATGCTTGCCGTCGCCGGTGGCGGAATCCGCGGCGACTTGGCTTTGGCCTGCCGGTGCGGTGACCACCACCGCCATCGGCTCGCCGCCGAGCGGGTTGTTGCCGAACATGACCCAGCCGACCGCCGCCAGGCCGAACAGGCCGAGCACGCCGGCAAGCAGTTGCGGCGCGCCGAACGGTAGTTTCGGCAGCTTGCTCTTCCGTGGTTCTTGGCCGAGCGGGGCGTTCAGGTCGTCATCGGCGGCCACGGCCCACATCCTCGCGAATCATCTGCGGAGTCTACACCACCTTGCCTGTGCCGCCGCCGCCGATGGGCGCGCGGCGAGCCCGGTTGCGGACGGTAGGGACGCCACAAACGAACAGGGCGGCCCGCGGGCCGCCCTGTCGGAACTTGCAATGGCTTTAAGCGCTCAGTTGGGAACCGGCGCTTTCGGGTTCGGCGGGAAGGCCGAGTTCACCTTGATGCCGCGCAGCAGATCGTCCGCCATGATCAGCGCCTTGTCCTTCTTCGGATCGGTCGGGACATAGGACTGCGAGCCGGTTTCTTCCTTGCCGGGCGTTCCCTTCAGATGGCCGCGCAGCGAGGCCTCGCCGCGGGTATCGGTCGACGACTTGAGGTTCTCGGGCACGTCCTGCAGCACCTCGACGTCGGGCTCGATGCCCTTGGCCTGGATCGAGCGGCCCGCCGGCGTGAAGTAACGCGCCGTGGTCAGCCGCAGCGCGCCATTGCCGGAGCCGAGCGGGATGATGGTCTGCACCGAGCCCTTGCCGAACGAACGGGTGCCGAGCAGCGTTGCCCGCTTGTGATCCTGCAAGGCGCCGGCGACGATTTCCGAGGCCGAGGCGGAGCCGCCGTTGATCAGCACGATCAGCGGCTTGCCCTTGGTGAGGTCACCCGCCCGCGCGTTGAAGCGTTGCGTCTCTTCCGGGTTGCGCCCGCGCGTCGACACGATCTCGCCCTTCTGCAGGAAGGTGTCCGACACCGAGATCGCCTGGTCGAGCAATCCACCCGGATTGTTGCGCAGGTCGAGGATGTAGCCCTTGAGCTTGTCCTCGGCGACCTTGGCCTGGATGGTGGCGATCGCGTGTTTGAGACCCTCGGTGGTCTGCTCGTTGAACTGGGTGATGCGGACATAGCCGATATCGTCGCCCTCGACATGCGAGCGCACCGAGCGCACGCGGATGATGTCGCGCGTGAGCGTCACTTCGAGCGGCTTGTCCATGCCCTTGCGCAGGATGGTGAGCTTGATCTTGGAATTCACCGGTCCGCGCATCTTCTCGACCGCCTGGTTCAAGGTGAGGCCTTGCACCTGGTCGTTGTCGAGCTTGGTGATGAGGTCGTTGGCGAGGATTCCGGCCTTGGCGGCGGGCGTATCGTCGATCGGCGCCACCACCTTGATCACGCCGTCCTGCATGGTGACCTCGATGCCGAGCCCGCCGAATTCGCCGCGGGTCTGCACCTGCATGTCGCGGAAGCTCTTGGAGTCCATGTAGCTCGAATGCGGGTCGAGTCCGGACAGCATGCCGTTGATCGCGGATTCGATCAGCTTGCCGTCTTCGGGCTTCACCACATAGTCGGCGCGCACCCGCTCGAACACATCGCCGAACAGGTTGAGCTGCCGATAGGTGTCGGCGGCCGCCGCTTGCGCGCGCGCGCCCACGAGGACCAAGCGGGGCTGGCTCACCAGCAGCGTCGCCGCCGCTCCAACCGCCGCGCCGAGAAGAATGAGAGAGGTCTTGCGCATGATCATCCGCGAACCTTTTCGCCTTCGCCAGCCGCCCACCATGGGCCTGGATCGACGGGGCTACCGTCCTTTCGAAACTCGACGTAGAGCACGGGTTGGCTGGAGCCTGTCGCCAGGATCGCGGCGATATGGGAGGCGTTTCCCATCACCGCAATGGGTTCTCCGGTCAGCACGAACTGTCCGAGATCTACTGATATCCGTTCCATCCCAGCGAGCAAGATATGATAGCCGCCGCCGGCATTAAGGATCAAGAGTTGGCCATAGGAGCGGAAGGGGCCGGCATAGACCACCCAGCCATCGGCCGGCGCGGTGACCTGGGCACCGGCGCGGGTGGCGATGGAAATGCCCTTTTCCACGCCGCCAACGGCGTCGGGAGCGCCATAACCCCTGATTTTGATGCCGTTAACCGGCAGAGGAACTTTCCCGCGCAGTGACGTGAAAGCCACCGCTGGCGCCAGCCGGCCCGGGTCATGCAAGGCGGCCATGGCGGGGCGCGAGTCACGACGGGCAGCCTCGCGGGCGGCGCGTTCGCTCGGGTTGAGCCCCTGCTCGAGCTTGGCGATCAAATCTTTGAGATTGTCGGCTTTCTGCGCCAGCGCGCTGGCACGCTCGCGTTCGGCGGCGAGTGCCTGCTCGCGGTCGGCCTGCTGCTTCTGCCGCGCGCCGACCAGCACCGACATGCGCGAGCGATCGCCGGCGAGCGCCGCGATCTGCGCTTTCAGCCGGTTGCGTTCCGCGGCGATCTTCTTGCGCACCGCCAGCAGGTCGGAAAGATTATTGGCAAGCGCTTCGACGTCGTGACGCATTTCCGGCAGCACCGCGCCCAGCAGCATGGCGGCGCGCACCGCTTGCAACGCATCCTCGGGACTGGCGATCAGCGCCGGCGGCGGATGACGGCCCATGCGTTGCAACGCCGCCAGCACTTCGCCGATCACGGCGCGGCGCGCGGCGAGCGATTTGCGCAGCGTGGTTTCATTGGCGTCGAGCGGCTTGAGTCGATCTTCCGTCGCCGCCACTTTGGCTTCGGCGTCGCGTAGACGCGCCGCGGTGTCGATCAGGTCTTGATTGAGCTTGCGCCGATCGCTGGCGATCTTCTCGATCTCGCGCTTGAGCGCGGCCTCGGCTTCGGCCGATTTTCCCTGCTCGCCGCGCAGCGTTTGCAGTTCCTGCTGGTGCTGCTTGAGAGCGTCGGCGGCGGCCGGCTTGTCTGGCGCGGATTTGTTTTGCGCGGATTTATCCTGCGCCGGTGGCGCCGGCCGTTCCTGCGCGGACAGCGGCTAACTCAAGGCCAGCGGCAAAGCAAGGCCAAGCCCCGCGATCATAGCGAAGCGCGGATCGATGCGATTAAGCCCCCCGAAGCCAATCATCGGGTCCAAGTTACGCCCGCCGGTTGCGACAACAAGGTCAATGTGATCCCCGGTCATTGCGTCCGGAATAAGACCGCTGGTCCCTTGACCCTCCCCCGGCGGAGCGGTGGGGAGGGTCGGTTCGCATTGCATGAGCAATGCGAACCGGGGTGGGGGGTGAACCATGCGAGAATTTTCAGCTCGGATAATCGACCGCTGAATCTTATTCCCCCACCCCCAACCCCTCCCGACCAGGCGCTGCGCTCGCAGGGGGAGGGGAGCAGGAAGGCATTACGCCCGATGATAGGGATGCCCGCTGAGGATGGTGGTGGCGCGGTAGAGCTGCTCCAGCAGCATCACCCGCACCAATTGATGCGGCCAGGTGGCGGCGCCGAAGGCGAATTTGAGGTCGGCTTTTTCGGTGAGGCTTGCGGCCAGCCCGTCCGGCCCGCCGATGACGAACACCGTGGCCGGCCGGTCATTGCGGCGCCAATCGGTGAGGCGTGCCGCGAGCGTTGCGCTGTCGAGATTGTCGCCGTGCGAGTCGAGTAGCACCACCGCGGCGCCCGGTGGGATGACGGTGGCGAGCGCGATCGATTCCTCCATCATGCGCTTCCCCGCCTCGGCGGCGCGGCTTTCGCGGATCTCGATGATGTCGATGGCGCGCAGGCCGAGCGCGCGGCCGGTTTGCGTGGCGCGCTTGAGATAGCGCTCGCAGAGCTCGGTTTCCGCGCCCCGCTTCAGACGTCCGATGGCGGCAACGATGATACGCATCCTGCCGCCGAGTATATCAGCTAGGGCGCTTTCCGCCCTTCCACATCTTTTCCAGATCGTAGAAGGCGCGCACCTCGGGCCGGAACACGTGCACGATCACGTCGCCGGCATCGATCAGCACCCAGTCCGCCTGGCGCATGCCCTCGACCTTGATGCCGCGCAGGCCGGCTTCCCCCAGGTCTTTGACCACGTGGTCGGCGACCGCGGCGACATGGCGCTGCGAGCGGCCGCTGGCCACGACCATAGCGTCGGCGATCGAGGATTTACCGGTGAGATCGATGGTGACGATGTCCTCGGCCTTCATGTCGTCGAGGCGCGCGAGGACAATGCGGAGCATCTCCGCGGCCGAGGGCCGCCTGGAGATGGGTTCGGGCGCGTGACGCTGCGCCCGAGAAAATGCCAGTGTGGACAGGGTTTTCTATCCTTTCGGTTCGTTGCGTCCGCCCCGGCGGCGAACCGGGGCACCCCCTTAAGATAGCCGTTCCCGGTTTATTTTCCACTGCCGCGACGGCGGCCCGCTCAAGGCGTATCGGGATGCTGCCGCCGCGCCCGCAGCGCCGTGGAGGACAAGGGCGATTTGAGGCCGTGCAGGAAGGTCCAGGCCGGCGGCTTGCGGTAGGGCAAAGTGGCGGCTTCGTATTCCGGGATGCGCGCATGGGCCAAGGCGATGCCGGCCGGGCTGGCGGCGGCGTAAAGGCTCGGCCCCAAGCGGTCGATCACCACGATTGGCACAAGCTTTGATATTCCGCGCCAATTTTGCCAGCGGTGGAAACTCCGCAGATTGTCTGCGCCCATGATCCAGACGAAATGGACGCGCGGGCAACGGGCCTTCAGCCAAGTGATGGTGTCGAAGGTGTAGCGTGTGTTGATGACGGCTTCGAGACCGGTCACGTCGATGCGCGGATGGCGGGTGAGCGCGCGTACGCCGGCGATGCGCTCGGCCAGCGGTCCCAGGCCCTTGGTATTCTTCAGCGGATTGCCGGGGGTGACCAGCCACCAGACGCTGTCGAGCTTGAGCCGCTTGAGCGCGAGCAGGCTGGCGCCGACATGGGCTTGGTGCACGGGATCGAAGGTGCCGCCGAACAGCCCAATCCGCATGCCGGGCGCGTGCGGCGGCAGCAGGCGCTCGGGAAATGCGGGAAGTGGCGCGGTCACGGTCGAATCTGGCCGTTACCGTGGATGCGGTATTTGAAGGTGGTGAGCTGCTCGACGCCCACCGGCCCGCGCGCATGCAGGCGACCGGTGGCGATGCCGATCTCGGCGCCAAAGCCGAATTCGCCGCCATCGGCGAACTGCGTCGAGGCGTTGTGCAGTACGATTGCCGAATCGACCTGACGCAAGAACTTGTCGGCGGCGGTCGCATCGTCGGTGACGATGGCGTCGGTATGGTGCGAGCCGTAGCGTTCGATGTGAGCGATAGCCGCATCGACGCCGTCTACCAGTTTCACGGCGATGATGGCGTCGAGATATTCGGTGCCCCAGTCCTCTTCCTTCGCCGGCTTGACGCGGGTGTCGACGGCCTGCGTGTCGCGATCGCCGCGCACCTCGCATTCGGCGTCGAGCAGCATCTCGACCAGCGGCTTGAGGTGGGTCGCGGCCGCGGCACGGTCGACCAGCAAGGTCTCGGCGGCGCCGCACACGCCGGTGCGCCGCATTTTGGCGTTGAGCACGATCGCCTTGGCCATGGCGAGCGAGGCCGCCTTGTCGACATAGACATGGCAGACGCCTTCGAGATGGGCGAAGACCGGGATGCGCGCCTCGCTCTGCACCCGCGCCACCAGGCCTTTGCCGCCGCGCGGCACGATGACGTCGATCAAGCCGTCGAGCCCGGTCAGCATCAGCCCGACCGCGGCGCGGTCGCGCGTCGGCACCAGTTGGATGGCGGCTTCCGGCAGGCCGGCCTCGTGCAGGCCCTGCGTCAACGCCGCCACGATGGCGCGGCTTGACCTGAGACTGTCCGAGCCGCCGCGCAGGATGGCGGCATTGCCGGACTTCAGGCAGAGCGCGCCGGCGTCGGCGGTCACATTGGGCCGGCTCTCATAGATGATGCCGATGACGCCGAGCGGCACCCGCACGCGCTCGATGGTCATGCCGTTGGGCCGGGTCCAGGCCTCGGTGACCGCCCCGACCGGGTCCTTGAGGCCGGCGATCACCTCGAGCCCGGCCGCCATGGCCTCGATGCGCGCGTCATTGAGCGTCAGCCGGTCGAGGAAGGCCGCGCCAATCCCGCCGGTGCGTGCCTCGGCCAGGTCCTCGGCATTGGCAGCCAGGATGGCGGCTTTCTGCGCCCGGATCGCCAGCGCCATGGCCTTGAGCGCGCGGTCCTTTTGCGCGGTTGGCGCGAGCGCCAGCACCCGCGCGGCCGCCCGCGCCGCACGGCCGATAGCGGTCATGGTGGCGGCGAGATCGCCGGTGCCTTCGATGCTTTTCAGCGGCGCGGTCATCTGCGTCAAACGTCTGTCACGGTCCCAGTCGGGCTGGATGTCCTATCACGTCGGGGTTCCGGGCGCGAGATAGGGCTCTCGCGGGCAAAATCCAGGATTTTCTTGGGGATAGTGTGGATAACTTACGGAAATGCCATAGGCTTCAATAGTCCTTCAAATTGCCTTGCCAGGGTAGGGGCCTCGCAGGAGGTTCCCATGGCGTATCGTTCGAGCGGTCTTCCCACCCGGTTCCCGGTCGGCACCAAATTCGTGATCGAGGGACGGCCCCGCGGCGAAGGCAAGGTGCAGGTGTCGAAGCGCTACATCGAGTTCCCCGACGGCACCTTCATCCGCCTACCGGTGCATCCGGTGACCGAAAAGACCCGCGCCCGCCGTTCCGGCCGTTCGCGCTCGCGCCGGCACTAAACGGCGCCGTAGGATGCCTGCTGGGCCGCCGGCCCAGCCAGTGGGCGCGTGAGGCCCGCGCAAGAAGCGCCGGGCTCGGTCAATGACCGAGCGCGCCGGCAAGCGAAATCGACAATGCCGACTGAAAAAAAGGGCCCCGGAGGGGCCCTTGGGGGATAGTCGTCGTCTCCGGCACTCGCGCGCCGTCGACCACTGCCGCAGCTTGGCTCGCCGGGGTGGGGTGCAGGATTGGTGCGTTCCCCGGCGACCTGGGCTTTATGGGCGTGAGTGAAGGCCACCCGGTGCGCGCGAACAATTTGCCAAATCGTCACTGAGCCAATTGGTCGCGCGGGCGCCGCTCAGCTTCCGCCCAGTACCAGGTCGTCGCGGTGGATCATCTCGGTGCGGCCGCTGTAACCGAGGATGCGCTGGATATCGGTCGAGGGGCGGCCCTTGATCTTGTCGGCATCGGCGGCGTCAAAGGCGATCAGGCCGCGGCCGATCTCGGCGCCGTCGGGACCGCGCACCAGCACCGCGTCTCCGCGCTCGAAACTGCCCTCGACCTTGATCACGCCGGCCGGCAGCAGGCTCTTGTTGCCGCGCAGCGCCTTGACCGCGCCGGCATCGATGGTGAGCGCGCCGCGCGGCTCCAGCGAACCGGCGATCCATTTCTTGCGCGCGGTCACCGGATTGGCCGGGGTGAGGAACCAGGTGCAGGGCGCGCCATCGACGATGCGTTGCAGCGGATGCGGCACGTGGCCGGAGCCGATCACCATATGGGTGCCGGCGGAGGTGGCGATCTTGCCGGCCTCGATTTTGGTGCGCATGCCGCCGCGCGAGGTCTCCGAATTCGCCGTGCCCGCCATGACCTCGATCTCCGGCGTGATCCGCATCACCAGCGGTACCCGCTTGGCCCCCGTACCCTTCCCCGGCGGCTTGTCGTAGAGGCCGTCGACGTCCGACAGCAGCACCAGCAAATCGGCGCTCATCATGGTGGCGACGCGCGCGGCGAGGCGATCGTTGTCGCCATAGCGGATCTCGGTGGTAGCGGTGGTGTCGTTCTCGTTGATCACCGGCACGCTGCGCCATTCCAACAGCTTGGCGATGGTGGAGCGGGCATTGAGATAGCGTCGGCGCTCCTCGGTGTCGCCCAGCGTCACCAGCACCTGGCCGGCGGTCAGCCCCTGCGCGCCGAGCGATTCCGACCAGGAGCGCGCCAGCACGATCTGCCCCACCGCGGCGGCGGCCTGGCTGTCCTCGAGTTTGAGGGGGCCGGCCGGCAGCTTGAGTACGGCGCGGCCGAGGGCGATGGCGCCAGAGGACACCACCAGCACGTCGCACTTGCCTTTGTGCAGGTCGGCGATGTCGGCGGCGAGCGAATTGAGCCAGTCGCGCTTCAGTCCGCCGGCGGCGGCGTCCACCAGCAGCGAGGAGCCGACCTTGACGACGATGCGGCGGAAATCTCTGAGCGACGGCGTTTTCGGCATGGACCCGGCAAAATGGCAAAGCGGCCGTGCGGGCCGAAGGGGGCGCGGCGCATTGCCCCGCCACCAAAATGCACCTTCAATCGGCCCGATTGGCGTGCCACCCTCTCCCATACGGGGCGGCGCTTGGCAATCGCGGGGGCGAGGCGGTAGGCGGTAACCCGGCTTGGCCGGAACTGCCATGTTACTGTGGTGTTGCCAATCCGACGGTTAGTCGGATTGCGGAGCAAAATGATGTCGCTGCTCTTGTATCTTGCGGTGCTTCTGGTCTCGGCGTCGAGCGTCTTGTTCGGGCTGGGCTGGCTCGGCGCGCCGGAGCCGCACTACAATGCACCCCCGGTGCAGGTGGCAAGCCAGGCGCCCGTAAAGCCGGCACCCGCGGTCAAAGGCGCCCCGCCAACCGTATTCAGCCCGGTCACCCCGGCCGCACCCATCCCGCCGCAGACCGCTGCCGCCGAGCCGGCCGTGGCGCCAGTTCCATCGCCACGGGCGCCGTCAGCCGCCGCCGCGGCAAACGCTGGTGGTGCCGACCAGGCGGACGCCGCGCGCAACGCGGGGGCCGTTGCCACCGCCGCCACGGCGCCGCTGCCGGCCTGCGACATCCAGGCCTGCACTGTCGCCTATCACTCGTTCCGCGCTGCCGACTGCACCTATCAGCCCAATGATGGCCCGCGGCGCCTTTGCAAGAAGGGTACGCCGCCGCGCGAGGCACAGCCGGCCGCGGCATCGCGCGCCGACGATGCGCACGCGCAGGCGACGCCGGCGCAAGCGCCCTCGTGCAATATCGCGGCTTGCGCGGCGGCCTATCACACCTTCGACGCCACCGACTGCACCTATCAGCCGCGTGACGGACCGCGGCGGCTGTGCGCGAAATAGCGAGCGCTTCAGGGTTCGTCTTTTGAGCGGCGGATCGACAGCGGGCGTGCTTCGCGCGCGCCGTTTCGTTGTGTGCCGCACCTGCGCGTCCAAATCGCGTCAGTAGATGACCACGCTGCGGATCGACTTGCCTTCGTGCATCAGGTCGAAGGCGTCGTTGATCTTCTCCAGCGGCATGGTGTGGGTGATCAGGTCGTCGATATTGATCTTGCCCTCCATGTACCAGTCGACGATTTTGGGCACGTCGGTGCGACCGCGCGCGCCGCCGAAGGCCGTGCCGCGCCAGACCCGCCCGGTGACGAGCTGGAACGGCCGCGTCGAAATCTCCTGGCCGGCGCCGGCGACGCCGATGATGATGCTTTCGCCCCAGCCGCGATGGCCGCATTCCAGCGCCTGGCGCATGGTGTGCACATTGCCGATGCATTCGAAGGAGAAATCGGCGCCGCCGCCGGTCAGGTCGACGATCGCCTGCACCACCTTGTCGCGGCCGACCTCGTCCGGATTGATGAAATGCGTCATGCCGAATTTCTCGGCCATGGCGCGCTTCCCCGGATTGGTGTCGATGCCGATGATCTTGTCGGCGCCGATCATGTTGGCGCCTTGGATCACATTGAGGCCGATGCCGCCGAGCCCGAACACGGCGACATTGGCGCCGGGCCAGACCTTCGCCGTGTAGATCACCGCGCCGATGCCGGTGGTGACGCCGCAGCCGATGTAACAAATCTTGTCGAAGGGCGCGTCCTCACGCACTTTCGCCAGCGCGATCTCCGGCAGCACGGTGAAATTGGCAAAGGTCGAGCAGCCCATGTAGTGAAACACCGGGTCGCCATCGCAGCGGAAGCGGCTCGAGCCGTCGGGCATCAGGCCCTTGCCCTGCGTGGCGCGGATGGCGGTGCACAGGTTGGAGCGGCGGGAAAGACAGGTTTTGCACTGGCGGCATTCCGGCGTGTAGAGCGGAATGACGTGGTCGCCCACCTTCACCGAGGTGACGCCGGCGCCGACCTCGCGCACCACGCCGGCGCCTTCGTGGCCGAGGATCGCCGGGAACAGGCCTTCCGGATCGGCGCCCGACAGCGTGTAGGCATCGGTGTGGCAGATGCCGGTAGCCATGACCTCGACCAGCACCTCGCCGGCCCGCGGGCCCTCGATGTCGACGGTCTCGATGGTGAGTGGCTCGCCCGCTTTCCAGGCGACGGCTGCGCGCGTCTGCATCATGGCTCTCCCTGAGATATCGACTTGTCATGGCCGGGCTTGACCCGGCCATCCCGCTTAGGATGCTACTGCATTGCCTTCCTAAGCGGGATCACCGGGTCGCGGCGGCCCGGTGACGACAGGCTTGGTTATGGCTGCCAGGCCGCTTCTTTCGGTTCGCTCTCGTCGGCGTCGACGCGCGCCTGGTCGATCACTTTCAACAATGCGCGCAGGGCTTCCGGCACGCCTTTCCCCGATGCCGACGACAGCACCAGCGGCGTCTTCTTCGCCGCCCTCTTCAGCTTGACGCTTTGCGCCTTGATCTCCTCGGGCGTCATCGCGTCGCATTTGCTGAGCGCCACGATCTCCGGCTTGTCGGTCAGGCCGTGGCCATAGGCTTCGAGTTCGCCGCGCACGGTCCGGTAGGCGACGCCGGGGTCTTCGGCGGTGCCGTCGACCAGGTGCAGCAGCACCCGGCAGCGTTCGGTGTGGCCGAGGAAACGGTCGCCAAGACCGGTGCCCTCGTGCGCGCCCTCGATCAGTCCGGGCAGATCGGCGAGCACGAATTCGCGCTCGTCGACGCGCACCACGCCGAGCTGCGGATGCAGCGTGGTGAAGGGATAGTCGGCGATCTTCGGCTTGGCCGCGCTCACCGCGGCAAGGAAAGTCGACTTGCCGGCATTGGGTAGTCCGACGATGCCGGCGTCGGCGATTAGCTTCAGCCGAAAGCGGATGGTGAGTTCCTCACCCGGTTGGCCCGGATTGGCGTGGCGCGGCGCGCGGTTTGTGGAAGTTTTGAAACGGGCGTTGCCGAAGCCGCCATTGCCGCCCTTGGCGACGGTGACCTGCTCGCCGAGGCGGGCGAGGTCGGCGAGCAGTGTCTCACCGTCCTCGGCATAGACCTGGGTGCCGATCGGCACCTTGAGCACCGCGTCCTTGCCGCCGGCGCCATGGCGGTCCTTGCCCATGCCGTTGCCGCCGCGCTGCGCCTTGAAGTGCTGCTGGTAACGATAGTCGATTAGCGTGTTGAGGCCGTTGACCGCCTCGACCAACACGTCGCCGCCCCTGCCGCCGTCGCCGCCATTGGGGCCGCCGAACTCGATGAACTTCTCGCGCCGGAACGACACGCAGCCGTTACCGCCGTCGCCCGACCGGATATAGACCTTGGCCTCGTCGAGGAATTTCATGGCAGCCTAATACACCGACTGTCTTCGCGCGCCAAAGCGGGCGATCCAGCGTCTACGAGACCCGCCGGGGCCGCCGGACGCCCCGCTGTCGCGGGGCATGACACGCTAGCTAATGCGGAAATGCGATAATCCAACTACCGCGCATGCAGGAAATGCGTGGTGCCGTCGCGTTTGATGCGCTCCAGCAGGTCGACTTCCCAGGACAGATATTCGTTCATGGCGTCTTTTTGCTCGCCGGCCCGCTCATAGGGCTTGAGCCAAGCATCGACTGGCTCATCCGCCCATTTGCCACCGGTCGCAAGCGGGAAGCCGGCGGCGGCCCAGGCGGCGGTGCCGCCCCGGAGCCAATAGACCGGGCAATTGGTCAAAGCTTGCACCTCGGCGACCGCCAGGCTTGCCAACACGCCGTCCTCGCTGGTGAGGATCACGTCGTCGGTCGGCGCGATCTTGGCCAGGGCGCGGTCGAGCCGCGCGCGGACGGCGAACCAGGCGCCGGGGATATGACCACGGCGGTAGACGGGGCTGGGCGCCAGATCGATGAGGGCGGCATTGTCGGTGGCGAGCACGGTGGAATAGTCGACCGCGCGCTCGGGTGACGGCGTACCGAGCACGCGTGTTTCCGGTTCGACAGTTTCGTCGCCGGCTTCCGGGAGGACGAAGACGTCCCGCCAGCCCATTTGCTTGAGCCAGGACGCGGTCATCAGCGCGCGCACCTCGCGGTCGTCGCAGAGCACGATGCGGGCGCCCAGCGTGCCCGCATAGGTATCGGTCGCCTGGACCAATTGTCCGCCGGGCGCCGGCACTGCGAAGGGCAGGTGACCGCGCGCATATTCGGCCGGGTCGCGCACGTCGAACAAATAGGTCGTGCGCGTCTCGTCCTGGCGCCAGTTGGCAAGCGTGGCGCGGTCGATGCGGGCGACGCCGAACCGCTGCGCCACGCTTTGCGCCGCCGCCTTCGCCCAGGCCAGCCCGTCGCTGGAACAGTCCGGCGCGCGCACGTCCTTGTCGTGCTCGCAGGTCAAGCCGGCCAAGTGCCAGCCCATGGTGCCGTTGCGCAGCGCCACCACCTTGTTGGGCACGCCGGCATTGATCAGCGATTGCGCGCCGATGATGCTGCGGGTGCGGCCGGCGCAATTGACCACGATCAGGGTTGCCGGCGCCGGTGCGATGTCGCGCGCGCGCAGCACCAATTCGGCGCCCGGCACGTTGATGCCGGTCGGAATCGAGATACGCGAAT